>DKDJ01000005.1 GCA_002451795.1 Bacteroidales bacterium UBA6851 | reverse complement strand
TACGCCTATTGTGATGGAGACCTGGTCAACTTTATAGACCCGGATGGGAGAAGTTGGTTCCAGAACACGAAAACAGGACAAATTTATTATAACAAGGCGCTTCTTATTATGTCCGAGAATAGTAACTACGACTCTAAAGACTGGTCGCTTTTGTTCTCAAACTCCAAATACGATTCACTTATCGTAAGACAGTACGATCATTTATGTGATTTAAACGGCGGCTTTTTGTTTGATTCACGTGTTTCAAAGCAAATGATGTCTCATATTAGATATGAGTTTAAAACGACAAAAGAATTAGTACATGTCAAAGAAACAATTATGAGATATCCAGAGGGAATGAGCCAAATATCAATAGTACAAAAAGATGATCTCACCGAGAATATATTGGAATCGCGATATGTTCCTAAAAACGCAAATAAGCACACAATATCTGCAAAGTATATCAAAACTACTAAAACTAAAAGAAATGTTTTTCCATTCCCCATTAATGGAGAGATTAATGAGTTTATAGAGTATAGGGAGTATTCATACGATTTCTCCCCGGAGGTGGATACGGAGTTATTAAAGAATATCATTATTGAGGTCGTCAAAACAATTGCAACAAGTTTATGAAAAAAATCAAGTCATTGTTTTTACTAATTGGACTACTCATTCTTGGTTCATGTAGCCATAGCGAATATTATGACGAGTCCAGAACTCTGAGTATATGGGATAGTGAACTGCCACAAGAACTGACTCAGCACTTTTATGACAAAGATAGTGCAAGCAAGAATCATTATTTGTTGGGTTCCAACCTTTTTAGAAAATATACCATTCCTTGTCAATGCATAGAACGAAGACATTTTGACAATCAATCTGACTACGACGAAGAAATAAAAAGGCTGAAAGGCCTTTCTATAATAAGCGATATGGAAGACCCAAGAATCTCTTGCATAATGATGTTTATGTGCAATTTCCATCACGCGGAAGATTTCCAAGATGGTCTTATAATTGTTCCCGATGATGTCTATTGCGCGATAAAAGGGCTCCAACCTTATGAGGTAGACGGGGACGATTCATACGATAAGTGCTATGTTACGGCGATCAATTATTTAAACAACTTGAAAAATGTGAAGCGAATAAGAGTCATCAGAAAACACCTGCCAAAATCATATAGCAAGGGAGCCTCCGCTGGGGCAGTATGTAGTGACAAAAACAAGTCTATCATATATTGGACAGAGATATGGTGAAAGCAAAGAGTATTTACGTCTCAATAATTGTTGTCATCACTGTGTCATGCATAGCCATTGGTGTGCAGCGTCTTAAAGTATATAATGACTCTAGGAAAATCCAGAGGGAAGAAAAAGCAGAGTGTTCTCTGATTATGAATCCAGTATTTCCAGACTCTCTAAAATCTGAAATTCCTATTTTATATGGGCAAAAGGACATCATATTACATAGCATCGGATGGTCATTGGAGATAGATCTACAATTTCAGCATAATTATAATCGCTTATATTACATTTCAGAATACGAAATTAAAGATACAGTACTTTATAATCAGCTGAAAAGCAACGCGCAGCGAAGTGCTATCCTTTGTGTTGATAGTACTGCTAACACTATTAGCATATTTGGTGATGCGCTAGATTCTTCTACACAATACAAAGATGCTTTGACAAATTTATCTTCCGACAGTTATATCGTTCCTGATCAGTTGCATGGATTATTAAACTGGAAAGCCCCAGATATGTTTAACTATCGCCCTTTTTATAAAGATATCTTTTATTTCCATAGGGGGTTTAAATCACTAGTTCAGAATAACCTGAAAGATGATTACTATAAGTTTCTACAATCAAAAGGAGTTGGGTCTGGATATAGTAGCGGTGCCGCGTTTGACGACAAAAACTGTTACGCCTTCTATTGGCTCGAAATATGGTAAAAACATAATTGTATAATGGTCCCCCAATATTGGACACGGAGTTAAGACAACGGAAAAATCACGAATAACGACTTCCCGAAATAGAATTTGGAATGTGGGGATAAATGAGTAAATTTGGACGATAAATTCAGAATGTGGATTATAATATGATTAGATTTTCTTTATTGGAGCATCTTCGCACCTCTCTTGTGGCGGTTGGCGTAGCGCTTTTAGCTTTACTTTCTTTTGGTGCTTGTACTAAAGACGTCGTTGAGCCAGTGGAGGAGCTCCCACTTGTGGTGGCGATTACGGATTCAGGCTTTTTCGAGAGTGTTCCAAAATCACATCTTCTTGCTAAAGACTTTGTCGCTGGGGATGAGATAGGCGTTTTTCTTGTCCGCGATGGCGAGATAGTTGAAGCCAATATCCGGCTTACTTATGATGGAAGTACATGGAATGCCGATAAGACTGTGTCTGTTACTGGAAGTGAACTTGGCTTTGTTTATTTTCCATTCTGCGCGGATGCGTCTGAGTATGTGGACAAGTCGGCGTCTAATGCTGCCGATTTCTTCAAGGAACTTGCTCTTAGAGGAGTTACATACGACCAGTCTCCAGACAATATTGCCAGAACGAAGGCCTTTGACCTTTCAGTGGCGAAGGCGACGGTGGAAAAGACTGATACAGAGCTGTCTGTGACTGCGATTCTGGAACATCTAATGTCTGTTGCCGCATGGAGTCTTACTGATGGTACGGTTTATAGCACTCATAGTGGATTTAAGTATACCACCCCTTCAAGTTGTAGCAACATGAAAGTGTCTCTAGGGGATAAGACTATCACTCCTGGTACCATTCCTTTCTATTATACGTTTTACTATTATCCGGAAGAGGGGAAACATCTGACCGTAAGTTATGATGAAGCTGGAGTCTCAAAGTCATTTGATGTACAACTCGGCACTGAAAGTGGCAAACTCTCTTTCCTTGAAGAAGGCTCGTTTAAGGACGGGGGTGCAAGAGAGCTCTCGGTCGGAGATCTTTTCTATGGTGATGGGTCAATTTTACCTGTTGAAACAGTTCGGGAGATGAGCCAGGCTCCGTCTGGTGTAGCAGGGGTTGTATTTCAGACCGATCTTTCCCGTATTTCTGACAAAGAGAAGTCGGTTCTTGCTGGCGCTCATGCACTTGTGCTCTCTGCCAGAATGCCTTCATATAAGGGAAATACTTCTATGAAGTGGTTTGATGATTATCCTGAAGGAAAAGATGACGGTAATCGTAATGAAAGTGTGGAAGACCCTGACTATCCTGGAATGTATCTTCCTTTTATTACTGATACTAAAGATTATATGCACTCCTATGAGCTCAACCGTGCGGATATTAATGGCTATTGGAACAATGTAGTCATCCGCACCCGTCGTGCTGCCGATATGGAGAAAGGCTGGTATCCTGCTTTCTCAGCCGTTGTAGCTTTTGGCGATCAGGTGCCGGCACCGTCGTATTCTACCGGATGGTATCTTCCTTCAGCGGGGCAACTTATGGATGCTTTTGCTAATCTTGGGAAAGTTGATTTTGATGACCATATAAGGGATTTCAACGGAAATGGGGATTTCCTTGTGGATGCAAGTTACTGTGCTGATATGATTAAATTTATGGATTCATATCTGGAGAAGATTCCATCTGAGGAAAGGGATCTGTTCAGTGGGGCTACGGGGGCATTGTGGTCTTCTTCACATAGCTGGACATATTTCAGCACAGGGGACATATCATATGCCGCGAGACTCGTTTCGTTCTATAATGACTTCTCTGTAATTAGTTATAGTACTTTCGGAGTGTCTGAGACAAGAGCTGTGCTGGCATTCTAGATACATACGAAGAGAATAATCATTGGTTTGCTAAAAGAGGACTGACTATTGGATTTTTAGTCAGTCCCCTTTCCTTGTTTCCTAAGAGGTCGCCCTAATTAAAACCTAAAGTAATTCTTGGCATTGTAGTATGAGATGTCCTCCACCATTTGGCGAACCCTATCCATTTCGGATAGAGGTATGCGGCCGCTCTCTATGTCAGAACCCAATATGTCGCATAGGATACGTCGGAAGTATTCGTGGCGAGGGTAACTTATGAAACTTCTCGAGTCAGTTAGCATGCCCACAAACCTGCTGAGCAGTCCAAGCATGGAAAGGCAGTCGATCTGCCGTCTCATGCCAACCTCTTGATCGAGGAACCACCATCCAGAGCCAAACTGCATCTTCCCAGGGATACTTCCATCGTTGAAATTGTAAGCCATACTCATAAGGGTCTCGTTGTCCTTGGGGTTGAGGCAGTAGAGGATAGTCTTGGCGAGTTTGCCCTTGCTCTCAAGCCTGTCAAAGAATCTGTTTCCGCATTCGGCGAGTGGAAGGTCATTGATGGAGTCATATCCGGTATCTGGACCGGCGGTGGCAAACATTCGGCTGTTGTTGTTTCTGATAGGACCAACGTGGAATTGTTGCGCCCATCCTGATTCTGCATCCATGACTCCTTGATCGAATAGGAATGCGCTTCTGAATTTATCTGACTGCTCTGCTGACGGTGTCTTGCCTTCCATAATATTTTGGAAGATGCGTTCTATTTCAGATTCAGTGTAGTCTGATGCATAGAAAGAACTCAGCCCATGGTCAGAGAGTCGGCAGCCCATGGAATCGAAGAAGTTGTGCCGTTTCTGAAGAGCCTCACGAAGATCCGCATAACTATGTATTTCCATATCGGCGGCTTCTTCAAGAGTATGAATGTAATCCTTGTAATCTTTGGAATTCTCTATAGCCATGGCTTTGTCTGGCCTCCAGGTTGGTAGTACTTTGGTTCCAAACGGATGCTCGGATATCATTTTGTGCCACCTGAGGTCGTCTGCCGGATCATCGGTAGTGCAGACTGTCTCCACGTTAAACTTGCGTATGAGACTCTGCCCTCTGAATTCATCAGTGGCGAGCTTGGCATTGCACTCTTCAAATATCTCTCTTGCTGTGGATGGATTGAGAGTCTTGTCTATGCCAAATACTCTACTGAGTTCGAGGTGACTCCAATGGTATAGAGGATTACGCAGCGTGTATGGCATCGTTTGTGCCCATTTCTCGAACGTCTCCCATGCGCTATGTTTTCCACCTGTAATGTAGTCTTCGCTGACACCATTTGCACGCATAGCTCTCCACTTATAGTGGTCTCCTGCATGTCCGTCTACAAGCCATAACTGGGTTATGTCCCTGAATTGTATGTTCTGTGCAATTTGCCGTGGGGACAGGTGACAGTGGTAGTCGATTATTGGTAGCGACTTGGCGTGTGAATGAAACAATTCACGAGCGCTATCTGTAGAAAGAAGGAAATTGTCGTTAATGAAACTCATCTGAAGTGTGTTTTTTTAAGTGGTTTGCCCAAAATGGGACGTTTGGCAAAGATACGAAAAATATGTATCTTCGCCTTATAATATCAGTATATTATGACTATCGGCATTTGCAGTGATCATGCTGGTCTGGAATATAAGACCAAGCTTATCTCATATCTTATGAAAAAAGGATATGAAGTCGTGAACTTCGGGACGGACAGCCCCGAGAGTTGTGATTATAGTGATTTTGCACATCCTCTTGCGGAAGCTGTGGAGGCTGGCAAGGTAGACAAGGGGATTGCCATCTGTGGCACTGGCAACGGTATGGCGATGACTCTCAACCATCACCAGGGCATCAGAGCAGGGTTGGCATGGAATCAGGCAGTGGCCGGCCTTGTGAAAGAGCATAATAATGCCAATGTGCTCGTGATGCCAGCAAGATTTGTTTCATACCGTATGGCAGTGATGATGGTCTCCACATGGCTGAAGACCGAGTTCGCCGGAGGAAGACATCAGAGAAGAATTGACAAAATCCCTGTTAGGTAGTGCTTTGTCGCACAGTATTGAAGACTATCCTGAGGGGATAGTGCTTCCCATAGATAAGCCGTACCGGTGGACGTCTGCTGATGTCATCCGTAAGGTGAAGTATCTGGCCATAAGGCATTTTGGGAAGAAAAATCTAAAAGTCGGTCACGCCGGGACACTTGATCCCCTCGCGACCGGCATTCTTTTAGTTTGTATCGGGCCTGCAACCAAGCGGGCGGAGCAGCTCCAGAGCTCGCCAAAGGAATATCTTGCGGGGATTACATTCGGGGCGACGACTCCTTCTTATGATCTTGAAAAAGACATAGATAGGGAGTATCCAGAGTGCCATCCCACAAGAGAGGAACTTCTTGAGGCGCTCCCGAGATTTGAGGGAGAACAGATGCAGGTGGCACCGCTTTTTAGCGCCAAGTCTGTGGATGGCGTTCGTGCCTATGAGACTGCCCGCAAGCTTTACCGGCAGGGGCGTCTTGAAGAAGGGTCCGACATCATACAGGCCAACAGGGTCTGTATTCATTCTTTAGTGCTTGAATCCTATTCTGATTTGTCATTCGTGGCGGCTGCCCCTATGGAAGGAAGGTCTTCAAGAATCAATGTGGCAGACTTGAGTGGTAGGCGACTTCCGACGGCCATGGTGAGGGTCGAATGTAGCAAGGGGACTTATATTAGAGCACTTGCACGAGACTTGGGGGAGGCTCTTGGGGGAGGCGCGTTCCTGAGTTCGCTTCGTAGAACGAAAAATGGCGGCTTCGGAATCGAAGACGCCATATCTCTGGATGATGTTGTAGCCTTGCTTGACTAGCCAAGTCTTTCCTTTGCGAATGCCATTCTTTCGAGGGCGGCATCCTTCCCAATGAAAGAGATGATATCTGCTATTCCAAGCCCACTGGATGCCCCAGTAAGGGCGAGTCTTATGCAGTTCATGACCTTCCCCAGTGGAAGTCCTTTCTCGCGGATGTAGTCCTCAAGAGCGGAAGCTTCGCTATTCTTCATTGCGTCAAGTGCTTCTTCATAGTATTCTGCTTTCCAGAATTTGTCTACATCCTTGGCGAGGAACGGTGCAGTGAGGCTGTCATCGTATACCTTAGCTCGAGGATCTGGGGCTCTATTAGGGTCGGAAGGCTTGGCACTGGCGGCTCCGGCTTTTACTCCGTATTTTTCGAACTCGGCTGGAGATATGAATAGGTATGATGCAATGGTCCAGAAGTCTGATACGAAACTAGCTCTTTCCTTTATAAGTGTCACTACTTTCTGGACATATTCCATATCTACATGGAGTCCTTTTGATTCCAAAATTGGCATGAAGAGTGCCGCGAGTTCATGGTCTGACTTCATGCGCAGATATTCTTTGTTGAACCATTTGGCTTTCTCCGGGTTGAACTTGGCTCCAGACTTTCCAACTTTCTCAAGGGAGAATGCTTTGATTAACTCGTCCATAGAGAACAATTCCTGCTCCGTGCCGGGATTCCAGCCGAGCATGGCGAGCAGATTGACGAATGCCTCAGGGAAATAACCATCCTCGCGGTATCCTCTTGAGGTCTCTCCTGCAGAGTTGGTCCATTGCAGAGGGAAAACAGGGAATCCCATCTTATCACCGTCGCGTTTGCTAAGCTTGCCGTTTCCTATAGGCTTAAGAAGAAGCGGGAGATGAGCAAACCTTGGCATAGTGTCCTCCCATCCGAATGCCTTGTATAAGAGGTAATGAAGAGGAAGAGATGGTAGCCATTCTTCGCCGCGGATAACCTCTGTTATTTCCATCAGGTGGTCATCAACGATATTGGCAAGGTGGTATGTTGGAAGTTCGTCCGCTCTTTTCCATAGTACCTTGTCGTCAAGGGTGGAACTGTCTACTTCAATATGTCCTCTTATAAGGTCGTCCATCTTGACGGTGGTGCTCTCTGGCATCTTGAATCTGACTGTCCAGTCATTCCTTTCTTCAAGCAGCCTTTTGACTTCTTCTTCGCTGATGGTCAGAGAGTTCCTGAGTTTTCCACGCGTTGTATGGTTGTAGATGAAGGTCTCTCCTTTGGATTCCGCCTCCGCGCGGGCTTGCTCAAGCTCTTCTGCTGTGTCAAATGCGTAATATGCGTAGCCGTTTTCGATGAGTTGCTCAGCATATTTTCTGTATATGCCCCTCCTCTGGCTCTGCCTATATGGTGCATGAGGATGTTTCTCTGAAGGGGTTTCCACAACCTTTCCATTCTCGTCAACTCCTTCATCTGGGATAATTCCGCACCATTTGAGAGATTCGATGATATATGCTTCCGCTCCAGGAACGAACCTGTTTGAGTCGGTATCTTCTATTCTGATAATGAAATCTCCGCCATTCTGTTTGGCATAGAGATAATTGTACAATGCCGTCCTGACACCTCCCATGTGGAGAGGTCCTGTGGGTGACGGTGCAAACCTTACTCTTGTCCTTCTCATTTCTGTATTCTTCTGATTGCTGGGATATTCTCAAGTTCGGAGATGTTGTCGCCCTTGTCAAGGATGAGTATGGGCTTCTGGTCTGGCTCGAACTTGAATTTGCGTACGTTGCTCTTCGTGTTGAATCCTATCTGCTGCGAGCAACTATCTGCCATTAGACTTATTCCTTCGGTTTGGGCTATCTCTGTCTTGTCATACTTGAAATCTTTATTAATCATGATATAGTTGCCCATATCCCTTGTTTTCCCTATGACATCGGAGAACCGTAGTCCGGTGACTATGGATGTTATTCTTACTGTGTCACCGAGTTCCGGGTCGTCGTCCCAAATAAGGCCTCTCTTGAAATTGTTGGCTCTTCCGGTATATTCGGAAATCTTGGTGTTGATGAGGTTGAGATCATCCATGGTAAGTCCCTGGTCGTTATGGGCGCAGGTGATATTTACGAGGACTTTTTTTGCGGACTTGAGATCGAAGTCGTTGAGCAGGGGAGACTCGAAGGCTGATCTGACGGCCTGATCGATTCGGTCTTTGCCGGAGCCTACTCCGCAACCCATAAGAGCCATTCCGCTATTGCGCATCATGGTTTCCACATCCTTGAAGTCGACGTTGATATAGCCAGATTTCTTGATGATCTCCACGATCCCTCTCACTGCAGTCGAAAGCACTTCATCTGCCTGTGGAAATGCGTCTTGTATCAATTGGTTGCCGAAATACTCATGGAGCTTCTCGTTGTTGATAATCAGAAGGCTGTCAACATTCTTTTCAAGCTCATGCACTCCGTCAATCGCCCTGGAGAGAGCCTCGTTGCCTTCATTTAGGAATGGAAGAGTGACCACTGCTACGGTGAGAATCCCTTTGTCTTTGGCCATTTTGGCAATTACCGGAGCTGCTCCTGTGCCAGTACCACCTCCCATACCAGCGGTGATGAATAGCATCTTGGTATTATTATCAAGGACAATCTTCTCAATCTGTTCCTGGCTTTCAAGTGCGGCATTACGCCCGTTGACAGGGTTGGTTCCTGCCCCTAGTCCACGTCCCATCTGTATCTGTACTGGAACACTGCTGCATCTGAGAGCCTGGGAGTCGGTGTTGCATACCACGAAACTGCATCCCTTGATCCCCTTGTTGTACATGTAGTTGACGGCGTTGCATCCGCCTCCTCCTACACCCATGACTTTAATTATGTTATCGGAAGTTACCCAATCGCTAGGTGCGATGGTATCCAATAAGGTCATTGTATTGTCGTCTGCCATTGTTTTGTCTCCCTATTTATTTCATTTCATCAAACAGTCCGCCGACAGTATTGTCAAACGTCTTCTCAAGCCCTTTGGCTATTTTCCCTCCAAGCAGTGATTTCCATGTGACCTTGGCAGTATGTTCTTTCTTCTTTTTGTTTGGAGTGATGACCTCCGTCTGCTGGTCCTCGAATAATTTTCCGCTATGGTCTTCGATGCTTGGGGCTTGTGTCTCTCCTACCGTGCCTGTCTCTGTACCGGCGGCTGTGGATTCTGCCTCAGAAGGTGCTTCTTCAATGCAGTTTAGCCTTATATCCTGTTTAACTTCAAGTACCATTCCGATGCAGGCTGCAGCGGATGTCTCCGTGACACCAGGGCAGCCTCCAGAACTGAATACCTGCGAACGTGGGTAACCTATGCGTACCGTATATCCTGACATCTCCCTGAGCATGTTTGCGAAATTGACCATATTTGCGCAGCCACCGGTGAGTACTATGCCATTTCGCAGGCTGTCTGCATATCCGCTTTCCTGAATCTGGTAAAGGATGGCGTTGATAATCTCGTCAGCCCTGCTGGTGATTATTTCAGAGAGGTATCTGACAGGGAGCTGCTCGTATGAGCCGTTCTCATTGTCATTGATCTGAATGATCTTGTCGTTGAGGGTTTGGAGTTTGTCTGGCATACACGCACCGAATGCCATTTTTATATTCTCTGCAAGGTCCTCTGTAAAACCGCACTCATATTTGATGTCCGATGTGATATTCTTCCCTCCGAACGGAATGGATGAATAGTGGCGCAGCAATTTACCCTTGTATATGGTCACGGAGCTTACTCCCGCACCTACTTCCACCATTGCTACTCCGTTCTCTTTTTCAGCATCGGTGAGTACGGCTTTGGCTACTGCAGAGGGGACGAAGACCTTTCTTGCCGGAGCTACGTGTGCATCATTAAGCATTCGATCTATGTTGCTTACCGACTTGCTGCTTCCAATGAAGATCTTGAAGTTGCCCTCTATGGCTTCTGAAGACACTCCCACTACATCATTTTCGCTGGCACATATTAGGTCCTCGTCTGCGGAAAATGATTGGGCAATAGCTCCATAGATTTCTTCTTTGCCTTCGTTTTCAATAGGATAGGAGTCTATAGCAATGCTCTTAAGCGTATTTACTTCCTCTTTTGTGATGCAACTGTCGGGGTCGGTTCTCTCCATCCTTGCACTTGCAGTCTCTTGTCTGATATTGTATCGTGGAAGCCCGATTACTACCTGAAGTATCTTTATGTTCAGTTCTTCCTCCGCATCCTTTATGATCTTTTTTAGCGGAGCAGCCGCTCTCTGCGGGTTATACACGCCGCCGTAACGTATTCCATCGGACGGAATTTCCTTGTAATAGATGACCTGTATGTCATCTCCGTCCACTTTGGCGACAGTCAGGGCAGTCTTGTATGATCCGAGGTCTGCCGCTGCTATATATCTTTCTGCCTGCATATTATTTGTTCTTTATATTTTAGATTCACGATTTTATAGTAACCTTCTTGCTTAAAAGGCTTAATATAAGCAAAATATTTATCAATCTTTGCAAATTTCTCTTCCAATTGTTCCGGATTTCCGAAAATGAACATTTCATTTTCGCCCTGAACCGTCAGACGCAGATCTCCTTTGCTATCGACCCACAGGCTGTCAATCTTTTTCGATGGACCCTGTCTGCTATATGCGGTCCTTTTGAACTCAAGCATATCGCTAAACCATTCGCGCTGTTCAATGGTAGGTGCAGGACCTTTGTAGTTGGCAGATGGCATCATGGGGACGTTGCCGTATATGGTCGGTACGTCTGCCGTGTAACTCTTGTGCAGAGGGAAGATGTACCCGTCGGATGCGATGTAGTATCCGGAAGATCCGTTCGCAAATCTCATCTGTGGAGCTCTCTGAGTTATGCTGATGTGAAGAGTTCCGTCTTCGGTAGTCCACGCCTGACTCTCGAGTACGGCGCTCCGGCTTTTGAGCATGGACTCTATGTCATGAAGTTTGATACTGTCGAGCCTCTGTCCGATGTACGGTCCGTAATTGGCTGATAGAAACCCTTTGATGTCGCTCTCGCTGACAAATTTGAGAGAGTCTGCAAATTCCACCTGCAGCCGATTTACCGTCACGAGTTTCCTTTTGGTGCGCACGTCATGTACAATCAGCCCTACTCCGGTGCAGAGTAGCACCGTGAGTGTGGCGTATATGATATGGTGCACGTAAGACTTCATAAGACTACCTTTTGCTTAGAAGTTCTGTAATCGGACCTATGAATCGGTCAATGTCACCTGCACCGAGTGTCATGAGAACATCAATATCCTCTTTTTCAAGGTATTCCATCAGCTGGTCTTTGTGGAGGAGCACTTTTTCAGGACATGTCACATCCTTGAAAATGAGTTCTGACGTCACTCCTTCTATAGGCTCTTCCCTCGCAGGGTAGATATCAAGTAAGATTAACTTGTCCAGAAGGCTTAGAGACTCTGCAAACTCTGGAGCGAAATCTCTAGTTCTTGTGTAAAGGTGCGGCTGGAATATGCCAGTTATTTTTCTCCCAGGGAAGACTTGACGCACTGATGTGATGGCACTTTTAAGCTCGGCTGGGTGGTGTGCGTAATCATCAATGTAACACAGAGAGCCTCGGTTGAGGTGCACATCAAGTCTTCTTACCGCGCCCTCGAAACTGCCGATGGCATGTCTGACCTTCTGCCCGTCAATCCCATAGCATAGGCAGATGGCTGCTGCGGCTATGCTATTTTCTACATTGACCCACCCGATGGTACCCACTTTGATATCAGAGAGTACACCGGCCGGATAGACAAGATCATAGGTATAATGCCCATGGTCGTCAAGCCTGAAGTTTGTACCATGGAAATCCGCCATCGCATTGTCATAGTGGTATGTGAATATCCTTGCGCTTACCTCATCCTGGCGGATAGGAAGTCCGTATTTAAGAATTATGGTTTCGCTGACTTGTGATGCGAACTGCCTGAATGCTTCTTGAACATGAGCTAGGTCTCCATATATGTCCAGATGGTCTGCATCCATGGCCGTTATAGCTGCGATGGAAGGGTGCAACTGGAGAAATGACCTGTCGAACTCATCGGCTTCGGCCACCACGGTCTTGGTCTCGCTGACAAGCATATTTGTGCCGTAGTTCTTGGATATGCCTCCGAGAAAGGCAGAGCAGCCGCTTTCGCTTTCTGTCAGGATATGTGCTACTAGCGTGGAAGTGGTGGTTTTTCCATGTGTTCCAGCCACGGCAAGACAAGTTTCCCCGTGGGTGAGTTCTCCGAGCATCTTGGAGCGTTTGATGACATTATAGCCTTTTTCACGTGCTGTGGAGAGTTCCGCAAGGGTGTTGGGTACAGCGGGTGTGTAGACTATCAGTGTGTTCTGTATGTCTGCCGGAATCTGTGATGGGTCATCGTTGTAATGTACCTGTATTCCCTCACTCTCCAATGCCTTGGTGAGCGCAGACGGCGTCCTGTCGTATCCGCTGACATTCGCTCCTTTGAATTTGCAGAATCTTGCTATGGCGCTCATGCCGATGCCGCCAATGCCTATGAAGTATATGTTTTCGTATCTCATACAAGTTTATATGCTTGGTCAATGATGGTCTGTGCCGCGTTTAGCCTTGCGAGCGGCTTTACGTTGGCTTCTATCTCCGCTATCCTTTCACTGTCGTGAATTAGCCCCATTGCTGTCTTAAGAAGAGAAGATTCGGCTTCGTTGTCTGGTATCATCAGGGCGGCTTTCTTATTTACGAGAGCCATAGCATTGTGCGTCTGATGGTCTTCTGCTACATTGGGGGATGGTACAAATATTGCGGCCTTTCCGGCTGCGCAGATTTCAGAAATGGAAGATGCTCCAGAACGGCTTATCACCACATCGGACATGGCATAGGCCAGATCCATCCTTGCTATGAAGTCGCTATATTGGATATTGGGCAAGTTCCGTCCTTTCATGAATTCATCGATGCCGCTCTTGTAGTACTTCCCGCACTGCCATAGTACTTGTACGTCTTCTCCACCAGGGCATCCGTCTTCAATCCACTTTCTCATGGACTTATTGAGAGTCCCGCTCCCCAGGCTTCCTCCTACCACAAGAAGGTGTCTTCTGGACGGATCCATTCCGTAAAACTCCAGCCCCTCTTCTTTCTCGCTCTGCCCGTAAGGGTGTATCTCGGAGCGTATAGGGTTGCCGCTGAAACATATTCTGTCAGCAGGGAAGAATCTCTCCATCCCGTCGTATGCTACGCAGATGCTGCCAGCACGCTTGGCAAGTATCTTATTGGTGAGTCCGGCAAATCCGTTCTGCTCTTGTATCAGTGTCGGGATTCCTTTTCGCTCAGCCTGCCACAGCAGGGGAGCGCTAGCGTATCCCCCAACTCCTACGGCAATGTCTGGCTTGAATTCGTCTATGATATGTCCAGCCTTACGTAGGCTTGAAAGTACCTTGAACGGAACCTTTATGTCGTTGACAATGTTATGCAGGGTAGGCTTTCTCTGAAGACCGGCCATCGGAAGTCCGATGATCTTGAACCCTGCAGACGGAACCTTGTCCATCTCCATCTTTCCTTCGGCCCCTACGAAAAGGATCTCGTTATCCGGATTGACTTCCATGAATTTCCTTGCGATGGAAATAGCGGGGAAAATGTGCCCTCCAGTGCCTCCTCCGCTGATGATGATTCTGAGTTTTCTGTATGTCATATCAAATCCTCCTCTTTGCCTATGGTCTGTCCTGACTCAAATGCGTCCAATTCTGACAGCGTGTCACGTATGCTGTCGTGTGTCTGCATGAGTGGATCGGCGTTCCGTGTCTCTTTATCTATGTTACGTGCTGCAATTCTGCTGAGTGACAAGATGATGCCAAAAGCTATGCAGAAGCATAAGAATGCGCTTGTTCCGTGACTGATGAGCGGAAGCGTTTGTCCCGTCATAGGCCCTATGTCCGCGTTGACGAACATGTGCAGAAAAGCCTGACCGGTTATCAGAAGGCAGAGTCCTGCCACCGCTATCTTGGCGAACATGTCATTTCCGCAGTTCCTTACTATGATGGAGCCTCTTGCCAGCAAGGACAGATATAGTACAAGGATGAAAACTCCACCGAATAGGCCGTATTCCTCAATTATGAAACTGTAGATGTAGTCCTCCGAATAGTCCGGTACCTTATACTTCTGGGTGCTCTCTCCAGGCCCTTTGCCAAGTAGTCCACCTTCTTTGATGGCTATTCTTGCACTATAAGGCTGTCGGATTTCATCGAGAGCCTCGTTGTAGTCCTTGCTGTTTTTCGGTGATTCGAGGAACTTCTTTTCCCAGTCTTCATCTTCGAACACTCGCGCGATTCCCGTACCTATACGGGACATTGCCTTTCCATCTGAAATCTTGTATGTGGCGAAACAGAGCAGTCCTGCGGCAAGTCCGCAAGCTGCGAGCAGCAGCATGTCTTTCATGTTTCCGCCTCCGAGCAGGATCACTATGTACATTATTCCGCCGATGAAAAGTGCACTTGAATTGCTTCCAGGAAGTATCATTACGAATATCAGAAGGAATGGGGCATACAAATACAATACTTTCTTCCACTTTTCGCTCAGCGAGCGTCCCGGCATCAGCGTACAGCCGCGTTTGATGGCATCTATGGCCCAGGCCAGATACATCACCATGGCTACTTTGACAATTTCAAATACATGAACCTGTATTCCCTTGACCGATAGTACGCGGTACGCGCCGTTGGCTTCGATGGCCTTAATGGGACCCGCGTTGATGCGAAGGTCGAGCAGGAGCAGTAGTATGAATGAGAGTAGTAGTCCGAAACTGCTTGCTACTCTGAATATTGCAACTTTCTTTATGTTGTACAGTATTGTTACGACTGCAAGGCCTCCGAGTACTGTCCAAAACTGTTCCGTGACAACATCTATTCGGCTCATGCTGTCCTTGAGAAGTCTGGAAGAAGAAGAGAACATGCACACGATAGACATCAGAAAGAGCATGAGCACAATTATCCATACCACTTTGTCTCCTTCAAAGTGATCAGCAAATGTCCAGAATGTGCTTTTCTTGCCTTTCTTTATCATGATGCTACAGTTGTCTTACTGCTTCCTTAAATTGGCGACCCCTGTCCTCGTAACTCTTGAACAGGTCAAAGCTCGCGCAGCATGGGCTTAGGAGTACGACGTCTCCATCAGCGGCAAACGCTGCAGATGCTTTCACTGCATCTTCGGCCGAGGCTGTGTCTACAATTTTATCTGCCCCTACTATGCCCTCAAATGCCTCGTGGATCTTTTTGTTGTCCACTCCAAGGCATACTATTGCCTTTACTTTGTTTCTTACAAGCTCATCAAGGACACTGTAGTCGTTGCCTTTGTCCTTCCCTCCGACTATCCACACTACAGGCTTGGTCTGGCACTCAAGGGCATACCATGCAGAGTCTACGTTGGTGGCTTTGGAATCATTGATATATAGCACTCCACCTACACTGAGTACAGGCTCGAGCCTATGTTCGATAGGAGAAAAACTCTTGAGGCTGTTGCGGATTATATCATCACTGATTCCTGTTGCCTTGGCTGCAAGTGCTGCTGCCATGGAGTTGTAGACGTTGTGCTTTCCTCCGAGTGCGAGTTCCCTGAGGTAGATTTCGCTTTGCTCGTCTTCGTACCTAACTATAATCTTGTCATCTCTGAGAAACGCTCCCTGCTCAACCTCTTTCTCTTGAGAGAATGGGAGCATTTTGGCCTTGAGGATTATATTGCTTAAATGTCCGATGGTGATAGCATCGTCTGAATCGAATATGAAGCAGTCCTCTGGGCGTAGGTTACGGGCTATGCGGAACTTTGCCTTGACATAGTTCTCCATCTTGTGGTCATAGCGGTCCAGATGATCCGGGGTTATGTTGGTGATGATGGCTATGTCCGGCCTGAAGTCATATACATCATCAAGTTGGAAACTACTTATCTCAAGAACGTAGTAGTCAAAATGGCATGTGGCTACTTGAAATGCGTAACTTTGGCCTATGTTTCCACCAAGCCCCACGTTGAGCCCGGCCTCTTTGAGGAGGTAATAAATGAGCGATGTGGTGGTAGTCTTTCCATTGGAGCCTGTGATGCAGATTTTTTTTGCGTTGTCGTACCTCGACGCAAACTCTATTTCTGAGATGATGTGAGTCCCCTGTGCCCTCAGGGTCTGAATCATCGGCGACGTCTGTGGTATTCCAGGACTCTTTACTACTTCGTCTGCGTTGAGAATCAGTTTTTCGCTGTGCCCTCCCTCCTCGAAAGGAATATCCCATTTACGAAGGGTGGAGGCATATTCTTCCTTTATTTTTCCGCAGTCTGAGAGAAATACATCAAATCCTTTTACTTTGGCGAGAACTGCTGCGCCCACACCGCTTTCGGCACCGCCGAGAACTACTATTCTTGCTTTATTTGACATGGCTTGCAATTATCTGATTTTCAATAAGGCCAGAGTGCTGACCGCAAGTATAATTCCTATTATCCAGAATCTTGTCACAATCCTTGGCTCCGGTATGCCCTGCTTCTGAAAGTGGTGGTGCAGTGGAGCCATGAGAAAGACCCTACGTCCCTCTCCATATTTGTGTTTGGTATATTTGAACCACCCTCTCTGGATGATGACTGAAAGGCTTTCCATAAGGAATATTCCACAGAGTATTGGAAGGAGCAATTCCTTTCGTATAAGCACTGCGCTCACTCCGATGATTCCTCCTATGGTGAGGCTTCCTGTGTCGCCCATGAATACCTGCGCCGGGAAAGTGTTGAACCATAGAAACCCTAGCAAGGCTCCCACAAAAGCCGCCATATAAATGGCTACTTCTCCCGAGCCAGGGATATGCATGATATTGAGGTAATTAGCATCGAGCGCATCTCCGCTTAGCCATGCCATCACTCCGATGGCAACGCCCACGATGGCTGATGTGCCGGTAGCAAGTCCATCCATCCCATCTGTTAGATTTGTTCCATTGGAGCAGGCCAATATTACTAGAATTATCATGATCATATATATTCCCCATGATACATATACTCCAGCCTGCCCGCTGAATATAGAGAGCCATGAGTAGTCGAACTCGTGCTCTTTGACGAAAGGTATGGTCGTAACTAGTCTATCGGAATGGATGTCTGGACTCAGGCATACGGAAAGTGCTATGACAAGACCAAGTCCGAACTGGAGGATGAGTTTCATCCTCGGACTCATACCTTCCTTGTTGTGTTTGAATACCTTGATATAATCATCGGAGAATCCTATTGCTCCGCACCACAATGTGGTAACTATCAAGAGTATCGTGTAAATGCTATCGAGCCTACATACAAGAAGGGCTGAACACAAAAGGGCTATGATGATGATGATACCTCCCATAGTAGGGGTTCCTTTCTTCTGCATCTGCCCTTCCAGTCCAAGATCCCTTATGGTCTCTCCAATCTGCTTCAATTGGAGGATTCGTATTATCTTCCTGCCGGCGAAATATGCTACAAGCATACTTATGATAGCCGCGAGCATGGCTCTGAATGACAAGTAGTTGAATAGTCCAGTTCCTGGGATGTCAACTCCTGCTCCCTCTAACCAATGTGCAATGTGATATAACATATCTACAATGTCTTGAATACTTCTTCTACAATTTCCCTTTCATCAAAATGGCGTTTGTCCTTGCCTATGATTTGGTAGGTCTCGTGCCCTTTGCCTGCCAATAGCAGTACCGCTCCCTTGTCTGCTAGCATTATTGCTGTACGTATCGCTTCCTTCCTGTCACTGATGCTCAAGGTCCTTGCTAGCCCTTCTGGTGCCATGCCGCCCTTGATGTCATTGATGATGTCTGAAGTGTCTTCGCTGCGGCTGTTGTCTGAGGTGAGGATGATCCTGTCGGCGTATTTCTCTGCTACGGCCCCCATTTCCGGCCGTTTGGTCTTGTCTCTGTCCCCGCCACATCCGAATAGGCAAATCAGATGTTTCTCCGGTCCCACATCTCTCAGTGTCTTGAGTACGTTCTCAAGTGCGTCGGGAGTGTGAGCGTAGTCTATAACCACGGTAAGGTCCTTGGGACCGCGTAGCGTCTCAAGTCTGCCTTTGGCGGACTCCAACTTGGATAGAGCCACAAGTGTCTCTTCGTTGTTTGCTCCGAGTGCTATGGCAGTTGTGTATATTGCCAGAAGGTTATATGCGTTGTGTGCCCCTATAAGTCTTGTCCAAACCTCTTTGCCATCGATATTGAGGAGCATACCGTCAAATCCTTCTTCTATGATTCTGCATTTGTGATCCGCTGCTGTGCGGCATCCGTATGTGATTACCTGGGCCTTCGTATTCTGCACCATTATTTTTCCGTTCTTGTCGTCACTATTTGTGATGGCAAATGCATCTTTAGAAAGTTTATCGAAGAATATCTGCTTGCATCTAAGGTAATTGGCAAATGTTCCGTGATAGTCAAGATGATCGTGAGTGAGGTTTGAGAAGATTCCTGCCTTGAATTCCAAACCTTCTATACGTTTCTGATCCACTCCGATAGAGCTTACTTCCATGAAGCAATACTCGCACCCGGCCTTGCACATCTGGCTGAGCAGTGAGTTTATGGTGATTGGATCAGATGTGGTGTTGGTTGTTTCGATGCGCCTGTTGCCGACATAGTTGGCGATCGTGGACATAAGACCGCACTCGTATCCGAGACTGCGGAACAAGTTGTATAGTAAGGTTACTGTAGTCGTTTTGCCGTTTGTCCCGGTAATTCCGACCAACTTGAGTTTTCCGCTCGGATGCTCATAGAACGCATCGGCACTCATTGCAGCTGCAAGTCTGCTGTCTTCTACATATATTGTTGTTCCGTGGAATCCGTCCAAGTATTCTGATACATCTTGAGGATTCCCTTCCAGAATCACTGCCACGGCTCCCGCTTCGGATGCGGATTTGATATAGTGCCTTGCATCGTTGCCACATCCGCTCACTGCCACGAACAGACACCCAGGCGTCACTTTCCTTGAGTCGTTGGTGATGTCTGTCACGTCTATATTCGTGCTGCCCGATATGGATAGTACTGTGCAGTTTCTTATGATGTCTTCAAGTCTCATTTCCCTTTCTTATTGATATCTTCTTGAAAAAATGGGTCTATATCGTATATTCTGTCGATGACGGTCCTTATTGCCTTCGCCGGAATGCCTCCTCCCTGGAAGCTTTTGTTTGTCGGCTTTGAATATACTACGCTTATTATGCTGTATTGTGGATTTTCTGCGGGGAAAAAACCTACAAATGTTCCTTGGTATTTGCGGCGTCCGTGCTCGTCAACGTACTTGCCGTTGGCGTACGTGCCGAATGAGGTACCAGTCTTGCCGGCGACGCTGCATTTGGCGCCTTTGAGTCTTCTGGCTGTTCCCTCTTCTGTTACTGCTTTGAGTGCACGTGTGAGAGTGTCGGCTACTGCTCTGGAACATACAGCGGAATTGAGGATTCCGGGCCCATTTACTAGATATGGCTTCATCATTTTTCCTTTGTTGGCGATAGCATTATAGAAAGTAAGAATGTGTAGCGGAGTTTCTTCTGTACTGTATCCGAATGCTATGGATCCGAGGTCGGTGTTGGTCCAATATCTGGTCTTTGGGCTCGGAATGGTCGGAGTTTGGAGACCATCGAGGTCGAAGTCAAAAGCTTCTCCGAGCTTGTAGTTGTATATGTTAGACAAGAATTTATCCGTCCCATCATATCCGTCCCGTTTTCCGTAGTATTTGACAGCCAGGGTGGCAAATACATAGTTGGATGAAATCTTGAATCCGTCCAGGACGGAGATTCTGTCAGTATGGTGCTGCCTTGCAAAATCTGGTATGTGGGCGTCATTTATGGAAGTTCCTTCCACGTGTCCGTTCTTGGCTGGCAGGGTCTCGTCGAGGCTCTTTATGTAACCATCATTGAGTACGGACATCAGTGTAACGGTTTTGAACACGGATCCTGGTTCTGCTTTTCGTCCTACTGCGTAGTTCTGTATCTCCCCGAATCTGCCGCTGTCTGCATCTCTGACAAGATTGACCATGGCCCTTATGGCTCCTGTTTTGGTCTCCATCAGTACTAGACAAGCACCCTCCAGTGCGTCTTCCCCTTCTATCTGTTCTCGTAGAGCCTTGTCTGCAATGTCTTGATAATCAATGTTGAGCGTGGTGATTATATCCTTTCCATCTATGGCGGCTCTTACGGTGCTGTCGCTATTGAGTACACGTCCGTAGTCAGTAGTTCTTAGGTACTCCACTCCTTCTGTGCCATGAAGTATATAGTCGAATTTGCCCTCGATTCCTATGTGTGTATTGGTCACTTGGGATTTGTTATTTCTTACGAATCCTATGGTTCTCCTTGCAAGTTCTCCATAAGGGTATCGGCGTATATTTTCTCTTTCCACAATCACGCCTCCTCTGAATCTGCCTTCGTTGAACAGAGGCAGTTCCATCAGACGCTTGTATGTGTTGTGATCTACTCTTTTCCCGAGCTTGAGATACTTCTTCCCTTTTCTTCTTCCGTCGGCTAGTGATTTGTAGTAGGCCGATGAACTTTTGTCTCCGAATTCTCTGGCGAGCCCGTCCGCTAGCGCCTGTGCTTTCTTATGCCACTCCCTTTCCTGTTTGCTAGTGTCGCTCTCAGCTTTCATTACGGTGCAGTCTATATAGAACTGATATTCAGGGCAGGAAATGGCGAGTATCCTTCCTTGAGAGTCGAAGATACGTCCTCTTTTGGGCTCAATGCTCTTCTCAATGGATGCTGGAGTGAGCGCTTCGACGATTTTGGGGTTCGGCTTTTCTATCTGGATGTAGATTATCTTGGATACAATGGCGACTGCTCCTATCAAAAGAAGAAGGTAGACCACATAGAGGGTGACTCCTATGCGGTCTCTTTTCTTGATATTTCCTGCTTCATTCGCCATAATTATCTTTCTATCCTGAATGCTGGTTTTTCTGGCTCGGCTACATTGGATCCAAGTCTCTCAAGGTTGCTCTCTACCGTGGATCGCCTGCTTGCGCTTGAAAGGTCAAACACCATTTGAGACTGCTCGATTTCCAGCTCTGTGATGGCGGCTCTGTTCTGCTCTACCCTGGCCATAGTAGCCTCCGTTTTGAGGCTAATCCAAATGATAATCACGAACAGAAGGAATGTATATATCACATGGATGAAGTATCTGCCTACGTTGGCGCGAAGCAGAAGCTCCCCTTTGAGTATTGCCTTCAGACTGGTTAGTATGAAGTGCCGTATGTCTGAAAATTTCCATGCCATATTTATTTCTTCCTTGCAACCCTGAGTTTGGCGCTTCTGGCTCTTGTGTTGGAACTGATTTCCTCATCTGAGGGAAGAATCGGTTTTCTGTATACTGGCTCAAGAGGGGACAGGTTTACCCCGAACTCGTCCTTCTGCTCTACACCGTCAATCCTTCCGCTTTTGATAAAGTTCTTTACCATCCTGTCCTCGAGTGAATGGTAAGTGATGATCACGAGCCTTCCGCCCGGTTTTAGCGAGGCAACTGCCCCTTGAAGGAACTTCTCAAGAGAGCGCATCTCATCGTTGACCTCTATGCGGAAAGCCTGATATATTTTAGCGAGGTATTTGTGTTCTGCGAAAGATGGCAGGGCGGGGGAGATGGCCCCGGCAAGGTCGTCTGTCGTAAGAATGGATTTTTGGGCGCGTGCATCCACTATGAGTTGGGACACTCTGCGCGCATTGTCCACCTCTCCGAACAGTCTTAGGATTTTTTCTAATTCTTCTTGCGTATAAGAATTGATGATGTCAGCGGCAGTCTTGCCGCCCTGCGCATTCATCCGCATGTCCAAAGCCGCGCTGTACCGGAATGAAAATCCGCGGTCAGCGGTGTCAAACTGATGGGAACTAACTCCGAGATCTGCTAGTATTCCGTCTATCAGCTCATCTTTTATGCCCTTTTGGTATGCATCCAAAAGAACATAGTTGTGTATAAATCTGAAATTGTTGTGTATGAGTGTAAGTCTCTTGTCCTGAGGTGCATTTGATAGGGCTTCGCTATCACGGTCAAAAGCCATTACTGTTCCTTGCGCGGAGAGTCTTGACAATATCTCCCGGCTATGGCTGCCACCACCGAAAGTGGCGTCGGCATACTTCCCGTCCGGATTGGTGACGAGAGCATCGATGCTTTGTTTTAAAAGTACTGGAATATGGTATTCTGACATATATGACCTCTATCTATGCGAGAGGTCTTCAGCGATGGCAATGAATTCTTCGCTTGATAGTCTGGATGCTTCGAATGCTTCTTTGGACCAAATCTCAATCTTGAAGTCACTGCCGGAGAAAACCACTTCTTTGTCCACTGAAATTGAATCAAGGAGCCTGCGGCTTATCGTAATCCTGCCTAGACGTGCATCTGGTTCCACAAGATCGCGGTCGCGCATATATTCTCTCCAGAAGATTGCGTGAGTCTTGTTGAATGTCAAGTCGAGTGAGTCCTTTACCTTGCCTGACTGCTTCTCCCATTCTTCGTAAGTGTACATCTCAAGGCATGGGGCGAAGAGGTCTTTCTTGACAACGAATCTGGTGTCCGCTCCCGGGGATAACATGGCGCGGAAAGCGGCTGGTATTACTAGCCGTCCTTTGTCGTCAACCCTGGAAGTGTATTCACCTATGAAACTTGCCATCTCAAACAATTCTTATACGCAAGTTCAAAGATACTAATTTTTTTCCACTTTATTACATTTTGTTCCATTTTTTTCCACAAAGCTCTCGATTGCTCTATCAAAAGAACTGCGCTGGTCCGCATCAAGCGGGCCAGCGCAGCCGTATAAATTCCCTTTAGTCGTGTCAGTTAATCATTGACTAATCAATGTGTTCCTCTTTTGTTACCCTATTGAACGTATATATAAGATGGACGTTTAATAGGCACTCTTTATCAAAGTCATAGACCTCTGTATCTGTTTCAAATACCAGGACGTCAGATTTTGGAAAAGAAACCTTTCCGTTGGACAGTGCTTTAACGTAGAAAGGAGCATCCTTCCATCCTCTTATGAAATCAGTTATTGGGTAAGTGTAGATAAAATTGTTACCCTTGTGTGAGATGATATAATCTGTTTCTGTATTGGCAAGTTCGCAAAACATAGTTGAACCCATAGGGGTGCCGTTTTCGCAATATTCTACGCCTTGAACGGGGAAATGCAGTTGGATATGGCCAGAATAGAAATTTGGGTCAACCTTACCTACGTATGCACGATAACTATTTTTGTCAAATCCTGGCATTATTTCAAGTTCGGACAGAATATCGTATGAAGAAGTCTTATCTCCGTTCAGATTATAGCATGCCTCATTTTTTGATGATGGCAACACTGATGATAGTACGTACCATCCTTTAACGCTATCTTCTGTCTCATAGACTTTCTTAGAAAGCCCGTCATCTCTTTTCTCACAGCCTGATGCAAATAACAAAGCAATTCCGGCAAAAAATAATGCTAAAACTTTTTCATAATGAATTATGTTTATTTTTCCCCCCCCCCCAAAAAAAAACGGAAAACATTTCCGTCAGTCTTCAGACTTTAAGATGTTCTCTTTGGTTTTGGTCGGGATGATCCGACTCGAACGGACGACCCCCACGTCCCGAACGTGGTGCGCTAGCCAACTGCGCTACATCCCGATAAAAAATAAACTTGCTTATGCAAGTTTATTAATGTACATCGCTATGCCGCTCTTAAGATTAGATGCCTTGTTCTTGTGAATCAGTCCAATCTTGGCGAGCTTGTCGATCATAGCGTAAACCTTTGGTGCATTCTTCTCCGCGGTAGCCTTGTCGCTTGTGTTTCGGATGTCGCGGATAGCATTCCTTGTAGTCTTTGCATAATACCTATTATGCAGTCTGTGCCTGTCGTTCTGACGATCGGCCTTCTTTGCTGAAGCTGTATTTGCCATTGTTTTACTTTTTTTTATATTTGGTAGTGGGTAGGAGAATCGAACTCCTGTTGCAAGAATGAAAATCTTGAGTACTAACCGTTATACGAACCCACCAAACGCCCTTTTTGATACTATCGACCAAATAGGGACTGCAAAGATAGAAAATATTTTGTTAATGACAAACTATTCTTCCTCCTTTTCTTTATTTTCGCTCCATTCCCAAGAATACAAGAGGGATTCAACCTGTCTGAGGTATTGGCGTTTGTCGTATCTTGGCGCATATACGAATGCCTCCAGTACCATTATGTCCTTGCCGTCAGGAGTGTAGAAAGAATGAGATACAAACGGACCTCCCATGAAATCGTTCTTTACGTCCCACATGCCCCTGGTCTGGACGAAGTGAATGCCCTTATATCTGATATATTCAATCTGTGGTGTAAAGAAGTCACTTGTAGTCATATAAGTGTTCTCGAACATTCCAGGTACATATTTTTGGAGCATTTCATTGCGATGCTTGATAATGTTCTCTGCAGAGAATGGCTGGTCTTTCTCTGCAGGATACTTATATATAAAGACATCCTGATATACGTACTGCTTGTCGTCTGCTATCCACATGAAGTCGTCTTTGGAGAGCTTGATCTTGTATCCTGATGGAAAATGCATGGCCCCTCCAAATTTCTTTTCCACTTCGGGGGCTATGGTCCTTTCTTCGTACTTCAATGTGTTTATTATTACTCTGTCACGTTCTGCTTGTTCGATTGCGCTAAGGATAGTCTTTCCGTTTTCCGAAAGAAGTTTCTCCGCACCTTCAGTGTCATAAGCGCTTACCTGCACCACCACTTGTGTGTTGGCCCATACGTTGTGCTTGTAGAATACTCCAGTGGTATCAAGTTGTGGATTGATGTTAAATATTACTATGTTGCGATGAATCTTGAAAAGATCGGCAAAGCCGTTAGGCGATACGTTCACGAGATTGTATAGAGGCTCCCTTTGTGCCAGGAACGGGCAGTCGCTTGCCAGAAGTTCCCGGGCATCATTTCCGAGGGCTCCCTCCCAGTTGTCACGGTCCATCACCACTATTACTTCTCCGGCTTTTCCGCTGACGCTCGGCAGTAGGGGAGTTGTACTCTTACAGCTGCAAATGGCAAGGATGCAGACTGAAAGTAATGTAAGTAATCGTTTCATATCAAGAATATTAAATATTTCAAAAATTAATTGAACAGTCGCCCTATATCATTGCTTACGGCAAGGAACATCAAACCGAAAAGCAGCAGCATGCCTATCATCTGCATCACCATAAGGAACTTGTCGCTCGGCTTCCGCCCGCTGACCATCTCTATCAGAAGGAACAATATATGGCCTCCGTCAAGAGCAGGAATCGGAATCAGGTTCATCACTGCCAACATGATGGAAAGAAGAGCTGTGATGCTTAGGAACTGATACCAGTCCCATGTAGATGGGAAAACCTCACCTATGGCAATAAAACTCCCGACCGACTTATATGCGCCTGTCGATGGAGTTACAAGTAACTTCAAGTCTTTAAGGTAGTCTCCTATGGTGCTGCCCGCAAGTTTGAACCCGGCGGGAATGGCGCTGGCAGCGTTATATCGCTTTGTCTTTATATTAGGTGCCATAAGGCTCAGCCCGAGACGGCCAGATGTATCTACCTGAGCGGCAATTGACAGGGTGTCGGCGCCTCTGACGATACCAAGGGTTACATCCGTGCCTTTCTCTGATGATAATATTGGCCTGGAGTCCTGCAGAAATTCTATCTCTTTGCCATTTATGGCTATCAGCCTGTCTCCGTGCCTAAGATTGCTACCGGCATTTGGACCTGAAGCCATGACTGAGTCTATGACGAAAGGTAAGGCAAGGTCAAACATGAGTTGAGAATTTAGTACTTCAGGCATCATGGCCCTATCGATGTACAATTCTACCGTATCTGATCCTCTGAGCACGGTGGCCCGGCTTGCTTCCCTTCTTGCGAGGTCAGCCTGAAGCATCGCGAAATTTTCCGGGGTATAATCATCCAGTTTTAATATCCTATCCCCATTCCGAAATCCCATCTGGTAGGCCGTGTCGTTTACATATACTTCGCTTGTACTATTGTCAATGTATGACTGCCCCCACACGCATAGAATCACAATATAGGACAAAATGGCGAAAATGATGTTGTTTAGTACGCCTCCGGCCATTACGAGCATTCTCTGCCATGCTGGATGCGATCGGAACTCCCATTCCTTGGGCTCTTCTGAAAGCTGCTTCATGTCCATGGATTCGTCCACCATCCCGGCAATCTTGCAGTAGCCTCCAAATGGAAGCCATCCTATGCCAAATTCAGTATCTCCCCATTTCCACTTGGCTATAGCCTTTCCGCCCGGATCGAAGAAAAGGAAAAACTTCTCAACCTTTATCCCGAAAAGCTTAGCCCATGCAAAATGTCCAAGCTCATGTAGGAAAATTAGCAGGGAGAGTGAAAGGAAGACCTGAAGTGCTTTAATTAATATAACCATCTGCAATAGAAGCAATCTCTTTGTTTGTCGTGAAGATATCCTCAAGCGAAGGATCTGCCACAAAATTCATTCCGCGAAGACATTTCTCATTTATGCGGGCAATGTCATAGAATCCAATGAGCCCTTTCAGATATGCTGCAACTGTCACCTCGTTTGCCGCATTCAGCGCGCACGGTGCATTACCGCCCCTCTTTATGGCATCGTAAGCTAATTCAAGGCATGGAAATCTCTTCATGTCTGGAGCCTCGAAACTTATGTGCCCTAAAGTGGCGAAGTCAAGTTTTTTGTTGCCTACACTAACTCTGCGAGGAAAGCTCAGTGCGAATCCTATAGGCTCCCTCATATCTGGGCAGCCCATCTGTGCTATTATCGCTCCGTCTTCGAATTCTACCATGGAGTGGACCACGGACTCTGGATGAACTACGACATTTATTTTGTCTGGGGCCATATTGAAAAGCCATTTGGCTTCCATGACCTCAAATCCTTTGTTCATCATAGTTGCCGAGTCTATCGTGACCTTTGCGCCCATGTTCCAATTGGGGTGTTTGAGCGCCTGCTGCGCTGTTGCTGCTGCTATTTGTGCCCTGTCCCATGTGCGGAATGGCCCGCCTGAGGCTGTGAGGTGAATTTTTTCTACCCTATTGTCCCCGGCGGCGAGCAGGCATTGGAATATGGCTGAGTGTTCTGAGTCCACGGGAAGAATGACAGCGCCGTGCTCTCTCATGGTCCGGATCACAATCGAACCGGCTGCTACGAGCGTCTCCTTGTTGGCAAGGGCAACGGTCTTACCTGCCTCTAGGGCTGACAGTGTTGGACGAAGGCCGCTGAACCCAACCATGGCCCCAACAACTATGTCCACTGAAGGCATCTTTACCAGTTCGCAGAGACTATCCACTCCAGCCCAAACCTTGATGTCTTTGTCTTGCAGAGCTTCGGCTATTTCCTTGTACCTTGACTCTTCGCAGATAACTACATTTGCGGCATCGAATTCCAAAGCTTGTTGGATTAGGAGTTCGACATTTCGTCTTGCTGAAATCAATTCCACTTCAAACATATCCGGATGTCTTCTTATCACATCCAGTGTCTGAGTCCCGATGGACCCCGTCGAACCGAGTATTGCTATTTTCCTCTTTCTCATTGGATACTATTTAGTAGTTCAGATGCCTTGACGGGTCAATGGGCTCTCCATTATTCCATATTTCAAGATGTAGTACATCTGTCTTAGACTCACTGTTTGCGCCTCCGCTCATGGCAATCGGAGTGCCGGCTTTGACTTCGTCACCAACACGTTTGAGCGCCCGACTGCAACTGCTGTAGCAACTTGTTAGATTGTCGCTATGCTGGATGATGAGCACATACATGCGCTCATCGTCCCATCCTGAATATATGACCGTCCCGTCTAAAATAGCGCTTACGATTGAACCGACCGGTGCATTTATGTCAATACCAGGGTGTTCGACCCTATTAAACCGCCCTGTTATCACGCCTTTGACTGGGTTGAAAAAGTGCTTTCCTTCCATTGGCATGGATTTCTGGGTATTAGTGCTTAGTCCGAACTGTTCTTCCCGCTGAACTCTATCCCTAAGAATGGAGTCCTGCTTTTCAAGTTCAGCCTCTGGCTTGTCTGATATGTATTGCAATGCACTATGTCTGATCAAACTGTCAAAATTGATTGTGGCTTGCCCCGACAGCACCCTGCTGAGATTCTCGGCATAGAGATTCCATCTGGTGATGATACTCTCAAGTGAGTCAATCTTCATGGCGTTAGTCATAGCGACCTTCTTTACCTGGACATTTGGGTATCCTGGGATGGTATTTCTAAGAGGGGTAAAAGCTATCACGCAATATATTAGCAGAATGCTTGTTACTAGAGCGGCTGTGGCAATAGCGATGAATCGAAACGTGGAGAACCGGATGGTTCTCACGCTGCTATGCGTCTCATTGTCCACAAGGGTAAGCCTATAGTCTTTATTCTGAATCTTCATGTATTCTAAACTTTTGCGAAATAGGTTGTTTTTGACTAATTTCGCGGTGATGAACAGAATCATAGGAATAGATTACGGTAATGCTCGGACGGGAATCGCGGTGAGCGACCCTCTTGGCATATTCGCATCTCCGTTGGAAACTGTTACTTCTGCAAAGATAATAGATTATCTCCAAAATTACGCCCGAGAGGAAACCATTGTTCGTTTTGTAGTAGGTTATCCGCTTAACCTGGATGGTCGCCCCGCTCAAGCTGCTCCTGACGTGGACCGATTTTTGAAGACGCTTGAAAAGGCTTTTCCAAATGTACCTATCAGTCTCGAAGACGAGAGATTCACTTCCGTTCTTGCGCATAGGGCAATGATTGACGGCGGTATGAAGAAAAGCGATAGGCGAGACAAAAAACAGGTGGATAGAATCAGCGCAGCGATAATTTTGCAGAGTTATATTGATAAAAAGAAATGATTAGACCGATTTATCTTTATGGGTCCGAGGTGCTTCGACAGAAGGCAGTGCCTGCGGATATTGACAATGATAAGGAAGGGATTCAGACCCTTGTAGCCGATCTTTGGGAGACCCTCAAGGCCTCGGAGGGATGTGGACTTGCTGCCCCTCAAGTGGGCGAGAGTGTGAGAGTAGCAGTAGTGGACGGCGATGTGATGGCAGATGTATTTCCGTACCTTAAAGGCTTCAAGCGAACATTTATAAACCCTATAGTGAAGTCTTTCAGTGAGGCCATGTGCGAATATGAAGAGGGCTGTCTCAGTGTCCCTGGCATCTATGCTTCAGTCCGTCGTCCAGAATCCATCGTGGTTGAGTATTATGATGAGAGCTTCACCCTGAAGACAGAGTGTTTTGATAAGTTTGCCTGCCGTATGATAGAGCATGAATTCTCACATCTGGATGGAGAGCTATTTACGGATATCGTGGCTCCTATTCGCAGGAAAATGATAGGAAAGAAGCTCCAGAATATAGCGCAAGGGAAAATTAGGACATCATACAAATCAAAGATTAAATAAAATGGGAGCATTTCACGCTTACGATATTAGAGGAATCTACGGTGTGGATTTCGACAAGGATACTGCCTATAAGGTAGGCTATTTTATTCCAGAACTTTTGAAGGCCGACAAGGTGGTGGTAGGACGCGACTGCAGAGTCTCATCTGAAGAGATTCATGATAGTTTGGTGAAAGGTATTTGTGATGCTGGTGCCGATGTGTATGACCTTGGACTTTGTTCGACACCAATGGTTTATTTCGCTACTGCTAACTATGGCTTCAAGGCTTCGGTGCAGATCACGGCCAGTCATAACCCCGCACAGTACAACGGTATGAAAGTCAGTCGCGAAAATGCCCTTCCTGTGGGCCTTGATTCTGGCCTTGGGCAGATTAAGTCATGGATTGACGAGGGGCGTCCGACACCTGTATCTTCGCAGCGGGGAAGCATCTACGACAAGGATATTCATGATGACTATATTGCATTTATGTCCAGGTTTAAAGGCGACTATTCAAATCTTGATATCGCTTTTGACCTTTCCAATGGCATGTCTTGCCTTTTTGCGAAGGAAGTGTTCGGCTCAGAGCCGGAGTATCTTTTTGATACGATCGACGGCAGATTCCCCAATCACGAGCCAAACCCATTGGTCGCCAAGAATGTGGAGCCTTTGAGAAAACTCGTTTCTTCCAAAAAGTCTGATATAGGCGTCATATATGATGGCGATGCTGATAGGGTGATGTTTGTGGATGATAAGGCTCGGTTCGTAGCTCCTGATCTTATAATCGCTCTGATGGCAGAGTATTTCTGTGTGGAGCGCGGCGCTAAAAATCCACGAGTCCTTCAGGAAATACGCAGTTCGAAGTCTGTCGGGGAATATCTTGCGCAATATGGGGCAGAATTACATACCTGGAGGGTAGGAAGGGCTTATGCCGCTCCGAAACTTCGTGAGATAGACGGACTATGGGGCGGAGAACTTGCCGGCCATTATTATTTCAAGGATTTCTTCTATTCTGATAGCGGTCTTTTGTCTTCATTGATAGTCTTGAGGATAGTGTCTGCCTTGAAGAAGAAAGGAATCCGTCTTAGCGACAAGATTGATTCTATGACCAAGTATCGCAACTCTGGAGAAATTAACTTCAAGCTCGAGAACAAAAAGGAAGCGATGGATGCTGTCCGTGACCATTTCCTTGCGCAGGAGACTCCCGAAAAAGTAATGGACTTCGACGGTTACAGACTTGAGTTTGCAGACTGGTGGTTCAATATCAGGCCTTCTAATACAGAACCTTACTTGAGGTTCATCTGCGAGGCGCGTACTGATGAGCTTTTGTCAAGTAAGGTGTCAGAGGTGGAAGAACTGCTTGTAACAAAGTTTGGAGCAGTGAGGTCATAGCATGAGGAATCTATTGTCGCTTGCAGCGGTGTTTTGCACCACTTTGGGTATTTTTGCCCAGGAAACTCGAGACATTGCGGTGCGGGATACCGTGGCGTTAGAGGGAGCTGTGCCGCCTCCTGCTGCTACATGGGTGCCTGAGGACTTTATTACCATGCCTGGGCTCTTCCAGAAGGGGAATGGGGCACCTGTAGACACTCTCGATATAGGGGACAGTTATCTTCAAATAGTTCTGAATGATGACTATACATGGCGATATATAAAGAATCAGAAGAAACTCGAACAAGATGATGTGTTCCGGGACTATTGGGTGGAGAATGTGACCAATCCATACGCCAAGGTGTCTCTCGAAGATCTTGGCTATAGGAACACCATCTGTCTTGTGGACTCCGTGAGCCGTTTTGTCTGCCCATACATAGGAAAAGTATATTCGAAGTTTGGATATCGTAGAGGTCGTCGTCATCAGGGAACTGATGTGCCTCTGAAGACCGGAACTCCTGTCGCAGCTGCATTTGATGGCCGGGTGAGAGCCTCTCAATATGTTTCCGGATATGGTAATCTTGTGATAATCAGGCATGAAAATGGACTGGAGACTTTCTATGGGCATCTTTCCAAGCGTCAGGTGTCTGTGGGGGATTGGGTTCGTGCTGGTGACATTATTGGACTCGGCGGCTCTACAGGACGTTCGTCAGGCCCGCATCTTCATTTTGAAACCCGTTATAAAGGCTATGCATTTGATCCAGAATGGATCGTGGATTTTGAGAATGGAAAGTTGAGGACAAATGTGTTTGTGCTAAGACGCAGTTATCTTAATGCGTCTTCTCGATATGTCCCAGAGTCCATTGATGAGGAAGAGGATGTATATGCTGCTGATGAAAAGATAATTGAGGAAGAAAAGCGTCTTGAAGCTGAACGCGCTGCTATGAAATGGCATACTGTCAAGTCAGGGGAGACTGTTTCTGCAATAGCGCGCAAGAACGGGAAGAGCGTGAGTCAGATACAGAAACTCAACCCTGGACTAAAAGCGGATAAGATAAAAATAGGACAGAAAATCAGAGTGAATTGACGCGCTATGTTAGTGGTATTGGAAGGTTTGGACGGAGCAGGAAAGTCTACTCAGGTCCGGATGTTTAGAAATTATCTTCAGAAGAAGGGCGAATTGGAATACATTCATTTTCCTCGGTACGATGCCCCTGTATATGGAGAGCTTATCAGCCGTTTTCTTAGGGGCGATTTTGGAGCCAATGATTCCGTTCACCCACAGTTGGTGGCGTTGTTGTTCGCCGAAGACAGGCATGGCGCGGCTCCAGAGATACGCGAGGCTCTTCTGGAGGGAAAAACTGTTCTTCTGGATAGGTATGTTTATTCCAATATCGCGTATCAGTGCGCTAAACTCCACGATGAGAAAGAGGCTGAGGACCTGCGCGCATGGATAGCGAATACCGAGTACGGAGAGTTCGATTTGCCTCGTCCGGATCTCAACATATTTCTTGATGTGCCTATCTCGTTTGTGGAGAAGAGTCTTGCCGGAAACCGATCTGGTGATGATAGGGAGTATCTGCATGGCTCGAGTGATATCCATGAGTCAGATATTTCGTTTCAGAAGAAGGTGCGTAGGATGTACCAACGTCAAGCCGAGCTTGATCCGTCATTTATAGCAGTGGACTGCTCGGACGAATTTGGGGAGATGTTGCCACCAGATGATATTTTTGCCAAAATTATTGACATATATGAAAATGCTCAGGCGATTTAGCGCTGTGATAATAGGGATTGTCTTCTTCGTGTCTGGTATTCTTAAATTCATGGACCCGATGGGGACGTCGCTGATAGTGGAGGCGTATATGAATTTCTTTAAGCTCGGTTTCCTTCGTCCATTGTCCTATTTCAGCGGAGCAATGCTTGCTGTGGTGGAGACCACGCTGGGTGCAGCCCTGATTACTGGAGTATGGCGTAAGATTGTGGCATTCGCTTCTCTTGTATTAGTGTCGTTTTTCACTATTGTCACGTTTGTCCTGCTTGTCGCGAATCCTGATATGGATTGTGGATGCTTCGGGGAGGCGGTTCATCTAACGCATCTTCAGAGTTTTGTGAAGAATATTGTGATTCTTGCGTTGTGGGCGCTTGCTTTTATTCCGCTCAAGTCGGTGGGTGACCCTGTAAAAGTGAAGTATGTGAGTTTCTCCATTGCTATGGTCTCGTCTCTGTTGTTTTTCTTGTATTCTGTATTATCAATTCCGCTTGTGGATTTTACAGAATATAAGCCTGGCAATGAACTGGCATCTATGGAAGATTTTGATTTTTCTTCCGGGGAAGAGCCTTTGCTGCTGAGTTTTAGGGATGCAGGCGGGGAGTATGTCGACTCGCTGGCACTTTCTGGAAAAGTGATGGTAGTATCTATTTATAATCCCGAGAAATTGTCAGACCGCAGGTGGAATAGAGTTTCTTCTTTCGTGCGCTCGGCAGAAGGGGAGGGATTCCTTACACTTGTCCTTGCCGCTTCTACTCCAGAGTCGCTCGGGAATATAGTAAAAGACCCGTTTGTGCTTTCTCACTGCTACTTTGCGGATCGCAAGAAGCTGCTTACGCTCAACCGTTCCAATGCTGGCGTGGTGTTTATTGATGATGCCAGGATAGTATCAAAATGGTCGTCAAATCATGCTCCAGGAAAAGAATTGCTGTCGCAGATTTCCGATTCGGACCAGGCGGAGGTGGTGATGTCTCAGTCAGGAAAATCATCACTGAAATTTCAGGCTTTTATGCTTTATGTTTTTGCCGTAATGCTTTTGTTGTAGGAATATGGTTAGGATAATGGGGATAGTGAATCTGACACCGGATTCTTTTTGGGCTCCAAGCCGTTCGGATATTCATAATTCGATACCGAGAATTGCCTCGCTTGTGGCGGATGGGGCGGATATCATTGACCTTGGGGCAGTATCCACCAGACCTGGTGCTGCTGACGTAAGTGTGGACGAAGAGTGGGCTCGGCTTGAGCCAACTCTCAAGCTCCTCTCGGACAAGGCAGTTGTAGAGGAATATGGGCTGACAGGGGTTGATTTCTCAATTGACACTACTAGCTCGGAGATTGTGAAACGCTCATTTGATACATTTGGGCCGTTCATTGTAAATGATATTTCCGCTAGTGAGGACGATGCTGAGATGCTTGATGTTGTGGCATCACTGAAGTTGCCCTATGTCGCCATGCACAAGAGGGGCAATCCACGGACTATGGATTCAAAATGTGAGTACGAGGGTGGCGTTATTCATGCTCTAGTGGACTATTTCATGGATTTTGAACGTAGAGCAGGCGAAATCGGTATTGGTAATTGGATTCTTGACCCGGGACTCGGCTTCGCCAAGACGGAAGCGCAGAACTGGGAGATTCTTGAAAAACTGGAGGCATTCAAGCCTCTGCATAGGGAGATTCTTATTGGTGCAGCGGATAAACGTTTTACGCATGGCGACACCGAGAAAGCCAATAGGATGGCTGTCGCGCACGGAGCAGGTATCTTGAGGGTGCATGATGTTAAGGCTGCTGTGGGATACAAGGCTCAGTCGCCGACGATATAGATATCTTCATCAGGTTCGCAGAACATGAAATTGTTTCTTGCGAAAGTTTCAAGTGAATCTCTGTCTGAATAAAGTTTGTCAGCGGCATTGTGCAGTCTGGCATTGTCGTTCTGAAGCTTTTCGATCTGCCGCTCCTGCTTGCGAAGCGTTATGGCAGAACGAACCCACACGATGAGGTTGTCATGTTTTACGAGAAGAAAGAAAAGGCACAGTGATGTGGCCACAATGGCGTAACGGGCGAAAGAGCGCTGCTCCCGCCTATCACCATCATCACTTCTATTCCATAGATTCCTAAACTTTCCCATATCGGATGAATATTGCGCAAATTTAACTAATTTTGCGAGATTACTAAAAACATACATTATGAAACCTACTCTTCTTGTTCTTGCGGCTGGTATGGGAAGCCGCTATGGTGGACTCAAGCAGATGGACGGACTTGGTCCTAATGGTGAGACCATCATAGATTATTCAATATATGATGCAGTTCACTCAGGCTTCGGCAAAGTCGTGTATATAGTGAGGGAGTATTTTCTCGAGCAGTTCCGGCAGACTGTAAAGGAGAAGTATAGCCATGTGAAGTGTGTGGACGGAAGCCCTCTTGAATTCGTGTTTGTAACTCAGGAGCTCAACAAGATTCCCGCTGGCTTTACCCTTAATCCGGAGCGGCAGAAGCCTTGGGGGACAGCTCATGCTGTGCTTATGGCCAAGGATGTGATTGATGGCCCTTTCGTAGTGATCAATGGGGATGACTATTATGGACGTGATTCATTCACAATAGCCGCGGAATGGTGCCGTAGCCATGAGAATACTCATGGACAATATGCCATTATCGGTTTCGAACTTGATAATACACTCAGTGAGTCGGGTGGGGTATCCCGCGGAATTTGTAGTTATGACAAGGATATGAAGCTTACCGACGTTGTGGAGCATCACAATATCATTATGGATGATGACGGTCGTATCTTCGGGGACAATTCTGATACGGGTGCGCGTGTCGAACTGAGAGGAAAAGATCTCTGCTCTATGAATATGTGGGGGTTCACTCCTGATTTCTTCATTTCAAGTGAAGAGAGCTTCAAGTCTTTCCTTCAGGCCAATAGTATGGAACTTAAGAAAGAGTTCTATATACCTTATGCTGTAGATGTGATGGTAAAGGCCGGTGCTGCTACATGCGAAGTGCTTCATACTCCATCGCGTTGGTTCGGAGTTACTTTTAAGGAAGACAGACCTGGTGTCGTGTCCAAGTTCGCGGAACTTGTCCGTGAAGGCGTTTATCCTAGCCCGTTGTATAAGTGATGAAACGGTCCGGAAAGCGGAACTTCAAGTTCTTCGAGAATTTCTCGCACTATGTGCCTGGGGTGGCGGATATTTTCATTCTTTTAGCATTCCTTCTGTTAGGCGTTCTCCTTGCGCAGATTCCTTCTGTTCTGGTGATGTTATGGCCGGATATAGACATGAGCATAATAATGTTTGTATCTTATCCTATCATGTTTATTCCTGCTATGATATATGCTTCGCTGAAGAGTAAGGGAAATTGCTTTGATGAAGCATCTGTCCCTATGGACAGGAGTAATTTCAGTCCTATTGGAGGAGTATGGTGCGTATTGCTTACTCTTATTGCTACACTTTCGCTCTCTTTCGCTTGTGATGCTTTCGGCTTTGTACTTCCTGAACCGCCTCAGTGGTTCAAGACTGCGATGGAGAGCATAACTTCCGATGGCAATATCCTTCTCAACTTTATTAGTGTCAGCATATTTGCGCCTCTTTTTGAAGAGTGGCTGTGCAGGGGAATGGTGCTGCGAGGCCTATTGGCCAATCGGGTAAAACCAGTATGGGCAATTGTCTTTTCGGCTCTTTTCTTTGCTTTCATACACCTGAATCCATGGCAGGCACTTCCAGCATTCACCATTGGGTGTCTTATGGGTTACATTTACTATAGGACAGGCTCTCTGAAGCTCACCATGCTTATCCATTTCACCAATAACACCGTTTCTTTAGCTCTGAGCAATGTGGATGCACTGAAGGAAATGGAATCGTGGTGCGATATTATACCGGCACCGCTTTACTGGGTATTGGTTGCAGCTTGTGTGATGCTCGTAGTTCTTATAACGAGAAAGTTTGGGAAGGTGTCTCCTGTGGAATGGACCGGCTACAATAGGTAATCTATTGATGCAGGACCTTCGTTGAACAACAGATCCATTATTGAAAGGTTCGGAATGAACCCGTGCCTTTGGGCAAATACTTGATAATACGATTTATCCACTCCTAAGTCCTTCAGTATGGAATTGGACTTTTTGGGGTGGATTTCTTCTTTGCACGACTCATCGAATGCAGTGGTCTGCATGAGTGTGGTGTTAAGCCCTGTTTTTCGCATGAAGAAACGTATCAACGATATGTCTAAATCCCATAGAGTCTGTGGCTCGGACTCAAGGATTGATGCCAGTTCATCCCTATAGTATTCGTAGAATGCAGATGACATATAGGCAGAGTCGATGCACTTTATGGTTTTTTTTACCCATGGGGTGGAGTAGTCGACCTTGATGTGCGTAATGGGTAGAGAGAATGTCCCATTCTCGTGCTTTACCGGGAAGTTCAGTGCCTGTACCCCATTCTCGGCATATATGTGGCACCGGTTCCTATAGGATTGTTTCTGGTAGTTTTCACAGGCCTCAATATAAACGGAAGAATACTTTGCCAAAAGGGCAAAGTATTCAACTGGAGGGAAATATGCTATTTTAAGAGTCAATTTACTCGATTTCTCCCTTTGAATTTATGTCATTGGCACGGACAATACCTCTCTTTGAGTTCCTGATAAACGAAAGAATAGTGTCCCGCTCAACTGACTGAGGGAATCCGGCTTCCACCTTGGCGCATCCATCAGAGATATTGTATCCCTGAAAGTAAATCGTATCGTAAATATCCTTTATGTTCCTGATGACATCAGACTCGAAACCTCTTCTGCGGAGTCCGACGATGTTGATGCCGGCATAGCAGATAGGCGTGCGTCCGCATATTGAATAAGGCGGAATGTCTTTGTTGACAGCAGAGCATCCTCCTACCATGGCGTGTGTGCCGATGTGCGAGAACTGATGAACGGCGGTGTTGCCTCCGATGATGGCCCAATCGTCCACATCAGTCTCTCCGGCAATGCCTACATAACTAACGAGGATGCAATGGTTTCCCACGCGGCAGTCGTGTGCGACATGCACATACGACATTATGAGGGTGTTATTCCCGATACGAGTGACGCCTTTGCCGCTAGCTTTGGTGCCTCTATTGATGGTTGCGCACTCGCGGATGGTCACGTTGTCACCGATTTCCACATAGGTGATTTCCCCATCGAATTTGAGGTCCTGAGGGATTGCGCCCACGACTGCTCCTGGAAATACAGAGCAGTTGCTGCCCATTTTCACGTATGGAAGAATGGTGGCGTGAGGGTAAATCTTGCAGTTGTCACCAATCTCTACATTCTCATCGATATATGCGTAAGGTCCTATTTCTACGTTGTCTCCAAGTTTTGCCTTAGGGCTGACAGTCGCCAGCGGATGAATAGTTATTGCCATATTATTTCTTTTTTTCTATTGCGGCTGCCGCTGCAATACTATTTATTTTGTGTCCTGGTTTGTATGCGCTGATGTGTGCTTTCGGAAAGCCTCCAATAAGTCTCATGTCCCCGATAAGATCAAGCATCTTGTGCCTTCCGCACTCGTTCGGGAAATGAAGTTTGATGTTGCTGAGATATCCTTGATCTGTAACTGATAGCAGTGGCTGCCCGAACAAGGAGCACATCTTGCTCACCTGCTCTTTTGTTACTGGATGCTCTACGATGACGATAGCATTGTCCACGTCTCCGCCTTTTACCAATCCCATGGATGCCAGATATTCCAATTCGTGGAAAAAGCAGAATGTCCTGCAAGGAGCTATTTGTCCCACATAGTCACTGCCCTCATCCCATGATGCCGACTGGACTCCGAGTACTCTGGAGTTGAAATCAACGGTGAGCTCAAGCGAGAAATGGTCGTCTGGAGTTATCCTGACCCACGAGCCAGTCTGGTCATTCTTTACTTCAAACGCTTCTGCAAATTCTATGTACTTCCTTTCGGCATTCTGAACCTTAAGTCCATCCGGAGCAATGGCCCTTACATAGCACTCGGCGCTTCCGTCAAGGATAGGAACTTCATCATTGTCAATCTTTATGAGTGCATTGTCCACGCCCAACCCCGTCAGTGCTGACATGAGGTGTTCTATGGTGACGATGGAAACTCCATTTGCGGAAATGGTGGTGCTTCTTTCAGTCTTGGATACGTTTGTAGCTAACGCCTCAACCTCTACGTTCAAATCTGTGCGTAGGAAACGTATTCCGGTATTTTCTCCGGCGGGTGCTATCGTAAGGTGGGCATACCTCCCGGTATGAAGCCCTCTTCCTTCGAAAGAATATTCTTTATTAAGAGTCTGTTGATTCATCGGGGTGCAAAGATAAATAAATAATTTTATTCTTCACCTGATTGCTTGAATTTAGCATAAGCCTTCATGTATACCCGGTGATCAATGCCAGGTATTCCAAATAGGGTGAGGCCGGATTTCCTGATATTTCCGATGATGGCGGACTTGGCCGCAACGGTCGTGTGATCGGCTATATTGACGTGCCCGACAATGCCTACCTGACCTCCGAACAAGCAGTTCTTCCCTATTTTGGCGGACCCGGCGACACCAGTCATCGCAGCCATGGCGGTATTCTCTCCCACTATTACATTATGGGCAATCTGGCACAGGTTGTCTATCCTTGCACCTTTCTTTATGATGGTGGATTCCATAGGAGCCTTGTCAACAGTGGTATTGGACCCGATTTCAACATCATCTTCAATGATTACATTTCCGAGGTGCTCTATCTTTTTCCATGAACCGTCAGGCTGTGGCGCATTTCCGAATCCGTCATCTCCTATGATGCATCCTGCATGAAGAATCACTCTGTCTCCGATTACCATTCCTGGAAAAATATGGACCCCTGGGTATATAATGCAGTAAGATCCGATTTTTGTGCCCTCTCCAATGGTGACATTATCTGAAATATGTGTGCAGTCGCCTATACTTGCATTCTTCCCTATTGTGACAAAGTCGCCCACATAGACCTTCTTCCCGAGCTTTGCACTCCATGCAATATGGCAGCGTCCTCTATGTCTACGATATTTCTTCTTCTGGTCTGCTACATATTTAAGTAACTCTGAAAGAGCTGAATACGCGTCCTGAACACGTACCATGGTAGGGGCTACAGGAGCTGTGGGCTTAAAATCAGAATTCACCAGCAGGACGGATGCCTTGCTGGTGTATACATACTGTTCGTATTTGGGGTTGGCGAAGAAGCATAACTGCCCCTTCTTGCCATGCTCAATCTTAGCAAATGATGTCACTTTTTCCTGCGGATTTCCTTCCACCGTTCCGTGGAGTACGTCCGCTAACTGCTGTGCGGTCAATTCCATTTATTGTAATTATTTTAATATTCTAAAATCTCCATCCAAATGTTAGAAGCGCGCTTATTAAAGATCTCTTGTTGTATATTGCCGGAGATGCTTCGTTAACGTACTCTCCTCTCTCATTCCAATTAGGGTAGTCGTAGTATGGGTAGAACTTTGTGTCCGGATACCCTGTGTATTTGACTGCTACATCGGCGAAGAAGGAGCCAGATGAAGCGTAGCCGAATCCTATGGAGCCTGACAGGGTGTCGTCGTTCGCGTATGAATAGTTGAGAAGACGTTTTGCGTTGGAGGCGTATGCGTCATAGTCCGCGAGGAAATCATCGGCATAGACTTTTTCGCCAGAGTCGTTAGTCCAGAATTTTTCAGGGGATGATAGCCAGTCAACTCCGAATCTTATTGCAAACTCCGAAGTCAGTTTTGCCTCAAGCCCGACACGGAGGTTCTTGGATACTCCGGCAAAGCGCCTGTTGGTTTCGTTGAGATCACGGAAACTATCCTGCGCGAGGTAGTCATCGTGGATATTTGAAAAGCGCATTACACTATAATCCATAATTTCGTAGTCGATGCTTATCAGTCCGAGCCTGTTGATCGTTTTGGCAATGCCAAAGCTTGCCACGTATGGAGAACGGAGAGAATATGAGAACTTTCCTGTAGGAGAAGTCTGGTTCCCATTGAAATAACTATCATCAAATGATGTACTTGCTGCATATTGCCAGTTCTCTGTGATGGTGTATCCGGTAGGTGTCTGAATGGCTGCACCGATGCGCCAGGTATCTGTCGGCTTGAATATGAATCCGAATTTGGCATACAGGCCTTCGATGTCGGATACATACTTGTAGTTCGTGGACGCACTTCTGAAATGGGTAGTGTACGCATTTCCATCAGCTTTGTTGAATGTGAGTTCAAACTCTGACGGATTCATGGCTGATTCATAGAATATCTCATTGTATTCGTACTGAGCCTTCGGGAGACCGAGGTTGAAGCCAAAGTAGAATTTGTCTGAAATGTTGAAACCCATGTTCAAGACAACGTCTTTCTTGGTGCCGCTCTTCTGGGCGATTGATGTCTGTGCCAGTTTTCCAGGTACATAATGGTATCCATTTGCAAGCGCTTCGGTGATGGATACATACTTGCCGTTCTCTCCGTAGGAGCCGAACATGCCTGCTTGGTATCCAGTGAGAATATCCCATGGAATGCCGCTTCCGTCATACGAATTATAGTTTCCAAGTGCGCTCTCATCCATGCCTCCTGCTGCCGCAGCCATTTCTGCTAGTTTGGAGGTCGCCGAGTTGACTCCGTATGCATTGGCATAACTTAGGTATTGTGCCGTCTGGTTGGAGATGAGCGATACTGTGACAGATTTCAAGCCTTGTGAACGTCCCATGTTGAAAACGGCACTGACTCCGAAGTTTGGAAGGCTTACTTTGGTGCTGGTGGAGTGGTTGGATGTAGTCAACGCGTTGGAGGTGGAGAAATCTGAGTTTATGGATGATATGGATATTCCTGGCGTAAGCACCGCCTGACCATATGAATAGACAGCCGATCCGGCCGGGTTAATGCCCACAGTACCAAGGTCGCCTCCAAGTGCTGTCACAGCGTTCCCCAATGCCATGGTCCTCGCTGTGCCAAAGTAGTTGTTGCGGCTGATGTTGATAGCATCGTACATGTTCTGCGCAGATACGCAGATGGATGATATTACGAGTGCTGACAGTGCAGCGACATATTTATAACAAATTTTCATAATGGCTATTTTGATGGTTTAACTGAATTTACCTGCGTCTGCTTCCAGCAGAACTGCTGCCCGAACTCCTTGAGCTGCCGCCAGAATAGCTACCCGAACTCCTTGAGCTGCTCCCGGAGCTAAAACTGCTGCCCGAACTCCTACTAGAGTTTGATGAACTTCCACTATAAGAACGGCTGCTGGTAGTGCCTGAGCTTCTTGTGCTGGACCTTTGTGAAGAGGAAGTCGTACTACTTCTCTGCTGCACCTGGCTATTTCTGGAAGAGCTTCCGCTGCTATAGGATGACCGGCTACTGTTGCTTCGAGAGCCATTTAGGGTTCTTGAACTATTTGAACCAGTGCTTCCGCTTACAGAGTTCCCTCTAGTGGTCGTGGAATTGCGTCCCGTACTGACATTTGGACTAGCCTGTCTGGTGGAGTAGGATGACTGCGACCCAGATGAGCGGCTTCCGTTGCTCCGTGTTGCTCCGTTGCTCCGTACGGTGCTATTCCCAGAGTTGGAGTTGCTCCGGCTGCTGCTGGCGGATGAAGATCCGGAAGAGCCGTAGTTGCTTCTTGTGCGGTTACCAGATGAAGAGCTTCCGTTGCCTCCGGGCCCGGCAACACTTCCTGTGGAGCGGCTTGCACTTACTTCTCTAGAGCCACCGGTCTGTGTGTCGCGGCGCGGACCGTAATATTTGCTCCCGTCATGTGATAGTCCAGGCTTAGGAGGTCTTGGCCCTACAGGCCCGACATATCCGCCATTCCAATGTGGTCCGTACCAAGGGTCGTGGTACCAAGGATCGTATCTCCAAGGGTCATGAAACCAAGGGTCGTGACGCCAATGATGATCGTAGTGCCAAGGGTCATACCTCCAAGGGTCATGATACCAAGGATCTCTCCACCATCTGTTCCATCTAAAATAGTCCCACGAATCGTAGTACCAAGGGTCGTAATACCAAGGATCATAATACCAAGGGCTGAGAACTATTGACGGCACGATGATCAGGGAGTATGTCTCCACGTCGTTCTGCTCGTATGTTTTCTTGCAGGCGAGTTCCATCGCTGCGCGCTGCTCGAATTCTTCAGGGGTGTAGATCTTGACAGTGCGTCCTACGTATAGGGCATCTTCAAATCTCTGACCGGAATACTGGGCGGTCGTACCGCATGATGCTGCCAATAGCAAAAGTGGCAGTAAAAGTGTGATGCTCCGTTTCATATTCAATCTCCTTTATTATATAGGTTTCGCCTTCGTGAAACCAGTAAATATTAATAAAAATTGTATCTTTGCGTCAAAAACCGGTCCGATCTTTCGGATCCGACTTTGTATATAGATGCAAATTTCTAAAAAAAACGCAGAAAATTCAACAGAATATGGCGAAAGAGGTAACCAAGCGCTCTGAGAACTACTCTCAGTGGTACAATGATTTGGCGCTTAAAGCTGATCTTGCCGAGCAGTCGGCTGTCAGGGGATGTATGGTAATCAAGCCTTACGGGTATGCGATATGGGAGAAGATGCAGAGTCTTTTGGACGGGATGTTCAAGAAGACAGGCGTCCAGAATGCGTACTTCCCACTTTTTATCCCGAAGTCTTTTTTCAGCAGAGAGGCTGAGCATGTGGCCGGTTTTGCGAAGGAGTGTGCAGTGGTGACGCATCACAGGCTAATGAATGATCCTGACGGCAACGGAATTGTAGTAGACCCGGATGCGAAACTTGAGGAGGAACTTATTGTGCGTCCGACATCGGAAACAATCATCTGGAATACATACAAAAACTGGATTAAGTCATGGCGAGACCTTCCTATCCTCTGTAACCAATGGTGTAATGTGGTAAGGTGGGAGATGAGGACAAGGGTGTTCCTCCGTACTGCGGAGTTCCTGTGGCAGGAAGGCCACACGGCACATGCTACTGCGCAGGAGGCTCAAGCTAAGGCATACGAGATGGTGCAGGTTTATGCCAAATTCGCTCGTGAAGTGATGGCTTTGCCCGTTATCGTGGGTCACAAGAGTCCTAACGAGCGGTTTGCCGGTGCGCTTGATACCCTTACCATTGAGGCCATGATGCAGGATGGAAAAGCACTACAGTCAGGAACGTCACATTTTCTTGGACAGAATTTCGCGAAGTCTTTCGATGTACAGTACACGACCAAAGAGGGGACCCAAGAGTATGTATGGGCCACTTCATGGGGTGTCAGCACTCGACTTATGGGCGCCCTTATAATGGCTCATGGAGATGACAACGGTCTTGTACTTCCTCCAAGGCTTGCTCCTATCCAGGTGGTCATGGTGCCTATCTTCAAGACAGAAGAAGAGCATCAGAGTATCCTTGATAAAATGAATTCACTGAAAGCGGAACTTGAGGATAAGGGAGTAAGCTGCCGCATTGACGATAGGGATAATCTCCGTCCTGGATTTAAATTTGCCGAGTGGGAACTTAAGGGCGTTCCTGTGCGCGTTGCAATGGGCGCAAGGGATCTTGCCTCGGGCACTGTGGAGGTAGCTAGGCGCGATACCCTCACCAAAGAGACCATGTCACTCGACGGAATTGCTTCTCATATAGCTGGTCTGTTGGACGACATTCAGGCAAATATATATGCCAAAGCACTCGCCTTTCGTGATGCTCATGTGGAGAAGTGTGATAGTTGGGAGGAGTTTAAGGCTAAAATTAACACCGGTAAGTTCCTCTTGTGCCACTGGGATGGTACTGCCGAGACGGAGCAGGCTATCAAGGACGAGACCAAGGCCACTATCAGGTGCATACCTATTGACAGTTATGTGTGCGAGGAAGACGGCGTGGATATCTACTCTGGAAAGCCTTCTAAGCAGCGTGTAGTATATGCTATTGCCTATTGATGCTATGAGGATGAAAAGATTCTTAACAGGAGTCATGTGCCTCTCGCTCTGTGTCAGCGCATGGGCTCAGGATGATGTGCAGAAAGCTGCTGCTGAAGCTGCTGCCGCACTTATGAAGGCCCCTCAGACAAAGGCCAAGGTGGAAAAACCGCAATATTGGAATTCTTCGGCACAGTTTGACCTTGGAACTAGCAGTACCAGCCTTTGGAACTGGGCTGCCGGCGGATACAATACCTTTACCCTGAATATGGGATTGGATGCGAAGGCCAATTATGCCAAGCATTTTTTGAGCTGGAACAACCGTCTTCAGCTCCAGTATGGATTTCTGTGGTCTGCAGACAAGAAAAACCTTCTCCAGAAGAGCAATGACTTGATGTATCTCGAAAGCCGTCTTGCATACCGCACTTCCAAGGAGAGCAAATGGAACTATACGGCTTCTTTTGATTTCAGGTCGCAGTTTTCAGACAGTTATGACTCCTATAAGCTTAATGAGGAGACTGGAGAGTGGAACGGACAGTTGAAATCTGGGCTTTTCTCACCAGCATATACCAATATTGCACTCGGTATGGAGTGGACTCCAAATGACTGGTTCAATGTCAATATAGCACCTCTTACCGGTGGATTTACCATCTGTACTACGGAGGCGTTGAGAAAAAAATACGGTATGAAGCTCCGGTCTGATGATCTTGACCCGGAGGTGGGTGAGAATTATCGCAATGCACTTTTCCAGTTTGGTGCCCAGATTAAGATGAATTTTAAAATGGCGTTGAACGATGTGCTCAGCTATGAGACCCAACTTGTACTTTTCACGGACTATCTCAATCAGCCTTTCAAGAGTAATCGTGTCAACTGGGACAACAAAATCACCTGCCAGGTTGCAAAGTACTTCAAGGTTTCTCTTGATACATGGCTCTTGTATGATCCTATCGTGATGATTGATGGTCATCAGAGAGTGCAGTTTAAGGACTCCTTCGCCATTAAGTTTACTTATCTTATTTCTAACAAGAGGTAGCGGATGAGAATTCTCCTTGCAGTCAGTGGAGGCATTGACTCTATGTATATGGCAAATAGGGCTTCGGAATTATTTCCCGGAGCCTGTTTTGCTGTTGCACATTGCAATTTCTCACTGCGTGGAGAGGAGTCTGACGGGGATGAGCGGTTTGTGCGAGAATGGTGCTACTCTCATGGAATGGTGTGTCATGTGAGAAGGTTCGATACACTCGGGTATGCATCGGAACACGGACTGAGTACGGAAATGGCTGCCCGCGAACTCCGCTATAAGTGGTTCGGGGAACTGCTGTCTGAGTATGGATATGACGCAGTGTCATTGGCACATAATGCCAATGACGATGCCGAGACTCTTATTCTTAATCTTCTTAGGGGTACCGGACTCCGTGGGATTTGCGGCATGAAGAGCCGTCCTGGGGTCTTGAGGCCTCTTCTTGGGGTAGGAAGGGAAGAAATCCGTACGTGGATGATTTCCCGAGGACTACCATGGCGGGAGGACAGAACCAACTCTGAATGTCTGTACAAGAGAAATATTATACGGAATGAGGTTTTTCCGATATTTGGAAGAATCAACCCTTCCTTTGTGAGAACGCTATGTGATGATATGGGGAGGTTTTCCCAAACTGCTGATATTGTGGAGGATTTCTTCCAGGATGCTCGTTCTAAGGTGATGCTGCCGGATGGGGATATCAGTATTGGCTGCCTGCTTGGTGTAAGGCATTGGGAGTACGTTCTCTGGCGTCTGCTCGAAGGAAGCGGAATAAGCAGGTCGGATTTTGACGGGCTTGTCTGCCTTTTGGAATCTGGGCGGCAGACAGGAGGTAAACGCTTCGGCCCTGTGTCAGTGGGAAGTGAAAGACTGAAGATTCTGTCTGTGACTGCGTCTCTGGGTAGGCTAGTGCAGGATGTTGTCCTAAGGGAGAGTGTGCCTTCTCTTAAGCAGCCGGATGGGTATCTGATTGCCGATGCTCTCAAAATGGGGACTCCATTGGCGGTGAGACGATGGATGAACGGAGATTGGATGGTCCCTTTTGGCATGAAAGGCCGCCGAAAGGTATCGGATATTCTTAATGAATACAAGTTAACACCTGATGAGAAGGCTGGAGTAGAGGTGGTCGAGATGGACGGATCGCATGTGGCGGCTATTTTGTGCTATCGCATCGACGAGGGTGTGAAGGTGGATGATAATACTAAACAAATAATCAGATTGCATTATGAAAATGAAGTACAAGACTAGCATCTCTATCCTTATCTCCATGGCGTCCGTTGTACTAGTGCTTCTCTGCTTGCTGGTAGTCCATACTTTCAGAACGGGAGAGGAAGCTACTGTGGGTATTTTCTCACTTGCTGCAACCCTTGTTGGAACCATCTTCATAGCAGTGGAGCTGAAGAACGGTTCTGATGTGACTTGCAGTGATATGCTTATCAACCTCAATAATTATTTTCATGAAAGTGATAGGCTCATGAAAGTGTATGAGGTGCTTGAAAATTCGGAGAATGACGGTGATTATGGTTATGAGCGGTGGAAGGATGTTTCTAGCGTGGAGGTGGCGCAGTACTGCACTTTTTTTGAAAACCTGTATTTGCTTTACCGTCACCATATTGCAAGCATCGAGGATCTTGACGATCTATTTGGGTACCGTTTCTTCCTTTTTGTGAATAACCCTTATATACAGGAAAAATACATTCTCCCGACATCATCCTCTTACGTACAGGTGTTTGAACTGTATCAGGTATGGATAAAATATAGGAAAAAGGAGAACAGCGGGAAAAACGGTTGGCAGAGACATGTCCCATCCGGACAGTATATGCTCCCGGAATCATATCTTGATGACAAACTTTATCTCTACGACTATGGGCTATCGGATTACAATAAAGAAGTCGATGAGCTGGCGGATGGATTCAAGATGAAAACTCTTGGTTTTGACAGTCTTAGCGCAGTGATGGAGCTTCAGGCCTCGGTGGTCGGCGGTCTTCCTGATAAGAATCTGTTTTTCCCTCTTAGCCGAGAGGAACTTATTGAGTCTCTTCAGCTTGACAACCTCTGCGGAATATGCGATACTGATGGCCGTCTCGTCGCTTTTTGTGTGGTGGTTTCCAATAGATTCGGTGTTCGCAGTCTTGCTTCCGACCTTGGATTGGATCCGTCGTCTGTGATGACTTTTGATGCTGTGGTGGTGGATGCTGAATGCCGTGGACGTGGGTTCCAGCAGCGCTTTATTGATTGGTCAATGGGGCTTGCGCGCTCAAAGGGATGCCGTTTTATCCTCGCGACAGTGGACCCTGCCAATGCCCCAAGCAAGCGCAACTTCATATCTAAGGGGTTTGTAGTGGCGAAGACAAAATCAAAATATGGCGGACTGACAAGGGATATTCTTGAATTTGAATTGGGTAGCTAAAACGTGATTTTGCAATGTCGGAAATTATTGCTACATTTGCAGTTGTGAAAGAGATGGAAGGCCGGGTGGTCTTCCTTTTTTTATAAATTATTTGCGTATGGACCTGTTGAAATTCAAGGAAATTGTGAATGAAGCTGCTGCAGCACGCGGCTGTGCGGTGGTGGAGATGACTCTTAATGATGACGACAATGTGTTTGAGGTTGTCATTGACAAGGAAAACGGTGATGTCGATCTGTCTGACTGCGAAAGTGTGCACCGTGCCGTTCTTGACAATTTCGACAGGAATATCGAAGACTATGCGCTTACCGTCAGCTCTGCAGGTATAGATGCTGCCGAGGCGGATGAGATACTGAATACAACAAAAGAATAACGATAATGGAAAAGGAAAAAGTAATCACTCTTATCGATGCGTTCAAGGACTTCAAGGAAGAGAAGAACATTGACCGCCCGGTTATGATGCAGGTTCTCAAGGACGTGTTCCTTACTCAGATAGCCAAAACATATGGCTCATCTGACAATTTTGACGTGATTGTCAATGTGGATAAGGGAACGTGCGAGATATATCAGAATTTCGATGTAGTGGAGGAAGTTGAGAATCCTAACTCTGAGATCACCCTTGAGGGAATTAAGGAAGATGGCGGGGATCCGGCTGATTATGAAATCGGTGATCAGTACTCCAAGTTCCTTCCTCTCTCTGCTTTTGGACGTCGCGGTATCCTGAATATTAGGCAGAATCTTCAGGGCCGAATCATGGATATAGAGAAAGCCAATGTCTTCAAGAAATACTCTGAGAAAGTCGGAGAACTTTTCTTTGGCGAGGTTTATCAGTCATGGTCCAAAGAGGCTCTTCTTCTGGATGATGATGGTAATGAACTTCATATCCCTAAGACAGAGCAGATTCCTGGAGAACGTCTTGGAAAAGGCGATTCCGTGAGGGCTGTCATAAAGAGCGTGGAGATGAAGAACAATACCACTCCATACATTGTCTTGAGCCGTACTTCTGATGAATTCCTTGAGAGACTCTTTGAGCAGGAGGTTCCGGAAATCGCTGATGGCCTTATCACAGTCAAGAAGGTTGTCCGTGTGCCCGGAGAACGTGCCAAAGTGGCAGTGGAGTCCTATGATGACCGTATTGACCCTATTGGAGCATGTATCGGTGTTAAGGGCGGACGTATCATGGGCATCGTCAGAGAGTTAAGAAATGAGAATATTGATGTTATTCAGTGGTCTCAGAATCCTAAGTTGTTGATTCAGAGAGCCCTTAATCCTGGAGTTGTCTCTTCTATTGAGATGAGCGACAACCCAGAGGATAAGGTTAAGGTATTCATGCAGCCTGATCAGGTTAATAAGGGTATCGGACGTCATGGTGTGAATATTGAGCTGGCAAGCAAACTCGTTGGACGTGAGATTGAGGTCTACAGGGAACTTCCGAAAGGGGAGGATACTGAAGAGGAGGATGTATTGCTTAGCGAATTCTCAGATGTTATTGATCAGTGGATCATAGATCGCCTTGAATCCATCGGTTGCGACACTGCGAAGTCAGTGCTCGAGAAGTCTCAGGCCGACATTGCCAAACGTGCTGACCTTGAGGATGAGACCGTGGCGGATGTCTTTAACATATTGAAAGCAGAATTCGAAGAATAATACAGAATGGCAGAAATAAGACTGAATAAAATTATAAGAAAATTTAACATCGGGCTTGATGACCTTGTGAACTTCCTTCAGAAGATAGGTGTCGAGATCGACGCTAACCCTAACGCCAAAATTGATGAGAGTTATATGACGGCTATTTCTAAGCAGTTCGGCAAAGATCTCAAAATCAAGGAAGAGGCTGAGAAGGTGGATATCAAGATGAAAGAAATAATTGAGAAGGGGCGCAAGCAGCCAAAAGAGGAGGAGTCTGATGACGAGCCGGAACATGAGACCATCATCAAGAGCAATACTCTTTCTGATGTGAAGCCTGTGGAGGTGCGGAAAGCTCCTGAAGCCGTGAATCCGGTGGAAAGCCATAAGGGACAGCAAGTTCCTGAGGTGACGGAGCCGCAGACAGCGCCTGAGCAGAAAGTGGAACCGCAACCTGAGAAGCCTGTTCCTGTGGTTGAAGCTGTTCCTGTGGTTGTTTCAACGCCAGAGGTGAAGGCCGAACCGCAGCCGAAGCCTGAAGAAGTCAAGGTGGAGCCGAAGCCTGTCGTAGAGCATAAGGTTCAAGAGGAGCCGAAGCCACGGAAGGAGTCTGCTCCTGTGAATAAGGAGGAACCGAAGCCAGTGGTTGTGGAGAAGGCAGTGAAGATTGAGCCTGCAGAGGCTGTTCCTGGCACACAGTTCAAGGTGGTGGGCAAAATTGACCTCAGCCAGTTTGACCGTAAGCCGTCCAAAAAGCGCGAGCGTGTGACCAAGGGGACACAGAAGGTGGATGTGGCCAAAGCTGGTGCTCATGTGGAGAAGTCGCAGAAAAAGGATCGTAAGCAGGACCAGAAACAAGGAGGGCAGCCACGTCAGGATCAAAAGAATAAGCAGAATGCCTCCCAGCCTAATGCCCAGGCCAATCCTGGTAAGGGACGTAAACGTGATCGCGACCGCTTCAAACCTGCCATGACTGAAGCCGAGCAGGAGGAGATGCAGAAGGAAATCCAGAAGCAGGTTAAGGAGACATACGCCAAGATGAATGAGGGCAAGAAGAATAATTTCGGCGCCAAGTACCGCAAGGAAAAGCGCGAGGCTTCAGCCCAGAAGACTCAGGAGGAGCTAGCTCAGGCAACGGCAGAGCAGAAGATTTTGAAAGTGACAGAGTTCGTTACTGTAAATGATCTCGCCACTCTCATGAATAATACCCCTGTAGTGAAAGTCATCGGCGCATGTATGAGTCTCGGACTGATGGTATCCATCAACCAGCGTCTTGATGCTGAAACACTTGTCCTTGTGGCAGAGGAGTTCGGTTATAAGGTGGAATTCGTTACCGCGGATATCTCGGAGAAGATAAGCAGTACGGAGACTGTGGATAAGCCTGAAGACCTGCAGCCAAGACCTCCAATCATTACTGTCATGGGACATGTGGACCATGGTAAGACTTCCTTGCTGGACTACATCCGCAAGTCAAATGTGATAGCCGGAGAGGCTGGTGGTATTACGCAGCATATCGGTGCATACAACGTGAAACTTCCAGACGGAAGGCGTATTACCTTCCTTGATACTCCTGGTCATGAGGCGTTTACGGCTATGCGTGCACGTGGTGCACAGCTCACAGACCTCGCTATTATTATCGTGGCGGCAGATGATGCCGTGATGCCGCAGACCGTGGAAGCAATTAACCATGCGCAGGCTGCTAATGTCCCGATGGTATTTGCTATCAATAAGATAGATAAGCCGGGAGCAAATCCTGATACTATTCGTCGTCAGCTCTCAGAGATGAATATCCTTGTAGAGGACTGGGGAGGAAAGTATCAGTGTCAGGAGATCTCAGCCAAGAAGGGGCTTAATGTGGACAAACTTCTTGAGAAGGTGCTTCTTGAGACGGATATCCTTGATCTTAAGGCCAATCCTAACAAGCCGGCTATCGGTGCCGTGATAGAGTCTTCCCTTGATAAGGGACGCGGCTATCTCGCCACAGTGCTTGTGCAGGAGGGAACCCTCAAGCAAGGGGATGTGATTCTGTGCGGAAGTTATTACGGAAGGGTCAAATCCATGTTTAATGAGCGTGGCCAGAAAGTCACTGAAGCAGGTCCTTCTACGCCTGTCTCCGTCCTTGGACTCAATGGTGCTCCTGCAGCCGGTGAGAAGTTTAATGTTCTTGCGGACGAGAAGGAGGCCAAGAGCATCGCCAATAAGCGTGAGCAGTTACTCCGCATCCAGGGTATCAAGACTCAGAAACACATGACTCTTGAAGAAATCGGTCGCCGTATTGCCATCGGTAATTTCAAGGAGCTCAATATCATTGTCAAGGGCGATGTGGATGGATCTGTGGAGGCACTTTCAGACTCTTTGATAAAGCTTTCTACAGAAGAAGTCAAGGTCAATGTGATACATAAGGCTGTCGGAGGTATCTCTGAGTCAGATGTGCTTCTTGCCGAGGCTTCGGATGCAGTGATCGTCGGATTCCAGGTGCGTCCTACAGTGGAAGCACGTAAGGCTGCCGAACGTGAGGGTATTGAAATTCGACTCTACTCCGTTATTTATGACTGTATCAACGAAGTCAAGGACGGTATTGAGGGTATGCTTGAGCCTGAGAAGAAAGAGGAAGTCATTGCTACGGCTGAAGTTAAGCAGACTTTCCGCATCAGCAAGGTTGGAACTATTGCCGGGTGCCTTGTCAGGGATGGTAAGATGGTCCAGAAGGCCAAGGTTCGTCTAATTAGGGATGGCATTGTGGTCTACACCGGAGAACTTGGCTCTCTTCAGATCGGTAAGGATGCTGTCAAGGAAGTCATTGCCGGCAAAGAGTGCGGACTTAGCATAGCCGGTTACAATGACATCAAGGATGGTGACATCATTGAGGCATTCCAGATTATAGAAGTTAAGAGAACTTTGTAGATAGGCTGAATCTATAACAGTTGTGGTATCCCCGGGAGGGGATACCTAATAAAAGAAATGAGACTGACTTATGGGCCAGTCTCATTTCTTGTTTATGATAGTCAAAGACTAATACTTGTTAAGTGGAACGCCTGCTGTCATCTGATTGACTTTTTTCTTGACGTTCTCAAGAACGGCCTTGTGGACTTCGAGACTCTGGATCTGCTCCTGGCTTGGAGTCTCGTCCTTTTTCAGGCTGAGCGCACTGATATGTGCGTTGCATGAAGTGAGTACTTCATCAATCAAGGAAACAATCTCGACCATGTCTTTCTCCACAAACCCTCTGGAGGTTACGGCTGGTGTGCCAATCCTTATTCCTGATGTCTGGAAAGCGCTGCGGGTGTCAAATGGCACCATGTTCTTGTTGACTGTGATGCCTGCTTTTTCAAGCTGGGTCTCGGCGATTCGTCCGTTGAGGTCCTCGAACTTTCCCCTAAGATCGACTAGCATTAGGTGGTTATCTGTCCCACCGCTGACAATCTTATATCCTCTTTTTATGAATTCTTCACTCATAACTTTGGCGTTTGCGATAACCTGCTTTTGGTAATCAGCGAATTCTGGCTGCATGGCCTCGAAGAATGCTACTGCTTTTGCCGCGATGATGTGTTCAAGCGGTCCGCCCTGTGTCCCAGGGAATACAGATGAGTCAAGTATCTGGCTCATTTTCTTGACTACGCCTTTTGGCGTGGTGCGTCCCTGTGGGTCATCAAAGTCTTTCCCAATAAGAATGATACCGCCACGCGGACCGCGGAGTGTCTTGTGAGTGGTGGAAGTTACGATGTGCGCGTATCTGACAGGATTCTTCAAAAGTCCAGCAGCAATCAGTCCTGCTGTATGAGCCATATCTATCCAAAGGATGGCACCTACTTCGTCGGCAATCTTTCTCATCCGTTCGTAGTCCCATTCGCGCGAATAGGCTGAGGCGCCTCCGATTATGAGCTTTGGCTTGCACTCGCGTGCTTTTCTTTCCATTTCGTCATAGTCTACAAGACCAGTTTCAGGGTTAAGCCCGTAAGCAACTGCATGGTAAAGAATTCCGGAAGCATTTACCGGGGAACCGTGGGTGAGATGCCCACCCTGACTCAAATCAAGTCCCATGAATGTGTCGCCCGGTTTCAATATGGCCATTGTGACTGCCATGTTGGCTTGCGCCCCCGAATGCGGCTGCACGTTAGCCCATTCTGCCCCGTAGATTTGCTTGAGCCTGTCAATGGCAATCTGCTCAATCTGATCCACTACCTCACATCCGCCATAGTACCTCTTGCCAGGATATCCCTCTGCATACTTATTGGTGCAGATGGAGCCCATGGCTCTCAGAACCTCGTCTGTGACATAGTTTTCGGAAGCGATGAGCTCAAGCCCCGATTCCTGACGGTCTTTTTCTTTCTTGATAAGATCCGCAATTTGAATATCCTGTTTCATAACGCGTTGTTAAATAGAGGTACAAATATAGTATAAAAAACCGTACCTTTGCCCACATGAAAGACCCGAAACTGTTAAATGTAGAACTCGGTCGCGTTCGGCCAGATGATTATGCTTCGCTGCCGCCTTCCGGGCTGGTGGTTGTCCTGGATAATATCCGAAGCGCACATAATATTGGAAGTATATTCCGTACTGGAGATGCTTTTAAGGTGGACTGCGTGTATTTGTGTGGAATATGTGCCTGTCCACCGTCTGCGGAAATGCATAAGTCGGCCCTTGGGGCAGAGTTGAGTATGCCTTGGGTTCATGAGGATGATACTCTTGCACTTGTTGAAAAGCTGAAATCTGACGGATATGTCATAGTAAGTGTGGAACAGACGCATAACTCTATTTACCTTCAGGATTTCGCGCCTGAAAAAGGTACGCGGTACGCTCTGGTCTTTGGTAATGAGGTGAATGGCGTGAGTCAGGAAGTAGTGGATTTTTCTGATTTTGCTGTGGAGATCCCACAGTTCGGTGCGAAACATTCCTTGAATGTGTCGGTTTCAGCCGGTGTTTTGCTTTGGCATTTTTGCAAACAGCTGCTCTGACAAATTGTCATTGGCACGGACATTGATTTTATGTTTGGCGTCCGGCGGTTGTGCCGGTAGAATGAATTAATATAAAAAACATACGATTATGCTCAAACCATTAGCAGACAGAGTTCTGATCGAGCCTAAAGAGGCTGAGACCAAGACAGCAGCAGGGTTGTACATCCCAGATACTGCGAAAGAGAAACCACAGCAGGGTACCGTTGTAGCAGCAGGTCCAGGTAAAAAAGATGAGCCTATGGAGGTTAAGGTAGGCGATCAGGTTATCTATGGCAAATATGCCGGAACTGAAGTTACTTTCGAGGATAAGAAGTATCTTATTGTAAAACAGTCTGATATTTTGGCTGTTCTGTAATATAGGAGATTATAATTATGGCAAAGGAAATTAAATTCGATACAGATGTTCGTGCCAAGATGAAGGTTGGTGCGGACTCACTTGCAAACGCAGTTAAGGTAACTCTTGGACCTAAAGGTCGCAATGTGGTTATCGACAAGAAGTTCGGTGCTCCTCAGGTGACTAAGGACGGTGTTACCGTTGCTAAAGAGGTCGAACTCAAGGACAGGTTCGAAAATATGGGTGCGCAGATGGTCAAGGAAGTTGCTTCCAAGACTAACGAGCAGGCTGGTGATGGTACTACCACCGCTACTGTGCTTGCTCAGGCCATTATCAATGTCGGTATCAAGAACGTGACTGCCGGGGCTAATCCTATGGATTTGAAGCGTGGTATTGACAAGGCTGTTTCAGCTGTTGTTGGTGACCTCAAGAAGCGTAGCCAGCAGGTTGGCTCTGATTATTCCAAAGTCGAGCAGGTGGGTACTGTGTCTGCCAATAACGACGGCTATATCGGTAAGCTTATCGCTGATGCTATGGCAAAAGTCGGCAAAGATGGTGTGATTACCGTTGAGGAGGCTAAAGGTACTGATACGGAAGTGAAGGTTGTAGAGGGAATGCAGTTTGATCGTGGTTTCATCTCTCCATATTTTATGACCAACGGTGATAAGATGGAGGCTGACCTGACGAATCCATCCATCCTTATCTGTGACAAGAAGATTTCTTCTATGAAGGATCTCCTTCCTATCCTTGAGCCTATCGCACGTGAGGGCAGAGAGCTTCTTATTATTGCAGAAGATGTTGATGGTGAGGCTCTTACCACTCTCGTCGTCAATAAACTCCGTGGCGCACTTAAGATTGCCGCCGTTAAGGCTCCTGGGTTCGGAGATCGCCGTAAGGAGATGCTTCAGGATATCGCCACTCTTACTGGTGCGGTAGTTGTTTCTGAGGAGAGAGGCTTCACCCTTGAGAACACAACTCCTGATATGCTCGGTAAGGCTGAGAAAGTGACTATCACTAAAGAGAATACTACCATTGTAGGAGGAAAGGGCGATAAGGCTGCTATTCAGGAGCGTGTGGATTCTATCCGCAAGCAGATTGAGACTTCTACTTCTGAGTATGACAAAGAAAAACTCAAGGAGCGTCTTGGCAAGCTTTCCGGTGGTGTGGCAGTACTTTATGTAGGTGCTACGACGGAAGTAGAGATGAAGGAGAAGAAGGATCGTGTAGAGGATGCGCTCAATGCAACTCGTGCTGCCGTAGAGGAGGGCTATCTGCCAGGGGGTGGAGTATCATACATCCGTGCTGCTGAAGTCCTTGAGGGTCTTAAGGGTGACAATGATGATGAGACAACTGGCATTCACATTGTAGCCAAGGCTATTGAGGAGCCGCTTCGTCAGATTGCCGCAAATGCAGGTGTTGATGGTTCTGTCATCATCCAGAAGATTCGTGAAGGCAAGGATGATTTCGGATACAATGCTAGAACTGGCGAGTATGTTCACATGTTCGAGGCTGGTGTGATTGACCCGACAAAGGTGGCACGTGTAGCTCTTGAGAATGCTGCCTCTGTGGCTGGTATGTTCCTTACCACCGAGTGTGGAATTGTTGATATCCCGGAGCCGGCTCCGGCTGCTCCGGCAATGCCTGCTGACGGCATGATGTAGTATCAGATGTAATAATTTTATGTGGATTAGGGATTGGTCCTTGTGGGATCGATCCCTTTTCGCGTTTGTGGCGCTGTTATTTCGTGTATTATTTGTAAATTAGCAGGTTGTTCCGGGAAACAGGAAAAGTGGGCGTTTGCTGTATTTTGAGCGTTTCCATGGGTTATTCATTAAAACTAATTTATATTATGCAATTGAAGAAGGTTTTGGCCTCGGCGCTTATTCTTTCGGCGTCATTATGCGTCTGCTCTGCACAGACGACAAGTAGTCAGGTGATTGAAAATGGTGGAACAGGCCCTTTTAAGTCAGTCGCTGTGGGCGATGCTGGTCTGACTACTCATGTTATTTACCGACCTGCGGATCTTGCTGCAGCTGCACGTGAGAATGGTGGTAAGCTGCCAGTTATTCTCTATGCCAATGGGGCATGTGTCAACAATAGCCTCGAGATGAGCCGTTTGCTGAGCGAGGTGGCTTCGTACGGATATGTTATTATGGCGATTGGACCTTATGAAGAATACACGGACGAGAAATTCTATGATCAATGGAGGGGTGTTGTCCGCAGTGCATATCCTTCTACCAAAGAAGTTCTTGTGATGGGAAACGGTGAGAGGGTGTTTGCGTACACTGAGGAAGAGCTTGCTGCTCAAAAAGTTCAGAGGGAGGCGGCTCGTGAGGCCGTAATGGCAGAGATGAAGAAGGCATCAAAGAGCAAGAAGAAGGCTTCAGCTGCTCCTGCCCCTTTCCGGACATATCCTCGTCAGATGCTTGAGGCCCTTGATTGGCTCACAGATCAGAATGCTACGCAAGGAAGCGAGTATTATCATCTTATAGATCTTGAGAAAGTCGCTGCGATGGGACAGTCTTGTGGTGGAGCGCAGGTCCTTGCTGTAGCGCATGATCCAAGAATCAAGACCTGCGTGATGCTCAATACTGGTATTGGCGAGAATAGTATGCAGGGCGCAACGAAAGCCAGTTTGGAGAATCTTCATACTCCTATGTTCTATATGATAGGTGGTCCAGTTGACATCGCGTTCAAGAATGCGCAGGGGGATTATGATAATATCAAGACTCTTCCTATTGTTATGGCGAACTCTCTTGATGGACATTCTGGCACTTATTATGAGAAAAATGGCGGCCCTTATGCTGTCGCTGCTCGTAAGTGGCTTGACTGGCAACTTAAGGGAAAGGTCGGGGAATCTGCCATGTTCCTTGATGATGAGTATGAAGCGAAGTTCTATCCGAATTGGACGTTCGTGAGAAAGAACTGGTAGGCTTTGTTAGTTTCCTTTGAGGAGATATTAAGTGATCGTGGAGACTGAAAAAATGCGGTCTCCAAGAGTTGGACGGTCTAGCATTAAAAAGTCTATTGGTAAAGAGTCCGGTATTGCACCGGACTCTTTTCTTTTAGTCTGGGCATGAATTCGGGCGTTCGATGCTTGATTCTAGATGCTTGATTTTTGATTCTAAGCGTTCGATGCTCGATTCTGAACGTTCGGTCCTTGATGCTGAATTCTCTGTTCTTGATTCTTGATGCTGAATTCTTGATCC
>DKDJ01000012.1:24981-138791 GCA_002451795.1 Bacteroidales bacterium UBA6851 | reverse complement strand
TCAAAGTTACTGATTACAAATGGCATCAAATGGTAAAGAATTGAATTTGTCAAAATCAGAACTGAATAACTTGTCTTGTATCACACGATATTTTTCAAACTCTGATTCTGCAAAGCTCTTGGCAAATTCAGCAGAAACCTTTCCTGCGTCATGTAACACAGCATCACCGCCAGCTTCAAGAATAATGTCTATACGATTAGCCCAATCTTCCATAGTCATTGGAATATGACGATTTGCCATGCGCTCTGCTAAGTCAAGCACGGAGTTGACAAGTTTCCCCATATCTTCAAGTTCCACTTGTTTTAGATAGTTCTTTGCGATACTCACATCTGGCTTGACAATCTTTCCATCAGGTGCATTATCCCAAGTGGTCAGTCCCATATGCTCTTTCTCTGCATTGGCTCTTTCTACTATAAGTTCTGCTGCCGTATGTCCATGAACAGCATAGTGCATCTTATTCTGAACTTTTTTATAGAATAAGCGTGTGGTAGGTGCATCTTTATTGTAGTCTACTGCTGTAGCGTATATATCCGTGAGTTTTTGGTAAAATCTTCGTTCACTCAATCTAATCTCACGTATCTCCGCCAGCAAATGCTCAAAGTAGTCCTCACCGATAAACGAACCATTCTCCATACGTTTCTTATCTATGATATAGCCGCGCAAAGAGAACTGACGAATGACATAAGTACACCACTGGCGAAATTGAGTGGCACGGATAGAATTGACTCGATAACCAACAGAAATGATAGCGTCAAGATTGTAGAACTTTGTCATGTAGTTCTTACCATCTGTGGCAGTCGCCGAGTTTTTCTCGGTAACTGAGTCTTCAACAAGTTCTCCGCTCTTGAAGATATTCTTCAGATGCAATCCGATATTATCTGTTGAACAGTCAAAAAGCTGTGCCATAGCCTTTTGAGTAGCCCATACCGTTTCATCCTTATATAGCACTTGAACACCTTGTTCTTTTCCTTCTGCGACAAAAGTAAGAAACTCAGCCGTGCTGTTTCGTATTTCAAATTTCTTCGCCATAATTTATTCTTACAATACTACCGTTATTTAAACAGGCACATTGTTGTTTTTTAGTTAAAGCCAAGCAACCTGACGTAAGTAGAGTTTGCTTGGTACTGTATGGTTGATTCCTTGGTGACGACGGTGATAGTTATAATCGTCAATGAATCTCTTGATTCCAAAGAATAGGTCCGCTCCGTTTTCTTCCAGATTAATGTAAATATACTCGTATTTTATCGTTTTCCAAAATCCTTCTATCCAAATATTATCCTTGGCGCGGCCGTCCATGCTGACCTTCATTTCAGGGTGCTGAGCGTCAGTCCATTCCTTGCTTGTGAATTGGCAGCCATGATCAGAGTTGATTATCTCCGGAACTCAAGGCTTCTGCGGTACGCGAGAAATTAAGGACTTGACAGAACCGACAATTATTATTACATTCGCGGAGTTAGTTAGGTTCTCCAAGCGAAAAAGCAAGGCCTCTCGGAGTCGATGTATCGCAACTCAAATAACGAACCAAGTTCGCACGCAAGTAATGTTTTAAATAAGGCTGATTACAAAGTTGTAATCAGCCCCACTTTCATTATAACATTCTGTGCGAAATCAAGGCTTTTGCCTTACAAAGGATCAACGCCCCTTACTTTATCGCCAAGACGTAAACCGCAAATGTCTTTGCTGCCACAGAAGTACTTAAGACATCACCTGTGAATTCAAGAGGCTCCCCTACTGGAATGATTTTATTTGGTTCATCCAAAGTATTGTCTGCATCAGGGTCATCACTGTGATAAGTCACGAGTTCCACCCCTTCCAGCTTCTGCTTCTTCTTCAGCCCCGTGAAATTGAGAGTAATATTCTGCGCATCATCGGAAGTGTTAGCCACCTTAACATAGATGCGTTTCTTCTCTGCATCAAGGACACAGCTTGCAAAAAGGCCGTTTTGACCTTCAGCTCCAGAAACGCTACGTCCGTCCATGGTAAGGCTCAGCACATTTGTCCCCTTATATGTAGTATAGAGATTCTGCACATACCAGCTGCAAGTACGCATGCTGCGAAGATTGTCAAACCAGATGAGATCCGGCCTCCACTGCCATCCCTCCACGTGCGCGAAGAGAGGAGCATAGGTAGCCATGTGTACCACATCAGCATTTCTCTCAAGACCAGTCATGAATGCAGCCTCAAGCAATGAAGCCTCGAAGTGATTCCATTTCTTCCCGGCGCCATGGCAGGCATACTCGCCCGCAAAGACCTTCGGTCCGTTCCTGTCATAACTGTCGTACCTCGCCCCCTGAGAAAGGAACCAGGACTCTGGACGGTAGAAATGCTCGTCCACAAGGTCTGCGCCAATCTTTTTCATCTCCGGCCATAGGAAATCGAACTGATCACCCTCCGAATTCGGGCCTGAAGTCCCGACCAACTTAATCTCCGGATGGGCCTTGCGGATAGCATCCACAAAAGGCTTGAGATGGTCAATATATGTCTGATCCCACTGCTCATTGCCTATAGCAAGAAACTTAAGTCCAAATGGTTCTGGATGTCCCATCGATGCCCTCACTGAGCCCCATTGGCTATCAACAGAACCATTGGCGAACTCTATAAGGTCAAGAGCATCATCAATATATGGCTTAAGTTCGTCTATTCTCTGATGAGCACTCTCGCTATCATTTTGGAACTGACAGGCAAGCCCGCAGCTAAGCACCGGAAGAGGCTCAGCTCCAATCTCTTCAGACAGAAGGAAATACTCATAGAAGCCAAGACCATAAGACTGGTAATAGTCAGGGTAAAATCTATACTGGAACGTGTGCTGCCAACGGTTCTCGTTGAGCGGACGATTCTCTACAGGACCCACACTATTCTTCCACTGGTACCTTGTCTCAAGATCCGTTCCCTCCACGATACATCCGCCAGGGAAACGGAAAAGCCCGGGATGAAGGTCATACAGAGCCTGTGCAAGATCCTTCCTCAAACCATTCTCGTGTCCCATCCACGTATCCGTCGGGAAGAGAGAGACGTGCTCAATATCAATAGCATCACTTCCGACGAGGAAAATACGAAGCGTGGCCTTCGGATCGGTCACCTTGGAGGTCATCACTATCTCATATTTCTTCCACTGAGAAGATTCAATGCTGATTTCGGCAGTTGTGCTTGCCTGAACTTCATCCATAGATGCCCGATCAATGAACTCCACCTGTAAAGCACCCTTTGTACCAGGCTTCACCATTCTTGCCCATACGCTGAACCGGTAGGTCGCATCTTTTTTCAGTCCGATTCCGAAGAAACCCTCATTCTCCACCGCTGTGTATTTGTGAGGATGCCCTGAGCTCAAAAGCCTCAGATAATGAGGATTACGTTCAAACGGACCGTCATCACGCACCTCAACATTTCCTCCTACTCTCCAGCCCTGAAGATGGTTAGGGAATTCAAACGAACGGTTCTTCACCAATTCGGCATAAAGTCCCCCGTCAGCGGCAAAGTTGATATCCTCGATGAAGATACCATACATGGTCGGCTGTATCGGCGCACCAACCCGTCCCACATCAATGGAAAAATCATTTGTCTGTCCTGACAAAGAGATGGCTGCGACACTCGCCGCAAGCGAAAGTAAAGTTTTTTTTGTATTCATATATGATATAACTAACTAGATTCTACAATTCGACGACAGGCCAGCCGTCTTCCGTCCATCTCACCTCCCTAATAAGGAGTTTCGACTGGTAGTCGTAATCTTTATCGTATCCATGCATAAACATGTAGTCCGTTCCCCCGAAATCAACAACTGCACAATGTCCCACGCCAGGATAGCGATCATTTCCACTCACCACTACGGTTCCAGCACCATCCATTAGAGATCGCCCTTCCTTGTCCAAATAAGGGCCGTACACCTTATCCGAACGACCGACTACCACTTTATAGGTACTATTGGCTCCACGACAGCATAGGTCGTAAGAAGCAAAAAGGTAGTAATAGTTGCCATGCCTGAAGATAAACGGAGCTTCCACAGCACCGTTGCCTGCGTCAAAATCACTTCCTCTCTGATCTTTTTCAAGCCCATCATCCTTACCAGATATATCCTTTGTGGTCCCTTCGGGTCTTCTGCATATCGGATACCATTCCTGTGGTTCCGCCATTTTCATATATGTATCATCAAGTTTGAACATTTTCAAACCCCTCCAGAACGAGCCAAATGCAAGCCATCCAGTACCATTCTCGTCCACGATGACATTTGCGTCAATAGCGTTCCACTCATCTCTACCCGGAATAGACTCCACTATCATCCCATGATCCACCCACTTGTAATCAGGAGACTCAGGATTGAGCGTCTTGTTAGTTGCAACGCCGATTGCTGAAATATTGCGGCCGAATGCAGAATATGAATAATACACGTAATACATCCCATTTATGTATTGCACATCAGGAGCCCAAGGCATCCAACGAAATCCCTTCTCGGCAGCCCATTGTGGCGTGCTATCCAACACTGAACCCTCAAATCTCCATGCCTTCATGTCAGAAGACGACATGATTCCCATTCCAGTAGTGAACACATAATAGCGCCCGTCACAATATGCAGCGACAGGATCATGAGCATCGGGATATTCAAACACCTCGCCGACTTTTCTAGGCGTCGGCTGACCATGAAGCATGGCAATGCAAGCCAAAACTACTATAGAAGACAATACTAACTTTTTCATAAACTCACATCTAAATTAATTATTCTACTTTTGAAGAATGTCCTTTGGCCTAACATGAAACTCTTTTTGGAAACATTTGCTGAAATACTTGGGATCACTGAATCCCACCATATAAGCGATTTCAGACACGCTGACACTAGACTCGACACCTTTCTCCATAAGAGTTTTTGCAGTCTGAAGCCTATATCTGCGTATAAGGAGCGCAGGAGTAAGACCGATAAGGGAAGTTACTTTCTTGTAAAACGGAGTCATACTCATGCACATATTCTCGAGCAATTTGGGCACATTAAACTCCGGATCTGCATAATTGTTTTTTAGCACTTCAAGAAGATGTTCCATAAAAGCCTTGTCAGAACGGTCAATATTTACCTTAGCATACGAATTTTCAAGATCATACGACAACTCGTTCTGAAGCATCTTCCTTTCCGAAAGAATATTGTTAATCCTCACCTCAAGCATATCCTTATTGAAAGGCTTCACGAGGAAGCCGTTGACACCCTCTTGATAACTTTTCAATCTACTGTCATCATCGGAAAGAGCAGTCAGCATCAAAAAAGGAATATGACAAAGGTTATCATCTTCTCTTACCATCTTACAGAACTTAAGGCCATCGCAGACAGGCATCATCATATCGGATATTATCATGTCAGGGAAATGCTTCTTCGCCATTTCATATCCTATTTGTCCATTGGCCGCTTCAATGATTCTGAACTTGTATCGAAGGATACTTTTAATATATTTTCTCATATCATCGTTGTCCTCCACCACTAGAATCATTGGCATATCGTTGTCCTTTTCTTCATAATCAGACAAGTCTTCATTATTTCTGAAGGAATCATCAGAGACGAATTCCACCGGGATGACTAATCTAAATGAAGTTCCAATTTCTTTAGAGCTCTTCAGAGAGATGCGTCCCCCGAGTGCGAGAACAATATTTTTGACAAGATATAGTCCTATACCAGAGTTACCTTGGGTATTGCCACCGTACAGAGTGTTCTTCTCCGACTTATAATAGCAGTCAAATACTTTCTCTTTTTCCTCCTCGGAGATAACACTTCCACTATTCGTAATAGAGAAATACTGCACACCCTTATTGGCAGACAACCTGAACTGTGCGACATTCACTATGACATGTCCCCCGTCTGGCGTATACTTCATCGCATTCGACAACAAGTTGGATAATATCTTGAATATAGCATCTTTATCTGATATTATGATTCCGCTGACAAGCCTCAAATTCTTTTCGAAAACAATACGCCTCTGCTCGAAGGCACACAGGTAATCACGGAAAAAACCGTCTAATAAAGCCGTCACGTCCACATATTCCCTCTTTAAAACCAATTTGCCAGAATCCACTTTCCTAAGATCCAAGATCTGATTGACTAGCTCAAGAAGGTATTTGGAATTCTTGACTGCAATAGAGAGAAGCGACTTTTCCTCGTCATCTTTTATTTTAGAAGAGACCTCATCCAACGGTCCGATAATAAGCGAGAGCGGAGTCTTGAATTCATGAGTAATATTTGTATACATCATGAGTTTCTCCTTGTTTGACTGTTCCAGACAAGCGGAGTACTCCTCAAGTTTAGACTTCTGTTCTTCAAGAAGGGCATTCTGATGCTCCAAGGAAGCCTTTGATTCTGTCACGCGATCAATAGCCGATTTGAGCGCAGTCGTTTTCTCCTCAACCTGAAGTTCAAGCATCTTCTGTATCTTTGTTTTCTGCCTCATCTTCCCGAATACGATTAACCATACCGAACCGAGAGTGATAACAATCACAAGCACTCTGAAGAAGAAGGTTTGGACAAACTCTGGATGCACATCAATTTCCGCAACGCGGAATGGTTCTGACCATCCGCCATCATCTTTAGTACATTTCACCCAAAGTGTATAATTACCCGGCTTGATGTTACTAAACGGCAAGACGCCATCCTTTGAATAGCTCCATATAGTTCCTTCATCCCCAAGTTTGTAAGAAAAAGCAATTTTTTCTGAAAAAGACAAATCTAAAGTACTTAGAACAAGTTCAAAAGATGGATTGGGCGGATATATATCTATGACATCCGAGCACGGCCAAGGATTGAGCTCTCCATTGACAGATTCACCCACTATTCTCACTGCCCGATCATTTTTTCTGTGCGTAACATAGTCCGCTTCAAAGACTACAATACCATTTGAGGTACCGAAAGCAATTCTATTTCCAGATATGTCACAGACCGAATTCCTGTAACAGTTGAACGGAAGAAGCCCAAATCCGTTGTTGTAGTGGTCTGTTATCCCAGTATCTGGTCTATATCTGTATACTCCGTCCGAAGACCCAATCCATACATCACCAGAAGCATCAGTAATCAGGCTTGTAATCTTACCGACATTGATACCCTCACCCAGATTAATACGATAGAAGGCTCCGCCGGACATTTGATACAAATCTCCGTTATGGCTGCCGACATACACTTTTCCATCAGCAGCAACAGCGATAGAGCCTATTCTTTCCTGCTGACCATCAGACTGTTCAAGTCGTGACAGATACTGGATATCATACCGACCGTCATTTCTCGGGGCTGATATATCTACTTCGAAAAGACCATATCCACCTGCCAGCAGTGTCCTATTTCCCGTTATTGCAAGACTATATAGCCAGAGATTGCTCGCATCAGTCCAGAGTTCTATTCTCCGACATTCATGAGTTGATACATCAAAAGTGTACAATGCATCAAAAGAGCTGAACCATAACTGGTTATTCACATCGTCATAAACCATGTCAAGTATATGATCAGCGAGAATCTCCGAATTAGAGGTATTGTAATTAATAAAGACAGGATGCTCCAGCCCATCTTTCGGAATACACAGAAGTCCGTCATACCTCGTACCTATCCAATAATTTCCACTTTTGTCACGCTCTATTGACGATATGCTTTCCTGCAAAGTCCCCGATGTTTTTTCAAGTGAATAGAACCTGAAATCAGAAGAATTCTTGGACTTAACTGCAAGGCCCTTTCCGAGAATACCCACAAGCATATTTCCATTTTCATCTTCGAAACAGGAACTTATAACATTGGATTCACCATTCTCCACCACGAGCATATCCGTAAACATAACTTCTTTAGGAGTAATCCTATTCAGTCCACCAACGAGGGTGCCGACCCACATGGTTCCATCACGGTCCACGGTGATATGATTGATATAGTTGGAATTAATCGAACGGAAACGGCGGTCCTGCCTCATGTGCAAGAATCCACCAGATCGAGTGTACATATCGATTCCAGAAGTCGTGCCAATCAACAGATCCGAGGAGTTATTTAGAGCCAGGCAAGTGACATGGCTATCCATGATAGAACCCGGATCGCTATCAGAGTGCCGGAATGCAGAAAGTTTACCATTACTCATAGAGAAGCAGAATAGACCGTTTTCTGTTCCTATCCATAGATTGTCACCATGAGCAAGCAAGCTAGATACATTTTTTATCCCAGACAATGATGACAGAAGTTCAGTGGGTCTAAATCCTCCGTGACCGTCAAAAGCATAAAAAGCCACACCAGATAGTCCCCCGACAACTATTCCGTTCTGAAACAATGCCATACATCTTGGAGAAAAGTACCCAATGTCGCAAGTAACCACGTCCTCAACATATCCGTCTTGTCCAAACAATATTTTCGCTATGCCATGCGCTATCAAGACATATAGTTCATTACCATTTCCATTACACACAGATAGTACACGTGTGGAAAGTTCAGCGGGAAAATCACCTAATTCATCTGGACAGATAACGGACTTTTTCTTTTTGTCTATAATTGACATTCCTGAGTTGCTCGAGAGCCAGATTCTTCCCCACTTGTCTTCAGCAACATTATAGAAGAAATCATCATTGGTTTTAGTAAAAGGGCTATCCGACTTGGTGGAAAAATGCATGAAACGGTAACCATCAAACCGGTCAAGCCCATTGGATGTACACACCCACAGAAAGCCATCGGAATCCCTGAATGTAGACAACACGTACTCATCACACAAGCCATTCGACCGGGTGTAATATGAGTACAGGAAATTATCCGACCATTCGGCTCTGCACATAATGGAGGATAATAGGATGACAAAGGAAATAGTCAGACGTTTCAGCATATTAATAATCGGGGTTTGTATAGAGGCAAATATACAAATAATCGTGGTGTGGGACAATAATCCCACACCACTGACACAAAATTATTAAACCATTCTAATATCCTTCATTTTGGTTGAGGTTAGGGTTGTTATCCACATCAGATCTAGGAATAGGAAGCCACTCCTTACCTTTTGAGAAATTGTCCCTAAACTTGGTTGAACGAGCTTTGACTTCTTCAGTATATTTGTCATCGCTACCGAGACCCCATCTGCGAAGGTCAATGAATCTGTCATACTCGAAACAGATCTCCTTTTCACGCTCAATCCTAAGTCTTTTCATGAAAGCATCAACGCTGTTGAGACAATCCTTGTGAACACTCTCATCAAGAGGGTAGAGGTTGACACGCTCCCTTATCTGATTTACATACGATGCGGCTTCAGGAATGGCACTAGCACCACCGACCATGACAAGGCACTCAGCATAGCTTAGGAGAGTCTCGCCATACCTAAGAATTCTAATATCAATAGGATTATTTCCAAGAGCCACAGCGCCTGTAGAATAATAATCCACACAGTATTTACGGACACGGCACTGGTTTCCGTGGATGGAAGGATCCCATGAAGTGTACTTCTGATAAAGCACCTGACCAGGAAAATCATCGAACATCTCTGGATACATGATGTTGTCGCGAAGTCTGATATCATATCCACCGTCACGATCCAATTCGTCCTTATACATGTCCACGAGCCACTCATAAACGCTATAGTCTCCGAAACCACCTCCGAAACTTGGAGCAAAGAACTCATCACGTCGAGCAGTGAAACTGCAGACAGCACCATCATTTGCAATTCCCCAGAAACCACCCCAGGTATCGTTCCTATCAGAATTCTGAATCTCGAAAATGGACTCGCAGTTGTTGTTGGTTTCGTGCCTGAAGTTGTCGCTATAGTTTGGAGCAAGCTCGAACTGTCCGCTTTCAATCACCTTTTCGAAAGCCGCCTTAGCCTTTTCCCACTGACCGGAGTTCATATAGAGTTTGCCGAGGAAATCATAAGCAAACCACTTGGTAAAACGGCCGACCTCTGGCCATTTGGCAGGAAGATTCTCGGCTGCAAAGAGAAAATCTTTTTCGATGAAGTCAACAAGTTCTTCGAAAGTAGCTTCCTTTGGCTGGTCGCTAGGAGCGGAAATCCAGTCCACGATAGGAGCTTTCTTGTAAAGCATAGCGAGGTTGTAGTATGCCATTCCTCTCATGGCACGAGCTTGGGCTACAACCTGATTCTTTTTGGCCTCACTCTCCCACTCCACACGGTCAGCATAGACAATCACCTGGTTGCTGCGGAACACCGACTGGTAAAGATACGTCCATGAGTTGATATTCCATCTCTGGTCGTAATTGGTATACTTGAGATTGACATAACTGGCAAGGTCAGCATCAGGAGAAAGAGAATAGAATTCATCAGACTGTCCTGAAAGTTGGAATGCATTGAAACTGTTCCAATAGCAGTTATAAAGAGTATGATATACGCCTACTAGGCCAGCCTCCACGTCTTTTTGGGTATTCCATGAGTTCTCTGCCACGAGAGCATTCGGATTGCTTAAATCCAAAAGACTCGGGGAGCAAGACGTTCCGACAAAAGTAAAGGCAACGATTATTGGAATATATATCTTTTTCATTTCTTGTCCTTATTAGAATTTAGCATTTATAGAGAAAATAACAGACCTCGGGGATGGGTAAGTGCAGAAATCCATTCCAGGCTCAAACAGGGTTCCCTGGAAGTCAGGGTCATATCCACTATACTTGGTGAATGTAATCAAATTCTGGCCAGTAAGGGTAAAGTGAATGCTTTCGAAATACTTCTGAAGTGCAGGGACTTTAAGAGTATATCCTACTGAAATTGAACTGATTTTAAAGAAAGATCCATCCTCAAGCCATCTGTCAATATAGGTATATACATTTCTCTCGTCACCGTACAGCAGTCTCGGATTCTTAGCTCCCTTGTTGTCCGGTCTCCAGTAGTCATAGTTCTTCGGAGCACTGTTGCAGTCCTGGAAGCCTTCCATGTACCAACGGTTGAAGTTGAAAGCCTTATTACCGAATTTTCCGAATCCAATAAGACCGAAGTCCCAATTCTTATAGCTGGCAGAGAAGTTGATACCAGCTTCAAGCTTTGCCCACGGATTGCCGGCGACAACACGATCATCCGTAGTGATGACACCGTCATTGTTGGCATCTGCATACTTGAGATCACCAGGCTTGGCGTTTGGTTGGATAGGTTTTCCGTTTGGTCCGACATAGTTATCAACCTCTTCCTGAGATTGGAAGATGCCTAGAGTCTTAATCATATAGAACATACCAATAGGATCGCCGACTCTCGTTGTGGTATAGTCAGTGTACTGTTCTGTCTTTCCATAGCCAAAACTAAGAAGTTTGTTGGCAGTATGGCTCAAGTTGGCAGATACAGAGTATGAGAAGTCCTTGTTAGGTTGGTCCCTCCACGTCACATTGAACTCGAAACCGCTGTTGCGGATGGAAGCAGCATTAACATAAGGGTTTCCACCTCCATTACCGGTTGTACCAAGAAGATTGAGTGCGGTAAGTACATCATGAGAAGTAGAGTTGAAATACTCAGCGCTCATCTGTAATCTGTTGTTGAGAACAGAAAGGTCCACACCTGCATTTATCTGCTCAAGTCTTTCCCATGTAAGATTTTGGTTAGAGAGTTTCACCATAGTCTGACCATGTGTAATATCTCCCTGTCCACCACTGAACAAATACTGGGCGTAGTTGTTAATATACATCTGATAATCATAATAGCCCACATTCTGGCTACCGAGATTTCCCCAGTTTGCACGAATCTTTAGATCATCGACCCAGCCGACATTAAAGAAATTCTCTTTGCTAATTCGCCATGCAGCAGAAACTGACGGGAAGAAACCCCAGCGATATCCAGCTGCAAATCTTGAAGAGCCATCCATACGCCCGGTTGCAGAGAAAAGATATCTACCATCAAAGTCGTAGTTCAAACGTCCGAGGTATGAAATAAGTGCAGCCTCATATCTGTTTCCTGAAGCGGACGCACCTGATGTTCCAGCAGATACAGTGGTAAGGAACTCACCGCTGGCAGTAGTTATCAGGTTCTGCTGAGTAGCACTACTTGTCTGGAAACTGGTGTGCTGGTATGTAGTGCCGACTATTGCGTTTACTTTATTCTTGCCAAATTCCTTGTCGAAAGACAGCGTATTCTCTACAAGAAGAGTATTGTTCCTTGAGTGAGAAGCCGTAGCCGAACTTGAACCTGAAGCAGAGTTAAGAGCAACGGTATATCCTGATGTCCAAGAGTTTACAACATTATCAGAGATGTCAAGACCTACATTAAGTTTATATTTCAGCCATGGAAATATATTGGCCTCGGCAAAAGCCGTTCCCCTAATGAAAAGCGTTTCTGAACTCCTATCCCTGTTGTTGGACTGAGCCACTGGGTTGGCACCAAGAGCTCTCGCATGTATTTCGTTACCGATACCATAACCTCCCTCGTTACCATTCACCGGATCATATACAGGAATGGTAGGAATCATTCTGACCACATCTGCGATGGAGCCGCCAATTTTTCGAGCAGCACCGCCACCAGCGTTCCTTACATAAGTGCTTCCAAACAGCATATTCTCACCAATAGTGAAAATGCCGAGTTTGCTGCTTGTATTAACACGGAAAGTGTAACGCTCCATCAAGCGATTGATCGTAGTACCTGTATCATTCATATAATTGAAAGAGGTACGATAATTTCCAGTCTTGCTTCCACCGGACATGCTCAAGTCATAGTTCTGAGTAACACCAGTCTTGAAATATGCAGACTGCCAGTCAGTATCATAGTCCCAGTGATCCATTCTGCTGGTCACGCCTTCAACCCCCTCGGCGATAGCATTATCAAAAGCCTCATCGTAATATGCCTTCCACTCAGCTGCATTTGCCATCTTGAGCCTTTTCAACTGAGATACAGAAACTTGTGAGTTAAACTCAAACTTCGTCTTTCCTTCCTTTCCGCTTTTGGTGGTGATGATTACCACACCGTTAGCAGCTCTTGATCCATAGATTGCAGCAGCAGAAGCGTCTTTAAGAATCTGGATAGACTCAATATCGTTAACATTAAAATTAATATCATTGGAAGTAGGTAGTCCATCGATCACATAAAGAGGATCATTGTTGGTCAGGTTGCCAGTTCCGCGAATCTGAATCGAAGGGGTGCCTCCAATCTCTCCTGTAGAGCGCACACTCACACCAGCCGCTGCGCCCTGGAGAATATCACCGATGGAACCATTATTCTTATTCTTGAAATCTTCTGGTTTCACAACAGATACTGCACCTGTAAGATCTCTCTTCTTTACAGTTCCATATCCGATAGCAACTGCATCATCAAGAACCTCATTATCTTCTTCAAGAACAACATCTACCACGGCTTTGCCGTTGAGAGCAACATCCTTGGAGACATATCCTATACAAGAGAACTGGAGAACAGCTGAACCAGAAGCAAGTTTCGAGAGGCTATATAATCCGTTCTCATCAGTTACGGTACCATTGCTAGTACCTTTTTCAAATACAGAAGCACCGATAACGGGAAGCCCGGCCGGATCCGTTACGACACCACGTACACCCTGCGCATTGGATGCAAACGCAGAAAATGCAAATAAGGCCACTATTATTATAAGTGTCCTAGATACATTTAATTTTGATAAAAAATTTGGCATTTTGTTTTACTGTTTTTTAAACATACTTGATATTCTATGATATGTGGTCAGGAATACGGGCACAAATCTACAGAGTATTTTATTTTCGATAGAGTAAAATTTTTCCTTAGAAGTAGAATCATCATTTATTTTACCCTGAATAAAAAAGAGCACCCAAACAAAAAAAATTTTCCACGCAATAACAAGAAAGATATTTATTTTTGTTTCTTGTGGTACATGGAATATAACATTATTTAATAATCAAAATCAAAACAAATGAACAAATCCATTTATTTAGTGGCAACATTTGCCGTCATCGCATCATGCACAAATATTTCCCAAAGGAAAATAGGACAAATGACGGTACAGAACCCTTACGACAGGGTGTGCATCACCGATCAATCCACTATCACACATACCAAATATGGAGATGTGCAGGGTTACAAAGACGGAGACATATTTACATTCAAAGGGATCCAATATGCCAAGGCTGAAAGATTTATGCCACCTGTAGCGCCGGACAAGCATGAAGGGGTACTGAAATGTCGTCTATACGGACCGAAAGCGCCACAGAGCCAGACTTTCGACTGGACAGGCAACCAGCAGACCGATTATGCATTCGGCAACCAGTTTGTTAGGGAGCCTATGGATGAAGAAGGATGTCTTGTACTAAATGTGTGGACCAAAGGACTTAATGATGGAAAGAAACGTCCTGTATTCGTATGGATACATGGAGGAGGATATTCTACTGGTTCTGGACATGATCTTCCTTGCTATGAAGGACGTGCACTTGCAGAAAAAGGCGACATAGTAACCATTACACTTAACCATCGACTGAACCTACTTGGTTTCGCCGATCTATCAGGTCTCGGAGGATGCTTCGAAAACTCCGTAAACCTTGGACTCCAGGACATTGTTAAAGCCCTTGAGTGGGTTAGAGACAATATCGAGTATTTCGGAGGCGACCCATCTAATGTGACTATTGCCGGACAATCAGGAGGAGGCGGAAAGGTGAGCACCCTTTTAGCTATGCCTTCAGCCCACGGACTCTTCCATAAGGCCATTATTCAGAGCGGCTCAACAATAAAACAAGCTCTTCCAGAGAACACCCGCCCTGCAGGTCTGAGATTCGCTAAAGAACTTGGGTTAACTGCAGCCAATCCAGAAAAAGCAAAGGAGTACACCTACGAGGAACTGCTCGCTGCATACGAGAGGTCAAACAAAGTAGCAGACAGTCCTATTTCCGGACTTAGGCTTCTTGGGTCTCCTGTTGTGGACGGAGTCATCCTCCCACGTCATCCTTTTGACCCAACAGCTCCAGAAATCAGCAAGGATATCCCTGTCATCATTGGAACAGACTTCAATGAGTTCTCGTTTGAAAACACCCCACTCACAGAGCAGGAAGCACGGGATATTCTGACCTCAAAATATGGAGATGGTACAGACAAATATATTGAGACATTCAAGAGAGTCTACCCAGACAAGACTCCTCGCGAGATGGTATCCATTGATCTCATGTTCACACCTTCAGCCATAAGACAGTCATGTCTTAAAAGCGACCAGAACGGAGCTCCAGTATATTCATATCTCTTCACGTGGAAGCCTGAGACAAACTATCTTGGCGCGTCACACGGCATGGAACTACCATTCATGATGAATAATGTCATGCTACAGAGTGAAATGACAGGCAACACGCCAGAAGCACACATATTGGAGGACCTGATGAGTTCAGCATGGATTTCATTTGTCAAGACCGGAAACCCTAATACAAAAGGCCTTCCAGAATGGGTTCCTTTCACATCAAGCAAGCAGGCAACAATGATATTTGACAACAACTGCTACATCAGATACAACAATAACGATGTGAAAGAACTCTACGGGCTTACTGATATCAAATAATGACATCTATGACAAAGAAAACATTATTTACCGTATCTCTCATATCATCAATAGCGATTCCCGCTGCACTTTTGAGCGCTCTGGCCATCGGAACTGACAACAAGAATCTTCAGTCAAGACCAGAGGGTCCCTGTGACATATATGCCCAGGCAGGGACACCGTGCGTAGCTGCGCATAGTTCCACAAGAGCGCTCTACGCATCTTATGATGGCCCGCTATATCAGGTAATGAGGGAATCTGACAGAAAGACTCTTGACATCGGCGTAGTACCACCATCAGAATGGGATATGGGTGGCTACGCAGATGCTGAGGCCCAGGACAAATTCTGCGCCGGAACCACATGCTGGATCACCATTATATACGACCAGTCTGGCAAAGGCAACCATCTTGAGCAGGCCCCACGCGGAGCATTCATAGGAGCCGCACTCGGAGGATTCAATACTCTTCCAATTGCAGATATGGCGCCTATAACCCTCTCTGGTCACAAAGTCTACGGAGTGTATTTTATCCCAGGCATGGGGCTGAGGCAGAACGACACACACGGTGTAGCAGTTGACGATCAGGCAGAAGGTCAGTACTGGGTCATCAACGGGCACCATTATAACTCTGGATGTTGCTTTGACTATGGCAATGCCGAGACAGACTCGCGTGATGACGGTGATGGAACCATGGAGACTACCTATTACGGCAACCAACCTCTTTGGTTCCATGGGGAAGCTCCAGGGCCATGGATTATGACCGATCAGGAAAACAATCTTATCGGATGTGTCAACCCAGATCCTAACGACAAATATTGTGAGACTCTTGAGAGCATCAATTGGCGTTTTGTGACCGCCATGGCAGACGGAAAGCCAATGCACTGGCGCACTATGGGAGGCAATGCCCAAGAAGGCGACCTCAAGACTTTCTACGATGGAATACGACTCCAGAATGATAGGCATAGCTATGACGTAATGAGGAAGCAAGGTGCTATCGTACTTGGCAACGGAGGTGACAACAACAACTACTCGTCTGGTACTTTCTACGAAGGTGCAATGACCGCTCCGGGCACATACCCTACAGCAGAGACCAACCAGGCAATCCAGGCCAATATCGTCGCCGCAAAATATGACGTGCAGCGACTATCCATCAGCGCTTCAGACAAGACATCAGAGCCGAATGGACTTCAGACATTCTCCCCAGGGCGCAACGGCTCCGTAAACGTCAAATTTGTCAACACTACTGGAGTATCTATAACCGATTTGGAATTAAGTATCGAGACACCGAAATCATGGAAAAGCATTGTAAGGGGTACAGACGATAGCATTCAGAGAATCAGTTATGAGATACTTCCAGGACAAACGGTAGTCGTGCCGTTCACTGTAACTTCTGGAAAGAAATCATTCAACGGAGACCTCGTCGCCATTGCCAGGTGGACTTCCAATGGCAAGCTAATTAACGAAAGCGCTGTCCAGAAGGTTAGAAACGTTCCTGATATTCGAATAAATGAATTTAGGGTAAGTGATGGCACCAACCACACTAACTCCTTCATCGAACTCTACAACACAAGTTCAAACTCCATTGACATCTCAGGATGGAAACTTGCAATTCATGAAGCTACTCTTCCTATATTCAATACAATAACCATCGACAAGGGCACAAAACTTGCCCCAGGAAGTTTCTATCTCTTAGGCCTTTCTCCGTCAGGGCTTGCCGTCAATGCTTCTAAAGGAGACAAAACTATTTACGTAAGGAGCACTGAAGGAATGAAACCAGGTGACGAAATCGTCATCGGCAGCGGAGCAAAGTCAGAAAGACACACCATCGCATCCATCAAAAACCCTGATAGCAAAAATGCTGTGACTCCACCTATCTATGGCAGGGTAGTAAATGAGTTAGGCAAGCCAACAACTATCTGGCAGCCACTACCAGATGGTCCTGTCATAAAGATTCCAGCTGGATCAAATAATGTCCCGGTAGAATCCATGACAGGAGTCAAAGTCGGAGACAAACTGGCTATAGGATATGGGGCCAAATTCCCAGCCCCTACAGCTCAGAAATCAGAATACGAAATAGTCACCGTGACGGAAATAGGAAAGCCTGGAGTTCAGGCATGGCTTGCCTATGATGCAAAGAAAGGAGACACAAATATAAAAGTGTCTTCAGTAGATGATATTTCGGTGGGTGACGTCATTAGACTTGACATCGATAGCGAAGGACATGGAGTTGAATATGTGACCGTCACAGCAGTAGGTACAGCATCAAGCGTCTCTCCATCACGTGGACCTATGAGCCTTGAAGAGGCTGGAACAGGACTCACTATAAAGGAGCCGCTCAAATTTGACCATTCCGCAAATATCCCGTTCAGTTGCAGAGGAACAGGTATAAGTTTCGAGCCTGCCACAAAATATGATCACTACTCCAACGAGCCAGTACTCGCTCTTTGCTACGAGATCGTACTTTCTGAGCCACTCAAACGCAACCATCAGATGGAAGAAGTCATAATGAATAGCAACGTAAAGACTGCCGGCTATATAGATGAAATAGAGCCAGATCAGTATTTCGGAGGTCCTACACTCGGCATTCGCGGAAACATGACACTATATGACGATAGAGGTCATGTGGTAGATGCTTTGAACTGGGGTTCCGTTGTCAACCCGATGCTCTCAGAAGGCTTCCATGGACAGTCTGGACTTGACGAATATGGTAACTATGTACACCTTACTGTACCAGAGAAGACACCGGACAGAAGATTTGAAGACCCCAATTCTCCAGTGATGTTATCTTCAGACTTAAGTGCTGGAAGATACCCTGACGGAGTAGATTCTGATGACAATATCAAGGATTTCAGAATTCAGAAGACAGCAAACCTCCTAAAAGATGCTCATGCAGGAAGCGACACCATAGTGATTAAGGATGTCAATGGACTCAGAATCGGACAGCATTTCACGCTGGGTCGCGGAGCAGAGGCAGAAGAAATACAAATCGCCGTCATCGGAGAACTGGAAGAAGAGGTAGTTACCCTGAAATTCGGAAGTTGGACCAGAGTGATCCGCACGCCATATAGAACTCTTAAACTTGGCTCACCTATTATGAAGAACCACTCGGGAGGAGATCCTATGTCGGACCACAAGCCAACACCTGGAGCGCCTAACTGTTATTAAAAATACCTTCATAATAACACACAAAAAGAGGTCAACTTAATAGTTGACCTCTTAAATAATGTGGTGCTGGCAGGAGTTGAACCGGCGACACATGGATTTTCAGTCCATTGCTCTACCACCTGAGCTACAGCACCAATCATATGTTCCCGAATGGGATTGCAAAGGTAGTGATAATTTTTGAACCTGCAAATTTATTTCGACATATTTTCATAAATCTTCACTGCCGCGGCAAGATTTTTCAGTGCAGATGACAATATTTGTCGAGGACACGCTACGTTCAGACGCATATACCCGCGGAAGTTTGACACTTCCACAAAGTGAAAAAATTTGCAATTATTTGACAGCATTATATTTTTCCGTAACTTTCAAATAAAGTAGGTCAAAAAACAGTGGCAGATTCTTCAAGGGATGTATTCAGCAGTAAGGATGATGTTGCCGGAGAAGCTCCTTTGCGATAATCTCTCTGCCGCTACTACCAAGATTGTAGATGGCGACATGGGAATCTCTCATCAAATATTATATTCTGCAGAAACATCCTATTTCGCAAAATGAAAAATTTATTAATTTTGCGAAATAAAATAATACCAACATGAGACTTATAGAAAGGACTAGTTATCTGAAAAGGATGCTTGAGGTTGCGGGGACACCTGATATCAAGGTAATCACAGGCATCAGGCGTTCAGGTAAATCCAAGCTAATGGAGGCTTTCATTGACAGGAAGAAGAAAGTTACTCCAGAATGCAACATCATCCATATCAATTACAACCTGACGGATTTTGAGGGGCTGATGGAGTATCATAAGTTGTATGACTATGTGAATGGGAGGTACGTTTCGGGAGAACAAAATATAGTATGTATCGATGAAATACAGATGTGTTCTGGTTTTGAAAGGGCGATTAACAGCCTTCACGAAACCGGCAAATACGACCTATACATCACCGGTTCCAATGCGTTTTTGTTAAGCAGTGACTTGGCGACATTGTTCGCGGGAAGGTCGTATGAAATAGAAGTCTATCCGTTCTCGTTCAAGGAGTTTTGTGACTACTACGAGCCAGATGACATCTATAAGGCATTCGAGCGGTATTCATACGAGGGAGGAATGTCCGGTTCATACCTTTACAAGAGTCCTGACGACCGATTCAAATATATCCGTGCAGTGTTTGACACGTTGATAGTCAGAGATATCAAACAAAAGTATAAAATCAGAAATGTCCAGCTTCTCTCATCCATCAGCGACTTCTTGCTAGATAACGCATCCAACATAACATCAGTCAGGAACATCGCAGCCACTCTGATTGAAAAGAGAGTAAAGACCAACGACAAAACTGTAGGCAAATATATTGATTACCTGTGCAATGCTTTTGCTTTTTATAAAGTACGCAGATTCGATATCAGGGGAAAGAAATATCTTGCATCGCAGGACAAATACTATATTGCGGACCATTCATTCAAGTACGCCAAGCTCGGGACCAAGAATCTTGACTACGGAAGGGTGTATGAGAATATTGTAGCAATAGAACTTTTGAGACGTGGATATGAGGTGTATGTCGGTTTCCTGTACAAAAAGGAAATTGATTTTGTAGCTCTGAGGCAGAACGAGAAACTTTACATACAGGTCTCGGACGATATCTCAAACCCAGACACGTTTGACAGAGAGGTGATTCCCCTACTGAAAATCGAAGACGCATACCCAAAGATTGTATTGGCGAGAACACGTCACGACGCCTTCCAGCACGAGGGAGTTCAGATCATTGATATTGCAGACTGGCTTCTAGGCAAACCTCATAAACCTATTTCGCAATAATCACAAAATCCGATTTTTGCGAAATACGAAAATGGGTTGTAACAATTATGGGGTTGACCGATGAGACTTTTAGAATACGTTCATTCCGAACATACAAGAAAAGTCCCGACGTGCCTCTCGGCCGGTCAGGACTGACAAAAACGGAAAGACTGACCTTTCCTCTCTCAAGAGCAAGAACCTTCTGAAGCGGCGGGACAGGCTTAACTTTGCGGCCGGAATTCTCGCCTGAGGTCTTGAACGACCTCTGAGGGGGAAGAATTTCCGGTTGCTTGACATAGCTGGAGAACCCCAAAGCGACCATTGCAGAGCTTTCGTCAGTGCTCGAAATCAATACTTCAGCCGTTCAAAAGCAGCTCTCAAACCTATTGTCAAAAGGTTACATCACTAAAGATCCGGATTCAAACAGCTACCTTGTAATTGCTGTATCTACCACCAAATAAGGTGGTAAATTTTGTAAAGGTGGTAAGACTAATGCTTGCTCGTTAAGTTTCTCAGCGAGCTCCTGACGGGGTTTGCACCCTTCGTATAGAGAGCCGTGGCGAAGGATTTTTGAGCACTCCGCGAGGCCCACAAATTGCGTAGAATCAATAAATTATAAGAATTCTACCAACCAGTTTTGTCAATTATACCCCATCAGTCCATTGCTCTACCACCTGAGCTACAGCACCAATCGTATGTTCCCGAACGGGATTGCAAGCGTAGTGATAATTTTTGAACCTGAAAATTTATTTCGACATATTTTTATAAATCTTCACCGCCGCGGCAAGATTTTTCAGCGCAGATGACAATATTTGTCGAGGACACGCTACGTTTAGACGCATATATCCGGTCCCTTCCTCACCGAACATGGTACCGTCATTGAGGGCAAGATGGGCATAATCCACAAAGAGTTCCACCAACTGTTTCTGGTTAAGGCCAAGTTTTCGGCAGTCAAGCCATATCAGAAAAGATGCTTGCGGTCGTACAGGACAAATCTCTGGCAGATTAGATTTGAACCAGTCGCACACGAAATCAATGTTAGACTCCACATAAGAAAGCATCTCCCTCCTCCAAATGTCAGCCTCTGAAGAAGAATAAGCTGCTTTAGTAGCCACTATAGAGAAAAGACTCGGGTCGTCAAGTTCACAAGCACTGAGATATTTAAAGAACTTTTCGCGAAGAGTATCTGACTCAATTATGCAGTAAGAGCTTACCACACCTGCGATGTTGAAAGTCTTGGAAGGTGCCATAAAAGTCACGGCACACTCCGCGGCCTCTTCGCTTACCGAAGCGAAAGGAACATGAAGCCCTCCACCGAGCACCATCTCGGCGTGAATTTCATCAGAGACCACAACCACTCCCCTCTCCTTACATATATGTGCTAGTCTACGCAGACTCTCTCTTGAATGACAAACGCCACAAGGATTGTGCGGATTACAAAGAATCAGCATCTTGGTTCTTTCATCAATCAGTTTCTCCAACCCGTCGAGGTCCATCTCATAAGTCTTTAGCGACCCGTCCTCATTATATATAGGGGTCAGTGGATTGTTCACCACCTCGAAGCCGCAAGCCTGAGTGACATTTTTGAAAGGGTGATATACTGGAGGCTGTATTATCACCTTATCTCCGGGAGAGAGAAAACAGCGCTCGGCAAGGCCTATTCCCTTAACGATACCAGGAATATAGCATATATGCTCCGCTGGTACTGACCATCCATGAAGCCGCTCAACCCATGAAGAGATGATGGGGAAAAAGTCTTTCCCGTTCAAAGCATATCCTAGGACCGGATGTTCAAGTCTCTCACGAAGGGCATCCAGGATAAAGTCCGGAGTCTTGAAATCCATATCTGCCACCCATAGAGCATACAAATCACTCCGCCCGAAATGTTCCTCGAGCGAGTCATATTTATAGCAGGCCGTTCCACGCCTGTCTATCACCTGATCGAAATCATACATATAAAGTCAGAATAAATAAGCACAATCTTACAAAGATAAAAATTTTCCTATCTATGAACCCAATTTTTTCCAAGCAAACCAATAATTAAAATTCTTTTTTTTGTATCTTCGCGGCCAAGTTTAACTAAACCCTTTTTTATGTTTAGAAATGAAGAAACTACTTTATTCGATTGCAGCATTGCTGCTCTGCTCTCTTGCGCACTCGCAAGAGGCTGACAATCTCGGTAGTTACGCCGAGGTTAAGCTTATTTCGCGCCTTGATTTGAAACCATCTTACTATTTCGGCGATTCCGAAATGGGTTTCGACTTTGGCAATTCATTATTCTGTACAACATTCGAAGGCTCAGCGTCCGAGCATTTCTCATGGTTTGTATGTAACCAATGGGTAAGTTCCGACGGCATCAAATGGCCTTACCAAAATCTGGGACGTTCGGATGAAATCAACTGGCTAAACTACTGCTATGCCGACATTTCATTCGGAAATTGGACCCTCACTCTCGGAAAAGACTTCATCAGCACAGGTGGATTCGAGCTTGACGAGTGGGACTGGGATGTCTATTCGGCCGTTTCTTCTCCTTATTTCGATGGTCTGTCATGCTACCAGTGGGGAGGAAAACTGAGTTACACACTTCCTTCAGAGACCAACACTTTCAGTCTCCAGATGGTATCATCTCCTTACGGAGAGCATCCCTTCAGTAGTAACCTTTGGGCATATTCAGCGGAATGGAGGGCTGAATACGATCATTTCGCCACCATTTGGAATTACTCCGCTCTCGAAAGCGAGAAAAATTCATTTGAAAAGGTCCTGACCCTTGGAACTCAAGTTTACCTCGGAGACTGGACACTCACTATTGATTACTTTAACAACGTAGGATTCTACACTGATGGAGACTGGAGCATAGCTCCGGGCGACACGTATCAGGCCCGCGTACAGTACGCTCCAAGCGAGAAATATGATGTTTCTTTGCGTTCAACATACACGACAGCGGACAAGAACGGCATTCTCCCGGAAAGTTATAAAGTGGCCGCAGTGGCACAGTTCTACCCTATCGTCGACTCTCAGTCTCTTCGCCTGCACGCAACTGCTGGATACGATTCCCTACTCGACAGTTTCAGCGTGATGTTAGGTGCAAAATACGAATTCAGTCTCAAACTCTGGTAGGAGATGGTTCAGTCAAATATTATTCTTTCGCTGCAGAATGTCAGCAAGTCATTGGGTGGCAAGACCATCCTTGACGACATCAGTCTTGATATACGTAAAGGAGAATTTGTCACGCTACTTGGTCCATCCGGATGTGGCAAGACCACGACTCTTAGGATTCTCGCCGGATTCCTATCCCCGGACAGTGGTGCCGTTCTGCTTGAGGGGAAGGACATTGCTTCGCTTCCGCCCTACAAGAGACCATTCAACACTGTATTCCAGAGGTATGCATTGTTCCCTCACCTTGATGTCTATGACAACATAGCTTTCGGCCTGAAACTCCAGAAAACCCCGGAAGATGAAATAGACAGGAAAGTCCGTAAGGTGCTCAAGATGGTAAGTATGACTGACTATGAGGATCGTGACGTGGAATCTCTTTCCGGTGGTCAGCAGCAGAGGGTTGCCATAGCAAGGGCACTTGTCAACCAGCCTCAGATACTTCTTCTTGACGAGCCGCTTGCAGCTCTTGATCTCAAGATGCGCAAGGATATGCAGATAGAGCTTAAAGAAATGCACAAGAAGCTCGGTATCACATTTATTTACGTTACTCATGATCAGGAGGAAGCACTTACCCTTTCTGATACCATTGTGGTGATGAATGAGGGCAAGATACAGCAGATTGGAACGCCTACTGATATATACAACGAGCCCCAGAATTCATTTGTGGCAGATTTTATCGGAGAGTCCAACATCCTCAACGGCAAGATGCTCATGGACCGCAAGGTAGAGTTCGCCGGACACGAGTTTGACTGTGTAGATGAAGGATTCGGAGAGAATGTCGATGTGGACGTGGTGATTCGTCCAGAAGACATATATATCATGAACCGCACCGAAGGCGCCCAATTCACCGCCAAGGTCAAGTCGTGCACTTTCAAGGGCGTGCATTACGAGATGTTTGTGGACACGGACACGGGATACGAACTTATGATTCAGGACTACAACGCATTCGCACCAGAGTCAGAAGTCGGTCTTATTATTCGTCCTAACGACATACAGGTCATGCACAAGGAGCGCAGTTTCAACTCTTTCGAGGCTGAAATTATCGACGAAAGCCATGTCGCTCTTCTCGGAGAGGAGTTTGAGTGCGAGCCTCAAACAGAGTTCAAGCCCGGAGACAAGGTAAAAGCCCGTGTGGATTTTGACAAGGTTGACCTCACCGACCATCAGGAAGACGGAAAGTTGTGGGGAGAAGTCCACTTCCTTCTCTATAAAGGAGACCACTACCACCTTACTATCCTTACCGATGAGGGAGATCATATCTGGGTAGACACCAATGATATTTGGGACAAGGGGGACCTTGTGGGTATCAATTTCGCACCAAAGGACATAAAGCTCTATAAAGCAAATGAATAAAAGAAGTTCGTGGGCTTTACCCTATTTCATCTTTCTGGTGATTTTCGTGGTACTGCCCCTGCTGCTTGTGCTCGTGTATGCACTTCAGGATGGAGCGGGGCACTTCACGCTAAGCAATATCACCAAGTTCTTCACTGACTCGGACGCCCTCAGCACATTTGCAGTATCCATAGAGATTGCCATAGAGACTACACTGCTATGCATACTCATCGGATACCCGGCGGCGTGGATTCTTTCCAACAAGGAATACAACCGCAGCGCTGTTACGATAGTGCTTTTCATTATGCCGATGTGGATCAATGCTCTCATGAGGACACTCGCTACTGCCGAGTTGTTCAACGTACTCGGCATCCAACTCGGGAAAGGCACTCTGCTATATGGAATGGTGTACGATTATCTACCTTTCATGATTTACCCTATCTATAATGTACTCAACAAGATGGACAAATCATACGCAGAGGCAGCGCAGGACCTTGGCGCCACTCCTTGGAAAGTATTCTGGAAGATAATTGTTCCCCTTTCCATGCCTGGAGTCACTAGTGGTGTACTGATGGTATTCATGCCTACCGTGAGCACGTTCGCCATCTCGGAATTTCTCACCAACAACAAGATTAAGCTTTTCGGTACTATCATTCAGGAGAATATCAACTCCTCTATGTGGAACTATGGCGCAGCCCTTGCACTTATCATGCTTGTAATCATAGGTGTGACAAGTCTTTTCCAGGGCAGTGATAAGGAAACGACAGAAGGAGGGCTAGTATAATGAAGAAATTTTTAGCTAAAACATACATCTGGATACTGCTTTTCCTCTTGTATGCCCCTATCTTTTTCATAGCCGTATTCTCATTTACCGAGAGTAAGGTACTGGGCAACTGGACAGGGTTCTCCACCAGACTGTACTCCAATCTCTTCACTGGAGACATGCAGGGAACAGGCACATTGATGTCTGCGGTAAAGAACACGCTCATCATAGCGCTTATTGCTGCCGGAGTATCTACAATACTCGGGACTCTCGCGGCAATAGGAATACACAACCTCCGCGGACGTAAGCGTGGAGCCATGACATTCCTCAACAATATCCCGATGATCAACCCTGATATCATCACCGGTGTGTCCCTCTTCCTGCTTTTCGTATTCCTTCATGTGACCCAAGGGTATGTGACTGTAATTCTGGCTCATATAACGTTCTGTACACCTTATGTCGTACTCAGCGTACTGCCGAAACTCACCAGCATGAACCCCAACATCTATGAAGCTGCACTGGATCTCGGAGCCACTCCCGCCCAGGCGCTTCGCAAGGTATTGGCACCTATGCTCCGCCCAGGCATGGTATCAGGATTCATATTGGCCTTCACCATGTCACTTGATGACTTTGCAGTCACATTCTTCACAAGAGGGACCATCGGACTAGACACATTGTCCACCTATATTTATGCAGACGCCCGTAAGGGAGGCCTTACGCCAGAGTTCAGGCCGCTGATCACGATAATGTTCCTCACGGTACTGATTCTCCTCATAATCATCAACATAAGACAAATCCGCAACACAAACAAACAAGACAAATAAAATGAAGAAGATTCTAGCCATTATCGCAGCGGCTGCCATGCTCTGCGCATGCTCCGAAGACAGGAGCCACATCCTCAAGGTCTACAACTGGGCCGACTACATTGACGAGGAACTCCTTGGAGAATTCGAACAGTGGTACGAGCAGGAAACAGGAGAACCTGTCAAGATAATCTACCAGACTTTCGATATCAACGAGACCATGCTCTCCAAGATCGAGCTAGGACACGAAGACTATGATGTCATCTGCCCTTCAGATTACATCATCGAAAGGATGCTTGAGAAAGACCTCCTCCTGCCTATCAACAAGGATTTCGGCAGCACCACCAATTACCTTGACGGAGTAGCTCCTTTTATGCAGGGACTCATGTCCAATGTCGAGGCTCACGGAAAGGATGCTAATGACTACGCTGTCCCTTATATGTGGGGAACCACCGGTATCATCTACAACCCGAAATATGTCACGGACGAAGAGGCACAGTCTTGGGAAGTACTAAGGAATCCTAAATTTGCAGGCAAGATCCTCATGAAGGATGCATTCAGAGATGTATATACTTCCCTACTCATAGCCATCAACAAGGACGCTATCGCTTCAGGCGAGAAAAGTATCAATTCCATAGCCCTCGATAGTTCCGACGAGTCTATCGCCAAGGTGGAAGCATACCTCAACTCATTCAAGGACGGAGTAGCTGGATGGGAAGCTGATTTCGGTAAAGAGCAGATGACAAAGGAGCGCGCCTGGATAAACCTCTCATGGAGCGGAGACGCACAGTGGGCTATTGACGAGGCTGCCGAGATGGGTGTTGAACTGAGATATGCCGTACCTAAGGAAGGCAGCACCGTATGGTTCGACGGATGGCTCATCCCTAAATATGCCAAGAATACCAAGGCTGCAAGCTACTTCATCAACTTCCTCTGCAAGCCGGAGAACGCCGTACGCAACATGGACGTAATCGGATATGTTAGCGCACTCGGCGGAGACGAGATTCTCTCGGAGATGGAGGATCCGGACTCATTCGGACCTCTGGATGCGACTTATTTCTTTGGCGAGAAGGCCGACAGCGTATGTCTCAACCCTGTAATGTACCCTGACGCATCCGTGATAGCAAGATGTGGCATGATGCATGATAGCGGAGATCGTACAGAGGCCCTTATGAAGATGTGGTCAAGAGTCAAAGGAGACAATGCCAATGTGTGGACATACGTACTCGTCGGAGGCGTAGTTGTAATTCTTGGCGCGCTCGTGGCAATAAGGCTGACATCCGGAAAGCGCAAGAAGCACGGAAGGCGCAAATAGTCCGACATTTGGCTTTGATAGATTTTATTGCTATCATTGTACAATAAATACTGTATTGTTATGACAAAGAAAGGGAAAATTTTCAGTTGGATAGGCGCAATCGTGGCTGTAGCACTTGCGATATTCTTCTATTTCAAGTTCTACTTTGTCTTCGGAGAAGGAGTCAAGGCAGGAGAGTTGAATCAGATCGTCTACAAGGGATGGGTCTGGAAAACATACGAGGGACGTCTTATCCAGACAGGTTTCAATAGCGCCACCAAGGGTGGCAATATCCAGTCCAATGAGTTCAACTTCTCTGTCACCGATAGGAACGTAGCCGACTCGCTGATGAGATGTAGCGGCAAATTCGTTGAACTCCATTACAAGGAATACAACGGGTGGCTCCCATGGAGAGGCATGCAGCATTATATCGTCGACAAGATAGTATCAGTACGCGATATTGAATCCACGTCAAGTGATATACCAATAGTAGTTACAGACTGACATGAACAAATTCGCATATTCCTTTTTAATCGCCACTTTTGTGGCGATTCCTTTTGCTAGTAAAGCACAGACTATCATTGACACTCACCCGGCAGGAAACCCACGCGCAAGGCTACTCACCGTGGAAGAAATCGCAGGTGCCAAGTCTTCAGCCATGTATCCATCCAGCACGAGGCTTTTCTGGGATGCAAACGGGGAATTGACCAAAACCATCAAGCGCGCTCCTGCGCCAGACTATACCCTTCCAGTCTCCGACAAGGAGGGCATAGTCTATGGACAGACTGTAAGCCGCAATGAATTCGGTGGCAACAGGTGGGTTATTCCTTCCCCTGACGGCAGCAGGCTTGCCGTATACCGCAAGGATGAATCAGGAGTCAGCCAATACCCAATATACGACATCAGGTCAAGAACTGGAGAGGCAAGAATGATTCGCTATCCTATGGCTGGCATGACATCAGAAAAGCTGTCATTATGCATCTGCAACAAATCAGGGAAGATTCTTTCCGAACTGAAAATCACCGATTACGACGACGAGCGCTATATCACCAATCCGACATGGTCTCCGGACGGAAAATATATCTTCGTCCAGGTCGTTGATAGGGTACAGCACAGAATGCGGCTTAACATGTACCGCACCGACAACGGAGACTTCGTCAGAACCATCCTCAGCGAGCGCAACAACAGTTGGATTGAGCCGCTTGACCCATTGTATTTCGTAAAGGACAGTTACGAATTCATATACCGTACGGACAACAGAGACGGTTTCCGCTCACTATACCTGTGCGACACCCTCGGCAAAGTCAAAAGACTGACAGAATGTAGCGCAGACGTGGCATACGTAGCTAATGATGGCAAATATGTATACTATACCTCCGCCGAAGTCTCCCCTATTGAGAACCACTTGTTCCGTCTGAAGATTCATGACAGTTTCGGACGACTCAAGCCTCAGAGACTTACCCCAGAGACTGGATGGCACCAGATAAATATGTCTGCCGACTGCAGCAAGTTCATTGACAGGTACAGCAGCCTCAATGTCCCAGGCGTAACGCAAGTTCGCTCCTCTGAGGGAAAACTCATAGAGCACATCGCATCGGCCACTGACCCGCTTGACGTATATGCCCAGTGTCAGGTCGAAATCGGCACAGTAAAATCCGCCGACGCCGTTACGGACAACTACTACCGTTTGTTCTACCCTCGCAACTACGATCCATCCAAGAAATACCCGCTAATCGTCTATGTATATGGCGGCCCGCACTCACAGCTGGTGACCAACAGTTGGCTTGGGAACGTCAGGATGTGGGAGATGCTGATGGCACAGAAAGGCTACTTCGTGTATGTTCAGGACAACCGTGGCACACAGAACCGCGGTGCAGCTTTCGAAAAAGCCATTAACAGAGAGTGCGGCAAAGCCGAGAGCGAAGACCAGATGGCCGGCATAGAGAGTCTGCTTGAAAGGTTTCCTTGTATTGACCGAAACAGAATAGGAGTACACGGCTGGAGTTACGGAGGATTCATGACCCTGACACTTGCCTGCGACCACCCTGGCTTCTTCAAAGTAGCCGTCGCTGGAGGGCCGGTCATTGACTGGAAATGGTACGAGGTGATGTACGGAGAGCGCTATATGGACAATCCTGACACCAACCCTGAAGGATTCGAATCCACTTCACTCATCGCCAAGGCATCCAACCTTACCGGAAGGGTGCTGATATGCCAAGGCGTAGAAGATGACACTGTAGTATGGCAGCACTCATTATCCTTTGTCCAGGCTGCGATAGAGGCAGGAAAAGCACTTGACTATTTCCCATATCCGCTTGACAAGCATAACATGACTGGCAAGGCCAGACTGCATCTGTATGAGAAGATAACTGACTATTTCGAGACATATTTATGAAACGACTGATAAGCATAATAATACTTGCCTCACTTGTATGCGCAGGAGCCTCCGCGCAGACCAAGAGTGAGACACGAAGTTATGAGAAGGCTGTCGCAAAGCCCACCATCAAGGCTTTTGACAAATTCCTGAAAAAGTACCCTTCCTCTGTATATGCCGCAGAGATTTCTGCGCGTAGGGACACCCTTCTGAGCATATCGCCATACTCTTTTGATGAAGCGGCAGATATCATCTCTGGCCTTATTCCCGGCGAAGGAGAGTTCAGGGCATTCGGGGAGAGGAAAAACACAGTAGATTACATCTATGCCATACGGCTTGACTCCGATGGAGCATTGACAGTATATTCCACCGTGAAAGCTGGCAGTTCATGGAAAGAACCGGAGTCTTCTGAATTTCCGCTAAACCTTGCAGACGGCATGCACATCACCGGATTTGCAGACTCATGTAGCACATTCCGTCTCAGAGACGAGTTTTACTTCACATTCAACCTGCTCGCAGATGACAAGGAATCTTCGCAGGCAAGCTTCATAAGTGCTTATTTCTGCCCTGACAACTATCTTTCTGGCAGCGTATCATTCACGGGAACAGCAGTTCCGTCCAAAGACAAGCCATACTGCATCAGAGGTAGGATAGATGACTTTGCAGCCGATACTTCAGCTCCGCAGATTAGGCTGCTGATGTCCAAATTGCAGAGTAATCCCCTACTTGAGAAAATTCCCGATAACGTGTACTACACCGAGCTCGCCATCCGGAAGTGGCAGGAAGAGAACCCTTCCGCACTCAAGGATGCCCGTCAGATACACTTTATTTCACTTCCAGAGGTTTGTTCACTCTCAGAGAAATTCACCACGGTAAAGGGGAAACAGCAGTCTGCCAAATACACAGCCGCAATCATAGACATCATGGGATATACTGTAATAGTGGTCAAGCAGAAGGCAGACGGAGCATATACCCTCGCATGGGCAGAACCGCAGTGCAAGGACAAGTATAAAGACAGACTGCTCAATAGCATCTACTTCACTAGTCCAACCACTCTTACCATAAACTATTATCATGGCAGCAGGACATTCAGCTATTCCCTCAACCTTTCAAGTCAGCAGCTCAAACGTTAAGGAGACTTATTGCATATAATTATAAAATTTTTTAATTTTGTAATATATGAGTCACAAACATAACATATTGCAAGTACAGTCTCTGAACTGGGTTTACTACCTTGCTATAGCACTCAACTTCGGATTTGTTATCCTTGAGGCGGCAGTTGGAATCGGTTGTCATTCGATGGGACTTATTTCAGACGCCGGCCACAAGCTGTTCGACGTTTTCAGTCTTGTGATTGCCCTTGTGGCATTCAAGATGGCATCCAGTCAGCCAAATAGCAGATTCACATACGGATACAAGAAGACATCAATACTGATTTCTCTTCTCAATGCCATTCTGCTACTCATCGCTGTGGGTATTATCATAGTCGAGAGTTTCGAAAAGTTCAACACTCCTTCCGAGGTTAGTGGATCGGCCATATCGTGGACTGCCGCTGTAGGAATATTGGTGAGCGGAGCAAGCGCACTTCTGCTGATGAAGTATCAGAAAAGGGATATCAATACCAGAGGCGCTTTTCTTCACATGGCCACAGATTCTCTTATTTCACTTGGAGTGGTCATCTCCGGAATAGTCATCGACCTTACAGGATGGTATCCTCTTGATCCGATTGTCAGCATTATAATAGCTTTCGTCATTATGCACAACACCGTACGGCTACTCACCGAGAGTTTCAGAATGAGTATAGATGCAATGCCTGACGGTGTGGACTACTATACGGTCATTGAGAATATCTGCTCCTGCGGCAATGTAGAGAGTGTACACGATCTTCACATCTGGTCGGTGAGCATAATGGAAAAGGCGCTTACGGCAAGGATCAAGCTCAAAGACTTCACCCAAAGCCGAGAGACAGTGGAACAAGTCAAATCCGTGCTTACGAAAGAAGGTATTGATCATATCACCATAGAAACATATTAAACAGACTGTTTTAATCATTCAAATACGGTTAGTTACAATGAAAGTATTTAAATTTTTTGTAGCGGCAGCAGCCGCTTGTGCCATGATGGTTTCATGTGGCACCGAGTCCGGAAGCATCTCCGGAAAATGGATTGTGAACAATGTAGGAGGAAAGGCCGTTTCTGACTGCGAAAACACTCCATACCTCACCTTTGACGAGAAAGAGAGCAGCGTCAACGGCTGTCTCGGAGTCAATCTCCTTATGGGCTCTTATTCTTATAAGGATGGAGCACTTTCTTTCTCCAATATGGGCTCTACCATGATGGCTGGACGTCCAGAAGATGCTGAAATAGAAAGAGCCCTCAATGAAGCCCTTGAGAACACAGCCAAAGCCAAGATTGACTCTGACACTCTCCAGCTCTGCGACAAGTCTGGCACCGTGCTCGTCACTCTGACCAAAGCTCCATCAGAAGAGCAAGTCGCCGCTCCATCAGAGGAGCACAACTGCACCGACTGTGAACAGGAGGAGCAGTGCAGCCACGAGGGCCAGGAAGAACAGTGCGAAAAGTGCGAGCAGAGCGAGAAGTAGCACTCTCCTTTTTTAATTTTCGGCATTTCTGACTATCTTTGTGAGATTAATGCAGGCTGCCCTTATGCGCCAGGCATAAGGGCAGCCTTTTTGTTTGCATAATAAACGCCCCGAATATGTTTGAAAATTTATCTGATAGACTCGAAAGGTCTTTCAAAATACTCAAAGGTGAAGGCAAAATCACCGAAGTCAATGTAGCAGAGACCCTCAAGGAAATACGTAGAGCACTGCTTGACGCCGATGTATCTTACAAGGTCGCCAAGGAATTCTGCGACAAGGTCAAGGCCAAAGCCATGGGTGCCAACGTGCTTACTGCCGTCAAGCCACAGCAGATGATGGTTAAGATCGTGCACGATGAGTTGGCAGACTTCATGGGCGCGGAGCACTCTGAAATCAACGTCAAGGGCTCCCCTGCCGTAGTTCTCATTGCAGGACTCAACGGCTCAGGAAAGACCACATTCAGTGGAAAGCTTGCACTCAACCTGAAGAGCAAGAAAGGGATGCGTGTTTTGCTTGCCGCCTGTGATACATTCAGGCCAGCAGCCATTGACCAGTTGAAGACCCTTGGAAGCCAGATAGGTGTAGAGGTGTTCAGCGAGGAGGGAGAAAAAGACCCTGTAAAGGTGGCAAAAGACGCCATTGCCAAGGCTCGCAGTGAAGGATATAGCGTAGTGATTGTAGATACCGCTGGACGCCTTGTAGTCGATCAGGAACTGATGGACGAGATTAAGGCTATCCACGACGCCATCAAGCCTACTGAAAGCCTATTCGTTGTGGACGCCATGACAGGACAGGATGCGGTAGAATCAGCTAAGGCATTCAACGAAGCTATCGACTACGATGGAGTTGTTCTCAGCAAGATGGATGGTGACACTCGCGGAGGTGCAGCCTTGTCCATTAAAGCTGTCACAGGGAAGCCTATCAAGTTTGTAAGCTCCGGCGAGAAGATGGAAGCACTTGACGTGTTCTATCCGGAACGAGTAGCAGACCGAATTCTCGGAATGGGAGATGTGGTTTCTCTCGTAGAAAAAGCCCAGGAGCAGTTTGACGAGCAGCAGGCCCGTGCACTGAAGAAAAAGATAGCCAAGAACCAGTTTACCCTTGTAGATTTCTACGATCAGCTAAAGCAGGTCCAGAAAATGGGCAACATGAAGGATATAATGGGCATGCTTCCTGGTATGGACAAGGCGCTCAAGGATGTCGATATTCCAGATGACGCTTTCAAGTCCACTGAAGCCATCATCCAATCCATGACGCTCTACGAAAAAGAACACCCTGAGTGCCTCAACAGCTCACGCCGTATTCGTATAGCTAAAGGGTCAGGAACTTCCATTGCGGAAGTCAACAAACTGCTCAAGCAGTTCGAGCAGACCCGCAAGATGATGAAGATGGCAGTAGACGGCTCTCTTCAGCAGAAGCTTCGCGCCATGAGACGATAATCTCACGACGCTTGGCTTAACGGCTTAAAATATCAATTTCATATCAGCATCTATCATCTCGGCAGACATCTCTTCTGGGATGAAATGCCATTCTCCAAGGATAGAACTATCCCCGACATTGGACTTATTCAGTTCTCCCACTTTCAGGATATAGTCGTAGATCATATTCCTTATTTCCGGATAGCGGGCAACGACCCTTCCCTCAGCCTCTACATCCTTAATTCCGGCACCTTCAGGAATAAGGTTGCCTCCACCATTGGCTCGATATGAAGTCATGGCAACATTATACCAAGCATTCATGTCGAACGGTTCCCCAGACGCAAGCGACTTTATGGCCACACGGCTTCCCTTAGGCTTGGTTACATCCACCGTATATACAAGTCCGGCAGCCGAATCAAAATTATAACTCCGTCCGACGAAAGACCACCTTTCCGAACCGGTACGGGCATCAGGAGAGGACTTAATACGAAGTACATGCTCTCCTGGAGTCTGAATCCATCCATCATACGAATACTCAAGATAGTTTTTGATTTCACTGCCGCGCATCTTTACAACAAACATCTGATTCTCATACGGATAGATAGTGAACATATCATTGAAGACAAGTTCTCCCGACTTTACGGTGCCGTTGAATGTAAGTGGTGCAGCGAAAGACATCTGAGCCTCTGGCACGGATATCTGTACCGTGTGAACCAGATTAATATAATCAGACATCCCCTTATATGCATCACGTGTGCGCATATCCATAGCAAGACTGCCGACTCTTTTATTGGTAAACTCACAAACTTTCTGGTAGTCTTCCTCAAAGTATGCTACCATGAAGTCATCCACCTTGCGCTTATCCATCCTTACTACCTTCGCATCAATATCCTTGGACCTCACCTTTCCCAGGAATTTATCCACGGTTATCTCCGCATACCCCACATTTCCGGCCTTTGAGCCGCTGTTCACCAATGCGCTACCGGAGTACTTAACAGAATACGGAGCATGATCATGAGCTGTCACTAACAGGTCCACCCCTTTAAGGGAATGAAGCAGATCAATACCCTGACTCTCAAGCACTTTTCCGTCTCCGCTACCAGTGCCTGAATGCACTGCAGCTATGACGACATCCGGCTTATGCTCAGCAACCACCTTATCCACCCACTCCTGCACACAAGGAATCAGCGACTTGAAATCCATTCCTTTCCACAATCCCTCCGAGAGCCATGCCTTCATATTGGCATTGGTAAAGCCAAGTACAGCTACCTTCATACCGGCTCTCTTATAAATATTATACGCCGGGAAATACGGCTTTCCGTCATCTACACGCACAGCATTGGCTCCCAGGAAAGGAATCCCATGGGCACAAAGCTCTGAGCATACCTTATCATAGACAGCATGGCCAGTCTCCACATCATGATTGCCCACAACTACGGCATCATACCCCATATATGATACAAGTCTCGGGAAAAGGTGCTCTCCAGTAGTATCCACATAATTGAAATAATAGGCCGCATTATCACCCTGGAGGCAGTCACCGGCATCAAGCAGAAGCACATTCTCACTTCCCACTTCAGCGCGAAGGCTGTCTACATAGTATTTGACAGACATAAGACTTGTCCTGTCCGGGGCACCGTTAATATAGTTCTTATTGAACCATGCTCCATGTACGTCACCAGTAGTCACTACATAAAGCCTACGCTCCTTGGCATCAAGCGAAACGGTCATCACGCTGGACAGCACTACCGCCAGCACGGCAAGTAAGTTACGAAACATTCTTTTCATGCCACAAAATTACAAAGAAATCCATACATTTGCACCATGGTAAAACTGTATACGGAAGTCCGGGTGGAACGCCGGAACGATATTAGCATCACCCTTTCAGACAGGATTTTGATGCTTGGGAGCTGCTTCAGCGATGAGATTGGAGACAAGCTTCTTGATGCCGGCTTTGAGGTATTATGTAACCCGTTCGGAACACTGTACAACCCGGCTTCTATAGCTTCTGCCATAGCCAGGCTTGATGCTTCGGGCACTCTTTTCACGGCAGGAGACTGCGTACAGATAGGAGCAGGAGACGGGCGGATATGCAGTTTCGAGCATCACAGTTCATTTGCGGCTCCCACACAGGAGGCTTTTCTTGAGAAAGCCAATGGAGCACTTCTAAGTTCAAGAGAATTCTGGAAGGCAGCGAATATCGTAATCATCACTCTCGGCACATCATTCATCTGGAAGCATGACGGGAAGGTAGTCTCCAACTGCCTCAAACGTCCCGCACGAGAATTTGATAGGTCCATGCTGACTCCCGACAAGACAGCGTCCCTCCTTAATGGCATAATAGACGCGCATCCTGACAAGAAATTCATTTTCACAGTCTCCCCCATCAGGCATCTCGGGGACGGGGCCCATGCCAACACAGTATCCAAAGCATCCCTGCATATTGCCCTCGAGCAAGTACTGGGAACTTATCCGGAACGCACGACCTATTTTCCAGCCTATGAGATCCTTCTGGACGAACTGCGCGACTACCGCTTCTATGCGACAGACCTTGTACATCCGCGCGACGTAAGTGTAGACATAATCTGGAGTCGGCTTAAAGAAAGCCTTATCCCAGAAAGCGAATACCGACGCCTTGAAGCAAACCTCAAGGCATCGGCAGCTGCCAGGCACATTCCGCACACTGAGCAATAAGAAGGTTAGTTATTTAGTTATTTAGTTATTTAGTTATTTGATTCTCGGTTTCTTGACATCTCCGGCTCCTTTGACAGCATAGTTGAAGTTGCCTACGCTCATATCAGAGAGATCAATCTCTCCTGCACCGCGAATGGTAGCACTAGCATTGCCAGCCCATCCGTCAGACACCTCGCAACTTCCGGCGCCATTTATCTGTATAGAAAGGGACTCGCAGTCAATGGTATCAATGCCAATATCTCCAGTTCCATTAATCACAAGACCCACATTGGCCGCTTTCAAAGACTCAAATTCTATGTCAGAAGCCCCGGACGACAGAAGATTAAAGTCCCCAAAAGACACAGAACCTTCAGCCGAGAAATCAACTGCACCGTTAAGGGTCACATCTGCCAGATCATTCGCACTTATTGCAATCTCAAGCTTCTTCACATTTTTTAGGGTTCTGCCGTCTTCTCTCAATATGATTAGGTGTCCCTCATCGTCAGAAATGACAGAAATGGCACCCAAAATACTTTCTCTCGTAACAATCTTCACAAAAGGATCCCCTTGAGTAAAAGTGATATCAGCAGGAATATCGCAACGGATACTATTAAACTCCTTCACATCATAAACCTTTTCAGCCATCTCTACGCTCTCCCCTACATTTCCGACATCCTGATGATCTTCTCCCTTATATGTAACAAATGCACAAGAAGACACGACAACTGCTAACATAACTGAGCCCAAATGACAAATAAATCTTTTCATATACAACACAATTATTACAACAACAAATCTTTAACTTCAAGCCCTAGCAGGGCTGCTCTGCTCTTGAAAGCAGGAACTTCTTCCTCAATAAACTTCCGCCTCTCAGAATTCCTTATAACATCAAGAGCGTCACTTGACACGAAGAACCCTATTCCCCGCTGATTGAAGATGACCCTCCTGTCTGAAAGGACTTCATAAGACCGCGCCACGGTATTTGGATTCACCCCAATATTTGCGCCCCATTCCCTCACTGAAGGGATGCGATCTCCTGGTTTGAATTCTCCAGAGAGTATCCTCTCGCAGATATTGTCCGATATCTGTATATAGATAGGCTTATTACTGTCAAACTCCATCATACCCTAGTGTTTAATGGTTTTAAGTCTAAAGAACAGACCGGCCATAACCACAACAATCTGTGCAAATGAGAGAATGTTGAGCCAGTTGTTCACCATTCTGACTATCTGCTCAGGACCGTCATAGTCGCAGATATTCTCCAATACAAGATTAAGGCTGTCCTCGTTTATAGATGCAGAGAAAAACAGACTAAAGAACACACCTATCACCATGCAAATAAGTATTGTCTTGGCCACTTTGGCCCTTTTGAAGCATACCGCACCAAGAGTAAAGACAAGCGAGCTGCTGACCCATGAAATAATAAACGGATATACAAGGTTGATGCTCAGCTCAGAAGGAACTACCTCAAATGCGAAAATGTTAATTCCGTCAAGTGCGGAAAATATGTTTTCACCATACCTGGCCGGGAATACAAGAGAAAGGAATGTATCACTCACCAGAAGGAATGCCACCATGACTACAGGAACCACCAATACCGTTATAAGCACCATAGAAAGCCACTTCTCAAACGTAGATGCAGGCACAAGGAGCCAGTCACTACCATACCGCCTCTCGGTAATTCGTCCATACATCTTCACTGGCGAGGTGAGCATCACAATAGTGGTAGCAAGAATCATAGACATTATCCTAAATGACACCCCATAGACCACATCCACATTCTCAGCACCCACAATCCAGATCATAGTCTGACTGAACGCAAACATTATCACTGGAATAAGTCCAACGACCACCATGGAAAGGCCGTAATTGTTTTTAGCATTGCGGAGATCATACATAAAGTAGTTTGAAAACCGCCTTATATTGAATATATTGTTCATATCGTCAATTATTTATTGGAAAACATTCCTTTTATCAGTTCCTTGTTCTTGTGGACTGCATTGAAAAGGGCCTCAATGTTGACTTTGCTATCCTGTTTCTGCACGTTAGGATACACCTGTATAAATCCCCCCGGAAGTTGCTCAGAATAAAGGCTTTCAGGATGAAGCTCAGTACCGTAATCGAAGTACAATTTGTCTGAAATTTCTTCGAGCGATGCGTTGAGCAGGACATCCTGACGGTCGAGTATGATGATAGGATCTATCACATTTTCAAGATCGCGCACCTGATGGGTGGAAATCACTATGATGGCATCCTCGGAGGTATACTTGAGTATGGCTGAGCGGAACTCTGACTTGGACGGTATGTCAAGACCATTGGTAGGCTCATCAAGGAAGAGATACTTGGTAGAGCAGGCAAGGGCAAACGCTATATAAGTCTTCTTGAGCTGTCCCGCAGACATGGTGTTGAGCTTCTGCGATTTGTCATTTCCGAATTCATCCATTATCTCCACGAACTTGTCAATGGAGAAACTAGACCAGAACTTCCCTCTTGACTTGGCCCATAAATAAGCCTTGTCATAGACGACAGCCACGTCATCAGGAAGAAAATACATCTGCTCAAGGAACGCCGGCTCCCTCTTGTATGGATTCTTCCCATCAGCATCAATAGTTCCAACTTGTGTCTTCTTGAGTCCGCTCAGGAGAGTCAGAAGTGTAGTCTTGCCCACACCGTTCTCACCAAGAAGACCATAAATCTTACCCTCTTCGAGAGTAAGATCAATGTTCTTCAGCACCTGGTTCTTACCATAACTGAACGCGAGATCATTAATCTTTATCATATCTAAATAGTGTAATAGTTTATTAGTACACTGCAAAGATATAACATTTTTTTAATTCCGCAAAAATTATTTCTATTTTTGCGTCGAAAATTATAAACCATTAAAAGGCAAATGGAGATTTATAAAAGAAAAGTCAACTATTACGAATGTGACAGGATGGGTATCACCCATCATTCCAATTATATAAGGTATATGGAGGAAGCCCGCATAGAACTCCTCGAAAAACTTGGGTATGGATTCGACCGGATGGAGGCTGAAGGCATAAGCTCGCCAGTTGTCAGCGTTGAGTGCGAATACAAGAAGCCAACCACATTCAGGGATGAGATAGTCATCAACATAGGTCTCGAAGACCTTTCACCCCTCAAGATGAAATTCAACTACCGTATGACCGTAAACGGAGTATTAGTGTGCAAGGGTATCACGACACACTGCTTTTTCGACAAAGGGAAGCCGGCAATCCTCGAGGAGCGATTCCCGGAACTCTGCCGCAGACTACGCGAAATAGGTTAGACTTTATTCATCGCTTTCCTTGCGCGAAGTTCCCATGTGCGAAGACTGTCCTTATAATAATTGTTGGCATTGACTTTCTGAACATCAAGCGCGGCATCAGAGTTGTCTTCCCAGCGGCGGCAATCGTACATCACATCATAGATACGCGCAATCCTATACTCCCTGGATATGCGTAAGGCCACAGCGTAGTCTTCCCCGTACTTGACAGTCGGAAAGTTGATTGTACGAAGAAGAGGCACCCAGAACCCACGCGGAGCACCAAGGCCATTGATTCTAAGTGCATTGTTGCGGCCATTGCTTTCTGTCCATTCCTTGTGGTCAATCACACCCGGTGGAAGCGGACGCAGATTTATATCCGTGATCTGATACGAACCTATCACCATGGCGCAGTTTTCCCGGCGGAATGCATCCACGAATTTCTGCACGGTGTTCTCATCAGAATATACATCATCCGAATCAAGCTGCAGAGCGAACCGTCCGCATTTAGGATGATGAATAGCGGCATTCCAATTGCCTCCTATCGCATGATAACTATCATCCTGTGCGATATATATGAGTCTTGAATCATCAAAACTCTTTATCACGTCCACCGTCCCATCTACAGAATTGTCGTCAACCACTATCACATTATAACTAAAATCAGTCTTTTGAGAGAGAGCGGAACGTATGGCATCCCCGATTGTTCGCACCCTGTTACGGCATGGTATTACCACTGACGCTTCATACTCAAACTCTCCCCCCTCACGCAGATCCACAGACTTGAACTCCGGCTCAAGGTAGGCTCCTGTGGCTTTCAAGTGTGCCGTACATGCTCTCTCCATTTCCAGCTGCACTTCCCTATTACGCGGATCCACATAGTCGAACAGTTTCTCCCCCGACAGCCGCAAATCTTTTTCGAGCTCATAATAAAGGTATTCTCCGATATGTAAAGGGGCAGAAATTCTACTTAGACGCAGGCGCAAATCATATAGGGCGGCATACTTGTATTCTTCATCTACTTCAGAGAGCGTAGTCTTGAACGCGTCAGCGGAATAGAGTTGCACGCCGCCAAAGTCAAAATCGTCCCTCAATGCGCCCTCCTGCCAGTCAGTGACAGGAGCAGCCTCTACCTCTCCGTTCTTGTATACGAAACGGTCAGAATAAACCATAACGGCGCCCGTGTCACAAGCCACCGACATCATTCTCTCCAGTCCGAAATTCACCCACTTCAGTTCTCCGGCACCAGTATTGAGCAATATATATTCAGAATCACACGCAAGTGCTATCTCCCGAAGTGCAGCCGTAGAAATACGCGCAGGAACATCAAATCTTTCTACTCTTTTCATAATAGTGCAAACTTAAACAAAAAATACTAAATTTGCGTACACTTTTTGTACAACAGAAAGCACAAAAGGCACACAACATTTCAAGTTTTCTATATGGAGAAAAAACTCGTAATCATCCCTACATACAATGAAATCGAGAACATCGGGAAGATAATTGCCGCGGTGTCCGCCATTGAAGGTGAATATCATATACTAGTAATTGACGATGGCTCACCCGACGGTACGGGAGATGCTGTACGCAATATACAGTCACAGCACCCGGATAGAGTTTTTCTCATGGAAAGAAGTGGTAAACTTGGCCTTGGAACAGCCTATGTGGCTGGATTCAAATGGGCTAAGGAGCACGATTATGACTATGTCTTTGAGATGGACGCCGATTTCTCGCACAACCCTTCAGACCTGCCGCGTCTGCTTGCTGCCTGCACAGAAGGCGGAGCCGACATGTCAGTAGGCTCGCGTTATTGCGATGGAATAAACGTAGTCAATTGGCCTATGGGGAGAATCCTGATTTCATATTGTGCCTCCATTTATGTACGTACAATATTGGGATTCAAGATATTTGACAGCACAGCAGGTTTCGTCTGCTATTCAAGGAGGGTTCTTGATGCTATCGATCTTGACGCCGTGAGGATGAAAGGCTATGGTTTTCAGATTGAACTCAAGTACACCGCACACAAGTTGGGATTCAAGATAGCCGAGGTTCCGGTGATATTTGTCAATCGAAAGGAAGGTACATCCAAGATGTCAGGTAGCATATTCGGAGAAGCATTCTGGGGCGTTCTCGCTCTGAGGTTCCGCAAGTTCAAAAAAGCAGTTCACTGATGAAATCACTTTATATTGACAGGATTGCCGACATCATGGGCATCAAATCCTGGCAGGTGGAGAACTGCATCGAGATGTTCGCAGACGGAGATACCATCCCGTTCATAAGCCGATACAGAAAGGAGAAGACCGGAGGAATGGACGATGCGCAAGTCGCTGAACTCAAGCATTATGCAGATGTATTCAACGAGCTAGAAAAGCGCAAGGACACCGTAATAAAAACCATTTCCGAGGCCGGAGCGCTGACCGATGAACTAAGAGAAAGCATCGAAGACTGCACGGATGCGACTGAACTCGAGGACATTTACCTTCCATACAGGCCCAAACGGCGCACCCGTGCCACTGTAGCAAGAGAACTCGGACTGGAACCTTTGGCTGACCTTATTTGGAATGTACGCTCGCGAAACCCTCTCTCCGATGCCGCCAAATACATTGGGCCGGATGTCCCTGACGTTCAGACGGCACTTGCCGGTGCCAGAGACATTATATCCGAGAGACTCAGCGAGACTGCCGCCATCAGAGAGAACCAGAGAGCAATCTTCCGCAGAAGACATATCTGTACCAAAGTCACCAAATCAGGCAAAGAAAGCGCAGAAGCGGACAAGTATAGAAACTGTTTCGACAAATCATACCCGATAGACAGAATTCCAGCCCATACGCTGCTTGCCATCCTGAGGGCGGAAAACGAAGGATACCTTAAAGTATCCATTGACACAGACCCGCAGAGAAGTTGTGATAAGATATACTACGATTTCTGCAAGGCCCACACATTCCCGAACGGAGAGCTCGCCGAACAGATAAAACTTTCCGTACAGGACTCTTTCAAGCGTCTCATAGAGCCGTCCATTAGTGCAGAAGTCATACGAGAAGCTAAGCGCAAGGCTGACATTGAGAGCATCAATGTCTTTGGGGACAATCTCCGCCAGCTTCTTCTCGGAGCACCGGTCGGACAGAAAAGGACCATGGCCATTGACCCTGGATTCCGCAATGGTTGCAAGATAGCATGCCTCAGCGCCGAAGGGCAACTTCTGTATCACACTATCATCTACCCACACCCGCCACAGAACGACAAAGTCAAAGCCATAACAGTCGTACAGGACCTGCTTGACAAGTATAAGATAGAGGCTATCGCCATAGGCAACGGCACTGCATCCCGTGAGACAGAGGACTTCATGAAGAGAATAAGACTTCCGCAAGGATGTAAGATATGGACTGTAAGCGAAGACGGGGCATCTATATACAGCGCATCGGAAGTCGCAAGAAAAGAGTTTCCAGATGAAGATGTAACCGTTCGCGGAGCCGTATCTATAGGCCGCAGACTCATGGACCCGCTTGCAGAACTTGTCAAGATTGATCCCAAGAATCTCGGAATCGGACAATATCAGCATGATGTGGACCAGAGCCTGCTAAAGGAGAAATTGGACAACACAGTAGAGAGTTGCGTAAACTCAGTAGGCGTCAACCTCAACACCGCATCTTCCTATCTTCTTTCCTATGTGGCAGGCATCGGCACATCCCTATCAGAAAGCATCGTGGCATTTCGCAACAAGGAAGGAGCTTTTCATAGTCGTGAAGAGTTGAAGAAAGTTCCAAGACTTGGGGAAAAGGCATTCAGACAGTGCGCAGGTTTCTTAAGGATACGCGAAGCTGCCAACCCCCTCGATGCTTCGGCTGTACACCCAGAGTCATACGGAATCGTCGATGCCATGGCCAGAAGTCTTGGTGTAAGTACACGTGAACTTGTGGGCAACCAAGCGCTTTGTGCACGCATCAACGCGCAAGATTTCGTCACAGACAAGGCCGGACTTCCTACAATCAACGACATCATCAGCGAGTTAGCCAAGCCGGGGCTTGACCCAAGGGAACAAGCTGGAGAATTCTCATTTGCCGATGACATTAGGAGCATAGAAGATCTGAAAGCCGGGATGGAACTGCCTGGCATCGTAACCAACATCACCAATTTCGGTGCATTCGTGGACATAGGGCTGCATGAGAACGGACTTATTCATGTATCGAAACTAGGTCCCAGAGGCACAGATCCGACCAAAGTACTCAAACTCCACCAGCATATAAGTGTCATCGTGGAATCTGTGGACCTTGACAGGTCAAGAATATCACTTGGCCTTGCGTCCAAACTACGCTCATAGATGGGGGACTAGTCTTCGAGTGATATTTCCCTCAATTCCGCTCTATACGCCATCAGCAACCTGGACTTAGATATAAATCCAAGGTATTTTTTGCTATCTTTATCCACTACAGGAAGCCTCCACGCACCGGTCTTCTCAAATTTGCGCATCACGGTATCCATCTTTTCACCATAATAGATATAGTCTGGGGGCGTCTCCATGATGTTGTACACATGCACGCTATCATATTTGTCAGGACTGAAAAGATATTTGCGTGCTGCAGCCACATCCACCATTCCTTGAAAACGTCCTTGCGAATCAATCACCGCAAGAACCGCTGCCTCGGAGTCAGAAATAATACCGACAACGGTACGAAGTGTAGCATCTATCTGCACCTTTGGATACTTGTCTCGTATTAGGTCATTGGTCTGAAGGAGCGTCAGCACCGCCTGATCATTATCATGCGTCAGAAGATCTCCGCTTTGGGCAATACGCTTGGTATATATTGAATATTTCTCGAAGACTCTCACCGTACCAAATGCCACGGTAGATGTAAGAATCAGAGGGATGAGCAAGGCGTAGCCGCCGGAAATCTCGGCGATAAGGAAGATAGCCGTCATAGGTGCCTGCATGACACCTGCCATCAAGGCCGCCATACCCACAAGCACAAAATTCTGCTCCGGAACATTAAAGCCCACCAGATTAAAGCATCTTGCCACAATGAAGCCCAATATAGCTCCAGAGAAAAGTGTAGGTCCGAAAGTACCACCGACTCCCCCGCCAGAATTGGTAAGCGTCATGGCAACTATCTTCAAAAATAGAATAAGGGTGAAGAAAAGTGGAATACCCCACTTGTAACTCATCATAAACGAAAGAATCGTCTTACGCTCAAGCACTATTTCCTGCCCATTCAGAAGACTGTGGAGAGAATCGTACCCCTGCCCGTAAAGAGGCGGAAGCAGGAATATCAGCAGACCAAGGCCTGCGGCACATGTCGCCCACTTCACATACGGATTCTTAAATTTTCCAAGTTTGTCCTCAAGCCATAATGTCCCGTTTGTAAAATACAGCGAAAAAAGTCCTGCAGCTATGCCGAGCCCTATATAGAAAGGGATATTAGGCATGGAGAAAGGAGTAAGGTTGCATGCAAACACAGGAGTCTGCCCGCGGAAAATATAGGAAATCACAGTGGCCGAAATCGTGGAGATAAGCAGCGGGAGCATAGTCTTCATGGAGACATTAAACAAAAGAATCTCCATAGTAAAAAGGACTCCAGCCAAAGGCGCCTTAAATATTCCAGCCACAGCCCCAGCCGCACCGCATCCAAGAAGCAGAGTGATGTTCCTATACGACAGGTTGCAGACACGACCGATATTTGATCCTATCGCAGCACCTGTATAGACTATAGGGGCCTCAGCTCCCACAGAGCCGCCGAATCCAATTGTAAAGCTGGAAGTCAGCACCGAGGACCATATATTATGGGGCTTTATCTTGGACTCGTTTCTCGAAACGGCCAGGAGCACTTTGGTCACGCCATGCCCTATATTGTCTTTGACGATATACTTCAGAAGAAGAAGTGAAATCAGCATTCCCACGCCAGGGAACACAAGAAATCCAAATTCATAATCCAGAGAGCCCCAGATATTGCCATTCAGCACATAGCTTATAGCTTCAATAGCAAAGTCAAGAATAACAGCGGCGCACCCAGAGAGCACGCCGACCATAAAACTCAGAATCAATATTTTGTTCTGCTCGGATATTTTTAGATTCAACCTATTCACCAGAGTCCGCAGAATCGTCGTCAGAACCGTATTGTGAAATGTTGTCGTCCGGAATAGTGCTGTCATCATCGACCGGAGCGTTCGTTGCTCCAGCAACCTCCTCAGCCTCAGCCTCTTCCTCTCCTTCTAGCCAATTTTTGATATCATCTGCGTCATCTATCTTGACCTTAATCTTCACCAGATAGATATCCTCTGGAAGTTCTATCAGCACTGCATAGAAAGGCGTGCCGTCTGGTTTGTTGTATTTGATAAGATCTGGAAGATAGTCGCTAAAACCCTTTGGATACTTCTCAGCGAAAACCTCTGCCAACTCACGTGGCATATTCTCATAACTGATAATATGTCTTTTCTTATTGTCCTGTACCATAATAATTGCATTTGAGACTGCAAATATGATATTATTTTCTGAAATTGCCAATACACGAAGGCTTTTGTTCATATTTGTTCCTATTTCATGGTTCCAGGCCCATCCACCACAGAAGAGTCATCCCAGCGCACCGCTCATGTCTTCTGCGGTACACCTCGAGCAGCACCATTGTGCCTCATTAGGCCTACGAGTGTTGTTCGGAAATTACTTCTTGAAGAACAATGACTTCTGCTCTTTTTTTCTCTCAGGATTCCGCTCCACGAATACTTCCTTCATGGTTCTCGGATCAATTCCAGTACAGAACATGATGGATGACGTGGTCATCGGAGTAGGCATAAAATCCTGAACCTGTTCCATCCAGATGCCGTTAAGCGTACGGTTTGAAGCAAGTTTGCGCATATCCTGCAGTGTGCATCCTGGATGAGACGAAATGAAATAAGGGACAAGTTCCGTATGTGTTCCCTCTTCCCTATTGATTTTGTCGAACTCTGCTCTCAGACGCTCAAACAATCTGAAAGAAGGCTTGGCCATATAGTACAAGACCTTATCCTCCGTATGCTCTGGAGCCACCTTCAGTCGGCCACTCGTATGCCGGAGCATGAGTTCTCTAAGATATTTCTTCCCGGTACTGTCAATAAAACCTTTCTCATCAAGAAAAAGATCATAGCGTACACCACTTCCAATATACGAATGCCTGATACCTTTCACGGCATCAACCCTACGATACAACTCAAGTACGCGCTCATGACTACGGTCCATATTGCTGCATGGAGCAGGGAACAGACATGACTTTCTTCGACAAACCGCACACTTTGACTGGTCCTTCCCGTTCATGCCGTACATATTGGCAGTAGGAGCACCAAGGTCAGAAATATTACCATGGAACTCAGGCATAGCCGCAAGTTCCCGGACCTCCTTGAGGATGGATTCCTGTGAGCGAGACTGTATAAATTTGCCCTGATGAGCGGCAATAGTGCAGAAATTGCATCCACCAAAACACCCTCTATGCGTGATGATTGAATCCTTGATCATGTCATAAGCCGGAATTCTCTTCCCCTTATAACGCGGGTGCGGCTTCTTGGTAAACGGAAGGTCCCAGAAAGAGTCCATCTCCTCGGTCGTAGCGGGAGGAAGTGGCGGATTTACGCGCACATAGCCATCCCCCACAGGCTCCACAAGTGTCTGAGGAGTAAGCATATTGGCATGAATCTCGATATGGTGGAAGTTCTCAGCGAAGGCCCTCGGCTCACGAGTGCACTTCTCGTATGAGTTAAGCACAAGAGCGTCCTCAAGCCGGCAGGTTCCCTTGCGGTAAAATGCCAGTTGCGGGATATTCTCCATCTGGCGAAGATTCCTTCCACTCTCAATGGCCCTAGTTAGTTCGAGCATAGTCCTCTCCCCCATTCCATAGCAGAGCCAGTCAGCTCCGCTATCCACAAGTATGGACGGATGTATGGAGTTGTCCCAATAGTCATAATGAGCTAAACGTCGCAACGAGGCCTCCACCCCTCCTATCACGACCGGTACATCAGGCCATAGTTGTTTAAGAATCTTACTATACACAGTTACAGCCCTGTCAGGTCTTCTTCCAAACTGGCCGTCAGGTGTATACGCGTCATCATGGCGAAGACGTCGCGCAGCCGTATAGTGGTTTACCATTGAATCCATGGCACCGGCATTAACTGCAAAATACAGACGTGGTGCTCCAAGCTTGCGAAAATCACGCAGGTCATCCTTCCAGTTGGGTTGGGGAACCACAGCCACCCTATAACCAAACTTTTCAAGATAACGCGCAATGCACGCAGTCCCGAAACTCGGATGGTCCACAAAGGCGTCACCCGTAAAAAAGATGACGTCAATATAATCCCATCCGAGTCTCTGGACTTCCTTTACAGAAGTAGGTATATTACATTCGCTCAGGCAGTTCAATTCCAAGAATATTCATTCCTTTGCGGAGAACTGAAGCCAAGGCCGAGATAAGAGCAAGTCTCATCGAACGAAGATTGGCATCAGACTCTTTGAGGATACCTGTGTCATGATAATACTGATTAAACTCCTTAGCAAGTTCATAGCAGTAATTGGCTATGAGTGCCGGGGAGAACGCTGCCGCAGCCTCTGAGACTTTCTGCGGATAAGAAGAAAGGAGTTTCACCAGCCTGATCTCTTTTCCACTCAGTTCTGCACTGTCTGGCATCGAAGTACTGAATCCCTGCTCCCCAGCCTTGCGGAGAATGGAGCAAATTCTGGCGTGGGTATACTGTATAAAAGGCCCCGTATTGCCGTTGAAATCAATAGATTCCTTAGGGTTGAAAAGCATCTTCTTCTTCGGATCCACCTTGAGAATAAAATACTTGAGCGCCCCAAGTCCAATCATTGTATAGAGTCTGTCCTTCTCTTCCTCTGAAAGTTCGGCAAGTTTGCCGCTTTCCTCTGAGGTAGCCTTGGCCTCGTCATACATCTTAGCAATTAGGTCATCAGCATCCACCACCGTCCCTTCTCTGGATTTCATCTTACCCTCTGGGAGTTCAACCATTCCATAGGACAGATGGAATATCTGGTCCGCCCAATCAAAACCAAGCTTCTTAAGGATGAGCTTAAGAACCTGGAAATGATAATTCTGTTCGTCCCCTACCACATAGATATGGGAGTCCAATTTATATTCCGAGAAACGGCGTTCAGCGGTACCGAGATCCTGAGTGATATACACCGACGTTCCATCTGAGCGGAGAAGCAGTTTACGGTCAAGACCGTCTGCCGTAAGATCGCACCACACGGAGCCATCCGGATCCTTTACAAACACCCCCATATCAAGACCTTTCTGGACAAGTTCCTTTCCAAGAAGGTATGTATCATGCTCATAATAGGTCTTGTCAAAAGTAATTCCGAGAGCCTTGTATGTCTGCTCAAATCCAGCAAACACCCACGAATTCATCATCTCCCAGAGCTTTCTAACCTGAGGGTCTCCCTCCTCCCATTTTACAAGCATATCATGCACGTCATCCATTACGGCAGGGTTTTCTTTCTCCATCTTGGCGAATTCCACATAGCAATCACCCACAAGATGGTCTCCCTTCTTGCCAGTGCTCTCCGGAGTAGCCCCGTTGAAACGTTTCTCCCATGCATACATGGATTTGCAGATATGGACACCGCGGTCGTTGACAAGTGTAGTCTTGATAACCTCATTTCCCGCAACCTTGAGCAGACTTGAAACAGATGAGCCGAGAAGATTGTTCCTTACATGTCCAAGATGAAGCGGTTTGTTGGTGTTAGGAGACGAAAACTCGACCATAATCCTGCGACCGGTAGAAGGCAACTGCCCGAAGTCAGCATCGGAAGCAACAGCATTCAAAGCCTCTTTCCAATACACCTGCGAGAGGCTCAGATTAAGGAAGCCCTTCACGGAATTGAAAGCGCTAATCTCGGAGCAGTTGGCCATGAGCCACTCCCCTATGGCATTGCCGCTTGCATCAGGCGACTGATGGGTAATCTTCAGAAGCGGGAATACAACAAGAGTATAATCCCCTTCAAACTCCTTGCGCGTCGGCTGCACCTGAAGAGTATCCGTATCTACTTCAGCGGAGTATAATGCCCTGATAGCCTCTGAGGCTTTAAGAGCGATGAACTGTTCGGCTGTCATTATCCAAGATATGATTTCAGCAGTTTGCTTGCAGAAGGTTTCTTTAATTTACGTATGGCCTTTTCCTTGATCTGTCTTACCCTCTCACGGGTCAGGTCAAGTCTTTCACCTATTTCCTCAAGAGTCATCTCCTGACATCCGATTCCGAAGAAAGACTTTATGATCTCACGCTCCCTCACGGTCAGAATCTGGAGAGCACGCTCAATCTCGGTACCAAGGGACTCGTTGGTAAGCCCTCTATCGGCGCTTGGAGAGTCATCATTAGGAAGCACATCAAGAAGGCTATTGTCCTCGCCCTCCACAAAAGGAGCATCTACGCTGACATGCCTTCCGGATACTCTTAGCGTATCGGCTATCTTGTCCTTCGGGATATCAATCATCTCCGCCAGTTCTTCCGTAGACGGCTGACGCTCATTCTCCTGTTCGAACTTTCCGAGGGCCTTGTTGATCTTGTTCAGAGAGCCAACCTGATTGAGTGGCAGTCTGACAATACGGCTCTGCTCTGCAAGTGCCTGAAGAATGGACTGTCGAATCCACCACACTGCATACGATATAAATTTGAAACCTCGAGTTTCATCAAATTTCTCCGCAGCCTTTATCAGTCCGAGATTACCCTCGTTAATTAGATCCGGAAGGCTAAGACCCTGATTCTGATATTGCTTTGCCACTGAAACCACGAACCGCAGATTGGCTCTTGTCAGCTTTTCCAAAGCTTCTTGATCCCCCTTCCTAATGCGCTGGGCAAGTTCCACCTCTTCCTCCGGTGATACCAACTCTTCACGGCCTATCTCCTGAAGATACTTGTCCAGGGAAGCGCTCTCACGGTTGGTGATTGACTTTGTAATTTTTAACTGTCTCATATATGTTTTTGTCTTATTCTATACTAAAGTCGCGGCCGGGACAACCCGACCGCGACTCATTATAAATCTCAGTCCGAATGCCTTATTCGTCCTTTCCGAAGCCAAAGTATCCAGGTCTACCAGAAGCCGTAAGGCCTTCAATGAAGACGGATCTCTTGCTCTTCTTGGCTATGTCTATCACATCCTGCGGTTTGCTGACCTTCTGATCATTCACATACAGGATGACGAAGCCGTCCTCAACCCCCTGCTTAGCTATCTTTCCATTGCCCACTGAAACTATCTCCACGCCCTTGGATGCAGCCTTCAGGCTCGCACCATAGAACATCACGGTACCATCTTCAGCTACAGTTCCATTAGCTGTATTCTCCTCAAGGAACACTACAGGAAGTTCGAGAGTCTTACCATCACGTATCACCTTAAGCACAGCCTTATCTCCAGGATGAAAACTATTAACTTTTTCCTGGAGAGCTGACGGAGATTTGATTACGCTAGAATCTATAGCTACAAGGACATCCTTGCTCTTGACTCCAGCCTTATCCGCCGCTCCTCCCTTGACAACTTCGTGTATATATACGCCGTCAAGAGAAGAAAGTTTCATTTCCTTGGCAGTTTTTTCATCTACAGCAGACATTGAAACTCCGAGTTTCGCCCTTTTTACAGAGCCGAAATCTATTAGATCCGCAACCACCTTGTGCACGATATTGGAAGGAACGGCGAAGGAATAGCCCGTATATGAACCAGTAGTGGATACGATAGCAGTATTGATACCGACAAGTTCACCGGCCTTATTGACAAGCGCGCCACCAGAATTGCCAGGATTAACAGCCGCATCGGTCTGGATAAATGACTCAATCTTAAACTCTCCCGTATTAGTCATAGAGCGCCCCTTGGCACTGACTATTCCAGCAGTGATGGTTGAGCGAAGCTCCTCGCCAAGAGGACTACCTATAGCAAGAACCCACTCTCCAAGACGGAGTTTGTCAGAGTCTGCAAACTGTAGCACAGGGAGTCCAGTCTCCTCTATCTTTATCAATGCAACATCCGTAGCAGAGTCGGTCCCTATCACCTTTGCATCATAAGTCTTATTGTTATTCAGAGTAACTTGCACTGAAGTAGCATTAGATACTACATGATTATTGGTGACAATATATCCGTCCTGACGGATGATCACACCAGAGCCGCTTCCCTGGCGCACACGCTCCTGAGACTGCATGTTTTCATCTCCGAAGAAGAACCGGAAGAACGGATCAATATATTGTTGCTGCTGACTTTTGACCGTGACTTTAACATATACCACGGCATCAACAGCATTCTCTGCAGCAAATGTAAAGTCCGGGTAGTCCGACAATGACAAATTGACAGTCCTTGAAGTCTGTCCTTCCTGAACTGCATTTCCCTGAACGCCTTCACTAGGAGTTGCAGCCTTTACGATTCCGAAAGCAGCCAAGCCGCTGAGCAGCACTGAAGCCGCCACTGTAATGATGTTTTTATTCATATCATTAACTTTTTTAGAATAATCAGTTAAACATTCAACTCCATAAAATTGTCAAATAATATGCCAGTTTTACGGAGATATTTACTAAATTTGTGCTATTGAACATTTATAACACGAGATATGGAATTCAGCATTTCAAGCGCCGGCCTGCTTAAAGGCATCATAGATGTATCCAAAGCGATACCGGCCAAGACAGCACTTCCCATTTTGGAGAACTTTCTCTTCGTCTTAAAGGACAACACCCTCGAGATCACGGCTTCGGATCAGGAACTTACACTCCGCACAAGCATAGAGGTCACAAGTTCAGTATCCGACGGGAGCATCGCTGTACCAGCTAGACAGATGATTGATCTTCTGAAAAACCTCCCAGATCAGCCTATCACCATTAAGACATCAGGCGAAAATGCTGGCGAAGGTTCATTTGAATGCATCTGGAACAGTGGAAATTCCTCTCTTCCATACTTCGCAGCAGCGGACTATCCGGAAATCAAAGGTACAACTGACGATGCCATCACTGTCACATTCCCGGCACATACTCTATGCGAGGGCATAAGCAGCACAATATATGCGACAGCGGACGACGAGATGAGACCGGCCATGAATGGAATATTCTTTGACATGGACGTGGATTCCACTACTCTCGTAGCCTCCGACTCCCATAAGCTCATCTGCTACACCACTAAGGATACCAAAATAGGCGAGAAAGCATCATTTATCCTTCACAAAAAGCCGGCAGCGGTACTTAGAAGTACTCTTGACAAGGAAGAAGGTGACGTATCTGTTAGTTTCGACTCAAGCAACGTCGTATTCCGTTTCGGAAACACCATGATGGTATGCAGGCTTATAGTAGGAAAGTTCCCGGACTACCGCAGGGTCATTCCGCAGAACAATGCCAACATCCTTCGTATCGATAGGGCTCAGCTCCTTGATACCGTCCGCCGCGTTTCAGTGTGCGCCAACAAAGCATCCAATCACATCAAGTTCGATCTCGCGGAAGGACAGCTGGAGATTACAGCGCAGGATCTTGGGTTCGCACTGGCTGCATACGAGAAGATTCTCTGTGACTACAAAGGCGAGAACCTGAGTATAGGATTCAAGTCTTCTTTCCTCATAGACATTCTCAACAATATGGACTGCACTTCACTCGTAATGAAGTTCGCCGACTCACGTAGAGCTGCTCTCATCATCCCTTCAGAAGAGGAGGAAAGCAGCAGCAAGATATGCGGTATCATCATGCCTATTATGGTATAATCAGGCACCAGAAAAAGCCTGCTAAAAGTCACCAGAAATGGAATTGAATCTTGATAGACCTCTGCTCTTCTTCGACATTGAGAGTACGGGGTTGAATATACCGGCAGACTCCATAGTGGAGTTGAGTTTCGTAAAAGTGTTCCCCGGAGGGGAAACTCGTATCAAGACTTGGAAGATCAAGCCTTGGGATTACGAAAAAGGCTGCCAGAGACCCATGAATCCAGAAGCAAGCAAAGTCAACGGAGTTACCGATGACATGCTTGTAAATTGCCCTACATTCTACGAATGTGCTCCTGAGATAGCACAGTGGCTCAAAGATAGCGACCTGGCTGGATTCAACTCGTCCAAATTCGACCTTCCCATGCTTGCTGAAGAATTCGAAAGAGCCAAACTTGCAGGACTGGATCTTCATGTCGACCTGCATGAGCCGCTCATGGTAGACGTCCAGAATATATTCCACACGATGGAGCCGCGCAACCTTAAGGCCGCATACAGGTTTTACTGCGGAGGTGCGGATTTTGACAATGCGCATACGGCTGAAGCCGATACCGTTGCAACATACGAAGTTCTTAAAGCCCAGCTTGACCGATATAGCGACACACTCAAGAACAATGTCAAGTCTCTGGCAGCCTACGCACCGAAGAGATATGTGGATTTCGCGGGAACTCTTATCTACAATGACAAGAATGAGCCGGTAATTAATTTCGGCAAGCACAAGGGCAAAAGCGCTCGTGATGTGTACAATAGCGAACAGAGTTACTTCAAATGGATACAGCAGGGCAACTTCTCACTTGAGACCAAGGCCCAGTTCGCACGGCTCGAAGAAGAATACGCACGCGAGAAACTCTGCGATAAATTCAACGTACGACCACTCAAGCCGGAAACCCGCAAATGAATATAGTTGTACTAGGTTTCAATTCCAAAGTTTTTGTCCGCCCGGACACCACTTGGGAGAGAGACAATGAAGATTTTTACGTTCCGGAGTTCATCGACGCATTGAGTTGGGCTCCGGTGCTTTTTGCAAGAATCTCCAAACCTGGACGTAGTATACTGCCCAAATTTGCATCGAGATACTATGACAGTGTAGGATATGGGGCACTTTTGTATCCTGAGGATCTAATTGATGGAAGCACAGAAGGTTTCGCAAGCGCATGCTGCCTGGACCACACATCGTTCCTTAGATTTCCCACTTTCCAGCCCTCAAGCCTTAAGGATGAGGAAAGCGTATTTGATGTGCAAAAGGACGGAAGTCCTCTCTTCAGATATGACAGCGGCTCATGTGAAATGATAGAAAACGCCATCGGGGCAGTATCAAGATACTGTTACCTTAGGACAGGAGATATAATTACCGTAGAGATTGCGCCAAGGAAGATGCTCGCCAGAAGGGAAAACGGATCATTTCATATCACTGGAACTTTCCATGACGAGACAGTTCTTGATTTCGAAACAATTTTTTAACTCATACATTCATGAAACTCATTCCGATATACACCTGGAACAAGGGTATTCTCAATTTCAACCATAAGAGCGACCGGCTCTCCAAGAAACCATGGTTTCAAGGCGTACTTCTGCTCTTATGCGTAGCATTGGCTATGTTGCTCGCCAATCTGCCTATGACCAAGGAACTCTATCACAGCATCCTTGAGACCAATATCAGAGTGCATCTTTTCAGCAGTAACGGAACCGTAGATGTCATGTTCCCTCGAGACATGACCATCGAGAAGTTTATCAACGACATCCTAATGGTGATATTCTTCTTTACGGTAGGACTCGAAATCAAGCGCGAAGTATCCCATGGGGAGTTATCATCTGTCAAAAAAGCCATGCTGCCTGTGATAGCAGCCTTTGGAGGCGTCATCGCCCCTGCAGTAATCTACACAATAGTCAATCATGGCACACTTGCAGCTTCAGGATGGGGAATCCCTACTGCAACTGATATTGCATTCGCAGTCTGCATACTCTCCATGCTTGGAGACAAGGTACCCGTATCACTGAAAGTATTCCTTACCGCCCTTGCCATTGCTGACGACCTCATTGCCATACTGGTGGTCGCCCTGTTCTATGGAGGAACTATCAACCTTGAGCTTCTCGGAATTGCTCTTCTTGTAATCATCGTCACGATACTCTTAAGAAGAATCGGGGAGAAGAAAATGTTCCCGTACATTATATGCGCATTTCTCGTATGGGCCCTATTCTACTATAGCGGAATACACGCCACCATGTCAGGGGTGGTAATGGCCTTCCTCATCCCTTCTTCTCCAAGGTACAATAAAGCACAATACATTCGTAAGCGCAACCGCTATATCGCCATGCTTGACAAATATGACGGGATAGACGGGGAATCTTTCCCAAATGGTCCTCAGAAGCACTGCCTTCGGAGACTTGAGAAGGTCGCCCACGGCACCATGGATATGAGTTATAGAGTAGAGCACGCCTTGTCACCATGGGTTAACTTCCTTATCATGCCTATTTTCGCACTTGCCAATGCCGGTGTTGAGATCAGCGATGCGTCATATTTCAATGTCTTCAACTATAGTCCAGAACTGGGCAGCGTATCAATGGGCATTTTCCTCGGATTGCTGCTCGGCAAACCTATCGGCATCACACTGTTCAGCTGGATAGCCATAAAACTCAAGATTGGAGCCATGCCGGATAAGGCCAATTGGGCATTATTTTTCGCAGTGGCTTGTCTCGGAGGAATCGGTTTTACTATGTCCATATTTGTGGATACACTTTCATTTGCCGATGCGCCAGCAGGAGTTATGATGCACCTAAGGGATGCAGGTAAAATTGCTGTACTTCTCGGATCAATATGCTCCGGCATCCTGGGAACAGTACTCATTTCATTGTTCTCAAGCAAAAAGAAGACGGCATAGATTACCATTCAAGTACAAAAAGCTCCGACCCTATTTGGGGTATCGGAGTTTTTTTGTATATTTGCAAACTGTACAAGCCACTTTAGCTCAGTCGGTAGAGCAGCGCATTCGTAACGCGCAGGTCGCCAGTTCGAGCCTGGTGAGTGGCTCACAAGGAGAGACTGATCAAAATTTTTTGGTCAGTCTCGTTACTTTTAAGTCAGCCACTCTTTTTTGCTCTTATAAGAAATAATCGTTAACTTAGCGGACAATAACAAACGTTTCTAATTATGAACTTCTTAGGCAATCTATTTTGGCTTATCCTAGGCGGATTTCTTGTTTTCTTCCTTTACATGATTGCGGGGCTCGTCACCTGCCTCACTATTATCGGAATTCCTTTCGGCATCCAACTCTGGAAACTTGGATTTTTGGCGCTATGCCCTTTCGGCAGAGACATCACCTACTCCCCATCATACGGATGTCTGCCTACTGCATTCAACATCCTGTGGATAATATTAGGTTGGTGGGAAATAGCCATCACCCATCTGATATTCGCGCTCCTATGCGCCATCACCATAATAGGAATCCCATTCGCCAAACAGCATCTCAAACTCCTCCGCCTATCTTTAATGCCGTTCGGAACCAATATTTCATAACTACATCAGCTCATAATACTCGGGCCTCAACCTGTTAATAGTCCCAGAATAGGTTACTTTAATCGAAGTTTCAGGCCAGAAAGAATAGTGTCTGGTCGGAGTTCCATGACAGCAGATTCCTCTCCTGCCATACAGAATCCACATTTCGGACAGAGTCCAGCCTCATATCCGGCACATATATCACTACGCGTTCCATCCGCAAAAATAAAATTGGTCATCCAACACCGCATAATGAAGTCATTGTCTCTCATTTTCTTCAATCCACTGCGTGAATTCATGATCGGGTAGCCTTTTCTCTTATAGTCAAGTATCATATCTATCACCTTCACCCTCTGCTCATAAGGCAGTTCAAGGGACTCTGTCCCAGGGAATGGAGTGTGAAAATTGAGAGAAATACACTTGAACGCAGGATTAGCCGCCACATACTCAATAGAAGCAGCCACGGAGTCATAATTGAGACTATTTATGGCCATATTTGCAGACAAATTTCTACAGCCACACGTCGCGATGTTCTTTTCCAGTCTTTCGAATGTGCCTTTTCCGCGTATACGTTCATGAGCCTCCCCTACACCATCCATTGAGACCCAGATACTATCTGCGACTGCCCCATCAAAGGGAAGCTGAGCATTGGTAGTGATAGTGCAGGAATAGAAGCCTATTGAACGGGCAAGACGGCAAAGGTCATTGACTGTCTTGTCTCCGTCGTGCCATAAGAACGGCTCCCCTCCCTCGAAATCCACAAAACGGGACCCAAGCGAATAACAATACCGCAACTCTTCTTCTATTTGGGAGAAAGTCTTATCATTGGGAAGCGTATGATTATAAACACTGCAATGCTTACAACTCAAATTACATCTGTCAGATATAAAGATAACACTCTGAAGAGGCTTATGACGGCCCAAAACAGCCCTAAACCACCAGAAAGGAAGATAAGCAAACTCTGAAATCTTGTTCATAAATCCTAGAAAAACAGCAAAACTAACCGAACCACAAATACTATAGCACAGAACCCGCTAAGAATATTGCGGGCTGCAAGCCAGCGCATCAGAAACCAATCTATGCCCCTGGCCCTCACTTGATCCCAGTTTCCCATAGGACCAAGCCACCACTGAGGTTTTTGAGGAACGCCTGTCTCGCCTCTATTGAAGGCCGAGAGAGAGCGGCACAGCCATACCGAATTGGGAACCATCACCAAAACAAGAAGATACCACACAGACATATCCCCCAAAAGCACAGATACGACTACTATCAGATATGGCAGGAAATTAATCAAGTATGCGGCAGCCATATTGGCAGTGTTAGACCCCAACAGACGCGCAAGTGTCATCTTATTGGAAGCGGCATCACTCTCTCGCTCGATAAAACTATGTGTAAATAGAATATTCAGAACCAAAAGCCCAACTGGTATTGAAACCATCACCACATCCACACTCACCATTCCACATGCAGAGTAATACACACCAGTCATAAGAAGTGGACCAAATATCACACCTATAACAATCTCCCCAAGCCCCCTGTATGCGAGTTTCAGCGGAGGTGCGGAATAGAACCAGCCAAGAAGGCAGGCTATCGTGGCTATTGCCAATATCCACCAACTACCGTTAGGTCCCACAAATCCACCGCTTAGGCTCCGGGAAATAAAAACCACACCCCCACAGGCAACCGCTATACCACCGAAAGATAAAATCGCACGCAGCAGTCCGTCCGGAGTAACACTGCCGTCTATAAGATACGGGTATTTCACTGACATGGCCCGAAAGCCCTTTCTAATCACCCTATCCCTATCAGAGTGCATATCTGCTTTGTAATCGAAATAGTCATCAGCAAGATTCATCCCCAAGTGAGCGCTCATCACTCCCACTACGGCAAGCAGCGCCTGCCACAGGCCAAAGCCACTCTGATCTGCTGCCATAACGACAGCAAGCAGGGCTGGCATACCACTCTGCATCAGAGACACTGACCTAGCATTTTTAAACCATGTTTTAAGGACCATACCTTTCTAAAGCAAAGGAGACGTCAGCCTTGCAAGAGACTCTTTGAAGCGCACAAAACGCGAACGCGAAGCCCATTTCTGAGGATCCACAAGCCATGAATGCTCCTGATCCGCCAGGAAAGCCGACTTCACATCCTTGGCGACTTTCTTGTCATAGATGAAAGCATTGATCTCAAAATCCTGCTCATAGCTTCTTACATCCATATTTGTAGAACCGATAGAAGCAACACGGTCATCAGAAACAATGGCTTTAGAATGCATATATCCATTGTCATAGAAGTACACTTTCACTCCAGCGGTAATTACATCTTTAACATAAGAACGCGAGGCAAGAGGCGGCATAACGCCCTTGTCTCCGTGATAAGGAATCATTATCCTCACATCCACGCCCGCCAATGCGGCATTCCTCAATGCAAGCAGCACAGGCTCCGTCGGAATCAGATAAGGAGACTGGATATATATGTACTTCTTACTCTGGGCTATCATTTGTATCACACCCTGCATTATAACACTCCATTCATCCATCGGACCAGAAGTGGCTACCTGCATAAGCACATCACCCTGTGGTTCCACCAAAGGATAATATCTATCCTCGTCCAGCACTTGATGCGAGGAAAACTGCCAGTCTACGAGGAAAGACGTCTGCATCTCAGACACGGCTGGCCCGCAAACCCTTATATGAGTATCGCGCCATACACCGCCTCTAATTCCCACAGAATAGCGTTCTGCAATGTTCATTCCCCCTATATAACCCACTTTACCATCAACCACCACCACTTTTCTGTGATTACGATAGTTAGTATCGCTCGATATGAAAGGAATCATAACCTTTATAAAAGGCTGAACCTGAACGCCTTTCTCTCTCATCCGCCTGAAAAAAGAGCGATGTCCTATATTAGCCGCATCATCGTATTGTACTCTAACCTTAACCCCCTCAGACGCCTTACGTACAAGAATCTCCTCCACCTGACGGCCAATTCGATCATCCTCAAATTTAAAGAACTCAAAATGAATATGGTCGGTGGCCGAATTAAGATCCGCGAGAAGATCCGTAAACATGGAATCAAAATCCGTATACTGACGCACCGAATTACCCCCGAGAGGATAAGACAGGTTGGCCGCGCGAAGCAGATTCATCAAATCCTTATAATCCTTTGGAGGCGCTTCACAAATTTGATTCTCATACAGAGTCTCAGTATGTTTCTTGAAGCGACGCAGATCAGCATCTGATACCAGCCGACGATGCTTCTTGTCCATTCCGAAAAGAAAATACAGTACAAAACCTAGAACAGGCAAGAAAATCAGCACCATGAGCCACGCGAGAGTCTTTACCGGATGCCTGTTTTCGCCTATCACAAGCACAATGGTGCTCAGCAGAATGAGACCAAAAAGAACTTCTAGCCAGACGCTCATGCCCTACCAGGTTTTCGGATCCATCTTGTCGTAGTCGCGAAGATCATTGAACATTGTGACGATGAACATTACCGCCAGGATGAGAATAATGCCCACGGCTACTATGTCAAGGGCGCTCAACGTTGTGGTAAAGCCACAAATGGCAATATCAGTAGAGAATTCTCGAAGTGGCCTTATGAAAACAAACAGAGTATTGACTATCATGATAATAAGCCTGAACTCCGTAGGTCCAAGTTTGGCATAGGTCAGCTTGAATTCATGCTTGAGATGTGCATTGATGCTAACATTGATAGTCAACAGCAAGTATAGCACAAGAATACATAACGCAAGCGAAAGATGCATCAGTGAGGATAGACCAGCACCAAGGAACATAAGACTTTCATTAATGCCGTCCAGCATATGGTCAAGATAGTAGCCATAAATAGGCCGCTGGTGCTTGCGTACTCTCGCAAGAGTACCATCCAAGGAATCGCCGAACCAGTTGACAACAAGTCCGAAAGAGGACAACCAAAGATAATTGATATTGTATGTGGACAATACAAAGCCCACCGCAATAATTACTGCTCCCACGAAGCCCACAGCCGATAGCATATCAGAAGAAACCCACTTGGGCATCCTCTCTGCCATCCATACAAGAGCCTTTTTTTCTGCCGCATTTAGCAGCGATGTCTGAATTCTTGTCGCTTGTTTTGTTTCCATGCCCGCGAAGATACGAATTATTTTCTTTAGAAACCAAATATGACTATATTTGTCTACCATTACACATTAAAACAACTCATAATGAAAACAAAGTATTCTGGCACTCAGACTGAAAAGAATCTGATGGAAGCTTTCGCCGGTGAATCACAGGCACGCAACAAGTACACCTATTTTGCATCCAAGGCCAAAAAAGAAGGATATGAGCAAATCGCTGCTCTCTTCCTGAAGACAGCAGACAACGAAAAAGAACACGCAAAACTCTGGTTCAAGGAGTTGAATGGAATCGGTAACACGGCGGAGAATCTTTCCGCAGCAGCAGAAGGCGAAAATTATGAGTGGACCGACATGTATTCCGGATTCGCTGATACTGCTGAAAAAGAAGGATTCCCTGAGCTTGCAGTCAAGTTCAGACTTGTCGCCGCGATTGAGAAACACCACGAAGAGAGGTATAGGGCTCTTCTTAAGAATGTCGAGACTGCAGCAGTATTTGCCAAGAGCGAAGTAAAGGTATGGGAATGCCGCAATTGCGGGCATATCATCGTAGGGACATCAGCCCCAGAGGTTTGCCCTACATGTAACCACCCACAGTCTTATTTTGAGCTCAATTGCGAGAATTATTAATTGATTCAGGCATTTCAATGATTCGAAGATTTCTCGCGATTCTTTCCGTATCGACATTCTTCCTATTAAGCCTTAACGCTCAGGAGAAAGTAGGGTTCGGAAACGGGACTCTTGAGGTTACGCCGATGAACGGACATGCGGTCCGCATCAGATACAGCGAAGGGCTGGACCTCCATCTCCCGGAATTTTCATACATAGAAACGACAAGCGTCAAACACAGCAGTTTTACAAGTGCGGATGGGACAATGACTATCCGCACCGCAGAATACAGTGTGAAAGTAGACCCATCCGAAGGCACAGTTTCAGTAATTGACCGCACTGGAAGCAAGGTTTTCTGTGCCGACAAGCATAGTCTTGTTAGGGAAAAGCTCTACGACATGGACGTATTCAGCGCAAGTGTTGACGTAAGGACAGCTGATGGCGAGTACCAATATGGACTGGGGCAGTTTCAGGACGGATACACCAACGTGCGCGGACTCACAAGACGTCTGACCCAGGTCAACACCCAGATCTCTCTTCCGATGTACGTTTCAAGCAAGGGATATGGTCTGCTATGGAACAATCTCGGACGCACCGACTTCAATCCTCCGCAGATGACCATTCCTCTGACCCGTGTGGAGGATAGCGACACTGGCACCCAGACTGTGGACATCACCACCACGACCGGCGGACGTCGTGAACTCCGTACAGGAAGCCGATTTACCGCGGAAATTGATATTCCTAAGAGTGGGAAATGGTCTCTTATCCTGGACTGCGGACGAACGATGGCCAGAAGGCACAGTCTTCTCATTGACGACAAACCTGTATTTGACCTTAGAAATCTATGGCTTCCGCCTACTTGCTCTGCCATAGTGTATCTTGAAGCAGGAAAGCATAGCATCACTGCCGATATGGAAAAGGATGATACACCTACATTGGGACTGCGTATGGATGACGGAACCACAGTACTATCTTCGCCCGTAGCGGATGCGGTAGATTATACCGTATTCGTAGGTACAGCCGATGAGATTGTTTCATCCTATCGCACGCTCACAGGGGAGATTCCAATGATGCCGCAATGGGCGCTAGGATATATTCACTGCCGCGAGAGGTATCACAGTTCCGAAGAGATTATCCGCAATGCTGAGACTTTCCGCGAGAAGCAGATTCCTTTAGACCTTATCGTACAGGACTGGCAGTGGTGGGGAGATACTGGCTGGAACTCCATGGTTTTTGATTCCAAGAACTACCCGTCACCGAAAGCCCTTACGGATAGTTTGCACGACATGAACACGCGACTTATGCTCTCCGTATGGTCCAAGATAGACAAGAGTTCCGATCTTGGAAAGCAGATGCTTGACAAAGGCTGCTACATTCCTGACACTGACTGGATTGACTTTTTTAATCCGGATGCAGCACAAGCCTATTGGAGCAATTTTAGCAACAGGCTTCTCAAACCGTTCGGCATCGATGCATGGTGGCAAGACGCCACAGAGCCGGAGAATGACGACCTGGTGGGAAGAATGGTAGCCAACGGCACCATGCACGGAGAACTGGTGCGCAACTGTTACCCGCTGCTCGTAAGCAAGACTGTTTATGAGGGTCTTAGGAAGGATAGTCCTGAGCGTAGAAGCATGATACTTACCAGGAGTGCATTCCCTGGCATGCAGCGCTATGGAGCGGCTACATGGTCTGGAGACGTGGGCAATGATTGGAATACGCTCAAAACCCAGATAAGTGCAGGACTCGGTATGATGGCAGCAGGACAGGCATGGTGGACATACGACGCAGGTGGATTCTTCCGGCCAAGGAACCAATATACCGACAAAGACTATATTGAGAGGATGCTCAGGTGGGTTCAGACAAGCGTATTCCTTCCTCTGATGAGAGTACATGGCTACATGAGTGATACTGAGCCTTGGCACTACGGTGCAGAAGCGGAGCAGCTATTCAAGAATGCTGTACAAATGCGTTATAGACTATTGCCTTATATATACAGCTGGGCTGCAAAAGTCTCTTTCGAAGGTAACACATTCATGAGACCGCTCATCTTTGACTTTCCTCAAGATACCCGCGCACTCGAGCAGAGGATAGAATATATGTTCGGAGATGCTTTTCTCGTATGTCCAATCACTGAAGGCGGAATACGCATCACAGAATGCTATCTTCCAGAGAATAAAGCAGGATGGTATGACTTCAGAGACGGAAGACATTATTCAGGAGGCAGGTACATAAGGACATCTGTTGATATGAATGCTATACCAGTATTCGTCAGAGCCGGCTCAATTGTGCCTATGGGAGAAGACGTTCAATATGCCGCTGAAAGCATGGGGGGCACACTTGACATACACGTATATCCGGGAGATGACGCCTCATTCACTCTCTACGAAGATGCAGGAGATGACTACGCATACGAAAACGGCGAATCGTCCACCATCACTTTCAAATGGAACGATTCTCGCCGAACTCTTGAGATAGGCGCTATAAAAGGCTCTTACGCAGGAATGCCGGCCACTCGAACCATAAAGGTCACCGTAGGTGACAGTACCGAGGAGATATCTTACAGCGGAAGAAAAGTCAAAGTTAGATTCTGATTATCTGATATTCACGCTGCCAAAGCTGCAGTTTCCCTCAAGATAAACCACAGGGGCAAGTTCTGTATGGACTATGCCCCTTTTATCTTCTATCTCACCAAAAGAAGCATTCGCATTTATAACCACCTTGACACTTGGAGGCAGAAGAATTTGTGTGCCTGCAAAACTACAGTCTAGCCTTATCACGCAGTCTTCTCGGATGATGGCATTTCTGAGATCCAGCTGAAAAGAAGCGAAACTAACTTTCACGTCAGCACCTTCAAACACATCCCCATCTACAGCTGCCTGCTTCTCACCGAATGCCGTTTCATACTTTCTTACATTTTTACCGTCACGACTAATCTGCTCTGCGGCAAACAATTCTTTTTGCTCGCGAAATCTATTGGCAAAAATCAGTGACAGACCAATTACCAGCATCAAACATGCAAGCACAAGTTTCCAAAACGCTCCCCAGTCAATAATGCCCCGAACACCCAGCAGAAGAAGTACACCAACGGCAATCCCTATCATTGGTCCAGCTTTATCCTTCTCCCTCCCCAGAGCCACAACAGAAGGAATAATTATCAGAAGCGTCCACCAGCCACGAAAAAAGAAGGAATTGATATGAATGAAACCCAGAATGTCCAGAATCCACAATACGGCAATAGCAATCAGAACTATGCCCCACACATATTTAGAAGAATTCTTCATAACCACAATAACAAAAGTTACGCAAATATAGCAATAATTTCAATATGGAAACAAATGCTTTAAATAGATAGGATTAACTTTTTTCGTATATTTGCACCTTAAAAGGTGGGGCGATCTGCCGCTCAATATGAGAGGAAAGTCCGGACAGGAAAGGGCATCCCGCTGCGGAAACCGCAGGTGGAGGTAACTTTACGCAAGCCGTAACAGAAAATTACAACCTCTTTCGGAGGCAATGGTGAAAACGCGAGGCAAGAGCTCACGACACCGGGCAGCGATGTCCGATGGGTACGGCACCGGGACCTGCAAAACCAAATATACTGGCAATTTGAGGGCTGCCCGCCCGATGACAGGGGGTAGGTTGCGAAGATAAATGGCAGAACAAAACAGAAACCGGCTTACGGCTCCACCTTTTCCTTTTTGATTTTACTCATAGCCTTCTCGCGTCTGACGTCTTTTCTTGAAGCGAACTTCTCTGCGAACTCATCTTTCAGAAGAGGAAAACGCTCCCGCATCAGATTTACGATATGCTTCACATAAGGCTCCTTATGCCTGTCTCTCTTGTCAGCATACATCTCATTAAAACCAACTAGTATTCCAGTCTCCTCTACGTCCGAAAACTCGTCATTAACGGCAGTACCGAACATTTTCATAGTAGGAGAGCTATTCATGTATGTGTTGATAAGAGGAGGGATGCTTGTCCCAAGACTTCTTACAGCATTCTTAAGATTGCGATAATCACTCTTGAAATCATCATCCTTAAGGATAAGATCAAGCAGACGTCCGTCAATATGAGGCATTTCAAGCTTATACGGACGCACAAGCTGATCTTTATCCGCGAAATGCTTCCAAAGGAAATGAATGATAAGATCCCGACAGGAGCGGTCATATTCCGGATACATGGTCATCTTTCCAAACAGATAGACTATACCAGGATGCTGCATCATCACAGCGCCAATTCCATCCCATAGATTATCAAGAGCAAAAATAGCCTTAGCACCAGCCTTTGAACTCTGATATTCAGGAGTTACGAAGGAGCGGCCGAGCTCAATGACATGCGGAAGGTAATCCCTTATAAACACGTCCGAAAAATGGAACATGTGAGACGTAGCAAGATGCGGCTGACCATCTTCCTTTATCTTGACATCTGGGCCTAAAATAAACCTATAGCCACCCAACATAGACTCGGATTCCGGATCCCAAATTATAATCTGCTTGTAGGGCTTTTCCATGAGATCAAACTCATCAAGGTCTGCTTCAAGACCCGATCCTCCCCCTGCTTCACGAAATGAGACCTCACGAAGACGTCCAACCTCCCTGACCACATTGGGAGCATCGAAAGCATCCACCACATATATCTCGTTTCCGGCCTTGTTGGTATTACAAAGCTTCTTATCCGGAGTAAGCTCAGCCTTCAGCAAGCTCACATCCACTGGGTCTATTATTTTCTGCATATCAGAGTTCATATACTTTTTTTCTCACATGAGCCGCCCATTGTAGCGGAGTTCTGCTAGAGTCAAATGTTTTAGCAGGAATCGGCTTGCCGAATATAATGGTAAACTGAGAGTTCCGGGCTCTATAAAGTTCGTCTGGCAGTAAGAACATCGCCAGATTAGTCTTAAGCCGGAAAATCTTGCACAGCCGTGCCACCAGATAGAACCTGTTGGAATTACGTCCAATAAAATGCACCGGCACGATAGATCTTCCTGTCTCCCGGCTTTTCATAATAAAAGTCTTGGTCCACGCTCTATCCTGAATCACCCCGTCAATCTTTCTCGAGCAGAGCCCAGCAGGGAAAATAACCATCTGCTCATCTGAGCGGAACGCCTGATCTATCAGAGAAGGAAGATTACGCGACTGACTTCCTTGTACGTTGATAGGCACGCACAACGGAGCAAGAGGCTTGATAAACATAAGAAAGTCATTAACAAGAAGCCTAACACTACCGAAATTACGTCCCACAATGGAAGCAAGAGCAAGACCGTCCACTCCACCAAGTGGATGATTAGAGGCGAAAGTATAAAGAGAGCCATCATTTGGCACATTCTCCAGCCCACGCACCGTCATCTCCACATTAAGTTCCTTGATAGTATTAGTGCAGAACTCCACCCCATCTCCACTTTTAGCGATGATGGAATTCATGAAATCCTGATGAATAAACCTCCTAAGAGCATTTACCAAGAAGGTCGGAATTTTCTTTCCTCCGAATTTCTTGGCAATGACTTCATTAACATCAATCAGACGTTTCTGATCAAGTTCAGACATATATCCGGGTTTTAGCTGGACAAATATAACAAAAAATCAGGCCACACGCTCCGCAGAAAGATCATAGTCATCCGCAGCAGTTATCCTTACCTTTATAATATCACCCACGTGAACATCCCCAGACAAGTCCTTAACGAGTATTTCTCCGTCCACTTCAGGACTCTCAAACTCACTGCGGCACACCAGCGTTCCGTCCACGATATCATCCACAAGCACATCCACCACCGTTCCCACACGAGAATTATTGTATTCAAGGGAAATCTCCCTCTGAAGTGACATGAGTTCGTCCAGTCGCCTGTCCTTCTCCTCCTGACTGATATCGTCCTTAAAATGAGATGCATCGAAGGTTCCCTCCTCTTCCGAGTAGGTAAATGCGCCAAGCCTTTCGAACTTGGCCTCCTTAACGAAATCAAGAAGTTCTCGAAATTCCGCTTCAGTTTCGCCAGGATGCCCCACTATCATCGTAGTTCTCAGCACAATACCCGGCACTTTTGCCCTCATCCTTTCTATCAAGGCTCTGGTTCCAGCGCCATCAATACTACGATGCATCCTCGAGAGCACTTCGTCTGAAATATGCTGAAGAGGAATATCCATATACCGGCACACTTTAGGATTGTTGGCCATGCTGTCTATGACATCCTCAGGGAAATCAGCGGGATAGGAATAATGGATGCGAAGACGCTCCACTCCCTCCACCTTGGAGAGTTTTTCAAGAAGTTCTCCAAGAGCTCTTCTGTGATAAATGTCAAGACCGTAGTATGTAGTATCTTGAGCAATGATTATCAATTCCTTGACTCCATCAGCAGCAAGTTCCTCAGCCTCCTTCACCAGCACTTCCTCTGGCACGGAACGATGCGCACCTCTGATATAAGGAATAGCACAATAGGAGCAGCGCCGATCACATCCCTCGGATATCTTCAGATACGCATACGAAGCCTTGGAGCGAAGCCTCCGATGCCCCACATGACACCCATCTGCCCCAAGGAACTTGGCAGCAGCATCCAAGTCTTCGTCACGTGCCCCGAACCAGGCATCCACCTCTGGTATTTCCTCTTTCAGCTCATGACTATAACGCTGGGACAAGCATCCAAGCACCACCACAGCACCTACATCTCCGGATTTCTTACGTTCCACCGCCTCAAGAATAGCCTGAATAGACTCCTCCTTGGCATCCCCGATAAACCCACATGTATTTAGTAGCAGGAAGTCCACTGGAGCATCGTCCTCCACTATAACGAAATCATCTGCCGGCAGCGAAGCCAGCAGATGCTCTGTATCCACAGTATTCTTAGAGCACCCTAAGGTTAGAACTCTAATCGTCTTTTTCTGTGCTCTCTTCATCTTCATTCACGAAATCCAAAGAAGCGTACTTCACTATCTGATCGTACCAGTCAAGAACCTTGCGCATGTGCGAGAGGTAGAACCTATCAGCATCATAGTTCGGGATAGCCTTAGCGAAAAAGTCAAGGACCACATTATCAGCAGCCTTGGCACATGGAGCCTGTGCGTCACCCGCAGCAGCCTTTACGGCAAGGAATACATCGGAGAGTTTCATCTCTCCCTCGCTAGTATAGATAGCTATATCAGCGAGAGTAGTGATTCTGCTAGAACCGGTAAAAACCGTTCTCTTGCCATCAGCAAGATTCTCGGCGACAGCACCATTTCTTGCCTGAGCGACATATCTAAAAAGTCCGTGCTGCCCGGACACTGAAAGAATTCTTCTCAAATCTGTTTTCATATCTTTTTCAATTTTAACATCAAATCATCCAACTTAGCATACAGACTCTCCCTATCCGAGTCATTCTCCACCACGAAATCCGCACGCGAAAGATCAAAATGCTGCAACACGTCTCGCTGCGCCACTTTAGGATTTCGCTCAAGCCTTGTTCGCCTATCTGCGGTGACAATGAGCACCATATCATACAAGCAGTCAAACATTCTCTTCTCCAATGCCACAGCGGACTCAATGACCACGAGCGGAGCTACGGCATTCTCCTTCTTCCAAGCCTTGATATCAGCAACCACATAAGGATATACTATGGCCTCCAACATCTCACGTTTGGCATCATCGGAAAAAATCACACCGATATTCTCCCATTTTATGCCGAGTCTCTCCTCTATGCTGCACTTAAGCCCCGGAACAAGAGAATACAACATCTTCGTGCGCGAGTCGCAGTCATATACTGGAACGCCAGCCTGACTGAAGTACCTGCAAGCCTCAGACTTACCGCTACCTATTGGACCTGTAACAAGAAGAGTACGCATCATATTAATTGATAAGGCAGTCCACCACCTCCGGTTCCATAGAACAACTTATCACAGACGATGAAAGGCCGCTTACTTTCACCACACAACGCCCGGTAAGAGAGTTCGCAAAATCGCCGTAATCCACATAGAATGAGGCATTCAGGCTTGGATCCACCGAGAGCGGGAAAGCACATCTAAGCACCACCTCCGCCGTAGACGGAAGCACTGACATTGACACATTTGATGGCACATGGCGCGTCTCAATCTTTACTTCCCTACGCAGTTCCACATAGCGAGTCACTGAAATCGAATAATTCACCGATTCATCTGACAGTCTTAGTGCTTTCGGCACCTCAAGACGAACAGTACCATGTACATCTGCATCTACATCGTAAAGCTCTACTGGTTTAGTCAGCACTTGAACCACATTCTCAAGCCTTGAAGGCTCCCCATACACATATACTGAATCCGGATACACGGACATAGGCGAAATCGCCATATATTGAGACTTGAAATCTATAGAACTGACACTAACGACACGCACCTTCTTGCAACTTACAGATGGGAATATGAAGGTCAATGCGTCGGAGACAAAAGACTCCACGGTGACACCGTCACCGAAAATATCAGTTGAATACTTATATAGCGAAGAGGACGGAATAGAATACCTATCCTCTCCTGAATACTTGAAATCTGAGGGGGAAAAAGTTACTTGTACAGGTCTTTTATGTCTCAGAGCCAACATGATATGCCTGAATCCAGACGCGCGCAACTGTACAGTTACTGTAGCGTCAGAAGTAGACATCTCAGAATGCGCATCAATATTACTTTTCGCCAGCACAGGCACACTCACAAGTCCAACGTAAGAGCCAGATAGATTGTGAATAAGCCAAATGGCTGACGAAAGAAGGAAACAAAGAAGGAACTGTACCCAATTCTTTTTCACTACTTAGAGGCAGTGGTATCCTTATTGATACAAGACTTGTCTACGCGAATCTTGACATCCCCGTCCACCTTGATAAGTACAGAAGTCTCATCAATGTCAGCGATGGTTCCATATATTCCGCCAGCGGTAATTACCTTGTCGCCCTTGGCAAGAGCCTTACGCATCTCTTCAATAGCTTTCTGCTGCTTCTTCTGCGGTCTAATCATGAAAAAGTACATAACAGCAAAGATGAGCACAAACATCAATACCATGCTCCAAAGTCCGCTACCTGCCTGCTGTTGCGCAGTAGTTTGCAAAATAGTAGTCAACATTTAATCTTGTTTTAATTGTGATTATTAATAAGCTTATCCAGAAGTCCATTCACAAACCCACTGCTATCAGGGGTACTATAATACTTCGAGATTTCAACATATTCATTTATTATTACCCTCACCGGAGTCTGAGGAAAAGCCTTAGCCTCAGCCATACCGCACACTATCAAGGCAAGGTCGGTAGAACAAATGCGGTCGCGATTCCATTTCGGCGTAAGAGCCGCAATACTCTCGGAAAATGCCTCAAAGTTGAGATAAGCCGACCTTAATAGAGTAAACACGAAGGACTTGTCACTGCTTTTGGCTTCATTGCCAGGAAGTTCACTCGCATAGAGTGGTGGAAGAGACCACCTCTTACCTTTGCCAAGTTCCTTCACAGTGCGAACACACCAGCTCAACGCATAGCCAAGATCATCGTTCCAATATATGGACATATCCTCGAGAATATCATGTAATTCGGCACTGTCCTCAAACTCATGCTCGAATATCTTCACCCATAGAGAAGCGTCAGCCTCAAGGCCGGACACCTCTGAGTCCAGATAGTTACAAAAGTATTTCGACGCTCTAACACTCTCGTAAAGATGACGAAGGAACACATCGTATTGTTCCCAACTAAGTTTCTTTCTCTTAAGAAGTTTCTGGAAATCAGGATCTTCGTCAAGCAGTCGGGCTATAGAATTATCCACGAACTTCATATTTGGGTTAAGTTCTTCTTCCGTAGGAGTGAACTTATTCCTTGCAGCCTCTATTCTAGAAGAAGCCTCTGCTGTTAAAGGGCCGACCACAGAAAGCAGGAAGAGATAAAGATCTCTCGTGGATTCACATGCCATATCCAGCAGCGCTTCAGCCTCTTTCAGGGTCATACTTGGGTTTTCCGCATATCCGTAGACCGTTTTGAAGGCCTTTGTGCGAAGAATTCGTCTATTGAGCATCTTTTTGGACCAATATTCAAAAATTATCGCACAAAGATAACAAGTAATCCACAAATTATTCTAATTTTGCACTACCAAAATAACATTTTTTTCGCCGAGGCGAAATCCAAAATTTTTAATTATGTACAGAGACGATTTTGACAAGAAGCGGTTTGACAACCGCGAGGGAGAAGATATCTATTCCAAGCCCGTCAGGGCTGGCAAACGCACATACTTCTTTGATGTTAAGGCCACCAAGGACAACAAGGATTTCTTTCTTACCATCACTGAAAGCAAGCGCAGAAACGGAGCAGACGGCAATTTCTCTTACGACAAGCACAAGATTTTCCTTTATAAGGAAGACTTCGAGAAATTTGCGGAAGGTCTACAGGACGTCGTCACCTACATCAAGGATCAGTGTTTCGGCGGCGAGATTCCAGTAAGGGAAGAAACTGATTCTGAAATCAAGTTTGAAGACCTTTAATGGCTGCCATACTCCTCAAAGACATCACCATAAACGGTTCTCTTAAAGATTTACTCATCCGGGACGGCCGCATTTCCCAAATAGGCAAAGCCGGTGACAGTGTCGGGTGGGAGATATCAGGAGACATTGAGACAATGAACTGCTCCGGGATGGTTGCCATCCCGGGGTTTATCAATATGCATACCCACTCTCCAATGTCTCTAATGAGAGGCATTGGAGAAGATATCAAATTCCAGAGTTGGCTCAAAAAAATATGGGAGGTCGAGGAGAACCTTGACCACGACTATGTCTATTGGGCCACCAAACTGGCATGTCTGGAAATGATAAAGACAGGCACCACTACATTCAATGACCAGTACTGGTTCTTTGAGGACTCTGTGCGTGCTGCTACTGAAATGGGTATGAGAATCGCCACTGGGTACGATGTTATGGACAAAGGGGACCCCGGCGAGGCAGAAAGACAGAAAGATCAGTGCGAGCAGAAAAGTGCGCCATTTCTGAACGCATCAAATCCCAACCTCATCTACGAGATAGCATTTCATGCTGTATATTCCGTAAGCGAGAAGATGATGCTTTGGGTCAGCGATTTCGCACGAAAGCACGACCTGAATATCCATATTCATCTAAGTGAGACGCTCAAGGAGGTCGAAGACTGCAAAGCTACGCACGGAGGGCTTTCTCCTGTAGAGTATCTTGACAGTCTCGGCATATTGTCCGATAGGGTACTCGCTGCTCATACGCTATGGGTCAGCCCGAAAGACATAGAGATACTCGCCAAAAGAGGGGTTCACTGCATACACAACATCAACTCCAACGCCAAGCTTGCCTCCGGCTATCGTTTCCCATATAACGAGTTACGGGATGCCGGAATCAACGTCTGCATAGGTACAGACGGATGTGCCTCGTCCAATAACCTTGACATTCAGGAAGCGATGAAGACCTCAGCGCTGTTCCAAAAGGCATGGCGGGACGACCCGTCCGCACTACCTATTCCAGAACTCATGGATATGGCAACTATCAATGGTGCTAAAGCACTACGTCTGGATGCAGGCCGAATAGAAGAAGGTGCTATCGCAGACATAAGCATCGTGGATACAGACAACTCATTCTTTCTCTCTCATGGGTCGTTTCTGGCGAATTTCGTGTATTCAGCACATTCGGACTGCATAGACTCCATCATCTGCAATGGTCGATTCCTAATGAGGCATCGTGAAGTGGAAGGAGAGAAAGAAATTCTTAGGGAAGCGAGACGAGTACTCAACAAAATATAAATCTGCAACCCATATCTATCAAATACAATGGAAGATAAGAAAAGTTATATAACACGTATTCAGAAATGTGCCGATTATATCCAAAGTGTCGTCGGCACAGAAAAGCCACTCGCCGCCATCGTACTTGGAAGCGGACTTGGCAAACTTGCCGACATGATTCAGGACAAGATCACAATCCCCTACTCTGACATCCCCGGATTCCCAGTGTCTACAGCAGTAGGACACAAAAGCAATTTCATATACGGCAAACTTGGTGGGAAGACAGTGGTTGCCATGCAAGGAAGATTCCACTATTATGAAGGATATCCGATGGAAGACGTCACCATAGGCGTAAGAGTGATGAAACTCCTGGGAGTAGAATACATCTTTGTATCCAATGCGGCAGGCGCGTGCAATCCTGATTACAAAGTCGGAGACCTGGTCATCATCAGGGACCATATCAACATGATCCCCAATCCGCTTATCGGTCCCAATCTTGAGACATTCGGAGAGCGTTTCCCGGATATGACTTGCGCTTATGACCTCCAACTTCAGTCACTTGCAGAGGGCATCTGCAACGAGATAGGAATTCCAGCGATGAAAGGCGTATACCTCGCAAGCACTGGACCGACATACGAGACTCCGGCAGAAGTACGATTCTTCCATTCTATTGGGGCAGACTTGCTAGGTATGTCAACTGTACCGGAAGTAATTGTGGCTCGCCACTGCGGACTCAAAGTTTTCGGAGTATCCGTTGTTACCAACATCTCCAATATCCTTAACGTTGAGAAGAATTTTAACGATGGCAACGACGTCGTAAAGCAAGCTGATCAAGCATCAGAACGCATGACAGAACTCTTCTCAAGAATGATTGCTGCACTATAGTTATACTGAGTAACTATCCCTACGAAAGATCGCGACAGAAAAGGCTGCTCAGGGCATCACTTACTGGCAAGCATTAGGCTTGCTATTTCATCTTGATGTCCTGAGCACCGTTGCTTTCATCCTTGCCGATGACTGGAAAAGAGCAGCCATCAACGTTACTGTAGGAACAGTTCTTTGTCTGGAAGACTCCGTAGGCATGGCCGATAAAGATGCCCACAGCCCCTGTTCCGACATCCGGGATGTTTTCTATCTTGCCTCCGAAATGGACTCTTTCGTGACTACCTACGGCATAGCCATACGCGCCACCGACAAAATTGTTTTTCTTCCCGTGGACAGTGCCATAGGCGGAGCAGTTCGTGATCCTGCCGCCGGCTCCGACAGTGCCCACAAGACCACCGATATGTACCTCTTTTTCATACGTGGAATTAATCTCGGCATAGGACGTACAGTCCATGACATTTGCGAACGCAAGTCCAGCCACGCCACCGGCATGGAAATCGTTCCCGCTCTCTGACTGATCCTGATTACTCACTGTAACAGTGCCTCTGACGGTACAATTGGTTATAGTATTATCATGCTCATTGTTGAAAGAGATGTCCCCAATCAGTCCTCCAGCTGCCACTGACATAGGCCTTGAGGTTGAAGTTGGTGCAGGAGCATTGACTGTCACATTGACATCCGCGCGACAGTTGATTATGCTTGGATCACCGGATCCTACGATTCCTCCGGCACAATATGCACTTGCCACTACTCCATCAACCCTACAATTCATAATGTCGGTGAATGAAGTGAAGCCGACAAGGGCCCCGGCATCACGGCCTCCGGTTTTAACATCAGCGTTCCTTATGGTAAGATTACTCACAACCGATTTTTCCGTGGAACTTGTACCGCTAAGCCAATAGAACAGACCTGCATATCCAGCGCTCACATCCACCTTCAGATTGATGATGCTCTTTCCGTTTCCTTCCAGACGCAGATGAGGGAAATGAGTTGAATTACCGATAGGTGTCCACGGCTTACTTGCAAGGTCTATGTCTTTCAGCAATTTATAGTACTTGCCTTTATAATTTTCAAGCTTATCATTGTTGATATCATATGCAAGACCAGCCAATTGCGCGGCTGACTCTATGAGGTACGGATCAGACTCCGAGCCGGATCCTTTTGTGATAGATTCAGTGGATTTTCCGTCCCAAACAGAATACTCATCAATATAACTATCCTTATCGCCCAATTCTTTTTCTGGCAGCCACTCAACGACACGGACATCTCCGGCAAGTACCTTATCCTTCCCCACCTTGACATTCATGGTATAAGCAGAACCACCGCACAGCTCCAAGTTACTATCAAGAGTGACATTGTACGCCTTATTGTCGGACATCACGACCGTAAGCATCCGCGCTCCGCTTTTCTGACCTTTGCCCGGGAAAAATATGGCTTCATAAACATAGTCTGCCGTATTGCACATTGATATGTCATTGGAAGATGACTGATCCAGATCAGCGACGGTCCTATTGGCAAGATCACATTTAATCTTGCTTGAAGTCCCATTCAATATCACATCCTTGACAGAGTGTGAGTCACCGAACTCATTTCCAAAAGTAAGATTGACTTTCAATTTCACCAGCACGTGGCTGAAAGTTATGCTCAATTTCTGGTTTACTAGACCGTCGGCAGGAACAAAACCAGGCATGCTATTCCAAAGAAAATCAGCAGAGGAAGTGCCGTTCACCTGATTCGAAGGGATTGAGAACTCTACACTCGTGTGATCATCCGCACCGCTAATGTGCGGAGCATAGGCAAATATGTTTACCGGACTTTTCGCATTCTTCCAAAGGACTTGGCTCTCCGGAGTCCACGTACCGCCATTATTAACCCACCTCACATTGTCCTTACTATAGTAATCACCGTCACCGTAATCAATAAATAGCCCAAGATCGCTACCAGTATATCCGCTATAAGGCAAATCAGCTTTAGTAATTAGGCCACTTACATTAGCATCAATCCTAACGACTCCGTCCGCAGGGAAATTCTCATTGGTAACGTCAATGTCCTTTTCGCAAGAAGCAAGAATTAGCGCGGCGAATGCGGCCAATGCAAAAATAGGATTCTGTCTAAATCTCATATAGGTTATTATTAAGTAATCTTTAGTAACTCCGCTAAGGTACATAATCATTTTAGAATATGCAAATTACATTGTTGACGTTTCCTTTTCTATGGAATCGTTTGTGTGCTTTTCGACATATTTTTCGTACTGCCAGCCCGCCCGGCACAATGCGGAAAGAATAAAAAAGGAGGTGACTATCAGTCCTTCGACTTTCAGTCACCTCCTTGTCATATAACACAGGCTCCTAACTATTTTGCAATAGCCACAGATCTTGTCTCACGTATAACGGTAATCTTAACCTGACCAGGATAAGTCATCTCGTCCTGAATACGCTGAGCAATCTCCGTAGAAAGCACGGCAGCCTGGGCATCGGAAACTTCCTCAGCACCAACGATTACACGGAGTTCCCTTCCTGCCTGAATGGCATAGGACTTGGTAACTCCAGGATATGACGCAGCAAGATCCTCCATTCCCTTGAGACGCTTGATATAAGACTCTATAACCTCCCTTCTTGCACCAGGACGAGCACCGGAAATAGCATCAGCAACAAGCACAAGAGGGGCATAAATGGACGTCATCTCCATTTCCTCATGGTGGGCACCGATAGCATTGCAGATCTCAGGGCGTTCCTTGTACTGCTCAGCAAGTTTGGCACCAAGGATAGCATGAGGATATTCAGGTTCATTCTCACTAACCTTACCGATATCATGAAGCAGACCTGCCCTACGTGCAATTTTAGGATTAAGACCGAGCTCGGATGCCATGGTAGCACAAATATTAGCCACCTCCCTTGAATGCTGGAGAAGGTTCTGTCCATAAGAAGAACGATACTTCATCCTTCCGATGAGTTTGACAAGTTCAATATTGAGGCCGTGTATGCCAAGGTCGATGCAAGTGCGCTTTCCTGTCTCCAGAATCTCGTCTTCAAGCTGTTTACTAACCTTATTAACCACTTCCTCAATACGTGCCGGATGTATACGTCCATCTATTACAAGCTGATGTAGTGCAAGTCTGGCCACTTCCCTACGAACTGGGTCAAATGCTGATAGTAGAATAGCATCTGGAGTATCGTCCACTACAATCTCTACACCTGTAGCAGCCTCGAGCGTGCGAATATTCCTTCCTTCACGCCCGATAATACGTCCTTTCACCTCATCATTCTCAATAGGGAAAGTAGTGACAGCATTTTCGATGGCTGTCTCTGTCGCAGTACGCTGAATAGTATTGATAACTATCCTCTTGGCCTCCTTGGCGGCATTAAGACGGGCTTCATCCATAGTGTCGTTTATATAAGCCTGTGCTTCCGTACGAGCTTCAGCCTTCATGTTCTCCACAAGAGTCTTCTTCGCCTCTTCGGCAGTCATACCTGCTACATTCTCAAGTTCACTATTGACCTGCGCGGTAAGTTTGTCATACTCCTGCATCTTGGCCTCAAGTTTAGCCTTCTGCGCGTTTACCTGACCTTTCTGAGACTCAAGATCCTTGAACTTCTTGTTCAGTTCAGTAGCCTGCTGGTTCAACTGACCCTCGCGAGACTTAATATTGTTCTCCCTATCCCGAAGTTCGCTATTCTTTCCGTTTACAAAACTCTCATGCTCACTCTTCATCTGAAGGAACTTCTCTTTGGCCTGAAGAATCTTCTGCTGCTTGATATTTTCAGCTTCCACATTGGCCTTCTCAATTATAGCATCAGCGCGTCCTTTGAGAATAAAACGGGTAACTAGTATATAAACTGCAAGGGCTCCTATAGCACCCCCGACAGCTGCAAGTATTATGTATAAAACCATATAATAAATAAATTATGTGTCCAACAAAAAAAACAGTACCTGCACAATAGCACAGATACTGTAAATAAAAGCCGTCAGCCGAACTTTCAGAAAAAGCCTCTGAATAAGATTTGGGCTCCGCAACGTCTCAAGCTTCCCGTCTCGCGGGCATGCCATCCTCGCATCGAGAAAACCCGGTTCCGAAGAACTTGTTGTTTTCAGAAGATGGGCCTGACGGCTACTTTTCCTTAGTTCCTTTCAGATAGGTCTTCAGCTGTCCATCAAGGGAATCAACATCTCCCTGCAGGGAACCAAGCTGCTGCTTAACATAGAACTTTCCGGCACACTCACGGACAGCTATCATCATTATCTTGTCTTCCATGCCCGTCTCCGGAAATCTGGCATTATAGTCTACCAGCATGGACTCCACTTCTTCCGCCGCCAAACGCATCACCCTTTCCATCTCAGGAGTATCTGCCACAAGTTCGTATCCCTTGCCACAAATCTTAAGTCTGATACGCTGTCCCATATTACTTCTCCAGCAGTTCAATACATCTGTCAATCTCCTTCATCAACTTGTCTATCCGCTGCCTGGCACCCTGCCTATCGGTATCAGCCATAAACGCATTCATAAGATGAAGATTGTCTATCTGTAAATTCAAATCAGTAATCTGTTCTTTGTACTTCCGGACATCCTGTTCAGCCTTTGAAAGTTTGAGTGAAAGAACATCAGCCCTATGCTTCTGCTCCTCATACAGCGAGATTAGCCCTGCTATATCTTTTCTCAAATCATCCAGCATAACAACACGCCCGGTTACATATCGACAAATTTAATCAAAAAATCAGACATAACAATCAATACACTATGAATTTCATATTTAAAAACAAAAAGAGGCCGACCTTTCAGCCGACCTCCTAAAATATATTTCATCAAATTATTTCTTTCTGATGATAACAGTTCTTGAAAGAACATCGTTGTTGAAGAAGATGGCATCAACTCCACCGTAAGCCTTCTTCTCGAGTTTCTCGGCAGGAACGCCCTCTGCAACGAGTGCATCGTAAACAGCCTGAGCACGCTTCTCAGAAACTCTTTGGTTGGTCTTGGCGCTTCCAGTCTTCTTGTCAGCATAACCAGCAACCTCGAATACACTGTCGTCCTTGCAGTTCTTGATAGACTCTGCATAGAGTTTGATACGAGCTTTGTCCTTGCTTGTAAGGTTAGCCTTGCCAATCTCGAAGAAAATAGCGGTAGAAGAAGGAACCTCATTGTTGACAAGTTTCTCAACCTGCTTTACAACTTCTTTCTCTACGACCTTCTCAACAATCTTAGGATTCTTCTCGAGGGCCTCATCAACGATAGCATCAACAGCCTCCTGTGAGAGATATCCAGCAGCCGCAGCAGCTGCAGCAGCACGGGCAATCTTGCCTCTCTTTCCGCCGATATTCCAAACACCGTTCAATGTGAAACGTGCGGTACCAGAATTCTTGCGATAAGCATCAGCATCACCGAACACTGAAGGGGTGAGTCCGAAACGAGCCTCAGCACCAAGAGCGAAGCACTTAGTAAAGTTGTAAGCAACACCAAGACCAGCGGTAGCACCAAGACGGAACTTGAAATCATCGCAAGGTTCAACGATTATCTTGCTTGCATCCTGAACATCAGAGAACTTAGTTCCAGTTCTTGAGAAGTTGACTGTAGGACCAGCAAAGAGGTAGAAGTCGAACTTAGCAAGGTCATCAGCAAAAAGATTGCTGATATTGAACATAGCATCAGCATTGAACTCGCCGAACTTCTTATTCTTATAGGCACGTACAGCGCCATCAATTTCAGTAGCATTACCCTCGTTAGCATCAAGAGTCTGGAAAGGACCGCCAAGTACTCCACGCACACCCCAAACTGGAGTAATATACTTGCCGAACTGAAGGTTGGCATAGAAAGATGGAGTATTAAATCCTGGAGTCATAGTAGAGATAACGCCTACGCCTCCACCTACAAAGAAATCCTTGCACTTTTCGTCATCCTTGGCAACGGCTGAAACTGATACCCCAGCCAAAGCAAGTGACAGAGCCAAAAATTTAAGTTTCATATCTATTTCAATTTTATTCTGTTAAACACTACTAATGGGACATTACTCTGGGAAAACGAGTCCACCACCGGCATTGTCATGTCCGCCATGACTATGACCATGACCATGTACATAGTGTCCGTGTCCCTCAGGGTTAGCGATTTCAGCATATTCTACCTGATTTGCGTAATCAGTATACTTAAAGCTACCAATCTCCTTCTCGTCAGCAAGGACAGTCACAGTATGCTCAGCCTTGGTTGCAGTCTGATATACAGTGTAATATGACCAAGCAGAAACTGTAAACTCGAACTTCAAATCATTAGTAACACTACCCTGACTAGCCTTGTAAGCCTTAACATAACCTTCAACAGCGGTCCTGTATGCTGAAACAGGTGAATCATTATTGATAGAACTTTCATCAACGAACTTACCCACCTTTGAAGTGTAGACTACCGTACCGCTAAGGAGATACTCAGTAAGGTTCTTGGCCCAACTCTTGCCGTTATGATCAGTAAGAGCATGACCATCAGTAGGATTGAAGTAAGAAACACTAGTGGTAGGAGTCCCGACAACGTCTTTAACATCGAATGTCACCTCAGAAACAGGCTTACCTACTACGATACTAACCTCATAGTTTGCCACACCACCAGCAAGGAGTTTATCGAAATTCAAAGCCTCAGATTTAGGATCAGCATCTTTATACTTCGCAGTAAAAGTGATAGAACCATTTGAGAGTGCTTTTCCATTCTGACCAACAAAAGAGAATACGACAGCATTACCATTAACAACTACGCCGTCTTTTTCTTTTAGTTTAAGAGTTTCAGGAAGAACGTACGTAAGGCTATTGCCATCCTCTCCCGCATAAAGAGTAGAAGCAATATCTTGAGCAGGACTATTCACGTCATGAACGTGAACTGTAACTTTAAGCTCTGGAGCGCCTACCTCAAAGGCAGTCTCAAGGCTCTCCGGCTGGCAAGCCACCAAAAGACCTGCCATTGCAACAAATGATAAAAGTTTTTTCATCATTAAAGTGAGTATTAAATCATTAAACAAATTACTTCTCAAAAGCGCAGCCACTAAAGGCCACACTATACAACCAACAAAGGTATAACGATTAATTCAGAAAAACAAATATTATTATTCATCTCTCATATTATCAGACATTTGAAACACGGCAACTACCGTGCATGAGAGTCAATAAAGAATGGGTTAAAAGCGTTTTTCCATAATATATTGTCCGAAGCTTCCGTACGGAATTCCTTATAGTAGAACTGCTCGTTGTTGGAATTGTAAGACATACCCATAGCGGTGGACGTGCTCACCCTTGGAGCATATCCGCGCCTTTTCATCCTATATGGCGGTATGGAGACCTGAAAACGGAATCCCACATTGAGCTGTGCGATTTTGGATTTCTCTGCATACAGGCCAATAGAGCACCTGTCGAAATGTCTTATCATCTCATACTTCAAGCCCACATCTCCAAGCAGGAACTTCTGCATACGAAGCGTGAACTGCGTATCCAATGGAGGATAGTAATAATTGAGCGCCACATTCCACCTGAGATACGGATGCTTGTCATACTTGAACACGAATCCATCGAAAAGGCAATTTGCCATCATGGCAACCTGAGCATCCACCGAGAACCTCTCACCAGGGAAATAGTACCACGCTTCCAAAGCAAGTCCATAACGGTTCGACGAGAACACTCCTGCCGTAACCTTCCCGAAGACATTTAGGTGCCATGGATCCCTAAACGACTGAGACAATGTGATCATGCCAGGGTGCACCCTACTTTCAGAGACATCAAAACCATCATTAAAAATCGGATACTTGAGCTGGTATGAGAACTTCATCCCCGGCCAAAGCGACACCTCAAATGCTGGAGAAATCTGAAAAAGAGATTGGTATACCTGATTGATAATAAGATTCTTAATGGTAATCTGAGGATAGAAAAGCAGCTCCGAGCGTCCTATTGAGCTCGCCGTCCTTGGCTCTACCTTGACCACATCCCAACTCTCATCAAGGTTTCGTGTAGTGTGCCACCTGCCGGATGAAGGGTTATATGTCATGGTGACCTGTGGAACATTCCTGTCCGTACAGATGACCTTAATCATTATATCCTCGTCCGCAAGCGCCCCCTCCAGAATCTGTCTGGCGCGGGCAAGACCTTCGACAGGAAGCCTATATGAATCGCAGGACAGCGCCACCACCACATATTCGTCTGTCTGAGCAGCACGTATGTCTGCAAATCCGGCACCCTCAAGCCTATGCACAATACCATCGATATCAGCCGCCAGGAGAGCGACCGACCAGATAAATACCAGTACTGACGCCAATATTCTTTTCATCCCTATCTTCTACTCAATCCCCACTATCCGCACATCAAAATATCTTATAAATAAGACGAAGTGCAACATGAGGATAAAACATAAGCACTTTCTGGAAGTCAATATTTTCGAGGCCTGTGATGTCCGGGGTCACATCAGGAGCAGCCGGGTCGAAAGTCACTTCATTGTCAGACACGAGCGACATACTTCCATGATACCATAGTCCCATATCAAATTGAAAGCCCAGGTGACCTTTAGGCATACTCCGTCCGAAACCGATGCCAAGATATGGTCTGAACTTTGCCACCTCCAACTCCGCATCAATGGTCGCTTTCCCACCCGCTTCGCGGACCATATATGTGGTACCGTTAAAATTGAATGAGCTGGCAGTAACATCCACCGGAGAGTAACCAGGCAGAGATGAGTATTTCTCGTTTATAGATTCAACTTCCGCTCTGAGACTATTAAGTTCCGAAACAAATACTTCATCCGACTGCAATGAAGCAGAAAGGAACTTATCCCCCATTCCCAGATAAGCACCAGCGGTGATATGGAAAGAACTCCGCTTGAATGGATAAAGCTCCACGAGCAGACGTGCAGTGCTGAGATTCAACGTAGGCGTCGCCGTAAGCGACAGATCAGAGAAACGAGTATTAATCCGATCCTCAGCTCCAACTTGTGAAAGATAGTTATTGGCACTGGCAATCTCATCATTAACAATCTGCATATCTGCGTTGAATGAGAAAGGATAAGTCAATGATGGGGCCGTCAGTCCACCTTTGAGAACGATTCTGTCGGTCACGACAGGAATAGCAATTTCAACTCCAAGTCCAGTGGTTCCAGCTTCAAACCCAATGGCAAGACTTTTGAACGCTTGCTGAGCGCTCACGACAGAAATGCTGCTGACAGATGCAACAACAATAGCAATAAGTTTTTTCATTTTCATCATTGTTCTTTATTGTTTTTGTTTAGTCTCACTTTAAATCTTGCCCCGAAGTTAATCCACCTGAAGTTCTGAAGTTCAAACATTGCTTCAAAACGACCGTTCCATATTGAAGCAATCATGCCTAGATTAACAGTTCTTGAATCATACTCGGCAATAAGCCGCATACCGTCCAAGACAAAGCAGTTTTCAAGCCATACAGGCTCCCAAGTTACGGCAGCGCACGGACCGTTGAGCGGATAATCACGTCTCCTATTATACTGATATGCCAAATGCGCGCCTATACGTCCCCAGGAAGTATTGAAAGTCTTTGAAAGGGCGGCATACATACGGTTAAAGTATCCATTTCCAGTTCCTTCCACATTTCCATCCACATATCCATTCTCAGATGACCCAGTCGTCGGGTCACTCACACCCACAGCGAAGGCAGGTATCCAGTCAAGTCCAAACTCGCCTTCCTTTAGGAACTGGAACTTTCCGAGGAAATGCCTATCCTGATTGAACATTATCATAGTGCGATCCGACCCTGTGCCAACTTTCTTTCCATCGAAAACCGTACACACGTACCCAACCTCAAGCCTATCCCAGAAAGTAACGTTGAAGCCATACGAAAAAGTATTGTACGACCACCCAGAAGCAGGAAGAGAATGCCTGTTGAGAAAATTATTCGTAATCATGAACGTGCCATCCTCCTGCATCAGAGCTGACGGCATCTGAAGCAGGCCACTTGAACAATCTGTAAATTGAGCCCTTGCCAAAGAGCCAGACAGAATAAGGACAATAACGGATAAGAGTAATCTTCTCATACTTGATTAGTTTGCGAAGATACGACTTTTTTCATTATCTTTATAATCTAATTTCGCAAATAGTATAATGGCAGATAATTACTTAGAAAGAAGAGAAGCCGAACTGCACTCAGGAAAGTCCTCAGTCATCAAAGTCAATCCGTCTCTGGATACGCTTATCAAACGCATAGCCTCATGTACCGGACGAGCCGACGAAGCTTACACGGTAAAGCAGGCACAACTAGATGCGATAGCAAGAAGCGCAAGGATCCTTGCAGGAGAGTGCACACTATCGCCTGAGGAAGCATCAGCGAGCATAAGAGCACAATGCAGTGACACTTTCATACTCGGGCAGAAAGTTATGATTATGGTGCTAAAAGCAGCAGAGCTCAAACTATCCTGTCACATTGATCATGATACGCCTGACACAGTCACCTTGACATTTTTCAGGCAGACAGTCTAATCCTGCCGCCCTGGGTATTTTTCTAGTGCTTTTCTGAGTACCAGAAGTGCCCTAGCCAAGTCTTCTTTACACAACACATAAGCTATTCGAACCTCCTGGCGTCCCTCCCCTTCTTCAGTATAGAAGCCATAAGCGGGTGCCAACATTACGGTCTCCCCCTCATAGCGGAACTCGTTGAGACACCAAATGCAGAATTTCTCCGCGTCATCGACGGGAAGTTTTGCCATTGTATAAAATGCCCCCATAGGAATAGGAGAATAGACGCCTGGTATCTTATTGAGTCCATCAATAAGAAAATTTCTTCTATCAAGATACTCCTCATATACTCCTGAGAGATAATCTTTCGGGACACTAATAGAGGCCTGAGCCACTATCTGTCCAAGCAGAGGAGGTGAAAGTCTTGCCTGGCAGAATTTCATCACCGCTTCATGCACAGCCTTGTTCTTGGTACATAGACATCCGATTCTCGTTCCACACTCAGAATACCGTTTAGAAACGGAATCAAACAGCACAACATTCTCCTCTATCCCCTCAAGGTGAAAGGCTGAAATATATGGCATTCCAGTATAGATAAACTCCCTATACACCTCATCACTAAAAAGGAAAAGATTGTGTTTCTTTACAATATCCCTAAGCTGCTGCATCTCCTTACGGGTATATAGGTAACCAGTAGGATTATTGGGGTTACATATCAGGATAGCCTTGGTGCGGTCGGTAATTTTAGCTTCAAAATCCTCAATGGATGGAAGTCTGAATCCGTTCTCAATATGAGTCTTGACACTTTTGATAACGGCTCCCACTGATATAGCGAAAGCCATATAGTTGGCATAGAATGGATCAGTGACGATAATTTCATCCCCCGGATCAAGACATGCAAGAAACGCGAACAACACTGCTTCCGACCCACCCGCAGTGATAATAATTTCATCTGGAGAAAGATATATTCCGAACTCAGCGTAATACTTCACCATTTCTGTTCGGAGCGAGAGGTACCCATCAGACGGGCTATATTCAAGGATAGTCCTGTCAATACTCTTCAGCGCATCAAGCGCACACTGTGGGGTTTTGATATCTGGCTGCCCAATATTGAGATGATAAACTTTAACCCCATTTCTTTTAGCGGCATCGGCATACGGTGCAAGCTTGCGAATCGGAGAGAAAGGCATACTGTCTGCCCTATCTGATATTTTCATACGTAAAGTTCTTTTTAAAAATTGTCCAAATATAGCAGCCCATACAAACTGCCCAATCGCAAAATTAGATTTTTTTTCCTATGTTTGCACACACTATTATTAAAAAACCAAATATGAACCTCTTATTTACTCTACTTTTTAGTTTATCTACCATCCTAAGCAGTCCAGATGGGAAGTTGACAGTCAAATTGGCGCAGTCGCAAGAGTCCGAACTTCGGTACTCCGTGGAATATTGCGGACATCAGATGATGGATTTCTCAGCACTCGGACTCAAAGGGAACTTCAGAGACTATAGTTTTCTGAAATTCACAGGCCAGGATACGGAAGACATAAAGGTTGACTATAGCCTGGATCGTATCAAAAAGAGCCATATTTCCAAGGAAGCACGCCGGACCATAGTTCACTGCACTACTCCGGACGGTCATCCGCTGGATATCGAATGGCACATCAGCAACAATGATATAGCCTTCAGATATCTTGTTCCTAAAGATTCTGAGACTGGAAGCATCCGAGTAATGAGAGAGTGTACCAGTTTCAATTTTCCAAATGGCACCACCACCTATCTATGCCCGCAGAGTGATGCTATGGTAGGCTGGAAACGGACGAAGCCTAGTTACGAAGAATACTACAAGCCGGGAGCCCTCATGGATACACCTTCCGAGTTCGGACACGGATATACGTTTCCATGCCTCTTTAAGGTGGCCGGTGATGGTTGGGTTCTCGTCAGCGAGACTGGAGTAGATAGCAGATACTGCGGTTCAAGACTCGGCGAATACCGCAAAGGCGAAGGATACCGTATAGAATTCCCGATGCCTGAAGAGAACAACGGTAACGGCACCTCAGAGCCCGCCTTCTCTCTCCCGGGCAGCACAGCATGGAGAACTATCACAGTAGGTTCCGACATTGCCCCGATAGTGGAGACTACCATTACTTTCGACGTTGTTGAACCAAAATATGAAAGCAGTCACAAATATATCTTCGGTAAGGGAACATGGAGTTGGATCTTGTGGCAGGACGAGAGTATCAACTATGACGATCAGGTAAAGTACATAGATTTGGCCTCCGCCATGAACTTCCAATACTGCCTTATAGACAACTTTTGGGACACGAACATCGGACGAGAGAGAATGTCAGAACTCGCCAGATACGCGCGCAATAAGGGAGTAGACCTGTTCCTATGGTACTCGTCAAGCGGCTGGTGGAACGACATCACCCAAGGGCCGACCAACATCATGTGTGATCATATCGCACGAAAGAAAGAGATGGACTGGCTCCAAAGCATAGGCGTCAAAGGTATCAAAGTCGATTTCTTCGGAGGCGACAAGCAAGAGACCATGGCACTATACGAAAGCATCCTCAGCGATGCGGATGACCATGAACTGATGGTAATCTTCCATGGATGCACCATCCCGAGGGGCTGGGAGAGAATGTACCCTAACTACGTAGGAAGCGAAGCCGTAAGAGCATCAGAAAACCTGATTTTCGGCCAATATGAATGCGACCAGGAGTCCATACATGCAAGTCTCTACCCATACATCCGCAACACCATTGGCTGTATGGAATTTGGAGGCACTTTCCTCAACAAAAGGCTAGAACGTAACAACGGCAAGCCAGATGCCAACGGACACGCAAGAGGTACTATCAGACGCACTACTGATGCTTTCGAACTAGCAACGGCAGTGCTCTTCCAGAACCCTATCCAGAACTTCGCGATTGCACCTAATAATCTACAAGACGCGCCGGCTGCGGCGCTTGATTTCCTACGCGAGGTACCTACCACATGGGATGACACTCGCTATATCGCAGGCGAACCAGGAAAAAATGTCGCCATTGCCAGAAGGCACGGCGACACATGGTATATCGGTGCGGTGAATGCTTCAGAAGAGCCATTCCTTGTTGATATCAAGGCTCTTGAGGCTCAATTCGGAGGCAAAGCCTCAGTTCTTGGCACCGCCAAAGATGGGCTTTCAAGTATCGGCAATTACAAGAAACCTATAAAGATTCTAGCCAACGACGGCCTCGTTATAGTACTGAAGTAGCCCTTCAGTCCTTGTCATCAGGGATAGAGGCACTACCGAAATCTGCGGAACGGTCACCGACACTGCTTTTGCCGAACTCATAGTCATTGCCAGGAAGGATGGCATTGAGAACAATACCGACAAGAGCAGCGGTGGCAAGTCCGCTGAGAGTAGTAAACCCTATACTGATAGCATCATTGGCGCCATACTTAATGCCTATTGCGAGTACCAAGATAATGGCTGCGATAAGAAGATTTCTTGACACGGTAAAATCCACACGATTCTCTACGATATTGCGGACACCAACTGCCGATATCATACCATAAAGCACAAGAGAGACGCCGCCTATGGTAGCAGTAGGCATCACCCCGACGAGAGCGGCGAACTTAGGGCAGAATGAAAGGATGATGGCAAACACTGCGGCAATACGTATTACTCGCGGATCAAACACCTTGGTGATATTAAGCACTCCTGTATTCTCACCGTATGTAGTGTTGGCAGGTGCACCGAAAAGGGATGCAATGGATGTGGCCAGGCCATCACCCATAAGGGTGCGATGCAGCCCCGGATCCTCGAGATAGTTGACCCCTGTCGTAGAGGAAATAGCACACATATCCCCGATATGCTCCACCATAGTTGCAAGAGAAATAGGCAGAATGGCAATAATGGCAGCCACTACAAGCCCCCAATCAGGATTATGGAACACAGCGAATGTCGTATTCTCCCATGCAAACGGAAGCCCTACCCAGGCAGCTTCCTTAACCGATGTGAAATCCACCTGGCCAAAGCATGCCGCGACAATATATGAGCCGAGCACACCAAGAAGAATCGGCACGATTTTAATCATACCGCGGCCCCAGATGTTGCAAACTACGATGATAGCCACTGCAAGAATAGCAATCCACCAATTCTGGCTGCAGTTCTGTATAGCAGAGCCAGAAAGAGTAAGCCCGATGGCAATGATGATCGGTCCAGTCACCACAGGAGGGAAGAAGCGCATGACCTTCTTAGCTCCGAAAGCGGCAAAAAGTCCTGCAAGGACAAAATAAAGCAGCCCGGCACAGAACACGCCTATACATGCGTACGGAAGAGACTGCGCAAGAGTCATTCCTTTAGCCATTCCCATCTGAGTAACAGCAGCATAACCACCAAGGAACGCAAATGACGATCCAAGGAATGCCGGAACTTTCATCTTCGTGCATAGATGGAACAGAAGCGTACCGATACCTGCAAAAAGGAGTGTTGCGGATACAGAGAGTCCGGTAATTACCGGTACAAGGATAGTTGCTCCGAACATAGCAAAGAGATGCTGAAGTCCGAGAATCATCATCTTGCCCGCCCCAAGGGTCCGGGCATCGTAAATTGTCTGGTCTTTTTGTACTTTAGCCATAATTATATATTTTTATCTTTCTTCCTCCAAAACCGGGATGTAATATCCTCTCCCTTATAGTAAAGGCGCTGATTAGTCGTGGGCTCATTGAGAGGGCCGTACTCTGGAACGAATGGTCCCACCTTGACAAAATCGAAGTGTGAGGCCAACTCCGGCTCCACCTCCGTCCTCCCAGAATACAAGGCGAGTTCCATACCAGGATAGCTGCTTCGCACATAGTCAGCGATGTCCATAAGCGCAGCCCTGTCATTACCTTCACCAAGAAACAGAAAACAATTGGCCCCAAAATTCTGCGAGACAATCCTGTCCACCGCCGTCCTGTCAAGTTCCTCTCCTATATCCTTTCTTAGGAACGGAGAATGACAGCCACAACAATTACCCTGACAGTTGGAAATCTCCACTGCCAGGGTAACTCTGTCTGGAATCTCTTCCAGCACTATATCAGTAAGTGTGGGTATATACTTTATCATTACATCTTATCCGGAGCATAGAACCTGTGCTTGGCTTCCACCTGACGAGGCTCCGCAAATGATGATACTCTCTTGAGATACCCTATGACTCTTGTCAGGTAGTCCACATTCTCACTTCCGCATTTAGGACACTTGGTGAGAGTATCTTTGCTGATATAGCCACAGTCATTACAGATAGTATTGCGAACGTTGAATGTAAAGTAATTGGTCCCATAGTGTGCCGCAACCTTGAGAAGCTGGCGATACTGCTCCTTGCTCAGGTGCTCCTGAAGGTTCATGTGAAGGGCAGAGCCTCCGTCAAGGTACTTGACATAGTCCTCCCCATGCAACTTGAACTTGTCAATAATGGACACCATATCATCCTCCGGATTATAGAAATACGAGCTATAGAGGTTGTGCTTAGAAGAAACGAAATAACCGTCCTTGCTATCCCACTTATAGTTCTTCGCCGCAAGATTCTCCGCAGGAACGAATTCAGTATTGAACATAGCCTCCGACGTACGGTCCTTGCGGTTGGAGATATTGATGGTCTCAAGCACCTTGTTCACAAACTCCCCGTATGTCGGGTTAGGAGAAATTTCCAAACCAAGGAATTCTGCAGCCTCAGTAAGGCCATTCACACCGACAGTAAGATACTGTTTCTTCATATCTATGAACCCAGCATTGTACACGTCAAGCATATCAGCCTTGTAGAAGTCCTTGATAATCTCGTTGAAGGCAATTTGATACTTGTGCACACGCTCAGTCATCTCGGTGAGAGCCTTAGCTATGTAATTATTGTAGAGGTCTTCCTTGTCATAGAAGTTGGAAGAAGGATCAAGAGCCTTTCCCTCAGGAAGTGAGACTCCCCTCCTCTCACGAAAATACCTACGCACAGCATCCTGAATGAGCCTATTGAGATTGATAGTCATCACAGACTTGGAGCCAGTGGCGACAGAAGCCGTACCCATGGAATACTGGTGAGTGGTGTGGTTATGGGAAGAATCTTCCTTATCCTCAAGGTCTTTCAAACTATTGCGCAGTCGACAGCAGCTTGAGAGAGAATCTGGACTATTAGAAATATAGCAGAAGAAACTATGTCCCTTGGACCACATCTCAGCCGTAAAGTCGGCATAAGCTTCATCCGAATAGCCGTCGCCTCCGTCAGTAAGAAGCGCCATGGTCTCCACTGGGAATGTAAGGAGATAGTTGCGGCGTTCCTCATTGAACCAGTTCATGAAATGTCTCTGAAGCCAGTCAAGAGTCTCCCACCTTGGAGCAGAACCATCAGGAAAACGGAAGTCCCCGAATACACCCTGAAAATAGTTCTTATCGAAATAACTTATATTCCAGAACACTGTCTGATAACCCCTATTGCCAGCTGGCATATTCATAGAGTGCACCACCTGCTGGAAGTAATTGTCAATGACCTTCACCAGAGTACGCTTCTTGACATTCAGCTCCACCACCTCATCAAGACGGTTAAGGTAGTCGTCACCATAATCCTTTCGGATGAAATAGTCAAGATACATAAGAAACTCCGGTGTAGCTACCGCACCCATAAACTGGGAGGAGATAGAATAAACGAGATTAATGAACTCCCCGCAGAATGACTTGAGATCAGTAGGTGCTATGGATACGCCACCTAACTCCTTAAGGCCGCTCACCAGGAACGGATACATAGTAATGGCAACACAGTAAGGGAAGCCAGGAGTACCACTCTCATCGTGCTTATAAAGGACATGCGAATTCAGGTCTTTTAGGTACTGGTCGGCAAGTGCCCTTCCATAGAGGGTCTTAATCTTGTCGCACATAATGTACCTGTTCTGCTTGATATTGTTCTCTTTATAAAGTTCGTTGCCAAGAGTAACGATATTTTTACGAGTGACGTTGGCGTTTGAATCGAACTTGGAACCAGTAGCCGCATTAGACGCCGCGATATAGTCCTTAATAAAGTCACGCTTCTTGCGCAAGTCTATGTCAGCATCAAACTTATCAATATAGGCATGAGCGACACGCTTATTGATAGACATCAGAGACTCCTCCACCTGACGACGAATCTCCGCACTTGTAATACCTTCGTATATGTATAGGTTATTGATAATCGACACGACTATAGAGTCATCGCAATACTCTTTCGCAGACTTGTATGCCTCATGTATTCCTCGCGCCAATTTAGCCTTATCGAACTCCTCAATAGAGCCATTGGTTTTACGTACATCCATTATATTATTGATTTAAAATTATTCTAAACTACTTGTCGCTATTTCCACAAATTTAGAAATTATGACTCGTATTGACCAATAATCCAAGACCAAGTTATCAACAACTTTTCAACACCAAGTACAAGTTCAAGTTTAAGCGCAACAGAACTTGAATTGTCAATATATTTTACTACCTTTGTGAGGTTTGGGAAGAGGATTACTTCCCTTGTGTGGATTATTGACACAACTATATAATAATGAAAAAAATTGACGTTGTACTCGGGCTCCAGTGGGGAGACGAGGGAAAAGGCAAGGTGGTCGATGTGCTGACCCCGGACTACAAAGTTATTGCGAGATTCCAGGGCGGGCCGAACGCTGGACATTCACTCAAATTCGACGGAGAGTCATTCGTCCTCCATACAGTTCCTTCCGGTATCTTCAGACCAGACACCGTAAACGTGATAGGCAATGGAGTCGTGATTGACCCTGTCATCCTGATGGAAGAAATCAACGACATCGAAGCCAAGGGCGGAGACATTACGGGAAAGCTCCTCATCTCCAAAAGGGCACATCTTATCCTCCCTACCCACAGGATTCTCGATGCGGCAAGCGAAGCTGCGAAAGGCAAGTCCAAGATCGGGTCCACTCTCAAAGGCATAGGACCTACATATATGGACAAGACCGGACGCAACGGCCTGAGAGTCGGAGACATCCTCTCTGCTGAATTCAGGAAAAGGTACGAAACCTTGAAGAACAAGCACGCCGAGACTCTTGCCGAGTATGACTATTCATATGATGTCACCGAATACGAGAAGAAGTGGTTTGAGTCCGTGGAGCAACTCAAGAGGTTTGAGTTTATCGAGAGCGAGCTCAAGGTCAATGAATATCTCAAGAACGACGTTCCTGTACTTGCAGAAGGCGCACAGGGTTCAATGCTTGACATTGATTTCGGTACTTATCCGTTCGTAACCTCATCCAACACCATGACAGCAGGTGTATGTACAGGCTTGGGAGTAGCCCCATGTCATGTAGGTAAGGTGATAGGCATATTCAAGGCCTATTGTACCAGGGTCGGAAGCGGACCTTTCCCTACCGAACTCCTTGATGAGACTGGAGAAGAACTCAGGCGTATAGGCAACGAGTTCGGCGCCACTACAGGTCGCCCTCGCCGCTGCGGATGGCTCGATCTTGTAGCTCTCAAGTATGCCGTAATGATGAATGGGGTAACCGAACTCATCATGATGAAATCAGATGTACTCAACACATTTGAGACCATTAAAGTTGCCACCGCATACAAAGTAGGCGATGAGGTAGTGGATTACTTCCCATTTGAATGCAACGATAACATCACGCCTGTATACAAGGAATTCAAAGGCTGGAATACCGACATCTGTTCTGTACGCAAGTACGAGGACTTCCCTGCCGAGCTTAAGGATTATATCTCATTCATAGAAGCCGAAACAGGATGCCCTGTAAGAATCATTTCAGTAGGACCTGACAGAAGTGAGATTGTAATCAGATAGGTATTTCTAATAAATCAGAAAGAAAATTCCAATAGAGGGGATGACCAGACAGTCAATACAGACTTGTAGGTCATCCCCTTTTGTATGCTATATGATGGCTGATGTAAAAAATAAGATTCGCTGATGAACGAGGGAGTGCCCAACGCTATCCTTTGATATCAATATTGAAACCCTCTTCAATTAAGTCAGAGACAAGTTCACGCATCCTTTCCGGGGAGAATTTCTCAAGACCTTCCATAGGTGTCGGACGATCTATCGTATAGACCATTATTTCTCTCGGCCGCAACTCTCTGACTATATCTTTCCATCCATCAAGGACCTCAGGACTCGAGCTGTCAAAATCATGGCTCTTGAGAAACATAGTCTGAAGTATGAAATTCCCTTCAAATTTCTTCAGAGCCTCGACAGTCCTACGAAGACTGTACCCAGGAGCCGGGCGGTCAATGCGCGCAACAAGCTCGTCCGTAGGGGCATCTATCTTCATAATCGGAGAATCCACCTTACACAGTGCTTCGAAAACCGATGGGACATGCACTCTTGTAGCATTCGACAACACTGATACCTTGGCTTCAGGGTAATAAGCATCCCTAAGTTCAATAGTATCATTCACGATGCGGGAAAACTCCGGATGAAGTGTGGATTCACCATCCCCGGAGAACGTGATAGAATCAATGTGCGTACCCTCCTTCTTGAGACATAAAAGCTTGGATTCAAGAGCATTTCTCACTTCCACAGCAGACGGGATACGCGTATCATCACGTCCATCCTTATTCCATCCGCACTCACAGTATATACAGTCAAAGGAGCAAATCTTTCCATGCTCCGGCAGCAGGTTGATTCCAAGGGAGGAGCCTAACCTACGACTATGAATCGGGCCAAATACAGTGTTCTCTCTTAGCATTTCGCTTCGTTTTCCTCTTCAGATTCCTGATAAAGATATGTAGGATAATTGCCATTAAAGCAGGCAAGACAGAGTTCGTTCCTCCTTCCGGCCTCGAATAAGGACTTTTCAGAAAGGAATGCTATGGTATCCACACCAAGAGATTCCCTCACCTCTTCGAGTGTTCTCCCAGCGCACATTAGTTCCTTACGAGTGGAAATATCAATACCATAGTAGCATGGACCTGTAATCTGAGGGCTCGCAATTCTTAGATGTACTTCCTTAGCACCAGCCTCACGAAGCATAGCCACAATTCTTCTTGAAGTGGTACCCCTTACGACAGAATCATCTATAAGGACAATTCTCTTACCATTCACGATAGTCTTGACAGGTGAAAGCTTCATTTTCACTCCTTTGTCCCTCATCTCCTGAGAAGGCTGGATAAAGGTTCTGCCAATATACTTGTTCTTTATAAGCCCCATCTCATACGGAAGGCCACTAGCCTCCGCATATCCCATGGCAGCACTCAGACTTGAATCTGGAACCCCGACGACAATATCAGCATCGGCAGGAGCCTCATCGAAAAGAAGCTTCCCGGTCATCTTCCTGAAATTGTGCACATTGCATCCCTCAATATCACTGTCAGGACGCGCGAAATAAATATATTCCATCGCACAAAGGAAGTGATGCTTGAAATCGGAATAACTGCTGGACCTTACACCCTGATGATCTATGGTAACTATCTCTCCTGGCTCTATATCCCTTATAAACTGCGCCCCAATGACATCAAAAGCACAAGTCTCACTGCTAATCACATAGCCATCTCCTAGTCTGCCAAGCGAGAGCGGACGCAAACCGTGCTTGTCCCGGCAGGCATAGATACGATTTTGTGTCATAATCAGAAAAGCGAATGCTCCTTCTATCATATTGAGGGCCTCCTTGATGGCATAAATGCGTGGGCGCTTACGCTCCCGTGGATCCTTGCGAATAAGATGCGCGAGAATCTCGCTATCGGAAGACGACTGAAAAAGAGTGCCCCTATCCTCCAGGTAACGGCGGAGCTGCTGGGAATTGACAATGTTGCCATTATGGGCAATGGAAAAATCTCCTGTATTATGATGAAAAAGAAAAGGCTGAACGTTATCGATTCCACCGCCGCCTGTTGTAGAATAACGGACATGGCCTATTGCCATATTTCCTTTCAGACCGGAAAGGTTGTCCTCGTTGAAGATCTCGGTAACAAGCCCCTCCCCCTTTACACGCCTAAGTACGCCATCGTCACCACGGGACACTATACCGCATCCTTCCTGACCTCTATGCTGAAGGGCGTGAAGACCGTAATACACTAGATTCGCGGCATTCTCAATCCCATAGATGCCGAACACTCCACATTCTTCGTGGATCTCGCTGTCAAGACAATTCATATCCGACAAATTTAGTAATTTTATTTTAAGGCTTGAGTAAAAATGAGTACATTTGTGAACATATTTTTTCCTCATTTTTATGAAAGCATTAGTAAGCACTGATTTCAGTTTTAAGGGCCAGACAGCCAAGTATCAAGGCAAGGTCCGCGACGTGTACAGCATCGGCAGCGACTATCTTGTGATGGTAGCCACCGACCGCATCTCCGCCTTTGACGTGGTTCTTCCCAAAGGAATTCCATTCAAGGGGCAGGTACTCAACCAGATAGCATCTAAGTTCCTGGATGCCACGTCTGACATTATCCCCAATTGGAAGATAGCAGAGGTTGATCCTATGGTCACTGTCGGATATAGATGCGAGCCATTCAAGGTGGAAATGGTTATCAGAGGCTACCTCACCGGTCATGCATGGAGAGAATACAAGTCCGGCAAGCGCACACTCTGCGGAGTTGCCCTGCCAGAAGGAATGGTAGAGAACCAAAAATTCCCAGAGCCCATCATTACTCCTACAACAAAGGCCGCTGAAGGACACGATGAAGACATAAGCAAGGAGGACATCATCGCCAGAGGAATAGTTTCAAAAGAAGATTATGAGCAGCTTGAAGCATACACCCGCGCTCTCTACGAAAGGGGATGCGAGATGGCTGCAGACAAAGGACTCATCCTGGTGGACACCAAATACGAATTTGGAAAGCGTGACGGAAAGATTATCCTCATGGACGAGATTCACACCCCTGACTCTTCGAGATATTTTTATGCTGACGGCTACGAGCAGAGGCTTGCTGCCGGTGAAAGGCAGAAGCAGCTCTCCAAAGAATTTGTCCGTGAATGGCTCATGGCGGGAGGTTTCCAGGGCCGGGAAGGAGAGGTAATACCGGAGATGACTGACGAGGTAGTAAGCAACATCACAGACAGATACATCGAACTTTACGAGCACATCACTGGAGAAAAATTCCAGAGGGCCCAGTGCGATGATCTTTCAGAGCGTATCCGCACCCATATTGAGGAGTTCCTTTCCAACCGCCAATAAGCCATGATTGACAGATATTCACGTAAAGTAATGAGGGACGTCTGGACAGAAGAGAACAAGTTCAGCGCATATCTTAAAGTAGAAACCCTTGCCTGCTACGCTTGGAGCGAACTCGGCGTGATTCCGCGCGAGGATGTAGACAAAATCAGAGACCACGCCACATTCACGGTGGACAGGATCAAGGAGATTGAAGAGCAGACCAGACACGATGTTGTCGCATTCACAAGAGCCGTGAGCGAGAGCCTCGGAGACGAAAAGAAATGGGTTCACTACGGACTTACGTCCACCGATGTAGTAGACACAGCCAACGGATATCTTCTCAAACAGGCCAATGCCATACTTCTCAAGGACCTGGAAGAGTTCATGGAGGTACTCAAGCGCCGAGCTCACGAGTTCAAGATGACTCCATGCATCGGCCGCACCCACGGAATCCATGCCGACATCACATCATTTGGCCTCAAATGGGCTCTATGGTACGAGGAGATGAAGCGCAACATAGACCGTTTCAAGTACGCTTGCAAGGGCGTGGAAGCCGGGAAAATGAGCGGCGCAGTGGGCAACTTTGCCAACATCCCTCCCTTCATTCAGGATTACGTATGCGAGCATCTCGGCATAGACTCAGCAGAAATCTCCACACAGGTATTGCAGAGAGACCGTCACGCATACTATATCGCCACACTCGCCATCATAGCCTCCACTCTTGAGCAGATGGCTTTTGAGGTCCGCAACCTTCAGCGCACAGAAGTCCGCGAAGTGGAAGAAGCCTTCCGCAAAGGTCAAAAAGGGTCAAGCGCCATGCCACACAAGCGCAACCCTATCAGCAGCGAGAATATATGCGGTTGTGCGCGCGTAATGAGAGGTTACATGTCAGCATCATGCGAGAATGTGGCACTTTGGCACGAGAGGGATATTTCACACTCATCCACAGAACGCATTATACTTCCAGATGCAACGGAACTCCTCGACTATATGCTCACCAGATTCAAGGGCATACTTGACAATCTTGTAGTCTATCCAGAAAGGATGCTCCATAATATATACCTCACCAAGGGCGTAATCTTCGCGCAAAGAGTAATGAACGCACTCATCGGCAAAGGACTTTCCCGCGAAGAGGCCTATGACACAGTACAGCCTATCGCCATGAAAGCATGGACAGAAGGACTTGCATATCAGGACCTTCTCAAATCCGACGCCAAAGTGATGGGACTTCTTTCCGAAGAAGAACTTGAAGGATGCTTCACGCTTGATTACTATTTCAAGAACGTGGATTATATATTCAGCAGAGTAGGACTGAACTAATCCTACATAAAATATCGGATCGTGGAGTAAGGGAATCCGGTCAAAGGCCGGAACTGTGCCCGCAGCTGTAGTTTCCGCATAAAGGTTCCGGGAATAATGCCATTGTCCATAAAAGGATGAGAAGGCCCTGGAATGGAAAGAGTCAGAAGACCTGCCCGATCAAGTCAAACCAGTTTATGCTCGGGGGCAAGCATCAGTTTGTGCGAATGAAAGAATTGTACGGCATATTGTCGGCAGTGTGGCTTAGTGTGACATTGCCCTTAAGTGCTGTTCCAGCGGTTAGTGCGCCTGAACAGTTCGGCTTGCGCTCACAAGACACACTTGCAGTAGCGAGAGTTACGGCCGAGCGAGATGCTTCAACATCCCGCTCTACGCCATTGCAGCGCGTGTCACAGTCTTTCATCGAACGCAGCGGCGCGAGTGGCATTCACGAGATAGTACGCACATTTCCAGGAGTAAACATACGTGACTACGGCGGCATAGGCGGACTCAAGACTGTGTCTATAAGAGACATTGGAGCCCAACATACCGCCGTGTGCTATGATGGAATCGTCATTTCCAACGCTCAGAACGCCCAGATTGATATCTCAAGATTCAGCCTCGGTAATCTTTCGGAAATAACCGTTGAGACAGGTGGCTCGGACGACATTTTTCGAAGTGCAAGACTCCTCAACGCCGCAGGTATCCTGTCCCTGTCCACCTTAAACACAGGAGATAGAGTAAGTGCCGGGCTGACCTGTGCATCATTTGGCACATATCAGCCAAGCATATACCTATGCAAAAGCATATCTAACAGCATATCAGCCTCGGCATCACTTGACTGCCTCACTTCATCAGGCTCGTATCCATTCTCATACATCAACGGAGACCAAGTTACAAACTCATATAGGACAGGATCAGACGTACGTTCCCTCAACGGAGAGGTGTCGGCCAAGATAAAGCCATCCACTGCAAGACTTTTAACAGCCAAATTCCGATACTACAACTCCGAAAGAGGCCTTCCGGGACAAGTTATATACTACATACAGGAGCCAACAGAAAGATTATGGGACAACGAGTTGTCTACAAGCATAACATATCGATCCGAAGCATCGGATAAATGGAGGTTCTTTCAGGCATTGAACTTTGACATCAGTCGCACTAGATACACCGACAGCTCGGCATACTATTCTAGTCCTAAGGATGACAGATACCACCAGCATGAGTATTCCTCTTCCAGTGTGGCCGAAATCTATCTCTTAAGAAATCTAAGGCTCGCAGCTGCAGCAGACATCCTTGTCAACACCCTTGACGCCACCATACCGGAGTGTCCGCAGCCTGTTAGGTTTTCGTTAGTCCCGGCATTATCAGGTCAGTGGAAAGACGAGCATCTTACACTCACTGGCAGCATATCTGGCACCCTGATACGGGAAAAACTCTCATCAAGGCAAGCACCATCCCCCATCTCCAGACTTTCCCCATCCATCAGCGCATCAGTAAAGTTAACGGACGGGCTAAGGATCAGAGCATCGTTTCGGGACGGGTTCCGAGCACCCACATTCAACGAACTCTACTACACACGCATCGGCAACGGAGCTCTCCGCCCAGAGAAAGCCGAGCAGTTCAACCTCGGACTTACATATATTCTCTCAGGAAATTATGGGAAGGCAAATATGCCATATCAGTTCAGCGCCACACTTGACCTATACCACAACCGCATACGGGATAAAATACTCGCAGTCCCGACACTTTTCATCTGGAAGATGAGAAATCTCGGAAAAGTCTCAATGACAGGTGCAGATATTTTCCTCAACGGACGAATGATACTCCCAGGGAACACATCCATGCATCTCACAGCCAACTGTTCCGTCAGAAAAGCCATAGATATCACTGATCCTCAATCCAAGAACTACAGGCACCAGATTCAATACACGCCCATTATCAGCGGCAACATCCTTTTCGATGTGAGGACGCGATGGGCAGACCTAACATACACGCTCAATGCAGTCGGCCGACGCTACTGCCTGCCGCAGAACATAAAAGCCAACGAAATGCCAGCATATTTCGACCACTCCATATCCATCGGTAAGAGTTTCACTTTCAGAGCAGTAGAAATACGGATAGCGGCCGAAGCACAAAACCTTTCCGGAGAAAATTACGAGGTGGTACGCTTTTATCCGATGCCGGGACGGAACTATAGAATAATGATTAAATTTACATACTAACATGAAAAAAAATCTTTTATTTAGAGTTGCTTTTGCAGCACTTATCGCTCTGTCGGCAATATCTTGCCAGAAACAGGAGAACAACACTCCAGAGCCTAAAGCATCTGGCTATTATGTACTCAACAACGGTTCTTTCAAGATGAACAACTCCTCAGTCACCATATATGACTCAGAGAGCAAGGTATCCACAGCCAATGCATTTTCTTCCACCAATGGGAAGAATCTTGGAGATACAGCACAAGACATCCTCATATCTGGGGACGATATTTTCATAGCTGTCAATGTTTCCAAGCTCATCTTTGTCACAGACAAAGACCTCAACATCAAGCATGAAATTACCGCTACGCTTGAAGACGGCACGACACTTTCTCCACGATATCTTGCACAGGGTCCAGAAGGGACAGTGTATGTAACCTATTATGAAGGGTATGTTGGCAAAATATCCACTTCTGATTACACTGTTTCCACAATCCCAGTTGGACCAAGCCCAGAAGGATGCGCCTACGCAGGAGGAAAGGTATTCACATCCAACTCCGGTGGTGCTAATTATCCAGCTTATGACAAAACTATATCAGTCGTGAATGCATCGTCATTCAAGGAAGAGAAGCGCATCGAGGTCAACATCAACCCTGCCACCATGGCCGCATTCGGGGACAAGGTTTACCTCTTCAGCATAGGCGATTATGGCGCCACCCCTGCCAAAGTCCAGTCCATCAGTGCCACTACACTTGAAGTCAAAGACCTGGCATGCACCAGTCCTACCGCCATTGCCGTATCGGGCAATATCCTATACGTTATGTGCGGAGGCTATGCAGCAGATTACACCCCGCTTCCTGCCACCATATACAAGTACAATGCTGCTGACGGTAGCCTTATCGGCGAGTTTGTAACTGACGGAACAGCCCTTCCTAATGCGTACTCACTTTCCGCAACTGACGACTTTGTATGGGTAGGCTGCTCGGACTACAAAAACAATGGTGACGTCTATGCGTTCACCAAGGACGGAAAACTATACGACAAGTTCGACTCCCAGGGCATTAACCCAATAAAAGTAGCCGCACGATGATACTTAGTCTCCTGTATGTGCTTCTATCGGGAATTGCCCTTCCCGTTGGAGGCATCCAGATGCAATACTTGTGGCGGAACCAGCTTGGAGACGTGTACTCCCTCGGTCTCGGCTCCGCTGCATGTCTCGGAGCAGCAGCAGCCACCATGTCCGGATGGTGCTCTCTCACTGTCGGGTCATTCATCTGCACACTCATCTGCACCCTGGTATGCTTTCTTGTGACGCTCAAGGTATCCACGAAGAACCTTATCACCTTCGGTATCATCTTCGGCACCTTCATAGGGTCTCTCGGAACCATAGTTGTCACCAACGCACCTAATTCCGACCTGCTCAAACAGTATTACCTATGGGGAGCAGCCAACTTCAAGATGGAAGGCGTCACAAACGGAGATATCATTTTTTCTCTTTGTCTGTTTGCAATAGGGATTGCAGCAGCCATTCTGGACCACAAGAAGTTAAGCGCTCACTTTAAAGGGGAAATTGAACTTTCTTCTACTCACAAAGCATTGAGCCTACTTATGATAATGTTCCTTGTAACCTCTGCTGTAAGCATCTGCGGTCCAATTGGCTTCATCTCCCTTGGCGTCCCTAACCTCAGCCGCACAGTATGCCACAGCAAGGATATCCGAAAACACTATCTGATATCCTCTGCCATGGGCATTGGGCTTTTGCTAATCACATTCCTTGTCACCGAATATGTAAGTTTTGGAATTTACCTGCCAATAAGTGCGACAATGGCCATCATCGCTCTGCCGCTCACTGCACTGCTTTTCATAAAAGGAGAACAATAGCCAATCAGACAGTGATTTTCCTGGAAAAATCACTATATTTCGGGAATGAAAAGAACAGGCAATATTCTCAAATGGGCAATGGTGCTACTATGCTCCATTGCCCTTGCCGTTTCAATAGTGCTCTTCATACACTCGCTTGGCGGAAGAACTCTGATAGGCTGCGGAGAGGGAAGCAGTTGCAACTCTGTACTTGGAAGCAGGTGGTCCCTTCTTTTGGGTGTGATTCCGGTAAGTGCACTGTCTGCCTGCATATACTCGTTTATACTTGTGTGCATACTTGGCGTCGGAAGTATAGATGATTCTAAGTTTGAAAGTCAAGTCCGGTGTCTGATGCTTGTAGTTTCCGGCGCACTTCTAGGAGCGGCTGCATGGTTCATCTTTGTGCAGAAGCATTTCATCGGAGCGTTCTGCCCGTATTGTATGAGTGCACATTGCTGTGGACTTGTTCTTGCGGCTCTGTTGATATGGGATGCTCACCATCATGGTGTTGCAGAGAGGCCGGCTCGCAGGATTCTTCTCATATTGGCAGGCATCGCATCCGCGGCAGTACTAGCTCTGATCCAACTTGGCACCACACCTCGTTCCGCATACGATAGCGGTTCTGCGAAAAAGTCTCTTCCAGAGATGCACGAGTTCGGATTACCCGTAATCGGAGATCGAGAGGCGGAAAACAAGATTCTTCTGCTATACGATTACAGATGCTCCCATTGCCGCAAGATTCATCAGATGCTGCCGGAGGTAGTGAAACTACTCGAAGGTAAAGTTTCTTTCACGCTCTGCCCTACCCCGCTCGGCAAGGAATGCAACCCATATATAAGTTCGGATATAGATCTTTTCAAGGGCTCCTGTACGCTTGACAAATGTGCATTGGCTGTGTGGAAAGCCGATTCAGCTAAATTCTCCCAAATGGATGAATTTCTATTTGAGGCAGGAAGAAGTGGCTGGTATCCGCGGGAGGAGCAGGAAGCAATGGACATGGCAGCAACTCTAATCGGAGAAGAAGCTCTCAAAAGGGAACTCCATTCAGAATGGATGACAGACTATCTCACAAGTGTACTTGAACTGTTCGCAAGGACTTCATCGCCTCAGCGCGCAGCCATACCTCGGTTCATCTACAATTCTCACTATATGGTGCCAGAAGCCGATTCGGCAGAAGCACTTGCACAACTGATACGACAATTAATAAACGATTCTATATGAACAAGAAACATTTTATATCCGCAGCCGCGTTATGCCTATGTACTCCGCTCATGCTTGTGGTCTGCTGCAAAAGGGCTCACGACATCTCCGACAGGCCTTGCGATATCTATGCCGCTCACGGAACTCCTTGCGTGGCAGCACACAGCACTACCAGACTGCTCAACTCAGCATATAACGGACCCTTATATAGGGTAATACGTGAGTCAGACGGGACATATTTAGATGTAACTGCAGACTCGCGCGGGTATGCTTTCAGCGAGCTCCAGGACGAGTTCTGCAAGGGCACAGTATGTCGCATCAGTGTCATCTACGACCAGTCAGGCAAGGGCAATGACCTCACGCAAGCCGCACCTGGCACCTTCAAAGGCCCGGCAAAAGGCAACTTCAACGAACTGCCTATCGCTGACATGGCACCTATAATGATTGACGGCAGAAAAGTCTACGGAGCCTACATCATGCCAGGTATGGGATTCAGATGTAACAACGCCAGAGATCTCGCTATCAACGATGAAGCTGAAGGCATATATTACGTTATAGACGGCACGCACTATGATAGCGGTTGCTGCTTCGACTACGGTAATTCATCCACCAATGGCAAAGCTGTCGGCACTGGCACCATGGAAACCACATATTACGGCACTTCCACTGCATGGGGACGAGGTAACGGCGAAGGTCCTTGGATAATGTCCGACATGGAAGCCGGCTTGTTTACAGGCTATGACGCCAAACTTAACGATGTGCCTTCCATCAACGGATGGAGATTCGTATCAGTATTCGTGAACGGAGGAGACGGCAACAAGTGGGATCTCAGAGGAGCAGATGCCACAAAAGACAGCCTCACCACATATTATAGTGGAATAAGGCCTGGTTCGAAGGACAGTGATACATATTACCCTATGCACAAGAAAGGAGGTATGCTTCTTGGCAACGGTGGTGACAACGGTAACGGCTCTGCCGGCACTTTCTACGAGGGCGTGATGACCATAGGCTACCCTACCGATGAGGCAATCAATGCAGTGCAGGCCAACATAGCCGCATCCAGATATAGTGCCTACCCGCTAAGCATATCGCGAATAGGTCAGTTTACCCCAGGAAGCACCGCTGACGTAACGTTAGCATTCACCTCCGAGAAGGAGAAGTACAAATCTCTCAGTATCAAGGTTGACCTTCCGCAGGGTTGGACCAGTGCCTATGACTCCGGTCAAGAAGATCTGGGACCAGAAGAGACACGCATGTCATTATTTAGAATCACGGCTCCGCAAGGAAGATCATCGGGAGAAGCCCGCTTTATCGCCGAATGGCAAGGCGGAAAAGCAGAATTAGTACAGCGCATAAGATGCTCCGAGAGTCTAAAGATCAACGAACTGCAACTCTCGTCCGAAAATGGAGACACTCGCCCCCAATTCATAGAACTCTACAATGCCTCAGATAGCGACTCCGATCTCTCCGGACTTGAACTCATAGCCCGTCATAGCGGACGTGCACCACTATCCACATTCAGAATACCAGAAGGCACCAGACTCGCTCCGGGAGCTTTCTATACCATAAAACTTGCCCCAACAGCTGTACTTGCTCCAGCCAAAGCAGGAAGCCGAGAACTTCTTCTGGCCCACAGCGTTCCGCTTTCATCCGACATTACTGTCAATGGCAGCACTTATCGTATCAGCAAGACGGGTACAGCCGGTTCCGAGCCGACAGTCATATTCACACCAGTCTCAACCGGACCGCGTATCAACATTCCGGCCGGATCCACCAACATTCCGACAACATCCGTCTCCGGATTCAGGGTTGGTGACAAAATGGGCATTGACCTTGGAGGCAATTATGAGGTGGTAACGATCACGTCAGTGGGTACAGCCGCCACCCAAAGCACTATTACATCTGCCACAAAGAAGGGAGATACCGTATTCGACATGGATGCCACATCATCTCTTAGGCCTGGAGACATACTCACTATTAGTACAGGAAGCAGAATGGAAGAAGCTGTGGTGAAACGTGTTATCAAGAGTGTGGATGCTCCAGCGCCCCGGATGCCTGGGATGCCGTTCACCTCACACGAGCCAGGCACAGTGGAGATAGAGTCAGGTCTTAAATATGACCATATCGCAGGTGTGGATGTATCATGTACAGGATCAGGACTTGGCTTTGAGCCAGCCACGTCATTCGTGCACACAAGTGGGGATGAACTTCGCCCTCTCGGTACGCCATTCGAGCTGGAAAGAGCGTTGGAAAGCGATGTAGAGACATTCAAAGGGATTGCCACATCTGGCTCTGATACAGCATTATATGGATACGCTCTATCGGCTTCAGCAGGGTCACTTGCTATTGTCGACCCCGCTACAGGCACCGTGATTGATGCCGTCATCTATGGATCCAAACAGAGCAATTCAAGCGCCAACGGAACTATAACAAGTCCGGAACTAGCAATAATGGAGAGTCCTCAGGACGGAGGCGGATGCATAGCGGTCGTGCCACAGCGGGGATGGTCCTTCAGGCAAGCCAAGACTCCAGCTCCGGCAGTAATATTGGCAAGGATCCCTGACGGGCATGATACCGGCAACCTCGAAAGTGATTTCCTCGCGGTAGAGAACGCCACTCCTGGCACGAAGAATAACGTAGAAGGCAAATAGCGCTGCGTGTTCGATTAGCATAAGTTTTCCGAATAATACGTATATTTGCGCGCGAAACGGGTGGTGCTGCCTATAATCAGCCTAAATGGCAGACATCACCATATACAAAGATGTCTCGAAACACCGACGAAACAGAAATGGCAAAGTTCTCAAATATCGTCTTTGACTTTGACGGAACGTTAGCGGATACCGCCACGGAAATCGTGGCTACTATGGTGCGGACATTTCGCGACCTTGGCTACCCTATCCCATCTGAAGAAGCCATGCGCCAGACAATTGGCATGAGGTTGTCCCTTGCACTCGCTTCACTTGCTGGTCTTGATGAGGCACAGACAGAAGAGGCCACTGCACATTATAGGGAGATATTCATGGCGGAGGGAATAGGCCGCGTAAAACTTTTCCCTGGCGTTGCAGAAGGGCTTCGCGTGCTCAACTCATCAGGCGTCAGGCTTGCTATCGCGACGTCTCGCAACTCCGAGTCACTTAAGGAGATACTTCAGATGAACGATGTCACGGAATGCTTTGAGACATTCGTAACCAACAGTGACCACTTGGCACCGAAACCTGATCCCGAGATGGTTAAGGTACTTATGGAGAGAATGTGCATTAAGGCTGAAGACACGCTTGTGGTGGGCGACACCACATTTGATATCCAGATGGGCAATGATGCTGGGTGTTCAACGTGCGCCGTTACTTGGGGCAATCACGATCGGTCCATGCTTGAAAGCTCTTTTCCCACTTTCATAGTGAATGATTTCCGCGAATTACTGAAACTTGTTATATAATGAATTTTCTCGAAGAAAAGATTCTCTCTGACGGAGTCATCAAAGAGGGGAACATCCTTAAGGTGGACAATTTCCTGAATCACCAGATTGACATTGATATAATGCGGCAGATAGCCTACGAGTTCAAGCGCCGCTTCCGTGGTAAGACCGTGACCAAGATCCTGACCATTGAGGCGAGCGGCATCGCCATTGCTACTCTGCTGGCTGACCTTTATGATGTCCCAGTGGTATTTGCCAAGAAGAGCGAGACTGCAAACAGCACGGATGACAAGTATGTTTCCCAGGCTTTTTCGTTCACACATAAGAGAATGAACAACGTATTTGTATCCAAGCCATATCTGAACCATGGGGACAAAGTGCTTATCGTGGACGATTTTCTTGCTGACGGACAGGCGATGATGGCACTTACAGACATAGTCAGACAGGCCGGAGCAGAGGTAGTAGGACTTGGCGTAGCCATTGAAAAGGGCCAGCAGAAAGGCGGCGAACGCCTTCGTGCTGCTGGGTATCACCTTGAGTCCATCGCCATAATTGAAGATATGGATTTCAAGTCGCAGACTATTCACTTTAGAAAGTTATAATTATGTCAAAAACAAGTATTTATGAGCTTAATGGACGGGTACCTGTAGCACAGGCTGTTCCATTTGGCCTGCAGCACGTGCTCGCGATGTTCGTGAGCAACATCACTCCTATCATTATTCTCGCAGGGGTTGTCGGGGTTGACTCTGCCCTTCAGGGAGCACTTATTCAGAACTGTATGATCATTGCTGGTATAGGTACTCTCGTGCAATTGTATCCAGTGTGGAGGGTTGGTTCTGGACTTCCTATTGTTATGGGTATCAGCTTTACATTCCTGTCTTTAGCCATGTTTATCGGTACGACGATGGGGATGGGCACTCTTATGGGGGCCGTTATTATCGGTGGTCTGGTGGAAGGCGTGCTTGGACTTTTCGTCAAATACTGGATTAAGATTGTACCGCCAATTGTGGCTGCCACTGTAGTTACCGCCATTGGCTTTTCGCTGCTTCCAATCGGTGCGAACAGTTTCGCCGGTGGTCAGGGGGACGCGGACTTTGGTGCCGCCCATAATTGGATTGTTGGGTCTGTGACGCTGCTGGCTTGTCTAATCTGTCAGGTGTTCGGAAAGGGTCTGCTACGCTCGCTCTCGGTTCTTGTAGGACTTGTGGTCGGCTATGTGCTCTCGCTGTGCATGGGAATGGTGGATTTCAGTTCGCTCAGCGGCGCAGGTTTCGTTTCTCTCCCTAAGTTCCTGCCGTTCAGGCCAGAATTCAATCTCGGGGCAATTCTTTCCGTGATAGCCATATATATGGTTAGCGCCACAGAGACCATCGGCGATACCAGTGCGCTTTGCGCAGGGGCACTCAAACGCCGGCCTACAGATCGCGAACTTGGAGGAAGCATCGCATGTGACGGTTTCGTAAGTTCGGTATCAGGTCTGTTCGGCTGTACTCCGATCACCTCTTTTAGCCAGAATGTAGGACTTGCAGCCATGAGCGGTGTTATCAACAAGTTCGCCATTGCATCTGGCGCTATAATCATGATTTTGGGTGGAGTGTTTCCGGCTGTTGGACTTGCATTGACTACCATTCCGCAGGCCGTACTCGGAGGATGCACGCTCATGATGTTCGGAAGTATCCTCTTTGCGGGTTTCGGTATGATGGCCAAGTGTGGATTTGGCAATAGGAATATGATTATCACCAGTTTATCCCTAAGCGTCGGTCTCGGGTTCACGTCGGCTTCGCAGATGTTCGATATTTTCCCAGATATCATCAAGACAGTTTTTGCAGAGAACTGTGTAGCTGTGGTATTTGTGCTTGCGGTTCTCCTGAATCTGGTGCTCCCTAAAGAGAAAGAGGCATAATTCCAGAGGCGGTAGTTCATTGCTTGTAATACGACTTTAGTATGGAGTATTTATCCAAAGAAAGGTATGAGGAGATAGTGGCAGAGATTCATTATCTTGCCGATGTGGCATATCCAAAGATTAAGGAGGATCTCGCCGAGGCGAGGGCACAAGGTGATACTAGCGACAATGCCGGGTATCGCGAGGCAAGAAGGCTTCAAGCCAAAACCATCAGCCGCATACGCTTCCTGCAGAGGATTCTCGAATACTCTCGTGTCATTGACACAAAAGCCTTACCCAAAGATAGGGTCTCCCTGTTAAGTAAAGTGGAGTTTACTAAATTGTCGACCAACACCCGGATGGCCTACACCATAGTCAGTCCACATGAGATGGATCTCGCTTCCGGGAAACTGTCACTTAACTCTCCCATTGGGGCGGCCCTTATGGGGAAATCAGTCGGCGATGTGGTGGAAGTCCATGCTCCGTCTGGTGTTTTCCAAATTAGGATAGATAGCATTGTGGTAGGAGAATAATCTTCCACTATAAACCCAATTATGGCTGCGATTGTAAAGAAATGAAGCTTGTAATATTTGATCTTGACGGCACTCTTGTAAACACAATAGAGGACCTGGGTGTGGCCGTAAACCATGTGCTTGCCAAAACCGGTCGCCCGCTACACGATATAACTGAATATCGAATGATGGTGGGCAACGGGGTACGCAAGCTAATACAGCGTGCACTCCCTATTCAGGAGCAAGGAGATGAGACGCTTCCAGATAAGCTGCTTCCAGAATTTATCAAGTACTATGGAAGCCATTGCACCGTACACTCGAAGCCATATCCAGGGATTACTGAACTTCTCGCAGAATTGTCTGACCGCGGGGTGGGTATGGCTGTGGCCTCAAACAAATATCAGGAAGGGACCAGCGCGATTGTACGTCATTTCTTTCCTGAGGTACCTTTTGTCGCTGTGCTTGGCGGGTGTGACGAAAGAGCGCTGAAGCCTTCGGATGAAATAATCAATGCCATACTTGACACCAGCGGAGTAAGCAAGTCCGATTGCGTGATGGTGGGAGACTCCGGTACTGATATTCAGACAGCAAGAAACGCCGGTATACGCAGCATTGGCGTCACTTGGGGGTTCCGACCTGAAGCAGCGGCACAAGCAGACGAAGTAGCAGACTCAACGGGACGCCTGAAGGAACTACTAATTTCGTTTTAACTGAGCGCTTGAAGGAACTCTTAATTTCGCTTTAGTCAGCAGGTCAGAAGTTTAGAATCGGAGGCGGTATCTACCAACACCCATAAGCACATAAGCACACTGTGGTACGCGAGAGGTTTTCCGATGCGTTCCGTGCAAAAAATGACCTTCTGCCGTACCGAAAGTGTTGTGGATTGTCTTGCACGGTTCTTATTTGGAGCAGATGTTTTTCTTCTACTTGCAACCTTTTGAAATTCAAGCAAATTGATTACCTTTGTATCAGCCGGTAACGGTTAGCGTGTGCTACGGCACGTCGTCTCGCGGAGGGATTAGTTCCCTCCGTTGTTTTTATAAAAATCTAGCAATGTGCACAATCTATGCGACAAAGCTTCCGCTACTCAAACTTAGCTGAGTCTATTTCATCCGCATGCGTTTGCAGTCTCTTTGCTATATCACGGAATGCGTCTGCAAGTTTGTGGTATTCGTTTTCCTTGAATGCAGCTTCTTTTTTGCAGACGGTACATCCGTGGACGCGCTGGGCAAACCAACTCTGCGACTTTTCAAAGTATTGCACTGCCAATGCTGATTTGTTGATAAGGTCCTCTAACTCAGTAAAGGCATTCCAAACCGCGCCACTTTTGGTTGATATTATTTCTTTACGTCTCTCATTATAATCATCTAGCCGCATTATTTTCCTTTTGCCTTGATACATATTATTCGTGATTTTGGTCCGGTCCTTATTCCGGGAGGCCTTGTTAAACTTCAACTAATTAGTTTCTTCAGGATCCGAAGAAGACCTCGAACATTTTCATTTGTCGATTGATTGCTTTCATTTTCAAGGAGTACCAAAACTCTGGAAATCTAAGTAATCAATCCTTTCTTAACTCATTTTATCTCTATATCTCCATTACTGTTGTGCCGCAAAGATACATAATAAATTCATTATATGCAATTATATATATCTATGAATTTTTAAGATAAAAAACAATAAAACATTTCTGTTTTTTCTTGTAGGTGAGCTTATTTGTTTATCTTTGCGTTAAAATTGAAACAATGACAGAGCTATTAAGTATATTGTATAAGCTACGGATTTTTACTTTTGAAGAGCTTTCGGAAGTCTTAAAGGGTAAGTTGAAGTCCGTACAAGGGTTACTTGCAAGATACAAGCAACAGGGGTGGATTGTGTCCATAAGGCGCAACACCTATTGTATGGTGGACATTGCATCGAAACAGCCTGTTTGCGACAAATATGAAATCGGAAGTCATCTTTCACCTACAGCTTGCATTAGTTATCATACCGCATTGGAATTTCATGGATTGGCACACCAACCTTTTAACGAGGTATTTGTGAAAAGCTTGTCACGTTTCAATTCCTTTGCCTTTGACGATGTCGATTACACTTATTGTCGCCAAACAAGGGAGGTCATTGGCATGATGAATCCCAAGGGAAACCCATACGTGCGAGTCACCGATATAGAAAGCACTTTGCTGGATTGCTTTGACCGCATAGATCGAGCAGGTGGCATTGAGGAATTGTTGCATTGCATGGAATCGATCGTAATGCTTGACGAAGAAAAAATCATCCATTATCTTGAAGAATACGACAAGGCTTTTCTGTATCAAAAATCAGGGTACTTGTTGGAGCATATCAAGGAACAGGCTAACCTGTCTGACTCACTTATAGAATTATGCCGAGCAAAAGGCATAAAAAGTGTAAAGTGGTTGACCAATGACGAGGAGTCTGATACATTTGTAAGTAAATGGCGCATGTATGTACCACAGGAACTAACATCAAAAGAAGAATATGAACTCATATAATAAACAAGCTCTCGACATCATAGCCAAAGAGCAAGGCTTTATTTCGTGACAGCCTCGAGAAGGTAATGCGACTTGTGGAAATCCTTAACTATTTCCATCATAGCCCATTGTTGTCAAAATCATTGGTACTGAAAGGCGGAACTGCCATCAATCTCACTGTCTTTCAGTTGCCAAGACTGTCTGTGGATATAGACTTGGACTTTACTGTGGATTGTGACCGTGAGTCGATGCTTTCCATCCGTAAAGAAGTAAACGATGAGATACTTCGCTATATGGAGTCGGAAGGATATCGTCTTGCGCCTGGTTCCAAGAGTCCCCATACCCTCGATTCTTGGGTATTCCACTACACTAATGCAGCTGGCAACAACGATGGCATCAAGATAGAAATCAATTATTCCGACCGTTGCCATATTTTGCCAGCCATTGACGCTCATGTTTCCATCCCATTTTTGAATGATGTGAAAGTGCGCTCTCTGTCACCCATCGAATTGTTTGCCACCAAGATAAATGCCCTTATTGGTAGAAGTGCGGCACGTGATATTTACGATGTATATAATATGGTGGAGCATCAACTGTTCATAACCGAGGCGGAACATACATTGCTGAGGAAAGCAACGGTATTTTATCTGACTGTAGGCTCAAGTAGAAAGAATAGCAATACTCCTATAGAATTTGACGAATTCCCACAAATAGACAAGATACGCTTTCCGCATATCCGTTCACAGCTTTTGCCTGTGCTGAGACGAAGTGAGCATTTCGACTTTGAGAAAGCCAAAGTGGAGGTGAAGGATTTCCTCAAAAGTTTATTGGTTCTTACGGATTCCGAAAAAGAATACGTAAGAAATTTCAACGACAGAGAGTATTTACCAGAACTATTGTTTGAAGACAAGGATATTGTCAACAGAATCAAGTTTCACCCTATGGCTCTGTGGAAAACGGGAAGTCGATGATTATTTGCCACGACTAAGAGTTTTTATAGTAGGCTTTTCTGACAAGCTATTAAAATTTGGATAAAAGATAGAAATCTCAAGATGAAAGCATTATTAATTATCCTATTAGGTTTATACGTAAACGCATCTTATGCTCAAGAACTTGATACAACAAAAGTCGCAAGTCGAACAAAAGAGCTTGACGAAGTGGTTGTCAAGGCATCTTATCTTTCCAGATGAGATGACCATATTATCGCTATGCCAACCAAAGAACAGCGTAAACATGCAGTGACAGGGTATGATCTATTGAACAACCTTATGATTCCTGGCATATCAGTTGACCGCCTGAAAGGAATTGTTGCAACTCCTGCTGGAAATGCAACACTATATATTGATGGTCGGCAGGTCGATTTTCGAGAGATTCAGTCATTACGCCCTAAGGATATTTCTCGTGTGGAATTTTATCTTAAAAACAGACTCCCCTCTCGGCAGACGCAAGGTAAAAAACGCCTTTCTAGAAGTAGTTCAGAAAAGAAAAAAACTACCATACACAAAATGCGTTTGTACGTCACAATTCGCAGAAAAAGCTAACTTTGCAAACAATATGGCTGATAAACCAAGCAAAAAGGCAGAAGGAGCGTTGAAATTCGCCAAAGACCAAATGGGAGACATTGTTACGGGCGTTCAGTATGTAGGGACGCTTGATGACACAGAATGCTACGAGCCTATCTTCATTGGCAGCCCAGAATATGGCGTTGGCTTCCCGTTTTTCATTCTCCTAAAAAACGGGAAATACCGAACAACAACAGAAGAAGAGTATAACAAGTTTGCCTCGCTCTGTTGAATACTGATTCAAACTGACGGTTAATGCGTTTATCTTCAATTCTCATTAGCCAATATTTGGAAGCTCTACGCTGCTTTTCCTCTTGGGGCAAGCCCCAAAAGTATTTGTTGTGAATTGCTTTCAGA
>DKDJ01000012.1:24717-24866 GCA_002451795.1 Bacteroidales bacterium UBA6851 | reverse complement strand
ATCTTTGTCCTTCGGACACAACCTTATGACGTTTGGCACAAAAAAGCACAAAGTTGTGAATTGCTTTCAGATTTTATATCTTTGTCCTTCGGACACAACACTTATGACGTTTGGCACAAAAAGCACAAAGTTGTGAATTGCTTTCAGAT
>DKDJ01000012.1:24396-24543 GCA_002451795.1 Bacteroidales bacterium UBA6851 | reverse complement strand
TCTTTGTCCTTCGGACACAACTATTTGGCTTTGCGAACTGCGAAGACATTCGTTGTGAATTGCTTTCAGATTTTATATCTTTGTCCTTCGGACACAACGGTCATTATAAACTCTAGCCCAATGCTTTTGTTGTGAATTGCTTTCAGA
>DKDJ01000012.1:0-24280 GCA_002451795.1 Bacteroidales bacterium UBA6851 | reverse complement strand
CTTTGTCCTTCGGACACAACGATGTCCGTTACATTGACGCACGCAAACTGTTGTGAATTGCTTTCAGATTTTATATCTTTGTCCTTCGGACACAACTTCCACCTGCTCTATCGTTTCTGCCTTGTTGTTGTGAATTGCTTTCAGATTTTATATCTTTGTCCTTCGGACACAACAGAGTTCGTGCAAGACAAAGAAACACAACAACTTACAGCATGTGTCCAAGAATAAAAAAGTTCGGAATTGCTCCGAACTTTTTTATTATATCGATCAGATTTTCAATCCTAAAACAACTCCAACTGGACTCCCTCCTCAGGAAGCAACTCCGATTTCTGAGAATTATAGAGTTCCATCGCCCCAAACTGTTTATCCGTTATCCTAAGAATCCCCACCTTACCCTTGGGCGGAAGAAAAGATTTCGTCCTCCTAATGTGGACATCAGCATTTTCAGCACTTGCGCAATGGCGCAAATAAACAGAAAACTGAAACATGATAAACCCATCGCTCACAAGCCGCTTGCGGAATTCGGCAGCAGCCTTAACCTCCTTCTTAGTATTAGTAGGAAGATCAAAGAACACCATTACCCACATGACCCTATATTGACTTATGCGCTCCGGTTCTCTCATACACAGGACATTACCGGATACAGGACCTGACGAGACTCGCCGCTGAAGCACTTAGCTAAAGAAGAAGATGTAGTGGTAGCGGCAATCATAAGAGGGCTCGTAACCCCATTAATCTTCACATCCAACATCGGTATTGAAAGCAGTCTTGTCTTCATTCCAGAGTCAAGAATCCACAAATCATTCTCTTTCACTATCTCGAAGACCAACTTATCCACATACGGACGGTACGGCTCCATGATGTCGTCTGCAAGACAATAAGCATTATACTTATTGCGGTGATGCACCCCAAGGGTCGGAAGCAATCCGCTACATACCAGAGATCTGGCAATGGTCGCACGTACCAAAGCATACCCGTAATTCAACAAATCATTAGGACTGTCCTCATGTCTTCCTCGGACAAATCCCTCAAGGCAGTCGCAGAAAAGCGTTTTCCAATAATATGCCGCGGCTCGAGCCTCCAAGTTGTCCGGGTCTCCGCTTCTAACACTTCCCGCCCATTGGAGCATGTTCTGATGTTTCGCTCCTGTTGCGTATTCCAATACAGCCGCCTGATTAGCAATCTTAGACTGAACCGTCTGCTGCCAGATCTGCTTCTTGAGCGGAAGTGAGGCATCCAACTGCGAGCGGAATCGCTCATTCTGAAGTGTATGTCCACTCAAAGGGAGCATCAACCCAGTAGGAACATGAAGCGAATCACACGTTATCACGGAACAATTGGCCTCCAGCAACTCCTCCAGCAAAGCCTGTGTAAGAGTAATTTGCTTGCAGTCCAGAACAACCGTGGCAATATCCTCTATCGGAATGGTCTTTACGACCTCTGACTTACCATCACAAGCAGATGGTTTGCTAATTACCAGTTGCCCAAGCTTCAGCGACAAATACGCAGGATTCCCGAAATATAGGGTTCTCTTAATCATACTCCCCCACTGCTACAATACGACCAAGATTATCAACACGGACCTTGACAGCACCCTCAAGGCCAGAAGGGCCGACCCGTTTCCAAGTCAATCCTTTTAGTAGTTTATTATCCTCAACAGTAGTCTCCAAATGATGTCTCAAAAAATAATCACCGGCAGCAATTTTCTGCACCCTATATAAATTAGGACTAATTACAGCGTTATTGGCAGGATCCATCAAGTCATAATCCTTAGGAGAAAAGCCTGCTTCCGGATTCGGGAACACGAAATACTCGTTCTGCTTGAGAGTAAAAAGGAACTGCCATCCTTCATCCTTTTTATAATTGCGGTCTACGACTTCAAGGCCAAGGCTTTTTCGCATAACAGCCTCATTAAAAGACACCACCACGTCTTGAAGTTTCCCTGAAGGAGTCAAAAATATAGCAGCATGATGGTTACCTCCTGTCTTTACAAAATCTGACTGGACCGGGTTATTCTTATAATCAAGAACAAACTGACCATCCTTGTCACGCTTATTTCTAATAGGAATCGGAATAACACTTTCGTCTATCGCCACCCTCTTCACAGCAATTCCCTTTTCCTTATTGAGCCATATCGGGTTCTCATCAAGATTTGAGAACGCCTTGGACGCATTTCCGCCATACTCGTCAAGTCGTGCTTGTAGAACCGCCCGAACCCTTCTATCTATCACCTTGTCTATGTTCAATGACGAATCAACAGCCTTGCGAATCGTATATACCGGCTCCATAGAGACAGTATTGACTCTTCCTGGCACTTTAGCAGAATGATGCTCATCAACCCAGATAGGATTCTTGTCAAGGGCATTCTTACCTGTGAACGCTTTCTTCGCATCACCGCCAAATTCGTTGAGACGACGAAGAAGGGCCTCACGATAAGACTTCTTGCACACAGTAGCAATCTTCTCCATATCAAATGAGCTACCAACCTTCTCATCTTTTGTCACATACTCAAGGTTTTTACCATAGATAGTTTCATTATGAAGAGGGCCCCGCGGAGTAAGTTGAGGGCATCTTTTATTTCCATTACGACTCTTGATGACATTGACATTTTTGGTGCAGACCTTGTTCTTAGCCTTGAAAGACACCAAAACACTATCGAGTTGTCTCTTGGCCTCCATCCGCAGTTCATCTATCGGCATCGGAGGCACGAAGCGATATTTCTGTTTTTCATCTTTGTACAGATACTTGTTCTGCAAAGCCCTAACTATTCCAAAACGGTCTCTTGGACTTTTCGCGCTAAAGTCAACATCATCAAGATTATAGTCTCGAAGTTCAATATCACTCTTGTCAGTAACATCAATCTTAGCATTCAGATGATTCAGATACTGAATGAACTGCCGTCTGGTGAACGCTATCGTGAGTGCATCCATAGCATGATGACGGTGATCATTTCTCTTAGTCCAATCTTCGATAACCGGAATCCTACGCCCATCTCTATCCTGTCGGTACGAAGTCATCCCCAGTTTACTATACTTCTCCCAGTTAAGTTCCTGCATGACATTGACCAACTGCCAGTCATCTCTAAGACGCGCGGTGACAGAGCCGGTGGTAGGCACCACAAATTTAACCATCGACTCAAGAATCTCGCGAGCCTTTCTTGCAATATACTGACTATCACGAAGTTCCCTATTGATAAAGTCATCTGGAATTTCAGTCCCTTTCATCTTAAGACGACTGATCTTGGTCTTCGATATTCCATCTTTAGCAAGGCTATTAACCCTATCCAGATATGCTTGTACCCCAGCCTCATCATACTTGGACAAAACGTAATCCATAGCCGTCTTGTTGCTCTTCTCAAGATTGCACCACCGTGCCTCTAAAGTCTTGTTGGCAAATGAATCATCAAACAAAAGAGCTTGAGGGATAATATGTTCTATATCGAACTCTTTCGAAAACAGGCTCTCTTTCGGAATATAAGTTCCGCTGTATAAGGTCTTATAACCATTCGGCTTCAATTCCTCCCATAGACGATACCGGATAACATCATTCCTGCTCGGGCTGTCAATAAAGAATGGACTACCCTTCAGCGTCGCCACTATAGACTCATTGACCTTGCTGGCGGCGGAAATATTCTTTTGGGCCTGCTCCCTCTCCGAGGCACTCTTTTTTAACTCACGAGCCATTTCAATACGTATCTCATCAGGTTTCCCGTAGGCATCAACCACGGAATTAACCACATTTATCATCTGGTTAAGAATCTTCTCAACCACAGGATTACGAAGGCTATTCTTTGGTAGCAACTTAAGATGATCCACATATTCCTTACTTGCAAGCTCTTCTTTTGTTAGAGAACTCTTAGAATGACGATATCCTGCCATCGCACAAGCTGCACTGTACTCGAGCCCGTCTTTCATATATGGAAGAATCTTCCTCATCGCCTTAGCACTCAGGCTTCCATAGTCCGAAGAGAAGACACATCCAGCCATAATTTTCGCAGACCCCTCATCCATAGAGCACAGACTTTTAATTTTATCAACCAGCGATTTATCACCGCTCGTTGACTTATCCCCTTCGTACGAATAAAGCAGATGCCAGAGAGCATACGAATCCTGACTTTCAAATGCGGGCGATGAAAGAGAAGAATCAAAGTGCAGGAAGTCCGTTTTAACCCCTTCCTTTCCAAGTATTTCCTCTATCTTAAACAATTTGTCCCTTGCAGGCCCTTTAGACAAGTCCACATCGTATCCAAGAGAATTAATGATTTTTTCACACGCCTTCAGCAACGCACTCATTGTCTTGTTGCCGTCCACTTTCTTGAAATTAACACGATGTTCCTTTGGAGACTTATGTAAAAGCCTCAGAATTTCAGAGTCCGTCATCCCGTCCCGATAAGTAAGCTCGGACACCAAATCGGCACGCTCATCATCATCCAAGCATTGACCATCAATAAGAATATTGTTGATGGTCTGGCAAATCTTGAATTCTTGAAATAGAGGAGAAGACCGAGGGCAGACTCTCGGACCAATGGTTATCTTCTTGACGGCTCCATCAACACATTTATTGAACGTCCTGGATTCGAATTCGCATAGATTAACAAGTCCCTTCTGGCTCTTTAACGGACGCTGATAGAATATGATTATATCCCGAAGTCTCTTTTTTAATTCAGGCGTAAGTTCAGGATGGAACTGGGACTGAACGGACCATATCTTCTCAAATTCATCCATGTAGTCTTTACGGTAGAACACAATATTTTTCAAGCTCGCATTGGGATTGTCATGCAAACGTCTCACAAGCATCTGTCCAACAGTCATATGGGCAAGGTAGAGTTCCTTACTGCGGTCGCTAATTGCACTGAGAAGGCCACTGAGCGAAGATTTCTGCCCGTTGATATCCTGAAGGACACAAGTCAGAGTTTCGAGATCAAGTTCCTTCCTAAGAGCCAATTGCCGGTTGTAATATGACTCTTTTGTGCGCTCCTTACCTGTAGAACTGCTTTTTTTCCCTTGTATACCAAGAGTTTCACGGCATATAGCCCACGTCTGTGACTTGTTTTTATCCTTTAGTTTTTCATAGAGTTCATCAGATAGCTGAGGGTGGAAAGCTTTCTGGAAATTCCACACCTTGTCAAACTCCAACTGCAAGTCTGATTTATAGAACTCAGGAATACGATACTGACCATTAAGAATTCTCTCATAGACATATTCTCCAGGAGTCAAGTCATTATCATACATATACTTGGCCACATCCATACCATCCACAGCATGGCCATCATCACTCGAATCAGATTTTCTCGAACTCTTATATCCGCGTTTCTTGTTTATCTGAAGAAGGATTCGGGCTAGTTCCTGAAGAGAAACTTCTTCAAACGCAGATTTAGCCCTAATTTCAAGAGTACGAAAAGTAGAACCTGGGCCCTCTTCCGAGAAACAGAATCCGTCCTCGATCCAATGCTCCTTTTTTAGCTCTTCAATCAGAGCCTCGCGCCGAAGCTTATATCTCTGAAGATTGCGACGCATTCCGCGCTTCAGCCTCCTATCCGCATTGGTCGTAATACTTTTGCCCTTTTCAAAATCTGTCCTTTCGTCTACGGTTAGAGGGACAAGTCTTACTCCGAGTTTTACTATTTCGGATTTCTCGGATTCGTTCTCCGCTTCTTTAACGAGTGCCCACCCAATACTTGTGGTACCAAGATCAAGTCCTAAAATGCTTTTCATTATAGTGGTTTTCAATTAATTTGCATAAATATATAAAAAAATTTTGAAGTCTCACATTATTATCATAGATTTGCATAAATCTGAAGCAATTCACAATAAGGATTATTCCGTTGTGAAGACACTTAAGGCGGGGCGCTTGCGTCTCGTCTTTTTTTGTAAAACGTATAGGGCCGAATAGACCGTTCCGTACGAAAAATGACCTTCTGCCGTACCGAAAGTGTTGTGGCTTGTCTTGCACGGTTCTTATTTGGAGCAGATGTTTTTCTTCTACTTGCAACCTTTTGAAATTCAAGCAAATTGATTACCTTTGTATCAGCCGGTAACGGTTAGCGTGTGCTACGGCACGTCGTATCGCGGAGGGATATTAGTTCCCTCCGTTGTTTTTATAGAGCATTCCCTGCATTCGGAGAAGAGGAAGTTACACGACGTACTGCAGAAGAATAAACAATGGTCCCTAATCAGGGTCCGCAATAAGACACTTTGCAAGTCTATCACAGTTCTTAGGCGAAAGTATTCCGGCACGACGAAGAAGGCCTACATTCAATGAATCAGATGGGTACTTCTCCCGAATAAGAACGATAGCCTCAGCTTCCTTCCATCCCCCGATATAAGGGTGACAACGCAGACTATCCGCTGGGAGCTGCCACAAACGGAACGGCAGCGGTGCAGAGCAATAAACCAGATCAGCAAGAGCATCGAACTTCTGGGCGTCAAGATTGCGGATATCCATCAATTGCTCTACATAAGAATACCCACCGAGTTTCCCCCGGTACTCCACCATCTTGGCAGCAAAATAAGGCCCAATGCCAGGAAGTCCATCAAAATCCGCTGAATCAGCCTTATTAATATCAAGCAGAGGTATGTCTATATAAGGTTCAAGTCTCCGGAATACCTCTTCAGATACCACAAACGACTTGGCGAAATCACTCTTTCTCCGGAAGCGGCCTCCCTTGGCCCGATAATTCTCGATCGATTGCGCCTGCTTGGCACTAAATCCAAGCCGCTGGAGGTCCTCAACACTAATTGTATTGGGATTGAATCGAAAATTCTCCACCTTACGATTATGTTCCCTGACGCTCTGAACCACAGCGCTATGAGCGGCAGACCTGCGAAACGTATCAACCCTATCGGAGCCAGAACCAACTTCTGCTTCTCGGAGCGCCATCCCGGAAATACCAGAGTCAACGTCCAACTCCCGGCACCCCACCCCGGGAGAATCCAGGTCAATTCCCCTGACAACATACACCGTATCCGGATGATCCCGCAGACTCTCAATACGTAAAACGGCAGCCTTATTCACAAACAAAGCCGCTTGAAAACCAATTACAAGAAAGACAAGGCAAACAGCACCAATCTTGAATGTTGACCCATGACCTTCATCCTTTGAGTGCGGTTCACTCTTTAATGTGAGGAGGTGCCTCCTCAGGAACTTCTTCAGTTGTGTAGCAAGATGCGTCTTCATAGTTTTTATATTTGTTTCGGTGTTCTCGTTTTTCCTGCTGCGGCAGTCCAGCCACCACAACGACTATCTCTCCTTTAGGTTCTTCCTTGCGGAAATGCTCCAGCACCTCAGCCATGGTTCCCCGAACATGCTCTTCATGCAGTTTGGAAATCTCCCTCGCCACAGAGCACCGCCTATCCATGCCAAAAACCTCCGCAAACTGCTCAAGTGTCTTCACAAGCCGGCGCGGTGACTCATAGAAAACCATTGTCCGAGACTCACCAGACAACTGATCAAGAATGGTCTTCCGTCCTTTTTTCTGCGGAAGAAAGCCCTCAAAACAGAACCTGTCACATGGAAGTCCAGAAGAAACTATGGCAGGAATGCAGGCCGTAGCCCCAGGAAGAGTGATTACCTCAATTCCCTCATCGGCACAGCTCCTCGCAAGCAGGAACCCAGGATCAGAGATACCTGGAGTTCCGGCATCGCTCACAAGAGCCACAGTCTTGCCTGAAGCAATCAAGTCCCTTATCACATCCGCAGTCTGATGTTCGTTAAACTTATGATGAGACTGAAGTTTGCCGCTTATTCCGAAATGGCTGAGAAGAACGGAACTGGTTCGGGTATCCTCCGCGAGTATCAAATCGGCATCTTTCAAGACTTGTACAGCCCTGAAAGTCATATCATTGAGATTACCAACTGGAGTAGGCACTATATACAAAACACCCGTTCCGCTTTTTTCCATCATTCTATTTTCTTATCTTTGCCATCCCATACGGGAAGCAATCATACAAATCTACATAATGTTTTCTGAAAATCACAAAAAATCCGGCTGCATAGAAGTCGTTTGCGGTTCAATGTTCTCCGGAAAGACCGAGGAACTCATCAGGCGCCTGCGCCGTGCCCAGTTTGCCAATCAGAAGATCGCCATCTTCAAGCCAGCGATAGACAAAAGATACTCCGATGTGGAAGTAGTATCACACGACTTCCATAAGATCACCTCCACACCCATCACCAGCGCATCACAGATGCTTGGCGTAGAGCCGGACATACAGGTGGTCGGCATAGACGAAGCACAGTTCTTCGGAGAAGACCTTGTACAGGTTTGCCAGACACTTGCTGACAGAGGAATCAGGGTCATTGTAGCAGGTCTGGACACAGACTACATGGGCGTCCCGTTCGGACCCATCCCTATGCTTATGGCCGTAGCCGAAGATGTACAGAAAGTTCACGCTATCTGCGTCAAATGCGGCAACCTTGCCAACCACTCCCACCGGCTCGCCAAGAGCAAAGACCTTGTGCTACTCGGAGAAAAAGACGTGTACGAGCCACTCTGTCGTGAGTGTTTCAACAAAGCCCTTGAAGAGGAGCGTCAATGAACACCCTTGACACGATATTTGCCCGTAATTGTCACGTAAAGCGCATAACCAAGCCGGAAGCCGCTGCATTTCTCAATGCCAACCACAGACTTGGCAGCACTGGAGGCCGTTACTTCTATGGGCTTTTCGTAGAACGCAGTACAGGGGCATCAGAAAGCCACATCAAAGAAGGGACGCTTGCAGCTGTAGCTGTATTCAGCAATGCGAGAAGATGGAATAAGGAAGGCTATATCATCCGCTCGTACGAATGGATAAGATACGCTTCTTTGAAGGAACTTCGCGTGACAGGAGGTATGGGCAAATTGCTCAATGCCTTTATATCTGATATCCACCCGGATGACATCATGAGTTATGCAGACACAGAGTACCCGGACGGCGGGGACGCATACAAGCAACTCGGATTTACACAAGACAGCATAATGGAATGCGACGGACACATTAACATCAAATACCGTCTCCGCCCCATTCCAACACATACCGGCAAATAAGCTTATCGCCAAACCAGCAGCCTGGACACCACTTTGGAGTGGGCAATCTATTCGTAATACTCAAAGAACTTGGCAATGGATTCCATCCCAGAGAAAAACTGTCTAAGCAAGAAACTCTCGTTCGGAGAATGAATTGTGTCCCGCTCAAGGCCGAATCCCATCAGCAGCGGGTCCACCCCAAGAATCTTCTGCATGTCGGCAAGCACAGCAATACTCCCGCCACCGCGACTTGGCACCGGCTTAATTCCGTAAACTTCCTCCATTGCCCTTGATGCCGCCTGGAACGAAGGAGAAGAAATTGGAATATGGAAACCCTCTCCTCCTTCACAAGGTTTGACTTCTATACGGCAATATCTCGGAGCCGTTTTCTCCAAATATTTCTTAAATAGCCTCGTAATCTTGGCACTGTCCTGATTCGGTACAAGGCGCATCGAGATTTTGGCATGAGCCACGGACGGAAGAACGGTCTTCGCACCTTCACCAGTATAGCCACCCCAGATTCCGCACACATCAAGACACGGTCTGATGCCTATTCTCTCAAGTGGAGTATAGCCTTTCTCGCCACGCAAAGCCCTGACACCCACGGACTTCTCAAATTCTTTAAGGTCAAACGGTGCCCTTGCAAGCTGCGCGCGATCTTTCCTTGAGAGTTCCACTACATCATCATAAAACCCAGGAATCGTGACTCTGCCGTCACTGTCAATCAGCCCAGATATCAAATCGCACAATGTCTGTATAGGATTAGCCACCGCACCTCCATAATGTCCAGAGTGCAAATCCTTGTCCGGTCCGGTCAGCGTCACCTCCAGATATGCCAACCCCCTCATACCACAATTGATTGAAGGCACCTTATCGGAAATCATTGTCGTATCAGATACAAGAATCACATCGGCACCAAGCCACTTCTTGTGTTTTCTGACCCAGTCGGGAAGAGATGGACTGCCGATCTCCTCCTCTCCCTCGAAAATGAATTTCACATTGTGATGCAGTTTGCCTTTACGGAGAAGATATTCAAAAGCCTTGACATGCATAAATAGCTGTCCCTTGTCATCGTTGGCTCCACGGGCATAAATCGCATCCTGCCCGGTAGAGTCCTGCTTAATTACAGGCTCAAACGGATCGGTTTTCCACTTCTCAAGCGGCTCTGGCGGCTGCACATCATAGTGACCATAAATCATCACAGTCTTCCACTTCGGATTGATCACTTTCTTTCCGAACACTACTGGATTTCCCTTGCTCGCATAGACTTCAGCCTCATCAGCACCAGCCTCCAGAAGCAGTTCTTTAAGCCTCTGCGCGCATCGTTCCATATCCTTTTTGTGGTCCGGCTTCGCACTAATAGACGGGATTCTCAGAAGAGAGAACAATTCCTCAAAGAACCTCTCTTTATTCTCTTGAATATATTCTTTCATCGGCATCACTGTTTCTTTTATAAATCAATCAACTCCTCTTTTCGTCACTCCGCGCCACACATCGCGTCCACGAGGGGACGTACTTGGGAATAGTCATAGCCGCGTGATAGCGCAAAGCGAAGCAGTTTGTATTTTGCCTGCGGATCACCTACAAGAGACTTCCATTTGACCTCAAGCACCTTGGAGAGTTTAGCCGAAGCTCTTTCGGCATCGATATCAGACAGCGCATCTTGTATGGTCTGACGGTCTATCTGCTTGGATAACAGCATAGTGCTGACTTTATGCGGACCCCATCCAGAAACAAAGGACTTCTCCCTTGCATAGGCGCATGCATAACGGAAGTCATCCACGAATCTATCCTTAACCAGGGAGTCCACCAGCTCCTCTGCGCCACTCCGGTCACCATCAAGCCTATCAATAGCTTTCCTTAAAACATCAGATCGGCAATACTCCCTCTTGGAGCAGATCCCCTGAAGATAGTCAAGAACCTTTTTCCCCTTATCATCCATATCAGAAACTAGAAATCATACCCAAAAGATACATACAATCCCCACTTGTGTACCTGATTCCAATGCACATCAAGTTTAAGAGGTCCCACACCGCTATTGTATCCCGCTGACAATCCAGCAGCATAAATATCTGGAGAAAATGAACTCAACATATCCACAAAACTATCCCTGGACTGCACGAATCCTCCCTCTGCCGAGAGAAAGAACTTCTTGAATGGACTGACACGCACTTCCAGGCTCGCAGTAGCGAGGTGCTCGTCAGCCATAAGTACATTATCGATTCCGAAGAAAGGAACCTGATTGTCAGTATAACGGCCAGCCATGCTACCACCGATAAAGTTGCAGTGAAGCAGGGACACTCCGTTGTAGACCTGTCCGTCACTGCCTACAAGATCACCGGTAGAGAAAATATTGCGCAAATGCACATCCGGGATGATAGCCACACGACTTCCTATACGAAAGACCGACTTCCAGTCAAATCCAAGAGCGACAATCGGGTGAAATGACGGATTACCGCTTTTGATAAAATCATAGTTAGCAGAGAAAGAAAGACTTGAACCTTTGGTAGGATAGTATTTATTGTCAAAAGAATAATAGTTTCCGTTGAGGAAAGCACCGATATAATTACCCCTAAGAGCGTCTTTAGAGAGGCTGCTGCTGATTATGGAGCCGAACACTGTATTAGGGTCCACATTGTTGTATTGGTTCTTGAGGCCAATCTTGAAATTGGAGCGCTTCCATCGCACATCGGTCAGATACAGAAGCTCACGATGACTCCAATAAGACACACCATACTTAAGAGCATCGGTACCTATACCAAGATTTCCCGAATACCTGAAGACACTCGCATTAAAGTTGATGGTAGGCATCCATCCGAGATCCAAGGAGTAATGGGCATCGAACTTCATGTTCTGACCAAGCTTGGCTGTCAGATTAAGACGGGAGCCCATGAGGCTATTGGTATTCAATCCCAGATTGAGCAGGATGGATGCCCACTCTTCTGAATCGATACGGAATCCGAGACCTATGCTATTGGACGGAGAGGTCTTGCAGTGGAACACCAGCCTATACGGCTCCTCGCGTCCAAGCAGCGAATAAGTTATGGAGGAGAAGCTGTTGGTAGCCTGGAGACGGCTCATGACATCATCCAACATGGCTCTATCAACCTTGTCACCTACTTCGAAGTTAAGAAGCTTAGAGAGATATTTAGACTCCTTGTCTGAAATGCCTTCAAACTCTATGCTGCTAAGGGTCACAGGAGTGACAGAGATATCCGTAGCGTTATTGAACTGCTTCCCACCACGAGATGCATCATCCTTGGAAGAAGCCACACTGCCCACACGCCTTTTCACTTTCAGAAGTTCATCTTTTTTGGCCTTAGCCGCATCATAGCCCCTCACTATCATCGTATCCACTGCCTTGGCACTGAAACTCAGCATATTGAACTCTGGAAGATATGGTTTGATAAATACATCAGGGAGATCAATATTCTTGTTATGGGCATCCGTTCCAAGCATGCTTATCATCTGTGAAACTATGTCGCCTATATTATTCACTTCATCGAACCCCGGCATCATGTCTGAAAGTTCGATACCAATGATAATATCAGCCCCCATTGCCTTGGCAATGTCCGTTGGGAAATTATTGCGAGTGCCACCATCTATCAGCACCATACCGTCTGTGCGCACCGGGTCAAAAAGCCCAGGAATGGACATAGTTGATCTGAGGGCAGTATTGATGGAACCGCTGCCCCAATTCTTGGCCTTACAGCTTATCATGTCAGATGCCACGCACACAAACGGAAGTGGCAATGCACTGAATGACAGACTGTCTTGATAGCCAACTGTTAAGCTTGAGATCTGATTATTGACATTGAATCCGTATGCAAATCCAGAAGGAAGCGAACTGACGAAAGACTGTTTCTTGTACTCTTCCCTATCTTGTCTTCCGCTATTAAGGAGGTCAATCGCTGTCTGGAACGGAATGGTAAGAACATATTTGGAGTTGTACATCTTGGTGGAATACGGAATATATTTCTGATCCACCACATCGGTTAGAAGCCTGTCCCAATCTTGATTCATAAAGAGAGAACGAAGAGCATCAGCATTGTATCCGAGCGCATACAAACCGCCCAAAAGTCCGCCAATACTCGTGCCGCATACCAAGTCCACAGGAATACCAAGTTCCTCGATATACTTTAGCGCCCCCACTTGAGCAGCGCCCTTGGCACCGCCGCCGGAAAGAACCAGGCCCACGGTAGGTCTGTGCTCTGTAGCTCTGACACGCGCCATCCTCGTGCGCATTTGCTTTAAGAACACGCTATCTACAGACGGCTGCGCACTGTCCATAGTAAGATTGTTGGGGTACACTTTAGGTGCTGCATTTTTCCTTGTCTGGGCAGAAGCAGCCTGTGCTCCGACCATAACCACCAGCAAAATGACAGCGGAAAGTGCGCAAGAGATTTTTATAGCTTTTCCGTATGCTTTCCGGCAAGCATCCCACATGCCGCCAGAATATCTTCTCCACGGGATGAACGAATTGTACATATTATGCCGTTGTTGTTAAGTCTATCTCTGAACTCTTCCATCTTACGAAGTGAACTGCTCTCGTAAGGGAAGTCCGGAATCTTATGGAAACGGATAAGATTAACCCTGCACTCCAGTCCGCGAAGCATCCGGATAAGCGCGTCAGCGTGGCGTTTATCGTCATTAAATCCAGAGAACATGGTGTACTCGAAACTTACACGTCTCTGCCCGCTGAAGTCGTATTGACGTATGAGGGACACCACATCGCCAAGCGGATATGCTTTCTGAACCGGCATCATCTCAAGTCTCTCATCCGGAAATGGATTATGCAGGCTCACAGCCAGATGGCACTTCTGCTCGTCAAGAAAGCGTTTGAGGAACGGCAACACACCTACCGTGCTGAGAGTTATTCGCTTGGGACTCCACCCGAAACCCCAGTCAGCCGTAAGTACCTCTATAGCCCTCGACACACTGTCGTAGTTATCCAAAGGTTCCCCCATTCCCATAAATACGGCATTAGTTAGGCTCATGCTGTCCTCTATACCTGTAAATTGATTCAGGATGTCAGCAGCGGAAAGATTACCATGAAATCCTTGACGGCCTGTCATGCAGAACCTACAACCCATCTTGCATCCAGCTTGAGAACTAACACAGAGAGTGCGCCTATCCTCATCTGGAATCATCACCGCTTCCACCGCAGAATCCTCAAGAGTCGTGCCTCGAAGACAACTAACAGGGAAAAGATATTTACACGTTCCGTCCACAGAACGCGCTACGCCTATAGGATCCGCCACGCCAAGGCTATACATCTCCGAGAGTTGTGCACGCGCTGATTTGGATATATTGACCATCCTATCCCAGCTACGCACTCTCTTAGAATATAACCAACCAGCGAGCTGATCACCCACATAAGGCTTCAGTCCGCACTCCACCACTGCAGCCTTTAGTTCTGATGGTGTCTTGCCAAGAAGAATCTCTTTCATATCCGAGTGCAAACATAAGCATTTTTTCCAACAATTCCTTTAGCCGAACATCGCTCATTATTTGCCATAAGTGCAATGCACCGATGGTCATGAGTGGGACATTAAAATGCATCTACTAAAAAAGCCCCTCTAATATGTGCCAGAGGGGCTTAAGATACATCGAAAGGGAACAAAACTATTAAAATTGAGAAATTTACTTACCCCAATCACTGCACCTATGCCATTAGATTCCTCTCCTTAAATCACATCAGCTTTGTGCATCATCGTCTATTTTACTATTACTTTGATGTCGGTGTCGGAGTAAGCATAACCGTCTGATCTAACCTTTTCGTTTTCAGCACTTTTATTTTCAATATAACCAACCTTTTCTCTGCCGAGGCTCGTATTGGTCTGCTCGTCTACCGTGCACACGCATTCAGAGAAAGTCACATTGCTTAAGTCTGCTCCGATGGCAATCCCTGTATTGGAAACGTTATCACCATCCTTCTTAATCGAGCCTTCAAACTGACAACTTTCGAACTTTCCATTACTATCATATAAATTGCCTACAAGACCTCCGCAGTAGTCCTTAGTGACGGTAACGATCCCTTTCATTGTGCAATTAGAAAAAATGTGATCACTATTACCAAACCACCCACAAAGACCTCCTACATTCAGCTTTCCTTTCACTGAGGCATTAGCAGAGCAATTAGTGACATTACTATTGCTCCCCTGGGCACACCCGACAATTCCTCCAACACGCTCACCATCCCAGGAACCATCCCCTTCACCGACAATTTCGCCCGAAAGGAAATGACAATTGGAAATGGTGCTGCCCGTAATGCTGCCAACCAGTCCTCCGACATTAGCCTTACCGCTCACATTGACACTCGCAGTGCAGTTCTCCATCGTAGAATAATTAAGATCTCCCACGATCCCCCCTGCATAATACTCGCTTGCCTTTACCGACCCGGAACAAATCCTTACGTTTTTTACACTTCCTGAATTAATATAGCCAAAGAGTCCGGCATAAGATGTTGTTTCCACCTTCAAGCCGAAAATTTCGTGATTGTTTCCGTCAAAATTCCCTTTGAACGGTTTCGAGAATGTTCCAATCGGAGTCCAATCTTTATCGTCGAGGGCAAAGTCCTCGGTCTGACGAAAATACTTGCCTTCATAAGTTTCTCCACCATTCACCTTCTGCGCAAGGTAGGCAAGTTGGGCCGAGGTCGCGATGAGGTACGGGTCTGTTTCATAGCCCGAGCCGCCTGCAAATTCAGTGGCAACTGTGCCGTCCCAGACATCGGCATTGAGAACAGGTTCTCCGCCCGGAAGCGTGTTCCCACTCTCAGTCCAATCGGCCACAGTCACATCGCTGGCAATCTCGATCTTGTCCTTGCCGAGGCGCATCTTCATCTCGTATGCGCTTCCCGACTTAAGGCCACTCTCGACAAGTCCAGTTGAAGGCACGACGTAATTGAGAACAGTGCCCTCCGACATCTTGACTTGCAGCATCTTGGCTCCGGCTTTCTGTCCGTCACCAGGGAAGAACACAGCCTCGTACTTGAGGGCGGAAGGGTTCTTGGGATCTTCGACCTTGTGAAGTTTTATGTCCAGACTTGCCGCATCGCCGGCGGCAGCGACAGTGCCTGCAGTGGCATTGAGGACGACCTTGGAGGATGTGCCGAGAAGCGACGCACTGGCGATAGTCACGCCATCAGCGAACTGGTTGCCCTTCTCGAAATTGAAGGTCAACTTCACAAGACGGTGACCGAAAGAAATCAGGATTTTACCATCTTGGAAGTTATTATTGCTGCTATTCGGAACGAAATTGAGATAAGCACAACTGCCCAGGTCCGCAGCCAGGGTGCCGGCAGTCTGATCAGATGGAATCTCAAAATTCACCGCATCTGCCGCAGAGCCGTCTACATACGGGGCGTAGGCATAGACTTTGGCCGCATCCGTGGAGCTCTTCCAGAGCATCTGCTTCTCCGGAGTCCATGCATTTTCAGCCTTGGTCCACTTGACATTGGAGCCGTTATATTTGTCGCCCTGGCCATAGTCAATGAACAGGCCGAGGGTCGTCCCGGAATATTCACTGCTGCTTGTCCCGTCCGCACGGGTCAGCGGGTCGCCGGCATTGGCCGCTATGCGCACCACCCCGTCCTCCGGGAACCCAGTAACTACAGGAATCTCCTCCTGCTTGCTGCACCCGGCCACCACGGCGAGTGCAAGGGCTGCGCCACAAATGATCGGCGCTGCAAATATGTTAGTTTTGTGTATCATTGTCTATTTAACTATTACTTCGATACCGATGTAATCATCATCTTTACTGCCGGATTCATGCCCTCCTAAAGTCATGTAGGTATGCGAGTCTATTATGCATTCACATTCAGAGAAAGTCACATTGCTTAAGTCTGCTCCGATGGCAATTCCCGTATTGGAAACGTTATCACCATCCTTCTTAATCGAGCCTTCAAACTGACAACTTTCGAACGTTCCGTTACTATCATATAAATTGCCTACAAGACCTCCGCAAGAGTTCCCGGTGACGGTAACGATCCCTTTCATGGTACAATTAGAGAATTTGTGATTTCCATTACCAAACCAGCCGCAAAGACCTCCGACCTTCTCAGTTCCTTTCACTGAGGCATTAGCAGAGCAGTTAGTGACATTACTATTGCTCCCCTGGGCACACCCGACAATTCCTCCAACACTCTCACCACCGTCAATTTCACCCGAAAGGAAATGACAATTGAGAATAGAACCATTAATGATATAACCAACCACTCCTCCGACATTTGACTTTCCACTCACATTGACGCTCGCAGTGCAGTTCGCAATCTGACCGCCGTTATAAATGTGACCCGCGATTCCTCCTGCTGCACTATCATGAGCATCATTGTCTGTCATCACCGAGCCGGAACGAATATTCACGTTCTTGACACTTCCACCCGAGATACGCCCAAAGAGTCCTGCATAATACGGGGAACCGTCCACATTCAAGCGGAGGATATCGTGATTGTTTCCATCAAAGTGCCCTGAAAAACAGCCCTCAAACTTCCCGATCGGTGTCCATTTTTTGTCAGCGAGATTAAGGTCTTCGGTGAGTTTGAAGTACTTGCCACTATAGGTGTACCCTTCGTTCACCTTCTGAGCAAGATAGGCGAGTTGGGCGCAGTTGTTGATAAGGATCGGGCTGGCCTCAGAATTCCCAAGTTCGGCGCCGTCCGCATCTTGAGTGAAGAAAGCCTCGGTAGTCTGGCCGTCCCATGTGTCAACCGGGTCGGTCTCACCGTCAGGCAGGGTGTCGCCGGGAGCCCACTCGTTCACTGTGACGCTGCCGATCTTGACGGTCTCCTTGCCGACATAGAGTTCGAACGTGTAGGCATAGCCGGCAAGCAGTTCCTGACCTCCCTTGGCCCAAAGGATGTCACCGGAAGAATCCTGTGTCCCATAGCCCTTGACGTTCATATAGATGAAATACTTGTCGCTGTTTTCACCTTTTTTATTAGGACTAACTATCGCTGTATATGTGTTTCCTACTGTGCCTTTGTTGTAGTATTGTTCCAAAGGTTTACCGTTTTTATCCAAGACCAAAGGAGAGCCGACCATATTACTATAGTCTTGCGGGTTACAGCCAATGGTCAGGTAATTGATATAGGTTTCCCCTTCCTTGTACTGATCCAGATACCCGGCTATCTTGATCTTGACCAGAACATTTTTGCGGAAGAATGAGGCAGACAAGATGCGGTTTTCAGGGATTTCATAATATGTTACATCCACATGCATGCGATCCGCAGTCGTCAGTTTCTCTATGGTGGACTGATCAGTAGGGAGCGTGGTATAGCCCGCGGGGTATTCTAGGACAAACTTGAGATCGCTCTTATCCCACTTGAGATACTCGCTGGAGTTCTCCGGAGCCCAAGTGCCGCTCTGGAGCTTGTAGACCACGGTCTTGCCAGAGTTGGTGACGGAGATGCGGTCGCCTTCGTTGAATTTCGCCTGCTCTTCTATAGTACCGCCAAGAGGGTTGCTCTTTGTAATAGTTCCTACTACAGCTTCGATACGCACTGCATCACCATCTAACAGATAGAATGGCATCTCTTCTTTATGGCACGCAATGAATATCGAAAGCGTTGCTGTAGCAGATAATAATAGTTTCTTCATAGTTTAATCAGTTTCAATGTCTTGTGAGCCGCCATCTTTCCAGGCTTCTGCCGAAATGTCCTCCGACATACGAACTACGTCCTTGCCGACAATAAGAGGAAGTGTATATTCCTTTCCAGACTCGAAAGAAAAATCCGAGCCGAGATTAGCAGTAAAAATGTATGGATTTCCAGCAGCATAGAAGTACAACGTAAAAGTAGACACCTGCTGAGGAACCACAATACATTCAAACTCAGCTACACAATTACTATACACATCCGCAGCCGGTATCCAGGACGATTCGTATAGATACATTGTGGAAGCAGAGCCGTCCGCAGCCAGATTTGCGGTTCCGGTAGTAGTGTTATATCCAACATTAACGGATGTCTTAAATCCGTCAATATTAAAACTACTTGCAGGGTTGGAGCCAGGGACGCCACCCACATTAAACTGGGTACCGAAAGTAAGTTTTACTTTAAGAAGAGACAAGGCGTGTGCAAACGTCAGTTTCATACGCCCCTGGTCGTCAAAACTAGTCTCATTCTTATTGCCATAGCACCAAAGTAGGTCAGATTCAGTACCATCCTTAGTCTGTCTACCACTCACCTGGAACTGGAATAAAGGGCCATCACCCAAAGATATCCCTGCATTCGCACAAGGAGATACTGCCAGATACTCGGCATTCACATTCTCACCTTCCCAAAGCATCTGCTTGGCAGGAATCCACTGCCCAGATTCATCCCTGGTAAACTTAGTATTGGTGTAATCGTACTTAGAACTCCTACTCTTTATCATGAGGTCAAATTCCTTAAGCGATTCTGTCGTGCAAGACCCTTTGGTCTTCATCGCGACATCAGCTATGACCCTGACCACATTATCTGTCGGGATTTTGATATCCGACGTCTTGGCACATCCTGCAAATGCAGCAACTGCCGTCAGCAGGATTATTGATTGCCTTTTTTTCATACTAAAAAACAGTCTACTAATTGCCTTAATCGCTTAATCAAGAGCCTCTCCACCTTCAATCACAGAGCCTTCTCCCCATTCATTGATAGCCACTTCTCCAAGATCAATCTTGTTGCGGCCAACAATGAGCTTGATGGTGGTGTATTTTCCTTTCTCGAAAGAAAAGTCCTTGCCATGAACGTAGGAGAAATCTTTGCCGTCTATCTTAACTACAACCTCATTAACGCCTGTCTGCGGAATAATTACAGAGGCGTAGTTTCGGTTACTAGTGACTACAGGGATGCTCATATCAGCCCTGACAGCAGATGGAGTAATAGTCTTGGTAAGATAATTGAGCGTACCATCAGACACCACGTTTTTCAGCACCACAGCAGTCACTTCAGGGTCTGCCCCTCCCCATTGATTGCGGTAGCTGAGTTCGACAATAACCTTAGCCATCATATGGTCAAAAGTAAGGGATACAGGGTTATTCTCCGCGATTTTCCCGCTAAATTCTGTAGCCACAAGGATATCGCTTTCAACCTGCTTTGCCGGGTCCACAGAGCATGCTACTTTAGTCAAATCAGTTTCAGAAACATCAGCATGAGGATATACTCCAATAAAATAGTGCTTGTCTTTGAGATTTTTCCATAGCATCTGCGGTTCAGCAGTCCACTTGCCATCCGTTCCGAGAGTATTGATAGCATTGTCTACCACACGGCTTCCCTGCGCAGGTACAGTATTCGGATCACCTGTCCATGCATACACACTGATCTTGTCACCATTGGCAAAGGACTGGCTACCATCCTCGGCTGTAGTCACTTTAGTAGCAATATCCGTAGAAACGGTAATGTACTTAGGTGTTGGTCCGTTGATTGCTGTCTTGTTGCAGCTGCCAAGCACCAGCATTGCAGGGGCAATGGCAAGAATGAAAAGTTTGTTGTTCATAATATTAATTTGTTGTATTATTCTGTAGGATCAGTAATTTCACCGTTATAGACCCATCCTTCGGTCCAGTCTTTTATACTGCAAGCACTTAGGTGCATAAAAGAGCGTATTTCGTCGTACTTCAGACTCATAAGATATTTTCCTGACACTTCCATCCGCGGTGCTTCAATATATGACTCCATAACTTCACCGCCTGAAAGAATCAGCTTGATGACGAAGAATGAATATTCTCTTCCGGATACGGTAGGCATTATCTTCAGCAGCGGTGTACGGCCTTCCTTGGAAGAAAGTTCCATCTGCCCGATGTGCACTTCCTGCGACTTGTCCGACACAAGTCCATACTGCCCGTCTGAAGTCTTCTGCATCGGATAAAACGCGTCGGCGGCATTCATAACAGATATATCCACACTCATTCCTTGAGGAGCACCGACTATCTCAAGCGCAAATTCGGAGAGTATCCTCCGCTCCTGCATCTCTACCGTTGTAACCCTGGATGCGTCACTGACATGTACATCTCTCGTGCAGTAGAAAGCATGAAACGGACTCATAGCATCTTCAAGCCGCACCGCAATATCCCTTGCAGACAATCCTGATTCAGAAAGGCCGAACGGACTAGAAATATTTACCCCCAACGCTACGGTGTACTCTCCTTGCGGTATCGGGAAAAGCCTATTAGCCAACTCACGAGCATCATCCCAATCCGAGTGCATAAGAGGTTTCCCGTCAGAATCGAAAATCCAGAGCCGCTCCAACTTCACATCTTCGTCCGCATCCGCCTCATCCGCCCACACAGCAGACACTGCCAGTCCAAAATCTTCTGGATGACCAGTTTTGCGGCACGCAATGAGCAACGGGAGTGCTACAACCATCATAGTCATATATTTCAATATCCTCATACTCATATCATTGGGCTAATTTTCAACATTTGATATCCCTTCTCCTGCAGAAGCTATTCCAGGGTGTATACGATGAAGTTCCGCACTTACCCTTCTTGACTTGGTATTATTCCGTTCGCTTCTGTCAACGCCACATCCGAGAGCCTCAATACGAGAAGAGTCTACGCCTCGTGCCACAAGCCATGTCTTCACGGATTCAGCGCGAAGCGCAGAGATGCGTTCATTGACGGCATCACTTCCATAACGATCACACCATCCATTCAACGTAAGTATCGCGTCGTCATTCGACATCAGATATTCAAGTATCTGCTGGAGTTTGCGGGTCTGATCTGGCGTCACCGCCCATTTGTCGAAAGCAAAGAAGAGGTCCTGGCCTTGAGGCAAAGGCTGACGCAGTTCCATCTCTTGAATCGGCTCCGGAGATGAGATAGGCATAGGAGAGAAGTTTGCCCTATGGGAAGCACTGGCAGCACGTATAGTAAGATTGCGAGAGCTATATATGGATACGTCGGCTGGTTGTGTCATCGGCAAGTCAGACATTCCGAAACCATCATCAAGGCTGCATTGGTCAGAACCGTTTGAACCATGAACCCGTATTGGCAGATCATAACTTAGGCGGGCGACGGTCTCCCATACGAAATTGTCTCGATGCCCTCGGTGCGCAATGCCGTCAAGCTCAGTTCCGGTCAAACTGGTGATGCCAGTAGATACTCCCACGCTAAGACCGCCTCCTATCCTATATGCCGCAGTCAATACGCCACCGTAGCCCAGATGCCGCTTTGTGGCATTTCGAGCCGAATTCTCAGTGGAAGTCATGGTAGCAGGGATAATGGTTTCCCCATCCAAAATTGTCATGATATCAGCTCTGCTACCGAAAAGGGACAGTACCGGAGAAAGTTCTAACGACCATCCGCGAGTAGACTGTCGCGGGAAGAAGCCAAGGAGATTGACATTGAACCTGAGCCCAAACTGCTTGGTTGAAACCACGCTCTTGAGTTCTGAGAAATTATAGCAGTCCATCCCGAGCACTGAGGCATAATATATCCACGAGTCGCTTCCGAGATAATAATTGGAACCGATACAACACTCTCTTGCCCAAAGATTGTCTTTTCCAAGCCGAACATCAAGTTCAGCCGAGAACTTATCATTGAAACGATATCCAGCGAAAATTCCGCCAAGAGCACCTGGACGGAAACCGTCGTATCCAAAACTACTAAAAGTTCCGAATCCGGTAGTTACACCTCCCTCCGCTCCAAGATACCATCCAGATGCCGTATGCTCAGAGCCAGTCGGATCTGGGGCGACGCCTGACACTGGAATACAGTTCAAGAGACTTATGGCAAAAACTGATACAATTATTATCCTGCGCATTCGTATTAAATAAATTCTTACAAATATATAATCAGAGCACAGAAAAGATAGAACATCAAAAACAATTCAATTTCCGCTGAACGGTACGCATCGTTACATTTAATTTCCGCTAACGCAAAGACGTTACATTCTGCTTTAAGTGTAACGTTACATAGGGTACTTCAGCAATTTCAGAGGCAATATCTATATTTTTTTGTACTTTTGCTTTTGTTCAATTGTATTGAGAGTCGACCCGAGGAAAGGGAGATTTTAATTTAGATAATTATGAAATACGATACTATTCAAGATATATTTTGCGCCGATGCTTGCCTCGTATTCATTGTCACTGGAGTAATATGCGCTGCACTGCGTTGGTTTCACATGTGCAGACCATACGATAAGGAAGAGAAATACTTCTACCCTGCACGAAAATTTGTGGCAGCGGCTTATCTTGTCATGTCATTCCTCCAGATTCCTTATTTTCTTTTCCCTTCGGATGCCGCTGTCATGAAGTACATTGAGATAGTAGGAATATTATACTACCCCATGTGCTTCTCCGCCCTCTTCGGCATATATTTCAGAGATCAGCGTCTTGACAGGTTCAAGACCAGATATTATGTAACTGGAACACTATCAGTTATTATAGCGGTACTTCTTGTAATTATGTTCGGAAAAGGGTGCTGGATTACGGATAGCTGGAGTTATCTTCGATTTGTTTTCAGCGCATTAAGCATTATACTTACGATTCATCTATTCAGTACACTGCGATGGCTATACAGAAAAATCGAGACATTCCATCTCCAGAATTACTCGGACGACAGTGATTTCCCGTATCGCTTTGCGGAGAAGATTCTTAGTCTGCCACTATTCTGGATATTGATTATGTGGGTCATATTTATTTCTGACAGCAGTATTGTAAAAATAGTATCTGATCTTATACTCTCTGTATTCGAAGTTGCATTTCTCATAGCAATCCTTCACCCTCAGCGTGTACTTCAGACTGGAACCATTCGAGACGAGGCCGCTCGTATAGAGTCTTCTACGAATGAGTACATACAAGAAGCCATCGATGCTGAGGAGACAGAAACAGAGCAAGAGGATAGTGCAACCTGCATTTTCGACGAAGAGGCTAAACGTCAGGTACTTGACATCATACTCAGACGTTTTAAAGAACAGCATCTTCAGAAGAAAGACATTCTTGCCGAAGTGGACAAGGGGAAGATGGCGCCGGCCAGCAGATTTATCGCATCGGTTGGCTATTACAACCTTATAAATATGTTTAGACTTGAATACGCCAGGCAATATAGTGAGGCCAATCCTATGACGAAACAGTCGGCAGTGGCAGAAGCTTCCGGTTTCGCATCCGCATCAAGTTTCAGTAAGGCCAAAAAGAGCGTGCCATACATTGATCCATTACTTGTAAAGAACGTTCACTACGAGCATTAACGGGGATTCTTCTGCACCGAACGCATCCAGAATGAGCTCGCGTACACCAGAGTGCCTATTACTGTCGTACCGAATGTGATTTCTGACTCGCTCAGTGCATAAAACGGCCTTATTCT
>DKDJ01000002.1 GCA_002451795.1 Bacteroidales bacterium UBA6851 | reverse complement strand
GGATCAAGAATTCAGCATCAAGCATCAAGAACAGAGAATTCAGCATCAAGGACCGAACGTTCAGAATCGAGCATCGAACGCTTAGAATCAAAAGTCAAGCATCTAAAATCAAGCATCGAACGCCCAAATTCATGACCAGACTAAAAGAAAAGAGTCCGGTGCAATACCGGACTCTTTACCAATAGACTTTTTAATACTAGACCGTCCAACTCTTGGAGATGGGCCACATCACTTGGAGGTCACATCTTTTTAGTCGCCACAATTATTCATTGTCTCTACGAAGGAAACTAACGCCCTATCTTGTATATTCCAGACGCAACAGGCTCGCTCTCGATAGCTTTTTTATCTACCATAAGTTTTACCGGCAGACACTCATTACGCTCAAGGAGTTTCTTGTTGAGACTTATTGTACGGCTTGTCGTTGCCTCTGTAGTGCTCTTCCTTGTGAACTTGAATGGGCCTATGATATATGGAGCATAAGTCTCATCTCCATTCTTAATTACAAGTTCTGGACGTACGACCTCCGGAGCGATAAATATCTTGGACCATCCTTGTCCACCCATTGAAAGGCAGAAATCAAATCCAACACATTTAATATCCGGATAGTCTTTAGATGTAACACCTTGCATCTCAAAGCCGCCTTCAGCATACTCTGCCTCTCCGACTTTCTCACCACTTGCCATGTATACATTGTAGCTGCCATCCTCTGCCTGCATGAATGAATTCAGCGCGATATTATAGTTAATACCATCAGTATAAGGATAACCGTAATAGATTACAGAACCATGATGAGCTCCGGTCCAAGCGGTAAGCTTGCCATCTTCGAAGTACATCTTCATAGGGTATACATCGGTAAATTTGGTAACACCCCAGCCATAAACATTATAGATAGAATCCACACGGAATGGCTCAATCTTAATGTCGAATGAAACCGGATGCTGATCGTAATCTGCCCAAGTAGTTGAAGACGCAGTAGAAGTAACTGTCCATTCACCCATATACCTCTCGTACTCGGCGCTTCCCTTAGGAACCTCGGTAGTACTCTTCACCTCATAGGCAAAGCTCTCACCATGCATATTCTTTCCACAGACAATAAGAATATACTCCACATTAGGCACACCCTGATCAAATCCGAGGGTAAGTCCCTGCTCTGAATTCACGGCAGCAAGATAGTCACTTTCAATCTTATTACCTCTCTTGCTACAGAGTTCCGCATAAGAGTTGTTGAATGAAGGAAGAACCTGATCAACAAGAGTCTTTGCAGAAAGATAGTAGTAAGCTTCAGCGACTGCCTGCCCCTTGACATTAAAGTCAATACAATAATATCCTTCGCCCTCCGGATATGAAGAGTTGACAGTAATTACAGGCTTAGATGTAGTACCATCCCAACATCCTCCCCATGACTGAGGAATCTTGTCATAATAACCTTCAAGGTTAACACAGCCAGCAACAGCATCACGAGTGCTTAGACTTCTTCCTGCGAAATAGTCCTGATAGTTTTCACGATCAAACAAGGACACACTCACTTTCTCACCATCCACTTCAATTTCAGCCTCCGGGAGAGTAGTGATGGATACGCAGTCCTTAAAAGCATAGCTCCAATTATAAACCTTAGTGAGCTTATTGATGAATCCAAGGCTCTCAGAAGTAAGAGAAGAGCAACCATTGAAAGTATAATTAAGCTCGACGATATAGTCCAATGGAAGATTCTCCCAGAAACTCTCAGGAATAGTCTTGAGTGACTTGCAGTTCATAAAGGTGCTGCCCAGTCTCTTGGCTCTAATACAAAGCTTAGCACTCTCATTAAACATATCCTCCGGAATCTGCTCAAGAGACTCACAGCCTGTAAACAGCATTGAGAACTCATTCTGATCGTTATAGAGATTCAGATATTTGAAAGTAGGCACTGTCTTAAGAGACTTGCAGCCGTAGAAAATTCTGGAAAGGCTAACTTTTTGTGCCTGTGTAAAATGCGCGAAAAGATCTGGATCAAGATATTCAAGGCTCTCGCATTGTTCAAATGCAGAGTAGAAGTTTGCTGTCTTAGGGCTTAGACCCCAGAGAAGGGCTTTAGGTATTTGCTTAAGAGACTTACAGCCTTTGAACATAGAGTTACAGTTGGACACATTAGCAAGTTCATTGCCCTTAGGTGCCGCAATCGAAGTAATGACCGCATTGTTCTCGAATCTGAAAGACGAAAGCTTCAAGGTTCCCCACTGTACAAGCTCACGGATATCGTTGTAATGGAATGAGCTTGATGGTCTTCCGAGAGAAACGAGTTCACCGGTAATCTGAACCGTGTAAGTTCTGTCGACAGACTCGTACAAATGCTCAGGATTGCTCTTATTGAGAATGGTATCTTTCTTGGAGCCGTCACCCCAGTCAATCACATAGCTGATTCCCTTTCTATAAGTAGCACCAAGAATAACCTTTTTGTCTCTTTCAGCAGGCTTGACAACGAGCACCATTGCCTCTTCAGGATAAGTAGCTGGAGCCTGACAGATAAGAATGGTCTCTACCACCTTGCCCTCATGATAAAGCACGAGGTTGCACTGCCTTGTATTTGGGGTATCATTAGGCTCAAGAGAAACAGAAATCTTCTCCGTATGAACTTCTCCAGCCTTAGTGCTCAGAAGATGAGCCCAAGTCGGATTACCCTCAAGGCTAGGGGTCACAGCCAAATCAGTAGTCACTTCCACATCAAAAGTACCACCGTTGGCAGGGCTATCCACTGACGTAGTGCTAACATGCATGGTCCCTGACACAAATGTCAAAGTACGCATAATAGTCTTACTTGCACCATCACCAAGAAGAAGAACCACCTTACCTGTGCTTGCCTCTGAAGGAGCGGATACTACGATAAAGCCATGGCTCTCATCCGTAGCTTTCACTTCAGCATCCCAATTGCCTTTAGCCAACACCTCAAGCTCGGTATTTTCGTCAGCGCCAGTGATCACATAAGCAAACTCCTTAGTCTGACCAGTGCTGATGAATGCCGACTCAACGGAAATGGCAATACCAAACTCCTTGTAGACTTCCAGTGTAAGCACAGTACCATCCATCAAGGTAACGTAAGCATACTTTCCATCGCTGCTAAGTCTCACCTCCTTAAAGAATTGGTCTCCGGCATCTCCCGTAGCCTGGCCACACTCTATGTAGGTGATACCATTGTCGTAAGAGACGTACCATTTTCCATCCTCAATCTTGATGGATGGAGAAACGCCACGATCTCCCGTGACAGGAAGTTTGTTCCCTTGAGCATCGTACAACCACTCACCATTGACTGTCCAGTACCACTTTCCGTCTGGAGCCTGCTTAACAGAGATGTCAGGAGTCATACCGTCCTTGCCATCATAAATAGTAATGGTAGACAATTCACCACGAGAATTGACAAAGGAAACGACATGACTGCCATCTTCCCTATCCTCAACCCCGGTGATAAAGAGTTTTCCATCAATGAGTTCCTGCAACTTGGTAAGCTGCGTGTTCATTGAAGCGACAAGATTCTCAACATCCGTGAGCCTCTTGTCCAGTTCATCGATCTGATTTTTCAGATCTTTAGTACACGATGCCAACAACATCAGCATCGCGCCCAGCATAACAATACACTTTTTCATATGTTTTTTGTTAAAGAAAAATTCTTTCCAACACACAAAAACGCCCCAATTTAGTAAAAAAAACCACAAATAAACACTCTCTATGGCACTTTTTATCGCACTTTTCTCTCTGACACTCAGCAAGAGAGATGGATCTCCAATCACAAATAGTAACTATCAAAATAGCCACAATATCAATCTTTAGCCAATCACCCCATCATGATAACAAATCGTTAATATAGGCAGTCTCAAAATAATAAATCGCGTATTACTTATAAAAGCAACACGCGAGTATAAAAAAATAAAGTCAATCGTTAGGAAATACTCTCAATCGCCTGTCTGATGTCATCTATTATATCTTCAGGATCTTCTAGACCGATGGATAGTCTGATCAAATCCGGAGAGACGCCGGCCTCGTGAAGCTGCTCATCCGAAAGCTGTCTGTGCGTGTGTGATGCCGGGTGAAGCACACAGGTATAGCAATCCGCAACATGAGTCTCTATGGTAATGAGACGGAGCTTATCCATAAAACTTGACGTATAATCCCTTATAGAGACTCCATCTGGGGCCTTCAGTCCAAAGCACATCACACCGCAACTGCCATCTGGCATATATTTCTGTTGGAGAGCATGATCATGGGAAGATTCAAGTTCCGGGAAATTAACCCATGCTACATGATCCGACGACTCAAGCCAGCGCGCCACTTTCAAGGCTGACGAGCAGTGCCGTGGCATTCTCACATGAAGCGTCTGAAGTCCGAGTCCAAGATAGAAAGCATTCTGCGGTGCCTGAATAGATCCAAGATCCCGCATTAATGTGGTAGTTGCCTTGGTAATGTATGCAAGTTTTCCGAAACTTTTGGTAAATGTCAGCCCATGATACGACTCATCGGGGGTTGTAAGTCCAGAGAACTTGTCCGAATATGCATCCCAATCGAAATTACCGCTATCAACTATGACACCTCCCACCTGCACGCCATGTCCGTCCATATATTTGGTAGTGGAATGGGTAACGATGTCAGCTCCCCACTCGAACGGTCTGCAATTAATAGGTGTCGGAAAGGTATTATCCACAATAAGAGGGACCCCGTGCGAATGAGCCAGACGTGCAAATTTTTCAATATCAAGCACCCGCACCCCTGGATTGGAGAGAGTTTCCCCAAAAACAAGTTTAGTATTAGGGCGAAATGCAGCAGCAATCTCCTCTTCAGACGCATCTTGGTCCACAAATGTGACCTCAATACCCATCTTGCGCAAGGTCGTACCAAGAAGATTGAACGTTCCACCATAAATATTGGCACAACTGATAATGTGCCCTCCAGTCTCGCAGATATTGAAACATGCAAAGAAATTGGCAGCCTGTCCCGATGAGGTAAGCATGGCAGCAACGCCACCTTCAAGGGCAGCAATTCGCGCAGCCACCATATCGTTGGTCGGATTTTGAAGCCTGGTATAGAAATAGCCAGGCTCCTCAAGATCGAAAAGCCTAGCCATTTGCTCGCTATTCTCATATTTAAAAGTAGTGCTCTGCACTATCGGTATCTGACGCGGCTGTCCCTTCCCAGAGCTGTAGCCAGCCTGCACACAAAGCGTTCCTATTGACGGTTTCTTGTTCATAGATATTAATATATATGTTGAAGTGTTAAATATAACAATTATTTCGTAAGTGAACGAATGTCTCGCCTATATCTAGCCAGGTAGAAGAAACCCGCCAGCGTGAGCCCAATAGGGAAGCCGAGCCATACGCCGAATATCCCCAATCCAGCCTTGAATCCAAGCAGATAAGCACATGGAATAGCAATTATATAATAACTGACGAATGCCGCAAGCATAATTGGCTTGACATCCTGAAGTCCTTTTAGTACATTGGCAAAGCACAGTTGAAGGCCGTCTCCAAATTGGTATGCAAACAGCATAAAAATCAGAGAAACAGCGATGGAAGATACTTCTGGGGAGTCGGTAAATAGCCCTGTCACCTGATACCTGAAGAAATATAGCAGCACCGATAGCACTATCGAAACTCCGAGCGTCATGGCATAGCCACACCTCACATACGCACGCACCTCTAATATATCTTTCTTGCCAAAAGCATTGCTCACCAAAATGGAGATAGCAAAAGAAAGTCCGAGAAGCAGCAGGAAGAACAGTTGTGAAATGGTCATCACCACTTGATGAGCAGCAAGTTCCGTAATCCCAATCCAACCCACCATAATTGCGGCAATGGTAAAAGTCGATGTTTCAAGAGCTGTTTGAATGGCTATCGGATAGCCCATACCAAAGATATGCTTCATCTTCACTCTGGATCGCAGCGACTCCTTTATCGCAACCGCATACTTTTTCATAGCGCCCGACTTGAAAACATAGACAGAGAAAGCGCACAACATGACGATCCTGGAAATCAACGTACTCAACCCGGCGCCACGTAGCCCCATCTCAGGAAGACCCAGCTTGCCATAAATCAGAAGCCAATTTCCAAAAATATTGAGCAAATTGCCACTAATCAGCAAGACCATCCCCACCACCGGACGGCAGATTCCATCGGTGAGTTGCTTGAGCACATTGAAGCCGAGAGCGAAAATGCTTGATGCTGCCACGATAACATAATACCTTCGTATTAGTGGAAGCAATTCCGGAGCCTGTCCAAATCTCCCGAGAAAGAAATACAATACAGCAAGCAGAATAAGTCCGATCAGACCAACAATCCCATTGACAACAATTCCGTTCTTCACAGTAGCGCCAATACCTTTCACATTGTCGTTCCCGTTCAAAGCCCCTATCATAGGCATCATGCCACTCGCAAAGCCCATCTCGGTCATAATGAACAGATTCATTATATTGTTCACAAAAGATGCAGCGGCAAGTTCATTGACACTATGCCATCCAATCATTATATTATCCGCAAATGCCAATATTATAACACAAGCCTGTCCAAGCATTATCGGAAGTCCTATCTTGAGTATCTCTATTGTTTTTTTCATTCACACACCAAATAAAATCACTTTACCAGCAGAAAAATCGCACACCCCACGAGAGCAAGTGCCATCACCACTGACACCATTCGCTGATACCTTTGTATAAAAGGGCGTATGGCAGATCCGACAAGTAGCCACACCAGATTGGCACCGGGGCCAGCAAGCAAAAGTAGCGCAGCGACAGGAAGCAAGTCTACAAACCTCTCAGAATAAGGCAGCACAAACATAGCATAACTGCTGAGGTCAAAAAGAATAATCTTGGCATTAGTCATCTGGACGACGAAACCACTTGCGAATGATGGTGCCGTTTCCACACCTTCGGCCATACTGCTTCTGAAAGTCTTCCATGCGAGATAAAGAATATAAATCACAGCCACATATTTTATATATCTCACATATTCCCCGAATGCTATCCCCACAATATGGGCTGCAAAAGCTGCAACTATAGCAGCGCACGAAGCCCCACACAACATACCGCCCCATACACGAAATGCCGGTCTTGTACCATAATTCAGGGCGCAGGACATAACATAAATATTTGCCGGGCCTGGAGTATACCCTATAGCAAAAATTGAAATAAGTAAAGCAGAAAGTTGTTCTGGAGTTAACATCGCCAGTTGTAAAACGTGCAAATATACGAAGAATCTCTATTTTTATGTAAATTTGCACATTGGTCTTGAATATTAATTAACAACACACAATGGCAAAATTAAACAAACCAGCAGTTCTCGTCGTGGACATGCTTAACGATTTCGTGACCGGTGCACTCGGATGCGAAAGGGCAAGAGATATTGTTCCAGCCACAGCCCAACTTCTCGATGCGGCTCGACAGGCAGGAGTACCAGTAGTATTCTGCAATGATGCACACCTTCCAGGGATTGATAGAGAGCTCAAACTGTGGGGCGACCACGCAATTGCCGGCACAAAGGGCGCCGAGGTCATCCCAGAGCTCAAAGTATCTGACAAAGATTTCATCGTTCCCAAACGCAGATATAGTGGCTTCTTCCAGACAGGCCTTGACATTCTCCTTAAGGAACTTGGAGTCAAGACAGTAGTAATGACAGGTCTTCACGCACACATGTGTGTAAGGCACACCTCAGCGGACGCATACTGTCTCGGATATGATGTAGTAGCCGCCAAGGAAGCCATGAACTCCTTCACAGAAGAAGACTACATCGGAGGACTTGCGTACCTCAAGACATGCTATGGGGCTGACGCATATAGCAATGCTGAGCTGATAGAGATGTTCTAATCAATGCAGATGGGCACCACCCAAGCCTATCAGGCCCCGCCTCACTTTGCAGTTTAGAAAAAAATATTTACATTTGCGGTCTAAAGGAAAGATGCTCGAGTGGCTGAAGAGGCACGTCTGGAAAGCGTGTGACCGTCCAAAGCGGTTCCAGGGTTCGAATCCCTGTCTTTCCGCCAAAAGTTTCCCGTATTATAAATAGAACCTCATCCCGGCACTGAACTGAAAAGTAAGTGGCCGGCTTGACCATATTGTATAAACAGGAAGGCTTCCTCCATGCTCAGAGTGCCACCCAAGGCCAGGTTCAAAAAACAATCCCACAGCTGGTGATAGTTTATATACAAAGGAAGCAGAAGCTGTCAATGACCAGTACAAAGGCAAGGATGCCACCTTGCTCTCCGTCCCCACTGGTTCCGAGCCATTGAGCTTCATCCTCGTGGATACACCTGCCGCCACCGCTTTGTCCACACGTACTCCTCCAGAAACGCTTAACTCAAGTAGCGGATTATCCACAACCTTATATCCCAGTTTTACAGGCACACCCACAAGATGAACCTTCTGTATCATATCATAGGCATTGTCCGATGAGCCAACCTCAGCCTCAGATACCAAATAAGTATACATCGCCCCTGTACCGACAAAAAAACGCTTTCCAATATCGAACGACACATCCACCCCGAACGACACTGGCTGACGAAACCGACATTCTGATTCCGAAGTCCTGAAATTATCCCCAAGCAGCACTCCGTTGTATGGGAGACCACCCATAAGCACTGGCATAGGCAACGCATTTTCGCCATAGTTTACCGGAGCCGAACTAGCGATAAACGCACCAGTTTCGGACACATCACCGACACGAGCCGAAGCCATTCCTGAAAGGTTTAGCCCCAAAGACATACGAGAACGACGCTCCGACGCACCACTATCCTCCCCCATCCGCATCACATCGAAAGTGCCCCCCTCCATCACCGTACACTCCTCAGAATCCGCCACATCAGCATCTTCATCATAATAAAACGTAGTCCCCAATTCAGACAAAACATCCTCATCACCACCTATTGCTGCCATAGTCTCACCAGCAAGCCCTCCATTATCATCAGTAGCCAGAGCCATTTCCCCCTTGCTCATCACGATATCACTAGTCCCAATGCTTCTTCCAACCGCATGGACACCAGAAGCAGCCTCATCCCCTTCGGCACTATACGTATTATCCGCGACCATTTCGCCACCAGTGACGATTACATGATCATCATGGGGAGGAAAAGTCAAAAACAATCCAGCACATATAGCCACAGCCACAAGGGCAGGAATTGCCATCCACCAGAACTTCCATACAGGAACAGCCCCATCTTCCTGATCACCCAGGCATAAAGACTTCTGGACAGATTCCCAAAGTCCGTCAGGCGCAGGCTCACCATACTCATCCATTCGGCTGCGAAGTCGTGATTCCCAGTCGGTTCCTTTATTATTTATCCGATTCATATTCTTTGATTTTCTTGGCCAAAAGCGCCTTTGCCCTACTGAATTGCGAATAGGAGGTATTTTCTGATATACCGAGTAGAGAAGCTATTTCCTTATGGTTCTTCTTCTCAAACACATAAAGATTAAAAACAGTTCTATAACCAGTCGGCAGGGACTCTATTAGTCGCATAAGTTCGCCCATAGGAACATCATCTGCAGAAGGCTCTTGCTCATAGAGCATATCCACCTCCTCGGGCAGACTTTCTTCCTTGAAGGACACTTTACTGCGCAGGAACATAAGGGACTCATTGACCACAATACGCCTCATCCATTTCTTCAGAGAACCCTCCCCGCGCCACTCAAACTTTTCGAGCGAACTGAATATTTTCAGAAAACTCTCCTGAAGAAGATCTTTGACATCATCCTCCGAGGAGACATAACTACGGCACACCGCGGCAAGATACTGCACATATTTGTCATATATTGACTTGATAGCAGCAGCATCCCGCCGCGATGCACGCTTTACGAGATCTTTCTCCGTATTACCGGATAGGAAAGACATCAGTCTATATTCAAATGCCTATCAATACTTTCCAGAGAAGGTTGGCTTCCAGATTCCGATGCCTCACCCGTGCAATACTTAAATCTCGCTGTATGTTCGCCACCGAAATAACCAGATCTATACTTAATGATTAGATCCACATCCTTCCCGCCTGTCGAAGGAAGTGAAGAAAGATCGAATGCCACAACTCCATCAACAACAGCTGCACCAGGAGCAGTGTACATATCATCAAAAGCATTATGCCGAAGGACAAGTACATAAGGATTCTCCGGATCAGTTCCACTCACAAGGTTGACTGCATGAGCCTTGGAGGCATTTCCCCACTGTACCCTAAATGAAAGGGTCAGATAACCATCCTCTACGATAGTAACCCAGTTTCCTACGATATCAATAGGGTCACTGCCATACTTGACATAGTCAAGGTCACCCTGAGAAGGCACGATACCTTTTGTACGAATACTATCTATCCAGTTGATTTTAACCCATTTATTAATCACAGAGTTATCAATATCCCCATTCACCTCCAATGATGGTTCAACTTCAGTGATATTACATAAGGCCCGCACCTGCTTCTCCCCGAAAGGAGATTTGGTGATGTTGACAGCTCTTGCTGTTGTATTATCATCAAGCTGGAGATAAAATCCGCCATCCGAGATTGTCTTGACGGTCACAAGTGCATTGGCGTAGAACTTGGAATAATCCACCTGTTCCTTGTCCACGCTACAGGAGCTAACCGCAAACATAACCCCTGCAGCGGATGCAATGGATAGTAATAATGAACTCTTCATATATTCAAACAGTTTTAATTTCCACTTACATAATGCATGTAAAGCAGAAACCTTGCATCACCTGCCCAAAATTTCTAAAGAGACTTGGCAGCATTAAGCCCGGCAAGAGCTCCGGTGCAGAATGCAGTCTGAAGATTATAGCCTCCAGTATCTGAATCCACATCCAATACCTCCCCACAGAAATATAGGCCTTTAACTATCTTAGATTCCATGGACTTCGACACGACCTCATCCGTAGACACACCACCGGCAGTAACCACAGCGCGCTCATACCCTACATACCCGGCAATATCAAACTTCCACACTTTCAGAGCCTTAGCAATACTAACAAGATTAATCCACAATTTTGTCTCCGTCCGACTTCTCCGCTCAAGCGTATATATCTCCGGGTGCATCTCCACAAAAGCAGGAATAAGATCCCAAGGCATCAATTTTCCAAGCAGAATCCGGCACTTTTCCTTCTCACGAAGCCTTGCAGAACGAGGGTCCTTATCCACTTCCTTCCATAAGGACTTCACCCTTTCAGTAATCTCAGTCAACGACACACCAGGCTTCAGATCCATCACAAGGCTTACGCGAGACCCGTTGACAAGGGATTTTACAGCCTTACGGCTCATGCGAAAGCCAAGCGGACCTTCGATACCCCCATCAGTAAAGTCAATATCCCCCTGATCAGAGTCCGACAGCAAATCCTGCACAAACAGCGACAGTCCCACATTCTTCATCTGTATTCCACACAACTTCTCTCCACACTCGCTCAGCGGGGTACTTCTGTCAATATGGAATTTTCCACGCATCTCACCTTCCACCAGTTTGTATCCCTTCGGGACGAGAGCCGTCAGAGAAGGGAACGTCGGAACTATCTTGTGTCCGAACTCGCTTGCCCATCTGAAACCATCTCCAGTAGAGCCAGTGGTAGGATAACTGAGACCTCCAGTAGCAATTATCAATTTATTACACAAATATTTGCGCCCATCCGTCAGCACTATCTCGAACCCGGGAGCAATGTTCTTGACTTCTGCCTCACACTCGATCTTCACCCCTACTCCATGACAAGCGTTCACCAAGGCATCCACCACATCAGAAGCATGGTAGGATAGAGGGAAAGCCCTATCGCCCCTTTCCACCACGGACTTCATGCCCATAGATTCAAAGAACTTCACTACCGCGTCAGGTGTCAGATTGTAAAAAGAAGACTTGACGAAAGACGCGCCGGATTTTATGTGTGACGAAAAGTCATTCCATTCCTTCATATTGGTGAAATTGCATCTGCCTTTTCCAGTAATCATTACCTTCCTTGCTGGACGCGGCATCTTCTCAAGCACTGTTACCTGAGCAGCCTTACCGGCCTTAACAAGCGCTGACGCAGCTGAATACGCAGCCATAAGCCCCGATGCACCGCCTCCTATTACTACTATCTCTGACTTCATAAGAAAACCTCAAGATTACTATCAAACATTACCTACATCCACTCACGGGAAGGCACAAAAAAAGGGAAAGCTTAGTACATCGCACCGCTACGACCTCCTACCTTTGCTGCCTTCCGGCCCTGGAGGATTTGGAGGGAGCTGGTCGTGTACGACTTTCCCGATGCAAATATATTAATTATTTTTCAAATGCTATTAAAAATAAGCGGAAGAATGTCATCCACACGGTCAAATTTCCATATCAGACCATCAGCTACCATGATTACGGACATCGGCTTTCCTGATTTGGCCTGATACTGCGCCATCACCTGCCGGCATGCTCCGCACGGAGTCGCCGGAGCTTTCCCGAGTTTTCCAAGCACTCCACCAGCAATGGCAATAGAGAGCATATCCTTGTCAGGATATCGGCTGCTTGCAGCAAACATAGCCGTACGCTCGGCGCACAGTCCAGAGGGGAAAGCGGCATTTTCCTGATTGGCTCCCCGAACGATCTGTCCGTTGGAAAGACGCACCGCAGCGCCGACATGAAAATGAGAATATGGAGCATACGCCCCGCTCATGGCTTCAATAGCCTCGGTTACGAGTTCCCTGTCCTCAGGTATCATCTCGTCCACAGAATGAAATTCAGTATAAGTGATATCAATACGTTTCTGATCCATATCAAAAATGGTTAGTAAGTCTTCAAAGTTAATAAAAAATCAGACTATTCGCCAAATGTCCGTAAGTCAATTCACGCACAAGAAGGATTTTTGTGTCTTTTTCGGCACAATTACATTGAAAAAAGTTAAAATACAAGTATATTTACATTCAGTATGAAGATATGCGTGGGACTATCTGGAGGAGTTGACTCCAGTGTTGCAGCTCTGCTTCTCAAGAGACAGGGCTATGATGTATTTGCCATGTTCATGCAGAATTGGCATGACACAGAAGGAACCCTTCACGGAGACTGCGAATGGGAAGAAGACAAGTTCATTGCCGAAATGGTGGCCAGGAAAATAGGCATTCCATTTTATTTCATTGACTTGAGTGAAGAATATAGGCAGCGAGTGGTGGACTATATGTTCGACGAGTACTCAAAAGGTCGCACACCGAACCCTGATGTCCTATGCAACAGGGAGATCAAGTTCGATGCTTTTTTGAAAGCCGCACGCAAACTCGGTGCCGACATGGTAGCCACAGGGCACTATTGCCGAAAAGAGACACTCCCTGATGGCACCTACCGTATTCTTGCCGGAAGCGACCCCAACAAAGACCAGAGCTATTTCCTGTGCCAGCTCAACCAGGAGCAACTCGCCGCTGCCATGTTCCCTATCGGGGACATCTGCAAGCCAGAAGTCCGCAGACTTGCCAAAGAAGCCGATTTGCCATCAGCAGAAAAGAAAGACTCCCAGGGGATATGTTTTGTGGGCAAAGTCGATCTTCCCGTATTCCTTCAGCAGAAGTTGAAGTCAGTGGAAGGGGATGTGGTGGAAGTATTTGGACAATACTATGCCGACAGCGACAAATTCAGGCTTGACGCAGAACTTCTTTCCCGTATCCGGAAGTCCAGTGACGAACACACTATCTTAACCGACCCCCACACAGAAGAGCCAGTCAAGCTATCGGACGATGAACTAATGGAACTCTCTACTCCTCTTTCTTATAAAGATTTGCAGTTCGAGACCGAAACATACCGTTCCGGAAAGAAACATGTCAAGAAGACGAGATACAAGGCCAATCCGTGGGGAGCCGTCATCGGAAGGCATGAAGGAGCTCAGTTCTACACCAACGGGCAGCGCAAAGGACTTGCCATCGGAGGTCACACCGAGCCGCTTTTCGTAATCCATACGGACATTGACAGGAATATTGTATTCGTAGGAGAAGGCGAAAAGCATGAAGGCCTGTATAGAAGTTGCCTGAGAATAGCTCTTGACGAAATACACTGGATTCGGCCAGATCTTGCCATGACAATAGGAGAACAGCGCCGCTACAAGGTGCGCATACGCTACCGCCAGCCGCTCCAGGACGCCACTTTGCTAATGAGACAGAACGGGCTGTTCATTCTCTTCGACGTTCCCCAGAGGAGCATCACCTTAGGGCAGTTCGCGGTATGGTATTCCGCTGACCAGGAGATGATTGGAAGCGGTGTAATATAGAATCAGACAACAACCATTTACTACATGAATACAAGACTAATAACAACATTCCTATGCGCGATGCTGCTAGCATCGGCCACACTTTCCGCGATTGACAATCAAGGAATCGCATACGACAGACTTTCCCCAAGTCGCTTCACGGTAATAGAAAACGGCATCCCGACAACAATCCTTGCCGATCCGCAGGACAATAGCGCCATCTGCATAGCACTGAAGGCTCTCCAGAAAGACTTCGAGGCTGTCAGCGGCACAAAAGCAAGAATCACCTCTGAGCCTGACGCGAAGAGGATGATTATTATCGGCTCCTTGGACAGCAAGTTCATCGCAAAGATTTTCTCAGACGGCAAGATGGATGTCTCAGAGCTCAAAGGGAAGAACGAAAAATACCTCTTGAGTGTAGTACACAACCCTCTTGATGGAGTAGAAGAAGCACTAGTCATCGCAGGCAGCGACAGACGAGGAACTGTCTATGGCATTTACGAACTAAGTGAGCAGATAGGAGTGTCCCCATGGTACTTCTGGGCAGACACGCCCATTGAGCATAAGGACAACATCTCCATAGAGCGAGGACTATACACTGCAGGAGAGCCAGCTGTCAAATACCGCGGCCTGTTCCTGAACGATGAAGCCCCATGCCTGACCACCTGGGTCAAAAACCATTACGGAACCGAAACTGGCGGTCATGAGTTTTATGCAGACGTATTCGAACTTATTCTCCGACTACGCGGCAATTTCCTTTGGCCGGCCATGTGGGGTTGGGCATTCTATGCAGACGATCCGCTGAACTCCAAGACTGCCGATGAAATGGGCATTGTCATGGGCACTTCCCATCACGAGCCTATGGCACGCAACCATCAGGAATGGGCAAGAAACCCTAAAGCATATGGTGGCGTATGGGATTACAACAGAAACAAGAAAGAACTTCAAAGGTTTTTCCGGGAAGGAATCCAGCGGTCAAAGGACAATGAAGACCTCATAACCATAGGCATGAGGGGTGATGGAGATGCTGCACTTAGGGGCAGTGACGAGGACAACATAAAGATGATGGAGGGCTTGTTCAAAGACCAGAGGAACATCATAAAGAAAGTCACAGGCCGCCCGGCAGAAGAGAGGCCACAGGTTTGGGCTCTCTATAAGGAAGTTCAGCTTTATTACGAGAAAGGTCTCAGAGTTCCTGACGATGTCATTATCCTAATCTCCGACGATAACTGGGGTGACGTAAGAAAACTTCCTAATGCTGAAGAGCGCAAGCACAAAGGCGGATGGGGCATGTACTACCACGTAGACTATGTCGGAGCTCCACGCAACTCCAAATGGCTCAACGTCACGCCCATACAGCACCTCTGGGAGCAGATGCAGCTCACATACGACTATGGTGTAGACAAGATATGGGTATTGAATGTCGGAGACCTGAAACCGATGGAATATCCGATCTCACTTTTTCTTGACATGGCATGGAGGCCTCGCAAATACAACGCTTCCACACTTCTTGATCACACCAGAGAATTTTGCGCCCAACAGTTTGGCCGGGATCAGGCTGAAGAAGCGACCCGCTTACTCAATCTCTTATGCAAATATAGCGGGCGCGTCACTGCAGAGATGCTTGACAAGGACACCTACAACCTTGAGTCTGGTGAATGGAAAATGGTTGCCGATGAGTGGGCAAGGCTTGAGGCTGAAGCCCTAAGGCAATACATAACGCTTAGGCCCGAGTATAGGGATGTCTATCGGCAGATTATCCTCTTCCCTACCCAGGCTCTTGCCAATATCTACGACATGTATTACTCCCAGGCAATGAACAACAAGCTATTCGTAGAAGGGAATCCTGCAGCGAATGAGTGGGCTGACCGTTGCGAAAAGGATTTCAGAAGGGACTCGCTACTCTGTCTGGCATACAACAAGGAGATTGCAGGTGGAAAGTGGGACGGAATGATGATCCAGAAGCATATTGGATACACATCATGGAATGACAATTTCCGCGCCGATACCCAGCCGCAGGTCTGCCGTTTCGAAGGAGAAATAAAGAAAGGACTCTACGAGTTCAAACAGAGTGGTGGCGTGGTGGCCATGGAAGCCGAGCACTATTTCAGCGCCACAAACGCCAAAGAAGCAGTATGGACCGTTATTCCGGACATGGGAAGGACGCTAAGCGGAATATCTCTTCAGCCTTATATCAAGGCAACTGATGGAGCCTGCATATCATACAGATTCACGACAGAGTCTGATCTCAAAGACGCAGACATACATTTTATTCTCAATGCAACCCTCGCTTTCGCAAGGCCAGAAGGACATCGGTTCGCCGTAAGTCTTGATGGATCAGAGGAAAGAATCGTCAATTTCAATAGCCTCCTCAACGAACAGCCAGAAAACATCTACTCCATCTACTACCCGACCGTTGCCAAAAGAGTAATAGATGCCGTAGAAAAATTTGACATAAGTGCAGGTGTCCACACTCTCACCATCAGACCTATTGAGCCAGGCACCGTCTTCGAGAAGATAGTCATCGACTGCGGAGGCTATGAAAAGTCCTATCTCTTCGGCAAGGAAAGCCCTGTCACACGACCATCCGAGGCTGGCGTGATTCCTGAGCGCAAGCCGGAAAGGCCACAATTCACCCAGGAGCAGCTTGAGCAGTTCCGCAAGATGAGGGAAGAGCAAGAGAAATCAGCCCAAAAGGGCAATCACCGCAGATGAGTTTATATGGCTGCAGCACAAGCTGCAGCCACATTTATACCATCCATAGCACTGGAAACTATTCCCCCGGCATATCCAGCACCCTCTCCGCAAGGGTACACGCCCGGCATGGAAACGTATTCGTACGTCTCCTGATTGCGAGGCACCCGCACTGGTGACGAGGTTCTGGATTCCACTGCGAGCAGAAGTGCCGCATTAGTGTAATAGTTTCTCATTTTCACTCTAGGAAAAGCCTTCTGAAGTCTGGACGCTACCATCTCAGGCAGAAGCATATGCAGCGGAGCACTAACTACCCCAGGATGATAAGAGGTCTCTGGCATGGTCTTAGAAAGTTTCCCAAGGCAGAAGTCCTCCATTCTCTGAGCTGGAGCCGCCATCGGGTTGGAAGCACCGGCTCCGAGGGTATATTTATACATATCTGACTCGACCTTATGCTGGAAGTCCATCATTTTCAGAGGTCCATCGCCTGGAACATCTTCTGGCTCAATCTGTACAACCACTCCGGCATTTGCAAATTTGCCGGTTCTCCCGGAGTTGGACATACCATTAAGGACTATAGTGCCAGGCTCTGTAGATGACGGTACAAGTATACCTCCAGGGCACATGCAGAAAGAAAATACTCCCCTTCCGTCCACCTGCTCCACAAAAGAATATTCAGCTGCTGGAACGCCTGGTTTCCACTGACCATGATACTGGCACCAATTGATTTTCTCCTGCGGGTGCTCCACACGCACTCCCATGGCAAACCCCTTTGCCTCAAGAGCACCGCCATCCGACAGGAGCATCTCATACACATCTCTGGCCGAATGACCAGTGGCCAAGATTACACGCTTGCCCGAATAAGTCTTTCCATCTGCAGAACCTACCGTAAATCCCGCATCAGGGTTTCCATGAATGGACACCACCCTTGTCTCGAAATGGTACTCCCCTCCACTTTGTAAAACAAAATTACGGATGTTCTCCACAACAGCGGGAAGTTTGTCTGAACCTATATGCGGATGAGCATCAATAAGAATATCCTTGGATGCCCCGAATTTCACAAGGAGATGGAGGACTTCGCGGATGTCGCCTCTCTTGGTAGAACGGGTGTAGAGCTTTCCATCGGAAAAAGCACCAGCTCCGCCTTCTCCATAGCAATAATTGGACTCTGGATTCACCTCACCCTCTCGGGAAAGTTTCGCCATATCAAGTTTGCGTCGGTGGACGTCCTTCCCCCTCTCAAGCACTATCGGCCTTATTCCCAGCGAAATGAGTTTGAGGGCGGCAAACATTCCGGCAGGACCTGCGCCCACCACTATCACGGAATCAGCATCATGCACATCCTGAAATGCAGGAAGCGTATATGGCTCATAATGATCGTCGGGACCGTATGCCTCGTACTGATAACGCCAGACGGGTTCCTTACGGGCATCTATCGAGCGCTTTTTAAGCACCCATTTCATCCCAGCGGCCTTGGCTTCTATCTCCTTGAGTCTCGGTTCCCTTGTAAGAGGGCATACAATCTCGAATATCTTCATCGTCTTAAAAATCTGAAATTCTTGATACAGGTGCCACGTCAATTGGGGTACGCTCACCAGCAAGATAATGATAATAACCGGCGATGGCTATCATGGCAGCATTGTCAGTAGTAAACTTAAATTCAGGGAGATAGGTATTCCATCCACGCTTGCGCCCTTCCTCTTCTATTCTCGTGCGAAGCCCGCTATTGGCTGACACACCACCTCCAATGGTAATCTCCCTAATGCCCGTCATTTTGGCAGCCTTGACAAGTTTATCCAGAAGTATGTCAATTAGAGCCTTTTGGAAAGACGCGCAAATATCCTCCTTGTTCTTTTCCATGAAATCAGGGTCCTTAGCCATCTCATCCCTTACAAAATAAAGCAGCGACGTCTTGATACCACTGAAACTATAGTCGAGCCCAGGAATGTGCGGCTTGGCGAACTTAAACCGGGCAGGATCACCCTGCTTGGCAAGACGGTCCACAATAGGACCTCCCGGATAGCCGAGCCCCATCATCTTGGAGCATTTATCAAATGCCTCGCCCACAGCATCATCAATGGTCTGTCCGAGGATCTCGAAGTGTAGCGGATCATCCACTCTGACTATCTGCGAGTTTCCACCACTGACCAGAAGACAGAGATACGGGAATGAAGGCTCGCGCACTGGCTTATCCGGCTGCCTGATGAAATTGGCAAGTATGTGCCCCTGAAGGTGATTAACCATCACAATCGGAATCCCAAGTGAGATTCCAAGTGCTTTGGCAAAAGAAGTTCCTACAAGAAGAGAACCCAGAAGCCCTGGGCCACGTGTAAAAGCTATTGCCGTAAGGTCGGACGCCTTCACACCTGCCCGAGACAGCGCCTCGCTGACAACAGGAACGATGTTGAGTTCGTGAGCGCGGGATGCAAGTTCCGGGACCACACCGCCATAGGCCTTATGTACATCCTGACTCGCTATCACATTGGACATCAGCACTCCGTCCTTGATGACGGCTGCCGAGGTATCATCACAAGATGACTCTATGCCAAGTATTATATCTGCCATATCCATTTCATTAAAGCCCGCAAATTTACGAATAAATTCATATATTTGTAAGATAGTCATCTATGAAGAGGATGTGGTCATACATACTTGCGAGATTTGCCGGGCTTCTTGTGGTCGCGACAATGGCTCTCTTGTATGCCGTACAGACTCCGAAAGTTCAGACAAAGCTGAGCAGGAAAGCAGTTTCAAAGTTTGAGGAGATGTTTGCCGGCAGGCTGACATACAGCGAACTCGGCATTCTCCCTTCGGGAGCGCTTATCCTCAAGGATGCTCTTCTAATCGACAGAGAGCCCTACTCTGAAGATGAGTTTGAACGCGGGTGGCAGAGCGTGGACACGGTGTTCTATGCAAAAAGCATAAGTGCGACATTTACCTTGCGCACACTCTTCGAGAAGAAAGGACTCCACTTCGGAAAAGTAGACATTCACGACGGGTACTTCCACTTCACCACAGAGCCGGGCGAATACTCGAACAATATCACAAGAATATTTAAGCTCAAGCCAAGCGGCAAGGAAAAGACAGTCAGTCCAGACATTTTCGACATACGCAAGGCTGCCATTCATGGATTCCGCTTTAGGCTCAATAATTTCAAGAGAGCCTCCAGAAAGGAGATAGAAATGCCATCCATCAACTACGATGACATGGATATAACATTCAGCGCCACAGGAAGCAGACTTAAGTTTAGCGGCAGTCGCATGTTCGGCAGACTTGACTGGTTTATGGCCAAAGAGAAATCCGGATACGAAATAGAGGAACTCAGCGGAAGTTTTGCAGTAGGACTTGGCAAGACCGAGATCAGCAACCTTCATCTTAGGGACAAATGGTCAGACTTCAGGCTCAAACGATATTCCATGGCTTATGCAAACGCCAAAGCCTTCTCCAACTACATCGAGGAAGTAAGAATGTCCGCCGACTTTAGGCCAGGCAGCATCGCCATGAAGACCATATCCTACTTCGCCGGCATCTTTCCAGAGAACAAGTCCGTCTTTGAAGTAAAGCAGGGTCATTTCGAGGGGTATACCAACGACTTTAGCGTGAGTGCATTTGAATTCACAGACAGTTACAGCAGACTCGCAGGACAGATAGATGCCTGCCAGATTACGGGCCTTCCTGAAGTTAGCTCCATGCTCATGGATATAAACGTCAGAAACATGACGTTCACCGTCGCCGGATTGGGCAGATTCCTTGACGGATTCAGGGCTTCACTTCCTAAAAATGTAAGGGAAATGGCCAAAGGCTGCGCATTCAACCTTAGAGCATCACTCTCCGGCCCGGTCAACCGGCTTAAAGCCCATGGCACTGTCACTTCCAAAATCGGGAATCTATCCCTGTCCGCTGACCTTCGCAATCTTCTGGACCGACGCAGGGACATTGAGATAGGAGGAAGTATTACAGCCTCATCCGTTGACTTGCACCGTCTTACGTCCAACGCACATCTCGGAAGGGCAAGTTTCCACACAGATTTCGGGACAATACTTAAAAAAGGCATTCCAGATATCCATGTGGATAGTTTGTCCATAAGCAGTCTTGAGGCATTCGGATACAATTATTCGGGCATTAGCGCCAAGGCAGACATTACCAGCGGAAAAGCAAGGATATCAGCCAGAAGCATCGACCCGAATCTGCTTTTCGGACTGAAAGCATCGGCAGATTTGTCAAATGAGACAGGGGTGCAGACTTATTCCACGAGCGGAGCCATATCAAATGTGGATCTGCACGCGCTCAATATTGATAAGCGTGGCGTTTCAAGGATGGCTCTTAACTTCGACGGCGATTTCACCAGCAGAGACGGATTTATATACGGTGAGGCCTCCACTTCAGACATCATACTGGAAAACAGCATAGCAAAGAATGAAATAGGTGGGCTCAATGTTAGGGCATACAGATATGGTGATGAGCAGCATATTAATCTGGAATCAGGGTTTGCAAACCTCAAGTTATGCGCAACCAACGGTTTTTCCGACATGGTTGAGGATGTAATGAACATCACCTTGCGCAAAGAACTTGGAGCATTATATTCCGATGGAGGGCCAAATCACGGCACTTGTGGGCACTATGGTCTTGACCTGCAATTGCTAGATAGCAGAAAATTGTTATCATTCTTCGCGCCTGGCCTCTATGTAGCAGATAGCAGCCATGTTAAAATAGATATAAACAAGGATGGACTACTATATGGTTCCGTCACATCCCCAAGATTGGCATACAATGCCACATACATCAAGAATGCTGTGTTAGACTTTGACAACGAAGAAGATGGTCTATACATGCACTTGAAAGGAGACAACATCCGTTCAGGCAAGATTGAAATGCGCGAACCTCGACTCAACGCCATGGCAGATGACAACGCTTTCAGCATATCCATGAACTTCGCGAAAGTTCCGGGTATCTCAGAAGGCGGCGACTTCCTTGCGGACGGACTTATATATAGAGATTCAACCAACACTCTTGTAATCAAGGCTCATCCGATGAATTCATATCTCTCGGCCGGACAGACAGTCTGGAATCTCGGAGAGTCTGACATCGCCATACGAGGCAGCGACATCTATGTAGACAATTTCAATATCACTAGCGGCGCCCAGTCTATCGTCATAGACGGTGGTATCTCCAAAGACAGAAGCGACACTCTTTTCCTCAATATTTCCAAGCTTGACTTGTCACAAGTGGACGAATTCCTGCCAAAGAAATATGGGCTCAAGGGCATGCTTGACGGAAGAGCATTCCTAAATTCAGATTTCGGAAAAGCTCTTGGCATGCTCGCCGACATTAGAGTAGACTCTCTCAAAGTAGGAGGAGCTGACGCTGGAAATTTCCAGTTTGCTGCCATCCTTGAGAATCAGGGCGAAGACATTGAGCTATTCTTAAGAAACGAAATCGGTGGGCGCGATGCATTCTACGGCAGCGGTCTGTATTATCCTGAAGACGGACGTATGGACATTTCAGCCGAGCTGAACAAGTTTCCTCTTGGTTCTGCGAAAGTTTTCCTCGAAGACATATTTGACAGCATGGACGGAAGTTTGAGCGGAAAGCTAAGAATACAAGGGCCTCCTAGCAGACTTTCCACCACAAGCAACAACCTCCGCATAGAAGACCTCACGGTGAAAGTAGGTATAACCGGGGTCAGCTACACCGTCAATGGACCATTGAAGCTTGACAGTTCCGGACTCCACTTCAACAGCCTGTCCATCAGTGATAATGAAAACGGAAGCGCCACATTCGACGGTGCTCTCACATTCGACCATCTCAAGGATTTCAGAATAGACTCAAAACTGAACATCTCGGCCATCAAGGTTGTGGATGCGCCTGAGGAGAAGGGACGTCCTGTCTACGGACTCCTCAGAGTTGGAGGTGATGCCAGTATAAGCGGTCCACTCAACTCCATAGGAATTGATGGCAACATATATACTGTAGGTAGCGGTCAGGTTCACATCCCAACTGAAGGCTTAGCAGGCACTTCCACCAGTGACCTTCTCACTTTCACAGACAAGCCTAAAGAGCTTGACCCTTATGAAGAGATGATTCAGGCCATCAAGCCGGGACACACGGCAAGAGGGGATATCAGCATTAGAGCGGATGTGGGAATCAATCCTAGCGTGAAGGCCTTTATAGAGATAGATAAAAGCAGCGGAAATGTCGCATCATTTAGCGGTGCCGGAAACATCTCTATTGCCCTTCGCCCGTCAAAGGCAATATTCAACCTCAACGGAGACTTCATCATTAACGAAGGAAGCTACCAGTTCTCCATTCCTAGTATTATCTCCAAAGAATTCAGCATCCAGAACGGAAGTTCTGTGAAGTTTGGCGGCCCTCTTGCGGACACGGAATTAGACATCACGGCCAACTACAATCTTAAGGCATCCATTGCTCCTCTTATGCCGGACACACAAAACGACGGTATCAAGCGCGCCGTGGAATGCGGACTCACCATCAGCGACAGGCTTAGGAATCCGAGCATCAAATTCAGCATAAATGTGCCTGATCTCAACCCTACCACAAGATCTCAGGTAGAGTCGGCGCTCGCCACGGAGGACAAGTTGCAGAAACAGTTCATTGCTCTACTTCTGATGGGTTCATTCATTCCAGATGAGAGCTCAGGTGTGTTCAACGGAAGTGATGTGCTTTTGTCCAATGTAACCGGGCTAATGGCAAGTCAACTCAACTCCATCCTCCAGAAACTTGACATCCCACTTGACGTGGGCATAGGATACCAGGGTCTCGCTGACGGAAATAACGTATTTGACGTAGCCATCTCCACACAGCTCTTCAACGATAGGGTAATTGTGGGCGGAAGCGTAGCCAACAGGAAGTACAACAACACTGCTGGCAATAGCGATATGATAGGAGATCTTGACATCCAGATTAAACTTGATCTGGAGGGCCGATTCAGGTTCAACCTGTTCTCACATTCCGCAGACGAATATTCAAGTTACCTCGACCTCTCACAACGCAATGGTGTCGGTGTAAGCTACCAAAAGGAATTCAGCAGGTTCAAGGAGATATTCCGCAATCTATTCCGCAAAAATGACAAGAATGAAGTTCCTGTTCAGAAGGAACAGACAATAATAAAGATCGAAAATGACGAAATATACGGGGAAACTTTACCTGATACCGGCGCCGCTGGGAGATAACCTTGTGGAGGAGGTCATTCCGGCTCATGTGCTGAAGATTGCATGCTCGCTCAAATGTTTTGTGGTGGAAGAAGTGCGGACGGCACGTCGGTTCCTCTCGAAATACGGACAGAAAGGCCATATTGACGAGCTCGATTTCCATGAGCTGAACGAGCATACCAGTCAGGAGGAAGTTGTGGCACTTTTAGGGTTATTTACCAGTGGAGATGTGGGACTTATGTCAGAGGCAGGTCTGCCCGCAGTCGCCGATCCAGGGGCACGTCTGGTGAAGTTGTGTCATGAGAATGATATTGAGGTTGTGCCTCTTGTAGGACCTTCTTCATTGATGATGGCTCTGATGGGCTCCGGACTTAACGGACAGTGCTTCGAGTTCTGCGGATATATACCAGCCAAGCCAGAGCAGCGAAAACAGACGCTCAAAACTCTGGAGAAGCAGTCGCGCTCTGCCTCGAGGAGTGAAATCATCATCGAGACTCCATACCGCAATGATACACTGTTCTCTGATATGATAGAGACTCTATCCCCCGATACCCAGCTCTGTATCGCCGCCGATATAAGCCTTGAGACCCAGTTCATCAAGACCAGGAAAGTGTCTGAATGGCGCAAATCACCTATCTCAATAGGCAAACGCCCATGTGTATTCATATTACTTGCTCAATAAATGAAAATAGCATTTCTAACTCTCGGCTGCAAGCTCAACTATGCCGAAACATCTACATACGAAAGAGGATTCAAGGAAGCCGGACTTGAGGTAGTGCCATGGCAGGATAAAGCAGACATTTATCTTATAAATACCTGTTCTGTCACTGCCACTTCCGACAGCAAATCTCGCAACCTTATACGCAAGGTCCACCGGGTCAATCCAGCGGCAAGAATTGTGGTGACCGGGTGCAGCGCTCAGCTCAGAAGAGAAGAGATAGAACAAATTGATGGGGTCACACGCGTATTCGGTGCAGAGGAAAAGGCTTTCGTCGTATCCGAGACTCTCCACGGAGGTGCAGTACCAGGGACAGACGTTCCTCGAGTATTCGGAGCATACAGCACAGGCGAGCGCACCCGCTCTTTCCTCAAGGTCCAAGACGGGTGCAACAATTTCTGCAAGTACTGCACTGTCCCTTACGCAAGGGGAAGGAGCCGCAATATTCCCATAAGCGAATGTGTAGAGTGCGCTGAGAAGATAGCCTCTGAAGGAGTAAAGGAGATTGTGCTGACGGGCGTCAATACAGGCGATTTCGGAAGAACCACAGGAGAGACGTTTCTGGATCTGCTCAAGGCTTTAAATGAGGTAAACGGCATAGAAAGATATAGAATCTCAAGTATTGAACCCAACCTGATAACTGAAGAAATAGTGGATTGGATTGCCTCTGGAACAAAGTTCCAGCCTCATTTCCATATACCCCTCCAAACAGGTGTTGACAGCCAGCTCGAAGCCATGGGAAGGCACTACGACACGGCTTTCTTCAAGGGTAAGATTGACTATATTCGCTCCCAGATGGAGACTCCAGGGAGGCCAAAGGTATTCTTCGGCATAGATGTAATGGTAGGGCTTCCAGGCGAAAGCGAGGAGCTCTTCCTTCAGACGAAGAGTTTCATAGAATCTGTAAGACCGGCATTCATACACGTATTCCCCTACTCCAGAAGACCAGGGACGCCTGCGGCTTCCATGCCAGAACAGGTCAGTGAGGAGGAGAAGAAACATCGCGTGGCCATACTCGAACAACTTTGCGCCCAACTACACGATGAATTCATTGAATCCAATCGGGGCATCAGCGAAAAAGTACTGTTTGAATCCGCCTGCAAAAACGGAATGATGGAAGGCTATACAGGCAATTACGTACGTGTGGAAAGGCCTTATGACAAGGCTCTTGTCAATACCATAGTAGATATTACCCTATAACAAGTCCATCGTATGCAGGATGCACATGTTCCGGGAGCATCTTGGCGAAATCTTCGTATTTAGGCAGAAGATGTGACATGTGCGTGATGTAAGATTCCTTGGCCCCTACCCTTTCAAAGAAGTCAAGACACTGCTGCAGCGAAGGATGAGAGCGGTGCTCGTCTATCTTGACGCACCCAAGAGTAACATACTCCACTCCTTTGAGCTTCTCATACTCACTCTCATCAATGTGCTTTATGTCAGTCAAATAAGCGATATTACCGAACCTGTACCCAAGCACACTCAGCTCATTGGTACTCAAGTGCCATCCCTGAATAGGGACTATCTCTGCTACAGCATCTTGTGCCGACTGCGGCGCGTAATGCCTATATCCAAAGCCCTTTTCCCACACAAGAACCTCCTCCCCCGCATTGGAATGGACCTTGAATGGGGCAAGAGAGTCTATAACGTGCACCCTCCACTCCGGAGAGCCTGGATACTTGGTCTGGGCGAACGCGTATGAATACTCTCTCTTGAGAGACTCCACCACATACTGCTGGCAATATATATTGACAGGATGATGCTCAATGAGATTAAACGCCCTTATATCATCAAGTCCCCCTGTGTGATCCTTATGATTGTGCGTCAGCAATATCGCATCAAGGTGTCTTACATTGCTGCGGAGCATCTGGTATCTAAAGTCTGGCCCTGCATCTACAAGAATCGTCAGCCCGCAATACTCGACCAGCGCAGAAGAGCGCAAACGCTTATCTCTCGGATCAGCAGATTTGCACACCGGACAGTCACATCCTATCATGGGCACTCCCTGAGACGTACCCGTACCCAAAAAAGTAAGTTTCGCTTTCATCAAGCCGCAAATATAAGGAAAAAACTCACGACTTATCCACAAATTTGTCATACCGGGCTCGCTCCTCCGGGGCAGAAGACTTGGCCTTTATGCTTCTGCATACATCGCACTTTCCACAGTCCGAACTCTCTTCTTGACCGAAGTAGCGCAGAAGAAACCGCGAGCGGCACTCGTTCGTCTCCGATGCATATTCGACCATGGCATCACTCCGATGAATATAGTTGTCCCGCAAGAAAACATATTTGGAGAGCTGGAGGTCGAGATTACCTGGCATAAGTCTAGCATGATGAAGGAATATCACGCTATCATGAGAGCAAGGCACATACTTTATCAAATGAAGTACAGAAAGCCCATAAAGGCTCTGCCGGAGCGACGGAACAGAAATTCCGCACTGCCGCGAAAGCCCCTCTTCGTCCACCGGTACTGTAAAAGAGCAGATTCCAGGATACTTCCTCATCAGTACCTCAAGAAGACGCTCCTGAGTTTCATCCTGAAAATCAAAATCATACATAGACTTACGGTCTATCAGTATCTTCACCCTCGTAGCAATATCCACGTCCTCGCTATAGCTTAGATGGTCAGACATCTCAAGGTACTTCAGTGCATAAAAAACCTCAGACTGCTTGAGAGAGAAATGACTGCAGAACAGGGCCATGTCAAACTTCACTTGTGCGCCCGCCCCCTGATCATAAGGAATCTGCGAGAAGATATGGACTTTCTGGTATATATCCTCTATATATTCGGGTGCTGGGAACGAGAGCCGCTTAAGCATCTCAATGCGCTTGAGGTCCGAAGAGTTCCATACAAGAACCGCCCAGGAAGGCTTCCCGTCACGCCCGGCACGTCCAGCTTCCTGGAAATACGACTCAGGGCTGTCCGCAAGGCTAAGGTGCACCACGAAACGTACATCAGGCTTGTCAATGCCCATTCCGAAAGCATTGGTGCACACCATCACCCTTACCTCCCCCCTCTTCCACGACTCCTGACGCTCGGCCCTAACTGCGGCACTGAGACCGGCATGGTAGAACGATGCGCTGATACCTTGCGCCAAAAGAAAGGATGAGACTTCCTCGCACTTGTTCCTGCTTCGCATATACACTATTCCTGAACCCGGCACAGAACGACAGACGTCAAGAAGTTTTCCTAATTTGTCCTCGCACTTCCTCACCACGTATGTCAGATTGGGACGTTCAAACCCGCTTCGCAACACGCGGAAATCATTTCTGGCACGACTTCGCTGGCTTTCTGTCCCTTCCGGAAGGAGCTTCTCCACTATATCCCGCGCCACCTGCGGAGTAGCAGTTGCAGTAAGCGCGATAATAGGAGCCTTCACCACTTTTCTCACATCCGCAATATGAAGGTAATCAGGCCTAAAATCATACCCCCACTGAGAAATACAGTGCGCTTCATCCACTACTATATAACTGATGTTCATGACTTCGAGATACGAACGGAACAACTGGGTAGAAAGACGCTCTGGCGAAATATACAGGAACTTGAAGTCACCATAAGCAGCATTGTTCAAAGCAAGGTCTATCTCCCGTCTGCTCATCCCTGCGTAAACGGCAAGGGCTTTTATGCCGCGCTTGGCAAGATTCTGCACCTGATCTTTCATGAGAGCCACCAAAGGGGTGACTACCAGAGCGATGCCTTCCCTCATCAGAGCCGGGACCTGAAAGCATATTGACTTGCCACCTCCCGTAGGAAGTATGGCAAGGACATCGTGGCCGTCCACAGCAGCACCGATTATCTCATCCTGCATCGGTCTGAACGAATCATAGCCCCAATACTGTTTCAATATCTCAAGTGAAGTCATACTACAAATATACACAAAAAGCCGCAGGCTCATTTCTGAACCTGCGGCAAATTTATAGGTCAAGTGGTCAAGCCACTAGTTGTTACCATAGTCAGGAGTTGGACCCTGTGGACCTTCCGGACCCTGAGGACCTTCTGGGCCTTGTGGACCTTGCGGGCCCTGTGGATTAGCCTGCTGTGCTGCCTTAGCCATATCCTCTGAAGCAGCATGCCAAGCAGCCTCAAGTTCAGAATTGTACCTGTCAATGTCAGCAACGTTCTTCTCATCCACAGCTTTCTTCAATCCATTGCAAGCATTCTCAATAGCACTCTTCTTCTCGGCCGGAATCTTGTCTCCATACTCTTTAAGGTTTTTCTGGGTCTGGAAGACCATAGCATCAGCGTTGTTGATCTTATCAACCCTTTCCTTCTCTGCCTTATCGGCCTCCTCATTGGCCTTGGCTTCATCACGCATCCTCTTGATCTCCTCATCACTCAGGCCACTTGAAGCCTCAATACGGATGTGCTGTTCCTTGCCTGTAGCCTTATCCTTTGCAGAAACACTAAGGATACCGTTGGTATCAATATCGAAGGATACTTCAATCTGAGGTATTCCACGAGGAGCCGGAGCGATACCGTCAAGATGGAACACACCAATCTGCTTGTTATCTTTAGCCATTGGACGCTCTCCCTGAAGGACACGTACCTCTACTGAAGGCTGGTTGTCAGCAGCAGTGGAGAACACCTGATCCTTGTGCACAGGAATGGTTGTATTGGCTTCAATAAGCTTGGTCATCACACCACCGAGAGTTTCGATACCAAGTGAAAGCGGAGTAACATCCAGAAGAAGTACATCCTTCACATCACCAGCAAGTACACCACCCTGGATGGCTGCGCCGATGGCTACGACCTCATCAGGGTTTACACTCTTGTTAGGCTCTTTTCCGAAGAAGTTCTTAACAAGTTCCTGAACCTTAGGAATACGTGTAGAACCACCTACCAGAAGCACCTCATCAATATCGGAAGCGCTCAAATGAGCATCTGAAAGAGCCTTGCGGCAAGGCTCGATGGAGCGCTGGAAGAGGTCATCGCACATAGCCTCGAACTTGGCCCTTGTAAGAGTCTTTACCAAATGCTTAGGCATACCGTCTACAGCTGTGATATATGGCAGGTTGATTTCTGCGCTAGATGCATTGGAGAGTTCAATCTTTGCCTTTTCGGCAGCCTCCTTAAGACGCTGCAGTGCCATAGGGTCTTTCTTAAGGTCAATTCCACCGTTCTCGGTAGCGAACTCCCTTGCGAGCCACTCTATGATGGCATGGTCGAAATCATCACCTCCAAGGTGGGTATCACCGTTTGTAGACTTAACCTCGAATACACCGTCACCAAGCTCAAGGATGGAAATATCGAATGTACCACCACCAAGGTCGTACACAGCGACTTTCATATTCTTGTTCTTCTTGTCAAGGCCGTATGCAAGAGCGGCAGCAGTAGGTTCGTTGATGATACGCTTAACATCAAGACCTGCAATCTTACCAGCTTCCTTAGTAGCCTGACGCTGAGAGTCGGAGAAATATGCAGGAACTGTAATCACAGCCTCTGTAACATCCTGACGGAGATAGTCCTCTGCAATCTTCTTCATCTTCTGAAGAATAATGGCAGAAATTTCCTGAGGTGAATACTGACGGCCAGAGATGTCCACACGTGGAGTATTATTCTCGCCACGTACGACATTGTAAGGGACACGTGCGATTTCCCTGCTTACCTGATCGTATGTCTCACCCATAAATCTCTTTATAGAGAACACTGTATTCTTAGGATTGGTAATAGCCTGACGTTTGGCAGGATTACCGACTTTACGCTCACCATTGTCAGTGAATGCAACAACTGAAGGAGTTGTTCTTGCACCCTCCTCGTTGATAATGACGGTAGGCTGATTGCCTTCCATTACGGCCACACATGAATTCGTGGTACCGAGGTCGATTCCAATAATCTTTCCCATATCTTAATACTTTTTAAATTTCACTTCATAACTCCCGTCTCATTGACAGGACGCATCAGAGTGAATCAAAACATTTGCCAAAGTCATTATCAAGGCCAAAGAGTGACAATTTGTCAGAGACATGCTACAAGAGCAAGCGTCACGCAGAGTCCTATCCACGAAAAATCAGAGAATACAGGGCAAATCCTGGAAGACAAGGAAGAAGACAGGCTTAATCTGGCCGGAAGAATATATTTTGGAAGATCAAAGACTCTATCTTCTGGATAATCCCTTCTGAATGTATCGACGGTGCTGAAATCATCTGATCGAAGAGCCCAGTAATTCTCACCGTTACTATCACTAACACGTACAGTATAGTTCAATATATCACCCACGATGAGGAAATCATTCTTCTTCACATCAGCCACCACATCGGTAGGAACCACCCTACGAAGGCTGTCCAGAACATAGAACCTTCCCTCTGTATCAAAAAGATATGCAAGAGACGCGCGGTTTTCATTTTCAGTGATAAAGATATGCTCTATATCCACGCCGCCAGCATCTATAAACTCCACACAAGCCTTTCCTCTGCAGAGTTTTATATGAAAAAGCTTTCCGTCAGCATCTGTCACCATATACCCCTCGTCATACTCCTTATGCGTGCTCGGATTGCCGCTGACGATCCGAGCAGGGTATCTAAATCCGACTGAATCAAGCGCATGTGCAAAATCCGCTTCCATAGCCGCAGCTCTTTCATTGGTGGCAATTTCAACAATTCTAATCCCATCTTTTCGGGTCACGAATGCGTACTGAGGATCTTCCAGTTCAACACGCTCAGGCTCCGACTCTAGAAGCATATAGACATTAGGCACATCATTATTTACTTCTTTTGGCGAAGAAGAAAATATAATATTGTTTCGCTCTATCTGCTCACCTGTGAAAACATGCCCTGCAATCTTTTCCGGGACATGATTGCGGCTTGAAAGCACTCGATAATAGAAAAACGGAAGCACACTATCCCCATACATGGTTCCTTGTGTATCAGAAAAGACAAAATCCTTTCCGGACCTATCTTGAAGAGACACAAAGTCCTCCACCGTACAGCTATATAAAGTAAATGGCGTTGACACACTCTTAACAGTGATGATATAATACAGCCTTGGCAGCAGCCACATGGACAGAAGTACTGTAATGACTATAAGATATATCTTACCGACTTTTTTCATATTCATGTAATTTTAAGTTACTTATTGTACTCCATCTTTAAACCTTCTCACGCTATAATGAATCAGCAGTGATGCCAATAGCGTGGTCACTACAAACATGGGAAGTATGCCGCTTCTATAAGCCATCTGAGCAGAAGACAGATAGAATGAACTGAGCACGGCGCCCATCAAGACAACTTCTATCACCTTCATCTTCCACGACGGTTCCAGACACAATGCAGACGTCCAGAGATATGCACACACCCCGGCACAAAACCAGGTAAGCATCGAGAACAATATCCTCCAAACAACATCTATGACTAGATAATGGCCAAGGAAAAGCAACAATGATAGAGACTGCAATGCAAAAAGCAGAACCAGCACGCACACTCCATACCCCTGCATGACAGTTACTGTGACACTCTGTGATAACGGGAGATGAAGAGTAAGTTTAAGACACTTCCGGTAACTCTCCGGGACAAACTGGGCCAATGCCAACAGAACACCGCAGACAACTGGAAGATGGATAAGATTGTCCACAAGTATCGAGTTCTTGCTTACAGCATACTCCCATAGAAATCCATATCCGCCAAGTTCCGCATTCTTCGAGAGTGCAAGAAAATCGTATGCCGTGAAACCAAAGAGCAATATCGCCATGCATAGAATGACAAATCGCGACTTGAGCCATTCCTTATAAATCAATGACTTGATCATAATATTAATATTTTCCTGTAAGACCTATGAAAGCGTCCTCGAGGTTAAGCCTCTCGGAACTGAGTGAAGACGGCACAATGCCCTGGGCAGACATTACCTCCCTTACTTTTTCTTCGCCAAGGAATGAATAGAACTCGACTATCCCCTTATACTCTGATGGATGGAGAATATCATCAGATTCCCCTACCACGCCCATGCCCTCGCCAAGCAAGTACGTATATCTGGAAAGGCTTCCCGTAAGCACGCCTATCTTATCATGGAACAGAATCTTTCCATAATCCATAATGATACAGTCGTCCACAAGTTTCTCCACATCCTGAATAATGTGAGAAGTCATAAATACAGTCTTGTCTTCTGACTTGGCATAGTCACGCAGGTACTCTATAAATAATCTTCTGTAACCAGGGTCAAGTCCCAATGAGAAATCATCAAGAACCAGCAGGTCGGCATTCTGGGCGAGAATAAGACCAAGCGCCACTTGCGACTTCTGCCCATTACTCATATTGGAAATCCTTTGACCAGGAGTTACCTTCAGCCTGGACATCAAATCATAGTACGCATCGCGATTCCACTTAGGATAAAACCTTGAGTAGAATTTCTCTATCTGCGTGATATTCATAAATGAATACTGAACATGCCCCTCAAGCAGAAGAGCAATTCTCTCTCTTGTAACAGGACTAATAGACGACACATCCTCTCCAAAAATGGTACATTTACCAGAGGTTGGTTTGAGATACCCCATAAGGATATTTATCGTTGTCGTTTTCCCCGTACCGTTCTTCCCAAGCAGTCCGGTAATCGTCCCTCTCTGAACCGTGAAGCTCAAATCCGAATAAATGCGATGCTTACCGTAATAGTGCGTAAGACGATCGCAGACAATTACATTATCTTCCATAAGTGAATTTTGGGGCAAAAGTAACACATCTTTCAAGAAGAAAAATCATAGCGAGATCAAATTACTTACAACTAATGATAAGCGTGGCAATTTTTACTTTTTTTAAAGTATTGACACCGGAAAATAGCGATTCTATCTTTGCATCCGGTTACAAAACGTAGTGATAGATAATGGCTCCTATAGCATACATATTGGTCGCGGCGATAAGACTATTTACTCTCTCCGGCACAGTTAGAGACGCGCAGGATGGCACAGGGCTTCCGGCTGCCGCTGTGATAGTGGAGAAAGAAGGCCACCAGGCCAAATGGGCTGTTTCGGGAGACGATGGCAAATATGAGGTCAAGAATCTTCAGGAAGGAACATATACGGTAACCCTGAGTTATGTAGGATACAGAAAGGCATCATACACAGTATCCATATCCAAGGACACCAGACTCGAGATAAGGCTCACTCCAGATAATGAATCCCTTAAAGAAGTGATAGTCACCGCAGTAGAGGATAGAGGCGTCACCTCATCTACAAGGATAGGCACGGAGGCTATAGAACATATCCAGCCGTCAAGTTTCGCGGATCTACTCGAGTTACTGCCTGGCGGAATGGCCAAGGATCCAGTATTATCAAGTCCACAACTTATAAACTTAAGAGCCGCAGGCAGCCTTACTGACAGCGACTATGCCACTTCGGCACTAGGCACCAGATTCGTCATCGACGGACGGCCTATCGGCAACGACGCCAACCTCCAGTCCACTCCCACATATAGCAGCTACGGAAGCAGCTATGTCAATTTCGGAACCGACATGCGCGAAATCAGCACAGAGGATATCGAGAAAGTGGATATTGTCCGCGGCATTGCTTCGGTAAAGTATGGAGACCTTACAAGCGGACTTGTCAATATTACCAGAAAAAAAGGCGGAAATGACGTCCATGCAAGATTCAAATCCGATATGAAAAGCAAACTATTCTACATCGGAAAAGGCTTTGAATGGGGAAAAGAGTCTGAACGAACGACACTTAATACCAGCATAAACTACCTTGACTCAAGGTCTGACCCACGTCAGACCCGCCAGAACTGGAAAAGACTGACAGCAAGTCTGAGAGCGGGAAAAGACTGGAAGTCTGATAACTTCCGTCATTCATTAAGCAGTAGTCTGGACTACACTGGCTCATTTGACAATCAGAAGTCGGATACGGATCTGGATGTATCTGATGGCGGCACGCCTATAGAGACATATAGTTCAAGCTACCATAAATTTGCTGTCTCTGGACGGTATTCCATAAATGCAGCCAATGAGGGAAGTTTTCTACGTTCTATAGAAAATACCATATCTGTCAGCGCCGAGAATGACCTCATAAGTCGTTGGAAAAGAGTCTCTTTAGGAAAAAGCACTCCAGTCTCCACCTCACTTGAGCCGGGAGAGCATGATGCCATCATCATTCCGGCGAAATATGACGCTCAACTTTCTGTACAAGGCATACCGTTCTATGTATTTGCCAATAGTTCTGCATCCTTTGCTAAGGGCATACACAGGATGCAGGCAGGAATAGAATGGAGCATGGACAAGAACTTCGGAAGAGGGACTTCATTTGATACTTCAAGACCGTTCTCTACTGGTATGAATGTGAGACCGCGTCCGTACTACGTAATACCGGCTACTCATCAGTTGTCAGTTTATGCTGAAGAGACAGCAAGAAAGCCACTCGGAAACTTCGTTCTTGAGCTCGTGGCTGGACTGCGCGCAGAGATGATGGCCGGCGCCGGCAAGGAATATGATATCAATCTGAAACCATATCTTGACCCAAGGGCCAACATAAGGTTATCCTTGCCGTCTGCCGTCATCAACGGATATAAATTTGACTCCGGTCTCTATGCTGGAATCGGTATGCATACCAAATTCCCTACTATGGATATGCTTTATCCAGACCCGATTTATTCTGATCGCACACAACTCAACTACTGGCCGGTGGAAGAGAACCTCAGGAGAGTCAACATGCTTGTATTCAAGATTGATCCAACCAATACTGGCATACAGGCAGCACGAAACCTCAAATGGGAGATCGGGGCCGACATAGACTGGAACGGATACTCCTTGTCTGTCGATTGGTTCAGAGAGGACATGACTTCAGGATTCCGATATGCATACGAATATATGCCTATCGAATATAAAGTCTACGATGCTTCTGGCATAGACAAATCCGCTCTCTCCGGCCCTCCAGCTCTAAGTGAAATACCTTTCAAGAAGGACACTACCCTCACAGCATACAGTTTCACCACCAACGGAAGCAGAACGCTGAAAAAAGGTCTTGAATTTAGTTTCAATACAAGGAGGATCAAGGCCATCAACACTAAGATCAGCGGCAACGGAGCATGGCTACGCACGGAGTACATGAATAGCCAGCCGGAGTACTACCAGCCTAGCGTGATGATAGATGGCAAACAATACCCATACATAGGTATCTATGATATGAATGATGGCAGTTTCTATGATTCTTTCATCACTAATGTCATGTTCGACACACAGATTCCGAGCCTTGGACTCATATTCTCTACTTCATTCCAGTGCCTGTGGTTCTCCGGACACCAGTCCATGCCTACAAGCAAGTACCCGAACTCATATATGGACAAGAGTGGAAAAATATACGCATTCAACGAAGAGGAAAGTGGAAATGATCCAGTGCTAAGATACCTTATAAGGGAATATACAGCCAGCCTTTACCAATATCAGCGTACTCCCTTCTCCATGAACATCAACCTCAAGGTGAGTAAAAAGCTTTACCATGATAAAGTATCTTGCTCACTCTATGTCAACAAGATATTTGATATCACGCCTGACTATTACCGCAACGGAGCACTTGTGCGCAGGAGCGTGACACCATACTTCGGAATGGAACTCGATTTCAAAATATGAGAAAGATTATTTATCCTATAATAATAAATGTGTTGTTCTTTTTTCTTCCCATTGCGCTCTCTTCATGCGGGCGCAGTGCGGAAGAGATTTACTCCACAGTCAGGCTTAACGCTGTCTCAGAAGAAAAGCCCATAGCCATAAATATAGACCCGTCTTTGAAAGGGAATTTTTTCAGGAATCTCAACACCGGGGAGGAGTACACCTACCCTGTATTGGTAGGAGGAAGTTGTACAATGAGAGTCCTGAAAGGCGTCTACATATTTGCATTTGACGGCACGGCGACCATGGAGGACGGAAGCACCAGGAAAGTGCGCTGCTACCAGCACCGCTCCCCCAACGATTCCGTTAACATTCTTGCAGACAAGGAGGAAATTAACTTTGATCTTATGCTGCTATGAGAAAGATTATCTCCATTTTGCTCTGTCTCGTCATATACATTGAAGCCTTCGCGTCTGCTCAGGATAGCACATCCGTCAATGCAAGGACGTGGAAAGTGTTAGATCCTATTGAAAGGTATGTCACTTCAGATGCAGTCAGCAGCACACAGGCAGCGGAATTTCTTACAAACTTTCCGTCTTTCTCACGGGCCTCATTCTCACTGATTCAGCAGGACGAAAGCAAAGCGCTTACTCCGGAGATTGGCAATTCCAGAACAGTAGGAAGATTCGATGCAGAGTCATTCAGAAGACTCCACAAACATGATGCAGTAAAAGGCCGCGTCAACTATACAAGAGCGTTGAAGAGGAATGTACTCTTCAATGAGACTGCTGATTATGAACTACTTGAGCCATACGTACTCATAGATACCATAAGTGGGGACGTGCAGCATGAGCAGTATCTTTTCAGTGGCGCATACACCAATAAAAGGGATCATCTGGTATGGACACTTGCTGGCAGCTACAAAGCCACACATGAGTACCGCACGGTGGACCCGAGGCCAAGGGACATCTCTTCTGACCTCTATGCCTCAGGAAGTCTTGGGTGGACATTCGGAAACGGATACATCCTTGCATACGGAGGCTATCGCAAGTACTACCAAAGGCAAGACGTGACGTTCATGAGCACCTTTGGCGCCAGCACAGCACTGTTCCATGCTACAGGGCTCGGCACAGATTACTACCGGTTCAGGAGCACAGGCATCTTCGCTGCCACAAGATATATCGGACACGGAGCTCGTTCCGGACTCATAGCCCAATTAGGCCCTACCAACATAGGATTGTCATACGAATACCTTGAAGTCACCAGACATCTTTCCAACCAAAACGAAGCGCCACTTGGCACTTTAGCCACATCCGGACTTCATGCCTTCGCAAACTTAAAAGCCAGCGACGCACTTGCATTCTCCATAACTTACTCATTAGCAGGGAAGGATGGTATGGAAAATATCATTGACTGCGCAAGCAGTGGTATATATCAGAGTCTTAAAAGCATGAGGATGTATTCAAAAATGACTCATAGTGCAGAGCTCTCTGCATTAATAAATGCAAGACGCAAAAATGCAGTTTGGGGCATCATGCCGTCTTTCGGTGTCATATCCTCAGACGAGGAATATCTCTCTCCGGGAGCCCGCTCACAGTACACACTCCTTCAGGGGAAACTCCACGCATCTTACCTTAGACGCTGCCAAAAATGGATCTATGACATACATGCAGAAGCCATATATAGTAATTCCGTTATGCAAGAGTGCAGTCTGTCAAGAGGAGATGCGAAAATGCTTTCACATTATATGGATAAATTCCAGACGCGCACAAGCGGTCACACTGGAATCAACATAGAGGTATCCGCCCAGAGAGAACTACACAATGGAATCGCGGCATACTCAAGTCTCTGTCTCAGTAGAATGCAATATGCCGAAACAGAACGAATGCTCGGATGCTCAATATCAATAGGAATATCATTTTAAAAACAATACACATGAAAAAGTACTTATCAATTATCCCTTTGGCTGCATTGATTCTTGCAGCTTGCAACAAAGAGGCACCTACACCAACACTCTCGCTAGACACTACCAATCTTGAATTCAGCGCAGAAGGCGGAAGCAAGACTGTAAAACTGGAGAGCAACACAGAGTGGACTGTGACTACCGATGAACAGGACTGGTACACAGTATCCCCTGCCTCTGGCAATGGAAATGCAGAACTCACAGTAACTCTAAACGCCCACACAGAAGCAATTGCACGCTCAGCAGAAGTCCTTGTAGAGGCTTCAGGACTCGTATCCACACTCGCTATTGTGCAGAATCGCCCTGTAACTCCTGACAACCCTGCAGAACTCAACTATCTAGTAAGGGCATACGAGCAGGACTTCTCCATCCCGGCACCAGCCGGCTTCACTTATAAGACAGCCCTCCACGGAGAAGGTGTGACACTTGTATCAGAAGATGCCGAGAAGATTGTGCTCCATTTCGATGCAAATACAGGCACCGAATATAAAAACGCCGCTCTGGTCGTTAGCACTACTGACGACATTGTACTTGAGACCGCAACTCTTAAGCAAAGCTGGAGGAATATCGAAGAAGGAGAGCTTGTCATTGATGAGGTGTTCTTCACAGGCTTCAAACTTCCTGACTCTGATAATGTGGACTCTTCAGCTGGAGATCAGTATGTCAAACTCACCAACACCACAGACGAGACTCTTTACGCAGACGGTGTTATGTTCGCCATCTCTGAGACCAGTTCACAGAAGTCCTCTACCGGTGCATATTGGGCATACCCGGAACTTCCAGACGGAGTAGGTATCAACACTCTGTATGTAATTCCAGGAAACGGAAGGGATGTGGCTATTGGGCCTGGCAAATCTCTTGTTCTTGCCATCGCTGCCCAGAACTTCAAAGCTGAAAACGGTGTAGGATGCGACTTGAGCAAGGCCGATTTTGAGTTCTATGATGTAAGCGGAAACGACAACTTCCCTGACACCGACAACCCGGATGTCGAGAACCTTAACAACTGGCTCAAGAGTTCATGGACATTCACCAGCCTGCACAACAGAGGCTACGAGAGTTATGCTATCGCTCTTCCTCCATACGGACTTACATCAAAGACTTTCATGGAGAATCATGCCTGGGAAGGACAGAGAGTCATGGACTTCAATGGCTACCATTTTGAACGAGACATCACAGATGCCTACATCATCCCTAACGGATGGGTACTTGATGCTGTGAACTGCGCAGTGGATGAAGATCTTGCCACACTTGCATTCAATGCAACCGTTGATGCCGGATACACCAACGTCTCTACCATTGATTCAGATCCTGAACGCTTCGGCAAGTCCATTCTCCGCAAGCGCGATGCTGATGGAAAGATTGTAGATACCAACAATTCCACCAACGACTTCGAGATCTGCACATCTCCTACTATGAGGTAAACAGCAGCCGAGAGATAGCTTAAGATTGGCAACACGTCCCTACAAGCATTAATAGCTCTATCGGCATCGCCAATGTGAATTGTCTCAAAGCGTAAAAAAGTTCGAAATATGGCTAAAAAAGCAGAGATTGCTTTTTTAGCCATATAATTTTAACCCCTCCAAAAGTAAATTTGTCGGACTAATTAATTCAAGAATATTTATGAGGAACACTAAAATTTATCAATCTCCGACTATTGAGATTTGGGAGGTGAAGCTTGAGGGCATCATCTGTGGAAGTGGACTCGACGAAGTCCCTATGTTCGGTAATCCGTTCGATGATAATCCAGATGAACTGCTTTGGTAGTACAACTCGTAAAATGAACAAGCAATGAGAAACATTACAACATTTGTAGCTGCATTGGCAGCATTAGCGATCGTTTCTTGTAATAAGAATAGCGTTGAACAGCCACCTGTTGAGACAAACGAAAGAATCGAACTAGACCTCACGATCGCAGGATTTGACGATAGCGCAGACACGAAAGCAGTAAAGAAAGGATGGACCAAGGGAGACAAGATCAATCTGTGGTTTGATGACTGGAACTTCGACGAGCAGAAGGTTGCGACTCCGGACCTCATCATCACCTACGATGGAAGCAAGTGGACATCCGGCAAATTTGCAGAGGGGAGAAGTCCCAAAGCAGAAGGCAAGTTCACAGCAGTGTATGAAGGTAGTAATGACATAATGAGTCAAAGTACTAGGAACTACTATTATAATTATTCTATGTGGTATTTTGCAGCGAATATTAGTAGTGATACTGCAAAGTATTTCAAAGATGTAATTCCCCGAGACGTGTGTTATATGCCTATGTATATATTTGCACAAGGCATAGACTACAACTTCGCGGACAACAAGCTCAGCGCGACAGTATCGGCATGGAAGTCATATTCAGGCTATAAAATCACTGTGAAAGGAATACCAGAAGGGGATTATGCTATGCAGATCAATAACAATCCAGAGAATTCAATCAACGGAATAGTAGATTTTGCAACAAGTAGTTGTGCTTTTGTCATCGCCCCAGGAGAAGAATATCCAAAAGCAAGCGCTGGGAGTGCTAATAATTCAGGCTATACTGGAGGGCTAATGGAAAGTGATGGAATGGCCTTCTACTACAGGAGCGCCTCGTGGGAGCAGACGGAGAAACTTGAAAACGCAACAATCCGATTCCGCCTCATCGACCTTTCTAACGGAAAAGCCTACAGGTACCAGGTAACCGATAAGACTATCGATCTAACTAAAAGGACAAACATTGCTTTGAACTACTTGAGCTTCACAGCCGAATAGTAATAATCATTGAGCGAAAAGTACAATACATATCCACAAACAACAAGACCATATTCCAAGCACCATTGCATCAGGAATATGGTCTAATTGTCATTGGCTACTCCCACTCGATGGTTGCAGGCGGTTTTGAAGAAATATCGTAGACTACCCTATTGATTCCGCGAACCTTTCGTATAATCTCATTGGAAACGTCCGCAAGGAACTCGTAAGGAAGATGCACCCAATCAGCCGTCATTCCATCCACTGATGTCACAGCACGTAGGGCAATCGTACTCTCGTATGTACGTTCATCTCCCATCACACCCACACTTCTCACAGGAAGAAGTATAGCCCCTGCCTGCCATACGGAGTCATAAAGGCCGTACTCGTATAGTTTATCAATATATATGGCATCAGCCTCCTGCAAGATAGCGACTTTCTCAGGTGTAACCTCACCAAGCACACGAATGGCGAGACCAGGACCCGGGAATGGATGACGTCCAAGGATCTTCGGGTCAAGGCCGAGTGCCTTACCGACCCTGCGGACTTCGTCCTTAAACAGCAGGCGAAGAGGCTCTACTATCTTAAGATTCATATCCTTAGGCAGACCGCCCACATTGTGATGGCTCTTAATAGTGACGGAATGTCCCTTTACTGAAGATGACTCAATGACATCCGGATAGATAGTTCCCTGCGCAAGCCATTTTGCATCAGCAAACTTCTTGGCCTCCACATTGAAAACCTCTATGAAATCCCTTCCAATAATCTTTCTCTTCTGCTCCGGGTCAGTCACACCGGCAAGGTCACCGAGGAACTTGTCCGCAGCACGCACGCCAACAACATTGAGCCCCATACCCTCGTACGAGCGAAGCACTGAGCTGAACTCATCCTTGCGTAAGAGTCCGGAATCCACGAAGATGCAGCGCAGTTTACTGCCGATAGCCCTATGAAGAAGAAGACCGGCCACGCTGGAATCCACGCCACCAGAAAGCGCAAGTATCACTTCATCGTCACCAAGTTTCTCCTTAAGTTCACGAACGGTAGCATCCACGAAGTTCTCCGGCGTCCAATCACCTGGACATCCGCAGATGCCGAGTACGAAATTGGAAAGTAGCTCCTTGCCGCATTCGCTATGGTAAACCTCCGGATGGAACTGTATGCCCCATGTAGGCTCATCCGGGAAGCGGAATGCTGCATTATGAACACTTTCAGTAGATGCGATGACCTCCAGTTTCTCCGGAAGCCTTACGATGGTATCTCCATGAGACATCCACACGGTAGATTTCTCAGGAAGTCCAGACATGAGCGGATCCGATGATTTGACGACCTCAAGCAAAGCACGTCCGTACTCTCTTGATGTAGCAGGGACCACTTCGCCTCCATCTTTCCATGCAAGCCACTGGGCTCCATAGCAGATTCCAAGAACAGGCAGTCTGCCGCGAAAAGAGCTCAAGTCAGGCTGCGGGGCATCCGCATTTCTTACGGACGCAGGACTACCTGAAAGAATCACGCCCTTCGTTGACTCGTCCAGCACTGGAATTTTGTCAAAAGGGTGAATCTCACAGTATACACCAATCTCCCGGACACGCCTTGCAATAAGCTGTGTGTATTGGGAGCCGAAATCAAGTATCAGTATTTTGCTAGTCACCTCTTGTATAATTTGGGGTTTCTTTAGTAATGGTTACATCATGAGGATGGCTCTCTGCCATGCCGCTCGCAGTAACACGCACAAACTTGGCATTCTTGAGGGTTTCAAGGTTGGCAGCGCCACAATATCCCATACCAGAGCGGAGCCCTCCGACAAGCTGGTATACAGTCTCGGAAAGTGTTCCCTTATAAGGGACGCGACCTACTATGCCTTCTGGCACGAGCTTACTTACATCGGCCTTGTCTTCCTGGAAATAACGGTCTTTAGATCCGGCCGCCATAGCATCAATGGAGCCCATTCCCCTGTAAGACTTAAACTTACGTCCATTGTAAATAATTGTCTCTCCTGGAGACTCCTCCGTACCGGCAAACATGGAGCCGCACATCACGCAGTCTCCACCAGCTGCCAGAGCCTTGACGATATCACCAGAATACCTGAGTCCACCGTCAGCAATCAGAGTAGCGCCAGACCCTTTAATAGCCTGATAGGCATTAAAGATAGCCGTCAACTGAGGGACACCCACACCAGCGACAATTCTCGTAGTACAGATAGAACCGGGACCAATACCCACTTTCACTCCATCGGCACCAGCCTCTACCAGAAGCCGTGCAGCTTCCTCTGTAGCCACATTACCCACCACAGCATCTATCTGAGGGAACTGAGCCTTGACTTTCTTGAGCAAGTCAATTACCCTCTTGCTATGTCCATGGGCACAATCCAGGACCACAGCGTCTACACTCTCTGCCGCAAGAGCAGCAACCCTATCAAGGGCGTCATTGGTAATACCGACACCGGCGGCTACACGAAGTCTACCCTTAGCATCCTTGCAAGCCATAGGATGAAGCCTCTCCTTGATAAGATCTTTGTAAGTAATAAGTCCAACGATTTTCCCGGACTTATTAACTACAGGGAGTTTTTCTACCTTGTACTTCTGGAGTATTGACTTAACGTGCTCACGATCAGTTTCAGAATCAAGAATAGTAACAAGATTCTCGGAAGTCATAGCATCCCTTATAAGGACAGTCATATCTTCCTGAAAGCGCACATCCCTATTGGTCACTATACCTACCAGACGTCCCTCATCATCCGTCACAGGGATACCACCGATGTGATTGTCATGCATCAGTCTCAATGCATCCCCCACTGTCTGATCCTGGTTGATAGTGACAGGGTCATTAATCATACCGTTCTCCGAGCGCTTCACCTTGCGGACTTCTGCCGCCTGTGCAGCTATACTCATATTCTTATGAATAACGCCGATACCACCTTCTCTTGCAAGAGCAATGGCCATCGGCGCTTCCGTTACGGTGTCCATAGCGGCGGACACAATCGGGATGTTAAGGGTGATGTTCCGCGAAAAGCGGCTGCTCAAGTCAACTTCTCTCGGAAGAACATCCGAGTAAGCCGGAATCAAGAGCACATCGTCGAAGGTGAGACCTTCAAAAGCGATTTTATCTTCTACGAATGACATAGGGAATATTTTATATTCAGACAAAGTTACACAAAAATTGAAGCAGTAACAAATTTTCATTGCTCCGGGACGGAGGATTTGGACTTACGTTTCTGGTAGAGCTGCCAGGAATTGTAGCAGTTGTGCCAGATACTATAAAAACCTCCTGCCACAGACACCACAGGGGTAAAGAACGTGTACCCCAGCCATATCTCGAAAACAGTATTCTTCTGTCCGAGAGCCTGACCCGCCGAAATACGGCATCTGCTATGCGCACCTATTGCACGTCCTGCCCAGAACTGAAATGCACATGCAAGAAGAGAGCCGATGCAAATCTCCACCAAAGCCCCGATCCCGGCAGTATTATGTACTATCGCCCTTGTACTCATAAGGATGGCAAGACTTAGGGAGAACGCCCATATATAGAACGGAAGTTCTGTAAGTTTGACCAGAGCTGCATGAAGCGAAGGCAGAAGATAGCGAACTATCCATGCCAGCAGGCATGGCGCGATAAGCAGCGGGAACACCTTGGCCAGAATCTTCAGAAAAGCTGACTGGAAAGAAAGGCCTGGAACAGGATGCACAATAGGCACCATGAGAGGCACAAGAACCGACACCAAAAGATTGATCAGCACCGTATATGTGACCACTCCAGCCATATTTCCACCGAGCTTTCCTGTAATCACCGCACACGCCGTAGCTGTAGGGCAAATAATGCATAGCATAAATGCCTCAACACCATGTCGCACTGGAAGTCCAGGCACAAAGGCAAGCATAAGGGATAGTGTCACGAATAGTCCGCCCTGAAGAAGAAGCAGCCATGCCATCCACTTATGAGGGCGCATCTGATGCGGCTCAATCCTGCAAAAACTCAGAAAGAGCATCACGAAAAGCATCAGAGGCTGAAGCCTCGTGACAACCGACTCAAGTACAGGACCGGCAGCATGAAGTGACGGAAGAGAATGATATACGAGATAGGCTGAAGCTCCGACTATCATACTGATAATCAGAGCCCAGTCCTTAACAAGCTTCTTAAATGTATACTGATAGCCGGACATTTTCTAATGCTCCATCTTGCGAAGGTAACACTCGAGAGTGTTTTCCATAAGCATGGCTATAGTCATAGGTCCCACTCCGCCAGGAACAGGAGTAATCCAGGAAGCCTTCATGGCTGCAGATTGGAAATCCACATCGCCGACAAGCTTGCCTTCCGCATTACGGTTCATACCCACATCGATAACCACAGCACCTGCCTTGACCATATCACCGGTCACCACACCTTCCTTGCCAACAGCCACTACCAGGATATCAGCTTCACGCGTAATCTTACCCAGATCCGGGGTACGTGAATGCGCTATCGTAACTGTTGCATTCTCATCCAGAAGCAGTTTGGCAACAGGCTTACCAACTATATTGCTCCGTCCGACCACCACGGCATGCTTGCCCTGAATATCCACTCCTGTGCTCTTGATAAGTTCAATAATTCCTTTAGGTGTGCACGGCTTGATACACTCTGCACCTACCCAAAGTGAACCCACATTGAGAATATGAAAGCCATCCACATCCTTAGACTTGTCAATGGCAAATATCACCTTGGACTCATCAATATGTTTCGGTAGAGGAAGTTGTACAAGTATTCCATCCACAGAGCTATCCCTATTGAGAGTATCAATAGTGCGAAGAAGTTCCTCTTCCGAAACGCTTTCCGGGAGTTCGACAAGATGGGACTCCATCCCTACATAAGCGGCCGTCTTGACCTTATTGCGGACATACACCTGGCTTGCAGGATTAGTTCCGACAATGATCACGGTCAGGCAAGGTTTACGGCCGAAACGCTTTTCTATCACCTCCACCCGGGCCTTGACAGAAGTCTTGACACGCTCGGAAATAAGTTTCCCATCAATTATACGGCCACCACCATTCTCAAGGGCCCAATGAGCAATATCGTGCCTGAAGAAAAGATTGTCGCAACGGACCTTATCCACCTGGGAATAAACTCTATCAGCAGCCTCAGCAATAGTGCGTCCATCGCACACCACCATCATCACACGCCCACCGGCGGTCACGGTCTTTCCATCCTTAATAGCAGTACCCATGTGGAACACCTTCGCATCAAGAGAATCAATTCCTTCAATCACGGCTCCCTTCTCATACTTCCCAGGGTATCCCTTGGAAGCGAGGACCACACCCATCGTCACCCTATTGCTCCACCTCAACGGCATCGGAGCCCTTGACTCAGCCACAGCCTCAAACACATCATACGCATCACTTTCAAGGAGCGGGAGCACAACCTCCGTTTCAGGATCACCGAAACGGGCATTGAACTCTATGACCTTAACTCCATCCGGAGTCTTCATTAGCCCGCCATAGAGCACTCCGGAAAGAGGGCATCCTTCATGAGCCATTGCCCTGGCCGTACGTACCATTATCTCATTATAGGCATAGTTCCAGTCTGCTTCAGAGACGAAAGGAAGCCCGGTATAGGCACCCATTCCACCAGTGTTAGGCCCCTCATCCCAGTCAAAAGCACGCTTATGATCCTGTGAGAGCGGCATTGGATACACATTCTCTCCATCTACAAAACACATGAAAGAGAACTCTGGCCCAGTGAGGAAATCCTCTACAACAACCTTTCCTTCTCCGAACTCCCCTTCCAGAAGCATCATCTTGAGGGCAAGATCCGCTTCCTCAAGATTTTGTGCTATAACGACACCTTTTCCGGCAGCAAGCCCGTCATATTTAAGCACAGACGGGAACGGCCTTGACTTTACATACTCAAGAGCCTCGTCATAAGAGGTGAACGACTTGTATTCGGCAGTAGGAATTCCATACTTGAACATAAGTTCCTTGGCGAACTCCTTGCTGCTTTCTATTCTGGTAGCAGACAACGTATGTCCGAATATCCTGAGTCCACAAGCGCGGAATTCATCTACAATTCCACGTGCAAGAGAGGCTTCCGGCCCCACAACGGTAAGGTCTATTCCCTCTTTTAGAGCAAATTCCCTAAGCGAAGCGACGTCCGTATCCTTGATAGGAACGTTGGTGGCCACCTGCCCGATTCCGGCATTGCCCGGAGCACAGAATATCTTAGAAACCTGCGGAGAGCGGGAAAGGGCGTCCACTATAGCATGACACCTGCCGCCGCCACCGATCACAAGAACTTTTTTCCCTTCCATCAGATACTAATGTTTGAAATGTCTTACTCCTGTGAATATCATGGTAATACCGAGTTCGTCCGCCTTGGCTATAGCATCAGCATCACGAATGCTTCCTCCCGGCTGTACGATAGCAGTCACTCCGTATCTAGCAGCAAGTGCCACAGTATCATCAAAAGGAAGGAATCCGTCTGAAGCAAGAACAAGATCCTCAGTAACTCCAGCATTGCGAGCCTCATTCAGCGCTATCTCCGCAGAGCCTACGCGGTTGGTCTGTCCAGCGCCTACGCCCACTGTACGGCAGCCTTTCACTACCGCTATCGCATTGGACTTCACGTGCTTTACAATCTTCCATCCGAAGTCAAGGTCTTTCATCTGGCTCTCAGTTGGCTTGACTTTGGTTACACACATATCCAGACTCAAGGCCTCCACACTGGTATCGAGCGTCTGAGCGAGCATACCACCATTGACAGAAATAAACTGTCTGGCATCTCCTTTTGATGGGGTCATATTCACCTGAAGCACACGAAGATTCTTCTTGGATGACAATATCTCCAAAGCCTCAGCCGTGAACGATGGAGCAATCACAATCTCAAGGAAAATCGGCTTCATGCCAGCGGCAACCTCCGCAGTAAGCTCCCTATTGACAGCCACAATGCCACCGTAAATACTCACCTTATCCGCCTCATAGGCCTCCTGCCATGCTTTTTCAATGGTATCTGCCACAGCAGCCCCACAAGGATTCATGTGCTTGAGTGCCACACAGAACGGACGGTCAAAATCACGGACCACATTAAGAGCAGCATTGGCATCCTGTATATTGTTGTAAGAGAGTTCCTTTCCCTGTATCTGCTTCGCAAATGCAAGCGAGAATGGCTCAGGAGTAAGAGCAGCATAGAACTTAGCATCCTGATGAGGATTCTCACCATAGCGCAAAGGCTGCTTTAGGTCATACTCAAGGAAAAGTTTCTCATTCAGACCAGCCTTCTCTCTCATATAGGTAGCGATGCACATATCATACTCCGCCGTATGGGTATAAGCCTTGGCTGACAATTTCAGACGGGTATCATCAGAAGTCTTTCCACTCTCCCTAAGTTCCGCAAGCACCTTATCATAGTCGGCAGGGTCACAGATGATGGTGACATCCTTCCAGTTCTTGGCAGCACTACGGACCATTGACGGTCCGCCGATATCAATATTCTCAATAGCATCCGCCATGGTGACGCCCTCCTTAGCGATAGTCTGACGGAAAGGATAGAGGTTGACACATACGAGGTCTATCGTACCGATGCCAAGCTCCTCCAGCGTCTTCATATGTTCTGGGATGTCCCTTCGCGCAAGAATTCCACCATGGACTTTTGGATGAAGTGTCTTGACCCTTCCGTCCAGAATTTCCGGGAATCCGGTAACATCACTGATACCAATGGTTTGTACCCCATTGTCTTCCAAAAGTTTTTGAGTGCCTCCTGTGGCGATTATCTCCCACCCGAGGTCTTTCAAACCGTTCACGAAAGCCACAAGACCGCTCTTGTCGCTGACGCTTACCAATGCTCTTTTAGCCATTATGTATATAAGTTCCGCAAATGATTGTTATATGAATGGTCAAGAGAGTGCGGTGTGCGCGGAACACCTTCTCATCACCAGCCCCTCTCTTAATAACCTTCTGACACCTGTACGCAGCCGTAACACTATCCAATAAGCGCGGCTATCGTGTCCACATAAAGTTTATGCTCAATGACCTGACCCAGACGGTGAACCTCTTCCGGATCATGGCCGTCGTACTCGAAAGCTTTCTGCGAGATAATCTTGCCTCCGTCAAGCTGCTCATCTACGTAATGTATAGTGACACCGTAGACTTTCACACCATATTCCACAGCCTGCTCCACGGCTCTGGCTCCACGGAAAGCGGGAAGCAGAGAAGGATGAATATTGATAATCCGTCCTTTGTATGCATGCAGCAATACCTCTCCCACTATACGCATATATCCAGCCAGACAGACTAATTCCACGCCAGCCTCATCAAGCCTCCTAACTATCTCTGTCTCGTAGTCCGCCTTGCTGTCATAGTCTTTCGCTGAGAAGACAAACGTCGTGATGCCACGCTCCAATGCCTTACTTACGACCGGTGCGCCAGGCCTATCACAGACCATTAATGCCACACATGCATCCAGCCTCCCATCCGAGCAGGCATCGGCTATGGCTTCAAAGTTGCTTCCCTGCCCACTTGCGAATATGGCAAGCCTTCTCATTTCAGGACAATATTGACACCAGGCACATCTGTAACCTTACCGATGACGGAAGCCTTTTCTCCATGTGAGGCAAGTATATCAATAGCCTTGGCAGCCTCAGACTCATCCAATACCACTACCATGCCTATACCCATGTTGAAGATATTGAACATCTCACGGTGAGGAACTCCACCCCATTTCTCAAGCATCTTAAATACCGGCAATATCTCCCAAGTACCCTCATGTATCTCAAGTCCCTGTCCATCATGGAGCACACGCGGGATATTCTCATCAAATCCTCCGCCTGTGATATGAGCCACACCATGCACGTCACAATTCCTTATCACATCGAGCACCTGCTTCACATAAATCCTTGTAGGAGTGAGCAGTACATCTCCCAGACGTCTGGAGCCAAACTCCGGAATCTCATCCATATAATCATGACCGCTGTCAGCGACAATCTTGCGTACCAGACTGAATCCGTTAGAGTGAACACCGGTAGAGGCAATGCCCACAAGCACGTCTCCAGCCTTCACTTTGCTACCGTCTATAAGTTTGGATTTCTCTACCACCCCAGTGGTATATCCAGCGATATCATACTCTCCCCCTTCATACATCCCAGGCATCTCAGCAGTCTCGCCACCAACAAGAGCACATCCTGCCTGACGACAGCCTTCAGCCACACCTGCGACGATAGCCTCAATCTTCTCTGGGACATTGTGCCCCACAGCCACATAGTCAAGGAATACGAGCGGCTCGGCTCCCTGCGCAAGCACATCATTGACACACATAGCCACGGCATCAATTCCCACCGTGTCATGCTTGTCCATTGCAAAAGCGATCTTCAGTTTTGTACCTACGCCATCAGTACCACTGACAAGCACTGGTTCCTTGATTCCAAGCACAGAAAGATCGAACATTCCGCCGAAGGCTCCTATATTGCCCATCGTGCCTATTCTTGATGTGGATGCGACGTGCTGCTTGATGCGGCGTACGACCTCATATCCTGCTTCCAGGTTGACACCTGCGTTTTCGTAAGATTTTGCCATATTGATGTTATTGTTGTGATTCTTGTACAGAAAGAAGCCTGTTGAGAACTTCTTCGTATGATGCTACTATATAACCCATGTCATGACGGAAACGGTCCTTGTCAAGACGCTTGTCCGTGGCGGCGTCCCAGAACCTGCTGGTATCCGGGCTAATCTCATCCACAAGCATAATCTTTCCGTTCGTATCACGTCCGAACTCGAGCTTGAAATCCACAAGCTTGATACCGAGCGGAGTGAAAAGGGAAAGCAGAAGGTCATTGACCTTTGCGGCCACCGCGTAGATATACTTGAGGTCTTCAAAGCTGACGATGCCAAGCGCCACTGCCTGTGTATCATTGATGAGAGGATCACCAAGATCCGAATTATTGTAGTTCAGATCGTATATGACCGTGGAAGGCTTTGTGCCTTCTTCAATCCCGAGCCTGTCGGAAAGGGAACCCGCTATATAGTTGCGGACCACTACCTCAAGCGGAATGTTCTCACTTTTGCGGCAGAGTTGTTCCCTATCATTGATAGTAGAGATATAATGAGTATAAATCCCATTCTTTCCGAGATAATCGAATATCAGAGCAGAGATTTTATTGTTCACAATGCCCTTGCGCGGGAACACTGCCGTCTTGACATTATTGAAAGCCGTAGCCACATCCTTGAAATGGAACACCACAGTTCCAGGGTCGGAAGTCGCATAGACGCGCTTTTCGTTGCCGTCAAATATCAATTCTTTCTTTGTCGTCTCCATCTATCTGCGGAAATAATTGACTGCATTCTCAAACAAAGGCTGGTCCATGTCCTCGTCTATGTTCTTAAATACGTTTTTCTCGTAGCGCTCGCTGTGTCCCATCTTTCCAAGTATCTGTCCGTCAGGGCTTATAATGCCTTCGATAGCATAGAACGAACCGTTAGGATTGTATGGCGACTCCATCGTGACATCCTCAGTAAACGGATTGACATATTGGAATGCTACCTGACCATTCTCAAAGAGTTCTCGGGCAAGGTCCTCATTGACGACAAATTTTCCTTCTCCATGGCTGACAGCTATGGTATGGAGGTCTCCTTCGTTCATACCGGCAAGCCAAGGAGAACGGGTAGAAGACACTCTGGTTGTCACCATCTGGGAAATATGACGATTGATGTCGTTGCGGAACAGTGTCGGAGAGTCCTTTGTAAGCATTCCTGTCTTTCCGTATGGGAGCAATCCGCTCTTCACAAGTGCCTGGAATCCGTTGCAGATACCAAGGATAAGACCGCCTCGTGCGATAAGGCGCTCTATGCAAGCGGATACCTCACTATTATTCAGCACATTGGCAATAAACTTTCCACTTCCGTCCGGTTCATCGCCAGCCGAAAATCCTCCGGCAAGGGCAAGAATATGACACTCTTCAATATTTCTGCACATCTCCTTTATAGAACGGTGCACGTCATCAGCAGTAAGGTTGCAGAACACACCTAACCTAACCTCGGCGCCAGCCTTACGGAACGCCTTGGCGGTATCATAATCACAGTTGGTTCCAGGGAACACTGGTATAAACACTATAGGATGCTCCACCGGTTCGCCCTTATATTTTAATTTCCTAGCAGGAGCGCCGGACTTAATAGAAAGCATCTTCTTGTGTGAGGCTTTCATGGTGGCAGGATATATCTTGGAGTACCTCTCACCATTGGCCTTCATAAGAGCGTCAGAACTTATGCTAGTCCCATTGATATGGAGGAATCCGTCTTCCCCATCAGTCACTGTACCAAGGTACTCGGCAGTAGGGAAATCAAGTTCTTTCTCAGACTCCACAACAATGGAACCATATCCGTATGAGAACAGATCCCGCTCAGACACCTTGACATCCACACCGAAAAGATTACCGAAAGACATCTTGGCAAGTGCCTCTGCTACTCCGCCGAACCCTACTGACCAGGCTGATACTATATTGCCGGCCTCTATCTGGGAATGAATATAATTCCAATTGGACTTAAGCGCTTCCGTATCTGGCATACGGTTGGAAAGAGGCGTATGGCGAATAAGATAGAGTTTGTTGCCCTCCCATTTCAGCTCAGGAGAAATGACCTTGGAAGCATCCACGGTGGTAATACCGAAAGCGATGAGGGTCGGTGGCACATTGATATGCTCAAACGTACCGCTCATGGAGTCTTTTCCTCCAATAGACGGAAGTCCGAGCGCAACCTGCATTTTCAGAGCACCCAGAAGTGCACTAAGAGGCTTGCCCCAGCTATGCGCATCGGAAGTCATCCTCTCGAAATACTCCTGATAAGAGAACCTCATTCTTGAATAGTCAGCTCCAGAGGCAACCACCTTACTACAAGCCTCCACTACAGAATATGCAGCTCCATGATATGGACTCCATGTGGAAATGAAAGGATTGTAGCCAAACGCCATTACACTGGCTGTATCAGTATATCCTCCCACAGGAAGTTTCTGCACGGACACCTGAGTTTCAGTGGACTGGAGCGCACCACCATAAGGCATAAGCACAGTAGAACGACCGATAGTGGAGTCAAACATCTCCACAAGGCCCTTCTGGGAAGCCACATTAGGAAGCTCCATCACGGAGAGCATCTTTTCTTTCAAGCCGTCACCCTTCACCTCGAAAGCAAACGGATCTCTATCCTCCACGGCGGCTATCTCTGCATCAGCATAATGTCTAGCTCCGGCGCTGTCAATAAATTCGCGGCTGAGGTCAGCAACGGTAACACCATTATTGAACATCCTCATACGGCCTCTATCCGTAACATCAGCCACATGCGTCACCTCCACATTCTCCGACAGGCAGAACTCCTCGAACTGCTTCTTACATGAAGCTTCGACTACCACAGCCATTCTCTCTTGAGACTCACTGATAGCAAGTTCGGTGGAATTAAGGCCGCTGTATTTGGTCGGAACCCTATCAAGATATATATCAAGTCCAGGGGCAAGCTCTCCAATGGCGACGCTAACACCGCCAGCACCAAAATCATTGGACTTCTTTATGAGTTTTGTAACCTCCGGACGGCGGAAGAGCCTCTGAAGCTTTCTCTCTTCAGGTGCATTTCCTTTCTGCACTTCACTTCCGCAAGTCTCAATGGATGACTCAGTGTGCTCTTTGGATGACCCGGTAGCTCCACCTATTCCGTCACGTCCTGTACGGCCACCGAGCAGCAAGATAACATCTCCGGGAGCAGGACTCTCACGACGCACATCAGAAGCCTTCACTGCTCCGACAACCGCACCGACTTCAAGTCTTTTAGCCACATATCCGTCATGATAAATCTCTCTAACATGAGTAGTGGCAAGACCTATCTGATTACCATAACTTGAATAGCCTGCGGCTGCCTTGCGGCTAATAACACGCTGCGGAAGCTTGCCGGCAAGGGTCTCAGAAACAGGCTTGGTAATATCACCAGCTCCCGTAACACGCATAGCTTGATACACGTATGAGCGACCAGAAAGAGGGTCACGGATAGCGCCTCCAAGGCAAGTTGACGCACCACCAAACGGCTCAATCTCTGTAGGATGATTATGAGTCTCATTCTTAAACTGTAGCAGCCACTTCTCTTTCTGCCCATCCACGTCCACATCCACGAAAATACTGCACGCGTTATTTTCCTCACTCTGCTCCATATCATCAAGAAGACCTTTCTTACGCAGATACCTTGCTCCGATAGTAGCAAGTTCCATTAGGCACAGGCTCTTATTCTCACGTCCAAGTTCTTTGCGAATAGAGTAAAACTCGCCAAGCTCGGACTCGAACTCTTCCTTCATAAAAGAATCATCCACCTTGATGGTCTGAAGCTCAGTCGTGAAAGTAGTGTGACGGCAGTGATCACTCCAGTATGTATCGAGGATCCTCAGCTCAGTCTCCGTCGGCTCTCTTTTCTCCGCACGGAAGTACTTCACCACCTCACCAAGGTCATCAGCATTCATGGCCAGCCCCCACTTCTTGCAGAAAGCAGGATAGTCCTCGGGAGTCATGCTGATGAATCCTCCCATGTCGGCAAGAGGCTTCACATCCACAGCTTCTACTTCTGAAAGCCTGGATAGATCCTTCGGACGGGACTCCACTGCGTTGACATAATAATGACGCACGGCTTCCATATCTTTCTCTGACATATCGTCATCGAAGACAAGAAGCCGTGAACTCTTGATTCTGACATCTGCAGAAGGGTCTATCAAATGGACGCAGTCTACTGCCGAAGAGGCCCTCTGGTCAAACTGGCCCGGGATGTATTCCACCGCCAAATATTTCTTCCCTTCAAGGGGGCAATCTTCACTCACATGGTCCGTAACGATCTCCCCGAAGACGGAATACTTACATTTTTCAAGAAGCGTGTCCGAGAACCCGAAAAGATCATAGACATTCAGAAGCCTAAGGGTTCGGAGCGAGAGAGAAAGGTTTTCGTTGAATTCTCTCTTGAGACTCTCAGCCTCAACCTGGAATCCCGAATTCTTCTCTACAAAGATACGATGTGCTTTCATATATTGTATTTAACGTTTCTAAAGTTCCGTCTGAAGGACTTTCTCCGCCTGTGCTCTACGGTATTCCTCAAGTTTAGCAGAAAGGGCTGAGTCTTGAAGTGCAAGAATCGAAATAGCATACAAAGCTGCATTCTTCGCTCCATCTATAGCCATGGTGGCTACCGGAACCCCTGAAGGCATCTGCACTATGGAAAGGAGAGAGTCAAGCCCGTTGAGAGCCTTGCTCCTTATGGGAACTCCTATCACAGGGAGGGAAGTCATGGCGGCAGCCATACCAGGAAGATGCGCCGCGCCGCCAGCCCCAGCTATCACTATGCTTACTCCCCTATCTCTGGCCGAAGCCATATATTCACAGAAAAACTGAGGAGTACGGTGAGCACTGATGACCTTCTTTTCGTAGTCGACTCCGAAATCTTCGAGAGTCTGGCAAGCGGCTGACATCACATCCCAGTCGCTTTTCGAACCCATTATTACACTAACTTTCATTATATAGAGAGAAACTAATCCTCAACCAACAGAATTGCAAATTTACAATAATACTGCACGGCTTGCAAGTGAAGTTATTGACATTTTGAAAATATTTTTTGTTGATAATTATTTTGGCATTTTGCGCTCAAAATTGCTTATCTTTGCAAGAATTTATATGGCTCAGGACCTGTTATTAAAAGGAAGCGGTCCCGACATTCTCATTAGGGACGGCATCATTCGCCGGAAAGGTTTCGGAATCGAAGCCAGTCCGGAAGTCACCGTCATTGACACGACAGGATATCTTGTATGTGGGGGATTTGCAGATCTTCACGTCCATTTCAGAGAGCCAGGATACTCTTACAAAGAAACAATCAGAAGCGGCAGCATGGCAGCAGCCCGAGGAGGCTATACCACGGTGTGCACGATGCCCAATCTTGATCCTGTTCCTGACACACAGGAGCATCTGCGTATCGAGCAGGACATAATTGACAGGGATGCGGTGATTCAGGTGCTCCCGTACGCATCCATTACCATTGGGCGCAAGGGAACGGAGCTTGTGGACTTCAAGGCCCTTAAGGGAAGATGCGTTGCATTCTCCGATGACGGAAGCGGAGTCCAAAGCCGTGAAATCATGCTCCGCGCCATGGAAAAAGCTGCAGAGAACGACTGCATCATAGCAGCACATTGTGAGGACAATTCACTTCTGCATGGCGGATATATCCACGATGGCGCATGGTGCCGGACACACTCGCACAAGGGCATCTGTTCCGAGAGCGAATGGGGGCAGATAAAAAGAGACCTCGAACTTGCAGAGCTCACCGGATGCCACTATCACATTTGTCACATATCCACTGCTGAAAGTGTGGAACTCATCGCACGTGCCAAGGACAGAGGTGTCATGGTCACCTGCGAGACGGCTCCCCACTACCTCACTCTCTGCGAAGATGACATGAGAGAAGACGGGAGATTCAAGATGAACCCTCCGCTCAGATCAAAAGCAGACAGAGAAGCCCTTGTCCGCGGTCTTTGCGACGGCACTATCGATGCCATAGCCACAGACCACGCCCCTCACTCCGAAGAAGAGAAGTCCAAAGGGCTGGAGCACAGCGCCATGGGTATAACTGGCCTGGAAACAGCATTTCCCGAACTTTACACACGTCTGTGCATAGGCGAGAAAGTACCTGTAGCCAAGATTATCAACGCCCTCACCACCTCACCGCGCAGTGCTTTCAGGCTAAAGAATGTATTTGAAGAGGGATGCGCAGCTGACATCACTGTCATTGACACCAGGAAGGAATTCACCATAGATAGTAGAAATTTCCTATCAAAAGGACATTCGACTCCTTTCGATGGAGACAAGGTTTACGGAAAAGTCACGATGACCTTCAAGGACGGAAAACTCGTCTGGAAAGACAATAATTGATATCATGAGAAAATCAGTTTTTACCATAGTGAGCAACAAGGAGATAGCTACAAAGTCCTATCGTTTGGAGCTCATTGGTGACTGCTGCGGACAGGTCCCGCTACCAGGACAATTCGTAGACATAGCCATTCCAGGATTCTATCTTAGGCGTCCGATATCAGTATGCAACGCCAATGATACAAGTATCACACTTATTTACAAGACAGTAGGAGGAGGCACAGAGGCACTCTCCCACATGAAGGCAGGCGAAACCATTGAACTGCTCCTGCCGCTTGGGCATGGATTCAGCCTAACCCCTAACACCGTACCGGCACTGCTAGTCGGTGGAGGTCTGGGGGCGGCACCGATGTTCTTTCTTGCCAAGACACTGCTCGGGATGGGCAGACAGGTGAACGTGGTTCTCGGGTTCAACAGGGCCGATGAGGTGGTGCTTCTGGAGGATTTCCGATCCATAGGAGTTGAGCCGGTACTAGCCACAATGGACGGCAGTGCTGGAGTAAAAGGCTTTGTAACTGATGCCATCACACAGACGGCTCCAGAGTTCGGATATTTCTATTGCTGCGGGCCTATGGCGATGATGAGCAACCTGTGCCTTATGCTGGATTGCCCCGGAGAAGCAAGCCTCGAGGAAAGGATGGGGTGCGGCGCCGGGTTCTGCTATGGATGCAGTTGCCACACCACCGTGGGAGCCAAAAGAATCTGTCAGGACGGACCTGTTTTCAAGAAGGAGGAGATAGTATGGTAAATAGGAATCTACAGGTTATGCTCGGAGGCATCAGGCTTTCCAATCCGATTATCCCAGCAAGTGGCACATTCGGATTCGGCACGGAACTCGCGGACAGTTTTGACCTCAATGTACTTGGTGGCATCAGTCTCAAGGGCACCACAGGGAAAGAGCGTTTCGGAAATCCTACTCCGCGAATAGCAGAATGCACTGGTGGAATGATCAATTCAGTAGGATTGCAGAACCCAGGAATAGACGCTCTCGTAAAGGAAAAAGTCCCGGCACTGAGAAAGGTATATTCCGGCACCGTAATCGCCAATATCAGCGGATTCAGCCTCGATGAATATGGGGAGTGCTGTGCCAAAGCTGACGCCTGCACCGGAATAGACGTGATAGAAGTCAACATATCCTGCCCCAACGTACACAATGGTGGAATGGCTTTCGGAACGAGCCCAGAGGCCGCTTCGCAGGTAACTTCAGTGGCAAGAAAAGTCTGCAAGAAGCCGGTATTCATTAAATTAAGTCCCAATGTCACTGACATAGTGAGCATAGCCAGAGCATGTGAAGATGCTGGAGCAGACGGACTTACGCTTGTAAACACCTTTCTGGGAATGCGAATAGACATAAGGCGACGCCGTCCGATAGTTGCTGCCGGCGCAGGAGGATTCTCTGGAAGGGCGATCTTCCCTATCGCAGTGAGAATGGTCAATCAAGTGAGCAAGGCTTGCAGTATCCCCATTATGGGGTGCGGCGGAGTAGCCTCAGCAGAAGATGTGGTGGAGATGATGATGGCAGGAGCAAGTGCAGTGCAGATAGGCGCGGAAAATATCCGTAATCCATTTGTCTGCAAAGAGATAGTAGAGGCGCTTCCGGCACTCATGGAGAGTCTTGGAATAGAAAGTCTATCAGAAATAACAGGTATAGTATAAATATGGCAAAAGATGTGATTATAGCCTGCGACTTCAGCAGCAGGCAGCAGGTCATGGACTTCCTCGCTCTCTTTAAGGACTGCGACAGAAAGCCTTTCCTGAAGATAGGTATGGAACTTTTCTATAGCGAAGGCCCGCAGATAGTCCGCGACATCAAGGCCGCGGGGCACAAGGTATTCCTGGACCTCAAACTACACGACATCCCTAATACGGTCAAGAAGGCGATGAGAGTTCTCGCAGGACTTGGAGTGGACATGTGCAACGTACATGCGGCCGGCACGATAGAGATGATGAGAGCAGCCATCGAAGGGCTTACAGCAGAGGACGGGACCAGACCGCTTCTTATAGCAGTCACACAGCTCACATCCACAAGTGAAGAGAGGATGCAGAACGAGTTGCTCATCAGCAGAGGGATCAATGAGACCATAGTCAAGTATGCCTCCAATGCCAAGGAAGCCGGACTGGACGGGGTGGTATGCTCCCCCCTTGAAGCCGGGATGGTAAAAGAGCACTGCGGACAAGAATTCATCACCGTCACTCCTGGAATAAGGTTTGCTGATGCAGCCAAAGATGATCAGGTACGTATCACCACACCAGAGCGTGCACGGGAGATCGGCTCAGACTATATAGTCGTGGGAAGACCTGTTACCGCCGCACCGGATCCAGTGGCTGCATACCAGCGTTGCGTTAAGGAATTTTTGGGAATAGAATATGGAACGAACAATAGCTAAAGAACTCCTTTCCATAGGAGCAGTGTTCCTCAGACCAGAGGAGCCGTTTACATGGGCAAGCGGAATCAAAAGCCCTATATACTGTGACAACAGACTTACCCTGTCGGCACCAGCAACAAGAGAGAAAGTGGAACATGGTCTTGCGGAACTCGTAAAAGAGTATTACCCTGAATGCCAAATGCTTATGGGCACATCCACAGCAGGTATCGCACATGCCGCCATCACAGCCACCATCCTCGGGCTGCCGATGGGATATGTGAGGGGAGAGAGCAAGACGCATGGGCGCAACAATCGCATCGAAGGACGTATGGAGCCAGGCACTAAGGTCGTTGTAGTGGAAGACCTCATATCCACCGGAGGCAGCGCCATCGATGTTGTGGAAGCCTTGCGAGAAGCAGGAGCAGACGTACTCGGAATAGTAAGCATATTCACATACGGAATGAAGAAAGGGCTTGAGCGCATAGCCTCTGCCCACACCGAAAATCACTCCCTGAGCAACCTTGACACTCTCGTGGAAGTAGCTGCCGAGGAGGGATATATAGCACCGGAATGGAAAGATAAAATCATAGAATTCAGAGACTCATTATGAAGCATTTGATTGACCCTATGGACCTCTCTCGCGAGGAGACGGACCAGATTATTGCAATGGCGGAAGACATCATAGCACATAGGGAGAAGTACCAGGACCTTATGGCCCACAGGAAACTTGCCACGCTGTTCTACGAACCGAGTACCCGCACAAGGCTGAGTTTCACATCTGCCATGATGGAGCTCGGGGGAAATGTTCTTGGATTCTCCGATGCCAAGAGTTCGTCCGTAAGTAAGGGCGAGACTGTGCAGGACACCATCAGAGTAGTGGGCTGCTTCGCAGATGTCATCGCCATGAGGCACTATATTGAAGGCGCACCTCTGGCAGCGGCAGAAGTATCCAAAGTCCCTATCATCAACGCTGGAGACGGAAGCCATAGCCATCCAACCCAGACACTGACTGACCTGCTGACCATAAAGAGAGAACTCGGTCACATCGGCGACATGACCATAGGATTCTGCGGAGATCTCAGGTTCGGACGCACAGTCCACTCGCTCATAAAAGCGCTCACACGATATGAGGGGATAAAGGTGATTCTCATTGCCCCTCAAGAACTTGCTCTTCCAGACTACATCAAGCAGGACGTGTGCGACAAGTCAGGCCTCTCCTATTTCGAGACGGACAATCTGGATGAAGTGATGCCTCAGCTCGATGTACTATATATGACAAGAGTTCAGAAGGAGCGTTTCCTTGATGAGGACGAATTCGACAGGGTCAAGGACAGTTTCGTGCTTGATGCCAGGAGAATGTCGCTCGCTAAGGAAAAGATGGCAGTACTACACCCGTTGCCACGCGTCAATGAAATCCTAAAGGAAGTGGATGATGATCCACGCGCAGCATATTTCCGCCAAGTTGAGAATGGCAAATTTGTCCGCATGGCTCTCATAAGCAAACTTCTCGAGTGGAAAGACGACCCTACCCACACCATGCCACAAGGAGAAGCCCCTATCGTGGATTCCACCCTTCACTGCACCAACTCCAAGTGCATCTGCAATCACGAGAATGTAGAGCCGCGCTTCCGCGTAACATCAGGTGGGGTAACGCGCTGCTGGTACTGCGATTCTAAAGTCAGAGGATAGTATTATGATGCAGATTAAGGACAATATCTTTTATGTAGGCACTGACGACAGAGATATCGACCTCTTCGAGAGCCAATATCCTGTGCCTCAAGGAGTTTCATATAACTCATATCTAATTGTAGATAATCAGACTACCGTACTCGACTCTGTAGACGCGCGTAGGACAAACGAGTGGCTTTCCAACATAGAAGGGGCTCTTAAAGAAAAACAGCCAGACTACCTGGTCGTACATCACCTTGAGCCAGACCACTCAGGATCCATCGATGCTTTCCTCGAGAAGTTCCCGGAATCAAAGATAGTACTTGGTGTGAAAGCAGCCGCCATGCTTTCACAATTCTGCAAGAAAGACTGGACGAACCGTATCGTAAAAGTAGCCGAAGGAGATACCCTCGACCTTGGAAAACATAGTCTTAAGTTCTTCTCTGCGCCCATGGTACATTGGCCTGAAGTCATGGTGTCTTTCGAGCAGAGTAATGGGGTACTCTTCAGCGCTGATGCATTCGGAAGATTCGGCTCACTGGAGACATGCGGATATATGGCTTCCGAGTACACTGACTGGGAAAGAGAGGCAAGACGCTATTATTACAATATTGTAGGCAAATACGGCGGCCCGGTAAGCGCATTGTTGGGCAAATTAACGGCACTGAATATAGCCATGATTCTGCCGTTGCATGGCCCGGTAATCGACGGCAATCTCGAAAAATATCTGACTCTATATGAAAAGTGGAGCAGGTACGAGCCGGAGGTAGATGGAGTGCTGATAGCCTGCGCATCCATGCACGGAGGCACTATGGAGGCAGCATACGAACTCGCCACAATACTGAAAGCAAGAGGCAAGGATGTAACTGTTCATGATATCTGCAGAGACGATATGTCAGAATGTCTTGGCGACGCATTCAAGTACTCAGAGGCAGTGTTTGCCGCTTGCACATACGACGGAGGTCTGTTCACACCAATGGTGGATTTTCTGCATAGACTCCACATCAAAGGATACAGTTCACGCAGAGTGGGTATAATCGAGAACGGCTCATGGGCACCTACAGCAGGTCGCATCATGAAAGAGAAACTCTCTGAAATGAAAGGAGTTGAAGTTCTGGAGCCAGTAGTTACCATAAAGAGCAGGCTCAAGGATAGTTCTGTCCTGAACGGACTTGCAGACGTACTATAAATAAGTCCATTAAAAGAGAAGAGGCGCCACTTTGATGTGACGCCTCTTATTCATTATCTCATCTTCCACCAGTCCCAGATGAACAGATCTCTTCCTGCTTCGCCCTTAAATACAAAGTAAAGGTCATGTACACCTTTAGCGTCTTTCAGAGAGCAACTTACTGTCTTGAATCCCTTTGATGGATCGATTTTAAGTGTTCCGCAAAGAGGACCGTCCACCGCATCAAGATGCACCTCAATATAGGCTGTACTTCCACGCGAATTTGACACACTTGCCTCAAATCGACTTGCTCCCTTACGGAAATCCACGCCTTTCAGCTTAAGATACTCCCCTTCGTCAATATTGCTGACATATATATCAGAGCCGGTCTCAATAGTCTTAAGGCCGTATCCCCATGCCATGGTCTCGGCTTCAACACGGGCAAATGGATTGAAAGGCTCTACCTGCTCAAGCACATTGTCAAGCCAATAAGGCACTTTCCTAATGCTACCATCTTCATTATAATACATTGGTGCTGCAGATACACTGCGACGCTCATGGTGACGGAAAGTGGAAAGGTGCATAATGTCATAATTCAGGCCGAATATGTATGACTGCCCCTTATATTCGATGATGCCTGGATGGTTACCTCTTGTCCTCCATGTTCTGTCCATAATATGTCCCATGGACTTCCACGGACCAGTAGGGCTGTCACTCATAGCATATCCAATACCCTCAGGACAGCACGTAGAAGCGAAAGCAAGATAGTAATGATTACCATGCTTGTAGAACCACGGGCCTTCCTGATAGTAGTCAATCTTGTAGTCAAGCTTATGAATCTCACCACTATATGAAATCATATCCCGGTTGAGTTTCACGTAATATACATTAGGGTTGCCCCAGTACATATAAGCCTGTCCGTCATCATCTACAAACACGCTCGGATCAATATCGTCCCAGTTTTCTTTCTGCCATATAAGCGGTTTCCCAAGCGGATCTTTAAACGGACCGTACGGAGAGTCAGAGACCAAAACGCCGATGCCGTGTCCATGAATCGGACAATACATATAGAACTTACCATCCCTCTCTACCACACACTCAGCCCATGCCCCATTGTCTCCGTCATACCATTTGAAATCACGAAGAGAAGCCACAGCACCATGATCAGTCCAGTTCACCATATCGGTAGATGTGTACAGAAGCCAGTCTTTCATCATAAATCCGTCAGCATAGTCCTCATCATGAGTCGTGTATAGGAACACCTTGCCATCATAAACCATTGGTGCTGGATCAGCTGTATACTTAGTCTGTATCAATGGCATGTTAGGGTGAGCTGTGAATACCCACCAGTCAAGATCGAAAAGCTGCTCGTCACCACCTCTAAAAAGGAGGTACAAGTCATGTTTGCCCTTTACTCCAGGAGTGACAGCACCTTTCACCATCATATTGCTGTTATCCACGTTCACCGTAGCTATCGGCTTGCCACTTAATTCATCCAGATAGAATTCCACACGCCCGGGATTCTTGAAATTAAGCATCTCAAGCGACACTATCTCCGGCCCTTCGTCGGCAAAATCCACCTCACGTACCTTTATCCAGTCTCCGTTGTGAATAGATGTAACGTAGTGCCTGGTACCATCAAGACGGTCAAGTTTCACACCCCACGAGGATGACATGGTTTCTGCCTGCACAGTTTCATAAGGGTTGAGTGTACCCACAGGCTTTACACCCTCAGAAGTAAATGGAATAAATGGAATGCTTCCGTCAGGGTTAAACTCAAACTCCTCCACTGCGGTAGAGCGGTGAAAGCCCCACCCATTTGGAAGTGCTCCATTGTGATAGAACATATAGTCGTGCCCCTTGAAGTTGACATTTCCTCCATGAATGGTAAAGCTATTCTGAGCCTCGTCCATAATCCTACCACGGAATGTCCACGGCCCATCAATCGAAGGAGCAGTCGAGTATGCCATATATTCAGGGACTCCGCCAGCAGGATAGACAATATAGTATGTATCGCCCCGCTTACTTACCCAAGGGCCCTCTTCATATTGGGTCATCATTTCCTCTTTTCTGATCTTCCAGTTCATCTTAGACTGAAGCTCGCCAAATGCGGCAGGATCATGATAACCTGGCACTTCCTTGTAGCCATCCTTGAATGAGATCATATCATCATTCAGTTCACCGTACCACAATCCCTTGTTTCCCCAGAAAAGATATGCGCGTCCGTCATCGTCAATGAACACTGTCGGATCAATAAATCCAAATCCAGTGGCCAAAGGTCCCCCGATAGCATCTTTCCACGGGCCCTGAGGATTGTCGGCTACAGCTACAGCAAGGGCATCCCCACGCCCCTTCGCGGTGCAACACAGATACCAATACCATTTGCCATTGCGTTCAACGGCCTGTGCTGCCCAGGCCTTATCTCCCTGCGCAGCCCATTCAAAAGTAGCAGTAGATACCTGTGCGCCAAGATAAGTCCAGTTCACCATATCCTCTGTACTGAACACGAGCCAATCCTTCATCAGAAAATAAGTAGCATCGTCCTCATCATGATCCGTGAAGAGGTAGAGTTTGTCCCCATGCACGTACGGTGCCGGGTCAGGTGTGTACATGGCACTGATAATAGGATTCTGTGCCCATAAAACCACACTACTTGTCATAGCAAACAGCGCAGCCACAAAAAATCTGTTATTCATCGCTTTTCGTATTATTGTTTCACTAATCTCACTTCATAGAATTTCGGTGTCACAAATGTTCCCTCCGGGCAGATCACGGACACATCCAGACTCTCCATTGGCACGACATCCAAAGGGAGCTCCACCTCCAGAGTCTCTTTCTTCGCAGTATCGTCAGAGGCCTGTATGCTTGCGACCTTTATATCTCCAATATACACCTCCGCCGCACGATGCTGCCCAGAGACATATCGAAGCATCAGTTTCGAAGCACTCCCACCATCATTTCTCAACAGGTAAGCGAACGATCCCCTCGTTTCACGCCAATGGAGTCCATCATCATCACTTCCAGCATTACTCCTATCCATCTTCACAAAATGGTCACTCTCAGGCTGCTGCTCACCGCAGACTACCTTATCCACAGTCCTTGCATCCAATGCCCTTTCAGCCTTTTCCATCAAGGCCATATCAGATATGCGCTCTTGAAGAGCATCCCTTGAGACCAATGGCCAATATACCATATATCGGCATTCATGTATGGTAAAGAACGGCTCCAGTATCATTCCCTCATACTTTTCAGGCCATACTCCGGTAAGCGTAAACTTAAGATTATCAGCATCTTTAGTAATGTGTTCCAAAATAGTGTCCCTATCCCCTACTATCACCGGCATCTCCTGCCGCGGCATTTTTGGCCCAGAGGCAATGTGTCCACCCCTGCTGTCATCAGCAAACAACCCATCCTGACGATCTGTACCGAGCCTTGAGGCCAGCACCACTGGTCCATATAGGAATGAGTAGTTGTCACTGCCATCCGGAAGCTGCATCATCCGAAGGCTCATAGGAAGTTCCACGGTGACAGAATCCCCATCCTGCCAGCGTCTCTCCACCTCCAGACAGCCGTCCTTAGAGATGAACTTATCAGATACTTTACCATTGACATACACTTTCATGCCGGCAGCAGTAGTCCACTGAGGGATTCTGAAACGTATAGAGAACCGCTTCCCTCTGGAGGACGTGCTCACCGACAGGCTAGTCCTGTTCCCATAAGGAATATCCGTCTTCTGCTCTATCCTGACGTCACCCCACTGAAGAGTAGAAGGAATGAAAAGATGTACATACAGAGCTTTATCTCCCTGATGACCATATATCATCTCTCCATATCTCGCGTGATTTTCAATACCAGAGCCCACGCAGCACCAGAAACTGGTCTGAGGCTGGGAATAAACCCTATAATGCCCTGAACGCATGGGAGTAAAGTACACGAATCCACCTTGCACGGGGTCTTGCGTTGAAAGAATATGATTGTAAAGAGCTCTCTCGTAGAAGTCGAGATATGACTGATCCCCACTCGTGGAGTATAGCATCTTGGTCAGGCGCAGCATATTGTAGGTATTGCACGTTTCCGGCCCTTGTTCGCTTGTAAGCATGGAACTAAAGTCGTCAGACGGATGGAAATGCTCGGCAACACTGTTGCCGCCTATACTTATACTCCTGTCTTCTGATACTGTCTTCCAGAAGAAAGCCGCTGCAGAATCCCACTCACGATTCCCTTCAAGGTCGGCAATCCTCTTATACCCGATAACCTTAGGAATCTGAGTATTGGCATGCATCCCGGTAAGCTTGTCCTGCCCTTCAAGAAGTGGTTCAATCAGAGCCTTCTGGCTGAACTTATGAGCCAATTTCATATACTTATGTTCCCCTGAAATGGCCGCAGCATCAGCAAACACTTCACTCAGCCCTCCGTGCTCACTACGAAGCATATCCTGCATCTGCTCCTCGGTCAGACCGTCAGTAAGCTGGTACATCCATTCCACAAGCGAGAGGAACATCTCTTTAGCATCCTCACGTCCGCACTGGAGATAAGCATCCCGTAGCCCAGCATAGGTCTTATGTATATTGTATAGTGGCACCCATCTGTCATTAAGACCAAACGACGATGCCCTAATGTTTCCTTTTCTGATTTCATCCCACATCGCACGCCCGTCAGGCACGCCACATAGATAGCCGTCACCGGCGGCCTCTTGACAAGCCTTCATCTCAGAAAGCATATAGTCAAGACGGCGTCCTATCTCATCGTTGCCCGTGGCGGCATACATATAGGAAAGGGCTGAAACGTAATGACCACCTATGTGCCCGTCAAGGCCAGTATTTTCCCAGTTGGAGTAATTCTCGGCCTTAGGTTCAAGCCCAGCACCTTTACGGTAAGGCGCAAGGAGTCTATCCGGGTCAAGGCCAAGCAGATAACGTATATCCATGTCTTCCGCGTGCTTGAAAGGGCCTGAAGTCAGACGCACTGAAGACACTGGGAAACTCTCCACTTTGGTGGCTATGCCAGTTTTCGGACCTGCTGCCGCCGACAGTGATATCAGGGCTGATAGTATTGCAACTATTGGCTTATTGGTATGCATTGTACAATGTTTATGGTAATACTTCGACTATTATTCTCTCATAACGGCATAGGGATGGTGTCCCCTTATCGCTAAGTCTCAAGATGAAATGCAGAGTCTCCTTTTGGGTCACTTCTGGAGCCTTAACCCTCACGAAATGAATATTTTCTGCACCTTGTATCGGCACCTCTTTTTCCATAGTCCCCGCTTCTGGATAGTTAAACCACAGATAGCTAAGACTGTCTCCATCAGGATCGTATGAATCCGATGCATCCATCAGGAAGAATTCTCCAGAATGCACGGTCATCTTCTTTGGAGTCTTGAGGACAGGAACCGGCGGATGATTTGCCTGATCATAAGACTTCACGCACCAGTCCATACGCGCTGCCATATCCCACTGGTAATCCTCCCTCCATCGATACAGAGTCACTTTATATCCTTTCTGAGACTTCATGGAGCGCCTTACTGCCTTTCCATATTCATTGTACACATACGGATAATAGGTATCCACGGCATTGGTCCAGATAGCATGAGGTTCTTCTTCAATGGGCACTCCACCGTTGAAGCCATTGAGGTCACAGTCTTCACGAAGCGGCTTATAATACTCGTATCGGCCGCCCCATCCACCCCAGTCCGGATGCTCCATATCCGCAAGTCCCACAGGGATCAGCCCAAGCCATGAGGGGGTATCACCCTCTATTCCATAGGCCACATCAGGGTAGACCGCCCCGAGCGGACCATGCCCCTGCTGGATATTCTCTGCAATCCACTTGTTGGAAATCACCGAATTGTCCACTACATCACTAGAAGAGTCCATCATGCCTGACCAAGTGGAAGCACCATATCCACCAGGGCTCACGATATAGAATACTTCAGGGAAATTCTTACGTATCCAGATTCCGCTATCATCTTGATCAGATATAGTGTACACGCGCAGTTTAGAAAGTATTTTCTTAAGTTCACGGCTGGTTCTGGTTGTACGCAAGGTCTCAAGTGCCTGAGCAAGCGTATTCACTCCTCCCCAAGCTGTCACCCAAAGCGGGCGCGGGTCATCGGAGAGCAGAGCCCTGACAATGGCATCAGAGCCAGCACTCCTCTTGCTCTTCCCAATAGCCCCTACACCGTATCCACTCTGCCCTTCATAGACTATAGAGCGAAGATACTCTGCTGTCGGGAAGCCAGGCTCATGAAGGAGAAGGTTTGGTCGAACTTTCTCGTATGCATCTATCACAGAAATAATAGTCTGAGGATGAAGACTAGTTTTCATGTGTACGGAAGTGGTAGCGCAGATTCCCTCAATGTCAATAACATTCGAATAAAGCATGAGCCTAACAAGTGATTCCGAATCATCTGGCTCATTCTCCACATCAGTCAGCACGAACAGACGAGCTTTGGTATTCTGCCCGGCACAAATAGACGAGGCGACGATCAAAGCGGCAAAAAGCATGAAAAATCTTTTCATTGGATATACATTAGTTTTGTTTGCGTGTTACTCAATCTTCCAAAGTTAGGCAATTCACAGTACAAATCCAATAAGAATCTGCCATTCTGTAGAAATTTAAAATTGAGAGCTCTCACAGCATTGTCCAAGACAGCATAAAAAAGAACGAGTGGGAAAACTATCCTCACTCGTTTTTTTATGCCACGACCCCTTCAGGGGTGTCACGATTCCATCTTTGTTATTTGCTGATATTGTTCTCTGGAGTCTCGTACGCAGGGTCCACGACAATATTGATGGTCGCCGGAGACGAGATGAGATTACCTACAATATTGGTGCGGTAGTTCCGCTTCAGCGGCACCTGACTTGTCGGGACGGTTGCCACCACTGCATCACTCGCATCATACAAAGTCAGGACGGCATTAGGGACAACATCCTGATTGACAAGAATGTAATTCATAGAAAGGTAGGTGTATTCAACCGCAGTGCTCGCTCCTTCCAGCTTTACCTTCAGTGGCTCGGCGAGGATAGGGGCTGAAGTGAATGTTACGCTTGATAGCGGCGCTGACACACTTCCGTCGAAGAGGTTGAGTTTCGTATATACCACATCATCAAGCTTCACTGACGACTTCACGATAGGGCTTACTGCATCCGCAAGTGCCTTGTCGTCTGCACTGAGTCCATAGTTGAGCTGGGCAAATGGTCGCTTGAGTGTCACCGTCTGAGCGGCCTGCCCATCCGTGACGGTATACTCTATAACCTTGTAGAATGCATCCCTCTTCTCTTCATTTCCTGCTCCATAGTTCACTGTCACGGTCGCATTCTGATAGTCCACGCTGTAGTAGGCATTGTCCTTCACCTCGGCCCAGAACACTATCTTGTACGTCTGGCCTGAGATGAGGCGGGTCTCATAAGTGGCGGTACCGCCTGTCATCGGAATCACCTTGGTGACATCACTGTGCTGGATGAGTTTGCCATCGCGGAACACGATGCAACGCACCTGATTCACGCTCTTTCCATCTGAGATTGACCTTGTTCCAATCTCTGGTGCCTGCACGCTGATGCTTACCGGCACGCCTTCCTCTGGTGCGGCGCTCTTGTTGCATGATGCCGTCATCAATCCGAGCACTGCCACAGCCGCAAGTTCAAGAATTCTTTTCATACTATAATGCTTTAATTATTTATTCCACATTAATAATGTCGCCCACTATATTGGTCTTATAGTTCGCACGAAGAGTAACATTGCTGAACTGCCTCTTGTATTTGCCGCCATCACTAATGAGGCTGATATTCTTGGCTACCGTACCCTCCTCATTCTGATCCACCAGCACATAGTTCATGGATATAAGGTTATACTCGACCCCTCCGACCATGAATTTCTGATTCGGCAGAGAGTTTGCCTTAAAAGGAACATAGTCGGCATGGTCATCTCCGGGAATAACCCTATACACCTCGCTTGTCACAAGATCAATCTTAGTTGCTACATTGGAAAATGTCACCGATAAATCCTTCAGAGTTATCCCCTTGGATGCGGCATCTGCCAAACCGCTATCAGTTATGCCGATATTGACCTGTGCAAACGGGCGTTTCAGACGCACCGTCCTGTCTCCTATAGCGCCATTTACCGTGATGGTCTCTACTGCGTAGAAGGCATCGCGCCGCTCATCATTCGCTGGCACGGCATAGGCTTGATAGTTATGGTCTTTTATTGAAATTGTATGCGAAGCACTATCATAGGTATATGGTGAGTCATAATCATCAGACTGGTAATCAGCCCAGAATACGATGACATACTCCTGCCCCATGACAAGCCGCGTACTATAAGGAGCCTTTCCTCCTACCATGTCCAGAGTCTTCGTAGGGCAGTTCTCTCCATAGGCAACCGGATCAATATATGACAACTTACCGCTAACAGGATCCTTCAGGTATGCATACACATGAACCGTATTGACTGTCATGCCGTCTCCATAGGCTTTTGTCGCAGGCTGAGCGACATCCACATCAAACGAGACGTCCACCTCCTTCTGGATGCACGACGGCTCCATGCTCCTGCCACAACTCGCAGCAAGAACCACCATGCACATCCATACCGATAACAAAAGCTTCCTCATACGACAATACTTCTCCTTTACTATTCTTTATACTCTCTCCCTCTTTTATCCTTCTTTTCTCCAACCCCTCTTATCCCCTAATCCTCCTTTCACTCTTCTCATCTCCCTCTCTCTTGGCACCCGGCGGCGCGGTCAAGCCCCGCCGGATGAAATAACAGTCAAATAATGTTTATTCAGCTACCACAGTCCATGCCTGCTTACCATTGTAGGTGGTCTCCACTGACTTATAACCCGCAGCAACGAAGTTTGTATTTGCCCCTTCTGCTCTATTATTTGCAGGATTAAAGCCAACGAAAGTTCCACCTTTAATTGTAATAGTGCACTTCTTTCTATAACTGTCTTGACAATTTATAAGGAACGAAGCATCTCCATCACACTCAAATATTCCTCCATTAATATTGAGCTTGCAAACACAACTACTTGCGAAACCACTCTCAAGATATATAACTTCACTTGGTTTTCCGTTAGCATCATTTCCAGAGTGGAAATATCCATCGTTTATATTAACTGTTCCAGAAACCATCCTAATAGCATAGTTTCCTTTACTACCACTGCCACCATCAATTCTAACGTTTCCATCTATTGTAATAGTTCCGCCATTTCGTACTGATAAAGCTGATACCTGTTTTGCAGCATTAGCAAATGAAACCTTTATAGCACCATCTCCGCTAATTTTCAGATGTCCTTTCTTATTCGAACGGAGAGACTCTTCTTCTGTAGCACTCAACACACCATTACTTCCCAAAACCAAAGAAGATGCAGAACTAACAGAAACATAATCAACATCCATAGGTCCGTAAACTTCTGCATATCCAGCACCATTTAATGCTGCGGCAAGATTATCAGCGCCGGTTTTTACAACATAATAGTTCTCGGATTTTGTCACAAAGCAATTTTCTTTCAGGAAACTAGTATGTGCACCTTCTGCATAGCAGTCACCAGGATTGAAGTTACAGAATTCTCCGCCTTCAACTACAATCTTTGCAGTGCCATTCTTGCAATTTGCGTCATAACAATTAAGAACAAATTCGTCAGCCTTTGCTGCATCTGGATATTTCTGCTGCACGGAGTAGCGACCACCTTTCACATGGGCAACTCCTTCCTGGGCATATACAGCATGAATATTTCCTATAAAGGTGCCATTCTCAATAATAACAGATGAACTATTGTCTTGAACATCCACAGCATAGCAGTCATTCTCCTTTGCAGAAAGGGTACCGTTTCCAGTTATAGTCAAATCGCCCTTTTTAACAGATACCAAAGACCAATTACAATCATTTTTTGTAGGTTTATCCCAAAGATCTTCTGAATTAAAGACCTTCTTTCCATTCATGTCAAGAACAACGCTCTTTCCAGAAACAAGAGAGGCGGTTTTAGCAAGATCAAGGTCAGCCTCAAGAACAACCTTATCGGCATTGTTAAGTGCTGTCTCAAGAGCATTAGCATTCTTTACATAGATTGTAACTTCGCCTGCATTCGCACCTTTCTCCACAGTAGTAACACTACCATAGATCACAGCGCTTCCCTGCTCAATCTTCAAAGTGCCGATCTTCACATCCTTACCTACAACGAGGGTGGTGCTGCTGGTAGAAGCGGTGACGGTATTGACGGTCACGCCGTTGAGTTCCACATGGGTGGTTGGTGCTTCGATAGTGATAGCGTCTGCTGATGTAGCTGTCACATTGAGAGTCTGAGGCTTCTGCCCTTCTGATGCGCCATCCGCATATTTGATGGTAACTGTCTTTCCGGCAGGAACGGCAGGAAGGGTAAGGGATACCTCATTGTTTGTCTTCGGAAGAATAATGGTTGTATCATCTTCATTTGAGACACTCGTCACATTGACAGATGTAGCTCCATTCGCAAACGCCTCGTTAGCTGCTGCTATAGATGACACATTCTCAACTACATCATTGTCCGGAGTCCCGAAGCCTGGAGTAACCTCAATCTGCACTTCTGCCGGGCTGGTGAAGAGATTACCCACGATATTGGTGCGGTAGTTGGCCTGAAGAGGGACATTGCTATATGTAAACTCTGGAGTTGCACTCTGTGCACCGGTAGCCGTAAGAGTAAGTGTTACTTCTGAAAGGGTCTTCGCGCTCTTGCCCACGAGGACATAGTCCATAGCCACGTACTTGTAGTCCTTTCCTCCAGCAGTAAGCGTGGCATTCGGATCAGAAGGCAACGCTGTGCGTGCAAAGGACACGGTCTCATCTCCTGCGGTGGTGCCGTCAAGAAGGTTGAGGCTTGTGGCTGCATGGGTGAGCTTAACCTGAGCGTCTGTCACTGTAAGTCCTGCAGCCTTTGCCTCTTCGTAGTCGGAGGCTCCGAAATTAAGCTGCGCAAACGGACGGGTAAGCTGAACGCTGGCTGTATAGGCGCCCTCTATCTTCACGTTAGCAAGGACATTATAGAAAGCATCGCGGTTCTCATCGTTTCCTGCTGCATTTGTGTAGTTCACTGTAACGGTCTGCGAAGCAGGATCGTAAGTATATGGAGCACCGTCTGCCTGTGCCCAGAACACAAATGTATAAGTCTGGCCTGTCACGAGGCGGGTGCTATATTTTGCCTTCAGACCACTAAGAGTCAATGACTGTGATGGGGTCTTGAGGCTTGCACCCTCTGCTGCAGGCTCAATATAAGTCAAGCCGCCATTAGCATCTTTTTGGTACACATGGACATACACAGTCTCGGCCGTGGTTCCGTCTCCATAGGCTTTAGTGCCTATCTGTGGTGCGAGCAGGTCAAGTGTAACATCCACTTCCTGTCCTGCAGGTGTTGCGCCTTCGAAGTTTTCCTTCTGGCACGCTGCGGTCGTCATTGCTGCTAGCACGACGGCTGCGATAGTTTTAAAATAACGTTTCATCGTTGTTTATTGTTAATTGTTATTTGTTAATATTCTATTGTGTAATCTCCTTCAAAGCCCGGGTCCACTCCTATTCCGCTTCCCGTCGACAGGGTCAGGAACTTGCCGCGCACCGTCGTCACCTTCCCGCGTACTATCGGCACCGTCACTGGGTTGCTCAGCGAAAGCATTGTCCCCTCCGGATCATACAGGCCTACTTGCACGCTCACACTTGACTCTGTCCCATTCACTAGCACATAGTCAAACCCTATCAGTGCTTCCTCTTCATTTAGTGGGCTTAAGTTCGACGTGAACGTCATTCCTGTCTTGGCATCGATCGGCTTCTGTGTAAGCACATTGTATATCGTAGGAAGAAACGAGGTATAGTAGAACACCACTTTATAACTATCCGGGTCGAAGCCTGGTGCTTTCGTCGGGTCCCAGGGCGCTTTCGTTCCTCCATCCAGCGCATCGGTCACGCCGACGCTGAAATCATAGTCCGAAGAGCTTGGTCGTGCGGCGCCTCCGCCCTCCCCTTCAAGTGGGCGTCTGCCGTTCTTATAGTCCGCATACTCGCTTGCGCTCATATTCTTCTCCATAGCCTTCGTAACAAGGTCATAAAGGTCTTCTGCTACAAACTGGAACTTCGCCAGGGGACGCTCCATCGCTATCGTTGCGCTCACTTTAGGGGCTTCCACGCCCACTCGTACCGACCTTACAGGGGATTCTCCCACGAAGGCATCCTTAAAGTCTGTGTCTCCTTCATAAGGCTCATGCACCTGCACCGCAGAGAAGTCTTCTGTCAGGTAATACAAGTCTTTCTGCGTTCCATCAAGCACATAGTCAGTCCACGCGCGAAGCATATATTCTCCCTCTGGCAGGGCGATGCGCACTCGATAGTCAGGCTCGCTGACTTCCTGCTTCGTAAACGTATATTCACGCATCGGCTCCACATCATACCCGCCGCTCTTTAGGGCACGGTATGCACCTATCTTGTATCTGATATTATACTCTGATGGGTCTGACTTGGTCTTCTTAGTGTATTCCACATCCTTGAACGGCAGGAACTCAGTGTTGAACTCAAGGTTCACGTCCACATCCGCCGGTGTCAGATCATCCGGCCATTCGTGCACGCACGAACTCACCATTCCGCCCAGCAGAAGTAGCGCTACGCTCAGCAGCGCGCTCGCTCTGAAGATTTTCACTCTCATCGCCGCGTGCCTCCTTTTACATTATCAAAGCGGTAATACAGCGAAATCCCAAGTGCATCCGGGATACATTTCACCGCTTCAATGCCTTTCTCGGCAGCCGGACCATTAGGTTCATTATAGAACTTATCGTATTTAAGCGAGTAGACGCCAAGACCAGCGTTGAACTCCACTCCAAGCGCAGGCACTCTCTTGAACGGTGTAATACGATAACCGACACTCAGACCGCCACCAAGAGCCGGACTATTGCCTCCGGCATCCTGTATGCGCCAGTCGCCAGAAAACGCGAAGTTATACCATGCCAAGCCGCCATGGACTCCTGCATACAATCCTTCCACCCCAGGGAAATTATATCTCACTTCCAGAAGAAACGATGCCATCCTGAACTTGGTCGTAACTCGGAACCAGTCAAGACCGGAGTAATACACCGGCACATTGATACTCCATGGGCTATCGGGCAGCCTGACTTCCACGCACACATTCCCCACCAGCATCCCCAATGCTACTCCATTGGTCTTTACATATAGGGAAATATCTTTAGGCGTCTTATACTTCATAGGACTTACAGAAGCAAGCCCAGTATCATATCTTGGAAAACTCTCAAGGGGCACTGTCATCGGGAGCTGTGTCCGTTCGCAGTCAGCACGTAGTGCTTCCTCATCTATCTCCAGTTCCGGCAGATGTACTTCCACCTCCACACTCATCTCGAATCGTCTCAGACTCGGAAAGTGCCTGCTCAGCATATAGCGCCATGGTTCGCCACCTCGTAGAGTCTCAAGTTCGCTCTTCTGTGATCGTCCGTCGATTAGGCCGCCTATTACTCCTATGACTTCCTCTCGGTATGGCACGTTCTCGTCAGACTCCACCATCGACAGGAGGTCTGTCCATGGATCAAGTGTGGTATTTATCTCGTATGGAACTCTCTCAAGAGGTAGTTGTCCTTGCATCCATTTCATGATGCTCTCGGCTCGCGCTGCGACAAGGCGCTCGTTCACCTCCCGGCTTCCTTCCGGAGAACAGCTTACCTCGAAGCGGATCCCCTTGACTGTCGCGTCTTCATGTCCGACAAGCACATCGTGGATATAACGCACAAACGACTCCGACCGCTCTCCGTTTCCTCTGTAACTGCGATCGAATGTTGATTTCCCTTGACGGAAATAAACTGATAATGTATCGGTATAACTCTGTGACTTGAGCGCTACTCCCCCTCCAAGGAGTAATACTATGACAATTAGAAGTCTAAGCCTTACCCCCCCCCCTTAAAATAATGGAGAGTTTTTCTTTCATGTTAGTCGCTTTATAACAGGGTTCAGTGCCTGTCTCTTCTCACGTGTTTTGACACGCGCAAATATAATGTTTTTTTCGAGAAAGTGTAACTACACTCACGCGAAAATAAAAACAGAGGCCGCCAATTGCCTTGGCAGCCTCTTTTGACTTGTAAATTGACTTATAGATAACTTCAGCTAAGTGAAGCTCAAGGGCCTTATTCCCTTACAAGGTTTTTAAATGCTGAGCCGAAGATTACATAACTCGTATTTCCGGCAATCGTACCTTCATTCTGTCCCCAGAGGAAAGGCCAGTCATCGTAATTCTCGAAATGATCTGGATGACGGAAGAGAAGTCCAGGGGCCACATTTCCAGGTATAAAGGAGAAGTCCGCACGGTTGTTGCCATAGAACACGGCTTTCGGTCTTGTAGCACCTACCGTAGCTACGAGAGAATAGTTGTGATATGGGTGACAACCGAAGAGATAATTCATCGCCTTGTATGCATAATCCTTGGAAATGATGTCAGGGAAATATTGGCTTGCGAAGCTTACGGTAGTACCGAAAGACACAACATTACCGCTTCCAGCCCAGTTTCCAAGTCCGATAGGAACTCCGTAAGGGTTATCCTCGTCAAGACTATCAAGATACTCCTTATACTTCTCCACGTAAGGGCGGAGTTTGGTCTTGTAATCCTCATTCATATAAGGAATAGCATCAAGAGCTGTAGAGATTCCGAAATTGACGTTCATGTCAAGCATACCCCAGATCTGGGCATCGAAATCCTCGATATAATGCTTCTCGCCAGTAGCAACGTATAGTTGAAGGTTGGTAGCAGCATTACCGCCACCCATCATACCGCCACGTCTGCCCTGAGGCTTCGGCTGCTTGGCAATAAGTTCGTTTGCCTCCTTGAACAGTCGCTTGGACTGGGTAAGGGCACGCTTTGCAAGGTCATCATTATACCCCATAAGTGCATGGCTTGCAGCAGCAAGCATTGTCGATGCACGAAGGTCGAGCTGAGGATTGCGGCTGGTGAAAGCCCACATGTCATCAGGAGTACCGCTACGCTTTCCATCGGCAGATACCTGATATGGCTTCAAAGACGGATCATAGTGATATCCATCCGTAAGAGATGCGGCATCACCGAGATGATGATAGTTGTCAAGTACGGAATTGGAAAGACACTGTGACATGTGTCCGATCTGCTCTGCCTGGGCTACGATATTCAGCGTTCCATGTTCAATATACTGGAGGATGTCAGGAATTCCGTCAGGACGGTGAAGATCCACATAGCGCTGGGATTCGCTCACAAAAGTCATGTCACGCATAGGCTTGAAGAGCTCCCAGATAGACACAAAGTTCTGCACTACACTAATATTAGAGCCAGTCTCAATATCAAAGTCTCCAGCATCGAAGTATCCACCTACATTAAGGCCAGGAATAAGTTCAAGAGCCTTGTACTTGGTATCCGTGGTAGGTCCCTGGGAGTGAAGATCGAAGTGATCCGTGTTCTCAGGAGCCTGAAGATATCCCTCCTTGAAAGGCTCACCATGCCATACGCGGTAAGCTTCGTTCACGAACATGTGATTCATGTGAATAGGCACCCATACATCGGTAGTAGCATCCGTAATCTTATCGTATACAGTAGTATCAATGATGAAGTTGTTGGTCTTCACATCACCATACTGAAGATAGTACACACCTGGCTCACGAAGGCTGGAGAAGTCAAACTTGGCATAATTATACTTGTAGTAAGGTCCCCACATTGTCACCTTTCCCGTATAAGCCTTAGATGAAGTGCCATCTGCATTAACCCTGTACACGGAAGCACTTGAGAGCATCTTGTCATTCTTATCAAGCTCGATGACTGCCGTTTTAGGCTGTGAAGGGAGGTAACCTACTTGTGAGAATCCCACATTAGGTTCCCGCACCCAACCATCAATAGTATTCGGCTCAACCAGCCAGCTGACTACCTTTCCTGTCTTGCCGGCAGGAAGAACACTTCTAAGGACGAACCAACCGTTCTGTGCTATCATTCTTCCGTCATAGAGTTTGAGTTCCGCATCATCTGAGGTAATCTTGATCATACGAGAAGGATCATCCGGTGCGAAAAGCATCTCATGGCCTGTACTCATAGGAAGTGGATCCACAAATTCACCGGTACCACGGTCATCGTATGTACGATAGCCCTTGTACTGTTTGATCTTTTCGCTATTTGGACGCGCGACAGTCTCGCTCACGGCATAGCGAGGGAACCTCTCCGGCCTGCCATCCACCAGATAAGCCTTGTTCCAATACTGTGATGGAAGGAACTCGAGGTTGAATCCAGCTTCACCCTCAAGAGCGGCAGGGACAGGACTATCGAGATATACATCAATTCTGAATGCCTTTCCCTCACCCGTCACAACAAGCCTCGAATCGAAATCATAATCATCATATCGAAGGCTCACCTCTATGGAATTGTTCTCCCTATTGACCACCCGTGAAGGAGTATTTGGAACAAGATCCCATTGTTCAGGAGTATTAGAAAGACGAACTGCACCGCCCTGAACGGTACGTACTCCATGATGGATAATCTCTATGCCGGAGTTCTTCTCATCATTAAAACCTCCTGAAAAGAGGTTGTTATAGACAAAAACATTCACACCCGGCCTCTCGAAATATTCAAGATCATTCAGGGCAAGATCCTGATTCGAGCTTGTCTTGCCACAGGATGCAAGCACTGCTCCTACGGCAAGTAAAGGAAATAGTATTTTCTTCATTTAGACAATTGTTTTGGTGTCAATAATAAATGGTAACGGAAGCAAATATATTAAAAAACGTTGACTAAAGAAGTAGCCAACGTTACAATGTTATCTGATAATGTAACACTCTTCCTAAAGTATCGTAGATGCAAGTCGTTTGGCCTTGCTGCGGAGTTCATCAACAGATGTTCCTTTATCGCCATAGCACAATACCACCGCCATTCGTCTTCCCACATGAGCATCTGGCTTACCAAACACTCGCACTATGGTATTTTCCTGAGAAAAAGCCTCATCAAGATGATAATCAAGCGGCCTATCGGACTCCACAGGGGAAAGAACTACAGCACTTGCCGCCGGCTTCTCAAGTTTGATTTCAGGAATCGGAAGCCCCATAAGCGCACGAAAATGCAGTTCAAACTCAGACAAAGCAGTGGAATGTGCAAGTGTCACCATGCCTGTATCGTGAGGACGCGGGCTCAACTCCGAGAAAATCACACCGTCATCGGCAAGGAAAAACTCCACCCCCCAAATGCCGGCCCCAGTAAGTGCGGCAGTTATCTTTGCAGCCATGTCCTGCGCAGCCTCAAGGAACTTTTGCGGGATATCATAAGGCTGCCACGATTCACGATAGTCTCCACCTTTCTGGACATGTCCTATTGGCGGACAAAACAAGGTAGGACCACATTTCTGTGTCACTGTAAGCAGCGTAAACTCGGAGCGGAAGTGAATAAACTCCTCCACAATCACCTCCTTGACATCGCCTCTGCTTCCTGCCATGGCATCATCGAATGCCCGACGAAGATCATCTTTCGACTTTACCATACTCTGTCCATGTCCCGAAGATGACATCAACGGCTTTATCACACACGGGAAGCCTATTTTCTCAGCCGCATCCACAAGTTCATCGTATGTCTTGGCATAAAAGTACCTGGCGGTCCGAAGTCCGAGTTCTTTGGCAGCTAAATCTCTGATAGCCTTGCGATTCATGGTGTAGTTTACCGCCCTTGCTGACGGCACTACCTGAATGCCGGATTTTTCGAAATCGAAAAGGCGCTCCGTACGGATTGCCTCTATTTCAGGAACAATAATATCAGGATGATGCCTCTCAACCGCTGCAGCGAGAGCCTCTCCGTCCAGCATATTGAACACTTCCCTCTCGTCAGCAACCTGCATAGCCGGAGCATTGTCGTAACGGTCACACGCAATCACCCATTGTCCTGCTCTTTTGGCAGCAATGACAAACTCCTTCCCAAGTTCTCCGGAGCCGAGCAACATTATCTTCTTCATCTTATCATTAATTGTTTTCCTGCGAATATGTTCCGTAATACGAAGCGTACCACCGGACAAAAGCCCTAAGCCCATCGCGAAGAGGCGTGGACGGTCTGAATCCGAAATCCCTCTCAAGAGGAGTCGTATCAGCATACGTCACAGGGACGTCTCCTGGCTGCATAGGAACAAGCTCCTTGTGTGACTCGAAATCGTACTCTGGCGGAAGGACACCCGCAGAAATCAACTCTTCTTGAAGTATCGTCACGAAGTCCAGAAGGTTCTCCGGGGAGCTGTTTCCGATATTATACACCATATATGGCGGAATCGGAAGCCCATCTTCTCCTGTACGTTTCTCTGGAGCATGCCCCATAACTCTCACTACCCCCTCCACGATATCATCAATATAGGTAAAGTCACGCATACAGTGCCCGTAATTGAATATCTTTATGGTCTGTCCCGCCCGAAGCTTGTCAGTGAACCCGAAGTAAGCCATATCAGGACGACCAGCTGGACCATACACGGTAAAAAACCTCAGCCCAGTGGAAGGTATATTGTAAAGTTTGCTATAGGCATGGGCCATAAGCTCATTGCTCTTTTTGGTAGCGGCATATAGGCTGACAGGGTTATCCACCTTGTCATCTGTGCTATAAGGGACTTTCTTATTGCTGCCATACACAGAAGAAGAAGACGCATAGACAAGGTGCTCCACCTCATGATGCCGGCACGCCTCAAGAATATTGTAGAACCCTATAAGGTTACTCTCAACATAAGCATCAGGGTTGGTAATACTATAACGCACCCCAGCCTGTGCAGCAAGGTTTACCACCACGCTTATCTCATGGCTTTCGAAAATTGCATCGAGGACACTCTTATCGGCAATGGATGCTCGTATAAAAGACCACTTGGAACCAGATTTACGCGCACATTCCTCTATCTCAGCAAGTCGGCCATGCTTTATATTCACATCATAATAATCGGTAATGGAATCAATCCCGATTACAGTAATGTCACTCACGTGTGAAAGCAACCTTTTCACAAGATTACTTCCAATAAATCCGGCAGCACCAGTCACAAGGACCGTCTTACCGGATAGATTCACATTAGGGCTCAACATATTATTCAAGCTTCTTTGGGCTTGTCAGATTTCACCGGAGTCTTCTTCATACTGACCTTGGATACAAGGTCTTCATACTCCTGCTCAGTCATCATCTTGCAGGTACCATTGATCTGAGCGCCCATTTCCACCTGAAGCTTATTGACGTGAATATTCCCGTTAACAACCGCCGTGCTCTTGATGCACAGCGTATCTTTAACATAAATGTCACCGTCCATCTTTCCCCACAAATCAAGGTTGGAACAATAGAGACTGCCAGACAATTCAGCCTGCTCTCCTACGACAATCTTGCCAGATGAAAGAACCTTACCGTCAATAGTACCGTCAACTCTAATATCTGAGGAGGAAACGAGATCCCCCTTAATGGTAGCGCCTTTGGAGATGCGGGTCACATCATTGATTCCTGCACCAGTTTCTGTTGTCTTCTGCATATTCTTGTGGTTCAATAACATTATACAAGTCCTTTTCCGTGACAATTCTTGTATTTCTTGCCGCTTCCGCAAGGACACGGATCATTTCTACCAACCTGCCTGTCTACCTTGATAGGAGTACGTGCATTCTGGGCAGCATTAGTGCTCAAGTCATTGCGACTAGCACGCATCTGGCTCATATCGGGCTGCTGCGGGCGCTGAGGCTGCTGTGGACGTTCCGAAAGAGGAACGAAGACCTTAAGAAGGAATGAAAGCACGTCCCTATTCAAATCCTCAAGCATGGAAGCGAAAAGATTGTAGCCCTCAAGTTTGTAGACGACCACAGGATCTTTCTGCTCATAAGAAGCCGTCTGCACACTCTGCTTAAGATCATCCATGTCGCGAAGGTGCGATTTCCAGTGCTCATCTATCTGGAAAAGAATAATATTCTTGGTAAGAGTCTTGGCAATTTCCTTTCCATCAGAGTTGTACGCTTTCTCAAGATTGACGGCGAGAGTCATCTGCTTGATACCATCGGAAACAGGGATGGCAATGTTCTGGTACATCTTTCCCTGCTTCTCATAAACTTCCTTGATGATAGGATTGAGTTTGGAAACCAGAGTCTCCATCCTTCTATGATACTCAGCTTCCATTTGTTCGCAGAGCTTGGCCTGAATAGCCTCAGGCTTAGCCTTGCTGTAGAAGTCCTCATCAAAGCCGCAATCTATAGAGAATTCTGCGATAAGCTCTGTATTGAAGTCCTCATAACTCAATGACTTGTGCGAATCCACGAAAATGGCGGCGCTGTCTATCATCATATTACGGAGATCAATCTCTATCTTGTCTCCGCTGATAGCATTCCTTCTACGCGAGTATATAGCTTCACGCTGATAGTTCATGACATCGTCATACTCAAGAAGGTGCTTACGAGAGCCGAAGTTTATCTCCTCCTTCTTCTTCTGGGCATTCTCAACTGCCTTTGTAAGCATATTAGCCTCGAGGACATCATTTTCCTCCATTCCGAGACGGTCTACCATCTTGGCGATGTTGTCAGCACCAAACATACGCATGAGGTCATCCTCAAGCGAGAGATAGAAAGTAGACGAACCCGGGTCGCCCTGACGTCCGGCACGTCCACGGAGCTGACGGTCTACACGGCGGGAATCATGACGCTCCGTACCGAGGATAGCAAGCCCGCCGGCATCCTTAACCTCTTTGGAAAGTTTGATATCCGTACCTCGACCAGCCATGTTCGTAGCGATGGTCACAGTAGAGGACTGTCCGGCCTGCGCCACGATATCGGCTTCCCTCGCATGCTCCTTAGCATTGAGCACATTGTGCTTGATACCACGCATACGGAGCATTCGGCTGAGAAGTTCTGACGTCTCCACATCGGATGTACCCACAAGCACAGGCCTTCCGGCAGCTGTGAGTTCCACTATCCTATCAATCACAGCAGCGAACTTGGCTTTCTTGGTCTTGTATATACGATCCGGCTGATCATCCCTTATGACAGGACGATTCGTCGGGATCACCATCACATCAAGTTTGTAAATGCTCCAAAATTCACCGGCCTCGGTCTCAGCTGTACCAGTCATACCGGCAAGTTTGTGATACATTCGGAAATAATTCTGAAGTGTAATAGTGGCGAATGTCTGCGTGATGCCCTCTACCTTGACATTTTCCTTAGCTTCAACAGCCTGATGGAGGCCATCACTCCAGCGCCGTCCTTCCATGATACGACCGGTAGACTCATCCACAATCTTCACCTTACCGTCCATAATCACGTAGTCGACATCTTTCTCAAACATCGTATATGCCTTGAGAAGCTGGATGACAGTGTGAACTCTCTCGCTCTTGGTAGAGAACGCCATTCTCAATTCGTCCTTCTTCTGCTGCTTCTCTTCCGGAGACAAGTCAGAGTGCTCGATCTCAGCCGTCTGACTTCCCACGTCAGGGAGCACGAAGAAATCATCATTCCCCACTGCCTGCGCAAGCACATCATGACCTTTATCGGTCATATCCACAGTGTTAAGCTGCTCATTGATAACGAAATAGAGAGGATCAGTCACCACTGGCATCTCTTTTTCGTTGTCCTGCATATAATAATTCTCCGCCTTCTGCATCAGAGTCTTGATACCAGGCTCTGAAAGATACTTGATAAGTGGTGAATACTTTGGCAGACCCTTGTGGGCACGAAGGAGGAGTTTTCCGCCTTCAGCCTCATCCCCGGCAGAAATAGCCTTCTTGGCATCATTGAGCGTCTGGTTCACGAATGCCCTCTGCGCCTGATAAAGTTTCTCCACATAAGGCTTAAACTCAAGGAACTGAGCCTCATCCGTCTTATTCCTTGCGACAGGGCCGGATATAATCAAAGGAGTACGGGCATCGTCTATGAGCACGGAGTCCACCTCATCGACGATTGCGTAATGATGCTTGCGCTGTACAAGATCATCCTCACTTGTGACCATATTGTCCCTGAGGTAGTCAAATCCAAATTCGTTATTGGTACCGAATGTAATGTCACAAGCATAAGCATTTCTTCTCGCCTTGGAGTTCGGCTCGTGCTTATCAATACAGTCCACCGATAGCCCATGGAACATGTAGAGAGGCCCCATCCACTCTGAGTCACGCTTGGACAGATAATCATTGACCGTAACCACGTGGACTCCTTTCCCGGCAAGTGCATTCAAGAACACAGGAAGCGTAGCCACAAGGGTCTTACCCTCACCGGTCGCCATCTCTGCAATCTTTCCCTGATGCAGAGCGATACCGCCGATAATCTGCACGTCATAGTGCACCATATCCCAGGTAATCTCGTTGCCACCGGCAACCCAATGGTTGGAATACACTGCCTTATCCCCATCTATCTTCACGAAATCATGGGACACAGAAAGATCACGATCAAAATCCGTGGCATTGACCACTATCTCTTTGTTCTCCTTGAATCTTCTGGCCGTGGATTTTACTATCGCAAACGCCTCGGGCAGAATCTCGTCAAGACATTTTTCAATAGCCTCATCCTCATCCTTAACAAGTTTATCAGACTCACCGGCAAGTGCTTCTTTCTGCTCCACAGGAATATCCTTGTTGAGTTCATCCTTTATTTCGGCAATTCTCTTCTCAAAAGGAGCTTCTACATCTGCCACTTTCTGTCTCAAAGCAGCAGAGTGTGCACGAAGTTCATCATCACTGAGCTTATCTATCTCAGGATACACGGCAAGTACTTTGTCCAAAATAGGCTTCACTGCCTTATAATCGCGGTCAGCCTTGGACCCGAACAACTTTCCAATTATTGAAGTCAATGACATTTAATCGAATTTTAACAATCTCGCAAATATAATTATTATTGTCGTACTATCAAAATTCAAGCCCGGCTTGAACTATAGGCTTGAATTATAGCATATCTGACAATCTGTCATAATATTGCTTGCTCACAGGAATATGGCCAAGCGAGGAGTTCTTGAGTTCCGCGAAGATAAGTCCATCCTTTCCGCGACTAAGTACACTTACATGATGAGGATTGATGAAGTACGAACGATGGCAGCGAACGAGAGAGCGAGCGGAATTGTTGGACTCGATGCTTTTCATAGAATTGCGGAGCAGGAACTCTTTTACCACGTCACCGTCGAAGTAATGAATTTTTAGATAATTAGCTTCTGCACTAATATAAAGCACAGCCTCCGGATCAATGGTCATGCGAAGTTTTTTATGCTCATCGTAGAACTTCATGAGTTCATCCTCCTTGACGGCTCCACGGGAATCCAGTTCCGAAGACAGATTAATAGCAATCCTTATCAGTACAAGAAACAGATATGGGTAAACCAGTACGAGATATGCAAATTCAAGGCAGCGCGAGAGCGCAGGGAAGAAAGGAAGGTCTGACCCGAAAAACAGCGTCGTGTACAGGGCCATAAAACAGGCACAAAACAGCACTTCAGAGAGACACCATAGCGCATAATGCCACCACAGGAACGTCCTCTTACGGAGAATCAGGAAAAGAGCAAGCCTCGAAAGGGCAAGCACGCCGATCTGTATACAAGACAACATCACTATGTGGAACGCGAAGGATTTCCCGCCCACAAGATAAAACTCCTGTATCCCGAATGGGTTATACAGGAAGCAGAACGAAATAAAGAACAGTGGCAGTAAAAGTATATAGATAAGATGCGCCGCATAGCTCTTCGGAAATCGGAAAATAGAGTTCATATACCTAAATTTTAGCCCAGACCACACTGGGATAAACAACAAACATCCAGTAATTCATCCCAAAAATAGGCAATTATTCCCGTAAAACAAGCATTTTAGTCACCAAATAATCAATTTAATGCCATTAGCTTCATCCCATGCAGAACCATAGATAACTTTGCATGTACAAAAATCAAACATGACATATATGAACACATACGCATACTCAGTAGTTCCAGAAGAAATAGACTTCAAGGGACAGATTACAGTACCTTCACTTTGTGGGCACATCATCAACGCCATAGGCCAGAACATCCGGACGGAAGGATTCGGGATAGACGTGATGGCAAGAGAGAACCGGAGTTGGATTCTTATCCGTTCGGCCTTTGAAATTGACCGCAGACCCAGTCTATACGACCCATTGTATGTCACGGTATGGCCAGTCTCCAAAGGAGGCATCACGTTCTATAGGTGCATACGAATCTCGGACGAATCAGGACATGAAATCGGAAGAGGAACCACAGAATGGTGCATGATCGACATCACATCAAGACGTCCCATCTATCCAGGAGACGAACTTGACGTATGCGGCAAGTCATTCTCCCTCCCTTGCGAAGGGCCGCGGCGAATTAGAGATTTCGCCCCGGACACTACAGACTCCAGAAAGGTAGGCTATAGCGAGTGCGACTTCAACGGACACCTCAACAACAACCGATATATAGAAATGATTTTCGATCTCCTTCCCGATAATGTCGTAGACAGTTCCACAAGATTCAGGCTCGACCTCAACTTCAAGAAAGAGATACGGCGCGGTGAGAACCTTTCCATCGGGCTAAAGCAAGAGCATAACGATGAGTACCTATTCATCGCCAAGGCAGGAGAACATACCCTCTGTAGCGCTTCCGTGCAGAGAAGTTGATCTATTTCACGAAGACAAAAAAGACAGCAGCAACCAGGCAGACGAACGCAGCGATATGATTCCACTGCAGCCCTTGTCCTTTGAAAAGCAAGTTGATAATCACAGTAAACACTGTCAAGGACACCACCTCTTGAATAACTTTCAGTTGCACAAGCGAAAAAGGCCCTCCGTTGATATTGGAGCCTATTCTATTGGCTGGCACCTGTGCGCAGTACTCAAAAAAAGCCACGCCCCACGAGAAAAGGATAACAAGAATAAGCGGCCAACCCTCTGAGATCTTCATCTCTTGTAGCTTCAAATGGCCATACCATGCGAAAGTCATAAAGATGTTGGATACCACCAACAGCAGAACCGTCCAAACCCCTTGCATAAAAAGAAACAAAACTAAATTGAGCGGCAAACATACGCATTATATACGAATTCAGCACAAAAAACATACGAAAATTCCGCAGCCTCCCGCTTCCCATTGTATAAGAAGCCGAGGACTTGCGGAATCTCAAGTACTTACATAAACTCCCTATTTGATTCGTGATGCCGTATCTTTTCCGGCGCCAGTTCCTTTGTATTTACTTGAAGCGGAGTTAAACCTGTACGTCACAGACAAGGAGATCTTCTTGGTATTGAATGCATTGGTCTGTATAAAATTGACAAAGCCGTAATCTGATTGCACATCGGAACGCTGTTTCCAAAGCAGATCGCTTGCAGAAAGACGAACCACCAACGATTTGTCACGAAGGAAAGCCTTCTGCACAGAGCAAGACAAATCACATACGGTATTTGCAAGATACACATTCTGATAGAATCCCTTTGAATGATACTCCATTCCAAGTTCCACCATCCAGTCGTTCTTGAAATTAAAACTATTGAAGGTTTGAGCGATAAACATCGGCTTTCGGCTAAACGAGACGACCTTGGCCTCTTCATACCCGGCTTGCCTGCTCATGTCAATATCAAGCCACTGCTTCATAATTCCCACAGTATAGTTCATAGTCCAGATTCCAATTGTAGGACTCGCATTGAGGTAGCAAGAGAGTTCCCGGAACGGATTGACAAGATTCACAGGAAGAACATGCACCACCACGTCATCATCCGTAATCTGATCATTGGAATAGACTCTCCCCCATGACACTATGGCATCATCGGTCCTGGAGTACTGGGCACTGGCCGTAAGGAAGTTCCACCTTGCCGTCATACTGACCTGCTGGGTCGTCTGCGGCTGAAGTTTAGCATTACCGCTCTGTAGAATAAACTTGCTGTGATACATCATATTATCGGAGAGGTTGGAGAATGAAGGACGGGAGGTCTTAATACTATATATTAATTGTGTCTGCACTGGTCCGAACGCCCTTGCAAAGGTTACAGATGGGAAAAGATTACTGTACTTTCGAGAAATCTCATCCTCATTCGAGGTAAGGCTATGGTAGCGGAAGCGCACATACTCATATCTCACTCCTGCGCTAACCTGCCCCAACACTGGATGATAGAACGCATAGTCCGCAAATGCAGCATAGTTCTCCTCTTTCACCCTCGAAGAAGATGACGGCACGTATGTTCCTGTTATCGAATAGTCGCTGCCACGAAGTGCGTATGTATCCTCCGTACCTATTTGAAAGCGGCCGAGCCATATCGGATACGCTAAAACGAGTTTTGCAGCATACATATCGCTCTCAGACTCACTCTTGGACTCTATTTCCGCATTTCCTGTCATACTGCTCGTCTCCTCCACCCTTGAAAAGAAAGTGTTCCCCGAACCATAATAGTCAGCATTAAAATCTATATTGAGTTTACCTACTGTACCATTATAATAAGTATTGACAGCGAGCACGGTAGGAATATTTCCATCCTCAAGCCAATTCTCCGAGACAGACTTAACCTGCTCAACAAGCTCGCCAGAGCGGAAGACATCACTATACATCTGCTGATGATAGTCCAGAAACGGCGACCGCGTGTAATCAACCCTTGCACCTACGAAGTGGTTGCTGCCTATCATGTAATTGAAGCCAGCATTCAGCGTATAGTTTCTCGATTCTGATACCACCTCAAATGGACCTTCCTGATACCTCGGGCTGCCTTTTGTAATCTCCCCGGTAATCACACTTGACTGAAGATGATTAAACACCGTCCCATTAGCTCCTGCAAACAGATCAAGCCCACCTTTGCGATAATTGAAGTTGGCATAACCTGACGGATCATTAAAGGACTTGCGGATAAGCGACTGGTCATCCGAAAGGCCCATGTTGAAGCCAAGTCCTTCTCCTTGTGGGCGAAAAGTCTTGATTCGAATAACACAATTAACCGAAGCGTCATATCCAGCACCAGGATTTTCAATCACCTCCACATTCTGAATTTCATTGCTCCTCAAACGCTCAAGCTCAGACTCATCTTGAACGCGTCTGCCATTAATATATACGACAGGCTTTCCCCTACCGATAACTTCCAGACCGTTACGTCCCTTATATACACCAGGCACACGGCTCAGCGCATCCTTGGCACTTCCTATATTCTCAAGTACTGTTCCCCTCACAGAAGTAGACATTCCCTGCCCAGTAAGCTTAGTTTTGGGCATAAAAGCCTTGACACCAGCCTCCGCAAGCATCTCAGGCACCGGGCGCAAATGAATCACAGCACCGTCAGCACCATGAAGAAACTCCGTCTCATAACCTATCATGGTCACCATAAGAATCTCCTCATCCGTATGCGATGGAAGCGAGAACACGCCATCCTCATCCGTGACAGTACCATCAAGTACCAGCGAATCAGGCATAGATAGTACCACAATATTTACATACGGCATAGCTTTATCGGACTCATCCAGAACTTTTCCTTTCCAGTCGGCCAATTCAGACCGAACCGACTTTCCCATAGTACGGCTCGAGGAATGCTGGGTAGCTCTGGCCCTTACCGGCGAAGCGGTTGAGAGCACCACGCACAAGCACATAAATGTTAAAATTTTCCAAATTGTTCGTTCCATCATTTTCTAACGTGTTTATTTTCAATTTATAAGAATATTAATCTAAACACCCCAAGAATACTCTCAGAGGCTAATCGTGTATCGGTTTATTAATACACTGCAAGATAATACATTTTAAATATAAAACAAATGTTTTCAAGAACAAATGTTGTACATCTTTTGTTATAGAAAGAAAATAGCATTTCAAGCAAAAAAAACAGACAAAAATTTGGATAACTGAAAAATTACCCATACCTTTGCAATCCCAAAACGGAGGACTCGTTAGCTCAGTTGGTAGAGCATCACACTTTTAATGTGGGGGTCTCGGGTTCGAGCCCCGAACGGGTCACAGATATTTGAAAATCGCTTCCTTAGCTCAGTTGGTAGAGCACCTGACTCTTAATCAGGGTGTCTAGGGTTCGAATCCCTAAGGGAGCACGGAAAGGAGACTTAGAATCTAATTGATTTCAAGTCTCCTTTTTCTTTATATTCTACAACAAGGATACACGTCAACTAATCTTACTGAAATCCTTTACCACGTACCGTCCCTTTCGGAGTTCACGATCAAGACGAATATTATCAGGAGAGGACAACTCGGGATCTTTTTCCAGAACCCTTAGAGCATAATCCCTTGCTTGCGACAGAAGAGCACCATCCTTCGCGAGCGAAGCAATATTTAGAGCTATCGGCAGACCGCTCTGCTGGGTCCCTTCAAGATCTCCAGGTCCTCTCATCCGCAGATCCTGCTCCGAAAGTTCAAAGCCATCTTCAGTTGAGCACATCAAGTCAAGCCGCGACTGTGCATCCTTGCCCGTTTTGTCATCCTTTACAAGTATGCAGTAGGCGGCATCAGATCCACGCCCTACCCTGCCTCGCAACTGATGAAGCTGGCTCAGTCCGAAACGCTGCGCACTCTCAATTACCATCACGGATGCATTAGGGACATCCACGCCCACTTCTATCACAGTCGTAGACACGAGAATATTGGCCCTTCCAGCCACAAATGCATCCATATTGAAATTCTTCTCCTCTGGAGTCTGCTGCCCATGCACTATCGCTACTTTATAGTCAGGAAGCGGAAAAGCCGACACTATCTCTTCATATCCGGTCTCAAGATTCTTAAGATCCATCTTCTCGCTCTCAAATATCAGGGGATATACCACAAAGATCTGACGCCCACGTGAGATCTCTTCCTTCATAAACCTAAAGAGGGCGACCTTGCGACTCTGGTTGATACACATGGTCTTGACAGGCTTCCTGCCTGGCGGCATCTCGTCAATTACAGATACATCCAGGTCCCCATATAGCGTCATAGCCAGAGTCCTCGGAATCGGAGTAGCGGTCATTACCAGGATATGAGGCGGAGTACTATTCTTCCCCCATAGTTTTGCACGCTGCTCCACACCGAACCGATGCTGCTCATCTATCACCGCTAGGCCAAGGTTCTTAAACACAACATTATCCTCAATAAGAGCATGCGTCCCCACCACCAGGCCAATACTACCATCCTCAAGCCCCTGATGAATCTCCCTCCGCTCTCGCATCGTACTGTTTCCAGTGAGGATGGCACACTTCACTGACGTCATCGAAAGGTACTTGCATACATTAGCATAATGTTGACGAGCAAGAACCTCGGTAGGAGCCATAAGGCATGACTGAAATCCATTACCTATAGCAAGAAGACAACTAAGTACAGCCACCATGGTCTTACCAGACCCGACATCTCCTTGAAGAAGTCTATTCATCTGCTTCCCGCTCATCATATCAGATCGAATCTCCTTGATCACTCTCTGCTGAGCCCCTGTCAAAGAATAAGGCAGGGCATTGTAGCACGCATGGAAATCCGCTCCTACACGAGGCATCACAAAACCTTTAGACGCACGCGACTTTACATATTTCTGCTTAAGAAGAGAGAGTTGAAGCAGGAAAAGCTCCTCAAACTTCAGTCGAGCCTGAGCACGAACAAGCGCCACATTATCTTTAGGAAAGTGAATATTAAGAAGCGCGAACTGCCTGGATACAAGGTTGTTGTCCTTCATAATATAGTCTGGAAGAGTCTCCTCGAACTGATGCAAATACTCATTCAATGCCGTAGACATAAGACGACACATAACTTTCCCGGTAATACCAGAAGACTTTAACTTTTCCGTGCTTGGATAAACGCCAGTAATTTCAGGAAGCCCGCCCGAAGCCCCTGACGGAGAATCCACGTCAGGATGCACCATATTGAGCTTATTCCCGAACGCCTGCGGCTTACCGAAAAACAAGAACACGCTCCCAGGAGAAAGCCGCTGCCAATTCCACCGGATTCCCTTGAAGAAAACCATCTCCATCTGCCCGCTGCCATCCTCCACGACAACACTCATCCGCTTGCACCTTCCGGACGTCAACGCACTCTCATCCAACGGCGCTGACGATCCTGCCTGCCCATAAAGAGTACGACTTACAACTCGCGCTCTTATCTGCACCTGTGCCGGGCCTGGAACTACATCCTTTATCAGTGTAATCCCATTACGGTCAATATACCGGAAAGGGTAAAGAAAAATCAAATCTTCCACTGTCTCAATACCCAATTCACTCTTAAGCAGAGCCGCTCTCTTGGGCCCTACTCCACTAAGGTACTGGATATTGGTATCACCTGCAGACATACCTTCTGATTAACGGCTTCCACCGCCGAATCCACCACCACTGAAACCACCTCCTCCGCCAAAGGATGTACCACCTCCGAATCCGCCCTTCGCAGACTGGGATGCGGCATAGGAAAAATCACTGGTAATGATAGCTCTGGATAGCATGTTAGTACGAAGAATCACATCTCCAAGAGTATCATTATCAAACCCATTCATAGACTCAAGGAATTGAGGATTAATATCTTTCAGTTCAGAAGCCACCTTATCGGCTATGCCGAACAATGCCCCGAATACCAGATAGTCACGCCAAAGTACCACTTCTGGTGTCTGCCTTTCAGAAACAAGAGTAAAATCTGATAAAAACATCTTGAATCCCAGAAGGTTGCGCGCCTGCTGCTGTCCAGCCTTTGTGTACTGCCCCGGGCGTCCGAAATGATCTTCCGCTAACTGCCTCCGGGCCTGCCGCTCAGACATCACAACCCACTGATGAACGCGCTTCTCGTGAGAAGCAGACCATCGAGAAAACTCTTTATCCTGAAGGATTCTATCAGAGCCACTGGCATCCACCATCATATTAAACAACTCCGCAGACACATCATCTAGCCCTTCCACATCCTTTCCTGAAAACCCGATATCGACCTTTCCCTTAGCATTTCTCTGAACTGACAGATATCCATCATAAATCATTCTGAGAATCAGGGCCGATGCAACAAAACTGCCCTTCCTCGACTCCCCGAGCTTGGAGAGAATAAAGTCTGCCTCAAGGACATTACCTCCGTATGGCACTTCTCGGCACCAAGTTATGTCTTTGTCCTTGCACCCAAGAATCTTGAATCTGCGTTTCCTTTTGGCTACGATGGCCATAGCCACAGATCCTATACCAATAGCAGCAATTGTCCCAAGAAAAAGCCAAAACCCCTCCTCATCATCATCGAAATCCGAGCCTTCAACAGCCTTTTCATATACATCTTCGAAATCACGCGCTTGCCTGCTTGGCGAATCAAAAATCCCTTTGTCAAACCTCAAAAGCGCAATGACAGAGCTCCCATGACGAAAACGCTCAGTACTCTGATACACCACTTCCCCGCCACTAAACTCACACGATCCCACAAATCCAAATCCCCACGCTCTGGCGTTAGACGTATCCAGAGCAACGGAATCCGCAGCCACCCGCACCGTCACGTTCTCCGGGCTCGCACTCAACCCTGGAGACACCAACTGAAGATGCAGCATATCATAGTCATTGAGACTTTTGACAACATTGGTCATTATGTACCGCACTGTATATACATGGTCTCCATAAGAGCCAATGCCCCAGCACAACTCATCCCCATCAGAAGTATGCGCAATGCCACACTTTCCAGCCTTCTGCTCAAGACTCTTATGTACGTCCCATTCTCCTACATTCTCAAACAGACGCCCGCTCTCATCACTTACAGAAAGATCCCGAATGACTATATCACCAAGATTGTACCTTACAAGATACCACTCGGTACCATCCGCCACGCACACATCCCACCGCTCGGTGACATAAGCACTGCCGTCCTTATCCAAGTCCACACGGACATTAATGTTCCTTATGGCCTGTTCAAACGCCGAAGCGGCAAAGGTTGTCGCCAATGCCGCCACAATAAAAGCAATGAGTCTACGCATCAGGCTCTATATATTAATTTCAGGCAGTTCTTTCTTTGATTCCACCTCTTTCAAATACTCCCTAACCTGAAATTTCAGTATTCCGGCGGCGAGAGAATCCGGGAACTGACGTACAATGCGGTTGTATTTGGTAACAGAGTCATTAAAGACCATCCTGCTCATACGAACCTGATTCTCGTAATTGTTAAGACTATCCATAGTCTTGGAATAAGTCTCATTGGCCTTCAGTTCAGGATACTGCTCAGCCACAAGCCTAATCCTGTCAGATACCGTAGCAAGCACCTCTTCCTGTGTGTTGGCCTCAGCGGCTGTGCTGGTACGAGTAATATCCTTCCGCTGCCTAACCACATCCACAAGAGTATTGTACTCATGCTCGTTATATGACTTAGTAAGTTTCACAAGTGCGGAAACGGCATCCCAACGGCTCTGCTGCTGGACACCTATTTGGCTCATTGAATTCTGACATAGTTCATCAGACGAAACGAGCTTTCTCTGAACGCCGACAAACCAAAGTACGATAATCGCAACGACTGCGACAACAATAATAATTGCCATAATCTTGTAATAGTTTAATTCTTCAAATATATACAATTGTTGCGAGAAAACAAAAAGACAAGCACCGCAGGGCTATGCCCACGATGCTTGTCCATTAGAATATCAGCAGTCTATATTAAAGTTTCGGACCTGCTGCCACGAGAGCCTTACCAGCCTCGTTGTTCTCGTACTTGTGGAAGTTCTTGATGAAACGACCTGCAAGATCCTTTGCCTTCTCTTCCCACTCAGCAGGATTTGCATAAGTGTCGCGAGGATCAAGAATGCCTGTATCAACACCCTTGAGCTCAGTAGGAACCTGGAAGTCGAAGTAAGGGATAGTCTTGGTTGGAGCCTTGTCAATAGAACCATCAAGGATAGCGTCAATGATTCCACGGGTATCGCGAATAGAGATACGCTTTCCAGTTCCATTCCATCCGGTGTTCACAAGATATGCTTTGGCACCGCTCTTCTCCATTCTCTTAACGAGTTCCTCAGCATACTTCGTAGGGTGAAGCTCAAGGAATGCCTGTCCGAAGCAAGCAGAGAATGTCGGAGTAGGCTCGGTGATACCACGCTCTGTTCCGGCAAGCTTAGCTGTAAATCCAGAAAGGAAGTAGTACTTGGTCTGCTCTGGAGTAAGGATAGACACTGGAGGAAGAACTCCGAATGCATCAGCAGAGAGGAAGATCACCTGCTTTGCTGCAGGGCCCTGTGAGAGCGGACGAACAATCTTATTGATGTGATAGATAGGGTAAGATACACGGGTATTCTCGGTAACGCTCTTGTCGTTGAAATCGATCTTTCCGTTCTCATCGACTGTTACGTTCTCAAGAAGTGCATCACGACGGATAGCGTTGTAGATATCCGGCTCTGACTCCTTGTCAAGCTTGATAACCTTGGCGTAGCATCCACCTTCGAAGTTGAATACACCCTCATCATCCCAGCCGTGCTCATCATCACCGATAAGAAGACGCTTAGGATCTGTAGAAAGAGTAGTCTTTCCTGTTCCAGAAAGTCCGAAGAAGATAGCTGTGTTCTCACCATTCATGTCGGTATTGGCAGAGCAGTGCATAGAAGCGATGCCCTTAAGTGGAAGGTAGTAGTTCATCATTGAGAACATACCCTTCTTCATCTCACCACCATACCATGTATTGAGAATAACCTGCTCCTTGCTGGTCACGTTGAATGCAACAGCGGTATCTGAGCGGAGTCCAAGCTCCTCGTAGTTCTCAACTCTTGCCTTTGATGCGCAGTATACTACGAAATCAGGCTCCTGATCGAACTCTGCCTGATTCTGAGGACGGATGAACATGTTAGTCACAAAGTGTGCCTGCCATGCCACTTCCATGATGAAACGAACCTTCATACGGGTGTCCTTGTGGGTACCGCAGAATCCATCCACTACGAAAAGCCTCTTACCAGAAAGCTCCTTGGTAGCGATGTTCTTAAGTTCCTTCCATACCTTCTCGGAGAGTTCATGGTTGTCGTTAGGATACTCCGGAGTGTTCCACCATACGGTGTCCTTGGAGTTCTTGTCCATAACGATGTATTTGTCCTTAGGAGAACGACCGGTATAAACGCCAGTCATCACATTGATAGCACCAAGCTCAGTCACCTGACCTTTGTCATAGCCTTCAAGACCTGGCTTGGTCTCCTCATTATAGAGGACTTCGTAGGTCGGATTATAAAGGATCTCTGTAGCTCCCTTAACTCCGTACTTGCTTAAATCAATCTTTGCCATAATATTAATTGAATCTAGTAAAATCTGATTTCTACAAAAATCGCGCGCAAATATAGACATTTTCTCATTATTATACAAGCCATGACAATATGTCAGAGAACAGACTTTTCGCGACATTAAGGCGTCATGAATGGGCTTCAGTCCGACATTCGGACAAATTTTAAAAATAATCGCTATCTTTGTGAGAATCGTCTCAGTCCGTCGGTTCAATCTCTCCAATAAGACGGATTTGACAGACAGAAGTTGCACGACTAATATCGTATGTATATGAGGAAAATGATAATTGGCGCAATGGCCGCCGCATTGATTATGGGATGTACTAAACACGAAGATAGCGGATATATCGGGCAGTCCGATATCAGAATCGAAGACGGAGTGATGACTCCAGAAACGCTTCTTGAGATGGGTCGTCTCTCTGACCCGCAGATTTCACCTGACGGCACACGAATACTCTATGGAGTATCTTACAATTCAATAACGGACAACCGCAGCTGCCGCAACCTCTTCATCTGCGAGACTGACGGCAGTCACCGAATCCAGCTGACCAGATATGCCAAAAGCGTAAGCAATGCTCGCTGGTCTCTTGATGGCAGCAGCATATTCTTCATTCAGGACGGGCAGATCTGGAAAGCCACACTGAAAGGAGACAAACTAGGCAAGAAAGAGAAAATAAGCAATGTCCAGAACGGCATATCCGAGTTCAAGCTTTCCCCAGACCAATGTAATCTCATATACACCAGTACCATCAAGAATAGCGCAGTCCAGACACCGTCTGACAGTGACCCAGCCCTTGACAAGGCACAGGCGTACGCCACCGAAGATCTGATGTATAGACACTGGGATCATTGGGTTACAGACATCCCCCGCAGTTACGTAGCCCCGCTAAACGGGCAGGTCATCACTGAAGCCAACTCTATGGACATACTCGGTGAGGGCAACAGGTTCGAGCTTCCGACAGAGCCGTTCGGCGGAGTCGAGCAACTTGACTGGGCACCGGACTCAAGACACATAGCATATTCTTGCCGCAAGAAAACAGGAAAGCAGTACGCCTTCAGCACCAACACCGACATATACATATACGACATATTCAGCGGCGCTACCGTACAGGTTACAAATGGAGGCGGATACGATACTGACCCCGTATGGAGTCCAGACGGCAGACATCTCGCATGGATATCTATGGCACGCGATGGATACGAGGCAGACCAGCAGAGGCTTATGGTATGTGATACGGATTTATCCGCAGACACCATCGTCTCCAATACACGCGACCTCAGCATCAACTTCGATCACGATGTGGCAGGTCCGGTATGGCACGGAGACGAAGTCTTCTTCAATGCTCTGGTTTCAGAAGGTATTCAGGGGCTTTTCTGCGCAGACCTTAGCGGTGAGATTCAGCGCATAACAGAGAAAGATTGGTGGTTCGACTTCTTCTCACCTTTCGCCGTTATCGAGCACTCTGAGGGAGTACGGCTCCTATGTTCATATTACAGCCTGGAATTTCCTCTTGAACTTGTTGAAGTGGACATTACGGCAGCAGGCACCACCTACAAGCAGATCACATCAGAGAACGAGCATATCCTAAGCCAGCTCAAGCCAATCAAGGAAGAAAGCATCCACGTGGAGACAGTAGATCACAAGCAGATGCAATGCTGGGTAATCTATCCTCCCGAATTTGACGAGAACAAGGTATATCCGGCTATTGAGATAGTTCTTGGCGGCCCGCAAGGCACCAACTCACAGGACTGGAGCTACAGATGGTGCTACCGCCTTATGGCACAGCAAGGGTACATAGTCATACTCCCGAACCGCCGAGGCACCACAGCTTTCGGACAGGAGTGGAAAGAGCAGATTTCTGGAGATTACAGCGGCCTCAACATGCAGGACTACCTCGCTGCCGGACGCTATATCAAGAGCAAGCCATACGTCGGAAAGCTCGCTTGTGTGGGAGCATCATACGGCGGATACTCTGCCTATATGCTTGAAGGACTGCACGGTGACCTCTATGACTGCTTCATAGCACATGCAGGCATCTTTGACGAGAAGCAGCTATGGTTCACCACCGAAGAGATGTGGTTCGCCAACTGGGACAACGGCGGCCTCACAGAATACTCCTACACCGAAGGACAGATGGGGCCTAAGGGAGACGGCATCACGTTCGGAGGAATGCAGCAGGCCGGAGCACCTTATGCATCCACGCCGAAAGCACAAAAGCATTACGCCAACTCTCCATCATCCATGGTGACCAAATGGCACACTCCTATTCTCTGCATCCACGGAATGATGGACTTCCGCATTCCTTATGAGCAAGGAATGGCAGCGTTCAATGCAGCACAGATGATGGGAGTTCCTTCCAAACTTGTGATATTCCCGGAAGAGAATCACTGGATTCTCCAGCCGCAGAACTCTCTTTACTGGCATCGTACATTCTATGACTGGCTTGATAGATGGATGAAGTAGCATGGAACTCCAAGAAATCATTTCAGCCATAGAATCAGTTGCGCCCTTGTCATACCAGGACGACTTCGACAATTCCGGTCTTCAAGTCGGCAGCCCAGAGGCTGAAATCGAATCCATCCTTGTATGTCTGGATATCACCGAAGAAATTGTGGACGAGGCAATCGAGCGCAAGGCAGACCTTATATTATCGCATCACCCATTGATTTTCAAGGCATTGAAACAGGTGTGCGGAATCACATACCAGCAGAGATGCGTCGCGAAAGCTATTACGCATGGCATTTCCATCTACTCTGCCCATACGAGTCTGGATAATGCTCCGGGAGGGGTGAATTACCGTATAGCAGATACCATTGGCCTCTCGGAACTTTCATGGCTGCTTCCGCACCATGATGGGGTTTCCGGCTCCGGAATAGTAGGAACACTTGTGTCTCCGATGCAAGACGAGGTCTTCTACGCCATGCTGAAAGACAAGTTCAAGGTAAGAAGCTTGCGTTGCTCCCAGCCTGACGGGCGGACAATCAGAAAGGTGGCCGTATGCGGAGGAGCAGGAGCTTTTCTCATGAAGGACGCAATCAATGCTAAGTCCGACTGTTTTGTCTGCGGAGAGTTCCACTATCACGATTATTTCGAGAATTCTGGTATGCTTCTCGCGGAACTCGGACACTATCAGAGTGAACAGTTTACCATGGATTTGCTCTGCGACCTGCTATACTCAAAATTTTCGGGGCTGAAAGTTGTCAAAACAAGCATAGACACCAACCCTATCATCTATATACAATAAAATGGAAAAATACTGCGAAAAAGATATTATTACCTGCTACCGTTCTGACTCACACCACAAGATGCGCGCTGAAGCATTCCTTGACTTCGCACAGCAACTTGCAGTAAAAGGGGCGCAGACACTTAGTTTTAATGACACAGCACTTGCGGGACTCGGATGCATCTGGGTACTTGCCAGAATGCACGTGAGATTCGAGAGAGACGTCGTATTCGATGAGAAAGTGGACTTATCGACATGGCACAAGGGACAGAACGGGCTCTACTTTCTGAGAGACTACCAGCTCTGTGACAGTCGTGGAGCGGCAGTCAACGCCACCAGCTCATGGATAGTGATGAATGCCGATACAAGACGTATCAGCAGGGACGAGAAGGTCTTGGAGCTTCTCTCAGCCGGCGCGCAGAGCGAAGACCATGCTATAAGCGAACCATGCGGCAAAATTACAATACCGCGAGAATGCACCCTGGAGAAGATTGGAGAGCATACCGTCAAGTATTCTGACGTGGACTACAATGGGCACGCCAACAATGTCAAATACACTGTATGGGCACTTGACAGCCTTCCGAACAATATTGCCATGACCATGACGCTCAAGGAGCTCAGCATCAACTTCAACAAAGAGACACTGCTGGGAGAGACAGTAGAACTCTTCCACTGCATAACCCCAGAAGGGGAACACATAGTGGAAGGGCGAAGCTCAGACCATCAGGTCTTCATAGAAAAACTGATGTTCGAGTAGCCTACTATATTATATTGGAGAACCTGTCTGGGATACGCACAATTAGGATAGCTTCAAACATCGCCGGCTTATTCCACGCATAAGGTGGGCGCACAAGAGTCTGAACGCATCTCGCGATTGAAGTCCACTTGTCCCATTCCCTGACTTTGTGCGAAGACACCATGCGAATAGTTTCCGAGCGTCGTTCCAAATGCTTGGTCCATCCGGCTTGTCTGCGCGAAGGATCATCGAAACGCGCCTTTATCCTGCCCATATCGAAATATCCGAAATGGAAAAGATACAAGTCTCTGGCTATATGGAAATTATGCCCTTTGATACGATGGAATCCACTGCCCCACACAAGCGGTCTTGCCATCACACTCGGCTTTGTATAGCGCGTGGAAAGACGCGCATAATGGCGTTGTGAGAGGAAAGTGCGAGAGCCATCAATATCAGGCTCCTCACCAAGTCTCTGCCCCACATCTACCCCAAGCCCGGAAAGAGAATCACGTATATCACACCGGTCAAGATAGTCAGCTAAGCCAAGACCAAGTCGCGGATCCGGAATCAGGAACTCATCTGCATCCACGCCGATTACAAGGTCATAGCCTTCTTCAAAAAGACATTTCGCCCTCTCGGAAAGGAAAGATAGCCTGATCTTCTCCATTTCCACCACCTGCCCCGGTATCTTATCCTCCAAAAAGGCACGGGTCCCCTCACAGAAGTCAGGTATTGGCTGATCTTTCCCATCAAAATAGATATAAAGATTATCAAGGCCAAGTTCACGCCCATAGTACTCCACCCATTTTCTGAGGTAGAAGTCATCATTTCTGACCATAGTCAGAGCGCATATTCTTTTTCCCATATTGGTATTAGTTTTATTCCAACGGACGTAGTTTTGCAAAACTCAGAAGAAGAAGCTTCTCCCCATATTCATCAAAACAGATTCTCGCTTTCATATCCGGAGCACTCCCTGAAAGGGAGAGTATGACCCCGGCCCCAAACCTATTGTGCTCCACACGCTCTCCAACCTTAAGTTCCGTCATCGGGACGCCCTCAAAATTGAGATCTGCACGCCTCTGACTCCCGGCAGGAGCGGAAGGGCGCACTGGAGATGAAGAAGAAGACTTCGGCACTGGGAAAGACGGACGAGAAGCGGAAGAAACCGTCCTTGCTGGTCCAGATGTCCCGTAAGTAGAGCGGAATCCACCAGGAAGTGCAGTCCTTCCTGAAAAACCACCCCAGCCAGCATCATCCATAGAATTCAGTTCTTCCCTTGAGAGAGGATTTTCAATGTACGAAGGATCTATCTCCTTTATAAATCGCGACGGCGAGTTGGACTCATGCTTTCCATTACGCATTCTTGAGTTAGAGAAAGAAAGCGTAACAGCCTTCCGCGCCCTTGTCACAGCCACATAGCACAGACGTCTCTCCTCCTCCACATCCTGCTCGCTGCTGAGCATGGATAGGCTTGGAAAAAGATTCTCCTCAAGACCGGCAATATAGACATACGGATACTCAAGCCCCTTGGAAGAGTGCACAGTCATCATGGAAACCTTATTATTGGTGTCCTCATCCTCACTTACATCCACATTGCTAAGCAAGGAGACATTTTCAAGGAAATCATCCAGCGTAAATATAGCACCGCTATAGTCTTCACCAGACTCTTCCGCCTCCTGCTGCCGCTCTTCGACAAACACAGCCACAGAATTGATAAGTTCGTCCAAATTAGAAACCCTTGACTGGCCTTCAATGGAGCTATCCGACTTCAAGAAAGCATACAGTCCGCTATCATCGGCTATTCTTCTGGCCAAATCGAATGCATCAGTGCTCTTTACAAGAACCGCCAACTTCTCTATCATATCACAGAAAGGCTTGACTTTAGGCACATTAAGCCCAACCTTAAAAAGGCTTGTGCCGCGTTCGCGCGCAAGCTGCTCAAGCGACTGAAGTGTCGTAGCGCCAATTCCTCTCGCAGGCTTATTTACCACACGCTTGAAAGACTCGTCATCGTAGGGGTTGACACACAGTTTGAAATACGCCATCATATCCTTGATTTCCGCCCTATCGAAGAACGAGTTGCCGGAGTATATCATATAAGGAATATTGCGGCGGCGAAGTTGCTCTTCTATTGCTCGGGACTGGGAATTGGTACGATAGAGAATCGCAAAATCCTGATACTGTGCATGATCGGCTCGCATACGACCTATGATATCAGAAACTATTGACTCTGCCTCACCCGTCTCGGACCAGCTCCTCAACAGCCGGATTTTCTCCCCCTGCTCACCTTGCGAGTAGCACACTTTAGGGATTCGGCTCTTGTTGTGATCTATCAGTGAATTGGCAGCGTCAACTATAGTCTTGGTAGAGCGATAATTGAGTTCAAGTCTAAAGACCTTGCAAGTCGGGTAGTCACGCTTGAAATTCAATATATTTTCAATTCTGGCACCGCGGAAAGCATAGATAGACTGGCTGTCGTCCCCGACCACGCAGATATTCTGATGGAACTGGGCAAGTTTACGCAGGATAATATACTGAGACCTGTTGGTGTCCTGGTACTCATCCACCATGATGTACGAGAACCTGTCGGCTATGGAGAGTAGGGCCTCACGGTTGTCCTTGAGGAGAATGTTCATATTCAGGAGTATGTCATCAAAATCCATTACTCCACTCTGCTTCAACTTCTTCTGATACAAGTCATAAAGATCACTCATACGAGGCTTCTTGGATCTTGCATCCGCCATCATCATATCATGGTTAGCCCTGTATGCAGAGACAGTGATAAGGTTGTTTTTGGCAGAAGAAATCCTGGAAAGGACATCCTTTGGCTTATATATTTTGTCATCCAGCCCAAGTTCCTTGACACATGCCTTCACCGCACTCTGGGAATCTGAAGTATCGTATATGGTAAAATTTTCCGGATAGCCAAGAAATGATGCATACTCTCTAAGGAAACGCACGAATACCGCATGGAATGTTCCCATGACAAGATGCCTTGCGGGTTTTGATCCCACCAGACCGGCAATGCGCTCCTTCATTTCCCCCGCCGCCTTCTTGGTAAAAGTCAAGGCAAGGACCCTTGACGGCTCGGTTCCCTGGCTAAGAATATATGCAATCCTGCTCGTCAGCACCCTGGTCTTTCCAGAACCGGCACCGGCAACTATCAGCACCGGACCCTCCGTGCAACTGACCGCTTTTTTCTGTTCTTCGTTCAATCCATCGAGAACAGCACTCACTTTATCGCTCATAATAGCGCGAAATTACGAAAAAAATGAGTATCTTCGCATCGCAATTTTGGCAAATCATAATAACGTTATATTCAATGTCAAAAAACATCGTTTTGAAAAAGGGTCTGAACATCCCTATCGCGGGTGAAGCAGAACTTCGCGTCTCCAAGGCGATAGCTCCAGGCATCGTGGCAGTCTGCCCGACTGACTTCAAGGGACTTCTCCCAAGACTCCTTGTCAAGGAAGGCGACTCAGTGCTCTGCGGCTCCCCCGTCATTGCGGACAAAAAGAACCCTGACATCCTTTTGGCATCTCCAGTAAGCGGAACTGTCAAGGAACTCGTCAGAGGAGACAAGCGCAAGTTGCTCGCAGTCCTCATTGAGGCAGACGAGGAGCAGAAAAGCGTGGATTTCGGAGCGAAAGATGTTGAAGGTCTGAATGCAGGCGCAGTACGTGAGTCTATTCTCCAGGCAGGTCTCTGGCCATGGCTCGTACAGCGCCCTTATGGTATTCTGGCCAACCCGGCAGATACGCCGCGCGACATTTTCGTTTCCGCTTTCGATACTGCACCTCTTGCAGCCGACACGGAATTCTGCTACGCTGATGAAGCCAAGTCCATTCAGGCTGGCGCGACCGCACTTTCCAAACTAACATCAGGGAAAGTCCACGTTTCACTCAGTGCAGACAACGCACATTCAGCATTGGCAAGACTGCAAAATGTCGAGACTCACTTCTTTAAGGGCAAGCACCCGGCAGGAAATGTCGGAGTACAGATTGCAAGCATCGCTCCTATCAAGAAAGGTGACATCGTATGGACAGTCTCACTTGCAGGGCTTGCCGCCATCGGCAAACTCTTCACGAAAGGACGCTATGACGTCCGCCGCAAGGTAGCTGTCTGCGGTCCTATGGCTATCGAGCCAGCCTATGTGCTTACAACTCCTGGAATGCCAATGAAAGATCTCGCACCATTCTATGGCAATGCACCAGAAGGTCTCCGGTTCGTCAGCGGCAATGCCCTAAGCGGACGCAACGCTGGTGCCGACGGTTACCTCGGATTCTTCGACAATCAGGTCACCCTGCTCAAGGAAGGCACCGAAGAGGAGCTTCTCGGCTGGGTTCGCCCGATCCGCTACAAGCAGTATAGCCGTGACCATAGCTACTTCTCATGGCTCACCCCATGGAGAAAATATGACATGGACACCAACCTCCACGGTGGCGTACGTGCGTTCATGATGAACGATGGCTACTACGCCAAAGTACTTCCTATGGACATCTACCCTGTCTACCTGGCAAAGGCATGCCTTGCGGGAGATATTGACAAGATGGAGCGTTTCGGCATCTATGAAGTTCTCCCGGAAGACCTCGCCACCTGCGAGTTCATCGATCCGAGCAAGAACAATATTCAGGACATCATCGCACAAGGCATAGACCTTATGCTCAAGGAAATGGCTTAAAGGTATGAACAAGATTTTTGAAAAAGGCGGCAAACTCTATTGGCTGCATTCAACCGTGGACGCTTTTGAGACATTCCTCCACGTACCTGGAACTGTAACCCGCAAGGGTGCCCATGTACGTGATGCGATTGATCTCAAACGTATTCTCATCATTGTGCTCATTGCGGCAGCTCCGGCAGCACTCTTCGGAATGTGGAACGTCGGCTATCAGCACTCACTCGCCATTGGCCAGACAGGCGTCAATATTCTTGGCAACTTCTGGTATGGCTTCCTCAGAGTTCTTCCTCTCTATCTGGTTTCCTACATCGTCGGTCTTGGTATTGAATTCGCTTCGAGCCAGATTCGCGGAGAAGAAGTCAGCGAGGGATATCTCGTATCAGGATTCTTCATTCCACTAATTGTTCCAGTAGACATTCCTCTCTGGATGCTCGCCATCGCTGTGGCGTTCGCTGTCATCTTCGGAAAGGAGGTCTTTGGCGGCACCGGAATGAATATCTGGAATCCGGCACTTCTCACCAGAGCATTCTTGTTCTTCTCCTACCCTAACTACATGTCCGGTTCTTCATGCTGGATTTCCCTCAGAAGCACAGACAAGGTAGTGGATGGATTCACAGGTGCTACTCCTCTGGCTCTTGACGGTGCCAGCGCACAGTATGGTACGGGATTCTGGGATATGTTTATAGGTACAGTTCCTGGATCAGTTGGTGAAACTTCAGTAATTGCCATTCTCCTGGGAGCCATCATCCTCATTTGGACTGGTGTAGCAAGCTGGAAAGTGATGGCAGGATGCGTAGGTGGAGCCCTTCTGGTCGGACTCATCGGCGACCTCACTGGAGTAACATCCATCCCTTGCTATATGCAGCTTCTGTATGGCGGTTTCGCTTTCGGCGCAGTATTCATGGCTACCGACCCTGTCACTTCAGCTCAGACGGAGTGCGGAAAGTGGATATACGGATTCCTCATCGGAGCTCTCTGCATCACCGTACGTCTTTTCAACCCGGGATATGCAGAAGGCATGATGCTCGCCATCCTGCTCTGCAACACATTTGCACCGCTTATTGACCACTGTGTAATAAGCTTGCATCTCTCACGTAAGGCCAAGAAACTTAAAGTCGCATAGCAATGAATACAAACAGTAATGTATATACAGTTATCTACACGACAATAATTGTCGTAGTAGTTGCGGCAGTTCTTGCTTTCACAGCGTCAAGCCTCAAGCCGAAACAGACTGCCAACATCAAGGCAGAGACACTCTCCCAGATGATGACAGCCGCAGGACTCGGAGATAAGGAGTCATTCAGCAAGATGGGCAACGATGCTGTCCTAAGCACCTATGCTGACAATATCGAGGAGGCCTTCGAAATCAACCTCAAGGGAGAGAAGGTCAGGGATCTCAAGACCGCAAAGGACGAGATCGAGCTCATCGACAACTTCAAGCCTGAAAACAAAGCCATTCTGGCCGGTGGACAGGCACATCTTCCAGTATACAAATTCAAATCTGGAGTTACCGTTATTCCGGTGTACGGTGCCGGCCTCTGGGGTCCAATCTGGGGATACATTGCCCTTCAGAGTGATCTCAAGACCATCAAGGGTGCGTATTTTGACCACGAAAGCGAGACTCCCGGACTTGGAGCTAAAATCAAGGACGAGCCGAGCTTCAAAGCCCAGTTCGAAGGCAAAATCCTTGACTTGGATGATGTAACAAATCCTTTTGACATCGTCAAGGGCGGAGCACCAGAAGGGTCAGAAAGCAAAGTGGACGCCATATCAGGTGCAACCATGACCTGCAACGGACTCAATAAGGCCATTGACACATGGGTCGGGGCGTATGCTGAATATCTCAAGAACGCTGCTCCGGCAGAAGAAATGGTGGAGGAATAATCTATGAGTAACCTTAAAGACACAATACTCAATCCTATTCTGAAGGGCAACCCGATTACCGTGCTTGTGCTCGGAATCTGCTCTTCACTTGCAGTGACCGTACAGCTCAAAGGAGCATTGGTCATGGCACTTTCTGTAACCATCGTAACTGGACTTTCCAGCCTGGTGGTATCTCTTCTGAGAAACACAATCCCAAATCGTGTACGAATCATCGTGCAACTCGTGGTTGTGGCCATGATGGTAATTCTTGTGGATCAGGTACTTAAAGCCTATGCATACGCCATTGACAAGCAGTTGTCAGTATACATCGGCCTCATCATCACCAACTGTATCGTCATGGGACGAATTGAGGCTTTCGCCCTTGGCAACAAGCCTATCCCATCCCTTCTTGACGGTCTTGCCAATGGTATCGGATACGGTCTCATTTTGGTGATCGTGGCTTTCTTCCGCGAACTCCTGGGAAGCGGTACACTCCTCGGAATGAGAGTACTTCCTGCAGGATACATTCCAAACAACCTTGTAATCCTTCCTCCGTTTGCGCTGATTCTGCTCGGATGCATCATCTGGGTACATCGAGCTCTCGATAAGGATCTCCAGGAAAAATAACAGCATAGCCTTATGGAATATATCAGCTTATTTGTAAGATCAATATTTGTTGACAATATGATCTTTGCATACTTCCTCGGTATGTGCTCATACCTGGCAGTATCAAAGAATGTCAAGACAGCCAATGGCCTTGGCCTTGCTGTTATTTTCGTGCTTCTCTGCACCCTTCCGCTGAACTACCTGCTCAACCGCTATGTACTTCAGCCAGGTGCACTGAGCTGGCTTGGAGAAGGATTTGCTGACGTGGACCTCAGTTTCCTCAGCTTTATCATCTTCATCGCCGTGATTGCGGCTTTCACACAGCTCGTCGAGATGATAGTGGAGAAGTTCCTCCCGTCACTCTACTCTTCTCTGGGAATCTTCCTCCCTCTTATCGCAGTGAACTGCGCCATCCTCGGTGGCTCTCTTTTCATGCAGCAGAAGGACTTCGCCAATGTAGGTGAATCAGCAGTTTACGCACTCGGTTCAGGCATCGGTTGGTATCTTGCCATCGTCTGCCTCGCTGCCATCAGGGAGAAACTCGCATATAGCAATGTACCTAAGCCGCTCAAAGGCACAGGTATCACTTTCATCACTGTGGGTATGATGGGTCTCGCATTCATGATTTTTATGGGTATTCAACTTTAGGAGGAAAAAGATATGAGTTCAACAATTTTTGCGGCAGTCATCGCCCTCCTTATCGTGACAGTTATCCTCGTGGTACTGCTTCTCGCGGTAAAGAACGCGATTACTCCTAAGGGGAAAATCAAGATTGACATCAATGACGGCAAGAAGACCGTCGAGGTCACACCAGGCAACTCTCTTATGGCATCCCTTGCCGAGCAGAAGATATTCCTTCCTTCCGCCTGCGGTGGAAAAGCCAACTGCGGACAGTGCAAGGTACAGGTACTTGAGGGTGGCGGAGAGATCCTTCCTACTGAGGTAGGATTCTTCAACCGCAAGCAGATCAAGGCCGGCTGGAGACTTGGATGTCAGGTCAAGGTCAAGGAAGACCTCAAGATCCAGATGGACGAGTCAGCACTTTCTGTAAAGAAGCTTGAGTGTGAGGTTATCTCCAATCACAATGTGGCAACCTTCATCAAAGAGTTCACGGTCAAACTTCCTGAAGGAGAGCATATCGAGTTCAAGAGCGGACAATACATCCAGATCGATATTCCAGCATACCACCTTTATTTCAAAGATATTGAGGTGGAGCCGGAATATAGAAAAGACTGGGAGAGATTTGGATTCTTCAACCTCGAGTCAGTCAATCCAACCGCTACTATCCGTGCCTACTCCATGGCCTCTTACCCTGGAGAGAAAGGCATCATCAAACTCAATGTACGTATTGCCACTCCACCGTTCGACCGCAGTGTACCTAAGGAGCAGGGACCTAAACTTCTCCCTGTAAACCCTGGTATCGCTTCTTCATACGTGTTCACACGTAAACCAGGAGACAAGGTAACCATCAGCGGTCCTTACGGAGAATTCCTTCTTCCTAAGAATGATCCTGATAACGTGGAGTACATCTTTGTGGGTGGTGGTGCAGGTATGGCCCCTCTTCGCAGCCACATCATGCAGCTCTTCAAGACCCTCAAGACTGGACGCAAGGTCAGCTTCTTCTACGGAGCACGTGCCCTCGTCGAGGCATTCTATCTTGAGGACTTCGCCGAGATTGAAAAAGAGTTCCCTAACTTCAAGTTCTATCTTGCCCTTGACCGTCCAGATCCCGCAGCTGATGCAGCAGGCGTCAAGTATACGGCAGGTTTCGTACACAACGTAATGTACGAAACATACCTCAAGGATCATGAAACACCAGAAGACATCAAGTACTTCATGTGCGGCCCTCCTATGATGGTTGCGTCTGTCAATAAACTTTTGGATTCACTCGGAGTACCTCCGGAGAATATTCTCTACGATAACTTTGGTGGTTAACAGACAGGACTTATAGTTCAAAAAAGTTTCAAACGCGGGGCTTGACTAAATATTATTAGTCGAGCCCTTTTCGTTTTCTTTCACTACATAAGAAAACGAAATAAGACATGAATCTATTTTATATAATCTTGGAAGCGACAATCGAGCCTTATACCTTTGCACCAACTTAATTTATGTGCAATATGGAAAACATCGAGAGCCGGGACAGCCGAGCATTTACAAAAATCCGATTTCGAGAGAGAGGCAGTCTGTCTCCCCGTCGGTTTAAACAAATCTTCTCTTATTTCAGCTTGCTTTTAGTCTGCGCGGCAGCCCCGGCGGTCTCGTGTACCCCAGAAACCATAGAGTGGCCTTCCAAAAACGATAGCGGGGACATAGGCGAAAAAGTAGACAGTGCCGTGTTCATGTTCAGCGTAGAGAGCAAGCATCCGATACGAAGTCTTGATCTGCTCATATTCGAGGACAACGAAAACGGACGCCTGATCCATCATAGTTTCCAGAAAGGAGAGAATCTTGGAAATACAGAACTCCGACTTCCTGTCGGATCCAAAAGGATAGCAGCCATAGCAAATTCGCCAAAAAAACTAAATGACAAGGCATTATCATCCTATAGCAGCATCAATCTTATATCTTACTCTTTCGAAGATGACGACCAGGATCACCCGATAATGGGAGCAACAGGATCCGGCAAAGATATATCCCTATCTCTGGAGCCACTCTTGTGCCGGATAATAATCAGCCAGATAGCCAACAACATGGAAAACTACGAACTGTTTGAGTCCCCTAAAGCACGACTAAGCAACATCAACGCGAGTGCCGAACTGTTCGGAAAGACCAAGTACTACCCTTCGGAAACGGTATCGAGCAAAGAATGGATGGACTTCCCTTACGACATAGGAATGTACGCACAAACGCCCAACATAGAAATGACCTGCTACCCCAACGACACAGAGTACGAGTCTTTTGGACCAGACATGACCAGCCTGGAAATACAAGGAATAATCAAAGGAGAGAGAAGAACTTTCACATTCCCAGTGAAGTCCATTCCGAGAGGGTCAACAGTTTTTGTCTCAGTATCTATCAATTCCGAGACAAATGCATCATGCGACTTCAAGACTTCTCCCCCTGGTCGGGATTAGATAAAAGCTTCTGGCTGATGCCGCTATCAAGAGGGATACGGATACCGAGTATAGTAAGATATTTTCTCATCTTCGGACCATGCCTTTCTATACTGAGCAAGAAAGACAGTATAGGCTGCCCCCAACGCTTAAGCCGGAAGTAAGCCATGTACATCTTCGGGACTCCTATCGTCTGCACCTTATAACCCTGTGCAAGCACTGCTAACGTCAATATTCTCTCATATATATGAGCCATAGAGCCATTGGAATGTGACCTGAGCGGTGTTTGGAACATACTCTCCTGTACTGTTTCAGCCGTAAGATACTTAAGAGCCGCTGCGCGCACCATAAACATGGTACCCGCACAGAAGCGCCGATGGCATGTACGAAAACCAAGCCGGCGCATTTCCTTAATCAATGCCACTCCGTCCTCCCGAAAGTCAGACTTGATGTAGAGTTTGTCACTAAAAACCATCCCGACATTTGGGCGCGAAGCAAAAATCTCAAGATTTGAGCGGAATACTTCTGGCGTTTCAAGTAAAGCATCCACAAGTGCGTCCCTCCACATAAACCCTCGAAGTACCAGACCGTTAAAATGGACTGGAAAAGGAATGTACCCTTTAGTATGAAGCTTAAGGATGCAGTCGTATTGACTAAGATCGATTCCCTCAACCACATGGATAAACGGCCATATATCATAGCCCTCATTGTCGACATGCTCAATAATCGCATCTGGTTTGAAAGACTTGATTTTACTCTCAGTAGCCTCGTCAATATACGGCGCAGTCACGATAAGATCCCACTGGCAGGAATTGATATTCCTCATCTTGCCTATAAAATAGTCCACATGATCAAGATAGTAAACATGAAAGTGGACAAGAAGACGCATAGAATCAGTCATCATAGGAAACAGGCTCTTTCAAAGGTTTAAAGTGTCTTGGCGAGCAGTATCCTGGTATGGAAGCATGCCACCTTCGCATCTGCCCAAGCGCAGCATCCCTGTTATAACCGGTTCCCCTCGGATGGATGACTTTCACCCTATCATCCACAAGTATCAGCATCTTATGTATGCGCGCAAAATGGCATAATGCCAGGTCAACTCCCCATCCGAACTTGTTAAGCCGAGTATCCATAGGCAGGACCTCATCAAGAATTTCCCTACATACAAGATGAAACCATCCCTCCTGGAAATTAGTACAGCGCATCCTGCCAGTCAGATGACACATGCTCTGGGGTAGAGCCCTTCCGTGCATGGAAAACTTGCAGCAAGGCTGGTACAACGCCACATTAGTGCTATGAGAGATTCTATCCATGGCTGCCACAAGTCTCGCGGCATTGGCATCATCTATCTCAATATCACTTGTGACAATCATAAGCCATCGGCAGCCTTTCTGAACCAGCAGTTCGTATGCCTTATTCATAAGTCCGGAATAGTAGATATTCGGAAGCACCATCGCACGGGAATCTCCACAAGCCGGAAGGCTGCCGCTATCAAGTATCACAGTATCGAAATATGGGGACAGTCTATCACACCATCTGATAGCATCTTCATTGTGATTATGGTTGAAGATACAGCATAGTATACGATCATTCATAAGCATCATCTGGCTAATTTATACCTAAGAAGCACCCAAGGAATACGTTTCCATTTAAAAACAGGCCTGCTGGCATCACCACCGAAAGTACTCAAGTGGCCCACGATAGTAGCATACCTCTTGCGCGACCTGCGATACTTCTCTCTAACATACAAGATGGAGTTTCTGAAGGAACCAGACAACTTGCCAGCCGAGTGGTGATGGCATTCAATTCTGATAGTACGGGACATAATGCCAAATCTCTCAAAAGCATTGGCACAGAAATCCTCCACGTACATATCAAAAGAAAGATTCTCATCGAAGCGAAGGGAATTATTCCTGACAAGCGATGAGTGGAAGATAAGGCACTGGCAGTCGAATGTGTCCACCCGGCCCTCCGGCTCTTTCCCTTTGATGACTATCCGGCGGCGTCCGTCTTTGGTACTCTGCTCAACATAACCCATAGGGACGATGATATCCACAGACTTACGTTCCTCTACAAACACGCCGACAGGTCCATACAGAAAAGACGGGTCAAGTCCTTTCACCCTATCATAAAGACTTTCCTTAACTTCCCAGTCTTCATGGCACAGCACTACCCAACAGTCTTCCTCAAGAGAGTCAAGGAAGTCATTGTAACGCTTGGTAACAGGCTGGTTGTCTGCAGAATTGTCCACTTTCTCAAGGACACAGCCTTTCAAGAAATGGTTGCCCGACACGCATCTGATATACATTTCCGGATTACGGACAACAGAGAAAACGATTACTTTGTCTGCTCTCATACACTATCAGTTATGACTATGGAAAACATATTGTGACGTAAAAGTATCAGCATCTTTCATCTGCTCCGGTGTCCCCTCGAACACCACTTCCCCACCGGCATTTCCAGCATCCGGACCCAGATCTATAATCCAGTCCGCAGCGCGGATAACGTCTTGATTGTGCTCCACCACCACTATCGAGTGCCCTGCGGCCAGAAGAGAATCAAAAGCCTTAAGGAGCTTCTCCACATCATAGAAATGCAGCCCCGTGGTCGGCTCATCGAAGATAAACATTATCTTCTCGGGTTTAGCTTTCTTCTCACTCATGGACAGGAAGTAAGCCAGTTTGATACGCTGGCTTTCACCTCCAGAGAGAGTGGAACTGCTCTGGCCGAGTTTGATATATCCCAACCCCACAGACTGAAGAAATCCAAGTCCATGTGCAATGGCACTGGCAAGAGGCTCTTTCCCCGCAGAGAAAAATTCCACCGCCTCATCCACACTCATATTCAATATATCATCGACATTCCTGTCCCTATATCTCACTTCCAGAACCTCCGGCTTAAACCGCTTGCCCCCACAAGTTTCACAGACCATCTCGACATCCGAGATAAACTGCATCGGAATTCTCACAACCCCCTCACCCTGACATTCAGGGCACCTTCCCCCTTCAGTATTAAAAGAGAAGTAATTGGCCTTAAAACCATTGATCTTGGCATACTGCTGCTCCGAGAGAAGCTTGCGAATATCATCGTATATCTTCAGATATGTGACAGCATTGGATCTGGAACTCTTCCCGATAGGATTCTGATCCACGTACTCAACCCTGGTGATACGGTCAATATTGCCCTCCAGCCCACGGAAAACGCCAGGCTGATCTCCAGACTCATTCAGATGCCTGAAAAGTGCCGGGTAGAGAATGTCTCCCACAAGAGAAGACTTCCCGGAACCTGATACCCCGGTAACCACTGTAAGTACTCCAAGCGGGAATGTCACGTCAATATCTTTCAGGTTATGCTCCATCGCACCCTTGACGGTTATGGAATAATTCCAGTCCCGATGCTCTCTGGCATACCGCGGGCGACTGCCGTCAAGATAAGCAAGCGTCATCGATTTTCGGGGATCATAGTTCTTCCCATCTGGAGCAGCTTCACTGCTGTCGCCCCCAAGATTTCCGTAATATACCACCTCGCCGCCATTGGATCCGGCACCAGGGCCCATATCAATGAGCAGGTCCGCTGCACGCATTATATCCTCATCGTGCTCAACGACTATCACGGTATTGCCGATGTCCCTAAGTTCCTTAAGGACATGGATAAGCCGAGCCGTGTCTCTTGGATGAAGCCCGATACTCGGTTCATCAAGAACATACATTGAGCCCACAAGGCTGGAGCCAAGAGCCGTCACGAGATTGACCCTCTGGCTTTCTCCACCAGAAAGCGTATTGCAAGCCCTATTGAGCGTCAGATAGGACAAACCCACATCACGGATACACTTTAGGCGTGAGAGAATCTCAGCAAGAGGCTCTTCAATAATCTTCCGCTCATACTCTGAAATATCAAGGGACGAGAAGAATGCTATCGCTTCATCCACGTTCATTCTTAAGACATCGTCGATAGTACGACCGCAGACTTTCACCCAGAGAGCCTCTTTGCGCAGCCTGCTGCCTCCACATTCCGGGCACAATGTCCTGCCGCAGAATCTGGAAAGCATATACTTGAACTGTATCTTGAATTTCTGAGTCTCCACCCACTCGAAGAACTCTTCAATACCGACTATGGAATTGTCATCACCAGGAACAGACCGTCCCTTCCATATCGTCTTCCTTGCCTCGTCAGAGAGTTTGCAATATGGCTCAAATACAGGTATCCCATATCGATCCGCAACCTGTATCAGATGGTCCCTGAACCATCCCATCTTCTCTCCACGCCAGCAGGCTATTGCCCCATCATATATGCTCTTGGTCTTATCCGGAATCACCAAATCTTCACTGACACCTATTACTTTTCCAAGGCCTCCACAATGCGGACAGGCGCCAAGAGGAGAGTTGAAACTAAAAAGATAGTCATCTGGCCGGCGGAACTTGATTCCATCCTTCTCGAACCGGTCACAGAAAGCCTTCATGGAGCCAGTGGCGGCATCAGCTACAAACAGATGCCCCTGCCCCCTCGAAAAGGCATCGGATACTGAAGACAGAAGCCTTGTTCTGGTGTCTTCATCCATAGTGACTCCACCACGCACCCTATCCACAAGAAGATACACTTCGTCCGGATAGTTTCCGCCCATCTTCAACACATCATCTATCTTTAAAGCAGAACCATCAGCATAAAGTCGGTTGTAGCCATCTTCCTTAAGAGAGAGCATCAGTTCCACCTTGTCATCACGATGACGCCAGCCAAGATCTGCAAGAACGTAGCAATAGCCCGCTGACGCACATTCTATATAAGACAGCACGTCTTGCACCGTGTCAGATCTGACCTCCTCACCGGAAACCGGTGAGAAAGTATGGCCTATACGAGAGAACACCAGCCTTATGAAATCGTATATTTCCGTAGTAGTTGCCACAGTCGAACGCGGATTACGTGTAGTAACTTTCTGCTCAATGGCGATAGCAGGAGGAATTCCATCTATGGAATCCACATCCGGCTTGCTCATACGGCCAAGGAACTGCCTCGCGTATGAAGACAGACTCTCAGAAAAACGCCGCTGGCCCTCGGCATACAAAGTATCGAAGACCAGTGACGATTTGCCCGATCCAGAGACGCCTGTCACCACGACAAGTTCGTCCCGCGGTATGTCTAAAGTCAGGTTCTTAAGATTGTTGACCCTGGCTCGCTTTATCGAAATCTTCTCTTTCACTTCTGAATTTAGCAATCCAATCCTTTCCCCAGAGTATCCATACAGCACACAGACAGAAGCCAAGGAACACGCAGGCCACAAGTGTAGTGATCTTAGACGGCTTTGATGCCCTGTTAGGCAGTACAGGTGGCTGCATCACCACACACACAGGAGTCTCCTGCTGGACTTTGGCACGCGACATCTGAAGCTGCTGCGCACACGAGTTATAAAGCTGATACGCAAGCTGCATCTCATTCTGGAGCCTCTCCTGCTCGGTTTTTACCCTCTGGAGCACAACTCCCTGATTGGCATCCACATAGCTGGCATATTTCTGCTGTGCCTTATAATAGTCCGCCTTGGCTTCCTCGTAAAGCTGGAGATAGTAGTCCATATCCTTACGGGACTTCTCTGTACGATACGAGGTCACATACTCCTGAATCTTTTCTATGACAGCATCGGACACAGCCTTGGACACGAAAGGAGACTGACTGGTCACAGTAAGAGTGATAATCTGGGTTTTCTTATCCACCACCACGCTGATACTCTCGGAGATGGCCTTGGCTATCTTGCTCTGCTCCGTAGTAAGGGCCTCGGGGTTGAAATTGGAATAGCCCTCCACCTTTTCCTGCTTCTCCTTAAAGAGTCCTATGAACCAGCTCAGTCCCTTCATAGGAGCTGAAAGTACGGCACTCCACCACGGTGACTTCGAATACTCCTTGATATAAGTGTAATAATCAGTATCGACCATACCTTCCTTCTTGTCCTTAAACTGCACCGGAAGGGAGAAAAGCTCCGTAACAAACGGAGTTGATGACACTATATCAGGATAAAGATCCGGATAGACAGCATCATTGGTGGACATATTGCTGATGTTGGCTCCAAGCATGGACGCGATAGACGCCACCGAGCCGCTTGTCTTGGTGACAATCTCAGGTGCCAACTTAGAAGTTACCGTGTATTCTTTAGGAATGCTGAACGCAACTATCACACCCACCACAGCGGAGATACCGCACCATAGGAGCAGCTTCTTCCATTGAGACAAGAGCTTAAGCAGAAGCTCCATTATGTCTATCTCCTCATAATCCTCGCCCTGTCCCTGCGGCTGGCTATTCTGTACCTGCTGAGTATAATTATTTTCTTCCATGACAAGTTAAATTAAAAGAGCCTTATAAGCATTGCAACGATAGAAGTAAGCGATGACGCCACACTCGCGGTGGCAAGCACATCAGAAGTACTCAGCGGCTTCATCTCCGGCTTGGACGGGACAACTATGGTACAACCCGGCTCCACCTTAGCATTATTGAGGACATTTCTCGCAGCCTTACCGTTCTGATAGATAACATAGACACGCGAACGCCTGCTCCTGTCTGTATATCCTCCGGCAGCATTGATGTAGTACGCCACAGTCTTGCCAGGTCTGAATACCACCGCATTAGGGGCCATAACCTCACCTGATATCTGCACGGTATTCACCACCTCAGGCACATTGATATAGTCGCCTTCCTGAAGGATAATATCAGAATTGCTTCCCTGATGTGACATGGCATAGTCGAGATCCACGGCTATCTTGTATTCAGAATCTACGGAAACATTAAGACTATCCACCTTCGAAGAAGTCGAGAGCTTTCGCAGAGACTCAGACAGAAGTCTCTTCTCCATCGCATCACTACGCTGCCTTATCATCATGGCACCACGAGGGTTAGCATTTCCCACAAAGCCACCCGCTCTCTTTATAAGATCCGTAAGTCTCTCGCTCTCGTTGAGAAGCACGTACCTTCCAGGGAATGCCACATTGCCCTGAATCTCCACGAACTTCTGCGGTCTGAATCCAGGGCTACGTCTTACGGACACGACATCGTAAGGCTCAAGGATGAAACTATCAGCTCCATCCAATGCAAGCCCGTCCTTAATGGCAAAAGTATATGCCAGAGCCAGTGTATCAGACCATGTAAGTGACTTAGCATCATACAGACGCCTTGCCACATCCACTCTCACCGTCGAAGCACCTTCCAGAAGACCACCAGCCTGAAGAATCAAGTCTTCGATCGTGGTATTGTCTGAGAATGGGAACGTACTAGGATTCAGCACCATCCCGTTGATGGTCAAGTCTCCCCTATCCTCAAGCTCATGGATGCCGGAAATCACCAATACATCATTCTTCTTAAGGAGCACGTCCTCCATGCTTCCATCCAGAATGGCGCCTATATTGAGTGGAATGGTCTCAAGACTGAGGTCCTGCTTCTCCCTAAGCAATACGGCCCTTCCAAGGAATGCGTCCTCCTGAGGTCCACCGGCCATATTGACAAGCTGGCGAACAGTAGCGACATCTCCCCCGAGCTGGAATTCACCAGGACGGAAAACATATCCGCGGATCTCCACCCTATTGGAAAACCTGTCAATATTAGTCCCCACAGACACCATATCACCATCATTCAGTACGCAAGAGTCATACTTATCGCTGCGCACAGTAAGGATTTCCTTCTCTTTCTCAGTGTTGCGGATAATCTTCACATCACTGCGGTATGCGTCACTTGCAAATCCACCGGCATAGTCTATAAGCTCAGCGAGCGTCTGCCCTTCCTTAAGCTCATATCTCATCGCTCGCTTCACTCCGCCTTCAATGCTCACGAGCTCCTTGTACGGAGGAACTATCACCACATCTCCCTCCTGAAGGGAAATGTCACACTCTTTCTTTCCGGTAAAAAGAAAATCGTAGATATCAACATCCGCTATCTGCTCTCCTTCACGCACCACCTGCACATTTCTCAAACTTCCCCCATCGCTGATACCACCTGCACGATAAAGAGCATTGAAGACTGTGGTAAATGGAGAGAGCCTAAATGTACCAGGGGTGTTGACAAGGCCAAGGACATTCACCTGTATGGTGCGTATATTACCAAGTGTTACGCTTATATTGGCATTAGGACCGCTAACCCCGGCATATTTCCCGGCAAGTTTGCCCTTGATCTTCTTGGTAGCCTCTTTGATAGTCAGCCCGCTAAGTTCAATAGGACCGACCTGACTAATGCTGATTCTGCCCTCTGGGGATATAACGGAAGCGATACGTGCTTCGCTGATTCCCCATATCTCGATTATAATTTCATCCCCAGGGCCAAGAATGTAGGTGTCAGGAGTAGCCAGATTCTCATTTGGCTCAAATGATACTGAAGAGTGGCTTCCGAAGACATTGTGTCCAAATATCGGAGTGCTCTTCTCAGCCTCCCCGGCCACCGTGCCGAAAATATCACTGTAGGCCTCACTCTGAGACCCAGCAGAACTTCTTGAATTTCCCGTCTGGGAATTAGCTCTTGAATCTCTTCTCGAAAGCTTGCCTGAAGCTGCCATGCCTGCCACTGATGCGGTATTCCCACTCAACTGATCCTCGTACTTGGCTTTAATACGTTCAGCTTGTTCCATAGTTACACCCTTAGCCAGAAGTTCCTTACTTATCTGGCTTTCGCTCTTGCCAGACCCGGCTGCAGACTTTACATATTCCACAACCTGATCATCCGTCATCTGGGCGGACAACGGGCAAGCGATTGCAAAGAGCAATCCTAACGCTGTGATACAAAGTTTATTCATCGTAATGAAAGATTATCAATTTGACAGACAAAACCGCCTGCTCATAAACGTGCAAATATAGGAATAAATCGGCTCGCATGCAAAGATTTGTTTCAGCCCCAGATAGCGCATGGGTAGGATTTAATGGAGAGCGAGTGGGTGGGCAGGGTATCCAGGGCAAGATGCATGTGGACGCTTCGGAACGCGGCCTCGGCACTGAACGGTTCCCCAACCTCGACACCGGACTGTTCACCAACCTCGTCGCGTACACCAGAGAGCCGTTTTTCGTACCGGACCCGACCCCGCCCCTGTCGTCATAGACCAAAGAGTGCGTTTTCGCAGCAGGCCAGCCATGCGCAAAGCAAAATTTTTCCAAAAATATTTGCACATTCAAAAAATATGCGTACCTTTGCATCCGCTTTCCAAGAAAGCAACTGCCTTGGTGCGGTAGTTCAGTTTGGTTAGAATGCCGGCCTGTCACGCCGGAGGTCGAGGGTTCGAGCCCCTTCCGCACCGCTAAAGAAAAAGGTTTGACTGAAATTCAGTCAAACCTTTTTTCGTATGCTCAGGTTTTATGGGTATAATGGTATAATTGCCAAAAACGGTTGGTAATTTCTTTGTAAATTATTGATTCTTTGCTAATTGCTTAAATTAGATGAAAACGTTTTCATCTAATGAGTGATAAGCCAAAAATAAGACGTCGATTACGGTGCCCAAAATGCGGCTCTTTAGACAACATGAAATGGGGCATCAGAGACAAAATAAATTTTGGTAAAAGGAATTCTATGAGTAACTTTGCAGAAGAAAAACATAAATAGGCATCTTATGTATTACACTAGACTTGTTTGTCTATTTTTGTCAGAGTTTGAAATATTTGCACACCATTGCTTTGAGTTGTTCTTCAGTAATATTAGACAAGCCTGTCTTTTTTATCAAAGAGAATTCATCCTTATTCCTGCTAATGACAAACTTGCGTTCATTGCCATCTATGTCGGCATACAAATGGTAATTTCCCTTATACGTCTCTTCCAAATGAATGTTCCTGACTATATGGGCATTGATTTTAAGAACAGACGGTTGTTTTTCTTCCTCCCATTCACCCCAAGCTGTCAGATGACCGATAATTGCGGTTTCAACCCGACCAATCCATTCTTTTGTAACACCATATTTTAATGCGACCGAACGGAATGTCTTCAGTGAAGCAACGACATTACGAATAATAGAATCAGGTCTGCGAATGCCATTGTCACGAGCAAAGTCAATGGCATCATTGCGAGTTATACCACGTAGTTTCGCACGAATGAACATACAATGCTCCTCATTAGGCAGATAACCGCCCCTGTTTATGATATAGTTAATATCATAGGCAGGAGCCAACCGCCAAGAGCCATCCTCATTCATAATAAACGAAAAATTCTTGTTATGGTCATCCGTGTTGTTCGAAAGGATATTGAAAACCATTCTGCGGAATACTTCTTGACAGTCTGCTTCTGGAAGATGGAGCTTGCGACAAACCTCAATCAACTGCTCGTAACTGTCAGCATTTGGATAAATGGCAGCCAATGTCTGCGTGTATACTTTCCTTGTGCCTTCCCTGTCAAAGCGTTTGGTCATGAAATGTCTGTTGTTCTCGACAGTGTACAACTCAGACGGCATCATGTTGATTCCTGAGGTTGTGGCCAACTCATAATACGTCATCTCCAGTTCCGATGAACAATATTCAGAATTTCCGAATTTCAACAGATAATAGTCAAAATCCTCCAGCCCAGAAATCTGTCCGCTTCGTATTTCGCCAGTTTTGCGGTTTATAGCAATAATAGCCTTTGGTTGGCGACCACCGGCAGAAGTGCCTACTGTCAATAGGGATTGCATTGGAATAGACTCTTCCGGCAATATACAGGCATTTTCTCTTTCCACAAAGATGCGTTCCGCCAAATCTGCCAAAGACTTCATGTTTATCTTTTCAGATTTTCGTTCATGTGTCACCTCTGGCAGAAATTCCAAAGCCCCCATTCCCCGTCTACCAATGAACGACAACTTGTCAAGCGGATTGATATCCGCACCCGAAAGGTGGTTTTGCTGACGCCAAAGATCAAATAGCTGATTTCCCCATGCGTCGGGAAGTGAATCAGCGACAAAGGCTGGAAGTCGCTGGTATATCTTTGCACTTTCGCCCCATACTGGCGCAAGTGCCCTTATTCCATTAATGGGAGCTGAAAGTGGTGATATGTTCAATCCTTTTTTGACAAACTCTGGATTATATGTAAAATACGAAAGCCGGCGGCGTTCATCCCATGCAAGCCTGCCGATTTCTTCGTTCCAAAGTATAACTCTTAGTGACTTTATCATACAGATCTGTTATTTAGTGTGGCGAATACGTTGTGCCTTCCTTTCATTCTTACGCATCAGATAGGGCGACTCTGGCAGTTCTGGAAGCAAATCATCCAATGCGTTAATCTGACCGACAACCTTCAGTAAAAGAATGAATGTAGCCAACGAAACATTGCCTGCTGTCCCGTTCTCAAACTTATGGATTGTAGTCAATCCTATGCCAGATTGCTCTGCAACTTCTTTTTGTGTGAGATTACAACGCATTCTGTACTCCTTGAAACGCGAACCAAGCAAGCGCACAAGTTCAGGTATTGAATATTCATAAAAATCGGCCATTATTCTACGCTTTTAATTATTACTATAATGATAGTTATCACATTTATTATTATATAAAATTCAGTATAATGAAGATTATGAACACAAAGGTATATATAAATATCGAGACCACCAAATTGCAGACATTGTTTTTGTGATGAACAACAATTCTGTAAACGAGAAACTTTAAGAATCCATTTTCTCACCTGTAGATAATAACATAGATTTCCTCCAAAGTGGATTTGAACACAACTTTTTTGTGGCAAGTGAAAATTGAAAAATTCAGGAATTCCATATTGAAAACCTTGGGAATTTGCAACTGAAAATTATGGGAATTTTGTAACTTTGCAGAAGAAAACCATAATTATGCATCTTATGTATTACACTAGACTTGTAGAAAAAGAGATAGAATTGAAGTTAAAAACTTCCGGGGCGGTTGTTGTGGCAGGTCCGAAATTCTGTGGCAAGACCACGACTTGTATGCTTTATCAAAAAAGTTTTGTAAAGCTGAACACCAAGCAGTCTATCACAATGGCACGTATGAACCCAAGGGGAGTGCTTAATGGCGAAAAGCCAAGGCTTATAGATGAATGGCAGAAAGCTCCTGATATTTGGAACCAAGTGAAAGATGATTTGGATTTTGACTATCAGTTCGGGAAATATATTCTTACAGGCAGTTCCACTCCTGCGGACAAAACAGAGGTCCATCATAGTGGAGCAGGTAGGATTGCACCCGTAAAGATGCGTCCGATGAGCCTATGGGAATCAAAAGAATCTAAGGGGACAATATCCTTGATGGATTTGTTTGATAAAAAAGGGGATTACCCTTGGGATATGAACACGGAAATGACCCTCGATGACATTGCTTTCCTTATGTGTCGTGGTGGTTGGCCTATATCCGTACAGGCACCAAAGGATATTGCTGTGGAAATAACCAAAAACTATTATAATGGCTTGTTCGTATTTGAGGACTGCGAGAATGAGAGATTCAGAAACAAACGCCCGGATGTGCTAAGGATGATATTGAGAAGTTATGCACGGCATATTTCAACGGAGGCTGCTCTCTCAACCATTATAGCGGATGTACGCCAAAGCAATGAGCGGACGATGGATCCAAAGACTTTTGATGATTACATGGAGGCATTGAAAGACCTTTATGTGCTTGAAGATCTGCCGGCATGGAATCCCAATATACGTTCAAAGACTTCCATAAGGAGCACTCCGACACGACACTTCATAGACACATCTATCGCCTGCCGTTCTTTAGGTGTCAGTTCCAAAGACCTTATGCGTGACCTGGAAAGTTTTGGGCTTTTCTTTGAAGATTTTGCAGTAAGGGATTTGTCTATATATGCTAATTCCATAGGTGGCACGGTATCTCATTATCGTGATAATGCAGGATTGGAATGTGATGCTGTCCTTCATCTTGAAGACGGAAGATGGGGAGCTGTAGAAATCAAACTTGGAGGGGACGATTTGATTGAATATGGAGCGAATTCTCTAAAGACGCTGCAGAATAAAATCATTAAAAAGAGTGAAGAACAAGCCCCTTCATTTTTAATGGTACTCACAGCTGTAGGTGGTGCCTATCAGCGTGAAGATGGGGTATATGTCGCACCTATCAATTTACTTAGGCCGTAATAAAAGCTCAAAGGCGGATGCCCAAGACTCTCCATCTTGCGCATCCGCCTTTGAATATTCACAACGTTTCTATCCTACAGAAATATATTCGCTCGCCTCTTCACTATCGGTGAGTTCTCTCCGCCATAATACACGTCATATTGCTTTTCATATTCATGGGTATTTTGACTTTCACTCAGAATAAACCGCTTGCCGTCGGTATCTTATTCTGGCATCGGAATGCATTTCCATGTAGATGTCCTCCACTTTGAGGAATCTCATAACACCTATGCTTACTATTTCCGGTTGCTTCGAGAAGCACATGTTGTTTTCCAAATTTACCCAGTAATCCGCTTCCTTCTCCAAAGAGAGTTTCGTTACCGGGCTGAACAGTCAAGGGATAGCGACACCCTGGACTTCGCCTTTAACATGTCGCTCTCCGCAATCAACTTTGCGAGACAGTTCGGAGCTCAATACAGCACCCCTCTTTCGGTCGGTGATGTCAAAGTGCTGCTGCACAATGAGGCAATGGCCGAACGATTATTCCCCATGTTTGGAAACAGGCCAAACTTGAAGATAAATAACACTGATTTCAAAGAACTATTGTTCTACGGCGTTCGCGCCGCGACGTAAAACTTATAAAATTAACGAACTATTAATGGGCAATTAATGGATATTAATGTTCAACATCCACTAACTGCCCATTTACTTTTTATTTTACAATCGCTTCCTTGATACTTTCCACAATATATCGTACATCATCGTCTGTCACATATGGACCTGCTGGCAGACAGAAGCCTACCTTGAAGAGTTCTTCTTCAATACCATTGGTATATACTGGAGCACCCTCATACACGGGTTGTTTGTGCATCGGCTTCCATACCGGGCGGCACTCAATCTTCTTGCCCAACATGAATACACGCAAAGCCTCCACATTCTCGTTGGGTTGACAATCCGTCACGGCAGAGTCAACTGCGTGGATTACACCTGCAGCACCGCCCACAGCCGTTTTGATAACTTCCTTATAGGCATTTTCTTGACCTTGTATCTTCACATCCTTGTCAAGTGTCGCAGCGCAAAGCCAAAAGTTTGCATCGAAGCGCTGGTCAGCAGGCTGCTTATGCATATGCACGCCTGGTACATCTTTCAGCAGCTCCTCATATAGAGCCTGTACGTGCTTGTGGTGGGCGATGTGGTCGTTAAGCACTGTCATCTGTCCACGACCGATACCTGCACACACATTGCTCATACGGTAGTTGTAGCCAATGGCTGTATGTTGATAATAAGGATAAGCGTCGCGAGCTTGTGTAGCATACCACATAATATTATTTGCATCTTCTGCATCACGGCAAATCAATGCGCCACCGCCCGACGTCGTAATCATCTTATTACCATTAAATGACAATACACCATACTTGCCGAATGTGCCAAGTACCTGACCATTGAAGCGTGATCCCATACCTTCCGCAGCATCCTCCACAACAGGTATACCATACTTATCAGCAATAGCCATAATCTCGTCGATACGGTAAGGCATACCATACAGAGCTACAGGTACTATAGCCTTAGGCAGCTTACCTGTCTTCTCCTTGCGGTCAAGTATAGCCTTCTCCAACAACACTGGATCCATGTTCCATGTTTCACCCTCAGAACCTACGAACACAGGTTTTGCTCCGAGATAAGTGATAGGATGAGAAGAAGCACAGAATGTGAAACTCTGCACCAATACTTCATCACCAGCCTTTACACCACAGCCTATCAAAGCCAAGTGTACTGCCGCTGTACCAGCTGACAAGCACACCACCTTGCGGTCAAGTGGTTCCGTTCCATCACTCTTGCTGTTTGCAAAAGTCTCCAAGTCTTTCTCGAATGCATTTACATTCGGTCCCATAGGCACTACCCAGTTGGTATCAAATGCCTCTTTTACATATTTCTGTTCCAAACCAGCCTCACTCATATGGGCAAGGCAGAGATAAATTGTTTTCCTTTCTTCTGACATAGTTTATTTTATTTATTCAAATTAAAATTCATTTACTAAAGTTTAATCCTGCCATTACGAATGCTTCAACCAAAAGCAAGATGACAAATATCGTATAACTCTTTGATAAGAAATTGAAAGCATGAGATTCATGCATCATCCAACCACGGGTTGTTATCAAGGCGGCAACGATAGCATACCATCCTTTTCCTGCATTTTTTATCATGACATTCCACCAAGAATCATTGCTGGCATCTACCCACAAATGCATAGCAATTAGGAATAAGGCAAACACTATTGCTATTATTGATACCCAATAGATAGAGACATACCACCATTTCAGGCCAACAGGGACTTTAACATATATATCAAATCTTACTATTTGTCTCTCTTTAGAGCCTTTTATCACCATTGATTGCACTTCAAAGTCTTGACTTGATTGCCTCTCTATATTAGCTCTTTTACTATCATCTACAATAGAGATATTAAAATCTTTCGGAGATTTTACGTAAAACCAACAGTTGGATATCGGTGCCAATGGTCTGTACATATACGTTATACTTTTTTCCAATATTGGTTGAAGGCATTTGTTTCCTTTATTTGTCGCCTTGTTTTTGTCGCTTAACACAGAATCATAGTAGCTAAGTCTTATAGATTTTACATTACTATTACACGAGATAAAACATGGTTTTCCATCAGACATTTCATAAAGATATTCAACCAAATCTTCTTGCGACTTCTTTATTTGTGATGCCAATCTTTCTAGTTCAGTTTTCAGGCAATTCCGTAATAATTCCATTACTCGTTTGCGAGCAACAACGGCAACCTGTTTTTCATCAGTGAATATTGTCAACCAACTCAAACGATCACGTGTATTAAACAAATAATACTCCCCATTTTTAAGTGCTTCAGTATTTTCTAACTCATATTCGTTGGTTAATCGAACCCTGTTGGGTGTTTCAAATTCCATCCGTCTTTTCTCACGCGCTACCTTGGCAATCATTTCACCGAAATGCTGTTCATAGAAAGCTGTAGTTTCCGTTAGCAGTTTGTATATTTTGGGATAAGTGGATGAAAATGTTTTCTCATACAGTTTAACTGTATCAGCATCCATATCATTTGCATAAGGGAATGCTACAGACTCTTGTTTCCTTGAATCATTGAAATCTCCAAATCGTCCTATTTCTATCATAGTATTCTTAATGGACAAACAGACATACATCTATTGCAATGTTCATCTGATATCATACATGAGTGTCTCATTTCTTTTTGCTTGTCTACTCGTTGCTCTAAAGCAATAGCACCGCTATTATGTTGCGCCAACAGAATGGTCTGTCTTACAATCTTCATTGTTTTTATCGCCTCTATCATCACGTCTTTGTCGATAGTTGCTGTCAAATGTTCATTTCTCGTCACGCAATTCAATATATTAGCTACACCCCAATACGCCATAAAAGAGGCTCCTATAGCAGAACTTATATGATCTTGACCTATAGAGGTGTCTGTTGGTATAGGTCCTAAAGGCATTATTGGGGCATCAAACTTTCCTAATAGTTTGGCATGTTGCTCCAGCTTGTCTATAGGTATGTGTCCAATATTTTCAACAATAATTTTGACACCCTTGCCTTTCAAATACTTGAAAATAGCTAACTGTTGCTTTGTTTCTGCTATATGAACTTCATCACAAGCATCGAATATGTTTCCAGGACGAAATGTTATTCCCAAACTGATAGTTATATCATATTGCAATGCTATATCAACTATCTCGTCAATATGCTCTAGAAATAGATTCTTCTTACGCCTATTAAGTTGCATGTCATAAAGACATATACCACCACCTCTGCTTGTCATCGGCATATTTCTGTTTTGGGCTAATTCAAGTAAACCAAGATTTGCAGTAAAATGAATTGTTACAAAAGAAACGCCATCTTTACCCAACTGAATTAGATATTCCTTACACATTTGCCATTGCAGACCGTCTTGTTTAGTGAATGGAATATATGATAGTACAGTACCCACATAAATATTTAATGTATCTTGCACAATTCTATACAAAGGAACATCCTGCTTGACAAGACTCAAATCCATCATCATATCTGGAATATCGCCAGAGTCTTTAATTGCTTTTATCTTTTCTATTTCCCCTTGATAATCTGTAATTGTATTGGCTCCAACATTACAATTTATATATATGTTGTTCTGTGATATATCCATAATTATTGTTACTACGCACCTATTAGTTTCAGAAAGTTCTCCCAACAATTAATGTTATAGGAATTCAAGAGTTCATTTACCGTTTTCAAACTATCCAAATGAGAAATTCTTGTTGATGTAAAAGGACTATCTGTTTCCAATAATAACTTATCATTCGGGATACACTCCATCATTTTTGCGAATTTCTTCGTTCTTATCATTGATGAGTTTACAGAGAAATAATAGCCTCTGTTACAGGCCTTTTTCAAATTTTCGATTGTGCCAGAGTACCAATGAAGTATTGGGGTAAATTTGAAATCTGTTCCAATGATGTCTACTACTTCCGTCTCAGCACCTCTCGAATGAATTGAAATTATCTTGTTGGTGTCATTCTTACATCTTGCTATCAACTCTGAAAAGAACGCAATCTGTTCTTTTGCATGTGACTTATCCGTAAAATCCAATCCAACTTCTCCTATGTATCTCGCCTCTGCTAAATGCTTCCACATTACAGGGATTTTATTAGGATATTCATGTATTAGTTCAGGGTGAAACCCTAATGCTATGCGTATATATTTTTGTCCATATAACGAAACCTCTTTCTGATACAAATCGGGGAGATTAGTCATTGCTATGGTGTATATGCCATTTTTTGTAATGGTTTCTATAGCTTTAGGCTTGTCTTTTTGCAAATCTAAATGGAAATGTGTATCATACAGTTGTTTCGTCATAGTGTATCAATAAATTCTTTTAATTCAGCCAAGCCTCTTTGATACAAATCTGAAAAATCCTGTCGATGATGTGTTATCGGTCCTGATTCTTGAATTGCCCAAATAGGAGTTTTCTTCCGAGCCAATCCCAATTTGTAAGAGCGCAAATTAGTTTCCGCTTCAATATCCCTATATTCTGGGTCACGATAAAACGATTCGTCTTTCAAACCTGCTTTCATTATAGCAGCTCGCCTTATAGTACATGGTAAGCATACGCCACAATGACTTGATTCAGTTTCTTTTTTCCAACGTCCCAAGTCTGGATGCGAACACGACATGGTTAACGGATAGTTATTTTTCAAGAAGTCAAAATCAATACACTCCAACATCATTTCACCCTTTGTCTTGAATTGGTATGGATTGACAATTGTGATTTTCAATTCCAATGCGTTCAATAAATCTTGCAACATTCCCATGAAATACGGGTGGGTTGTACGAGTGCTTAGACTTCCCATTCGATGTTCGGTCAAAGGAATATTCATAGAGATAACTCCGTTTTCGGGAATATACAACTTCACAGGCTTTTTCATACCTGAAGCCAATATTATGGCGTGTGAGAAAAACAATAAAGAACGCGACCTCGTGGTGTCTTCTTTTCCGCTTTTGGGGGCTGCATAAAATTGATAGAAACGTTCTGACGGGATTCTGAAATGTTTTTGCAGGGCATCAATAACTCTATTTTGATAAACGCTGACACCCTTGCCTCCATTATAATTACCTACAAATATCGGCTTTACATTGCAAGACAACAGGTCTATTGCTCCAATAAAGGAGTCAAGACCTCCTGACAACATACAAAAGACATCGGTATCTATCTTTCGAGTGGAACGTCTGAAATGATATTTTCCTTTCTTGTATTTGTCCTCGTCATCGGTTATACAAACTCTGTCTCTGAAATGGAACGTCCAATCATCACCTGTCAAAAAATCAAGCATCTGTTTCAGTAAATCTGAATTTGCATTCCATTTACCAACATTTGCCACAGGCATATAAACTTCTATGTGTCTCGTCCATCCATCTGGTTGTGAACTTCTAAGTACGACTCTATCTGCATAAAACACCATGAGTGAAAGATAGAATAGGTCTAATGCTTCCTTCGTAAATACGTATGGTATACTATACAATTGCTTCGACAATTTCCAAAACGTGTAATTGTACTGTTTGTTGTCATTCAGATTTACGACCTCTGCTCCATCTATATGAAAGGAGTCTGAATTAAAAAGCTTACATACAAATGTATTCATCATTTGAAATTCTCCATAATTTTATAACATCCTTCGTAGATTGCTTTTACCTTATTGTCTATATCGCGTGGATTGACTCCACTATGCAACATTTTGGGTATAACACTTGTCACGATACCTTCTATCCATAACTTGGCTTTCTTTTCAAATCGATGAATATCAGTAATGCTGTTGTCTTTTTTGAGAATACCTGCTGTTGCTTGACTGATGAATTTCTGATAGATATAGTTCTTTACCGTTCCACAAACAAGTTTTTCCAAAAGTGCTTGGTTTAACAGATTATCAATTTGTTCTGCTTCCAAGTTTGAGTCCTTCATAAGTTCTGATATAGTGTCCGTTACAGCCTTGTTAACATAACTGTCTTCTAATGTGTTCGGTATAGGAGCAAGCAAATCTCGTATCTCGAAGAATATATCTTTTGCTGTCTTCCCTTCAAAAGAGATTCCTTCTGATTCTAAGCGATGTTTTATCTCTGATGGAGAACCAGAAAAGAACGAAATAATGTTTGCTGTAGTCTTTCTTGCCTGAACAGATTGCTTTGCTGCATTTCTATGTCCTCCCAATGCTTTTGTATAGGAAGACATGGCATTTCTCATAGCACGTGTATCACTTCCTACAGATTTGGTAACTCCGCTTTTGGCGGATTGCCATGTCACGGAAGGTTTTTCTTGTGGCTGTTCATTGGATTTCTCATCTGCTGGAGATTCGGAAACGTCATTTGGATTGTTGTCATCAGAATAATCATCTGGCAACAATATCGTTTTCTTAGGCCCTTTGTATATGCTTGATGTACCCATACCTTTATCTCATAAGTGCTTCTGTTATTTTCGCAGCATTAGACAAATTGGTGTTCTTACTTATATAATCTTCTATTTCCTCTTTGTCTTGTGTGGTTGATAATTTGGATTTCAAATCGTTGATAAGAGGTAACATTTCTGCTTCAATTTTAGATGCTGGTATTTTCTTTATCTGCTTTGCTGCTTGGTCAAGCATGGATTTACATGATAGAACTGCCATAAATGATTTGAAAATCTCCATGTCTATTTCCTCTGTCTTTAGCATCTCCTCATATATAGCATCTGTAACCAATGCACATTCCGATTCGCTTAATGTTCCAAACAGTTTCACTGCTTTTTCTCTTTCAGAGTCTGACTTTGCCAAGAATGACTTCAGACTTTGTTGTGCATTGGGGCTTAACAGGTTATTGATGGCTTGGTTGACTCTTTGTGTACTGCGTGAAAAGTAATAATATGGTCTCAAATCTTTCTCATTCAATGGTACATCCATTGCCAACCAGTCTTTTACCCATTCGTCATCTTTCCATTTATTAAAAACATTTCTGCTTGTTATAGTCTTCTTTGTTTCCAATTCTTCCAAGTCTTTCCTGTTGTTCGGGTTTACAACTTCTGCATACATCGGTTCCTTGAAATATTCCAAAAGCATGAGTTTTGACAGAATTTTCTTGTCCAATTTTACTCCTCTTGTATCTGCCATATTAACTCTCATGAATAAAGTATTGAGGAATCTCTTGCATTGTCGTGGATTTCCATTCAGTTTAGCTGCAAGAACAGGAGATATTATACGTGACAAGGCAATGGCTTCTTTAATTTCTTCTTTTTCACCTTCATGGTTTTTCACCAATTCTTCTTGATTGATAGAATCATAAATACTTCCTCCTTTAATACATTCTGCTATATTGTTGATTTTGGTTTCAAGCAATAAGCAGGTAAGATAGCGTTCCAATTCCAACTCGTCAAGTTTTGGAATCGTTACGGGATATTGTATCAGTTTCTCCAAATACTCTTTGCTGATGTCAAGTTCATTGCCGGCTATGTTCTGGTAACGGGATTTTATGGCATAGTCTATCAGACGGCTGTCTGCTCCTATAATAAAGGAGGTCTTTTCTACAAACAAGAACAACCTCATTGCAGCAAAGACATCCAAGACCGTATCTGGAGTACAACGGTCTAACTCGTCAACAAATATCACCAAGTGTTCTATCTTTGACTCTTTAAGTATCTTCTTAAATTCTTCTTGAAAGTGCTTAATGTCATTACGGTTGGATGTAGATGATTTTTTCTCAGCCAATATTCCTTTTAATGTGTCTTTAACATCAGAAGCCGTGGCATCGGACAATTTGCCTTTAAGAGCATTTGCGATTGTGTCAACAGTAAGGTATGCAATAGAGCCAACGCCTCCACTTAAAAGGACATCCAGAGCAACGGAGCCGCCTTTCATGAGAATTTTCTTTCCGTCAACTTTCTTCAAAAGATTGGTTATCCTCGTTTTCACTTTGGAGGGCATCGTTTCATTTGCTCGTAGAGCATCAAGAATCGAACCACAAAATGCGGTCTTTGCATCTTCATACCCTTCGAATAACCATCCGTTGAACCTAATACAGCAGGTGTTATCATTATGTTCTGACTTTATCTTTTCTTCCACCATTTGCATTAGGCTAGACTTTCCACTTCCCCAATCTCCATAAACTCCTATTGTCGATGGGGTAAGTTTTGAATCCATTGCAATGCTCTCTACAGCATCTATGAGATAGTCGAAATTAAGATAGTCTGACTTTGTTTCTGAGTCCTTCCACATAACATTCAACAATAAGATCTACACTTTCTCTCCTGCGAACTTCACTTTGAACCCCAATACTGTCGCAAATATCATTTCAATGTCTTTCCAAAATGAATAGTGACGATAGTAATAGCAGTTCAAGCGAACTTTGTCAGGATAGATTACATTGTCGTTATATTCAATAGCGATCTCTTGCATTGGACGTGTATCTCCTTCCGCTTGTTTCTTTGCCACATACTCTGAAATCATTTCGTCCTCCAGCCGATACTTCAATGTGGCAGGCCCCGTAATACCTGGACGCAATTTCAATACATCCCGGTCATCGCCTTGCAGTTTGTCTGCATATCCCGGCACATCAGGACGCGGACCCACAAAGCTCATATTACCAATCAATACATCCCACAGTTCAGGTAACTCATCAATCTTGTAATGGCGCAGCTTTGCCCCGAACGGAGTGATACGACTGTCACCAGCCACACTCACCGATGAACCACTATGTTTCACCGTCATAGAGCGGAACTTATGGCAAGTGAACAACTTGCCGTCCTTGCCCACACGCTTCTGACAGAAGAACGCAGGTCCGCCCGGCATTTTCTTATGGATTAAAAACGCTACTATTGGGAATGTCCACCAAATCAAGAGCAGTCCGCATAGGGACGCTATAATGTCAAAGAGTCTTTTGAATATCATAAAATTAAAATCTTTAATGCTTAATTCTCGGTATAAGTAATGCAAAAACATATTTTTTTAAGAGAATGTTGTATGTTTTTTTGACACCTAAATATGATATATAGCCTGTCTCTTTCTAAATGCTCTTTCGCCTCCTTCAAGTATTTCACAGCATAAAGAACGTGTTTCTGAGTTGTCTATTGAACCTATTTGGAATTCTTCTGCATCATCAATGAGTATAAATTTACAAATACCCATGCTTCTTTCTCCATCCATAATGCCAACATTTCCATATCGGTGAAGCCAAAACCTCTTGTGGATAATACTTTGCAAAGCGAAGGTTTCTTGCCAATTACACCAAACCTCTCGCAAATCTTTTTTCTTTGTCTATCTTCTTAGTGCGATTATCATATTGCCCGAAATTCCCTGCTGTCAGAATCTCATTCAATATGAACTTACCAGATTTCTCTGATGGATTACAAAGAAAATAATCATTATATAGCCCGAAGACTTCTTGCAAAACATACATCACTGCACCAGCAAAGTTTTTCATTCCGAAACCGCACATTGTCTTATATGCTTGTTTGCGTTCTTCTGTAGTGCTGTTCATCAATATATAATGGTAATCCAGCATCTGCCTTAACCCTATCCCCTCAGAAAATAGGTGACGATAAATATGCAACAATGAGTAAACAAGATTAAAGCTGATAGTAGGGTAAGCAAAGCCTACTGCCGTATCAAAATTTTCAAATTGCTCTTTCGATACGGACTTAAACCACTTGTCAAGTCGTCTGTCATAAATGAAATTATACGAGTAGCTTGGTTTGAAATGAATTTCTACTTGCGCATCATCAAAGAATTGCATGTCTGAATGCTTAACATCAATATGCGAAACAGTTACTCCTCTTTGTTTGGCATACGCTACAATAGAGTTTATGGAAACTTTGTTTCCATCTGATGTTCCTAACCACATATCAATATCTCCACATTGTCGGTATTCAGGTTTGGAATAGAGCAAAGCGACTCCTTGCCCTTTAAGAACACATTCTCTAAAACCACCTTCCTTTAAGATTGCATCCAAATCCTTACAACGTGCATTCAGTTTTGCATTGGCTTGCTTTGTTCTCTCTGCCAAGGCAAACCATCTCAGCAACATTTCTCTTGGTGGCAATTGCTCTTTGGGGATTTTTTCTATGCCTCAGAAAAGGAATCCGACTAACGATTGCTTTTGGGCAAAATGCAAGAGGCGTGTCCAGTCTTCCACTGATGGGTTAGATGAAAATCTGTACTTACAACCAAAAGCAATCTGTATAAATTCAAATTCGAGCATCTTTATCTGAATACCTTATATGCGATTTTCTTGACCCATGCAGGACTTACAAGCATACAGAACATCATGTAGCCAAACACCGTTGCACCCAATCCATATCCAAGTGCCTTATTTATGATTTTTCTGTCATGCAACTGTTTTTTGGCGAATACCCACCCATTACGGCGTTTCTTAAACAATGAATTGGTAAAACGGAAGCGCAATACCACTTCCTGCAAGTTGGCGTGTTTTGTTCCTGCCTTCATCCCATCTAGCCAAAGCATCGTGTCTTGATTCTGTCGGTATTCTGGGCGGTACTTGCATCCGGCCTTATCAAAGAAACTCTTTCTGAACATTACAGCTGGATGAGCATGGGGATTGCGCTTGGCAAAGAACTTATAACACCCTTCTGGAGTTTCGGGATAGACTATAGTTTTTCCTCTACTCTCGCTGTTCTCGTCTATCTCTTCTATCGCTCCACCAACAACATCAATTTCTGGATGTTGCAGCAAATAAGCCATTTGTTTTTCTATACGCTCATGTTTCGAGATGTCATCGGCATCCATTCGGGCTACGTACTCATAACCTTCCTTGAAACAAATATCAAGCAAGTCGTTCAACACGATAGCAAGCCCACGATTTTCCTTAAACCATTCCACGCTTACACGCTCATCCTGCTCGTATTGTTTCAAGCACTCTTCCAAATCTTCACCTACTGGCCCATCCACACCAATATACAAGTGGATGTCTTTGTATGTTTGATTCAGAATACTGTCAAACGACAGTTTTATATACGGAACTCTATCGTTCTTGTATACGGGTAAAATTACAGCAATCTTGTTCATTCTAATCTATTTTTACTATATACAATCCTCTGTGTCCTTCATACACACTGTCAAAGCAAACGGCTTTGCCATCCTGCCTCCAACGAGGATGTAGGTCACATCGGGTATCATTATCATATTTAAAAGGAGAGAAAACCTTGGCAATTGTTCTCACACTCTCGCCTGTAGCGTCTGTATCAATACCGAGTTTTACTTCTTGAATACGTGAACGACTTGGATAAGTGTCAAACACCACTAAGTGATTGTCGGTAGAACAATAACTCGGATGACCGTCATTACTCAACTGCGGCCATATATGTGTCCACTCCTGTGTTTTGTCTTTCATCAGATAATAGCCTGGACCAAATTCTTTCTTTCGTTCAAAGGCTATAATTTCATTGTCGTTCTTCCAATAGCAATGGCTTACCATATCATCGTCTGAGAGAACATACATATCTGTTCCGTCTACATTACAAGTTATCAGACGTGTGTATTTTCGCTGACCGCAAAACCAACGATACAACACCATAAAGCGTTTGCCATTAGGGGATAGCATCAAATGGTTCACCTTATGCACACTTCCATGCTCCTGCATTTCATGACGTGGCTGGAACTTTGCGAAATCTGTGTATTTCAAAAGTTCTTTCACTTCACCTTTTTCAATATTCATTTTCCATACGGCTGTGCTATCAGGAAGAGCCATGCCTTTTGTCGTTTCTGGCAATTCTGCATACCCATAACCAAGGCGTAAGGAATGTAGACGGGAGAAGTCAAGGCTCAATGCTGTTTTTCCATCAGCCGATACAGTATAACAAGGCATAGGCAATACTCGTTCTTCCATTGTCTCTATGTTGAGAATTACGGAGCAATATTTGCCATTACGCATATCATTATACAATATGTGCGTCCTGAAGTCAGGTCCTAACCATTGTGCCATACACCCCTGTTGGACATTCCACGTGTGAGTTGTGGCTATCTTCTTTATTTTATTATCATTCTTTGTATCAATCAACAATATATCTGCTGTTCCCAAAGGGTCTGGCTCACTCCATGTGTCTTCTGCTTTCATGCAAATCATGTATCGCATGGTTGCGTCCCAAGGTGATTTGTCATAATAGCCAAAGAAATATTCATATTCAGGGTCATCAGGTGACACACGCACGATATTCCCCTCCGACTTTATTTTCTTACTCACTGCATAGCAACCTAACTGATAGGCTCGCTTTATATATTTCTTTACTCCAGGAACTTTGTTCAACTGGTAGTTTATTTTCTGTTCTAAACTCATTTGCTGTTCTTTTATTGGTGGTTAATCTTTATGCACCCTTCTTAATCATTTGTGAATGTAGATAGGCAATCAGCTTTACTCCTGGCACAAAATGCCATTGAGCAAATTTCAAGAACATCATTTTAGGCTTACCCAAATATTTTATGATGTCACATTTCCACCATTCAGGATATTTCTTCTCATACTCCTTTATGTATTGAAGAATGGACGCATTGTCTTTCCCTGATTTGCACATCATCAATAAAGCACCATAAAGAATATCCGTAACCGATTTGTTCTTCATCTCAAGCGGATACTTTGCACCAAATTTTTCTTCTAAAATAGCAAAGGCATTGAGCATATCGCTATGATCCAACTTTGCATTATTTGAAAGAGATGTCGGCCTTTGGCGATAATAGTAAAGCGGTTCATTCAGATAATACGCATTGCCACAAGCTGCGATAGCTTGACAAACATACGCCACATCCTCACACCTGCGGACATTCGGGAAACGTACATCCCTACAATCGGAAAGTTTGTAGAACTTTCCGAATGTATGATTTCGTACCGAAATCATACATTCGGAGACTGTTTTTCGGCCTCCCTTATTGATATACATGGATCTTGAAATGCTTGTTTTTCCGTCCAACCAAGCATAATAATCGTAGATGACACAGTTTACCTTTTCTTTCTCTATTACAGCATCCACCTTTTCAAGAAAGTCTGTTGCCACCCAGTCGTCATTGTCTACAAATGTTATCCACTCTCCTTTCGCAACTTCTATGCCGATGTTGCGGGCATTGCCGGGACCACCATTCTGTTTTGACTGCAAAAGCGTTATCTGCAATGGACTTTTCTTCACATACGCCTGTAACTTCTCCCATGATTCATCTGATGAACAGTCGTCAACAATAATTACTTCAAAATTCTTTAGCGTCTGATTCAACAAGGAATCAAAATATTTGTCCATCAAGTCAAATGAGTTGAACTGAGGTGTTATGATAGAGTATTTTGCCATACTTCCAATTTTGATTTTAACAATATGGTCGGAAGCATGGCTGAATATAGTTATCCTCGCATCTCCTTTAGTTTAGCCAATATCCAAATAGAGCGATAACAACCATACCTTAGCAACCACCCTACGATTCGGGCTTTCATGCTCATGTTGGTTTTATCTATTGGATAGTTCTTGTCAATCACATCACACAAACACCTCCTACATTTCTTCACCTTCGTAAGATATGTAGAGTATGAATGATTTTTGGCAATACTATTGGCTGAAACAGCAGATGCTGTTAAGAAGAAAGCGTTGATGGTATTTGCAAATTGGGAATAAAGCCCCATTTCTGTGATTTTATTTTTCATTGCCACAGCCACTCCTCCCCAAGGGTCATCCACTTTTAAGTGTGACTGGCTATCCTCTCTTTGTACATAATTATAAAGAGGTTTATCAATGAATGCTACAGACTTTGCATACCATAACACTTGGAAACTATATAATGCTTCCTCGCCGATTTTGTGATTTGTATATTTTACATTATTATCTCGTATTACATTGATTTTAAGAGCCTTTCTTACCCCCCCCAATTAATTCTGCCTGTCATTTGGCGACGCAGAATTGTATCTTTGGATAAAGTCCTATCGCTTGGCATAAAGTCCTTTTGTAATACATTTCCTTGCTCATCTACATTCTGAACATTGATAAACACCTCATCCTCATCGTGTTTTGCCAAAATTTCAAAATAGTCTTTTTCTATATAGTCGTCAGAATCTATGAACACAACGTAATCACCTTTAGCAGCTGCAATACCTGTATTGCGTGCTATGCCTGGCCCTTGGTTCTCTTGATGTATCACATGAATACGATTGTCTATACCTGCATACTTCTGGCAGATTTCTAGACTTTTGTCCTTTGATCCGTCATCAACAAGAATCATCTGCCAGACATTGTATGTCTGAGCCTGTACGCTCTCAATACAACGCCCAACATAACTCTCTGCGTTATACACAGGTATTATAACTGAAATTTTAGAAGTCATACATTTTTGTTTAAAATTATTATTCTTGCAGGATTACCTACAGCTGTCGCATAAGCTGGTACATCATGCAACTTGAGTGTCTCCGCAAGGAAG
>DKDJ01000010.1 GCA_002451795.1 Bacteroidales bacterium UBA6851 | reverse complement strand
GAGACCCATATTGCATATTACAACTCTACTCCGGTTCGACTCCGCTACCACTCAGACTCCGGTGTGAACGAGCCTCTCCCGGATAGACGTTGAGGAGGAGGCTGACGGTGACGAAAGGACATCGTCGTTCCGCAATACCGCCGACATATTCGGTACTAAAAAAGGCCTTCTGACGTACCGCAGCGCGTCACAATAGCAGCATCCGATGCAGGAGAAACAGCAGCGCGGCGCAAGTTACTTTTGAGCCGACCTCTTCTGCTCTACGAAACTGCGTCTGATTTTTAGAACTGCAGTTAATCTACGAAACTGCGGTCCAGTCCGTTCTTAAAGTGTTTGTCTTGGATGACTACTTTGTGTCAGGCTCTACGTGGATATTGATCTGAGTTTCCATTCCGAACTTCTGCGTGAGAGCATTTTCTACACTGGTAGCAATGTCGTGCGATGCTACTACCGATATCGTAGGGTCGACAAGTATATGGGCGTCAATTATGTACGACATTCCGTTACGTCTAGTCTTTAGTTCGTGTATGTTCCTGACTCCCGGAACGGCAGAGGCTATGCTTCTAATATCATCTTCGATGTCTTCCGGGAGCGATGCTTCAAGGAGTTCTGATATACTCGGGAGCCCCATTTTGGTAGCTACCACTATGATAGCAATGCTTATAAAACATGATGCCAACGGGTCAAGTATGGTCCATTTGTTTCCAAGTAGCAGAGCCCCACCTATTCCCACAAGAGAACCTATGGACGACATGGCGTCGCTCCTGTGGTGCCATGCATTGGCTATGACTATGGGGCTATTTAGAGTGCGGCCTACTTTTGAGGTGACTCTGAAAAGAATTTCCTTCGCAAGGATGGATACTGCCGCAGCCACCAAGGCTATATATCCTGGACTCGGTATCGTTTCGCCTCGAAGAATGCATATTATGGATGTCACTCCTTGCTTCATAAGTCCAGCTCCTACTATGACGAGCATGACGCTTACTATAAGAGTGGCGAAAGTTTCGAACTTGCCATGTCCGAAAGAGTGGTCCCTATCCTTACCTTTAGATGAGATATGAGTGAAGATGAGCACGACTGCATCACTCAACAGATCTGAAAGCGAATGAAGTCCGTCTGCGACCATGGCTGCACTATGACCGAATAGACCGGCGAGCAGCTTGAGTCCAGTGAGTATGAGATTAACGAGTGCGCCCCAAAGGGTTACGTTTCGTATTTTCCTTTCTCTTATTTCTGTATTCATATAGTTTCTGTTTGGTGAGCCTCCTCGTCTCGTCTAACTATAAAAAAGAAACTGGCCAACTAATTTGGTCAGTTTCTTGTAGTCTCTACAGGAATCGAACCTGTATTTAAGGTTTAGGAAACCTTCGTTCTATCCGTTGAACTAAGAGACCATCAAACCCCGAGGATCATGATGATTCGTTAGGGGAAAAGAGTCTTACTCAGCGTTCTTGACGATGATCTGACGTCCTCTGTAATAGCCACACTCAGGGCATACGCGATGATACATCACGGTAGCTCCGCAGTTAGGGCATGTAGCCAGAGTAGGAACTGGAGCGAAATCGTGTGTACGACGCTTGTCCCTGCGCTGCTTTGAATGTTTGTGTTTCGGATGTGCCATTTTACTATTATTTTAATATTTATTTACTTAAGTACTTGGTAGTCTCGCTATTGCATTCTCCGTCCGGATGGACTCTCTGAATAGGAATGGATATACATACATAGTCGTATACCTCTTGACCCATATCCAGTTCATCGCTTTCTGGAGTGTATGTCTCTTCGAATGAGGTCTCCACCGGGATGACCAGGTCTTCGAGACACCTATCACAAGCCACCGTTACTGTGCCATCAATATCGCAGCTCACGTCTATGGTAAGCCCGTGGTTGCTCAACGAGGCCCTTACGGTCAAGTCTGCATCCAGAATGTCGGTGTTTCCGAACTCTTCAAAGAACTCGCGGCCTACGGTCCAAGCAATCTGGCTAGAACCTTTGGCCAATCCAACAAGTTTAACTACAAAGGGCTGCAAAGTTACAAATAATTTTTACTATTGTCAATATTTCGGAAACAATCATTTCGAGCTTATGGTACTAGTCCTCGTTGTCGCTGTTTCTCTTTCTTGCAAGCGGGTCAAGCAGAATCTTGCGGATACGCATGTGATGAGGTGTAACCTCCACAAGTTCGTCTTCCTGAATGTATTCGAGCGCTTCCTCGAGTGAGAACTTTATGGCCGGAGGAAGAACAATCTTCTCGTCTGAGCCGGCAGCACGTACGTTAGTGAGCTTCTTGGTCTTGCAGATATTGATGTTGAGGTCTCTCTCTCTTGTATGCTCTCCGACTACCTGGCCTGCATATATCTCCTCGCCTGGATCTACGAAGAACCGTCCCCTGTCTAAGAGTTTGTTCATGGAGTAGGCGATGGCTTGTCCTGTCTCCAGAGAAACAAGAGATCCGTTGCTTCTTCTCTCTATATCACCCTTGAAAGGCTGGTACTCTTTGAATCTATGTGCTACGATGGCCTCGCCCTGGCTGGCGGTTAGAAGGTTGGAACGAAGACCCATGAGGCCTCGTGTAGGAATCTCAAACTCCAGCAGAGTACGGTCTCCGCGTGGCTCCATGTGGATAAGAGCTCCCTTGCGACGAGTAGATATCTCTATAGCTGCTCCTACGAACTCTTCTGGAACTTCGATAGAAAGCTCTTCGATAGGCTCGCACCTCTGACCCCCTATGGTCTTATCCAAGACTTTCGGCTGTCCGACCTGAAGTTCGAAGCCTTCCCTGCGCATGGTCTCGATAAGCACAGAAAGATGGAGCACACCACGTCCGTATACCACGAATGAATCAGCGGTCAGGCCCGGCTTTACTCGAAGTGCAAGGTTCTTCTCAAGTTCTTTCTCAAGACGCTCCTTGATGTGCCTTGAAGTCACAAACTTTCCGTCCTTTCCGAAGAATGGCGAATTGTTGATGGTGAAGAGCATGCTCATCGTAGGCTCGTCAATGGCAATAGGCTCAAGTGCTTCAGGATTCTCGAAGTCCGCGATGGTGTCTCCGATTTCGAATCCGTCAAGTCCGACTACTGCGCAAATGTCTCCGCAGTGGACCTCATCCACGTTGGTCTTCCCTAAACCTTCAAATACCATCAACTGCTTGATTTTCTGCTTCTGGACCACGTCATAGCGCTTGCAGAGACTGACGTTCTGACCAGTCTTGAGCGAACCCCTGGTAATCTTGCCTACCGCAATACGTCCTACATAAGGAGAATATTCGAGAGACGAAATAAGGAGCTGAGGTGTTCCTTCCACTACTTTAGGCGCTGGAATCACTTCCAGGATAGTATCCAGAAGGGGAGTGATGTCGGAAGAAGGCTGTTTCCAGTCGAGGGACATCCAACCCTGCTTTGCCGAACCATATACTGTAGTGAAGTCAAGCTGATCATCTGTGGCGTTGAGGTTACACATCAAGTCGAACACTTCTTCCTGAACTTCGTCTGGCCGGCAGTTTGGCTTGTCAACTTTGTTGATAACCACAATCGGCTTCTTGCCCATCTGGAGAGCTTTTTGAAGCACGAATCTGGTCTGTGGCATACAACCTTCGAAAGCGTCCACCAGAAGCAATACGCCGTCCGCCATGTTGAGCACACGCTCGACTTCGCCTCCGAAATCACTATGTCCCGGAGTATCTATAATGTTGATTTTGACGCCTTTATAAATGACTGATACGTTCTTCGCAAGGATGGTTATACCTCTCTCTCTCTCAAGGTCATTGTTGTCAAGTATCAGTTGACCAAGATTTTCAGGCTGGCGAACAAGATTGGCCTGATAAATCATTCTGTCCACGAGGGTGGTCTTGCCATGGTCGACGTGGGCGATAATCGCTATGTTTCTAATGTCTTGCATACTCTTAATAAGAGTGCAAAGTTACTTATTTCCGTGGAAAAACATAAAAAACTATGTCATTTTTCTTATCTTTGCGACTTATGCGAAGAGTTTTTTGCCTGACAATCATTCTTACATTCCTTATTCCACTGTCGTGCACTTCTGGAAAAGGTGGGGTCAAGCAGACGGATAAGGAACGCATTCTTACCGTGCTTGCCACTGTGCCTTCTGATGCCTTGTGTATCGGATACGCATCTGATTGTCGTCTTTCCGACATGGTGATGGACTCTACGAGTACTTTCTTTAGCCTTGGTATCAATAGGTTGCGTGGCTGCGGAATGGCTCTTTCCCAGTGCTATGCCGGGAAGGTTGTTCCTGTTCTTTCGATTGCTCCGGTACCGACACAGTTCAGTTCAGATACTTCTTCTACTTTCAATTCCGTGATTTCGGCAGCTTCCCGTAAAGGGTTCAAGACGCTTTTTCTTTCTGACTCTCCTTCACTTCCAGATGGTATGGGGGTGCTACTGATAAGTCCGTCAGACGCGCAGTTAAAGGCCAGTGAAAGGCATATTAGGGCAGGGAGGTCTATTCTTGATATGGAGCGTCTGCGGCAGGCAGTGGATTCTCTGCCATCGTCGGATCAGATGGTGATTCTTCGCAATTCCGGAGCGGCGCGTCTTCTTGACAAGTCTTTTCTTGGTGGAAGGTTCCGCACATCGGAGGCAGGTGCGCTGATGCATAGAAGTGCTGAATGGACTTTTTTCTCTAAAGATGGAGATGGTGATGTGAGAGTAAATTTCAGTTGTCCAGGCGGCTATCTGTACATGGCTGGATTTCTTGGCTCACTTCCTGGATCTGATAGCCGTATTGGGAGAATGCTGCCGGCCACTACCTCTTTTGCTTTGACTCTGACAGTTCCCGGAGATGTATTTAGACAAGGGTATGAGAAATATCTGGACGCCAACGTACGTATGGTGAAGTATCAGGGCCGTATTCGTGAACTTGCCCGAAGTACTGGCAAGTCACCCATCAAATGGGAGAAAGAGCTTGATGTTAGGGAGATTGCCACTGTGAATTTCGATTCTTATCGTGTGGTGCTGCTGCGGGAAGGTAAGAAAGTCGCGCCAGCAGAACCTTTCGTTAACCCGTATCAGGGATTTGCTGGAGCTCTTTATGGGACGGCGTTTTCGCTTTCGGATGATTCTTGTGCTGCGGTGCGTGATGGGTGGATGGCAGTAGGTGATGAAGAATCTGTCAAAGCTTGGTATACAAGCGAATTTGAAAATAACGGCTTTGATAAATGGCCGTCTAAGAATATTAGGTTTTCTTTGTACTATGCCGGTAAATCTGCGGTATGGGACGTTAAAGGTATGAAAATATGGAATTTAGATCAGTAAATAAGACTCTTGAGAGGAGTATCCGGAACAATTGGGATCGTGATGCATTGTCCAATTATCAAGGAACAACACTCAAATATAAGGATGTGGCGGAGCGTGTGGAGTACCTGCGCATCGCTTTTGAGCAATGTGGACTGAAACGTGGGGACAAGGTAGCATTATGCTCTCGCAACCAGGCCAATTGGGGCGTGTGCTTTCTTGCTGCCATGACGTATGGTGCTGTTCCTGTGCCTATCCTTCATGAGTTTAAGCCAGAAAACATCCATTATCTTGTCAATCATTCTGAAGCCAAGGTGTTCTTCGTGGATGAGGTGATCTGGGAGGGGCTTTCTGAGTCTGAAATGCCGGATCTTGAGGTAATAGTGCAGATGAACAACCTCAAGTTTATTTATGCGAGAAGTCGTACTGATGTGGAGGTTAGAGATAATCTCCAGAGTACTTTCAAGAAACTATATCCAGACGGCCTCAAGCCGGAGCACCTCAATTATTATGAGGATAAGGCTGATGAACTCGCACTTATCAACTATACTTCTGGAACTTCTGGCTTTTCCAAAGGTGTCATGATCCCATATAGGGCTCTATGGTGTAATATTAGTTTCGCGAGTAGTGTTGCTGAGCCTCAAATGACTTGCGAATCAGAGGTGGTGGCTATGCTTCCTTCTGCGCACATGTACGGTATGATGTTCGAATTCCTTTTCGAGATGACGATTGGTGCTCATGTGCATTTTCTTACTCGTACTCCAAGCCCTAAGGTTATCATGAAAGCCTTTTCTGAGATACACCCGGATATAATAATTGCAGTGCCCCTTATCATAGAGAAAGTATATAAAAGTCAGATTAAACCGGTCGTGGATCGCAACAAGGCCTTTATGCGTATTCCTATTGTGGACCAGCTCATCCTTAAGAAGATACGCAATGCCATGATAGAGTCCTTTGGAGGACGCTTTGAGGAGGTGATTCTTGGAGGTGCTGCGTTCAATCCGGAGGTAGAGCAGTTTATGCGTCGTCTACACTTCCCGTTCACTGTAGGATATGGAATGACTGAGTGTGCGCCTATTATCACTTATGAGAAATGGTGGAAGACGCGTTATGGGTCATGCGGTAAAGTGGTTCCTGGCTGTCAGGTTAGAATTGACTCGCCGGATCCAATTAATGAGGCTGGGGAAGTTCAGGTAAAAGGAGATAATGTATTCCTTGGATATTTCAAGAATCCAGATGCGACCAAGCAGGTCTTTACAGAAGACGGATGGTTCCGCACTGGTGATATAGGTGTGATGGATGCTGATGGATACTTGTATCTCAAAGGCCGGTCCAAGTGTATGATTCTTGGGCCTTCTGGACAGAATATTTACCCAGAGGAACTTGAGGCTGTGATCAACAATGTCACATACGTGGTGGATTCTCTCGTGGTGGAGGATAAAGTGGGCCTTACAGCCCTTGTTTATCCTGACTATCACCAGGCTGAGATGGACGGGATGTCAGGGGAACAGTTGGAAAAGCGTATAGAGGCCGGACTTCCGGAGATTAACAGGCTTCTGCCTAATTACGCACAGATTCGTAGGATAGAGTTTATGCCGGAGGATTTCGAGCGTACTCCAAAGAAGAGCATAAAGAGGTATCTGTACCAGAGAGACCATGAATAAGTTTGATGACAAATATATGCAGATGGCTGAAATATGGGCTAAGAACTCATATTGTAAGCGTCGTCAAGTGGGGGCCCTAATAGTCAAGGATAGGATGATTATCTCTGATGGATATAACGGGACTCCTTCCGGGTTTGAAAATGTGTGTGAAGATGAGAATGGCGTTACCAAGCCGTATGTGCTTCACGCGGAGGCAAACGCCATATCCAAGGTGGCCAAGTCCGGCAATAGTTCCGAGGGGTCGACGCTTTATGTGACGGCGTCACCATGTATTGAATGTGCTAAGTTGATAATTCAGGCCGGCATCACCAGAGTAGTCTACAAGGACGAGTATCGCCTCACAGATGGTGTGGACCTTCTCAAACGTGCAGGTATAATAGTGGAAAAGGTATAGCGTATGAAAAAGAGTTCTGTGTTGACAGCAGCACTTGGTGTAGCTATCGGTGTGCTGCTTACTTTGGTGGTGCAACTGTGGTCCAGACCAGCCAAGATGCGCGTAAGGGACAGGGACTGGCAGAAAATCAACTTGATTCTGAAGAGTATTGATGACAATTATGTGGATTCTGTGGACCATAGGAAGGTAACGGATGTAGTTGCCGAAGCTGCACTTCAGGCTTTGGACCCACATTCTATATATATGGTACCTGAGTCGCTTGAAGCACATGAAGAGGACCTTGCCGGTAATTTTGACGGTATAGGAATACAATTCAATGTGCCCAACGATACAGCGATAGTATTGGAGGTGATTCCCGGCGGTCCGTCTGAAAAAGTGGGACTTAAGACTGGAGACAGACTGCTCAAAGTGGATTCTACCAATATAGCCGGAGTCAAGTTCCCACAAGACAGCATGGTCCGCAGGATGAAAGGAAAAGCCGGGAGCAAGGTAAGTGTGCTTGTGAAACGCGATGAGGAACTGATACCTTTTGAGATCACGCGCGGCAAGATTCCTACACACTCTGTGGATGCTTCCTTTATGGTTAAGGACTCCATAGGCTATATAAGGCTTTCCAAATTCTCCCGCACTACAGGGCATGAGTTTATCTCTGCAACTTCTGAATTGATAGACAATGGCTTAAAAGACTTGATAGTGGATCTTAGGGACAACTCTGGCGGATTTCTTGATCAGGCGCTCATCCTTTCCAATCTTTTCCTTCCGAAAGACTCTCTCATTGTGTATATAGAAGGGCGTCACCGCAAGCGTGAAGATTTCAAGGCTGACGGGCGCGGACCACTTCAGAGTGTGGGATTGTCCTTGCTTATAGATGAGAATACTGCTTCTTCAAGTGAGATATTCGCTGGAGCCATGCAGGACAATCATCGGGCTATCATAGTGGGGCGCAGGTCCTATGGCAAGGGCCTTGTACAAGAGCCTCTTTACTTTAGCGATGGATCTGGAATGAGGATTACTGTGGCAAGGTTTCATACTCCATCGGGACGCTGTATTCAGAAGCCGTATACTGAAGACTACAATTACGAGGTCCTCAAACGTTATAATGAGGGGGAAATGGTAGTTGCGGATAGTATGAAAATAGAGAAAGGAGGTATTATACCAGATGTTTTCGTTCCTATTGACACTACTCGGGCTGGTAGTTTCTATTTAGCTTGCAATAAAAAGGCTACGACTATGCGCTTCGCTTCAGCTTATTTCGATTCCCATAAGGAGGAGCTTTCCAATATAGGCAACTTTGATGCTCTGACTCGCTATCTTGATCAAGCTGAGTTAGAGTCGAAGTTCCTGGAGTTCGCTAAACGCAAAGACGGAATCTCTCCTTCAAGTAAGGAGTGGGCCATAGATCGCAAGTATATAATGACGCAATTACGCGCTCTCGTAGGTCGCTACTCTAAACTTGGAGATAATGCGTATTATCATTTGGTCCTTGAGATAGATGACTGCTTTAATGCTGCTCTTGGTAGTCTATAAATCAGTATCAGGATCCCAGTCCCGGACGCATCGGATATTCTGGCTCTTGTAGCCGTTGAGGTTGATGTTGCCTTGACTACCAAAAGCGGGGCTTGATATATTCCACGATGCTCGAAGTGTTCCGCTGCCTGTCGATCCACCAGACCATCCATTCTTACTGTTTCCGAATATACCCATAGAGTAGTAGGTGCTTGTATATATTCTACAGCTCTCTACATTTGGGGAACTGCTTGAAGTCCACCAGCTCTTTGAGTCTTTTGCATAAAGATGAAGAAGTACTGCTTCTCGAATATTTGGTACCCTGTATCCATCAGGGCATGGAGACTTCCCTTGTTGTAGCATAGTCCTAAGTTGTGCATAGTTATCTACTCCAACCCTTGCTGCTGCTTCAATCAACGTTCCCGTCTCAAAACCATCATAGAGTCTTGACATTTCTGAGTTTTCATCATAAGGTTCAAGTTCTATTGATGTTTTGAATCTTTTTGATTTGCTGTTGACCCTGCTGCAGTCAAACTTATACACCGAATTTGTGCCAATGGTGCCTGTTGGCTTTATGACTTTGATTAGGTCCTGTGGCCTATGTGCAGCATCGTCGTAGAGGAATGAATCTACGTCGGTAGATTTGATCCCGAGATTCCTTATGCATTTGACCGAGAAAGTTGCACATTCCCACTGTTTATATCCAGAGATAGACGCACCTTCTTCTGCCCATAGAGTAGCTGGGTAGCCGTCGCTGAATCGAGTGCTGCTCACCACATGAAATTTCCACTTTCTAATACCTTCGTATGGATGTCCAGCTGGGTATTTCTCGTCTTTCCCTACGGAGGAGTATTTTCTTGGATACAATTTGGCTTCTTCAGAGAGTCCAAGCTCTCCAAGTAGCAGGGACTCGAGCTGACCGATAGATGCTGTATACCAGCGAATCTCGTCGGGGTCTATAATCCCGTTCCCATTGTTGTCGCGGTTGCGCATCATGGCGCTGTATTTAAGGCAGGCCTTGTCCTCTTTCAAGAACAGAATGTTATATGCGCTATTCTCTGATTTGTAGTCATTAGGCCGGTCGTAATCAAGGTATTCGTCCCATCTCACTTCTTCCCATGATCCTCCAGAAGTACCATTAGACTTTACGCATCCCCATATCCTGGCTGTATTGTATAGTCCGTTGTCTGAAGATGTGTTCTTTAGATCATCATTAGGGACTCTATTGTTACCCAGTCCTTGCCCGCTCTCTCCTTCGAAATACCATAGATAACTATCGGCGTTCTCGTCAGTTGTTTCACATCCCCAGGCTGATTCAAGTTCTTGGTTGTCAATGTTGTATGGAGTCTGTATGGAGTTCTGTCTGATAGTAACTACACTTCCTGTGGATGAACTTGCCTTATCAAGACTCTTATCATTGTCACAGAGGATGTGCATGATGCGGTTGGGCTGGTTTACAAACTTCTTCCACAGAGTCTTGCTCTCTTCTCCAGTGATAGGGTCTTTGTCGTAGTAGAACTCATCCACATATACGGTGACATATATTCTATCCCTGAACCATGGCCCGGGCTTGCCGTTGATTAGAGTCTTAGGGTCGGATATTTTCTGGCCTTCTGGCTGATTGTCGTTGTACCAGTCGAACCAGTCTTGATCGAATTCTGTTTTGAAATCATTGTCAGCTCCATTGTCATGGGCTACTTTCTGTGCCTTGACATATTCTACAAACTCCACCACATTCATTAGTTTGTCGCTTGAATCGCCAGGGTATGGCATATTGTTGTGACTATATGGCAGGCTTGTTTGCTCAGTGGTAGTGAAAGTATTACCACCATCGGTGCTATACTTGTATTTTTTGGAGTCGGATTCATTATTAATCATGAAATGAACCCATTCGTAGTCCATTCCTGATGGAATCTCTATTTCTCCAATCTTGTCTGGTGTGCCTTCTCTTCCGAATGGGGTCTTGACGTACCATGTCACCGCCTTAGGGTCAATGTAGGCTGCATCGAAACTAAAAACCCTCTGCCCATAATGTGCATCGAATGTGTAGATGGATTCCTTGGCTATATACACCATTCCTTCCGCACCAGGCTCGTTTTCTTTCACATCGCCTGGATCAGCAGCGCTTCCATCATCTTTTTTGGACGATGCGACCTCAAGCTCAATATTATTTACACCCTTGATGGTGATAGTGTAGGTGTATGCAGTGTTGCGTAGAACATTGTAGTCATTAAGATCCTTGGATATGTCTCCGAGATGTACATAGTATGTCACATCAGCAGAGAGTTGCTGCTGCTTGGCTTCGGATGATACATCCACGTCCATAACGACTTCTCCTTTTATGATTACGTATGTGCCTTCTTCAGGAGCATTGGTCCAGACCTCGCCTTCTGTTACGTACATGCCTGATGCGTCTTTGTTGCGTCTCTCCCTCTCGTGGAAGGAGGTAACCTTGTTCTTGGGAGTTTCTCTATTCTCAAGCATATAGAAAGAGAATCCGTTTACCGGGCTTACAACAGTGGTGTCTTTCCCATTAGAGCCTTTATATGTAAATGACTTCTCGTCGTAGGTTTCGAACATTACAGGACTTGTTGAGAAGATACCCAGCTCTGGATCATAGTCGAAATGTGCTGCTATATGACATCCCTTAGGGAGATTGACGACCTGCCATGACTGGGGCCTGAATTCCTTGAGCCTCTGAGTGGTAGTGGTACCGTTTTCTATTTTTGTCAGTTCATGGTCGGTAGCTACTCTCACATTGAACACTACCTTGGCATCCAACCTTTCCAATTCTATGGTCGGGCGGGAGCTGGTACTTCCACTCATATAAATGCCGGTTTCTGTGATGTCTACGGCGGCCGGTCCGCTGCTTGGGTCGCTACCTGACACAAATCCAGACATTGGGAATAGTCCATTTCTGGATGTAATCTCCTGATTAAGAGAAGCAACCATAGCCTTAAGTTCACTCATTGATGAAATCATATTAAGCTTCTCTGGTGAGATATTCAGCATATCTGAATCTATGTTCGCAATGAGAATAACATTTGCTCCCTTACATATCGGGGCATGTATTCTAAGTGTACCATTGGTAGTGGCGCTTTCTGACGTTCGGTTGTTTACAATCCATGATTCGGACTTTTTATCCCGGAGATCTTCAAGGTCCAGTGCCAACGAACTCTTATCGAAATAATGGGCATAATAGCGCTTGTCATTTACGAAGATATAGAGAAAAAGGTTGGATACTCTTGACTCCGGAATAAAGTCAAGAGTCGACTTTGTCTCCAGCGATACCTGCTCGAAATCCTTGAAGCCGAAATTGAGTTCGACCGTGGCTTCTCCTTCTAAGATGCCGGGTTCAGAGAAGTCGTTCTTTACGCAGGAGCATAGGGATAATATGATGCCTATGATAAAAATATGTCTTAGTATTCTGTTCATTTTCTCAATTGAATTCTATATTCCCTCCACCAGTATTCCATTCTTTTACAGTGAAATCTATTTCACCGGAGTGCTCATTATATGAAACGGTTATAAGAATATTGATGAAGTCGTTTCTGCTTATCGCTTCTACCGGAGATGATACTGCTGTCACTGGATCCACTGTGGACAGGGTTACGTCTTTGTCAAACGAGGCTGCAATTTCTTCCTTTTCTACCTTATGTAGGTAGAACGTAGAGCCTCCATCCGGATCACTCCAACCATCTACCAGGTTTTGCTTTGAATAATCACCATGGATATTGATAAAAGCCCGCCAATTTGTCTTCTGTGCTTTCTTGGTGGACCAGAAGCTTAAATACCTATCATTTGGGTGAGAAGTACGATATCCATCGTTCCTGACCACATATGCAGTATGATCTGAGATGGCATTGGGCTCAAGTGGGATATTCTTTGAAAAGTCCCCATAGGGATTACCTATATGATAGAGATCGTCGTATGTCGTTATATAGAATATCGGGTAGCTTTCTTTCTTTCCAGGGTTATCACCTTGGATGTTGGTTACCTCTTCGCTTTCACCATTTCCGCTTGCGTCTTTTTTTCGCGTGAATCTGAAGACCTGCACTGGCTCAAATAGATACTCCTTGTCAATGAGGTTGTAGTGAGAATCACATTCGAGAATCTCTGTCTCAAGCTGCCCTTCTCCTGCATATAGGATGCGTTTGGTACTTTCTTGGTTCTGAATCACATATAGTCCACCCTCCTCTATTTCATCGGGCTTGGACTCGTTGACTGCCCAGCTTCCGTCGCTGTTCTTGGCCCTTACAAGCCGATAGGTTTTCTTATTGGGGTATTCCAGGCTGACGTGGTATGTGAACGGATTGTTCTGACCATTACCATCAAGAATATACCCGTCGAAAAGGATCTTCCTGTTGGTATTGGAACTGTTACTCTCATCAAGTGGTATTCCTTTTATGATGGTTTCCTTGACGGATGATACCAATGCGTTGAAGGGACCTGTGTCCTCTCCATCCTGATCACTTGGCTTCCAGATGTTAGGCGCTCCGTATTTTGTCTTGTCTTCCCCGTCTTCCGTATGTGGATCGATGAAACTGACAGATTCGTTGCCAGGGGCGAAGAAAAGATAGCTTTCGTTTCGAGTCGTGTTGTCTCCAAAAGATATGTTATGAAGGGTGAGGTCAGAGTGTGAGACGTTTTCAATGGTTATTCTTAATCTTGCCCATGATCGTATCAGCTGGCAGGAAATGCTGTTCTCGCCTGGGCGCAACTCGAAGTCCATCACTTTTGAGAGTGGCTGAGGGGCAATGCTGCACAAGAAATCATCCGATGTGGTCATGTAGAAATCCATCAAGTCTTTATACGACTTGTATTCATTGAATTTCTTTGGCGAAGTTTGTGCATTGAACTCACTTATAATGGATGAGATATGGTCTGCTATATATACTGTGCTTGTGGAAGTACTGTTTTTCGTGTCAGTAAGTCCATCGTATTTGCGGGTGTATGTATTCCCATCCTTGTCAGTGGCGTTTATTGTTATCGGGGTGACATTGGCAACTGCTATTAATCTGTATGAGCCTCTCTGGAGGGATTCTGTGCTGCTCCCGTTTTTTGTGTGAAGAGGATGGTCGTATCTGAACGTCATCATGGCTTGTGAGCCATATTGCTCATTTGTGACAGTAGTGCTTCCATTGTACCATCCATTGGCGCCGTATTCTGAATCTGCTGGCGTCATGTCACCCATGTCTGTGCCGGTGTTGTAGAAAAGGTTGCGGTATCCTACAAGATAGCCTGTAGTCTTGTCTACCAGAAATACTGTCAGCTGATAAAACTCTCTTGCATCAATAATCTTCTCATAGTTAGTCCACCCTTCAAGACTGGTCCCGAAAGGGTCTGTGATAATCTTGCCTGCATTCTCCGCATCGCCAGAATACATTTCTCTGGCTTTAGTGTCAAGCGTGATGCTTGGCAGGCAGACTGAGATGCTGAGGCTTGATGGTTCGCCTATGCCATCATTCTTAGCAGGCTTCTGACAGGAAGCCAATATGATGGATAGCATTGCTGCCAATATGATGCGTTGAAGATATTTCATGATCAGTTGAATTTGATATCAAACGATGAGTCCCGCCGTTTCCACGGTGCAATACTTAGAGACACATTAGCATTCGTTTTGGATATGGATATGGTGTAAGTGTATCTGTATCCTGGTATCCAGTCTGTTCCATTACTATCGCGTTGTTTGTCTGGCTCATCCTGATAGTCGTTATAATTTTCGAGTGATGTTCCTGTTTTCTTGGGAATCGTGACTGTGAAAACTGCGTCTCCTCCCGATTTGGTGGTAAAGCATAATTTCAGATGTCCGGTGGACTCCTGCGGAACGGTCATTACCCAACCATCTTGTTTGGTGAATTCTGCGCCCACATCTTCTGCTCCTGTTCCGACTTTTGAATAAGGGACAGCGATTTGTTGGTACTTGCTTCCCCAAGATTCCCCTGTGGGTGGAACCTGGTTTTTGAACGGTATCCCGTCTGTATTGCTCCAATGGTAAAATTTATATCCGGCTATAGGGGAGTACTGCTTTGTCCATTGGATGTTGCCCTCTTCGTAGTCTGTACCATTGCCATAAATCATGTATCCAGTAATAGCAAAGGCCTCGTCTTTGTCGACTTCCATCCAACATGATGTGATAGCGTCTTCTGAATAGAATACACCGTCAGACCCGTCATAGAACTTGAATTTGAATAGCATTGCAGCCATAGCATGCCGGAAATTGAGCTTTACAGGGTCTGTAATTGTCCATCCCGCCTGCTTTGTATCCACCTTGTTGTAGGCAAGTAGCATATCGCGCTGGGTGCTGGCTGTGTTTGATTCTATAATCAGTGTCTTCGCATTGGAAAGACGTTTATTGATATTAAGTTCGTTTTGCGGATAGTATGCTCGGAATACATATTCGCCTCCTATGACCCAATAGGCCTCAGTCCCTTCATATTCCCACCTCGCTTTTGGATCAGATTCCACTCCCTTGGGATTGTAGATGAGTCTGGTACCGTCGAATACATTTTCAGTTTCCTCAAGTTTTCCGTCAATTTCTGCTCTATAGTTTGCCCATACGCCTATAGTCTGTCCAAGTCCGTTGACTCCGGATGTGTATTCTACAGAGACTGGAGTGCATGCCTTCTGAAGATAATCAATATTCTCAACAAGCGACTTTGTACTATAGCCATCCACGGCTTCCATTCGCCACATTACCTTTTGGTGGTCTTGTGGTGCCTGGGGCTGCGTCTTCGTACAAGAAACCGCGCAGATTAATATTAATAATAATATATTGAATCTATTCATTCTCAGTCGCTTATATCAGTTAGTTGCCCCCCCCCAATCATTTACATCTATGCTGAACCTAATAGGATGCAAACTCGTGAATGTGAGATTGTAGATATATCTTGTGGACATATTCCAGTTGGCTATAGTCTGTGTGCCATCTGATGTTTTCTTGCCTGCCATATTGATAGGGTCCGATACGGCTTGGACAGGGTTTCCTGTTCCTACCTGCACGCTATAGTAAACCTTCATCTTTGCACTATCCGAAATATCTTGTGGAATAATGTAGGCTTCAGGTGATTCGCTTCCACCTATTGTAAGAGGAGCTTCTTCAGTATAGTACTCGGCGGTCGAGAACTCCCATTGTGGGTTAGAAGCATAACTGCTTGGGCTGGTTGCCGACTCTATTACATTCTCGCTAAAGTTACCTTTCTTGATGATACCCCACACAATCACTTTCGTAATTTTGATTGTTACCTTATCATCCGATCCGGCTTTCTTGAATTTCAATGCTGCTAATGAGTGGTGGAACACGAGGTCAATGCCATCTGCGCCGGAGTGCGTCTGGTCGTACACTCTGTCAGCATACATAAGGTCTGTAGCTCCGCCAGTTCCGGACGAGAATCCAGATATGGCAAGCCCGGACTTTCCGTACGAGAACCCTTCTGCGTATTCCTCCTTAAGGCTATATGGAGACCATGCGCCGAATGTCATCTTCCCGCCTTTGGGCCAATAGTATATTGGGTCGGATGTCCAAACTCCCTGCTCAGATGTGCCGGAGGCCTGACTGTGTCGGAACTCTACTCCGTCTATGTACATTACAGCTCCTGGAGTACTTTCCCATCCGCTAAAGTTGCCGCTCTGGTAATAGAGCCCGTACACGCCGAACGAAGATTCTTGTGGGTACTCCACCTTGGAAGGGTCGGCCTTGGTCGCAGCATTTATAATTGGAGTCTGGAACGTCACGGCACACGTGCTCAATCCTGGAGCCGCTGCTCCGGGGTCAACTTTTACGCATGCTGATGCTATCCCAAGCATCAGCCCTACCGTCAATATTCCATAGCCGATTCCAAGTCTCATCTTTCGGTTCTCGAAAACTCTAAAAATTGGTACCCGGACAGGCGGTCAAGCCTATCCGGATAATATGTTTTGAATTATTTTACAAGTAAATCCTCAACATTAACTTCATCCCAGTTTTCGACTGATGGTGCGAAGTAGACCTGATCAAGAGAGAATGTGAATGTGTAATGATACCATTTGCCCATTTCCCATCCGCTGATTTCAGTTCCTGTTGTATTATGGGTTCCTTTCAGTTTGAATTCTGCCGTCTGTGTAAGATAGTCCCTGCCAAATTTGATGCCATATTTTACAGTTACCTTTATGTCATCAGAAAAGTTTTGAGGCAGTAGGATGCTGGTTTCTCCGATTTTTGCGCTTGCCGTGTTTACTGCTGCTGATGTTCCTTTATATACACTGTACTCTGCTGAAGTTTTCTGGTTGCTCCATGCTGCAGATGCCTTGTTTGTGGCAGTTCCATCAGTATAGCCTTCAGCGAAATCTCCTTGAGAATATGCATTCTCAATGGTAATTTCATAAACTTTTATTGCGTCGAAATAGTCTTTGTCGGTTTTAACAGAGAAGTCTACTGCAGCGAGAGCATGATTGAACTTTATATCTACTCCGTCATAATCTTGATTCGCGTCTGTCTGGGTAGAACTGGTCTTGTCGAACACTCTGTCGCTATACATCAAATCGACTTGCTTTGAATTATCAGTACTTACGCTGTAATCTTTAACGGTAATTCCATTACGGGCATCCACGCTAAGCACGGCATCAGCTGGATAGTATGCAGAGAAAGTAAGCTTACCGTTCTTTGGCCAATAGTAGGTGTTCTCAGGGAACCATGCTCCTGCTCCTGCGCCATCATCAACATTTCCATCCTTGTATGTGCAAACTTCTCCAGTCATATAGTCGGTGTAGTTTTTAATTAAGCCTGGAGTAAAGGTATCTGATACAGAAGAGCTCTGATACCATGCCCAAACCTTGAAATCACCAGTATTGGTCTCGTACTTTGTTATAGGGGAAGCCTTTGTCTGAACTGCTGACAATGGCTGGAATGAAATCTGAGCCTGAGATGCTGTGCTCTGAACTGGCTCAACCTTGGTGCAAGATGCCATTGCTGCAATGGCTACTCCTGCGAGAAAAATCAATTTCTTTTGCATATTATTTGTCTTTTTGTTATTGATTGTCAATTATCTAACTAAATTATCAAATCCGTATTTACATCACCCCAATCATCTACTCCCGGGGCAAAGCCGCCTCCCTCTGAACCCTTCGGCTTGTCTGGTATTACAAGCGTCTTGTCAAGGATGATCCAATGATGGTCGACCGCCAGCGGCTTGCTGAACTCTTCCGTTATGTCGAGCGTGGCGCTCATCGGCTTGCCGTAGTTCGTCATGAGGTCAAAAGTAATGTTCAAGTCATTGTCCTTGTCTGGAATATTGCCGAAAGTATAGAATGTGGAATAGAGGATCCCTTCATTCGGGTCATTCTTGGTCTTCAGTCCAGGCGCCATTTCGAAGTACAACGTTATCGGGTCATTCTTGTCAATCTGCGAGTTGATGAGCTGCTTGGAACCGCTTAGTCCGTTCAGTAGCGAAACTGCTGAAGAGAGATTGTTTAAGCCCTTGATGTTCACCTGTATATACCAGGCCTCCACAATCGTGCCAGCCGTGAAATATTGCCCATTTTGTGTCCTAAGTGTGTCAATTTGTCCTGAATATCCGACTTTGACTGACTCACTTTCGACTACAAACAGATGGTCAGGCTCGTAAACGATTCTCTCATCCTTGAACTTGTCGTCGTCTCCTTTGGCGTTGAACCTTGAGAAGAGGGAGCTATACAAATGGCTCGCTATGTTATTCGTAAATGCCTTGGCTTGCCGGATGTTTGATGGGTCGGAAATCTGGGTGGACTGTGTGTCAAAGTTGTATGCCATCAGATTCCACTCTCCAGGGCTACAGATGATGTATCCGTCATAGTAGTGCCCTTTCTCGTCGTCTCCCTGATTCCGAAGATACTTCTCTGCCACTACTCTCCCGCTGGCCTCTTCAGCCAGTACGACCTTCATCACTTCCGGCCTTTTGTATTGTGGCTTGATGATATCATCCCTATAAAAGCCTTTGGTGGTGTTGTCTATCTCCTCATCTATATACACGCGCACGTAATGTGTGTTGTTATAGTCGGTGAGAGGTCTGAAGTTGCAGGCATCTAGTATCACTACCATTAAGAGTGTGAGGAGTATATGCATTATCTTTCTCATCTTGCTGCCCCTCCTTTTCTAATGGTGATCGGGACCACTAGGCTGACTTTAGCCTTGGTGGGGCCGAAATAATGCATCCTTCCAGCACCATCTTCGTCCTTAATCAGCACTGAATAGTCTGGCGCAGGGGTGTATTTCTGGAAATCAATACACATATATCCTATGCTGAGTGCAAATTCAAGATTCGCCCATCGGCATATCGGCATACTATAGCCGTAACTTAGTCCTGCTCCTTTATAGTAATTCTGGCTGCATCCAAATTTGTTCCCGGCCTGAATGTCGAACTTGCCACCATCGGCATATAATCCGAGATAATGTCCTCTCCCGTGCCAATTATGCTCTTTAGGGGCTATCCACCACCGGAACTCGCCGCAGAAAGATAACATCTGGAGGCAGTATTTGTTGCCGTATGGGCCTCCGTTCCACCAAGGAAATACCTGCTCATACTGCACGGAAAACTTTCTTCCTATCGGCACCTCTACAGCGAAGTTCAGCGCGGTGGCTGCGTCGAAGAGCAGATTGGTCTTGAGTGCGAGCAAAGTCTTCTCCTGGGTGTCGGCTTGTTCTGTGGCGGCAGGCGCTGCTATCTGTATGCTCTTTCTTAACTCGGATGCCGGGGCTTTTACGAACTGCTGTGCTGGGCCGGAAAGCCTTGTGATACGTGAGTCATGGCCTTTAGTCTCATGTGATGGATATATAACCACCCATGTGGCATAACGGAGCTTCGGGGCAATGTTCTTCAATATCCATTTCCAGCTTCTTCCTCCGTCAAGCTGCTTGAGCCTCCATTCTCTGGTTGCATCAGAGATGCTCTCGTCATCGAGGATTTTTAATACCCTGTTCCTGTCTGCGCGAAAATATGAGGCTGCCACTGCTTCGCGCATCCCGTCCCAGTCTTCCGCTATAGGGTGGAGAGAAATACGGCTTGCGTCCAGATTGCTGTCTGCTGGAATATTGGCGAGTATGAACTTGCGCGCTTCCTGTGCACGCCTTATGGAAAGTTTCCGGTTATGCTCATACACTCCTTCCGGGGAGGAAGACGAGTATACGGCTATGCTGTCTATGTCCTGTGAGTATCTGAGATGATCGATGATTTCTGCCATGCTTGCGCCATTGGACATATAAGTCCTGTCAATGACGGTTTCGTCCCATTTGTAATATAGTTTATATGTGTGGGAAATATGAGAAGGAGCAGCCTCAATCCTTTGCGGAATGGCGGCAAACAGAATCATGGCAGCGGTGACTGCTATGTAAAAAATCCTTATTCTCATTTCACTATGATCCCTCCAATAGGGGACCGACATATTACAAATTGCGCCGCAAATTTAATTAATAAAATTTAATAATGCAAATTTCGCGTTTCTATTTATCTGAAACTCATGGTTTTAAATCTTTAGTTACAATATAGGGCTGATTTGTGGTTCGTATTTGGCGGCTTTATTGTGTCTCGGTGGGGGATGTGTGTGGACGCGGGTGGTGTGAAATGTGAATTATATTATTTATTTTTGTGAACATTATTCTTCTGTGCTATGAGAGTGCATATTATAATTTTTATTGCAGTGACTCTGACGTGTGTGTCGTCGTGTACGCGAGGATACAAAAGAGTCAGTTTTGGATATGAGCATGATGTGGTCTGCCTTGGCATAGACAAGACAAAGTATCCTGAGGAGAATGAGGATGGGGAGATTCCTGACTCTGCCTGGGACGGATTCAAGTTCCAGCAGGAGTATTTTCTCGTAAATCCTCGTGACGGCAAACTTATTTCCGAAAAGTCATTTGCGGCTGTTTCGGCGTTTCATGATGGAATTGCAGTGGCTGAGGATGAGTCCGGAGCATGCTTTTTTATCGACAAGTCCGGCAAGAGGGTCAACGATGCTGTCTACAAGGATGCCACACTTTTCTCTGACGGACGTGCATGGGTGAGAACCTTTGACGGCGAGATAGTGGCCGTCGACAGGAAAGGGGAGAGTGTGTTTTATGCTCCGGAAGCTGTGATGGTGAATGTGTTCTATGATGGTAAGTCGGTAATATACACTCAGAACGGGTGTACCAAGGTGGTGGATGTGGACGGCAACGAGCTGTTTGAGGAAAAAGGCCATGGAGGAAATTTCGTGGTGGATGGCCGTATAGTGATACAGGGCCCGGAAGGACAGGGTGTAATGTCTCTTGATGGGGATTTCGTGCTGGCTCCGAAATACAAGTCTGTGGGGATGCTCCAGTGGGCTGATGTGGATAGTTACGTGGATGCTGTCTGTGATGATAGGTTCGTTGTATTGGAAGATGAAGGGTTCGGCGTGGTGGACAGAAGTGGAAAGAAAATAGTGCCGACTGTGTATGAGGATATTGTCAGGGATGGAGATTTATTTCTTGCCCAGAGCCGTGGGGATGGTTCTGCGGTCGGATCGGCAAAGTGGTATGATCGTGATGGAAAGGTCGTGATAGACGGAAGTTTTACGGAAACCTATCCTTTCGGCGACGGGCGCCTTGCTGCAGCCTTTGATTCTGGGCAGTGGGGATTTGTGGATAGGAATGGGAAATGGGTAATCGAGCCGAGGTGGGCTTTTGTGGGTACCTCCATGGATGCCAACGGAGTAGCTGTAGTATATGATAATGATAGCTCTGATGCAGGACTTCTGGACGAGTCCGGGGATATGGTGGTGGATTGTGAGTATAGTTTTATTACTCCACTTGACGGTACGTCTCTTTATATAGTTTCTCGTGGAGAGAAAGTCGGGATTGTGGGCAGTGACGGACATGTGGTGCTGCCTGCTGACAGATATGATCTCTGCTCTTTCGGAAATGAAGGTGAAGACAAACACTTGTACATACATATAGATTAATATGAAGAAGGAAACTCATGAATGGCAATACTGCTCTCTTGGTGGAGTGATTAGAGTGAAAATTGCAAGCGGTGATGACCTGGTGCATCTCGGTGAACTTGATCAGAAATATTGGACTGTGCTCAGTTGTCCTGTATCTGACTTGCAGATGGATAAGAATACACTTGATCTGTTGGATACGGACAAAGATGGCAGGATAAAAGTTCACGAAGTGGTGTCGGCTGCCAATTGGCTGTGTTCGGTGATTAAGGATAAGGATTTGATTCTGAAAGGGGAGGACGTGCTTGCGATAGATAATATTGACTGCTCTTCTGAAGAAGGTGCGCGGCTGCATGATTCTGCTCTGCGTATTTTAAAGAATCTTGGACTTGAAAAGACTGCTATTTCGGTGGCTGAGGCTTCGGATAGCGTGGCGATATTTAAAAATACCGTGCTGAATGGGGATGGAGTGATCGTCCCTTCTACCGCCGCGTCCGATATGGAAGCAAAAAAGGCCATAGAAGACTGCATCTCATCTGTCGGCTCTGTGATCGATCGGTGTGGTGAGGCTGGTGTCAATACGGAGTTGGTGGAGACGTTCTATGTTGCTTGTGCGGATTATGCCGAGTGGATGGATAGCCGTGCGCTTCCGTACGGTGCTGCTACGGCTGATGCTTACTCTGCTTTTGAGGCAGTGAAAGCCAAGGTTGAGGATTATTTTACAAGATGTAAACTGCTCTCGTATGATCCGGCTGCCGCTTCTGCTGTGGCTGTGTCAGTGGATAAGATAGATGAGATCTCATCTTGCCCTATTGCGCGTCCTGAGAGTGATGGCGTGCTCCCTTTCAAGGGGCTGAATCCGGCATGGCAGGCTGCATTTGACAGACTTGTATCTCTTCTGCCTCAAGGGACGTTTGCTTCTTCCGAAGGTGTTACTGAGGCTGAGTGGAATGCTGTGGTGTCATCGTTCGGCCCATATTGCGCCTGGACCAGATCCAAGAAGGGAAGCCAGGTGGAGGCCTTGGGTATAGATGAGGTGAAAGCGGTGCTTTCTTCTAATAAGAAACAGGCTCTTCTTGATCTTATCGCTGAGGATAAGGCTCTTGAACAGGAGTCAAACTCTATCGATGATGTCAAGAAACTCATGCTTTTCTACCGCGATTTTGCGAGGTTGCTTGACAACTATATTATTTTCGATGATTTCTATAAGAGGGTTCCTGGAAGAAGGGCTATTTTCGAGGCTGGAAGGCTCTATATTGATCAGCGCTGCTGCGACTTGTGTGTGAGAGTGTCTGATATGGGGCAGCATGCCGATATGGCAAAATTGAGCGGAATGTTCCTTATCTACTGCAAGTGTGTGTCCAAGACTCTCGGAAAGGCCATGGATATCGTGGCGGTGATGACTGACGGGGATACGGAAGATCTTCGGCCGGGGAAGAACGGCGTGTTCTTTGACTGTGACGGTCGGGACTGGGATGCTACTGTTACTAAGATTGTAGACAATCCTATCAGTATCAAGCAGGCTTTCTGGTCTCCTTATCGCAAGTTCTGGGAATTCTGCGTGGGACTTATCAATAAGTCGGCAGCTGACAAGGATGCGAAGATGATGTCCGAGATGCAGGCCAAGGCAACTCAAGCTGCAAACTCCGCTCCGGCGGCTGCTTCTTCGGCTGAACCGGCCACCAAGGCGCAGGCGTTTGATATAGCTAAGTTCGCTGGTATCTTCGCTGCCTTAGGTATGGCATTGGGCTATATAGGCTCATTCCTTACGAGTATAGTCACCGGTATCAAAACCACACCGCCACTCCAACTGCTGCTGATAATTCTCGTGCTGATGCTTGTCATATCCGGTCCGTCCTGCTTTATTGCGTGGAGCAAACTGCGCAAGCGCAATCTCGGCCCTGTGCTTAATGCCAATGGGTGGGCTATCAACTCCAAGGTGCTTGTCAATATAGTGTTTGGAGCTAAACTTACATCTGTAGCCAAGTATCCGAAGTTGAAGATCTTTGATCCTTACAGGCAGAAGTCTAGTGCGTGGAAGTGGATTCTTGGCGCAGCCGTACTTGTTCTGGCGGTGCTGGTGACTCTTCAGCTTTGTGGGGTTGTGACTATTATTACGATTTGTAGATAGTTAAGTTTATGGACCTGTCTTCTATCTTGAGCACGGAGCAGGCCAATGTGGGCTTGTTCTGTGATTGCTTTCCTCCAGTGATGGACGGTGTCTCAGTGTGCATGCAGAATTATGCGCAGTGGATGCAGAAAAAGGTTGGGGAAACGGTAGTGGTGACACCGAATGTTCCAGGTGCAGACTATTCCCATCTCGACTACAAGGTGTTGGATTATTTCTCCGTACCAATTCCCAAACGTCCGCCTTATGTGACTGGAATTGCCGAGGTGGATCCGTTTTTCCTCGCCAAGGTATCTCGTATCAAATTCAAGATCGTTCATGCCCACTGTCCGTTTACTTCAGGGCTTGCGGCCATGCGCATCGCACATTCGCAGAAGATTCCTCTTGTGGCGACTTTCCATTCCAAGTATAGGGATGATTTTGCTAGAGTGCTGCCGGAGCCAGCAGTAAAGGCGGTGGTGAAACTGATTGTGGATTTCTATGAGCATGCTGATCTGGTATGGGTGCCTCAGGAGTCTGTGGTGGATGTTATAAGGGAATATGGATACAAAGGGAAGGTGGAGGTGATGGACAATGGCTCTGACCTTGTAGCTGACTATCCGGAAAAATATTTCGTCGATGCGCGCAATAGGCTTGGAATCAAGCCGGAAGAGTTTGTTATGCTTTTCGTGGGGCAGCATATCTGGGAGAAGAATCCAAAACTTGTCATTGAGGCTCTGTCTCTTATGAAAGATGTGCCGTTCAGGATGTACTTTGTCGGCAACGGTTATGCTGCCGAGGGGATGAAGGCACTCGTGTCTGAGAAAGGTCTTGACTCGCAGGTGACATTTGTGGGTACTATTACCGATAGGGAGCGGCTCAAGGACTATTATGCGGCTTCAGACCTATTCCTGTTCCCATCTTTGTATGACAATGCCCCTTTAGTGGTACGTGAGGCCGCGGCTCTGCACACACCGGCTGTGATGGCTGCAGGATCTACTGCTTCGCAGATTCTTACCGATGGGGTCAATGGCTTCCTTGTAGACAATGATCCGGAGAAAATGGCTTCTCTGCTCCGTAGTCTTATTTCTGACCCTGCTCGTGTTCACCGTGTGGGGCTGCAGGCATCCAGGAGTATCGTCCGCTCGTGGGAGGACTGCGTGGATGAGGTGATTGAGAGGTACAATGCTTTGCTTCGAAGTTGGGGACATGACCCGATAGAGCGAATTAAATAAGGCGATTGATAATATGGATAAATTAGAAAATAGACAAGTCTCTTCTGATAGGACTTGTGATGTTCTTGATGTAATCGCTTCCCGCCGCAGCGTTCGTAGTTATGAAGACAGATGTGTTCCTGATGAGATGGTGGAGCGGCTTCTTCGTGCTGCCATGGCTGCTCCGTCAGCGAAGAACCGTCAGCCTTGGGAGTTTATCGTCGTAAGGGATCGTGCTGTGCTTGATGCGCTTGCTGCAAGGCTTAAGCATGCCAAGATGCTTTCCGGGGCGCCTCTTGCTGTGGTAGTGTGCGCCCATCCTTCTATTACGCTGTCAGATGGCTCGGTAGTGGAAAATTTGTTCTGGCAGCAGGATGCTGCTGCCTCTACGGAGAATCTGCTCCTGGCGGCTGAGGCTATGGGGCTTGGTGCCGTATGGACTGCGGCTTCGGACGAGGAGCGTAGTGCGGTGGTAAGGGATGTGCTAGATATTCCCGATGATGTTAGCCCATTCTGTGTGGTTCCAGTCGGATTCCCATCAGGCAATGCTCTTCCGAAAGATAAATGGTGCCCGGAAAAGATACATTATGACAAATGGTAGCATTTTATTGGCCCTACATATTTGTTTGATTTAGAATTTTTTGTAAATTTGCAGGCTCTTTCCCGATGTTGGAAGGAGATTTTGAAATATTAACTTTAATTTTTTGCTGCTATGGCTGAATATTTGATGCCTGAGAAGAAGCAAGAGATTTTCGCGAAGTACGGAAAGTCTAATAAGGACACCGGCTCTCCTGAGAGTCAAGTTGCTTTATTTTCCTACCGTATCGCTCACCTTACCGAGCACGTGAAGCAGAACAAGAAGGATGTTGTCACCCGTCGTTCTCTTCTTCGTCTTGTAGGTAAGAGACGTCAGATTCTGGACTATCTCCAGAAAGTCGACATTGAGAGATACAGAAGTATCGTCAAGGAGCTCGGTCTCCGTCGATAGTTACGATAGGAAAGATCCAGGGATGGTTTCTTAGAGGAAGCCATCCCTTTTTCGGATTATAAGTATTATACGATATAAGACGTAAAGAAAAACAGTAATGAACATCATCAACAAGAAAATCCAGCTCGCGGATGGCCGCGTGATTGAGATTGAGACCGGTAAGCTGGCCAAGCAGGCCGCCGGTTCGGCTGTCGTAAAGATGGGTGGCACTATGTTACTTGCCACGGTGACAGCTGCCACAGAGGTTAAGGAAGGCACTGATTTCATGCCTCTTACAGTAGATTATAAAGAGAAATTCTATGCCGCTGGACGTTTTCCTGGCGGATTCATGAAAAGAGAAGGCAAGTCGAGTGATTACGAGATTCTCGTATCAAGACTTATCGATAGGCCTATCCGTCCGCTCTGGCCGGATGACTTCCATCTTGAGGTGTTCGTGAATGTAACGCTTATCTCTGCAGAGAAAGATATTCAGCCTGATGCTCTTGCAGGTCTTGCAGCTTCATGTGCTTTGGCTACATCTGACCTTCCTTTCGGGGGCCCTATTTCTGAGGTTCGTGTGAGCAGGGTTAATGGTGAGTTCGTCATCAACCCAAGTTTCTCTCAGATGAAAGATTCTGACCTTGAACTTATGGTTGCTGCTACCGAGGAGAACATCATGATGGTAGAGGGAGAGATGAACGAGGTCAGCGAGCATGATATGCTTGAGGCTATCAAGTTCGCACATGAGGAGATCAAGAGACACTGCCGCGTTCAGAAAGAACTTATGCATGAACTTGGTACTGACGTCAACAAGCGCGACTACCCTCACGATGTAGAGGATGAGGAGCTCAAGAAAGCAGTTCACGAGTTCTGCTATGATAAGTGCTATGCTCTTGCTAAAGCTGCAAAACCTAAGAAAGAGCGTGAGGAAGGCTTTGCAGCTATCAAGGACGAGTTCCTTGCTACCATTCCTGAAGAGGAACTTGAAGAGAAGACACCGCTCGTAGAAAGATACTATCATGCCGAGGAGAAAGAGGCCATGCGTAATCTTATCCTTGACGAGGGAATCCGTCTTGACGGACGTGTATGCAATGAAGTGCGCCCTATCTGGTGTGAGGTTGGATATCTTCCATGCGCTCATGGTTCGGCTATCTTCACGCGTGGTGAGACTCAGTCTTTGGCCACTGTTACCCTTGGTACAAAGATGGACATGAAGGAGACTGACGAGGTCCTTATTCAGGATGATCAGCAATTCGTGCTCCACTATAATTTCCCTCCGTTTGCTACAGGTGAGGCCAAGTCTCAGAGAGGTGTAGGCCGTCGTGAGATCGGTCACGGAAATCTTGCTCTTCGTGCTCTTAAGCCAGTAGTTCCTCTTGCTCCTGAAAACCCTTACGCAGTGCGCGTGGTATCAGATATTCTTGAGTCTAATGGTTCTTCTTCTATGGCCTCTGTGTGCGGCGGATGCCTTGCACTTATGGATGCCGGTGTGAAGATCAAGAAGCCTGTTGCCGGTGTTGCCATGGGCCTTATCACTGATGAGACTTGTCCAAATGACCGTTATGCTATCCTTACCGATATTCTCGGAGATGAGGACCACCTCGGGGATATGGACTTCAAGGTGACAGGTACCAAAGACGGTATTACTGCTACCCAGATGGATATCAAGGTGGATGGACTTTCATATGATGTGCTTGAGAAAGCTCTTGAGCAGGCACGTCAGGGACGTCTCCATATCATGGGTGAGATGATGAAGACCATCAGCGAGCCTCGTGAAGATTACAAGCCATTTGTTCCTCGTATTGAGCAGCTCCGAGTACCTGCTGAGTTCATCGGAGCCATTATCGGAAAGGGTGGTGAGACTATCCAGAAAATTCAGAAAGAGACTGGTACTACTATCACCATTGACGAGCAGCCGATTCCTGGTACCAACCTTACAGAGGGTGTTGTGGACATAGCTTCTGATAACAAGGAGAATATGCAGAAGGCCATCGATTGGATCAATGGCATTACCGCTGTTCCTGAGGTAGGCAAGACATATCACGGAAAAGTGGTTTCTATCCTTGAGTTCGGTGCATTTGTGGAGATTCTCCCTGGCAAGGAAGGACTTCTTCATGTATCTGAGATCGCGTGGACGAAGACAGACAAAGTGGAGGATGTACTTTCTGTAGGTGACGAGGTAGATGTCAAGCTTCTTGAGATTGACCCTAAATCAGGAAAGATGCGTCTTTCCATGAGGGCTCTTACGGAGAAGCCAGAAGGATATGTAGAGCCTGAGCGACGTCCTCGTCCTGAGCGTGGAGACAGAAGGGATGACCGCAGAGGTGGTCGCGATGATCGCCGTAGCTCAGATCGTGGTGATAGAGGTGATAGAAGAGGTGACAGGGGTGACCGCAGAGATCGTGGTGAGCGTCGCGACTTCCGCGATGACCGTCCTCGCCATAGTGCTCCTCGTCAGGATGCTCCTGCTCTAGAGGTTAACGATACCACAGAGGAGGTATTCTAAAAAGATTATATCCCCATCCGGGGGATGATTAGTAAGAGGGGCGGGCCGTACAAACGGTTCGCCCCTCTTTGTGGGTTTGTACTTTCCTTATGCAGTAAAAAAACAGGAGATGCTTCACAGCGTCTCCTGACAAACAATTCTAACCTAAAATTAAACCTATGAAAAAACTATTCTATAGTCTTAATTACAAAAGGTGTGCCAGTTATTCTTGATTATCATCAAGCGTGATGGTGATAATCTTGACCGGAGATACAGGGCAGTCTCTGTTGTTCGTTTCTACCGCTGCTATCTTGTCTATGACGTCAAGACCTTCTATGGTCTGTCCGAATACGGTATAGTTTCCATCAAGCTGTGCGCAGTTCTGCTCATCTTGTACGATGTAGAATTGTGATCCGGAGGATTCTTTGAGGGGATTGGCGGCGTCACCGCGTCTTGCAGCAGCCAAAGCTCCCTTTTTGTGCTTGTATTCAGGAACAAATTCTGCAGGAACGGTGTAGTCCGGTCCGCCTGTACCGTATTTTGAAGGGTCGCAAGTCGGGTCTTTAGTGAGAGGATCTCCACCTTGAATCATGAATCCATTGATGACCCTATGGAAGAGCATGCCATCGTAATACTTGCTGAAAGCGAGCTTTGCAAAATTCTCCCTATGCTTGGGAGTGCCGGCATAGAGTTTCACTTTGATGGTGCCGAGGTTGGTGATGATGTCGAATACTGGTTCGGCCGGCATTGCGTCTATTCTGGCTTGAATAGCCTTAGACTGTTCTGCTGCTAATGAGTCCGCCACGGCTTGCTCCTGCGCTTTCTGCTGGGCTTCCTTGGCTTTTCTTGAGCCGCATCCGCTTACGAGGACCGCCACACTTGCGAGGCATAGTCCGATGAAGAAAATTCTTTTCATATTCTACGTGATTTGATTAATTTTATTCCCCATGGTAGGCAATAGATTCCGAGTAGCACTGTGTTGAGGCACAAAGTCGCCCATGTCGGAAGTTCCACTCCGATCAAGGATGGCACCTTGGAAACTGCGATAAGCAGTATTGTAAGACCGACACAACCACCTATTACCTTGTAATCATATTTGACTGGGTATTTTCCCCGTCCAATCAAGAAACTTAGCACCATTGCCGTTCCATATCCGATTAGTCCTCCCCATGCACAAGCCCAATATCCTATACGCGGCACAAATATAATGTTGAAAATTATCATTACTGCTGCTCCTATGGCGCTTATCAGTGCTCCCCACCACGTCTTGTCGGTGAGCTTGTACCAGAACGAGAGGTTGAAATAGACACCCATAAATATTTCAGCGAGCATAACTATAGGCACAACTCCGAGTCCGTCCCAATAGTCCTTGCCTACAAAATATTTAAGCACAGGCATATAGAATATCACGGCAATGTAGGCAAGTAGGGTGAATACTATAAAGTATTTCATACCGTCAGCAAGAGTCTGTGGGCTGTTTCTGTCTTTGCTATCACTGAATACAATGGGTTCGTATGCGTATCTGAATGCTTGGGTAAGTAGTGACATGATCATGGCTATTTTGACGCATGCACCATATATTCCGAGCTGGATCATGCCATCTTCTCCCGGCATAAGCTTCGGGAACAGCATCTTGTCGGCCACTTGATTCAATATTCCCACAAGGCTGAGAATCATCAGTGGTATGCTGTATCTGAGCATCCTTTTTGCCAGTCCACGGTCCCATCCGTAGCCTATTCCTCGCATTTCCGGAATAAATAGAAACGTCACTAACAGGGTGCAGGCAAGGTTGGTAAAAAATATAAGCCCGGCGCCTCCGTTGAATTTGTCGAACATCCATTCCGCTGAAGGCATATTCTTGAGTACCAAGAATATAAATAGATTCAGCAATATGCTTGGAATAATGAAAGCAAACTTCAAAGCCACGAATCTTATCGGCCGTCTTTGCTGCCTGAGCCTGCTGAACATAATAGCCTGAAATGCATCAAGAGCCGTTATGGCAGCGAAACAAGCGATGTACTCTGGGTGCGCGGCATATCCGAGTGTATCTGCAATCGGATGCTGCAACAGCACAACCACCGTGAAAAATGCCAATGCAACTGCTCCCACCATACGCAGTGCAGTGCTGTAAACCATCTTGTCATCTTCTTCCTTTTTGCTTCCGAATCTGAAGAGTGTCGTCTCCATTCCGAAAGTCAGCAGTGCAAGAAAGAATGCCGTATACGCATAGAGGTTGGTCACGACTCCGTAGCCTCCGCTCTGGGCGGATATGCAGTAAGTGTAGACCGGAACCAGCAGATAGTTGAGGAATCGCCCCACGATACTGCTCATGCCATATATGGCAGTGTCCTTGAGAAGAGACTTCAGATTCATGGCGTTCTATTGTTTTATGACAGGATCGCAGGTAAGTCCAATGTTTAGCTTTTTGAAAATCTTGCGGTCCACTTCGCTGAGCATTACGGTTGAATGTACCTGACAGCCATTCAATTCAGGCAGCTTGTCAAGTGCCCTCCGGCAATTGTCATCATTGGTGCTCAGCATGGCAAGTGCAACCAACACTTCATCGGTGTGCAGCCTTGGGTTGCGACCGTGAAGAAAGCTGACCTTCATCTTCTGGATAGGCTGAATCATGGATTGCGGAATAAGCTTTACGTTGTGCTCGATTCCAGCAAGGTGCTTCGTGGCATTTAGCAGAAGGGCCGCGCTTGGGCCGAGAAGTTCACTTGTCTCTGCCGTGATGATGGTCCCGTCCGCCAGTTCAATGGCTGATGATGGTACTCCAGACAATTCCTGACGTACTTTGGCGGCTACAGTGGTCTTGCGGTAGTCAGTGGTGATCTTGGCCTGCTTCAGAAGAAGGGAAATCTTGTTGACTTCTGCATCCGAGATGCCGTCTTCAGCATATTTGTCAAGTGCCGTGTAGTATCTTCTGATGATTTCGTCCCTTGCCGCATCGCAGCAGACGTCTTCGTTGCTCATGCAGAATCCTACCATATTGACCCCCATATCTGTAGGAGATTTGTATGGATTCTCTCCGTAGATTCCTTCAAATAGGGCGTTTAACACCGGGAAGATTTCGATGTCGCGGTTGTAGTTGACGGCTATCTTACCGTATGCCTCAAGGTGGAACGGATCTATCATATTGACGTCGTTGAGGTCGGCGGTTGCCGCTTCGTATGCTATGTTGACAGGGTGCTTGAGCGGGAGGTTCCATACTGGGAATGTCTCAAATTTAGCATAGCCGGCTTCAATGCCGCGCTTGTGCTCTTGATAAAGTTGGCTCAAGCATACTGCCATCTTTCCGCTTCCTGGACCTGGCGCTGTCACAATTACAAGTGGCTTTGTGGTCTCCACATAGTCATTTTTCCCGAATCCCTCATCGGAGTCAATGAGGGCGACGTTATTGGGGTATCCCTCTATGGTGTAGTGGAAGTATGCCTTGATTCCGAGGTGCTCAAGCCTCTGTCTGTATGAGTCTGCGCTGCTTTGTCCGTTGTAGTGGGTGATGACTACCGAATTCACAGGGAAACCGCAGTTCTGGAATTCGTTCCTGAGCCTCAAGACATCCTCATCGTATGTAATTCCGAGGTCCTGTCTTATCTTGTTCTTCTCTATGTCGATGGCGCTGATGACTATGATTATCTCGGCGCGATCACTGAGCTTCTGAAGCATCCTGAGCTTGCTATCAGGATGAAATCCAGGAAGAACACGGCTTGCATGAAAGTCATCGAAAAGCTTTCCTCCAAGCTCAAGGTAGAGTTTGTTGCCGAATTTCTCTATCCTTTCTATAATCTGCTCGGACTGTATCTTTATGTACTTGTCGTTATCGAAACCGTATTTCATCTTACTCTGCGTATTCAAAACCGAAATAATTGCCTTTCCTCTGATATGGGATACCAGTGCTCATCCATACTGGCATAGGCTCGTCTTTGAGGAAATGGTCAAAGAACTGCTCAAGTCTTACTGAGAGATCCTTGGCGTTGCGCCTTTCTGAAAGGTTATGGGCTTCGTTGTTGTACTCGAGAAGCCATGCAGGTTTGCCAAGTCGGCGCAAGGACATGAAGAACTCGATGCCCTGATACCATGGCACAGCTCCGTCATTGTCATTGTGCATGATTAATACCGGAGTGGTGACCTCTGGGGCAAAGAATACAGGGGAGTTCTCGATGTAGAGGTCAAGCCCACCTTTCTCCCACAGGTTTTTACCTATTCTGCTCTGTCCATATTCGTATTGGGTGATTCGGCTATTGCCTGATTCCCACCTGATTCCGCCATAAGCACTGGTCATGTTGCCGACAGGCGCTCCTGCTCCAGCAGCTGCGAACATATTGGTCCGGGTGACAAGGAAAGCTGTCTGATATCCGCCCCAGCTCTGCCCCTGTATTCCCATCTTGTCTTTGTTGATGAATGGGAACTGTTCGCACATGGCTTCAGCTCCGGAGCAGATGCAGTTGTATGCGCTCTCGCCAGGATGACCAGGTGTGTAGACTACGTCCGGGATGAAAACCACATATCCCTGACTGACGAACATTGGTATGTTGACTGTGGATCTGCTTGGTGCTGGGGTGCGGTAGTTGTATAGGGTCTCGGAATATTTCTCGTAGAAATAGATAATCATCGGATATTTGGCATTCCTGTCAAGATTCTCTGGGGTGAAGAGGAGACCTTTAAGAGGAGTGCCATCGTATGCGTCCCAATGCACCATCTGCACATCACCCCAGATGTAGTCGTCTTGCTGTGGGTTGATGGCTGTGAGCTTGGTCTCGTTAGTCATGGCTGGACCGCTTGTATAGAGGTCCATCGGGTGACGGAAGTCGCCCTTGGTGTATGCCTGCACTGTCGAGCCTTGTGCTCTTGTTATTATGCCGAAAGCTTTCTCAAATAGCTGGACCTTTGGGCTTGAGGCTGCGGAAGTGTTGATAGTGGCGAACCCGTTTCTTGAATCTTCCTCATCGAATGCTATCAAGTCTATTGTCCCTTTAACGGGGAATGTGAATATATCCTGATAGAGGAAAGGGTCGTTAGGAGATTCAAACCTGGCTACTGAGTAGCAGATCTTGTCTCGGCGCCCTTCTCCCTTGGTAAGGTTAATCGCCTTGCGTCCGTCAGGGGAGAATTTCCATACGTCATACCTGTCAGAAAGGAGGATGTACTCATCCTTGCCTATCCAGCTTGGGCTGCCATTTTCCATGTATTTGATCGGGTGATCGTCCAACTCGTCATAGAAGTGGACGCCAGTCTGTGCGGTGAGGTTTGTGACGGTGCCGTCAGATGTGGCGATAGTATACCAGTCGCCGTCCTGCGGGTTGAACCAGACAAGGTAATTTCCGTATGGGGAAGTTGCCGGGTAGCCCTCGACGTTTTCTGCTATTGTGCGTCGGGTTCCGTCCTTGAGGCTGACAAGTGAATAGTCTGCGTGGCTGAACGGTGCGAAGAAGTCCTGTTTGTAGTATTTTTCATCGCTGACAGAAATCGCGAAGTCGCTTTCGGCGCCATTGAAGAATCTTATGCCGTCGTTCTCGTTTTCAGAGAGCACTAGGAGCTTGCTGTCATCAAGGTTGAAAATAGCACTTAAAGTGGCTCTCTGCCTCATGGCCTTATCCATAGGAGGAAGTATCTGGGCGTCCCAATTCCAAATATCAAGTGCTGCGGCTTCAAAGTCTACTACTGTAGTGTCCTTAGCCGGGAAATACTTATCCATGCTGAACACAAGTCTTGAGGAGGCGTTTGAGAACCGAGGTCTTGCATTCTTGCCGATGACCCAACCCTGAGGTACGTCGTTGCTGTCTTCTGGGACTATCTCATTGACCGCAACTTCTGTAACTGCAGCTGCCTTTCGCGTGGCTTTCTTCAAGACTTTATCCTGTGCGAGACTGATGCCGTATCTCACAGTTCCGTCTTTCTTCTCGTCCCCGTCGCTAGATAGGAATACGAGTTTGTCTCCGCTATGGTTGAATGCGAGTGAGGAGTAGTCTTTTTTGCCCGTAGAAAGTACAGTGGAGTCTTGAGCGGCGAGCCTATACATGATTACGGACTTGACCGTCTCTTTTTTTGTAGTGTCAGGTGACTCTGCTGAGGATACTACCGCGAGTCTGTCTCCTGCGCGGGATACTACCCATTCGTTGATTCTCTTTAGAGTGTCTGTGCTATTGTCTGAAGTGTTCACAACCAGGAGGTTCGACTCTTCTTTGCTCCCTTTTACCTTTTGGCTGATAAATATATAAGGGGTGGCTGAGTATCCACTTCTCGCTCTTGTCCCTGCGTCCTTGCGGAGAATCTCAAGAGTCTTGAGATTGATGCAGGCGATGCTGTCAGATGGCATGTCGTCTGCTTTCTTCTTGTCTATTTTGGCTTGTCTTGTCGCCTGATAAGGTGCCTTTATCGTGCAGTAGGCGAAATCCCCATTATGCGGAAAAGTTAGGCTTGAACCCCTTTCTATCACAAGTTCATTTCCTGTGGCCACATCTCTTAGGTGAAGCTCGGAATCGCCCTGCTGTACCGCAATCGTGTAGGTGAGGAATTTGCCGTCATCGCTGAATTTGACTGATGTGACGCTCTGCCAAGAGTCGTAAACACTGTGGTCGAGGGGCTTCTTCTGCGCCTGCGACTCAAATGACGCCATCATGCATACTATGATGGCGACAGAAATGGAAATGAATGAATGTTTCATCGTATTGCGAAATATTCTGCAATATACGAATTTCTTTCAAGATTTCCTTACCTGAGTTCCGTCTGCATGTGTTCTGCCGGTGTAATCAGTAATTTTGAATCCCCGAATTTTCGCAAAGTTAGTTCCCCGTTATGAGGAGCGCTGGAGAGCCGTGAGACCGGAAGAAGCGCAGGAGAGCTCGACAAAGACCGATTCTCGGCAGATAGCCTAGATAGCCAGAGCAATCAAGCCTGTGAAATACTACAAGTAAAGCACGGTGAATATAAGAAGTTGTAGATATTATGGGACTGCGGCTATGGCCGAACGATTATTTTCCATGTTTGGAAACAGATTTAACGAACTATTGATTTTTGCATAACCTCTATAATATCAAGGTTGGCCTTTATTACGAAAACAATCAATTCATAAGTCTATTCTTACAATGGATTTTCCTTCAAAATATGTGCGATGTTGACCAAATTATTACTTGAATGGACAAAATATCAGTCTGTTTTATGTCCGTTTGACACGCCTCTCGCATATAGCTCTTTCTTCCTCAGCCAAAGATGAGCTCCGATGCATATTATGACTGAAAGCGATGAGCCAGCTGGAGCCGCGAGTCCCATCGGGAATAGTGTGTCCGGCCAATTCGCAGAAGCGAACCACGCGAGAGGAATCCTGGCTAGCACAATCGACAGAAAATTGTGGATGAAAGAAATGATTGAGTGCCCGCAGGCACAGAAATATCCGCTGAAGCAGAAATGTATCCCTGCGAATACGCAGTCCCAGATATAGCTCCTCAGATACTGTCCACCCAGTAACCTGACCCTTTCATCACCAGTGAACAGCCCAACGGCATCGCCAGACAGAAACTGCATTGCAGTCGCGGACACCAAGCCGAATGAGGCAGCGATGAATACCGCGTCCATAAGCGTCTTTCTCGCCCTATCTGGTTTTCCGGCTCCTATGTTCTGCGCGGAGATCGCCGACACTGTAGAGAGCATCGCCGACGGAACGAGGAAAAGTACGCCGATGATTTTCTCGACAATCCCGACTGCAGCCGCATCGTCAAGTCCACGTCTGTTGGCGATGATGGTTATCACGATGAATGATATCTGGATGAAACCGTCCTGTAATGACACCGGAACGCCTATCTTCACGACTTCTTGCATCGTCCGGCCGTCCGGGCGCAGGTCTTTTCCTGAAATTCGTATCCCCGATTTGCTTCGAGTCATTACAATGAGTGAGACAAGGACACTTGCAGCCTGAGACAGGGTTGTTCCAAGCGCGGCTCCGACGGCTCCCATATTCATCTTTCCTATAAAGATATAGTCCATGGCAATGTTCACAGCACAGGCGATGGCGATAAAATAAGTCGGACTCTGCGAATCACCCATTCCTCTGAATATGGAGGCTATGATGTTGTAGGCAACGATGAACGGAATCCCTATGAAGCATATCCGAAGATATGAAATTGTCTCGGAAACGGCCTCCGCCGGGGTTGACATTGCACTCACAATGTTTCTTGTGCAACATAATAGCACGGATGCGAGGACTATGGAGATGCCGAGGAAGAGCGTCACGGTATTCCCTATGACCGCTCTGCCTTTGGGAGTGTCCCCCATCCCAATCGATTTCGCCAGAGAGACTGTCGTCCCCATTGCCAGGCCGACAATCATGACCGTGAGCATATGCATCACCTGGCTTCCGATGGATACGGCCGTGATGCTCTCAACCCCTCTGAACTGCCCGATAATGTACAGATCGGCGAGTCCGTACAGTATCTGAAGAAAGTACGAGATAATGTACGGTATCGAGAATCTTGCGATGTTTCCGACAATGCTTCCTTGTGTCAAATCCCTTGTAACCATAGAGTTTTTTTTGAGCGGCAAAGATAGCAATGAATCTTTATCCGGCTGATTAACATTTGGTAAATAGTGAGGCAACGTAAACTTGAAATTACTAACTAAGCGCAAAAAATAAGTTGGTAAAGATTTGCGGCGGATTTTCGAGGAAAGATTCTGTTTCGAAGAAGGAGTGTACCTGGGTACACGACTGATGAGAAAATGAATATAGACCGAGAAGACAGACAAAAATTATCAAGTTATTATTTATGATTACTAAATTTGTGCCTTATGAAGGAAATCATCGAAAAATTCAGCACTGAGTGCGGACTGGATGCGGACTCAATGGCGGCTCTACTTATGAATATGACTGATGTCGGGTTCCAGAAAGGTGAGGTGGTCATAGAATGCGGAGATATGGATGATTCTATTTATATCATCAAGACAGGAATATGGCGGTCCTGCATTGACCGGGACGGTTCTGAACTTACATTATGGTTCTCCAGTGACTGCTCGTTTGTGGTCGATGTGTGGTGCTACCAGCGTCACGCGCCTTCGCGCATCCGCATTGTCTCGGAAACCGACAGCGAGGTCTATCGCATCAGCAAGGCGGATGTCGAGCGTTTATGCTCCGAATCCCTTGTGATTGCGAACACGGTCCGGCGAATATTCGAATATCACGCCGCGACATACGAGGAAAGCAACATGTCCCTCCTCGAATGCCAGACAGGTGAGGAACGTTATCTCACTCTCCTTCATGACGATCCAGAACTGTTTCTCCGCATTCCCCTGAACAAGCTCGCCTCATACATGCGCCTTACCCCGCAGTCCCTGAGCAGGATAAGAGCCTCAATACGTCAATCCGACTCTGTCTAATTCAAACTCGCTCAGCCTGGAGCGTGTGTATAATGCTTTCAACCGTTCGAGTCCGCCCATCTCCACAAATAAGCATATAGTAACCAACTACTTACAAAATTTACGCTCAGTCTTACGCTCACTTCGCAGTAAAGATGAACGTAATTTCTTTCTTCGAACCCAAATGAATTAAAAAGAAACACATTTCTATATTCACCAAGCTTCGCCTATGAGTCGCATCACATTGGCATTGGAGAAAAAATCATTATTTTCTTGACTCGTACCCTGCGTCACGATGTATATTTGCAGGCAAATAACAAAAAGTGCACAATTGTTATGAGTGAAATCAAGTTTAAAATCGGGGAGTTCTCCCGCCTGAGCAAGGTCACCGTGCGTGCGTTGCGGCATTACGAACAAATTGGACTTCTGGTTCCCGAAATCGTGAACCGATGGACAGGGTACCGCTACTATACTGTGGCGCAGTTCCAGAAAATCCAGAACATCTGCACCCTGAAGACCCTCGGCTACTCTCTTGAAGAGATCCGAGACATAATGGAAGACGAAAGCCATTTCCCTTCAGTCGAATCTCTTGAGGAGAAGATAGTCCGGTGTGAGCAGGAGTTGGAGGTTCTCAAGGAACGCCGCCGATTGCTCAAGGCGTATGTTACTTCCCACAAAAAGAATCACAAAATGGAAAAACTGTATTTTGAATCATTGCCTTCAATCATCGTTGCGAGTCACAGAGCCATCATCCCTTCTTATGCTGAGCTTGGTAATCTGTGCTGTGAAGTCATCGGACCAGAAATGGCACGTCTTGGATGCGAATGTATTGAACCAGGCTACTGCTACACCATTGAACACGGTGGATACAAGCCACAGGACATTGACATTGAGTACTGCGAACAGGTAAAGGAAAAGGGGACGGATTCCGCCATCATCAAGTTCAAGGAAATCCCCGCAGTGCCCATGGCTGCATGCCTGAAAGTGTTCGGCCCCTACGAAAACCTACACCAAAGCTACATCGAACTGTTTGTCATGCTGGAAAAGAAAGGCTACAAGGTCACAGGTCTTCCTCGAGCCAACTACATTGACGGAATATGGAACCAAGAGGATTCCAACATGTGGCTCACCATCATCCAGGTCCCGGTAGAAACCGCATGACTTTGCTCATTATAAGAATCAAGTAATGAAAAAAGCTATCACTTTCTTTCTTTCTTAGTCAGGCCATTACTCTTTTCGGCTCACAGATAGTGGCTTTCGTCATTGTCTGGTACATCACCTTGTAGACTTCATCGGGCTTTTGGGTGGCAATGTTCTCTATCTGCTCTTTCGTTTCACAGTTCTTCATGTCCTTTGCGGGTGTAGTCTGGGTCGACCGCCATTCAAAGAAAACGCTGATCATCGGGTCCGATGCCCTGACTGTGCTGCTTCCCCTTGGAATTGTACTGCTTCTTCCAAAGTTCAACGACGGCATTTCGCTTCGGGTGGCCCTGCTGGTGTTGGTATCACTTAGGTCCATTGCGACGGGTGCCCAGATTACGGCTGCATCGGACTTCAAGGCTGATGTCAGGTAGGGAATACGATATTCAATTGCAAACAGGCCCATAGGAGGCATCCTGCTGCTGTACGGACTGTTTATTCCAGCCGGATTCCTGGCCAACCTATTCGTAAGTCGTTACTTTGGAGGCACATACAAGAATCTTATGTGGGTTGAGATTGTTGGCTTTGGCGGAATGCTTGCCGGTGGTTTACTGATGAGCACCTGGGGAGATTTCAAAAAAACGTTTCCGGACGATGGCCGCCGCTTTGGCCTTATTCGGCATATTCAGCATATTCAGCATTCTTATGGGTCTGTCGCATAATTTCGTCCTATATCTGGCATTCATGCTGTGCTACGGTGTCCCACTGACCGCATTCCAGACCGCCACGACTACCTTCTTGCAGACCATGTGCCACTTTGCCTGCTTATGGTGTCGCCCTCGGTTTCGTATGTGACGATGTATCTTTTGGCTTCTTGCAGGGTAACTGATGTGGAGTCAAGCGATAGGTTGCTTGAGCGTATGAAACGATAAAAAGTTATCAACAATTGTTTACGCCGAGTAAAATCACGAGTAACGGCGAGTAAATTTCACGTACTTACTTTTTGAGTGACCACTCTTTGTTGTCATTCAGAAAAATCTGCTGGCAATTATCTCGATTAATAACTACAAGAGTTTCTTCATCTCCTCCTCGTACGGCAGAACTTCTTTCAGTTGCTCTTGACTTGACTTGCAAGTGGCTACACCCATCGGTTTGGTGTAATCCTGAAGAACATATTCGACATAAGCGCGGTCGGCATCCTTGCATAGGACGATTCCAACGGACGAGTTTTTACCTTCAATACGTTCCTCATCATCGAGGACTCGGAGGTAGGCTGCAAGTTGGCCGAGATACGCTGGCTTGAAGGAGCCTTTCTTGAGTTCAATGACAACCAGCGACCTCGGGACTCGATTAAAGAATAGAAGATCCACCCAATGGTCGTGTCCAAGCTTGTCATAGTGAACCTGATTGCCAAGATATTAGAATCCGCACCCGAAAGTTATAATAAAGTTCTTGATATTGTGGACTATCTCGTTCTCTACTACACGTTCGTCAATGTCCTCTTCCCTTTCGCCCAACTGCTCGACATTGATGTAGTCCAGCATATTCGTCCTTGAACATTTGTATTGCCTGAGATGCTCGTTTATAGTCCGGAATAGTCACTCCAAAGTTATTCGGCATTTTGCCTTGATTATGGTAGGCATCCTCGGAAATCTTTCTCTCCAGAGCATCAATTGTGTGAAAAACCGATGCTGACAAAGGCCACAACGGGAATATCTCCCAAGAGCAAAGGTATCATACTAGAACCAGTCTCTTTTTTGGCAGACGTATCTGCCAAATTAGTGTCGAAGCATCTCCACTCCTCGTAGAAAAGCCTCATGTTGAGAAGGTTTCGAGGAGAGAATCCCTTAAGTCCAGGCATTTCAATACTGAATTGGCGGCTTATTGTCGGAATCACATTCGGTACACTAGAAGCCTTTTTTAGTACGGAATACACATGGAGTAAGCTCGCGTACCACAGAGGGGCGTTCAATAACGCGTCTTCGCCACCATGCCTTCACCCGGAACTTCGCCTCACCACCCGAAGTCACGCATTACCGCGTAGGCTCAACGTCGAAGTCAGCTACCTACGCGGCATCTCTCCGGATTTCTGCGGATCCTTATTGGTGTTGTGCGAATCTCTGCTCGGCAAGGGCTTCGAATTTGGTTCCTGGCCGTCCGTAGTTGGCGTAAGGATAGATGGAGATTCCACCACGAGGGGTGAACAGTCCCGTGACCTCTATGTATTTGGGATCCATAAGGGCAATGAGGTCCTTCATGATTTTATTGACGCAGTCCTCATGGAAATCACCGTGGTTGCGGAAGCTAAATAGGTAGAGTTTCAGACTTTTACTCTCCACCATTCTGACGTCTGGGATATAACTAATACGTATCTCGGCGAAGTCAGGCTGCCCTGTGATTGGACATAGTGATGTGAATTCCGGGCAGTTGAATCTGACCCAATAGTCGTTGTCCTGATGCTTGTTGACAAACGTCTCAAGCACTTCTGGAGCATAATCGTCTCTGTATTTTGTTTTGCTGCCGAGTGCATGTAGACCTTCGGCTTTTCTTTCGTCTGTCATAAATCTCTTAGTTTGAATGGATTATAAGATATATTCTCATCAAATGTATCGATGCCTTCCTTCTTTTTCGTATAGCCTACGAACCATGTAGTTACTGGAAGAATTATAATTTCGTATGAGGTCTTCACAATTACTTGTGTGAGTATCAGTTTGATTACTGCTTGAGGTCCAAGTATTCCCCAGAATACAAAAGGGAAGAAAATAAGCGAGTCAATAAGTTCTCCGCCTATTGATGAAAGGATGGCGCGAAGTCCGAAGAACTTCCCTTTGTTGATTACTTTCATTCTGCTCATTATCCAGGCATTTACCGTAGAGCCACAGATGAAAGCAAGAAGTGAAGCGATGGTTGTCCTTGGAACCATTGCGAATAGGGAGTTGAAGTGCTCTGCCACAGGGATGCTTGCTTCTTCCGCAGGAGCTGGTAGTGAGCATACAATCTGTGACATCACTGCGACAAACGCACTTAGTGCAAATGCGAGCCAAATGACGAGCCTGGACTTGCGGTAGCCATACACTTCGGTAAGGCAGTCATTGAGAATGTAAGAAACTGGAAATAGGAGTACTGCCCCGGAGAGCTGAAATCCTGTGTGGCCTACCTGCCACAACCTTGGTACGAAGAAATTGGAGGTGATGAGACATACCGTGAACAACACGGACATCACCAGAAATCTGGTGCTGAATTTTGACATTTTTAACTTGTTTTTAACGTGGTTTCAAGTACACAGGGCCCACCTTCTGTCAAAAGGTGGGACCCTTATAACTAAACTTCTATTGCTGAATTGAACTCTTTTAGGAAGCGCATATCATTTTCGAAATAGTGACGGAGGTCATTGACTCTCCATTTGAGCATGGCGATTCTTTCGAGTCCCATGCCGAAAGCGAATCCGCTATATTTCTCCGGATCAATTCCGCTGGCCCTCAGGACATTCGGGTCAACCATTCCGCATCCGAGAATCTCAAGCCATCCTGTTCCCTTGCAGACGTTGCATCCCTTTCCATGGCAGATATTGCAGCTTACGTCTACCTCTGCCGACGGCTCCGTGAATGGGAAATATGAAGGCCGCATCCTTATTTCGGTCTGTGGTCCGAACATCTCTCTTGCAAAAAGAAGAATGGCTTGCTTGAGATCGGCAAAAGTGACATTCTCATCAATATACAGGCCTTCTATCTGATGGAAAATGCAGTGTGCTCTGGCGCTGATAGCCTCGTTTCTGAAAACTCTTCCAGGGCATACCACGCGTATAGGAAGCTGGCTCTTCTCCATGGTCCTTACTTGTACACTTGAAGTGTGGGTGCGAAGCAGGAGTGGATTAGGGTGCCCGGTGGATACGAAGAACGTGTCTTGCATATCTCGCGCTGGATGGTTCGGCGGGAAATTAAGAGCCTCAAATACATGATAGTCGTCCTCGATTTCTGGGCCCTCGGCCACATCATATCCGAACTTGCGGAATATATCCACAATCTCCTGACGGACTATTGAAACTGGGTGCCTTGAGCCAAGTTCGAACGGATCTCCAGGCATGGAGAGGTCAGACTTCGGAGCCTGCTCGGCCGCGTTCTCCTCTGCAGCTGCCTTGAGTTCATCGATGCGGGACTGTGCGACCGTCTTGAGCTCGTTGAGCGTGCGCCCGAACTCTTTCTTGAGGTCTTTGTCCATGGTTCTGAATTCATCGAAAAGTGCTGTGACTTCGCCCTTTTTCCCGAGGAATCTGACCCTCGCTTCCTCGACTTCCTTTTGTGACTTACACTTGAGTTCTTTGAGTTCTGTAAGTACTCTTTCAATATCTTCCCTAATCATAATTCTACTTGTTCCTCTTGGCCTCTCTCTTGTCTCTTGCTTTCTTCTCCCTTGCAGCACCTGCTTTCAGGTACTTGGCCCACTGATTATCGTTGAATACGGCACGGATGGAGTTGTAAATCTGCTCCGCCCACTTGTCTTGAACCGCTTCGTAAATGCCTTTATTGCTTACTTTCGCTGAATTTAATTCGTTGATTTCAGCCACAAGCCCGGCATAGTCGTGAGTGAGGATAGAGTCGAGGTAGAACACCTGCCATCCCTCCAAGTCGAATGAACGGGTGTAGTTCTCTATCTGGTTGTCTATCGTTTCCCTCATTTTCTTCTCGTTTGCGTCCGATGCGGACTGCTGCGCAAAAACCCCAGTGGACAACAAGGAGAATATTATAATCCAAACAAATTTCATATATTTGTATCTGACAAACTGCAAATTTAATAAAGAAAAGATAAAATGAGAAAATTTCTGGCAATCTTCGCGTTTTTGATGCTCGTTGCCCGTTTTGATGCAGGTGCCTGCACCAACGTGATTATTACCCCGGGCGCCAGCAAAGACGGCTCTAGCATTGTCTCATATGCTGCCGATTCACATCAACTCTATGGTGAACTTTACTTCCATCCGGCAGCCAGATTTCGGGCTGGAAGTATGCTTCGTCTTACGGACTGGGATACACAGAGGCCGCTAGGATTTATTGACCAGGTTCCAAGCACTTATCAGACTGTGGGAAATATGAATCAGCACCAGTTGATTATTGCCGAGACCACATGGGGCGGAAGGTCAGAATTGTTCCCTGATGAGAATGCTGATGGTATTGACTATGGCTCTCTGATATATGTCACTTTGCAGCGAGCGAGGACGGCGCGTGAAGCTATTGATATAATTGTTTCACTTGCCAATGAGTATGGCTATGTTTCTGAGGGAGAGACATTCTCTATAGCGGATACCAAGGAAGCATGGATAATGGATATCGTTGGCAAAGGGGTTGATCGTAAGGGAGTTGTATGGGTGGCAAGGCGTATTCCGGATGGATATATCTGCGCGCATGCCAATCAGGCGAGGATTACACGTTTCCCACTCAATGATAAGTCTAATTGCTTGTATGCCCCGGATGTCATTTCCTTTGCTCGCGAGATGGGTTGGTTCGAGGGTCGAGATGAAGATTTCAGTTTTAGGGATGCATACAATCCTCTTGATTTCAGTGGTGCTCGTGCATGTGAGGCTCGTGCATGGAGTGCTTTCAATATTTTGTGTGACGGGCAGTTTACTTATTTCGATACTGATAAAGAGGTTACCTGTCCAGCGTCAGACTGGCTCGACTATGCCATGGGATATGATTTAAAAGGGGAAATGCCTCTTTTTGTAAAACCGTCGAGAAAAATAGGAGTCAAAGACGTGGCGGATGTCATGCGCGACCATTTTGAGAACACTCCGATGGATATGACTGTGGATATAGGTGCAGGTGGTAATGCGTTGCCTTACCGCTGGAGGCCTATGAGCTTCGAGTGGGAAGGAAAGACATATATTAATGAAAGGGCAATTGCTACCCAGCAGACTGGATTCTGGTTTGTGGCTCAGGCAAGAGGCTATCTTCCGGATGAGGTAGGTGCCCTTGTGTGGTTCGGGTGCGATGATGCCGCTACTTCATATCTTACCCCTATCTATGCCAATAGCTCTGAGGTTCCTGAGTGCTTGCGTGAGGGCAATGGAGATATGCTTCATTATAGCCCTACCTCGCAGTTCTGGATGTGCAATCGTATAGCCAACGCTTGCTATAAGATGTATGATCAGATGGCGCCAGTAGTGAGGAATGCTTCTGATGAGTTCGAGAATTACCAGATGGATGTCGCTGTGCCTCAGATGGATAGACGTCTTGTGGAGCTGGTGTCAAAAGGCCGTACAAGAAAGGCTGTCAGGGAAATGACAGATTTTAGCGTGAATACTGCTATGACTCAGTTTGACCGTTGGACGAGACTCGAAGAACTTCTCCTTGTGAAGTTTATCGACGGTAATGTCAAGGCTCAGAACCCTGATGGCTCTTTCGTTCATTCTGAGTATTCAGACGGCATTCCTGTAGGTATTTCCCAGCCGGGCTATACCGATAGGTGGAAAGCGGCTGTCGTAAGGGATAATGGAAATATATTAATATCCAAATAATGAAACGTTTAGTGTTGTTTAGTGCCGCATTCCTCATGTCTGCGGCTCTGTTTGCCCAGGAGAATGCCCCAAGGGAAGTAAAAGCGTGGGCCGGAAGGTCTTATTCGGTTCATCAAGATTCATATACCCCATCGTTTGATGTTGATGGTAAGGATACTAAAGTGAGGAATGTCATCCTCATGATTGGAGACGGTATGGGAATGGGTGCTGTGAATTCAGCCATGTATGCCAACGGCAGCCTCACTATGACCAACCTTCGCACATTCGGCCTTGTTCGTACTCAGTCGGCTGATAATTTTACCACTGATTCTGCTGCTTCCGGTACTGCGTATGCTGCTGGAGAAAAGACCAATAATGGCTATGTCGGCATGAATACAGATCAGGAGAGAATTGCCAATCTTCCTGAGAAACTTTCTCCTCTGGGTTTTGCTTGTGGAGTTGTTTCTACTGACGATCTCAATGGTGCTACTCCTGCTTCCTTCTTTGCACATCAGGCTGCAAGAGGCTCTACCGCTGCTATATGGGCCGATCTCTCTGACTGCTACCTCTCATTTGCTTCCGCTGGCACCCGCAAGGTGTACGAGTCATTGGACATGGCTACCCGCACCAATATCGAAAAGCAGTTTAAGGTGGTGTTTGATCCTGCGCAGGCAGGTGATGCTGAGAGGCTTATTTATCTTCCTGAATCTGTAAAGGCTGATAGGGGAGACTATCTTCCACGTACGACCAAGATGGCTATTGATTTCCTTTCGTCTCATTCCAAGAAGGGATTTTTCCTTATGGTGGAAGGTGCACGAATCGACAAGGAGGAGCATGGCAATAACTATAGTGGTATGGTTAGGGAAACACTTGATTTTGACAAAGCCATAGAGGAAGCAATCCGCTTTGCTGAAAAGGATGGACATACATTGGTTATCATCAGCGCGGATCATGAGACCGGTGGTACCGTTATGAACTTCGGTGTGCCTGCTGACGGTCTTGTGATGGGAACATTTACTTCTAAAGGACACACTCCTATGATGGTTCCGCTATTTGCATACGGCCCTAAGTCCTATATGTTCATGGGAACTCAGGAGAATAGTGATGTAAGCAATAAAATTTATTCTTTACTTTCCGGGAAAAAATCCAAATAGGCATCTTGTGAATCGCGAGGAAACTTATTTTTAAAGTTTGTTTGGAAAAACTATTGGAAAAAGAATAAAATGTTGTAACTTTGCCCTCCCATCGCGAGCCGCATGGTTCGTATAGGAGGTCATGGAGAGGTGGGTGAGTGGCTGAAACCACCGGTTTGCTAAACCGACGTACGGGTTATACCGTACCACGAGTTCGAATCTCGTCCTCTCCGCATAAAAAGTCTTGGATTCTGCGAAGGATTCAAGACTTTTTGTTTTATAGAACATTTTTGAGTGTTTTTTCTTAACTTGTCTCTCGAAATTGTTATGATATGAGAAAAGTACTTGTTCTATTGTTCTGCCTAACTATGGCATTAGGCCTTGCTGCTCAGGATATTACAGGGGTTTGGGCTCAGAGGAATTCGGTATCGGAGAATGGAGCTGAGATGACGGTCTCAGACACGCTTAAGATAGAGAAGGATGGCGTCTTTTACAATGCTGCCATTATGGAGATGTCTATGGAAGATGGTAACGGGCAGATAGTTACGATTAAAATGTTGATTTCATGTAGCGGAACGTGGGATTACGAAGCTGGGGTTCTGACTCAGGCTTACGATGTGAAATCGATTCGCTCTGAAGTGCTGCAGCTGCCAGAGAGTTTTCCGAAGATGTTTGCGAATATGTTAGCCAAGCAGGCGGTTTCCGAATTGAAGAAACATGCGAAGCGCCCTCAGCGCTCAGCGGTGCTCACATTGACATCAGATACCCTTAAACTTAAGGACATTGGGGAGAAGAATTCCGAGACAGATACTTATATGCGTGTGAAAACTGAGTTGTAGTTATTTTTTCCAAAAAAACATTATAATTGCGTGCGGTGAAACACTTGTGAAGCGACAGGCACTGAACCCTGTCATAAAGCGACTAACATGAAAGAAAAACTCTCCATTATTTTAGGGGGGGGGGAGGCTTAGACTTCTAATTGTCATAGCGACCATTTGCCCAGCTCAACTACGGACTCAGTGCAGCCGACAAGGCACTTGCAGATGCAGTAAGCCCTATCGTGAAGTCGTCAGTGAAGCTGGATAATGTGGTATATACGAAACCCAACCTCTTCGACGGAAGTGTGTCAACGCCGCTATCAAGCGTAACATTCACTTCAGCCCCTATCCTTGCCGAGCCGCTGAAGGTAAAGCCGGAAGGAGCGAGCACTGCGGTTGAATACACCTGCCTTTCGATGAATTACATTCTTGTCAATCAGGATGTCGTCCCTAATGCCGTCTTGACTTTGTATGATGCGAGTGATGCAGTGGTGGCAACCGTCCCGACAAGCCAAGTGCCGCTGAAGCGGAACTATCGCACTAATATTGTGGGTAATCTCATCTCGTCTCCGGCGACCATCAATATTGTCGTGGACCCTGCGTACGAGACTCCAGAGAACAATATCAGCAAATAACAAAGATAGAATCGTACACTCGTATTAGGTGTGCGATTCTATGCTGATTTTCTTTTGGTTACAGAATTTTTTCATATATTTGTGCATATATGAAAAAATTGTCCACACTATTACTTATTCTTGCAATAAGCCTTTGGGCAGGAAATGTTTTTGCTATAGCCCAGTCTCCAGTTTACCTTACATCAATGAAGCCAAGTGACAAATTGGGCTTCTCGGTGGCAAGTGATTTCTCAAATGCGAAAATTCCTTTGGGTGGAGTACTCTATAACAATGGATTTGCCCTTCAAATACTGCAAGGGCCGATGCGTCGCGGCTTTGTGGAATATAGTTTAAAAGGAAAATACTCCCATATTATGTTCATACTGGGGACATCTCCATATCATCAGGTGAACAGAGATAAGGGCGTATTTGCCGTTTATGGAGATGGCAATATTTTGCTGGATAAGGTCATCAGTCCGAATAGTGCTCCTGAACGGATTACGCTTGATATAAGTGGGGTGGATGTGCTGCGTTTCGAGATCGTGGATGGTGACGTGACTGTAGGGGTTGTCGAAGCCACGTTATGGACAGGATCTCAGTCTCCTCGGGAGATAGGAAGGGTTACTAATGCCTCTAAAAAGGTTACTACCCTTGTAAAGGACTTGAAGCCATATTTTGTGTCCTCTGCCCATCAGGAAATTGGCCCAGATGAGGGCGTGAAGTCTGTGCGCCTTTCCGGAGTTGAATATGACAACGGTTTGCTGATGTCTGCTAATATGCAGCTTATTGGTGAGGGGACTGCCTGGACGGAGTTTAATCTTGGCGGTTTGTATAAGCAGTTGAAGCTGACTTTCGGTCCTGTAAATTCTACAGGCGGGTCTTTGGGCCGGGCTTGGCTGACGATCCGCAGCAATGGAAAAGTCATAGCTGAATATGAAATAGAAGAGCAGCAGTTGTCGAAGGATGTTGTCCTTGACGTTTCCGGGTGTAGCCAACTCACTATAGAAAGCGAGCAGGCGAGCGGAAGCTCTTCTATTGCTGTGGTGAATATGACTGCCTATCCGGAGGGTATGGAACTCGTTGCGGATGAGCGGGAAATGGGTAAGGAGACCATTACTGACGATCTTGATCTGAGCCACCTTCCTGATGTGTGCAAGTTGATTTCAAACATTCCTCCTTATGCGCTTGCTGGGGTAAATGATGCCAGTAAGAACCTCTATAATGGTAAGTCCCAGCACGTCACTTTTTCAATGGGAGGTGAAAAGTTTTGGGAAGGTGTCATACTTCAGTCAAGCACCAATATTCTCAATGACAATACCATGGCTCACGCCATCTTTAACCTTGGCGGTGAGTTTGACTATTTGAGTTTTACTGTCGGGTGGGTTGGTAAATGCGGAGTCCTCAAGAATGACAGGTTGAAAATTTATGCTGACCAGGAGGTGGTTTTAGATATGCCTCTTATGGCAACAGCCCCCAATCAGCACATAATAGTTCCTCTTCACAGGTGCCACAAACTTACCATTGAGAAGTGCGGCATGGTCTCCATGCAGCATCCTGCTTATGGTGTGGCTGATATGGTAGTATATCGTGGGGAGCCCGTGAAGAACGATCTCTTCGTGCATCCCAAGCCTGAGACTCCAGACGAAATTGATCTTATTGACCTTGGCGCCCCTTATATTCATTATGTGAACGGGCTGCCGTTCGGTATGTCAGAGTTCCATGATGGGTCATTGAAGAAAGAGTATTTTACCCTGCCTGATGGAGAAAGGGTGAATAAAGGATTCGTGTTGAGTACATCTGTTCATTTTGATCTTGAGATGGGACCTCTTGGTGGAGAAGGCAGTGGTACAGGGATCGTTGCAGGAGCGATAGGGTCTTCTATTCTTGTGGGGGCTGTAGGAGGTGCAACGGTGACTCTTGTTAGCCCATTCGGGGCGTTTCTTGCGCTTGCTGCTGGTGGAACGGCCCTTGAATCATCGTGTGCGGCCTTTAATACATACGGAGAATATGATCAAGTCTCTTTCACCGTTGCGAATATGCAGAATCAGAAAAATGGTTTTGAACCAAAGACAACTCTGCTCATCGGCGGCGATCATGAAATTCTTCATGAGATAGAGTTGGATATAAATGCAGCGCCTACTACATTTACTCTACCTATTAATAAGTGTCATCAACTTATGTTCTGGCTAAAGTGTGGAGACACGAGTTCGGTACCTTATTTGTTCTATGATGTGCGGGTCACCAAGGGTGCGGTTTTTACTGAGGTTTCTTCTGGTGACGGTTATGCTGGCTTGAAAGCGACGGTGGAACCATACGAACTTCCGGTAATTGGATTTGAGCGCAGAAGCATTGAGTGGGAGGAACCTAAATATTGTAATGTCAAATATATCGATGATTATTTCCATGACTGCGCTGAGCTTAAGAAACGGATAGACGGCTTTATTGGTGCGTCCAAGTTGTCGCGGCCAGTGTTTGTAGAAAATTTACTATACGATGTTAATATGAATCGGTTGGAAGATGTGGGTTACTATTCTCCTCTTACGACAAGTGCAGTATGTGTAACAGATCATAATGGAGTGAATTTTAGGAAGGTGCAGATATCTGCAGACGGCAGGCCTTTAACTTTCCCGGAGGCGCTGGCGTATATTAACTCTGTTATCGGTATTGCTCAAAATCTTAAGCAGGAGATTTCGCTGATGAAGATTTCTCAGGCAAATGCAAATATTTCTCTGCCTGAATTGGGACTTGGCGCCTTCTCCGTTGGGAAACTGATAAAGAGTGCGGCTCAGATGTTATCTTCCTATTCTGATGCTCTAGATGCCCTGATTGATGAAAAAAATAAGGAAGTATCTATAATCAACCGGCTTCTTGATGACGGTGTGTATCAAGGAGACTTTATATCAGGGGATAATGTTGTCTATGTTCGATGAAGTACAGCCTATTATAGGCTATACCCTTATCCCCAGATGTGTACTATATACAAAAAAGCCTTGCAGAATTCTGTAAGGCTTTTTTCTTGGAGCGGAAAACGGGGCTCGGACCCGCGACCTCAACCTTGGCAAGGTTGCGCTCTACCAACTGAGCTATTTCCGCATTTTAACCCCGTACCTTGCGGTTGGGATTGCAAAGGTACGGAGTTTTTTTTGAAATGCAAATTTTTTTATGACTTTTTTGCAAATCTTCTTTTACGAGTTGCGAAGGACCGTCTGTCCATCTACGCAGTCTACGACTATTCTGCTATCCTTACGTATCTTACCCTCAAGAATCTCCTTTGCAAGCTGATTTACCAACTCTCTCTGGATCAATCTCTTGACAGGACGTGCTCCATATTCGGGATCATATCCGTTCTCGACCATGTCATCCTCAAAGGCTTTTGTAAATGACAACTGCACATTGTCGTCTTCAAGTTTCTTGCGGAGACTCTCCATCTGAATCTTGACGATTTCGCGGATATTCTCTTTCGTAAGTGGGTCGAAAGTGACGATTTCGTCGATTCGATTGAGGAATTCCGGACGCATACGTGTCTTCAAGTCATCATACCTGAGGTTGGAGGTCATGATCAGGATGGTATTCTTGAAATCGACGGTGCGGCCTTTGTTGTCGGTCAGACGTCCGTCATCAAGTACCTGAAGCAGAATGTTAAATACGTCAGGATGGGCCTTCTCTATCTCATCAAGAAGCACCACTGAATAAGGTTTACGCCTGACCGCTTCGGTAAGCTGACCACCCTCATCGTATCCCACGTATCCTGGAGGAGCACCAATAAGACGGCTCACAGTGTGACTTTCCTGATACTCACTCATATCAATACGCGTCATCATGGACTCATCGTTGAAGAGGAATTCGGCAAGAGCTTTTGCAAGTTCAGTCTTACCTACACCAGTGGTTCCGAGAAACAGGAATGAGCCTATCGGGCGATGCTCGTTGGATAGACCGGCACGGCTTCTTCTGACTGCATCTGAAACTGCGCTTATCGCCTTGTCCTGGCCGACAACCCTCTTGTGAAGCACGCTTTCCATACGGAGCAACTTCTCTTTCTCGCTCTCAAGCATCCTGTTCACTGGAATACCGGTCCACCTTGCCACTACCTCCGCAATGTCTTCCGGGGTAACGGACTCGGTGATAATCGGATCCTTGATGGCTGCCTGTTTCTTGGTCAGTTCATCGAGACGCTGCTGGGCTTGCGCGAGTTTGCCGTATCGGATCTCGGCAACCTTACCATAGTCTCCAGACCTCTCTGCCACTGCAGCATCGTGTTTGTAGCTTTCTATATTCTGTCTGAGGTTGTTGAGCTCTGTCACAATACCTTTCTCCTCGTCCCATTTCTTGGAGAGTACTTCGCGTTCGTCTTTGCTCTTCTTGAGTTCCTCGTCAAGTTTTTCTGACTTCAGACTTGCTCCTTCTCTTTTGATAGCTTCTTTCTCAATCTCCAATTGACGTATCTTGCTATCAAGTTCCGCAATAGGCTCCGGGACGGAGTTCATCTCAAGCCTGAGCTTTGACGCTGCCTCATCCACAAGGTCAATGGCCTTATCCGGAAGGAATCGGTTGTTGATATACCTATGGCTGAGATTGACAGCGGCAATGAGCGCGTCATCTTCAATGCTTACACGATGATGGTTCTCGTATTTCTCCTTAAGTCCACGAAGTATGGAAATTGACTCTGCCGGAGTTGGCTCATCCACCATTACTTTCTGGAAACGGCGCTCCAGGGCTTTGTCCTGCTCGAAATACTTCTGGTACTCGTCAAGAGTCGTAGAACCAATAGTTCTAAGTTCACCCCTTGCAAGTGCCGGCTTGAGGATGTTGGACGCATCCATGGCACCTGAAGATCGACCTGCACCGACGAGGGTGTGAATCTCATCAATGAACAATATAATCTCACCATCGCTCTCCACGACCTCCTTGACTACCCCTTTAAGCCTTTCCTCAAACTCTCCCTGATATTTTGCACCTGCAATCAAGGCGCCCATATCAAGAGAAAAGATAAGTCTGTTCTTAAGGTTCTCTGGTACTTCACCGTTGACGATCTTCTGAGCGATTCCTTCAGAAATAGCTGTTTTACCTACACCAGGTTCACCCACAAGTATCGGGTTGTTTTTCGTACGTCTGCTCAATATCTGAAGAACCCTTCGGATCTCCTCATCCCTGCCTATGACAGGGTCGAGCTTTCCTTTGGATGCAGCATCATTGAGGTTGATAGCGTACTTACTTAAAAATTCATATTCTTTTGCCATATTTTATTCTCCTTTTTCCGCTATGGCTCCGGCAATAAGTAACAAACAACCGCCGGACCTTTGCGGGACCGACGATTGTCGGTTCAAATTATATTCCACTGACAAATTGTCAGTAAAAGAATTATTCTGCGTTATTCTCTGTTGTAGGAGCGTCCTGCTGAATAGGAGCAGTAGGGAAAGCTGGCTGCTCGGTACTTGCAGCGTTCTCAATCTTGTTGGTGATGTCGATACCAGTCTTCTTGGAACCTGTGGTGAATGATGCAACGATGGAAACAACAAGGATAAATGCTACCAATCCCCATGTGATCTTCTCGAGGATATCAGCAGTCTGACGTACACCGAATGTCTGATTTCCTGCTACGAAATTGCTCGCCATACCATCTCCTTTACTGTTTTGAAGCAGCACCACGCCGATAAGCAAAATCGCCGCAATGACGATGAGTACGGTCAGAATGATAAATACTACGTTCATCTGTTATCTTTTTTTTGTTTTATTTCTTCAATAAGGGATGCAAAGTAAACACTTTTTTCCGGATAACGCAAGATTAGTTTGGAATAAATGTCTATTGCCTGGTCAATATAGTCCTGCTCGAGGTAGATTTTGGCAAGAGTTTCGGTGCAGAAATCGTTCTGTTCTGATTCTGGAATATCTTTATATCCCTCTTCTCTTGCTTTGGATGCAAATCGTGAGAATATGCTATCTGATTCCTCTTTCACTTCGTTGTATTGGGCTTGAGAGAAATAGTCTCCACCAGCTACGGCATATACCACACGTACTTTTTCTTTAGGCTCTGGCTCAATTATGCTGCTGACAAGTAGATGCGCATTGGTATCAGAGCAGTCGGCTCTGTCCTTCTTTATAGATAGATCTCTTATTTTTTTTCTGGATGGCATGTACAGAGCTGTTTGCTCCGCTATGCTTTCTGCTGCCGCTCCGAGTTCTTTCATCCTCAGAAAGTACTCCATGCGACCGCCGGCATACCACGGATATAGCTCTATGATGCCACGCAACTCTTCTGAATTAAGGCTGTGTATGTCAAGCTTTTTTACCATTGGGCCACGCTTGCATTGAAGATGTCGTCCACGATCTTTTCTACAATCTCCGCAGTGAGTGTGGCTTCCACCGATTCGAAAGTCTGGTTGGAGTCATATTCTGCATATCCGGAGAATGACTTATCAGTAAAGTCATCTTCCGGGTATTTCCGGTTGGCAAATGATGCTTTTACCGTGATAGTCAGTTTGTTGCTTGCTGCAACTTCGTCGGCGGTGATAGACGATGAGCTTATGGCGTATCCAGTTACCTCTCCAGTTATTTCCAGATCTGCGTCCTCTTCTACCTGCTCGAGCCTGGTCATCTGTCTGAATTTGGTCTTTAGCCCCTCTGTGAGGTCGTTGCTAAGAGTCGGATTGACCTTGAGAGCTTTGTACTCGAATAGGTCAATGGACACAGTAGTGACATCAGGTTGTATGGATGTGCCTGAAAATGAATATATGCCACAAGAACACACAATGAGTGTGGCTATGATTATTCCAATCCACTTCCTCATTTCATTTTCATTTTGGCCAGCTTCCGGTATATTGTCCTCTCTGATATGCCGAGTTCTTCCGCGGCTGGCTTGACTTTTCCGTCGTGTTTGGCAAGGCACCTTTTGATAAGAAGATCGTTGGCTTCTTCCATAGAAGTCGCTGACGGAAATTCTTCATGCTCTTGCGGGGCATCTGTTTTTTTATGCAGGCTGGTCGCCTCTTTATCAAAGTCAGCGATGAGTCTAGGGGCATCAGCATCGTGCCTAGGTGAAGTGCCTGACTCTGACAGACTTTCCAATTTCTCCTTGAGCATGTCAACCTCCTGCTTGAGAAGGTAGAATGCCTTGACAATCTGCTCCTTTTCGCTACTGCTCATGCCTCCGGAAGCGCCGCTATCTTCCGCTACCATGAGCGAACCCTGCTCTTTCGGGATATACTCTTCAAGCCTTTCGACTCCTATTTCTATCCTTTCCTGGCCAGGGCTCATAGGCTTAGATTCCAGGGCCGTGACGGTCTCGGCTACGTTCTTGAGCTGTCTAATGTTGCCGGGCCACCTGTATGAGGTGAGCGCTGATATGGCATCGTGACTGAGACTAATCTTGCAGAGATTGTATTTCTCTGCAAAGTCAGATGAGAACTTCCTGAATAGCAGATATTGGTCGTCTTTATTTCTATCTCTAAGCGCTGGTACCTTTATCTGAATTCCTGATAACCTATAATATAGGTCTTCTCTAAATTTCCCGGTGGCCACCGCGTAAGCAAGATTGACGTTTGTGGCGGCTATTACCCTGACATCTGTCTTCTCGACTTTCGAAGAACCGACTTTAAGGTATTCTCCGTTCTGAAGCACTCTCAATAGCAGAGCTTGAGTCTCCTTCGGGAGCTCTCCTATCTCATCGAGGAATAGCGTGCCACCATCGGCTTCCTCAAAATATCCCTTTCTTTCTCCTATCGCTCCAGTGAAAGCCCCTTTCTCATGTCCGAAAAGTTCCGCATTGATGGTACCTTCTGGGATGGCTCCACAGTTTACTGCGAGGTACCTGCCGGTTCTTCTACGGCTATTCTGATGTATTATTCTCGGAATGACGTCTTTACCGACTCCGCTCTCCCCAGTTACAAGTACTGCGAGGTCGGTGGGAGCCACGGCAATCGCGGTCTCAATAGCGTGATTTAACGATGCGTCGTTACCGATGATGTCAAATTTATTTTTTAATCTTTGTAAATCCTGCAGGTCCATATATGGCAAAGTTACGGAAAATTATTTATTTTTGCCGTGTATTATCTAATTTATTAGAATATGAAAAGAATTACTGGTTTTTTGGCGCTCTGCGCCATGGTAGTGGCTTTCGCTTCTTGCTCCGCTTCAAGGGCTCAGCAGATGAAGATGGCCGAGAAGATTACCATATCTTCAAATCCCGAGGTGTTGGCTCTTGTCGGTGACAAGATTCCGGCCGATATTACTGTTACATTTCCGGCAAAATACTTTCACCCTTCAGCTATTATGGAGGTAACCCCTGTCCTTGTATATGAGGGTGGAGAGCAGGTTGGAAAGACTTTTACCTATCAGGGCGAGAAAGTTAAGGACAACTATCGCGTAATTGCCTCTGACGTAGACAACAGTGTTACTGAGAAGGTGTCTTTTGATTATGTTTCTGGAGTGGAGAAGTCTTATCTTGAACTTAGGAGTGTAGCATATTATAAGGGTAAACCTATTGAGATACCTGCCATCAAGGTAGCTGACGGCTGCAATGTTACTCAGTTGTGGGCTGAAACTGATGGAGAGTATAGTTTCAAGAAGGACGCCTACAAAGAGGTTATCAGCGAGAGTGCTGAGGGTCAGGTTATGTATGACTACAATTCTGCTACCATTAAGAAGAGTGAGCTTCGTTCTGCTTCAGTGAAGGAACTTCAGGCTGCTCTTGAAGAGATTGCTGCTGATCCGAGGTACACAGTTAAAGGTACAAAGGTCGTTGCTTATGCTTCTCCAGAGGGTGGTCAGGAGTATAACGCCAAACTTTCTGACAAGCGTGCCGAGTCCGCCAAGAAGGCATGGGATAAGGTGACTGGAGGTATGAAGACCGATGATATTCAGGTTAAGAGTATGGGTCAGGACTGGGATGGTTTCAAAGAGGCTGTCCAGAACTCCAATATTGAGGATAAGGAACTTATCCTTCGCGTCCTCTCTATGTATAGCGATCCTGCTGTTCGTGAGAGTGAGATCAGAAATATGTCAAAGGTCTATACTGAGATCAACAAGAATGTCTTCCCTGAGCTTCGTCGTGCTCGCTTCATTGCTGAGGTAGATTACAAGAATTTCAGTGATGAAGAGCTTAAGGAACTCGCAGACAAGGCCGTTGATGTACTTGACGAGGAAGGCCTTCTTAGAGTTGCCTCTATCACTACAAGCGCTGATCGCAAGGCAGAGCTTTACAAGATGGCCGTTTCTAAGTTTGGCTCTGACAGAGCACAGTTCAACCTTGCTGTCCTGAGCCTCAATGCCGGAAAGACCGATCAGGCTGCCGCTTATCTTAAGAAGGTGAGCAAGGTTGATGCTGATGTTACCAATGCTCTTGGTGTATGTGAACTTCGCAAGGGTAATCTTGATGCTGCAGCAGACCTCTTCCGCAAAGCCGGAACTACAGAGGCTAAAGCTAATCTTGGTTCTATTGACATTCTTAAGGGTGACTACGCTTCAGCCGTTAAGAACCTTGAGGGTACTGGCAGTCATAACCTTGCTGTTGCTTACATCCTTACTAATCAGCTTGATAAGGCAGAGAAGAGCATTACTTGCAACTGCGCAAGGAGCAACTATCTTCGCGCTATCATCGCTGCACGTCGTGGCAACTCTTCCGATGTTGAGAAGTATCTTGCTAAGACTGGTAAGATGAAGGAGAAGGCTGAGAAGGACGTAGAGTTTGCAGATTTCAGATAGGAAGAATGAAAAACATTTTGTAAATCATTTAATTATTCGTATATTTGCAGCCCCCAAACTATTGGGGGCTTTTATAATTTATTTGTTAACAACCATTTATGCCAACAATTCAACAATTAGTTCGCAAAGGACGCGAGGTTATTGAGGTTAAGTCAAAATCTCGTGCGTTGGATGCTTGCCCTCAGAAGCGCGGCGTTTGCCTTAGGGTATATACTACTACCCCTAAGAAACCTAACTCCGCTATGCGTAAGGTTGCCCGTGTGCGCCTTTCCAATGCAAAAGAGGTCAATGCTTACATCCCTGGCGAGGGACACAACCTGCAGGAGCACTCAATCGTGCTTGTGCGTGGTGGACGTGTAAAGGACCTTCCAGGTGTACGTTACCACATCCTTAGAGGAGCTTTGGATACAGCTGGTGTTGAAGGACGTACTCAGTCACGTTCTCTCTACGGCGCTAAGAGACCAAAGTAATTGAAGGATGGTTTTAATTATTAATTTCTATTTGTAATGAGAAAAGCAAAGCCTAAGAAGAGGATTCTACTTCCTGATCCTAAGTTTCACGACACACAGGTTACTCGTTTCGTGAACAATCTTATGTTGCAGGGGAAGAAGAGTATCGCGTATTCTATTTTTTACGATGCCATTGATATGGTAGGCGAGAAGATGAAAGATTCCGACAAGGCTCCATTAGATATATGGAGGAAGGCTCTCGAGAATGTGACCCCTCAGATTGAGGTTAAGTCACGTCGTATCGGTGGTGCCAACTTCCAGGTGCCTACTGAGTTGCGCCCGGAGAGGAAGATTTCACTTTCTATGAAGAATATGATCAACTTCGCCCGCAAGCGTTCCGGCCACTCTATGGCAGAGAAACTTTGTGCTGAAATTATTGCAGCGTATAACAATGAAGGTGGTGCATATAAGCGTAAAGAGGATATGCACAAGATGGCAGAGGCCAACAAGGCTTTTGCACACTTCAGGTTTTAGTTGAAGGTGACAGATGGCAAAAAGAGATCTTAAGTACACGAGAAACATCGGCATCATGGCACACATTGATGCCGGTAAGACTACAACTTCCGAGCGAATCCTTTATTACACCGGAAAGACTCACAAGATTGGTGAGGTTCACGAAGGTGCCGCAACGATGGACTGGATGGTTCAGGAGCAGGAGCGTGGTATTACCATTACTTCTGCTGCCACTACAGCATTTTGGCATTACAATGGTGACACTTATCAGATTAACTTGATTGATACTCCGGGTCACGTAGACTTCACTGTGGAGGTTGAGCGTTCGCTCCGTGTTCTGGATGGTACTGTCGCTACTTTCTGTGCAGTTGGACGTGTTCAGCCTCAGTCTGAGACTGTGTGGCGTCAGGCAGACAAGTATGGCGTTCCTAAGATTGCCTATGTGAATAAGATGGACCGTGTAGGCGCTGATTTCCTTGCGTGCGTTGAGGAGATCAAGACCAAGCTTGGTGCGACTGCGGTTCCTATCTGTCTCCCTATCGGCTCTGAAGAGAAATTTAAAGGTATCGTCGACCTTATCGCCAAGAAGGCTATCGTTTACGATTCCGGAGAAGAACTTGTAAACTACCAGATTCAGGACGTTCCTGCTGACATGCAGGATCAGGTCGCTCTCTGGAGGGATAAGCTTGTTGAGGCTGCTGCAGAGTGCGATGAGGCCTTGATGGACAAGTATTTTGAGGATCCTGAGTCTATCACTGAAGATGAGATTATCGCTGCTCTTCGCAAGGGTACGATCTCTATGCAGATTGTTCCTGCTTGCTGCGGCTCTTCTTTCAAGAACAAGGGTGTTCAGTTCCTTCTTGATGCGGTGATGAGGTATCTTCCTTCGCCTCTTGACATTGGTGATACCAAGGCTACAGACCTTACCACTGGCGAGGAAGTGGATCTCAAGCCTTCTCCAACCGAGCCGTTCTGCGGTCTCGTGTTCAAGATTGCTACCGATCCTTTTGTAGGTCGTCTCGCATATATCAGAGTTTATTCTGGACATCTTGATGCTGGTTCTTATGTGCTCAATACTCGTTCTGGAAAGAAAGAGAGGGTTGCACGTCTGTATCAGATGCATTCCAACCACCAGAATCCTATCGACTTTGTCGAGGCTGGAGACATCTGCGCAGCTGTAGGTTTCAAGGACCTTCGTACTGGTGATACCATCTGCGTGGAGAACCGTAAGTTCGCTCTCGAGTCAATGGAATTCCCTGATCCGGTTATCGGTATTGCTGTTGAGCCTAAGACCCAGAAAGATCTTGACAAACTTGGAATTGCTCTCTCAAAACTTGCTGAAGAGGATCCTACATTTACTGTCAAGTCAGATCATGACACAGGCCAGACTGTAATTAGCGGTATGGGTGAGCTTCACCTTGATATTATTGTAGACCGTCTCCGTCGTGAGTTTGGTGTTGAGATTAATCAGGGCGCTCCTCAGGTTAACTACAAGGAAGCTATTACCGCTACAACTCAGCATCGCGAGGTGTTCAAGAAGCAGACTGGTGGTCGTGGTAAGTTCGCTGATATTATCGTTGAAATCGGCCCTGCTGATGAGGGTGTTACAGGACTTCAGTTCGACAATCAGGTTAAGGGTGGTAACGTTCCTAAGGAGTTTGTTCCTTGCGTTCAGAAAGGATTTGAGTCGGCTATGGCCAACGGTGTCCTTGCCGGATATGAGGTTCAGTCTCTTAAGGTTACCCTTCTCGATGGCTCATTCCATCCTGTGGACTCCGATCAGCTCTCATTTGAACTTGCTGCTCGCATGGCCTTCCGTCATGCCTGCCCTAAGTGCAAGCCAGTTCTTCTTGAGCCTATCATGAGCCTTGAGGTTGTCACACCTGAAGACTACATGGGTGAGATTGTCGGTGACCTTAACCGTCGTCGTGGTCAGATTGTTGCCATGGATTCTACCGCTAACGGTGCTCGTGTAGTAAAGGCATTTGTTCCTCTTGCTGAGCAGTTCGGATATGTGACTGTGCTTCGTACATTGTCATCCGGTCGTGCTACAAGTACGATGGCCTTTGATCACTACGCAGAGGTTCCTGCCGCTATGGCCAAGGACATTATCGAGAAGAGTGGATACAAGGCTTCAGATGACGAATAATTAACCAGAATAGTAAAATTCATTGATATGAGTCAGAAAATTAGAATTAAACTCAAGTCTTTTGATCATATGCTCGTTGACAAGTCAGTGGCTAAGATCGTTGAGACAGTGAAGGCTACCGGTGCGAAGGTGAATGGTCCTATTCCTCTTCCTACCAACAAGAAGATCTTCACGGTTAACCGCTCTACCTTCGTCAACAAGAAGTCAAGAGAGCAGTTCGAGCTCGATTCTTACCGTAGGCTTCTTGATATTGAGGATTCCAACGCCAAGACCGTGGATGCTCTTATGAAACTTGAGTTGCCTTCAGGTGTAGAGGTTGAGATCAAAGTCTGATATCGGGCGGTATTAAGACCGCCCCATAAAGGTCCCTTAGCTCAGTTGGTTAGAGCACCTGACTCATAATCAGGGAGTCGCAGGATCATGCCCTGCAGGGACCACAGAAGAGAAATCACCCAGTCTGTCTTTATGATGGACTGGGTGTTTTCTTTTTATGTGAAAACCACACTGCAAGTGCCTGCAAAGGGGTTTCTCTGGCTCAGGGGGAGAACCCTGTGTTTTATGAATAAGCATTCTTTCACGCTCATCATAGGAGCATAAATATCATATACACAACAAAATATAGAATTATGGACAGGATAGAGAAGTTTATGGAGTTCGTTAAAAGAATAAATGAGAATGCACATTGTGAGAAACTTGAACACTTACACACAAATGATGGGCGGAGTGTTATCAGTTTTTCGCAGTTTATCAAGAAGGGCAAGAATGCAATCAAGCAAAGCTCAATCAAATGAAGAAGTTAAGTGAAGCCTTGCAGAAAACACACCTTTGGGAGAGTGCCTGCCATACAATCAAAACAACATACTTCATAACGACTTGACGTACTTCGGCTCGTCATTTTTTCACTGTCTGTGAGGTTCTCTTATTTCTTTTCTATAAGCGCCTTCAGTTCCTCCTTGTTCGGCAGCACTGTTTGATTTTTGCTGGCGAATATCGGGTTCGTCTCATCTGGAAGGGTCATTTCCACTAGGGCATCTTTCTTGTCTCGGCAAAGAACAATGCCGATGGTCTTGTTTTCATCAGGTAGTTTCACACAGCGATCGTAATAATGCACATACATTTGCATTTGTCCCAAATCCTGATGCTTCAACTGACCTATTTTCAAATCAACCAAGACGAAGGCCCTGAGCAGTCTATTATAAAACACAAGGTCAACATAATAATGATCCTCGTCAATGGTTATCCTTTGTTGTCTGCCGACAAATGTAAACCCTTTCCCCAATTCAAGTAGAAATGATTGAAGCTCATCTATAAGACTTTGTTCCAGCCTGCTCTCGCTATATTCTGGCAGTTCCTTTAGGCCGGTAAATTCAAGTATATAAGGATCTTTCAATATGTCCTCCGGCTTTTCAATAACTTGTCCTTTCTTTGACAGTTCAAGAACCTTGTCCTTATCACGGCTCAATGCCAGTCTCTGATAAAGAGCCGAATCAAACTGACGGTTCAGTTCCTTTACACTCCAGTTATTATTTGCAGCCTCAATCTCATAGAATGCCCGTTCCTTCGGATCAGAAATCCGCATCAGCCTTATATAGTGTGTCCAGCTCAGAGATTGCGAAATCGACGATTTCGCAATCTTATATGTCAAGTAGAACTGTCGCATCAGTTCAAGATTCCTTTTTGAGAATCCTTTCCCGAAACGCTTGGAAAGAGACTCCGACAAGCGCACAAGCAGATATTGCCCATAATCTGCTTGACTTTCTCCTTTCTGTTCCTGCTCGACAATTCTGCGTCCGATCTCGAAGTAAGTCATAAGCATAGTGGTATTCACCTGCTTGACGACATTATTTCTAGCGGCCTCAAGCAATTCTTTGATGCCATCTATAAACTGTCCTTCTATCGTGATCTGGTGCTCTGTGATATCGTTATACTCCATAATTTCCGTAATTATTATTGCAAATTCAAACATTTTACGAAATTTCAGCCGGCTATGTTATCCTTTTGATAAAATAACTTATCTTTGTGTCGTTCAGCTAGCCCGGCACTCAAAACAGTGTATCTGATTGTTAATCTTGATGCTGCTGGTTTGATTGCAGGGATGGGTGGGCAAGACATATTAAGACGTTACTTGACGTTTTTCTTCTATCATCAAACTTGGCAATTTGATTAATCGTAAAGAAGAAACGGCAACGGGAGCGTCCACTTGTGATGACAATTCGGTCATCCACGCTTGTATAGGCGTGGTGTCGTACTGCATATCATCTTGACGTGGGCTAGCTGCGGTTGCTTATCCTTTACGATTGGCAGCCAAGGCCAGATGATGGGATGAGCAAAAGTATGACTCCCACGTCTTTTTTGTACCCGTTCGGGTCGGGCGGTCACCGGACACAGAATGAAAAATTCATGGAAGAAAAGACAAAGCCACAAAACTCTTCTCAGACAAGCTTATGTTTAAAAATTAATTATGATACATCCATTAGATGTATAGACTTGGAAAATATCATGTCCGGATTTAGACTGATATTTCAATATGAATTGGCAAACCTCACTGGAATGCCGACCAGATCTTTTACAGATGTTGTAAAGATAGAGAGTATTGAAAAAGGGAGCATCACCATTAATTTCTTGTTTGATCTAATTAACCTAAATACCAGTCTTGTAGAAATCAATGTAAACCTGTTATCAGTAAACATTGATTTATTAGATATTTTTCTTTTGTATTTGACGACTTCTAAAAATAAAGACAAACTACAATTCCCAATCAATAGCATAAAGTCGAGCATCAAACATGTAAAAAGCATTATCCTATTCGCAATGTATGAAGGCGGGATAAGAATAGGGGATATAATACAGCTGCGGTGGCGGAACATAGTGGGGGGGGGACAGGCTCATATATACTATGACAAAGAACGGCAAGAAGGTGGATGTGATACTGGTTCAGGATGCTGTGAATATTCTCAAACACTATCGAAAGTCTGGACAGAGACCGGAGCATTATATCTTTCCATACCTTGACAATGATGCGGAATACTCAAAGTATCTTGATTATGAAGGCAGGAAGACTATGCCCCTTGATGTCAGCAAGAAATACTATGACACCATAAATGCCAGAGAAGCTAGAATAGGAAGGCTTCTCCGGGAAATCAAGTTCCTTGCAGGGATACCATACCTTACCTTGCATACAGCAAGACACACCTTTGCTCTCAGGGCAAAGGAAGCAAATGTGGATAATACCACATTGAAGAACATATTGAAACATTCTTCATTGAATACCACAGAAACTTATGTGAAGAAACTGGACAGTAGCAGTGAAGATGCGGCTATGAAAGGAATGTATATGGACAAGACACACCAGAACAAGGAGAAGAAAAGAATAGTAAAGCAAATACAGAAACTGGGGCTGTCTCCGGAAGAACTGATTGCATTGCTTTCTGGCAACTGATTGTCCATTTGCTCCCCATACAGGGCTTTCTTTGGACAGGTGGCAATACCTTGCACGTACTGTCCAGAAGCCCTGAAAACCCCTTTGCAGGCACTTGTGGTGGGGTTTGCGTAAAAAGAAAAAGCCCAGTCCATCATAAAGACAGACTGGGCTATTGCTTTGTGTATTGGGAGCAATGCTACTCAAGGACAGCTCTCACCGTTAATCCTGTTCCTACTCTAAATGAGATATTTAGAAAGAAAAGCTTTTCCTCGTCCATCGTAGGGCAATGGAAATACGCATAACTTTTGTCGATATTGACTCCTGTTTTAAGGTGTATATTCCTGGATGGGTAGCATGCTCTTTTCCCTATAGTCTGATCAACTATTTCATCACTCTTATAATACAGTCCGGTAAATGGGAAAAATATTTGATTCCCATTGATTTTAGAAGTAAACAAATAGCCATCTACTCCATTTCTCGTATGCTTTTCGTGATTGCAATTCTCAAGAAGCTCATCCCATTCATCAATGGTAGGAATACGCCAAGGCTCTCCCCATTGTATGGTCGCGGCATCATCTGTGGCTTCCAGAACCGATTTTTTATCACTATAAGAGTATTTTGTGAACTTGCTGCCATCCCAATACGGATATGGTGCGTCTTCCTTAAAGTTGGTTCTCGGAGTGGTCTCTGCCCAAGCATAAAAATCACCTGTATCTTCTGGTTTGGAAGCTCCAAGATTCCATGATGCCCACTTAACGCTGAGTCCCAAATCCACCACTTGGCTTACTGTCTCAGTATGTGAATTAAACTCTACAATATCTCCGTAATAGCGGACAGACTCTATCTCGACAAATGGTCTTACACGATATGTGGTGGAAGGAAGAAGATCGGACAACTCCGTCTCTAGAACTCCATTCGCTCCGATTTTAGAATTGGCTACATTACCATGAAGGACATCCACTAACTTGTTCCCCGTAGAATAGCAGAAGCCAGCAGTTTCAATCTTCCCACTAGAAACACTTACCTTAGACGAGACAGTAGCTGATGTCGTGGTAAGACTTGAAATGGATGTTGAACTAAATTCTACTTCGTACCCATCACGAGGTGCATCGCCATAAACGGCGCGCACCGGAAGTCCATACACCCTCCCTGCGGTAGTCTCAAGATATGCTCCATGGTCTATGCTGATAACACCAGTGTTCAATGCCATTGCGGTAGTATTATCATTTAGACAAAGGGATGAAGTCCAATAATATGCATTTACATTTTGAAAACCAAGGACTCCGCCGGCAAGTGGAAGAAAAATGGCATTCTTATTATGTCCTATAAACAGAATCCCTTTAGTTCCGTTAATTTCATAAGGTTTCTGTTCACATTCTCTTTTAAGCTCTTGCATCTCATACGAAGTAGGCATTCTCCATTTGTCGCCCAACTTTACAGATGCAACATCATCTTCCGGATCCAAAATAGTATTATGGTCCTCTATTCCATACTTCGGGTTAGTGCAATACTTTGTGAGTGAAACAGCTCCGGCCCAAGCAGAACCAAAGGCATAGTGTTCCCACATGTTATTCTTGTAAGTGCTTTCATCGCGAACCTCCACTTCTCCCCAAGCGTAATAGTCCCCATATTCTTCTGGTTTTTCTGCACCTATATTGCAGGTAGCCCATTTTACACTAAGCCCTAAATCAGCCATCCCTTCAGTAACAAGGGTAAAAGTATCGGGCAGATCTATATCTGGGTTTTCATTCTTTTCAGGTTCACATGAAACAAGTGCCGCACATAAAGCAGCGGCGATGATGGTGAGATATACGTTTTTGAATTCGTTCAGCGCGAAGCTGGGATTCTGTATTGTTCTCTCTAGAATGCGTTTCATCTCTTCATACGTAAGTGGGATATATCTGCCCTTCTTCTTCATGATAATGTGTTATTTTGTTTGCGTTATGACTGCTGCTTCTGCAGCGGGACAAATGTAAGTTTTTTGCCTCGCGCCTAATATGGCTAAAGGGGCAATTTATGCCTCTTTAGCCATATTCCAGAGATTATAGTCCTGTTATCTGAATGTAAGGGATTTGCGTCACGGATTCGTTATTTCGGTTGGACTGTAGCCTAGTCAGAATAGGGGACTTCACCGATAGCATTCTTCTAGAGCTGCCCAGGAAGCCGGTGCTTCTTCTTGATAGGGAAGGTCGCTTCGTAGGCTTCAAAGTCATCTGGATTCTCTTCGGCTACGAAATAGCCTTTAGGTGTGTAGTAGGTGCCTTCGATGCCATCAAGATAGCCTGGGGTCAGTTCCTTCGCAAGGAAATAAGGGACCTCGTTGCATTTAGGCTCTCCATGATAGTGAATTTTAAGCGTACTGGCCACGACAAAACCAGCATGCTTATAGAAATCAATATTGCCTTCCATACATAGAACCCCTATTCCCATTGCTTTCGCTGTCTCGATGGAATGGTTCAGCAATTTTAATCCGTAGCCTTTTCTCTTGTACTCAGGAAGTATGCTGATGGGGCCGAAAGTCCATGCGGGGATTTTACGCCCGTCATCGCAGATAATCCAGGCTTTCGAGTACATTACTTGTCCGATGAGCTTTCCGTCCTCCTCCATAACAAAATCAAGTTCTGGAATGAAATCCGGGTTGCTCCTATATCTGTGCAGTACATAATGTTCCGTGCATCCTGGGCGATATACATCCCAGAATGCCTCCCGTGTCAGATTCTCGACTTCTCTCCAGTCTTCTTCGCGTTCAAGTCTAATAGTCATTGCAGTGTAATTTAAAAAATAAATGTAAAAAACTAATTGCCGTAAAGTTCTGCAAAATTACTTGTTTTATTGCTCCGTTATATCTCACCATGTATTTTTGTGAAAGAAAATCTCGAGCAGCAGTAGCCTACTTGATATCCTGGATATCATGTTGTTCGCTGCTGGTCCTTAGCCAATCGTTTTTTTTTTTGCTATCTTTGCGAGGTTATGTTTGCGAAAGAAGTTTATGTCAGGAGGCGCAAGGCACTTCTTGACAGAATGAAAGGTGAACGAGGCATTATTCTTTTCGTTGGAAATGTCGATGCCCCAGCTCAATATAAGGACAACTGCTATAAGTGGCGTCAGGATAGTACGTGGCTTTATTTCTTTGGAATTGATGAGCCCAGATTTGCTGCTACCATTGACTTGGAGACAGGGGAGGAGACCATCTTTGCGGACGATTTCGGGATTGACGATATTATTTGGATGGGGCCTATGCCTTCCGTTTCATCTCTTGCTGAGCAGTGCGGTGTGCACAGGACACTTCCGTATGATGCTTTGGCGCAGGCTGTCGAAGGGCGTATGGTTCATTTCGTTCCAGCGAGTAGGTATGCTACCCGCCTGAAGCTTTCTGAGCTCCTTGGATTATCTCCGTCAGAGGTTGTTTCTGATGGCAAGAAGGGGTGTCCTAAGGCGTCTAAGGCTCTTGTGAATGCCATAGTTGGTCTTCGCCTTGTTAAGGAGGATGTTGAGATACAGGCGCTTGATGCGGCTTGTGATCTTGGCTATCGTATGCACACAACTGCCCGTAGGGGGATTAGAGCTGGACGCGTGGAGCAGGAAATAGTGGGAGAAATGGAGGGTGTGTCCCTTTCTGAGGGATGGGGAGTCAGTTTCCCGACTATCCTCACCCAGCACGGGGAGATTTTTCACTGCCACAGCCACGAATGCGTCATAGAGCCTGGCAAACTTATGGTGATTGACGCAGGGGTCGAGTCTAATATGCATTATGCATCTGACTTCACAAGGACATACCCTACCGGTGGGAAATTTACCTCCAAGCAGAGGGATGTATATAGCATAGTGCATAAGTGCAATGAGCTGGCTTTCTCTCTCATCGCCCCTGGTATGGCTTATCGTGACGTTCATCTGGAAGTGGCTGGAGTAATGCTGGATGACCTCAGAAGCCTTGGACTTGTCCGGGGAAATGTGGATGATATGGTGGAGCATGGAATTGCCGGTCTTTTCATGCCTCATGGACTTGGTCACAATATGGGACTCGATGTTCATGACATGGAGGATTATGGTGAGGATTTGGTCGGCTATGATGAGGATCAGAAGCGCTCGTCGCAGCTTGGGCTTGGAAGCCTGAGGATGGCAAGGCGACTTGTTCCAGGTAATGTCATTACCGACGAGCCAGGAATTTATTTTATCCCGGCTCTCATAGAATCATGGAAGAGAGGTGGGATAGGGAAGGAGTGGATCAACTACTCCAGACTTGAAGATTATTATGATTTCGGCGGCATCCGTCTTGAGGATGATGTACTTGTCACGGAGGATGGGGCGAGAAGGCTTGGGGCGAAGAGACTGCCTATCGCACCGGAGGACGTGGAGTCTGCCATGGAATCAGACAAATAAACCTGCACGTGTATTTACGTGCTTAAAGTACTGAAACAAATGGGATTATTGACAGGAAAGGTGGCCCTTATCACTGGGGCATCAAGGGGAATAGGAAAGGCTATTGCCCTTAAATTCGCATCAGAGGGAGCAGATATAGCTTTCACTGACATCAAGATTAATGAGGAAACCGTGGCTGAGATAGAGGCTTATGGCGTCAAGGTGCGTGCGTATGCATCCAATGCGGCGGACTTCGCAGATACACACGATACAGTAGCGAAGATCCTCGCTGACTTTGGACATATTGATGTGCTAGTTAATAATGCCGGCATTACCAGAGACGGACTTATGCTTCGTATGGACGAGGCTCAGTGGGATGCTGTAATCAATGTGAACTTGAAGTCAGCCTACAACTACATTCACGCTCTTACCCCGATTATGGCCCGTCAGAGGGGAGGAAGCATTATCAATATGTCATCCGTAGTGGGCGTCAGTGGTAATGCCGGACAGTGCAACTACTCTGCCTCTAAGGCTGGGCTTATCGGACTTGCCAAGTCTATAGCCAAGGAAATGGGACCTCGTGGCATTAGGGCCAACTGCATTGCTCCAGGATTTATCATTTCTGATATGACTGCTGCTCTGCCTGATGATGTACGTGAGGCCTGGGTCAAGACGATACCTCTTCGCAGGGGCGGCACTGTGGATGAAGTGGCGAAGGTGGCACTCTTCCTTGCAAGTGATCTCTCGTCTTATGTGAGCGGTCAGGTGATTAACTGCTGCGGTGCAATGAACTGCTAGATGTCTTTCCCTCCTGACTTGAACTTGAAAACGGCATGGTCTGCTTTGGCAGATCTGGTGATGCCGAGGCAGTGCATTGTGTGTGGCGCAGAGTTAGGAATGGATGAAAGGCATATTTGTCGGAGATGTTTCTCTGACATACCTCTCGCGAGATTTGCAGGCATGAAAAGAAATCCTATGTCCGACAGATTTAATGCTGGAATGGATAGCGATGAATATGAGCCGTATGCGTATGCTGCGGCTCTTTTCTTATACTCCCGGGACAACGGCTATAGTCATATTACGCAGGCTCTCAAGTACCACCGTAACTTATCTGCTGGGCGTGCCTTCTCGTCTCTTCTTGCTTCGGAATTGTCTGGCTCTGCTCTCTTTGTGGATGTGGATGCTGTAATCCCTGTACCGCTTCATTGGATGAGGCGGTGGACCAGAGGATATAACCAGGCTGAGATTGTGGCGGAGTCCGTGTCGGCGGAGTTTGGATGTTCCTGCTTCCCTCGTATGCTACAAAGGAACACCAATACGGCTTCGCAGACCACCTTGGATGCTAAGGCTAAGGAGGCTAATGTAAGAAATGCTTTTTCCGTGAGAAAATCATATAGGGCAAATCCTCCGGCACTTCGGCATATCCTTCTCGTGGATGACGTTTTCACGTCTGGCTCGACCATGCGGGCTTGCTATTCTGCACTTCGCGAAGTGTATCCCTGTGAGGTGCGCATTTCCGTGGCTACCCTCGGCTTTGTGGAGAAAGGCTGAGAGTCTTCCCCCTCAACCATTCTCGTACTTCTGTCGGAAGTAGTGGCGCAAGGGTCCGGTAGACTTTCTCGTTGTAGGCGTTGAGCCATGCTATCTCATCTTCGTTGAGAAACTCGACAAGTATGGCTGAAGTGTCGAAATGACACACAGTCAGAGGCTCGAAGCATAGCCATCGCCCGAACTCGTTGCTCCCGTCTTCCACACACAGAAGTAGGTTTTCGTGCCTGACCCCGTGTTTGCCTTCCCTATATATTCCCGGCTCATCGGAGCAGATCATCCCAGGTTCCAGCGCCGTGGAATTCATGTTCTGCCTTATATCCTGGGGGCCTTCATGCACTCCGAGGAAAAAGCCTACACCATGGCCAGTGCCGTGCCCGAAGTTGCGTTTCCTGCGCCATAAGGGCTCTCTTGATAGGGCGTCAAGCCGGCATCCCGGAGTCCCTTCTGGGAATACTGCCATGGCCAGATCAATGTGGCCTTTGAGTACCAGGGTGTAGTCTTCCATCTCCAGTCTTGAGCACGGACCCAATGGTACAGTTCGGGTTATGTCAGTTGTTCCAAGGCTATATTGACCGCCTGAATCGCATAAGTATAGTCCACTACTCCTAAGTTTCGGAGCATTGGAGTATGGTGTAATATAGTGGGGCAAAGCTGCACCGGGGCCGTATGCTGATATGGTCTCAAAGCTGTCCCCACGATATTCCTCTATTTCGCTGCGGAAGTTGCCGAGCTTGACAGCCGCATCCCATTCGTCTATTTCGCGTCCGGACGAGAGGCTCCTCTCTATCCAGTAGAGGAATTTTTCCATCGCTACTCCATCTTTTACGTGGATTCTGCGCATGGCGTCGATTTCAAAATCATTCTTTACGGCTTTTCTCTTCTGAATAGGACTCGAGACTTTCCTGAGTTCAATTCCAGAGGAAAGAAGGTTGTGGTACAGTTCGTAATTGAGCGTGTCTGCATCTATCATAAGGGAGCCTTCCACCATGTCTGGAATAAGGTATGAAGCGGAATCGTATGATTCTATAGAAACACCTTCGGATGAGAGTATGCTTAGACTTGCTTCTGTGCTTTCGTCTGTGGTCCCGTCTTTTCTGACAAACCATACCGCTGAGTCTTCTGCGATAAGGAGATAACTGATAATAAGAGGGTTGAACTCGATGTCTGAGGCTCTCATGTTCAAGAGCCATGCTATTTCGTCAAGGGAAGAGACGAGCATGGCGGAGCATCCGTGGTTAGACAAGTATTCGCGAAGCCATTGAAGTTTGCTCATGCGGCTTTCTCCGCATTCTATAGAGAATATAGGGGTCTGGGGGATTTCTGGACGGTCCTTCCATAGCATGCTTAGCAGATTCGGAATGCTTATAATGTCCCCGGGAATGGTCTCTACCCATGAGGCACTTGCACACAATCCATCCAGTGCAATAATGCCTTGATCGGAAAATTGCTGACAGAGCCACTCTGGAATAAGAACCTGATCGGGGACTCTTGTCTTATGAAGTTCAACACCTGTCCCGGATAGTTGGTTTACGGCCTGAATGAAATACCGGCTGTCTGTCCATAGCCCGGCGTGGTCTTGTGTGACAACAAGGTCTCCGGCCTCTCCGGTAAATCCTGTCAGCCATTCTACCTGCTTCCAGCGTAGAGCCGGATATTCACTCGAGTGTGGATCTGAACCTGTGATTACTACTGCGTCCCAGTCCTTTGCCCGCATCAGTGCGCGCAGGGATTCTATTCTCTGAAGGTGGATATTTTCCATTGTGATTTTTGCACTTTGTGCAAATATAGGTATTTTTGTATCACGATGAAGATAGGAAGCATAGATTTGGGCGAAAGACCTCTGCTGTTGGCTCCGATGGAGGATATTACGGATGTTACGTTCCGCCTGCTCTGCCGTGAGCAGGGGGCTGATATGGTGTACACTGAGTTTATTCCTTCTGATGGACTTATCCGGGATGCGGACAAAGCCATAGCCAAGATGCATACCTATAATGAGGAGTCGCCAGTTGCCATTCAGATATATGGTCACATACCCGAGTCTATGGTGGAAGCGGCCAAAATGGCTGATCATGCTGCGGAAATTGCAGGAGGACACGGGGCGGATGTCATAGATATCAACTTCGGATGTCCTGTCACTAAAATTGCTGGCCGAGGTGCCGGTTCCGGAATGTTACGAGAGCCGGATAAACTTGTGGCTATTACTAAGGCAGTGGTTGAGGCGGTAGACAAGCCTGTTACTGTTAAGACAAGGCTCGGGTGGGATGACAATTCTAAGATTATTGTAGAACTGGCTGAGCGTCTTCAGGATGTAGGGATTCAGGCTCTGACCATACATGGCAGGACTCGCTGTCAGATGTATAAGGGGACAGCCGACTGGACTCTTATCGGCGATGTGAAGAACAATCCCAGGATGCATATTCCGATTATAGGCAATGGTGATATTACTGACGGCCCAAGTGCTGCGCGCGCATTTGACAGATATGGGGTGGATGCCATAATGATTGGCCGGGCTACTTTCGGACATCCGTGGATCTTTAGGGAGATAAAGTACTATCTTGAGCACGGGACGCCTATGGAGGAGCCGTTAGTGGCAGAAAAAGTGGCGCTTGCGAGGCGTCATCTGACGCTTTCTCTGGAGCATAAAGGGGAGCCTCGTGGTATATATGAGATGCGTCGTCATCTCTCCTGCTATTTTAAGGGCCTTCCGGATTTTAAGGATACGAGAATGAGGATGGTTACCACACTCGATAGTGGGGAATTGTTTTCTATTCTGGACGAAATACAGCAACGATATGATTGATAAGGTTCTTCTGTTCCCATATTACTGGGCTCTGAAGTTAAGGAACAAGTTCTACTCCTCTCCACGGCGTAAGCCTTATGTGGCGGAGGTCCCTGTGGTATGTGTAGGGAACGTGACGGCCGGCGGCACCGGAAAAACTCCTCATGTGGAGATGATTCTTCGAATGCTGCAGTCTGGCGGAAAGTGGAGCGGCTCCAATATTGCCGTGCTATCGAGGGGATACAAGCGTGAGAGTAAAGGATTTCAGCAGGTGGTAGTGGATGGAAGTTCGGAAATGTTCGGGGATGAGCCACTGCAGATAAAGAGGAAATTCCCGTCAGTTACTGTGGCTGTGGACAAGAACCGTGTGGAGGGGGCAAAACTCCTTGCTCACCCGGAACTTCTCAATGGACGGAAGTACTCCAAGAAGTGCTGGAATAAGTTTTTCCCGCCAGCAGACCTCGTCGTTCTAGACGATGGGTTCCAATACAGAAAATTGAAATCCGACTTGAATATTGTGCTTGTGGACTATAACAGACCGGTTTATGGAGATATGCTTCTGCCTTTGGGGCGGTTGCGCGATCTTCCGGAGAGACTCGCGGAAGCCGATGTCCTGATAGTCAGCAAATGTCCTCAGGAAATGGACCTTTCAGATAGGGCACGAGTGGCTGAGAGTCTTCATCTCGTGGATTATGATCCGGAAAGCGGACGATGCAAGAGCGCAGAAGGGAAGTCTCAATATCTTTTGTTTACATCTGTGGAGTATGCACCGGCAGAGGGTGTGTTCGATATCACTGAGCCTCGTTTCGTATATTCCAAGAAGATTATTCTTGTGACTGGAATTGCCAATGATAGAGCTCTTCGCAACTACTTGAGTGATACTTATAAAATAGTTGCGCGGTTTAATTTCCCGGACCATCACAAGTATCGCTGGTCGGATATTGACAGGATTCAGACTGCGCTTCGTAAGAATCCTACGGCATCCATTATGACTACAGAGAAAGATATGCAGCGTCTGTTGGATTTTAAGGGAATGCCGAAGGAAATACGAGAGAGGTGCTTTATGGTACCAATAAAAACGCACTTTCTTTCCGAGGCGGATAGAAGTGCGTTTGAATCAGTTTTGAATGGGGTGCGCTGACTTATACGGTCATTACATCCTTTTCTTTGGCTGAGACAAGCTCGTCTACGCATTTGACTTTCTTGTCTGTAATTTTCTGGATCTCTGCCTCGGCCTCCTTCTGTGTATCTTCAGGAAGACCCTCGTTCTTCTGGGCTTTCTTGAGGAGTTCTATGCTGTCGCGTCTGGCATTGCGGACCACGATTTTGGCGTTCTCTCCAGCTGCTTTGGCCTTCTTGATCAGATCTTTTCTTCTCTCTTCTGTGAGTGCCGGGACGGTGCATCGGATGGTCTCTCCGTTATTCTGTGGGGTGAACCCGAGGTTGGCATCAATGATGGCTTTCTCGATTTTGGCGATCATGCTCTTTTCCCAAGGCTGTAAAGCAAGTGTTTTGGCATCTGGAGCCGAGATTGAGGCTACCTGTGGAAGCGGAGTTGGCGTTCCGTAGTAGTCAACTGTCACTGTGTTGAATATTAGAGGGTTGGCCTTTCCTACCCTATAGGACTTGAGGTCCTCTTCGAGGAAGTTGATGGCGTCCTGCATCTTGGTCTCGCACTGTGATACGATTTCTTTAGCTTTGTCTGTCAACATATTGTTATTGTTTGATTGTTATGCGTGAACTATTGTACCTATCTTATCTCCGTCAAGCAGTTTTCCGAGGCTGCCTTTGACGCCGATGTTGAAGACTATGATGGGTACTGGACCCTGCTCGCACAAGGCAAATGCCGTGGCATCCATTACTTTGAGGTGGTCCGAAAGTGCTTTGGTGAATGTCAGTTCATCATATTTTACCGCGCTCGGATCTTTCTCTGGATCGGCAGTGTAGACTCCGTCTACCCTTGTGCCCTTCAGAAGGGCATCCGCTCCGATCTCAAGCGCTCGGAGCGCCGCTCCAGAGTCGGTGGTGAAAAATGGGTTGCCTGTACCGCCAGCGATAAGTGCTACTCCGCCTTCCTCGAGCAGTGCAACTGCGTCTTCCCTTCTATAATAATGCGCTATTGGCTCCATCGGTGTGGCTGTGAAGACTTCCGCTTTAATTCCCTCCGAGCGAAGGGCGCAGGCAAGTCCCAAAGAGTTGATGACCGTGGCTAACATCCCCATACGATCACCGTTTATACGGTCAAATCCTTTCCCGAGACCTTGGAGACCACGGAAAATATTGCCGCCCCCATTTACTATTGCTATCTGGTGACCGGCTTTTGCGGCCTCGGCAATCTCCTTGGCGAAGCTTGTGAGGCACTCACTGTCAATGCCTTTGCCTGATGGCCCGCCGAGGCTCTCGCCACTAAGTTTAAGCAAAACTCGCATATTGTAGACTTTTTAAATTGATCTTTTGTAGTTCTTTTGAACAAAAGTATTTGAAAATTATGAAACTTGCAAGATTCGGGTTATATTTGCAGTCCCGAAAAGATTAATTTCAATACAAATGTTTATATTCAATTCTTCAATCGGAAAGAAATTCATTCAGGCTGTAAGTGGGGCATTCCTTATTTTGTTCTTGCTCCTGCACGCTACTATTAACTTTTTCTCAGTGATCGATTCTTTCACTGGCAAGTTTGGCGCAGTCGCCGCTGACGATAAGCTTTTCAGCGCGGGTGACGGTCTGTTTAAGCTTGGTTGTGACTTCATGTCCACGCCTGTTATCTCTATTATGGTTCCGATTCTTGCACTCGGATTCCTCATTCACATCATCTACGGCTGCTGGCTTTCTTTCCAGAATATCCGTGCGCGCGGTGGTGTTAAGCGTTATGAGGTCTCCAGTAAGGCTGCCACTGATTCGTGGTCTGCACGTAACATGTTTGTGCTTGGAATCGTGATTCTATGTGCTATTTTCTTCCATCTTTTCCATTTCTGGGCGAAGATGCAGATGCCTGAGCTTCTTCACGTCGGGACATTCGAGAATGATCCGTATCTCCTTCTTACTTCCGTTCTAGGGAAATGGTGGGTATTGGTAATCTATCTTGTCTGGTTTGCTGCAGTATGGTTCCATCTTGCTCATGGATTTTGGAGCATGTTCCAGACTGTCGGTTGGAATGGCACAGTGTGGTTCAAACGTGTGAAGGTTATCGGAATCATTGTCGCTACCATCATCTGCCTTATGTTTGTGGCAGTCGGTGTCAATGCTTTCATTCAAGCTAATTTCATCGGCTAGGTACGATATTTTTGATTATATCACAAATAATTGCTATCTTTGCGACCCCTATTTTGTGTAGGGATCGCAATTTTTTATTAACTATTTATTGATCAAGACAGTGGACACACAAAGCTACAAGACAGTATCGCTCAATGCAGCGACTGTGGACAAGAAGTGGGTTGTCATTGACGCGACAGATCTCGCGCTTGGTCGTCTCGCTTCACGCGTTGCTCTTGTCCTTCGTGGCAAGACAAAGCCGGGCTACACTCCTCACGTCGATTGCGGTGACAACGTAATCGTAGTCAATGCAGAGAAGGTTGCTCTCGGTGGAAAGAAGATGACTGACCGTGTTTATACCCGTTACACCGGATATCCGGGAGGACAGAGGTTTACAACACCTAAGGAGATCCTCGCCAATAGACCAGAGGAACTTGTCAGGAGAGCAGTGAAGGGTATGCTCCCTAAGACCCGTCTCGGTGATGATATTCTCGGTAACCTGTTTATTTACGCAGGTCCAGAGCATCCTCATCAGGCACAGAACCCTACAGTTATCAAGTTGGATGAAATTTAAACAGAGCAAATGGAACAGACACACGCCCTTGGAAGACGTAAAGCAGCTGTAGCTCGCGTTTATCTTGCAGCCGGAAAAGGTAACGTTACCGTAAACGATCGCCCTCTTGAGACTTATTTCTCTCTTGAGTCTCTTCGTTATGTGGTAAACCAGCCTTTTGAGGTTACCGGAACACTTGGTCAGTTTGACGTTAAGGTTACCGTCGTTGGTGGTGGTATCAAAGGTCAGGCTGAAGCTATTCGTCTCGGTATCGCTCGTGCTCTCTGTGAGGTGAACAAGGAGGCATATCGTTCGGCACTCAAAGCAGCAGGATTCCTTACCCGCGACTCACGTGAAGTTGAGCGTAAGAAACCTGGCCAGCCTGGTGCACGTCGTCGCTTCCAGTTCAGCAAACGTTAGTTATCGTTATTTTACGGCACAGTTCCAGTTCTTAAACCATCTATTGTTTCTGATGGCTGCTGGACTGCGAAAAAGGTCGGAGACCGGATAGACCGCTACTCCGCCTTGAAGAAAAGAGACCCCGGAAGGGGACAGTTTACAAAAACAGAACAAAACAAATGTCACGCACAAATTTCCAAGAACTGCTTGATGCAAGCGTACACTTCGGACACTTGGCAAGGAAGTGGAACCCTAAGATGGCCCCATACATCTTCGACCAGAAGAAGGGTATCCACGTGATTGACCTGCACAAGACCGTCGCAAAGATCGACGAGGCTGCCGAGGAAATGAAAATGCTTGCTAAATCAGGCCGCAAGATACTCTTCGTTGCCACGAAGAAACAGGCAAAGGATATCGTAAAGGAGAAAGCTACTGCCGTCAACATGCCGTCCATCACTGAGCGTTGGGCTGGTGGTATGCTTACTAACTTCCCTACGGTTCGCAAAGCCATCAAGAAGATGTCCACCATCGACAAGATGAAAGAGGATGGTACCTATGACAAACTCGCTAAGAGAGAGCGTCTTCAGGTAGACCGTCAGAGGGCAAAACTTGAGAAGAACCTTGGTTCAATCCGCGATATGAGCCGTCTTCCGTCAGCACTCTTCGTAGTTGACGTGCAGAAGGAGGCAAATGCAGTGAAGGAAGCCAATCGTCTTAACATTCCGGTATTCGCAATGGTTGATACTTGTTGCGATCCTACACCGATTGATTATGTAATACCGGCAAATGACGATGCCGCTAACTCTATCGAGTGCATTGTCAATATCCTTTGCAAGGCAATCCAGGAAGGACTTGACGAGCGCAAGCTTGAGAAGGACAAGGATGCTGCTGCCGCTGAGGCATCTGAGGATGCAAAGGGTGGCGCACGTAAGCTCCGTGCCCGCAAGGGAACAAAGGTTGAAGCCGAGGCTGAAGAGGCAAAGGCAGAGTAGTTTCATTTAGAATCAGATATTTATAGTTATGGCTATTACAGCAGCAGACGTAATGAAGTTACGTAAAATGACTTCCGCTGGTATGATGGACTGCAAGAAGGCCCTTGAGGAGGCTCAGGGAGACTTCAACAAGGCTATGGACATCATCCGCGAGAAGGGCAAGCTGGTGGCTGCGAAGAGAGCAGACCGCGAGACCTCAGAGGGTGCGGTAAAGGCTCGTATCTCAGGTGGCAAGGGTATTATCGTATGCCTTGGCTGTGAGACTGACTTCGTGAGCCGCAATGCTGACTTCCAGAATCTTGCTGAAGCTATTGCTGATGTGGCTATCGCTCAGTGCCCAGCTGATCTTGAAGCCCTTAAGGCTTGCAAGATGGCTGACGGCTACACTGTGGAGGATGCCGTTGAAGCTCAGACAGGTAAGACTGGTGAGAAGCATGTCCTTGTAGGATATGCCCTTGTAGAGGCTCCTTTCGTAGCTCAGTACGTACATAAGATTACCGGTAAACTCGGTGCCCTTGTAGGATTCAATAAGGAGGTTCCTGCAGAGCTTGCAAAGGGTATTGTGATGCAGGTTGCGTCTATGAATCCTGTGGCTATCTCAGCTGAAGACTGTCCTAAGGATGTTATTGAGAGCGAGCGTACGGTTGCTATCCAGAAGACCAAGGATGAGCAGATCCAAAAGGCTATTGATGCTGCCCTCAAGAAGGCTGGTATCAATCCTGCACACGTGGACAGCGAAGACCATATTGAGTCTAATATGTCCAAGGGCTGGATTACTGCAGAGCAGGCACAGCAGGCTCGCGAGATTATCAAGACCGTAGGAGAGCAGAAAGCTGCAAACCTTCCGGAGCAGATGATCATGAATATCGCTGAGGGCCGTGTACAGAAGTTCCTCAAGGAGCAGACTCTTATGGAGCAGGATTATCAGATGAGCGATGAGAAGATTTCCGTTAAGGATGCTCTCGCTGCCGCTGATAAGGATGCCAAGGTGGTTGCTTTCAAGAGATTCTCTCTGAACGACTAATCGGAAATGATAATAAAATAGGGGTTGACCGATCAGAATTGGTTGACCCCTATTTTTTTATTGCTATTGTCAGACCTTCTTTCAGCGGAAGAATTACTGTCTCTACTCGTGTGTCTTTAGCGAGTAGGTCGTTGAAGTCGATTAGCCCTTTTGTCTGCGCGTCATGTGCTGGGGGAGTAGCATATACCTTTCCGTCCCATAATGTGTCGTCGGCGACTATTAGTCCTCCTTGTCGAAGGAGAGGGAGGGATAATTCGTAGTACTCGCTATATTGTCGTTTGTTGGCATCTATGAAGATGATGTCATATCCGGGGGACATGTTGCCAAGCGTCTTTATAGCGTCGCCTATGTGAAGTCGGATCTTGTGTGCCACTCCGGCCCTTTCCCATCCTTCCCGCATCAAATCTTCCAATTCGTCATTGAGCTCCAGTGCATCCACCAATCCGTCTTCTGGGAGTCCGAGCGCCATCCAACAGCTTGAATAGCCGGTGAACGAGCCTATTTCAAGAACGCGTCTTGCACCCATCATCTGCACGAGCATTTTCAGGAACCTGCCTTGAACTGGTCCAGAGAGCATCCGTGGGTAGTTTGTACGTATGTTGGTCTGCTTCTCTATCCACTCAAGTGATTCTGGCGCCGTCGTGCAGTGCTCTTTGATGTATTTGTCTTCTGCGGATATCATCTTATTCTCCTATGATGGTGTTCTTCTTTCCGATGCGGACTTTCTCCTTTTCGGAGAATGGCATTTCGTCACCTTTTTTGAATGGGAGTTCCTTGTAGTAGAATAATTCGTGGGTGTCTGTGCTGATAAGCATTCTGAAGCACTTCTTGTCTTTTCCTGGTTCGTCCGGATTGATGTATATGGATACTATCGTATCTGGTCTGCCTTCCGTGAAAAGTGTGTCCGAAAGGTCCTGCTCGAAGCATACTGTCTTTCCGGTAAATGGTTTGTTGTACCATTTGAGCCCAGAATAGGCTGCCTGCTCTGATACCATGGCATCTTCTGTATATGCCTGAAGCACATCAAGGTATGCGCCTATATACATCAACTCTCGGCCGTTTGGCATGCTTTGCGAGCATATCGGAATTCTCACCACTTCAAATGGACGTCCGAGGTTGTTTTCGGCCTCCTCTTTGCCTCCTTTTTCCAGAACAAGAAAGCACACCCCTCCATCTGTCCCGATGTAGAGGAAATAAAGAGAGTTGTCGGTCTTGAGCTGATCGTATTCTTGAGGCGTACAAAATTCGTATGGAGAAATACGCCACCGCGTGGAGATTTCCTTTCTGAATGCTATGTCAAGGAATGAATCTCCGCTGCTTACTATCTTGGTGGTGCAGGTAGGGAAATCAGCCATTCTAGCTTTTCTAGTGTATACCTTGCCCTGGGCGAAAGAAGGCAGCCCATAAAGTGTCAGAATGACGATGCTAAATATAAGTTTCAATGTGCTTTTCATACTTTCAAATATACGAAAAATCATTAAATTTGTAAACTATGTCAGATTATATTGTATCAGCGCGTAAATATCGCCCGGATAGTTTTGAATCGCTAATCGGGCAAGATACGATAGCCAGAACCCTTAAAAATTCCATACAGAGGGGGAAGTTAGGGCATGCATACCTGTTCTGTGGCCCCCGCGGTGTGGGTAAGACGAGCGCGGCCCGTATTTTCGCCAAGACTATCAACTGCTCCAATCCTGGTCCTGACATGGAGCCTTGTGGAGAGTGTGAGTCCTGTCGTTCTTTCGCAGAGGGGAGATCGTATTGTATCCATGAACTTGACGCTGCTTCCAATAATGGCGTGGAGGATATAAAAAGTCTGATGGAACTGGTGCAGATCCCGCCGCAGACTGGAAAGTATTCCGTGTTTATCATTGATGAGGTGCACATGCTTTCGTCTCAGGCGTTCAACGCTTTCCTCAAGACGTTGGAGGAGCCGCCTGCTCATGCGATCTTTATCCTCGCCACTACCGAAAAGCATAAAATCCTTCCGACTATACTAAGCCGCTGCCAGACATTTGACTTCAGCAGAATCTCTATTCCGGATATCGTTCGTAATCTTAAGAATATTGCCGCAAAAGAGCATATTTCCATAGACGATGAGTCTATGCATATTATTGCCCTGAAAGCAGATGGAGCTATGCGTGATGCGCTTACCATTTTTGATCAGATGGTTGCGTTCTGTGGCTCGGATGTGCGATATGAGGATGTTATGCGTAATCTCAATGTACTTGATTACGAGTATTGTTTCAAGATAGTGGACGGGTTTCTTGCCGGAGATTATGCCACGGCACTTTTGATTTTGGATGAAGTGCTGTCCAAAGGGTTCAATGCGCAGTACTTCATATCTGCTCTTGGCTCTCATTTGAGAGATCTGCTTGTCAGCCGGACTGGCGGGCTGGAGTCTCTTGTGGATATGCCGGAGTCCCTTGCTTCGCGCTATGCGGAGCAGGCAGGCAGATGCTCTGTCAAGTTCCTTTATGATGCGCTTGACGTGGCTGCACAGTGTGAAGCTGGATATAGGACAGCCATTAACCAGAGGTTGCATATTGAGTTCTCCCTTATGAAGATGTCTTTTCTTGTGTCTGCGCCGCAGTCGCAGGTGTCACGACCTCAGGTGCCTCAGTCACAGGTTTCACAACCGACTGCCCAATCTAAGAATGCTGGACAGGTGCCTGGGCAAGCAGTTCTGCCATCATCTCAGGAAAAGCAGGAGCTTCAGCGGGTGACTACTGGCGCAGATAGTTCCACTAAAGCGAATCCTGCCGCACCTGTGCGCAGAAATGTCAAGTCTGGTTCTTCACTTTCGTTGACTTCCCTTATGAGCGATGAAAGTGATAGTGCGGAGGTGGAGGAAGTTCATCAGGAGCAGAGTATGGATTCTGCCCCGTCGGATGAGAAGATTGCTTCCGCCTGGAAGTCCCTTGCGCAGAGTTGCTCGGATAAGCCTCGTCTTGCCAATGCTCTTGGAAATGCTAGACTTGAGTTCACTCAGGAGGATGGTTGCAAGGTGGTGTCGTTCTCTGTCACCAATGAAGCTCAGTGCAAGTGGATTGAGGAGAAAATGCTTCGCTCGCTTGAGAAGAGTCTGAGCGATCTTGTGTCGTATAAGCAGTTGAGGCTCAGGCCTTTCGTTATCAAAGAAGAGGAGCTCCCAGACAAGAAATATATGCCGAAGGACAAGGCAGAGGCACTTATGAGTGATAATGAAGAGGTCAAGAATCTTGTTAAGGACCTTTCCCTTGACGTAAAATGATGTGTGTTTATGAAGCTTAGGTGTGAAAATCTCGTAAAGAAGTATGGATTACGTACCGTTGTCAAAGGCGTGTCGATGGAAGTGAATCAAGGTGAGATTGTGGGTTTTCTCGGGCCGAATGGAGCGGGAAAGACCACTAGTTTCTATATGATTACCGGACAAATAGTGCCGAACGAGGGTAAGGTCTTTCTGGATGATGAGGATATCACTGGAATGCCTATGTATAAGCGCGCACAACTCGGCGTGGGCTATCTTCCACAGGATGCTTCTGTGTTTAGGAAGATGTCCGTGGAGGACAATATCATGTCTGTGATGGAGATGAAAGGGATGCCTAAGGCCAAGAGAAAAGAACGTCTCGAAGCCCTGATAGACGAGTTCAACCTTTCTAAGGTCCGCAAGTCGCTTGGTATACAGCTTTCTGGTGGTGAGAGAAGACGTTGTGAGATAGCGCGGGCACTGGCCATTGATCCTAAATTTATTCTTCTGGATGAGCCTTTCGCAGGCGTGGATCCTATCGCTGTGGAAGATATACAATATATTATTGCTAAACTGAAATATCGTAACATAGGAGTCATCATCACTGACCATAATGTGGGAGAAACTCTTGCTATCACGGACCGTGCTTATCTTCTATATGAGGGCACTATCCTTCAAGAGGGTACTCCGAAACAACTTTCTGAGGACGAGGATGTTAGGACTAAGTATCTCGGATCGGGTTTTGTCCTGAAACGTTCTGTGTCCGTCCAGAGGGCAAGGGAGGAATATGAGGCTTCACTTAAACAAATAGGTAAATGATAAAAGTACCAGATATAATTATAGCAGTGGATGGGTTTTCCTCTACCGGGAAGAGCACTTTCGCCAAGGAGATTGCCAGGACTTTCGGCTTTATGTACCTTGATTCTGGGGCTCTATATCGTGGGGTTACCCTCTTTGCACAGGAGAATGGTCTTATTTCTGAAGACAATACCATTGGGAGTGATTTGGAGCAGACCATGGAAAGTCTTGACCTTCACTTCGGGCTTGATGGACTTCTCTACCTCGGTGAGCGTTGTATAGAGTCTGAAATAAGGGGGATGAAAGTGTCTTCGCAAGTCAGTCCCGTGTCTACGCTTCCTTTTGTCCGTCGATATGTGGATGAGCGGCTTCACAAACTCTCTTCTGGCGGCCGTGTGGTTATGGACGGGCGAGACATAGGCACGACCGTGTTTCCTAAAGCGGAACTTAAGATCTTCATGATTGCAAGAGACGAGGTTCGTGCTCAGCGTCGGTTTGATGAAATGCGTGCCAAGGGCGGAAATCCTATATTTGAAGACGTGATTGCCAATCTCCGCGAGCGTGACTATATCGACTCTCACAGAAGCTCCTCTCCGCTGAGGAAGGCTGATGATGCTTTCGTGATAGACAATTCTGACATGACCATGTCCGAGGAGCTTTCCTGGGTGATGGGACTTATCCAGGGAAAGTTCGGAATACTTAAGTAATATGAAAGTAGAGATTGATTCTCACTCTGGCTTTTGCGGTGGCGTTATCCGGGCAATAGGTACGGCGGAGAAGTTTCTTGCCTCGCATTCCGAAACTCTTTACTCTCTTGGCGCTATCGTGCACAATGAAGAGGAACTCTCACGGCTTAAGGCTCTTGGGCTTATCACGGTGGACGGACTTGATGGGCGTTCGCCGGTGCTTATTAGGGCACATGGTGAGCCTCCATCGGTGTATGCTCGGGCCAAAGAACTTGGGGTGGAGCTTATTGACTGCACCTGTCCGGTCGTGCTTAAACTGCAGAAAGAGATACGTATGGCCTATTCGCGTATGTCGGAAGTTGGTGGCAGCCTGGTGATTTTTGGGAAGATCGGACATCCGGAAGTGCTTGGGCTTATGGGACAGGTGGGTTCGGATGTAGCTGTGGTTCAGAGTCTTGAGCAGCTGAAACCGATGGTGGCTGACCTCACTATCAGGACGGACAGGAGTATTGAACTATTCTCTCAGACTACCATGAGCCCTCTTGAGTATGGTGCCGTGTCGGATTACCTCCGATCTTCCATGAAATCAGCCCCTCTGGTGGTGCATGATACCATCTGTTCGCAGGTGGCTTTCCGGCATAAGGAGCTTGTGGAGTTTGCTGGGGCGCATGATGTGATAGTATTTGTCTCAGGACAGCAGAGCTCCAATGGAAAGGTTCTATTTGAATTGTGCTCGCGAACCAATCCTTGCACTCATCAGATATGTTCTCCATTAGATCTGCAGGCAGAGTGGTTTGCCTCTGCGGATAGTATTGGGGTATGCGGTGCCACATCTACGCCCAAATGGTTACTTGAAAATGTGGCTCAAGCAATAGAAAATTTGCATTAGTTCAATCGATTGACTAACTTTGCCGAGTTTTAGAAAAATAATCAAATAGTATATAATTTATATGGCAACAACAGCTGATTTTAAAAACGGTCTTTACATCAAGTATAACGACAAGCCTTGCATGATAGTGTGGTTTCAGCACGTGAAGCCGGGCAAGGGTCCTGCTTTCGTCAAGACCAAGCTCCGTAATCTTGAGAATGGACGTATTCTCGAAAACACATTTACTGCCGGTGCGAAGATTGAGACCATTGAGGTTGAGCGTCGCCCTTACCAGTTCCTCTATGAAGAAGAGGACGGATTCAACTTTATGCATGAGGAGACTTATGAGCAGATTCTTCTTCCTAAGGAAGTGGTTGCCAACTCTGATCTCATGAAGGAAGGACAGCACGTGGAGATGATGTTCGTAGTGGGAGAAGAGAAATGCCTCACCTGCGAACTTCCGACATATGTTACACTTGAGGTTACTTATTCTGAGCCGGCAGTGAAGGGAAACACTGCATCTACTTCAGCGCTTAAGGAGGTTACTCTTGAGACTGGCGCTAAGATTATGGTTCCTCTCTTTATTGAGACTGGCGAGAAGATTACCGTCAATACTACTGATCGTTCATACGGACAGAGAGTGTAAGTCGATTTCTTCTGAATAATAGAGATTAAAAAATAGAGCGTGTGTAATTATTTACATACGCTCTATTTTTAATTCTTGTATCTTGTACGAGTTCCCTTTTGCCCTGACGAATATTGTTACCGAGAATGTTTCGCCCCCTGCCGAAAGGCTGCCGAGGGCATATTTCATATTTGCTTTCTCGGCTGTATGTGATATGTGAAATTCCTGCGGTGTATATTCTGCAAAGAAAGAACGAAGTATCTGTTTGGCCTGATTTCTGCTCGCGCTGCTACCCTGATCGGAAATGGTTAGCTCAAGATTGTCATCGAGCCATGCAGCAAGACTCTCTGCGTCCCCTTTGATTATGTATTTCCCGATGGGGCTGAAAACATCAAACCTCTCCGGCTGTGCGTCTAATGAGACATTCGCAAGGAGAGGCGCGATGATAATCAGTATGTTCAAAAAAAGTTTCACGCCTTACTATTTTACAATTCTCGTGCCAAGTTTTGTATTGTAGGCTGCGAAACAATGTCTATATTTGTGGTGTTGGAATGGAAAACCGTTGATATTATGAAAATTACACTGCTAACTGTTGGCAAGACTGACGTCAGGTGGGTTCGGGATGGGCTTGAGCTTTATGTTTCGAGGCTAAAGCATTATGTGCCTTTTTCTCTTGTGGAAATACCGGAGCTAAAGAATGTCGCGTCTTTGGGGCGGGAGCAGATTAAAGCGCGTGAAGGAGAACTTGTCCTTAAGTCGCTGAAGCCATCCGATGCGGTAATCCTTCTTGATGAACGAGGTCGTCAGTACTCTTCCATGGAGTTTTCTTCCTTTATCCAGGATAGGATGACCAGGTCGGGGAAGGATATGGTATTTGTCATCGGTGGTGCATATGGTTTTTCTGAAGATGTTTACTCAAGAAGCGAAGGGAGTGTCTCGCTCTCGAAAATGACTTTCTCTCATCAGATGGTGAGAACGATTTTTGCAGAACAGCTCTATCGGGCGTTTACCATTATCAAAGGTGAGCCTTATCATCACGAATAGATATGCATAAAAGGAAACTGATATATAATATCCTGTCTGCTGTATTTCTGGCAGTCAGCCTGGTTGTGCTTATAGTGTACTCTTCTGCCAATCACGGTAGCCGTCAGATAGATAGGGAAGCCCGTATGTTATCCAAACGACTTGAACAGAGGGTACGGGTGATGGATGAATATGTGGACAAGGCCCTTTCGGAGCCTAAAGACGGATGGCTTGATCTTGGAAATCTTCCGTCCGACATGGTGGTGTACCGGTATTGTTCAGATACATTGCAGTCCTGGGTCAATGAATTCCCGGTGTACAACGACAATATAGTATCCAACACATATTTCCCGTTCATAACTGATCCGGGGCGTTCCTTCCTTTCTCCATTATCCTCTATAGGTGATAGCCTTTGCTTTGTCAATCTTGGACAGAGTTGGTTTCTTGCTAAGTCGAAGACGTCCTATAACTGTACGGTTATAGCTGGTTTAGAAGTATCTACTATCTATGGATGGGTGCCGCGGCCATCGGCTTCGCTTCATCTGCATTACAACTATTCGATAAGCCCTCTTTCGGATGATGGAGGGGTGCCTGTTTGCGTGGGAGGACGTCCTGTATTCAAACTCATGAATGACAATCTGAATCCTGGTGCGGGATCCGGCGGTTCGTCGCTTCTGTGGATAGCGCTAGTGTCGCTGATCATATCGTCATTCTTTTTCCTTGTCGCGGATAGATCCGTTCGCCGAATGGGGCTGTCTATACTCGCAATAGTTACAGTGGTAACATTGTTCTTCCTATGGGGTAGAAATGACGGCGGTTCATCCATATTGTTCTCTCCGATACTTTATGCTTCCGGGGCTTTCTTCTATTCTTTAGGTGCGGTGATTTTGCTTAATCTGGCGGTTGTTCTTGTAATCTCGTGCCTATTTATTACCCGTGATGATATTTCGTCCAGACTGGCAGGAAATCGTGAAAGATGGACTCTTTTTGCTCTATCGCTGCTCACTGCCGCTGGTGTCCTCGTATATGCTCATTTCCTGCTGACTAGTATTATCTTGAATTCTAGTATATCGCTCGAACTCTTCAAGCCTACTGAACTTACACCTTTCTCCGTCATGGTCTATGCGTCGTTCATAACCCTTCTGACGAGTATCCCTATGCTTGTGCAACTGGCGAGGTGTGTGGCTCCTGCTAAGGTGAGATTCCGGTTCAATGCTTTCTCCATCGGTGGCAAGATTGCCTATTCTTTCTTGATAGCTGTATATCTTCTCTGTACCTCGGCTGTACTTGGGTTCCAGAAGGAACAGAAACGTATGGAAGTGCTTGCAAGCCGTCTTTCGTTTGACAGGGATATTTCCCTTGAGATGAGGCTCCGTGCTGTTGAGAATCAGATTTCTGGGGACATGATTATATCAGCACTGTCTGTATTCAGCAATTCCGCTGCTACCATCCAAGGCCGTATCACGGATACCTACCTTTCTCAGGGAGAACAAAACTACACTGTATCAGTGTACGTGTTCAACGATAGCAACAACACTCCCGTGGCGCTGGATCAGTACAACGACCTTTTGAAAGACGGTATTCCGATAGCCGATAACTCGAGGTTCCTGTTTGTGAAAAGGGATAGTAGCCGCTCCTATTATGTGGGTGTCTTCCTATATATGGTGGAGGGCAATGGCATCAGCCGGGTACTCGTGTGTCTGGAGTCTAAAGATATACGCAGCAATAGGGGCTATGCGGGTATTTTCGGAATCACTCCTCCGGGTAAGGTGACTATTCCTTCTGGCTATTCTTATGCGAGATACGAGGGGATATCCCTCCGCTCAAGCCATGGAAGTTTCGGCTACCCTACGCAGATGAGTCCGGATATGAAGTCCGTTATCTATGACAAGAAAGAGACGTCCTTGACAATGGGTGGTTATACTCATTTCTTCACTCTTGTCTCCGACAACGAGGTGGTAGCCATCTCAAGAGCGAAGATAACCCCGGTTACTTATTTCGTATCAGGTGTGCTAGTTGCAATAATCACGTATATCCTTCTGTCAATAGTAGGAATTGGGCGGCGTCGGAGGCATAATTACGGGTGGAATTTCTTTAGGACAAGGATTCTTGAACTTCTTCTGGTCTCACTGGTGCTGACGCTTGTGTCTATGGCTGCGGTAAGTGTATATTTTGTGTCTTCACGCAACGAAGTCAATATGCACACTATGATTTCAGACAAGATCATCTCCATCGCTTCACTTATGGAAGCTGGGGTCGGAAATGTTTCACGCTCCGAGGACCTCAACTACCCTCAGCTGCGACGCCTGATGGAACAGGTCGGTTCAGATACCAATTCGGATGTGACAATCTATTCTCCTTCAGGACATCTCCTAATGTCTACGACCCCTATGGTATTCGAGATGCATCTGCTTGGCGATAGGATTAACGGCAAGGCCTATTCGGAAATAATCTGTAGTCATAAGAAGTATTACATACAGAAGGAAAATGCTGGACAAATCAGTTTCTATAGTATGTATGCTCCAATAATGGGGCGACAGGGGAATGTCATCGCCATAATCTGTTCTCCTTACAATGAAGAAAACTATGATTTTGAGGAGGATGCGTTTATACATACGGCTACGGTGTTCTCAATATTTCTGCTCTGCCTCATGCTGTCGCTTTTCCTTGTGTCCAGGATTGTAGACAAGATGTTTAGGCCTCTGTCCGAAATGAGTCGCAAGATGAATTCCGCTGACCTTGATTCTCTGGAGCAGATTGAATATAAGCGCAACGATGAAATTGCCGCTATCGTGCATGCATATAACAGGATGGTGGTCGAACTCTCCGAAAGTTCTAAAAAACTTGCTCAAGCCGAGCGAGACAAGGCGTGGAGTGGCATGGCACGCCAGGTTGCTCACGAAATCAAAAACCCTCTGACTCCGATGAAACTTCAGTTGCAGCGAGTTATACGACTTAAGGAAAAGGGTGATCCTACATGGCAGATTCGGTTTGATGAGGCAAGCAAGGTTATTCTTGATCATATTGATATTCTGACAGATACGGCCAATGAATTCTCTACCTTCGCAAAACTCTATACCGAAACCCCGACATTGATCGAGCTCGACGTGCTGATAAGAGAGGAAATAGCCATGTTTGACAATAAGGATAATATAGAATTCCTCTATCTTGGATTTGATGACGTAAAAGTCATGGGCCCGAAGCCTCAGCTCACACGTGTGTTCGTGAACCTTATCAATAATGCTGTTCAAGCCATCGGAGATGCTCCGGATGGAAAAATAACCGTGTCGTTGCGTAATTCTACCGAACCGGGCTATTATGATATCGTGTTTGAAGACAATGGCCCGGGCGTATCTCCTGAAAATGAGTCACGACTTTTTACTCCGAACTTTACTACCAAGAATGGAGGCTCCGGGCTTGGCCTGGCTATCAGCCGCAGTATTCTTGAGAAGTGCGGTGCAACAATAAAATATCACCGCTCATATACTCTGAGCGGTGCATGTTTCACGATTATTTATCCGAAAGAACTGCCTTCTGAATCTATTTCTGGCGGCAGTATATTTGGACAGGACATCCGGTGAGGTTGAAATTCTTCCTCAACTGATTCTCGAGGAACCGCTTGTACGGTTCCTTGATATACTGTGGGAGATTGCAGAAGAATGCAAAGGCAGGGAAAGAAGTCGGCAATTGTGTAATATATTTGACCTTGACATATTTGCCTTTCCATGCTGGCGGTGGAGTTTCTTCAATGATTGGAAGCAGGGCTTCGTTGAGGCGAGCGGTAGGAATCTTTCTGCTGTAGTTGGAGTAGACTTCGGTGGCTGCGTTCAATACGTCTTGAATACGCTGCATTTTGAGTACGGACGTGAATATGATGGGAACATCATTGAACGGTGCAAGCCTTGACCTGAGCGCTTCAGCATATTCCTTCATAGTATTGGAATCTTTGATAAAAAGGTCCCATTTGTTGACTACTACTACGCAGCCTTTCCTGTTTTTGACTATGAGGTTGAAGATGCTCATGTCCTGTGCTTCCATACCTGTGGTGGCATCTATCATGAGAATGCAGATGTCAGAATGCTCAATAGCCCTTATTGAACGCATTACGGAGAAGAACTCAAGGTCTTCGTGCACTTTGGTTTTCCTTCTTATTCCGGCTGTGTCTACAAGCATGAATTCATATCCGAACTTGTTGTAATGCGTCTCAATGGAGTCTCTTGTGGTCCCGGCAACAGGCGTCACGATGTTGCGCTCTTCTCCCAGAAGGGCGTTGGTAAGAGAGGACTTGCCTACGTTTGGCTTGCCTACAATCGTGATTCGTGGAAGTCCTGCATACGGATCCGGGGCGTTTTGCTCTTCCGGAAGGACGGCGGTCAGGGCATCAAGAAGATCTCCGGTTCCGCTTCCGTTGGCAGCGGAGATGCTATATATTTCTCCGAGACCAAGGGAGTAGAACTGGTATGCATCGAACATCTTGTCTCCTGAGTCCACTTTATTGACGCAGAGGACGACAGGCTTGCGCGAGCGCCTGAGAATGTCTGCGATTTCGGCATCATAATCAGTGATGCCGGTGCCGGCTTCGACCATGAAAAGAATGGCATCTGCCTCTTCAATAGCTATCTGCACCTGCTCTCTGATGGCACTTTCAAACACATCGTCAGAGTTGGTTGTATAGCCTCCTGTATCTACTACAGAAAACTCCTTTCCGCACCAGTCACAACGTCCGTAGTGACGATCTCGGGTAACTCCTGCGGTGTCATCCACGATGGCCTGTCTCATACCCACGAGACGGTTGAACAAGGTTGATTTGCCGACATTAGGCCGGCCGACTATTGCTACCAGACTCATATAATTTACATTCTTTGCAAGCGTCGCTATAATCTCCGCGACAATGTTTGTTGTGTATCGCGGCATCCTCGTCCTTGTAGCAACGTATGCCGCGCTTTTTCATTTCTTCGTTGGAACCCACGTCATAGTGTGGAAAATCCTTCTTCCGGAACAGTATGTTGAAACATAGTCCCAGAGTACACAGAGCCACGAGGGCGAGGGCGAGGAGAAATACTTTCATATTATTAGAATACGAAATCGCTACTTATTGACTCGTAGTTATATACCTTGTGTATGATGTGAGCGAATACTTCCGTCATGCTGACTATCCTGATTTTTTCGTCATCAGCCAGTTCCGGGTGAGGGATGGTGTCCGTAATGAATACTTCTTTGAGTACGGACTCGTGGATTCTGCTTACGGCATCACCGGAGAGTATTCCATGGGTGGCGCATGCCCTTACGCTGAGCGCTCCCTTGCTCATAAGTATTTCAGCTGCCTTGCACAATGTGCCTGCTGTGTCTATCATATCGTCTACGATGATGATATTCTTGCCCTGAACCTCTCCTATAGCTGTTATGGAGCCTACAACATTGGCCCTTTCGCGGGTCTTGTGGCATATAATAACTGAAGCCTCAAGTTCCTTTGCATATGCGTTGGCCCTTTTGGCACCTCCCATGTCCGGTGCGGCGATGGCAAGATGCTCAAGCCCTTTCTTTCTGATGTACGGGATGAAAACCCTGCTGGCATAGATGTGGTCCACCGGGATATCAAAGAATCCCTGAATCTGCTCGGCGTGCAGGTCGCAAGCCATAACCCTATCTGCGCCGGCCGCTCTGAGAAGGTTGGCTACGAGTTTGGCTCCGATGGCTACTCTTGGCTTGTCTTTTCTGTCCTGACGGGCCCATCCGAAGTATGGGATGACTGCTATGACTTTGTCTGCGGAAGCCCGCTTGGCGGCGTCAATGGTCAGAAGGAGTTCCATGAGATTGTCTGCAGGTGGTATAGTGGACTGCAGAATATACACAGATGCACCGCGTACACTTTCGGTGAATTTCGGTTGGAATTCACCATCGCTGAATGGGGTGACTTCAAGCTCTCCGAGGTGGAGTTCTGGTTCGTCCTCTCCCCTGAAAGTGTTGAGGTGCTCAATGACTTTGCTTGCGAACTCTTTGGAAGCTCGGCAGGCGAACAATTCCAGTCTGTGCGAATGTAACATAATACTTATATTATCCTTTTATATGTGTGAGTATCGAACTGATGTATGACAGAATCTCCTCTTTCCCCGCTTTGGTCTGTGATGAGCTGCATAGGACGTCAGGAAGATGCTCCCACTGCTGTGAGAGGATCGCTGCGTTGCGCTGCAGTCTGTCTGCGAGGACATTTGGCCCTTGCTTGTCGGTTTTGGTCATGATGATGGCAAAGGGAATACCATGTTCGCCGAGTTCGCTTATGAAGTCAACATCTATGTTGCCTATGTCGTGTCTGGAGTCTACTAGCACAAATAGGCAGGCGAGATCATCGGAGCCGGTGATATAGTCCCTTATCACTTCGGCAATCTCTTCTTTCTCCTTTTTCCCAGCTCTTGCATATCCATATCCGGGAAGATCTACAAGATACCAACTGTCATTGATGAGAAAATGATTTACTAGCTTGGTCTTGCCTGGAGTGGCGGACGTCATGGCAAGTCTGCCGTTGTTGCAGAGCATATTGATGAGGGAGGACTTTCCGACATTGGAACGGCCAATGAATGCGAACTCCGGAAGGTGCCTGCGGGGTCTTCCCGCCACCCTGGTGCTGCTGCCTGCGAACTTTGCTTCGGAGATTTTCAGATTCACAATTTCGACCCTTGTTATAACGGTGCAAATATAGCAAATCTTTGCCATTTTTTGTAATTTTGCCAGAGATGGATTTGAACTGTATTGATTTATATGAGCTTCAATGCCTGCTGAGGGAGGGGATAGAGTCTTTCTTCCCGGACAAATTGTGGGTTAAGGCTGAGATTTCGTCTGTCCAGGTGAAGACCAATGGACATTGTTACCTTGAACTATGCACCAACCGGGACGGGAAAACTATAGCCAAAGCAAAGGCTGTGATATGGAGAAGCCGCTACCAAGCAGTGGCGGAGTATTTCTTCGAATCGACTGGAAGCAGGCTGTCCTCTGGGATGGAGGTCCTTGTGAGGGTGTCTGTCAGCTATAGCGAATTGTATGGACTTACGCTTACCGTAGATGAGGTGGAGCCAGAATACACTGTAGGCGCTGCCGAACTCCAGAAGAGAAAGACTATTGAAAGGCTTACCGCTGAAGGGCTTATGGATAGGCAGAAATCGCTCTCTGCTGCAGTCCTTCCTTATAGTCTTGCGGTCATATCTGCAAGAGACGCCGCTGGGTATGGTGATTTTAGAAAGCATCTGGAGCACAATGAGTATGGATTTGTGTTCCATGTAACTTTGTTCGAGGCGTCCATGCAGGGAGAATCGGCTCCGTCTTCCATATCGGATGCGATTTTCAGGGTGGAAACATCTGGGGAGAAATATGATGCCGTTCTGATTCTGAGAGGCGGTGGGTCTGCTCTTGACCTGGCTTGCTTTGATGATTATGGACTCTGTCTTACCATCGCTCAATGTCCGATACCTGTGTATACGGCCATAGGTCACGATAGGGATGAACACGTGTCTGATATGGTTGCCTTCCGCTCCGAGAAGACTCCTACTGCTCTTGCCGATTGTTTTGTCGGTGCCTTGCAGGCGGAGGATGAACTCATCAGTTCGTTTGGAACGAGGCTTCGATTGGCGTTTAATTCTAAACTTTCTACCCTGAATTCCAGGCTTGATGTTCTGAGTCAGCGCATTCATTCCGCTGATCCTCGGAATATCCTCTCAAGGGGATATGTGCTTGTGACAAATGACGCTGGAGTGGTGGTGAAGTCGTCTTCGGGCATGAAGATAGGAGAAAGGCTGAAACTCTTTTTTGAGGACGGCAGTTTGGATGTTTGTATTGTTGATAAGGAAAAGTAGATTATGGAAGAATTCAATTATGCTGATGCGCTTGCGGAACTTGAAGTCATAGCCGCCAAAGTGGAAGATCCTGCCACGGGCATCGGCGATATAGACAAATATATTAGGCGGTCGGACGAACTTGTGGCCAAATGCCGCGCGTATCTCAGATCCGCCAGAGAAATTATAGACCACATATCATGACTAAGACCAAAATGATTTATGACACTGATCCATGGCTGGAGCCTTTCCGTCAGGCTATTGACAGACGCCATGAAAGGATCTTGTCGGAGAGAAAAAGACTGGCCGGAGACGGACCTTTGAGTCAGGCTGTGAACAATCATATCTACTACCCTCTGCACAAGGAGGGTACGCAGTGGGTGCTTCGCGAGTGGGCCCCGAACGCCACTCGCATATACCTTATTGGAGACTTCAATAACTGGAAGCGTACCGAGGGGTATGCGCTCAAACCAGTGGGTGGGGGCAATTGGGAAATCCGGGTGCCGGAATTCTGCCTTCATCACGGGGATTTGTATAAATTGTGGGTGGAGTGGCCAGGTTCGGGTGCTGAGAGACTTCCGGCTTATGCCACCCGTGTTGTTCAGGACCCTGATTCGAAGGTCTTTTCCGCGCAGGTCTGGGCGCCGTCGCCTTACGTATGGAAGCACCGAAGGCCAGGCAGGAGGACGCACCCTCTGATATACGAGTGTCATATCGGTATGAGTTCTGAGGAAGAAAAAGTGTCCTCGTTCGATGAATTCCGGACAACGGTGCTTCCGCGTGTAAAGGCGCTTGGATACAACGTGCTTCAGATAATGGCTCTTCAAGAGCATCCATATTATGGTTCGTTCGGGTATCAAGTGTCTAACTTTTTCGCGCTTAGTTCGCGTTTTGGTACTCCAGAAGAGTTTAAAAGACTTGTGGACGAGGCTCATGCCAAAGGGATTGCGGTTATAATGGATATTGTGCACTCCCATTCGGTTATCAATGAAGCTGAAGGGCTTGGCCGTCTGGATGGTAGGGATGACCTCTATTTCTACAAGGGCCCTCAGGGATATCATCCGGCATGGGGTTCAAGATGCTTCGACTATGGTAAAGATGAGGTAAAATACTTCCTTTTATCCAACTGCAAGTATTGGCTGGAAGAGTATCATCTTGACGGATTCCGTTTTGACGGTGTGACGAGTATGCTGTATTGGGACCACGGGCTGGAGAAGGATTTCGGAGACTATTCGCTTTATTTCGATAATGGGGTGGATGAGAATGCAGTATGCTATCTTTCTCTTGCCAATATGCTTATACACGAGGTTTTGCCGAATGCCATTACCATTGCCGAGGATATGAGCGGAATGGCAGGCCTGGCCGCTCCTTTCAAATCAGGCGGTATGGGTTTTGACTTCCGGATGGCGATGGGTATTGCGGATCATTGGATTAAGTGGATAAAGGAACGTACGGATGAGCAGTGGAGTATGGGGGAGATGTGGTATGAACTGACCAACAAGCGCTCCGACGAGCATACTATTTCCTATGCGGAGTGCCACGATCAGGCGCTTGTAGGAGACAAGACGATTATTTTTAGGCTTCTGGATAAAGAGATGTACGACTGTATGTCCAAGGACTCGCAGAGTCTCATCGTGGATAGAGGTATTGCGCTGCACAAGATGATAAGGCTTGTGACTATGGCCACCTGCGGTGGGGGTTACTTGACATTTATGGGCAACGAATTCGGCCATCCGGAGTGGATAGATTTCCCTAGGGAGGGAAATGGATGGTCTTTCAAGTATGCCAGGAGACAGTGGTCTCTTGCCGATAATCCGGCGCTGAGATATCACGGTCTCGAGGTGTTTGATGCCGCTATGATAAAGTATGCAAAAGAAGAGCGGATTCTTGAGTCAATACCGGAGCAATTGTTTATCAGTGATGAGTCAAAAGTCTTGATTTTCAAGCGTGGAAATAGTATCTTTGCATTCAACTTCAGTCCGCAGAGTTCGTATAGTGATTTCCGGTTCGGTGCTCCGGACGGAGAATATGAGATGGCATTCAGCTCGGATGATTCCGAGTTCGGAGGTTTCTGCCGGCTTCAGCCTGGAGAGCGGCACTTCACTGTGGGTGGTGCTCTGTCACTTTACCTTCCCTGCAGGACGGCTGTCGTATTGAAAAAATTATAGTTTGGAATATGGCATTCATTAAATTCAACAAGTCTGAACTTGTAAACATTGCCTACTCCCTGAAGAGGGAGATTCTGTGTGCCAACAAGACCGGTGCGTATTGCAACACTTCCATTCTGACCTGCAACACCAGACGCTATCACGGCCTTTTGGCAGTGACTCTTGATCGTTTTGGCGGAGATCGGTATCTGCTGCTGTCCGGGGTGGATGAGAGCCTTGTGGTAAAGGGCAAGCAGTTTAATCTCGGAATTCATTGTTACGGAGATATCTATGAGCCTCGTGGACATAAATATATCGTGGATTTCAGCGCGGATCCTGTGCCTCAGATTATATACAAGGTCGGAGAAATGATGTTTCGCAAGAGCATTCTTCTTGCCCAGGACCATGATCAGGTGCTGATAAAGTACGAGCTTCTGAGCTCGCCGGCTCCGGTGAAGCTTGTCCTAAAGCCATTCCTGGCATTCAGAAACACACATTCACTTACGTACCAGAACTCCGAGGCGAATACCAGAGGCAATGCAATCCAGGGGGGCATGTCATTCAGGATGTATGCCAATTTCCCTGATCTCAATCTTCAGATTAGCGACTCCAAGGCTAAGTTCGTCAATGAGCCTTATTGGAATAATAATATTACTTATTCCGATGAGTACAGACGCGGTTTTGACTGCCGTGAGGACCTTTTGGTCCCTGGGTGGTTCGAGTGCTCATTGAAAGAGGGCGGTTCTGTGGTGCTCTCGGCTTCTCTCTCTCAGGAGGAAACCGCTTCCCTAAAGAGGCGTTTTACTTCCGGGGTTAAGGCAATTGGGGAGATTTCTGGCTATAGAGACCAGCTTAGACGTTGTGCGGATAGCCTTATCACGGATCATAACGGAAGGAAGAAAATCAATGCTGGACTCACATGGATGTACACTGGACTCCTGCGTGAGACACTTGTCTCGCTTTCCGGCCTTGCCCTTTACGGACTTGATAGTCCGAAGATGTTCGAGGAGATACTTGATAACCTCATTGCTGATCAGCAGGAAAGACTTTTCCGAAGGACTACTCAGGTAGAGGCACCTCTTTATATGGCATGTACTCTTCAAGATTATATAGACTATGGGGCTGATGAGAAGGCTGTTTGGAAGAAATATGGCGTCATCATGAGGGGCATCATAGAGAGTTATCTTCCTGGGGAGCGTGCCGAGATAGCCATGCAGCCGAATGGACTGCTCTGGGCTCAGAAAGACGGTACGGCTCTTACGTGGATGAATGCATATGCTGATGGCAAGCCGGTAACGGAACGTGCCGGATATCAGGTGGAGACCAATGCTCTCTGGTACAATGCGATATGCTTTGTGCTGGAGATGGAGGAAAAGTACGGAACTAAAAAGAGCCAGTTTATATCCAAGTGGTCTGCGGTTCGTGATCTTGTGAAACTCAATTATCAGAATACATTCTGGAATGCAGCACGCGGATGTCTCGCTGACTATGTGGATAATGACGGCCAGAATATGGACATAAGACCTAATCAGCTTTGCCCTTTGGCCTGCAAGTACTCTCCTTTGGATGAGGAGCTCTCGCCGTCAATACTTCGTGTAGTATCTAACGAACTTGTTACCTCAAGGGGTATAAGAACTCTCTCTCCAAGGGACTCGAAGTATAAAGGTGTATATGAAGGCACTCAGAGGGATAGGGATCTTGCATACCATCAGGGATGTACGAGGCCTTGCCTGCTTGAGCCTTACGTGAAAGTTTCGCTTAATGTCAAAGGCCCTTCGTTTGTGAAGAAAGCCGAGTGGCTGGTGGAAGGATTTTATGATGATCTTGGGCTGCATGGAGTAGGCGCGTTCTCTGAACTTTATGATGGAGATCCACCTCATGCTCCGCATGGAGCTATTTCTTCTGCCCTGAGTACGGCAGCTTTACTTTCGGTAGAGAGAATGTTGGACAAATATAGGGAGGAAAGCAAATGAGAGTGTTGATGTTTGGCTGGGAGTTCCCTCCGCATATTGCCGGAGGACTCGGTACTGCCTGCGAGGGTATTGTCAAGGGTTTGGCCCATAATGGGGTTGACGTGCTTTTTGTGATGCCTTCTGCCTCGGGAGATGAAGACCAAAGTTGCGCCAAGATATTGAATGCGAGCGATGTGGCTGTAGCTAATGTGAGTGATACTGTGGAAGAGTTCATTGACAAGGTGAAGTTTATAAATGTGGACTCGAACATCGTCCCTTATGTGGATCCTGAAGAGTATTTCGATGCCATAGAAGAGATGAAGAAGAAAAGTATCACGGAGACGACTGTGGGGTTTGGTCAGAAGTTTAAATTCTCCGGGAAGTATGGCGCCAACCTGCTTGAGGAGGTGTCTCGCTATGCTCAAGTGGGCGGAACAATAGCCATGCAGTATGATGGGCAGTTCGATGTGATTCATGCTCATGATTGGCTTACTTATCTTGCGGGTATTGCTGCTAAGGAACTTACGGGAAAGCCGCTTGTGGTGCATGTGCATGCTACGTCATTTGACCGTGGAACTGATGATATGGTGGATTCTCGCGTGTATGCTATTGAGAAGAAAGGTATGGAGGCTGCAGATGCGGTTGTAACTGTGAGCGACCTTACCAGGAATATAGTTATTAACAAATATGGAATCGACCCGTCCAAGGTGATCACGGTGCATAATGCTGTGGATTTTAGTGGAAGGGATAATATTCAGGTGGAAAGGGGAGTGAAAGATAAGGTTGTTACTTTCCTTGGCCGTATCACTTTCCAGAAAGGACCTGAGTACTTCATTGAAGCGGCGGCTAAGGTCTTGAAGAGAACTCCAAATGTGCGGTTCGTTATGGCTGGAAGTGGAGATATGATGAATAAGGCTATTCGTCAGGTGGCACGTCTTGGTATTTCCGACCGTTTCCATTTTACTGGATTCCTTCGCGGACAGGAGGTTCAGAAGATGTTCGCTCTTTCTGATGTGTATATCATGCCTTCTGTGTCTGAGCCGTTTGGAATCTCACCTCTGGAGGCTATGCGCTCCAATGTTCCGTCCATAATCTCCCATCAGTCTGGAGCTGCCGAAGTGCTGAAATATGCGCTCAAGGTGGATTTCTGGGATGTGGATGCAATGGCTGATGATATATATGCCCTTCTTCAGTATCCTGCTCTTGCTGACTTTGCCACCAGGCAGGGGTATGATGAGGTCAATGCTCTCAAGTGGAACAATGCAACAGCCAAGTTAAAGAAAGTGTATGAATCAGTAGTAAAGAAATAATATGAAAAAATCAATTTGCCTTTATTTTCAGGTCCATCAGCCGACGCGGCTTCGCCTGTACCGGTTTTTCGATATATGTAAGGATTCGCATTACTACGATGATTTCGCCAACAGAACTATTCTTAAGAGGATAGCCCAGAAATGCTATCTTCCCATGAATGAACTTCTTTTGGAAAAGATAGAGAAAAGCAAAGGAAAGTTCAAGGTGGCGTTCTCAATATCAGGCTCTGCTCTTGAGCAGTTTGCTCGTTATGCTCCTGAAGTGCTTGATAGTTTCAGGAAACTGGCGGAGACTGGAAACGTGGAGTTTTTGTGTGAAACATACAACCATTCTTTGGCCTCGCTTGCTTCAAAACTTGAATTTGAGCATCAGGTGCGCAAGCATAAAGCCGCCATTGAAAAATATTTTGGGGTTACTCCTACTGCATTCCGTAATACTGAGCTTATCTACTCTGACACCATCGGGCGGGATATATATGACCTTGGTTTTAAGACTGTACTTACAGAGGGTGCACGTCATATCATGGGATGGAGAAGTCCGGACTATGTATATAAGAATGAGTTGAAGAATGGTCTTAAGGTCTTGCTTAGAAACTACTCGCTCAGCGATGATATTGCCTTCCGTTTCTCAAATAAAGGCTGGTCTGAGTGGCCTCTCACTGCAGAAAAGTATGTTGGATGGCTTAAGGCTGCTGAAGGTGAGATAGTCAACCTCTTTATGGATTACGAGACATTCGGGGAACATCAGAGTGCTGATTGCGGTATATTTGACTTCATGAGGGTTCTCCCTGATGTGGTGCTCAGAGATCCTGAGCTGGAGTTCGTGACACCTTCTAAAGCCGTGACCAAGCATAAGGCTGTGGGCGAGATCTCTGTCCCAGAGCCTATCTCATGGGCCGATGAGGAAAGGGACTTGTCTGCATGGCTTGGAAATGAACTCCAGCAGGATGCATACAATAAGCTTTACGCTTTGGAGGAGAAGCTTTCTCTTGCTGATGATGAGGCACTATGGGCCGATTATGGGCATCTTCAGGAGAGTGACCACTTCTATTATATGTGTACTAAGTTCTTCTCTGACGGAGAGGTTCACAGTCGCTTTAATCCTTATTCAACTCCTTATGAGGCTTTCATCAACTATATGAATGTCCTCAGTGACTTCACTATAAGGGTCAATAATGCTATAGCAGAAAAACAGTAGTGTATTATTAAAATATGAACAGAAACGAAATCGGGTCACCATCGTGGAAAAGCGTTATGGTGACTAGGCATCTCCCGGAGAAACTGTCCGGACTTGAGACATTGTGCAAGAATCTGTGGTGGTGCTGGAATGACAATGCGAAGGATCTTTTCAAGAGCATTGATTACAACTTGTGGCACAAATCCGGCCACAATCCAATGGTTATACTGGACAAGGTAAGTTACAAAAAATATTTGGCACTGTCGCAGGATGAGGAATTTGTAGCACGCCTGGATGCTGTGATGCAGGAATTCAATTCCTACATGGCCAAGAAGGCAGAGCGCAGAGAGCCTTCTGTCGGATACTTCTGCATGGAGTACGGCCTTGATACATCCTTGAAGATCTATTCTGGTGGTCTTGGTATTCTTGCCGGTGACTATCTCAAGGAAACGAGTGATATGAATGTCAATCTCGTGGCAGTGGGACTTCTCTACCGTTACGGGTACTTCACCCAGCGACTTACTCCGCAGGGTAATCAGGTGGCTGAGTATCAGGCACAAGACTTCCTTAAGATTCCGGCAGAGCCTGTGTTTGATGAAAGCGGCGCGTGGAAGACAGTCAAAGTGGCCCTTCCTGGACGTGATATGAGTGCAAGAATATGGAAGGTGGCAGTTGGCCGTACAGATCTGTATCTTCTTGATACTGATTTTGAGGATAACTGTCCTGAGGATCGTCAGGTTACCCATCAGCTTTATGGTGGAGATTGGGAGAACCGTCTCAAGCAGGAGCTTCTTTTGGGTATCGGCGGTGTCCGTGCTCTTCGTGCACTTGGCCTGAATCCGACAATCTACCATTACAACGAGGGTCATGCAGCATTCGCTGGTCTTGAAAGGCTTCGCGAGTGTATGCAGAGCGGAAAGTTATCATTCGCTGAATCCATGGAGCTTATCCGCGCTTCAGGATTGTTCACTACGCACACCCCTGTCCCTGCCGGACATGATGCCTTTTCTGAGGATTTGATCGGAAAGTACCTTGGTAATCAGCTTCCGTCTATAGGAATAGATTGGGGTACACTCATGAGCCTGGGTAAAATCAATCCTGACGATCATGACGAGAAGTTCTCTATGAGTGTGCTTGCCGCGAATATGTCCCAGAATGTTAATGGTGTGTCTATGCTTCATGGCAAGGTAAGCCGGGATATTTTCGCAAATATGTACCCTGGGTATCTTCCAGAGGAACTATATATCAGTTATGTGACCAACGGAGTGCATTATCCTACATGGGCTGCCCGTGACTGGAAGAAGATCCATGCGCGCGTGTTCGGACCTGAGTTTGCAAGCCACCATTATGATAAGAGCTGCTTTGAGGGCATCTATGCCATTCCAGACAAGGAAGTATGGGATACAAGAAAAGCGCTCAAAGGGGAGCTTATCAATGCTATCAAGGACAGATTCTCTGATCCTCAGGCCTGCGCCCATTATACTCCAAGCCAGATAGTTACTATTAAGGAGAGACTTCGTGACGATGTTCTAACTATCGGTTTCGCACGCCGCTTCGCTACCTACAAGAGGGCTACGCTCCTCTTCAGCGACCTTGATAGACTTGCAGAAATAGTAAATAACCCTACACGCCCAGTACAGTTTATATTTGCAGGTAAGGCACATCCGGCAGATGGGGCTGGACAGGACCTTATCAAGCAGATTATAGAGATCTCCAAGCAGGACAGATTCCTTGGACGAATTGTATTTGTTCCTGGATATGACATCACGCTTGCCAAGAGACTTGTTCAGGGTGTGGATGTATGGCTCAATAACCCTACCAGGCCACTTGAGGCATCAGGTACTTCTGGTGAGAAGGCTGCTATGAATGGTGTAATGCACTTCTCTGTACTTGACGGTTGGTGGGTTGAGGGATACAAGCCTGGTGCCGGCTGGGCACTACCTCTCGAGAAGACTTATGATGACCCGAACTATCAGAATGAATTGGATGCGGCTACCATCTACTCTACCATAGAGAACGAGATTGCGCCTGACTATTATGCTACGGAGCCGTCTACCGGATTGTCTGCAAAGTGGATTTCATACATCAAGAATACTATTGCGAAAGTGGCATGTGAATTCACCACCAATAGGATGCTTACCGATTACTGCAACCAGTACTACCTGCCTCAAAGCCATCGCTATGAGACCCTGTCCGCTGATGGTGATAAGGTGGCACGAGAAATTGCGCAGTGGAAGCATCTTGTAATGGATGAGTGGAATAACATTCGCATTGTATCCTATACGCAGCCTGAGTCTTCATACTCACTGTCGGCAGATAGCAAACTCCATAGTGAAGTTGTTCTTGATCTTGGGCGACTTAAGCCTGAAGATATAGGTGTGGAGATGGTATTTACCGTGACGGATGAGAAGGGGGCGCTTCATCTTCAGAACGTGAGTCCTTTCACGCTCGTCTCATATCAAGACGGGAAGGCTACCTATCAGGTGGAGGTGCTTCCGGAGAGAACTGGTATGTATCAGGTCGGAACGAGATTCTATCCTATCAATCCGCTCCTTCCACACAGACAGGATTTTCCTCTTGTCAAATGGCTGTAGCGGCTACCGGATTTTTTGATGGTGTCCATCTCGGGCACCGGAAAGTTATACAAGCACTCGTCTCCTCTGCCCATGAGAATGGGGAGGAGGCGGTTGTCGTTACATTCGATTCTCATCCTAGAACTGTTCTTCAGCAGGATGCCGGGAAACTGAGACTTCTTACAACCACGCAGGAGAGGAGAGAGCTGCTGCTTTCTCTTGGTGTCGACAGGGTGGAGACATTGTCCTTCAGCAGGTCATTTGCTTCTATGTCTGCGGAGCAGTACATACGTGAGATTCTTGTCGAACGCTTCGGTGCAAGCACTCTTGTGCTAGGATATGACAACCGTCTCGGCTCAGATCGTCTCGGTGTGGATGATATTCGCAGTCTTTGTAGTGATATGGGCATAGAATCTATATCCGTGGATCCTTATGTAATGTCTGATGGCGTGACAGTCAGTTCTACGAGAATCCGGACTGCTCTTGCGGAAGGAAATGTCGGATGTGCCAGTAAGATGCTGGGATACAGGTATATGCTGACTGGAGTAGTGGTAAGTGGGAAGCAGTTGGGACGTACAATCGGATTTCCGACAGCAAATACATTGCCGTCTGCTCCTTTGAAATTGGTGCCTGCGCGCGGAGTATATCTTACTGAAGTGGATGTGCTTGGCGAGCGTTTTTACGGGATGACAAATATCGGAGATGTGGTGGAGACTAATATATTCGATTTTGATGAGAGTATCTACGGGCTTGAACTTACGCTGCACTTTATCTCCAGGATTAGGGATATGCGTGTAATGGAGGGTTTGGATGATTTGAAAAAGCAACTCTCTACCGATAAGCTTACTGCTCAGAGAATGTTGGCGGATTTGTAGTTTTTTCGTGGTACAATAAAGCCCGCATATACTTGGATGATTCTGGTATATGCGGGCTTTTTATGGGATTTGGAACGTTATCTGAGCTCTTTGTCAAGAATTTTCTTTAGAGCATCCGTGCCGTTAATTGGCTGATTGTAAATCTCACCATTTACAATCAGGATGGATGTTGGAAGGGAAGCTACATTATAGGCGGCTGCTGCAGGAGAGGCTGCCCCTCTAGTGTCGCATACATTGATCCATGGAAGTTTTTGAGACTGAACAATCGAACCCCATTGTGCTTTGTCCTGCGAGAGGCATACGGCATAGACTTCAAACCCACGATTATGGTATTTCTCATATATCGGGATGAGCGTCTCTATGTTGAGCATCTTTTGGGCAACGTTGTCCGCAGTCCAGAAGTGAACCAGTATGGCTTTGTCTTCGACGGTGCTCAATGCCTTTTTCTGGCCGTTGATGTCTTGAAGATTGATATCTGGGAAAGATACTTCCGGGGCACTCTTGATCTGCTGGTCAAGGCTGAAAAGACCCATGCGGCGCTCGGTTTCTTTCTGAAGAGCCTTTACGTATCTTGACTCTGGGTAAACAGTGCTGAGTGAGTCGCTTACCGCCTTGAAAATCAGAGCGTCTGAAGGCTGGTTGAAAATAGGTGTGTATTCGCTCATCTGCTCATAAAGTACAGGAATTGCTGTCAGTGAGTGTGAGTTTGCGAGCACATATTTGACGCTGTTGCGGTAGTGCTGAAGATAGATTTTTCCCATCTCCGGCCCGTTACCGATGGCTGCATCCATGCTCTTTATGAATGACACGTATTCCTTGTCTATCTCTGATAGCTTGGCTGAACCCTCGGAGCCTTCCACTGAATAGTTGCCGAGTGTATCGGCCTTGACGGTGGCATGCTCGCCTTTTTCGAGGAGAAGTGCGGCTATGCGGGTGTCTTTATAGAAAAGATAAACAAATTCAGGCTGCCCTTTTTTGACTTCCAGTGAGTAGCTGAATGCTCCTGTTCCGTTGGTCTTTATGGTGTCAAGGATGGTGAATCTGTTGACATCCAGCTGTTTGACGATTACCTGTGAGTCTGCGGCACCGTCAAGTATGCCGTTGACTTCTGCCTTGTCTGCACATGAAGCAAGCAGAACTGCCGCTGCTGCAAAAAGGATTGACTTACCTGTTTTCATATTCTTTCAGTATTTGGGCGGCTGCATGTGCCATCTGCTCTGGTGTAAACTCCGGTTTTTTCTTCCTAAAGTCCATGTCTGCCTCGCTCTGGAGTGGAACAAGGTGAATGTGCGTGTGCGGAACTTCCATTCCAAGTACAGCCACACCAACTCTTTTGCACGGGATGGCTTTCTTGATGGCGACGGCTACATCTTTTGCGAATGCCCACAACCCTGTATATGTGGCATCGTCAAGATGGAAGATATAATCATCCTCTACATGCTTTGGTATTACGAGGGTGTGACCGTAGGCAAGTGGACTGATGTCAAGAAAAGCGTAATAGTTCTCGTTCTCGGCCACCTTGTATGACGGAATTTCGCCGTTGGCGATTTTGGTGAAGATAGTAGCCATATAAGCTAAATTGAAATCTCTAGAATTTTGAACTTGATTATTCCTGATGGGGCTTTCGCCTCTACAATCTCGCCCGTGGAGTGACCAAGAAGTGCTTTGGCTATTGGGGTAGTGGATGCAAGCTTGCCTTTAGAGAAGTCTGCCTCGCTCTCTCCTACGATTGTGAACTCCATTATTCTGGAGTTGTTGAGGTTTTCTACCTTCACTTTGTTGAGCATCTGCACCTTGTCTGTACCGAGCTGTGAACTGTCCAATACCTTGGCATTTACCACCATATTCTGGAGATTGGCTATTTTTAGTTCAAGCAGCCCTTGTGCCTCTCTGGCTGATTCGTATTCTGCATTCTCTGAAAGGTCACCCTTTTCTCTTGCTTCCGCAATAGCTGCGGAAATGACAGGCCTTTGAGCTAGCGCTTCCGCAAGCTCTTTCTTTATCTTGTCAAGGCCTTCCTGACTCATGTAGTGAACTTGTTTCATAATAACGTAATTAAAAAGGAGTCCTGCTTTTGGCAGAACCCTTTATGTTTATCCTCTTCGCAAAGTTAGCAAAAAAATCTGATTACTCTTCGAATTTGGGCTTCAGTATCTCGGAATATATAATCATTTTCTTCTTTTCTTCATCAGAAAATGAAAAACCGGAATCCTCTTCTTGAGGAACGGCTTCTGTGGCTTTAGTGATGTGATGAACCGTTGCAACTGCAGGGGTTGCCTCTACTGTTTTGGCCGGCGCTTCTGTGATGTACTCGCTGGACTGCTCGGGTAATTGTTCGGTTTCGGAGTCCGTCCAAACTCCGTCATGGCCGAGCTTTGGAAAATCTTGCTCGCTGGCCAACTTGCGTACGGAATCTTCCAGTCTTTTATATACTACTGTCTTGTTGCCTTTCTTGCCTGACAGTGCGGCGACTATGATAGGCACTGCGAACATTAAGAGAACGATTATAAACTCCATATCAGAAAAGTTTTTTTGTGCTTGTGGTTGCTATGTATTGTTTGAGGTAGAACGGCTCAAAATATGCCACATCCTGCCATTCTTCTTTTTCAAATGCCTCACAGGCAGGCTTTAGCATAGCGCTTGCATGAGGGCATGTCTGGATGAATCTTGCGTTGTCGCTTCTTATGACTTCGCTGCATTTTGCCGCTCCGTCTCCTATGAATAGTACGCTCCCTTCCGCTAACTGCGATGAATAGCTGTCCGGGTCAATTATTTCTGCTCTTGTGTCGGTCAGTCTGGTGCCTTTAGAATCGTAAAGGGCAGAGTATACTTCCATTCTTCTCGCGTCAATCATAGGGACTATGTAGCGGCATCCCTCTGGGAGCAGGTTGCCACCTATTGCCTGTGCTACCAGAATATCGGTAGTGGGGACGCTCAGCAGTTTGATATCTGCCCCAAAGCAGAGTCCTTTGGCGGTGGATGCACCGACTCTAAGTCCTGTATAAGAGCCGGGTCCTGCGCTGACACATACTGCATCACAGTCCTTTACGAACAAGCCCTGCTCGTCTAAAAGTTCCTTTACGAATACGGAAGTAAGGGATGCATGGGCTTTAGGCTTGTCACTTTCCCTGCTTCCGGCTATTACTCCGTCAACGGCTATTGCTACGGAGCACAATGAAGTAGATGTCTCTATAAGAATGATTTTACTCATCGATTCCTGTTATTAATGTTCTCAAACGTGGGAAGATATCACATCCGAGGTCCTTGAGTTTATTATAGACGACTGCATTGTCAAGTGATGGCGCGTCAATTAGATGTATAGTATCGTTGATGGCGTCAAATGCGGCAGTTACTAACCCGAGTATGATGGCGGCCTTGATAATGCCGAATACCACGCCTAGCGCGACGTTGACCCAACCCAGTGAAACGACTTTGAGAATTTTGGTCAGAAAGTGTCCGCCAAGCGTTAGGAGTCCGGCCGTCAGTATCAGTATGACGATGAAGCAGAGGACGTGAAGTAGCATCTTGTCCGCTTCAATATGCTGCGACAGCCAGATGCTGGCAAGGGATGAGTACCTAAATGCCACCCAAGCGCCAAGCAGGATGGCGGCAATCTCCACCACCTGTTTCACAAATCCTTTCGAGATGCCTGACACGATGGCAGGGATAAAGCATATTAGGAGTATTATATCTACAATCGCCATGTTCCAAAATTGTATAATACCGTATATTTTCTTAAATTTGCGGATTAATACTGAACGCAAAAATAGATAAAAAAGTATGATATTCAAAGAGTATAACGGACTTGATCTCGTGGCTATGGCCGAGCAGGTACTCGAAAGATGGAAGAAGCAGTCTGCTTTTGAGACTTCTCTGAAGTTGAGGGAAGGCGCACCTGAATTCATTTTCTTCGAAGGACCTCCTTCTGCCAATGGTATGCCAGGTATTCATCATGTGATGGCGCGTTCTATCAAGGATGCAGTATGCCGGTATAAGACACAGTCCGGATATAAGGTGCGGCGTAGAGCCGGGTGGGATACCCATGGACTTCCTGTGGAACTTGGCGTGGAGAAGAAGCTCGGAATTACGAAGGAGGACATAGGAAAGAATATCAGCGTGGAGGATTACAACCGTACTTGCCGTGAGGAAGTGATGAAATACACGGCGGAGTGGCGTAATCTTACTGAAAGGATCGGATATTGGGTGGATATGGATGATCCGTATATTACCTATGACAACCGCTATATTGAGACTCTTTGGTGGCTGCTTAAGGATATCTACGGAAAGGGATACCTTTACAAGGGCAAATCCATACAGCCGTATTCTCCGGCTGCCGGAACTGGACTTAGCAGTCATGAGCTTAATCAGCCAGGGTGTTACAGGGATGTCAAGGATACCACTTGTACGGCACAGTTCAAGGTGATAGGCGAAGACAATCTGTACTTCCTTGCCTGGACCACTACTCCTTGGACTCTTCCTTCAAATACTGCGCTTTGCGTTGGTCCTAACATTACTTATGTTAGGGTAAAATCATCGAATCCGTATACGGGGGCTCCCGCTACATACATTGTGGCTAAGGATCTGGTCGACAGACTGTTCTCTGAGAAAATTCCTTTTGAGGTAGTGCCTAATTCTGAGGTTAAGGGAAGTGAACTTGTGGGAATGCGCTATGAGCAGTTGATTCCATGGTTCCGTCCTGATGAGGGGGTATTCAGAGTTATCTCTGGAGACTATGTGTCTACGGATGAGGGTACTGGCATAGTGCATATTGCTCCGACTTTCGGTGCGGATGATGCCAAGGTGGCCAAGGCTGCCGGGGTACCTGGACTTGTAGTGAAAGATCGCAACGGTGACTTGCAGGCTCAGGTTGATCCTCGTGGACGCTTCTATCGTATAGAGGATCTTGATCCGGAGTACGTGAAGGAAAGGGTTAGCGATGAGTATAAGGAGTGGGCTGGAAGATATGTGAAAAATGCCTATGACGACAGCCTTCCATCTGATGCACCGACGCTTGATGTGGACTTGTGTGTGATGATGAAAGCTGAAGGTAAGGTGTTCCGTATTGAAAAGCACGTCCATAGTTACCCTCATTGTTGGCGTACTGACAAGCCGGTCCTCTATTATCCGCTTAACAGTTGGTTTATCAAGACCACCGCTGTTCGCGAGAAGATGATGGAACTCAATAACGGTATCAAATGGAAGCCGGAATCTACCGGTACGGGGCGTTTCGGCAAGTGGCTTGAGAATATCCAGGACTGGAATCTGAGCAGAAGCCGATATTGGGGAACTCCTCTGCCGATATGGAGGACTGAGGATGGAAAAGAAGAAAAGTGCATTGGCTCTGTAAAAGAGCTCTACGATGAGATTGAGATGGCTGTTGCGGCCGGTGTGATGGCTTGCAACCCTCTGAAGGAGAAAGGTTTCTCTCCTGAAGATATGAGTAAGGAGAACTATGATAAGATAGATCTTCATCGTCCATACGTGGATAATATTTTCCTCGTCAGCCCATCAGGCAAGAAAATGACAAGAGAGACGGACCTTATCGATGTATGGTTCGACTCTGGTTCCATGCCTTATGCGCAGACTGGCCTTAGAGGAAAGGATACAAGTGACTTTGGCAGTACAGCTGATTTCATTGCGGAAGGTGTTGACCAGACGAGAGGGTGGTTCTATACCTTGCATGCTATCCACACTATGGTCAGCGGTACTCCGGCATTCAAGAGGGTGATCTCCAACGGACTCGTTCTTGACAAGAAGGGGGAGAAGATGAGCAAGCGACTTGGAAATGCGGTAGATCCGTTCAAGGCTTTGGATACTTACGGGCCTGATGCTCTGCGCTGGTATATGCTTACCAATGCTCAGCCATGGGATAACCTTAAGTTTGACGAGGCTGGAGTTGAGGAAGTCAGGCGTAAGTTTTTCGGTACTCTTTATAACTCATATTCAGTATTTGCTCTTTACGCCAATATTGATGGATTTGATCCTGCGGCGACTTCTGTGCCATACGCGCATAGGCCATTGTTTGACCGTTGGATAATCAGCAGGATGAATACCCTTGAGAAGCGAGTACATGACTGCTATGAGGACTATGATATCACGGGAGCTGGAAGACTTGTTCAGGACTTTGTCTGCGACGATCTTAGCAACTGGTACATACGTCTTAACAAAAAGCGTCTTTGGGGTTCGGGCATGAGTGAGGACAAACTCTCAGCATATCAGACCATGTATGAAGTTCTTAAGAGCATTGCATTGATATCCGCTCCTATTGCTCCGTTCTTCATGGAGAGACTATGGCTTGACCTTGTGCAGGACGGTGATTCTGTGCATTATCAGGCGATGCCTCAGTGCGACCAGACCCTTGTGGATGAGGGCTTGGAAGAGAGTATGCAGTTTGCCCAAAAGGCTTCTTCTATGGTGTTGGCTCTCAGAAAGAAAGTGGGAATCAATGTGCGTAAGCCACTTGCAAAGGTGCTGGTGCCTGTGATGGATGAGACGGTAAAGGAGCATATTGTAAGGGTTAAGGACATATTCCTTACTGAAGTCAATGTCAAGGAGATAGAATTCCTTCATGACACTACCGGCATTATTACGAAGAGAATCAAGCCGAATTTCAAGACTCTCGGAAAGATATATGGAAAGAGGATGAAAGAGATTGCTTCTGCCTTCGGACAGTTGTCGCAGGAGGAAATTGCAGCTATTGAGCGCTCTTCTGATGCTTATGTTTGGAATCTACCTGGCGGTGAGGTGGTGCTGAATAAGGGAGATTATGAGATTACTTCCGAAGATATGCCGGGTTGGCTTGTTGCTACTGAAGGTACGCTCACCCTTGCTTTGGATATCGTGCAGACACCACAGCTTAAGCGCGAGGGTGTAGCACGTGAATTGATTCACCCTATACAAACTCTCAGAAAAGAGAGCGGATTTGAAGTTACAGATAGAATAAATACGATAATTTATGCTGATGGAGGAAATTTTGATGAGATCGGTGATGCGCTATCTGAGTATTCGGATTATGTAGCAGCACAGACTCTTTCCCTTTCGCTCGAGCTCAAGCACCTTGATGATGCTCCTGAAGGAACCTCATCTGTGGAATGGGGAGATTCATTCATTCGCATAAAAGTCTTAAAAAACTAGCGACTATGGCAGAAAATAACAGCACAAAGTCTCCTGTATCTGTGAAGACACGATACTCGGATGAAGAACTTGCTGAGTTCAAGGCTATCATTGAGGAAAAGCTTGCTCAGGCTAAGTCGGAGTACAACACTCTCCGAGAGGTGATACTCCATAACGGTACAAATGACATAGAGGATACGTCTCCGTCTTTCAAGACTGTGGAGGATGATGGTGCCAACCAACTCTCCAAGGAAGAGGCAAGCCAGATGGCTCAGAGACAGTACAAGTTTATACAGAATCTTGAGGCTGCGTTAGCGCGAATTGAGAACAAGACTTATGGAATATGCCGTGAAAGCGGCAAATTGATCCCTAAGGAGAGATTGCGCCTTGTTCCTCATGCTACGCTGACTGTGGAAGCTAAAGAAAAGCTTGCTCGTGAGGGAAAGAACTAAGGCCAGTATGAAAGTTTCCAAAGGAGCATGGCTCGTCGTGCTCGGTGTTGTGCTCGTGGTTATAGATCAGATTATCAAGGTTCTGGTCAAGACAAATATGGATCTCGGACAGCAAATTTATCTGATAGGTGATTGGTGTCGTCTGTGCTTTGTGGAGAATAAGGGAATGGCCTTCGGGATGTCTTTTGGCGGGAATGTCGGAAAATTCCTACTCTCTTTGTTCCGTATCTGTCTGAGCGGTGTCTTGATATGGTGGATACACTCGCTATTGAAAAAAGGTAATACTCCTACTGGTGTTCTTGTGGGACTTACGCTTATCACCGCAGGTGCAATGGGAAATATTATCGACAGCCTTTTCTACGGACTGATATGGGGTTATGCTCCGTTTATGTTTGGCAAGGTAGTGGATATGTTCTATTTCCCTATAATTACACGCGGAGATGAGGTGCTTTTCTTTAGCCCAGTGTTTAATTTCGCTGATTCGTGTGTGACTGTGGGTGCTTTTTATCTGCTGCTCTTTCAATGGCGTTTCTTCGCAAATGAAGGAAAAGAAGTGAAATGAACTCCAAAAAAAGAGAGGCTATCAGCCTCTCTTTTTTTGAGTATTATCTTGAACGTTATTTGTTTAACTGGAATCTAGTGCATCCATCCTTGAAGAATGCTACAATCTGCCTTGCAGCCGCAAGTCCCGCATTGATGTTGGCTTCTGCAGTCTGCGCCCCCATTTTCTTAGGAGTGGCAAAAACACGTAATCCGCATTTTTCTTTCATTTCATCGAGGTTGTCTGGAGCAACGTCGGTGGCATACTTCAAGTCCGTCCTTTCTTCGAGTGCTTTCAGAAGTCCTTGCTCGTCAATGACTTCTTTTCTGGCTGTATTGATAAGGGTGGCGCCTTTAGGCATTTTGCTCACAAGATCATATCCAATGGACTTGATGGTCTGAGGGGTCGCCGGAATGTGAATGCTGACGAAATCGCTTCCGGAGTACAAGCTCTCGAGGCTATCCACCGGCTCTGCGCCTCCAGCATTGATCTGCTCTGGGGTGAGGAATGGATCAATAGCCATGACTTTCATGCCAAGGGCAGAAGCCTTTGCTCCTACGAGTCTTCCGACATTGCCAAATGCTTGTATTCCGATGGTTTTCCCCTGTATTTCGCTTCCTGTGGTCGGCGTGAACTGATTTCTTGACATGAAAATCATCATGGCAATAGCAAGTTCGGCTACAGCATTGGAATTCTGCCCTGGGGTGTTCATAGCCACAACTCCATGTGCCGTACAAGCTTCGAGATCAAGATTGTCAAACCCCGCTCCGGCGCGTACGACGATTTTAAGCGATTGGGATGCTTCGATTACGTCCCGTGTGACCTTGTCAGAGCGGACTATCATGGCATCTGCTTCAGATGCGGCAGCCTTTAACTGCTCAGGGCTCTCGTATTTCTCAAGGATGGCAAGTTCGTATCCGGCTTCCTCGACAATGTTTCTGATACCGGCCACAGCTGCTGCGGCAAACGGTTTCTGAGTAGCAAGAAGGACTTTCATTATTTGTGGGATTTTTCGAAATCTTGCATACACTTCACAAGTGCCTCTACATCTTCCTGCGTGCAGGCATTATAGATTGAAGCGCGGAATCCTCCAACCGAGCGATGTCCCTTGATGCCTACCATTCCGCAGTTCTTTGCATATTCCATGAATTCATCCTGAAGCCCTTCGTGTCCAGGCGCCATGACGAAGCAGACGTTCATGATGGAACGATCCTCTTTGGCTGCCGTGCCGGTGAACATGCTATTGCGGTCAATTTCCGCATATAGGGTTTCGGCTTTCTTGACATCAAGTGTGTGGATTGCATCGATGCCTCCAATGCTCTTGAGCCATTTGAGCGTCTCGTTCATTACAAAGATTGAGAATACTGGGGGAGTGTTGAACATGGATCCCTTGTCTATGTGCACGCGGTAGTCAAGCATGGTCGGAATATATCTGCTGACCTTCCCGAGAGAGTCTTTGCGGATGATGGCGAAAGTTACGCCCGCAGGACCTGCATTCTTCTGGGCGCCACCATAGATAAGTGCATATTTGCTTACATCAACCTTCCTGGAAAGGATATCGGATGACATGTCTGCGATGAGCGGAACAGGACAGTCTATATCCTCCTTTATTTCTGTGCCATAGATAGTATTGTTAGTGGTGATGTGGAAGTAATCCAAATCCGCCGGTATGACATATCCTTTAGGGATGTATGAGTAGTTCTTGTCAGCGGAACTTGCTATGGCTACTGCATTTCCAAGTCCTTGCGCTTCCTTTAAAGCCTTTTTGGCCCATACGCCTGTGTCGAGGTAGCCAGCCTTGTGCTCAAGATAGTTCATGGCTACATAAAGGAATTCCAGACTAGCACCGCCGCCGAGGAATACCACTTCGTGGGTGTCCGGGATATTCAGAATTTCTTTCCAGAGAGATCTGCATTCTTCCATTGTTTCCTCCCAGCCCTTGGTTCTGTGGGAGATGGAGATAAGTGATACTCCTGTGCCCTTGAAGTCTCTAAGAGCTTCTATGGTGTTGTCAATGGCTACTTGCGGGAGCAAGCAAGGCCCAGCGTTGAAAACGTGCAATTTGCTCATATTGGTTTTTGTTTATAGTTTGTAAAGGTATTGATTTTTCTTAATCTTTCCAAGAAATCATCCTTTTGATTGAGCCTTACGAAAACCTCTGTCGTGCACTCTTCCAGAAAAGACTGCCCTTTCTGCGGGAGGTTCATATCCTTGATGATTTTCATTACGGACGGAAGATCGTTGTAAGGGAATGCGAGCTGATGCCATTCTCCTGCTATTTTCTCGCATAACACTGCATTGGCGATGGCGTCAGCAGTGGATGTCTTGTATGCCCTAATAAGTCCTGGTATACCGAGCTTGATGCCGCCAAAGTATCTTACAACTACCACTAATATGTCGCTTAGTCCAGCAGAATCGATCTGTCCCAGAATAGGTCTGCCTGCAGAGCCTGAAGGTTCGCCGTCATCGTTGGCCCTCCATTTGTCTCCAGAAAGTCCAAGCCTATAGGCGTAGCAGTGGTGTCGTGCATCGTGGTACTCTTTCTTTAGAGATGCGACGATCTCTTTTATCTGGTCTTCGTTTTCTACTGGGTAGGCGAAAGCTATAAACCGGCTTCCGTTGTCCTTGAATAGGCCTTTGGCCGGACCTGCTATGCTTTTGTATGTATCATTATTTGCGCTCACAGCAATCAAAATTAGTGAATAATTAGTATCTTCGCAAGTTAGTTTTTCAAAATAGGGTATGGTTTACACTTATCGTATTACGCTTGCCGGCATAAAGGGCTTTTTTAGAGTTTACGCGGTCAATGCGAAGAATTCATTATATACGCTGCATAAGCAGTTGCGTTCGGACCTTGAATTTCCTATGGATCAGCCGATTCTATTCAAAGGATTGGATGAGAATGGATCCGTGGTTGCTCGGTATGCGCTGATTGATCTTGGCGCGGGTGCGGTGGATTCAGTTACCATCGCTGATACCATAAAGGCCGGAATTAAAAGTTTTGTCTATTTCTACGATATAGAATCCAAGAAGAGTGTAATAGTGACTCTTGAAGGTAAATATGAAACGGAGGAGGATGTGCTGATGCCGCGTCTTCTTGAAAGCAAAGGTCCGGTTCCTGCTGAATTTGAAAATGGATATGTCGCCTTCGAGGATCTTCCAGACGAAAAGCGCAAACTCCCTGGCGAGTCTTTGGGTGATGGTGATGATGACGACGATGATGAGGATGACGAAGAAGATGGCGATGATGAGGAGGATGAGGAGGAAGAGGAAGAAATAATCTACGACGAGAAAGAGTAGCGGAAAGTTTTGATTTTACATATTTATTGACTATCTTCGGATACAAATTAATATGTAATATCAGCCATGGTACGCGTTAAGCCTTTCGCGGCACTTCGTCCGCCGCACAAGATCGTCACAGAAGTGGCGGCTCCCCCGTATGACGTCTTGAACTCAGAGGAAGCTCTGAAGATGGCAGGAGAGAAATCGTTGCTCCATATCACAAAGCCGGAGATTGATTTTAATCCTATGTTGGAGGATCATGACCAAAGGGTGTATGACAAGGCGGTAGAGAATTTCCGCAAGTGGAGAGAGAATGGGTGGCTTGTCAGAGATTCTAAACCTTGTTATTATGTGTATTCTCAGTCGATGGACGGCCGTACCCAGTATGGGCTTGTGCTTTGTGCGCATACAGATGATTATATGGAGGGCCGTATCAAGAAGCACGAACTTACGCGCAAGGATAAGGAGGATGACCGCATGATTCATGTGCGTATCCAGAATGCCAATATTGAGCCTGTATTCTTTTCATATAAGGATGATCCTGTGCTCTCTTCAATAGTGGAGAAAACGGTGGCATCTCCTTCTGAATATCGGTTTACTGATGAGAATGGCTTCGGTCATGAATTCTGGGTAATCGATGATGAAAATGATATAAAGACCATTACTGATACCTTTAGGGATAAGGTGGATGCTTTCTATGTGGCTGATGGGCATCATCGTACTGCCGCCGCTGCTAGAGTAGGTGCAGAGAAAAAGGCTGCCAACCCTTGTCACACTGGAGAAGAGGAGTATAATTATTTCCTCGCCGTGTGCTTCCCTGAAAGCCAGCTCAAGATAATAGATTATAATAGGGTTGTCAAAGACCTGAATGGGCTTACGGAAGATGAGTTCCTTTCGGCTCTCGAAAAAGATTTTGTAGTGGAGAAGAAGGGAACCGAAGAGTATCATCCGTGTGGGCTGCACAACTTCTCGCTTTACCTTGGAGGATGTTGGTATTCGTTTACTGCAAAAGATGGAAGGTATCGTGATGACGATCCTGTGGAGGTTCTTGATGTGACCATCCTTTCTCGTTTGGTGTTGGACAAGATATTGGGGATTAAAGATTTACGTACGGATAAGAGAATAGATTTTGTGGGTGGAATACGAGGTCTGTCGGAGTTGTCTCGTAGGGTTGATAGCGGTGAAATGAAGGTTGCGTTTGCGCTTTACCCGGTGTCTATGAAGCAGCTTATTGCTATTGCGGATAGTGGCAGGATTATGCCGCCAAAGACTACATGGTTTGAGCCGAAGCTTCGCTCTGGACTTGCAATACACACTTTGGACTGAGATTGACGTATGGAGCCGGACTTGATTAGAAGCAAACTCAAACAATTCTTCGGATATGACACCTTCAAGGGAGAGCAGGAGGAGGTCATTACCCATCTTATCAATGGTGGGGATGCCTTCGTGCTGATGCCGACTGGGGGTGGAAAGTCTCTTTGCTATCAACTTCCGGCCCTGTTGATGGAGGGTACTGCCATAGTCGTTTCGCCTCTTATTGCACTGATGAAGAATCAGGTGGATTTGATACGTGGTTTTGATGCAGGTGCTGGGAGTGTGGCGCATTTTCTTAATTCGTCTCTTTCCCGTCCGCAGATTGAAGAAGTCCGCTCGGACCTACTTTCTGGTAGGACAAAACTTCTATATGTAGCGCCAGAGTCGCTCTCCAAGGAGGAGAATGTGGCGATGCTTCAAGAAGTGAAGATTTCCTTCTATGCAATAGATGAGGCTCACTGTATATCTGAGTGGGGACATGACTTTAGACCAGAGTACCGCAACATCAGAGACATGGTGAACCGTATAGGAAGAGCTCCTATCATCGCATTGACGGCTACGGCTACGCCTAAAGTTCAGAGTGATATACTCAAGAATCTTAGGATTCAGGATGCTAAGGTGTTCAAGTCCTCATTTAATAGACCCAACCTCTATTATGAAGTCCGGGACAAGGTGGATGCCGAGAAGGATATAATCAGGTATATCAAGCAGAATCCAGGCAAGTCGGGCATTATCTATTGCCTTAGCCGCAAGAAGGTAGAGGAACTGTCAGAACTCCTGTGTATCAATGGTATTCGTTCTCTTCCTTATCATGCGGGACTCGATGCCAAGACAAGGGCGGACAATCAGGACAGATTCCTTTCTGAGGATGTAGAAGTAATAGTGGCCACCATCGCTTTCGGTATGGGTATTGACAAGCCTGATGTGAGGTTTGTAATTCATTATGATATACCTAAAAGCATAGAGAGTTATTATCAAGAGACTGGACGTGCTGGTCGCGATGGTCTTGAGGGCCATTGTATAGCATACTATAGTTATAAGGATGTTCAGAAGCTTGAGAAATTTATGCAGGGAAAGCCTGTAAGCGAGCAGGAGATAAGTAGACAACTACTTTCTGAAGTTACTGCCTACGCTGAATCAAGCCAATGCCGTAGGAAGTTGCTGCTGAACTATTTCGGGGAGGATTATACCGAGGAGAACTGTAAGTGCTGCGACAATTGCCTGCATCCGAAGGAAACTTTTGACGGACGAGAGGAAATGCGCCTTGTACTGCGGCTGGTAGAGTCGCTTCCGGAACATTTCAAGATAGATCATCTTGCAAATGTGTTGGCTGGGGTTTCTAATTCGCTTATAAAGTCGTACAAACACGATAAGATAGAATTTTTTGGCGCTGGGGCCTCTCATTCAGAGAAGTTCTGGTGTGCTGTGATTCATCAGGGTCTGACCGCCCATCTCCTTGCTAAGGAGATAGAAAAGTATGGACTGATTTATACTACTGAACTGGGACGCCAGTTTTTGGAGAACCCTTGGCCTCTGATGCTGGTGGAAGACAGATCTTTTTCCAATGGGGCTGATGATGAGGATGATGAGGAGTCAAGTGCAGCCGCTGCTGCGGCAAGAAGCGGGGGAGGGGCTAGTGATCCTGTTCTCCTTTCCATGCTTAAGGATTTGCGTAAGAATCTCTCGAAGCGTCTCAATCTTCAGCCTTGGATTATTTTTGGAGACCCGTCGCTTGAAGATATGGCCACAATGTATCCTGAGACATTCGATGAACTGAAGAACTGTCAGGGGGTAGGAGAGGGTAAAGCGCACAAGTTTGGAGCCGAGTTTATCTCCTTGATCAAGAAATATGTTGAAGAGAATGATATCATAAGGCCTGATGACTTCATACTAAAATCAGCACCCAACAAGTCTGCCAACAAGATTTTTATTATACAGAGTATTGACCGTAGGATGTCTTTGGGTGATATTGCAGAAGCAAAGGGGCTTGAAATGGACGAACTCCTCACGGAGATTGAAGCCATAGTGGCAAGCGGTATGAAACTCGATCTTGATTATTATATCGAAGAGAATCTTGATGCAGATATCGTGGAGGAAATATATGACTATTTCAAGAATGAGGCTACATCAGATGATGTCAACCAGGCTATAAAAGTGCTCGGTCCGGACTATTATGAAGAAGAGATCCGGCTTGTCCGACTGAAATTTTTATGTGAAATAGCATCTTAAAGATGATACCTCAGGAGACAGTAGCACAGATTTTAGATGCGGCGCAGATTGCCGAAGTTGTAGGGGATTACGTGACGTTAAGACGTCGCGGAGCTAATCTTGTGGCTTGCTGCCCTTTTCACAATGAGAAGACTCCTTCTTTCTATGTCTCTCCTGCGAAAGGAATCTATAAGTGCTTCGGATGCGGGAAGTCTGGAACTGCTGTGGGTTTCGTAATGGAGCAGGAGCATTGCTCTTATGTGGAGGCTCTGAAATATCTGGCGAGAAAATATCATATTGAAGTGGTGGAGGAAGAACAGAGCGATGAAGAAATCGCCAAACGACAGGCTATGGAGAGCCTGTTGCTGGTGACTGAGTTTGCTCAGAAGTTCTTTACCGGTCAACTTCAAACCAGTGAGGGAAAGACTCTTGGTGAGGGTTATTTCAGAAGCCGTGGCATCGAGGATGAGACGGTACGGAAATTCGGTCTTGGATGGGCTCCATCTGGGAAGACTGCTTTGGTAGATGCAGCGGTGGCATCTGGCTACAAGGTTGAATATTTGCTTGGTGCAGGGCTCGCCGTTAAGAAGGAAGACGGTTCCCTGGTGGACAAGTTCCGCGAGAGGGTGATGTTCCCTATCCATTCTGTAAGTGGCAGGGTGATAGCGTTCAGTGGGCGTACACTTAGTGCGGATAATCCCGCTAAATATGTTAATTCTCCTGAAACCGATATTTATATTAAGAGCCGTAATCTTCTGGGAATTTACTTTGCCAAGAGTGAGATTTCTCGTCTTGACAAGTGTATTCTTGTAGAAGGGAATATTGACATGGTGATGATGCACCAATTGGGAATACGTAACGTGGTTGCATCGTGCGGTACTTCGCTTACAGTGGAGCAGATCAGGCTGATTCATAAGTTTACCGAGAATGTTACTATCATGTACGATGGCGATTCTGCTGGTATCCATGCTGCATTGAGGGGAATACCAATGGTTCTTGATGAAGGGATGAACGTAAGTATTGTACAGCTGCCCCCTTCCGAGGATCCTGATTCATTCTCAAGGAAGCATACACTTGAGCAGGTGCAGGACTATATCTCTTCTCATGAGAGGGACTTTATATCCTTCAAGAGTGATTTGCTTCTGAGCCAGGCAAGTGGGGACCCTCTGAAAAAAGCTCAGCTTATAAACGATATTGCCGATACCATATCACATATTTCTGACCCTGTGAAGCGCTCTACCTATGTGGAGGATACGGCATCCAAATTCGGAGTGGAGAACAGTATATTGTTCGACAGAATTCAGAACCAGCGTCGGAGCGCAAGGTCGTCTGCAGAGAGTGTGCATCCAGTACAGGAAGAGGACCTTAATTCGGCGAGGAGTGCCACAATAGTGGAAGAGAACGGAATACTTGCTCCTGTGGAACGAGATATTCTGTCCATATTGCTCCGCAATGGAAGAGATGTGCTGGAGTTTGAAAGTGATTCTGAATTTTACGGAGGAGAGGATACTCCCAAGCCTACCGTTGCTGATTTTATAAGGGATGCCATTGATGGAGATGGCACGAAAATGGCAAATACTGCCTACGCGGCAGTTTATGATGCCTATTGTGCTCTTTACGATAATGGAGTAGGACAAGCTGACATAGTCAAGAGGCTTCTTGATTCGGATGACAGGCGAGTGGCTGACGTGGTGTCAGAATTGGCAATAGAGAAGTACATGCTTTCGGTTGATGATTTGAAGGCTGCTTTGACTACCGAGTCGTCTTGGCTTGTGACTCAGGTGCCGAGAGTGATGATGTGTTATGCGGAGTGTAGGATTCGTGACAGGATTGAGAGTCTGAAGCATAAACTGGTCACCGGAGCCTCTCAAGAGCAACAAATGTCTGTGATGCAACAGATGCTCAAGCTTCAAGCAGCACAGAGGAAAATTAAACAGAGAATTGGAAGAGAAAAGACAGAATAATGGATAAGAAATTCAAACGAACTTTGGTAACCTGTGCGTTGCCGTACGCCAACGGTCCGGTGCATATCGGGCATCTTGCAGGAGTGTATGTGCCTGCGGATATTTATGTAAGATATCTTAGGATGAAGGGTGAGGATGTCTTGTATGTGTGCGGCTCGGATGAGCATGGTGTACCGATCACTATCAAAGCCAGACAGCAGGGTTGTTCTCCACAGGATATTGTGGATAAGTATCATAAGATCATAAAAGACTCGTTCTCTGGCCTTGGAATCAATTTTGATATCTATGGAAGGACTACATCTCAGACTCATGCGAAGAATGCTTCTGAATTCTTCAAGAAACTCTATGATGATGGAAAATTTATTACCAAGGAGAGCGAGCAGTACTATGATCCGGAAGCAAAGACTTTCCTTGCGGATAGATATATTGTAGGTACGTGTCCAAAATGTGGTGCTGAAGGTGCCTATGGTGACCAATGTGAGAAGTGCGGAAGTACTCTCAGTCCAGATGAACTTATCAACCCTAAGAGCAAACTTAGCGGTGCAGAGCCAATCAAGAAAAAGACTACTCACTGGTATCTTCCGCTTCAGGATTATGAGCAGTGGCTGAGAGAATGGATACTTGACGGACATAAGGAATGGAGGAGCAATGTCTATGGACAGGTGAAGAGTTGGCTTGACGGTGGACTTCAGCCTCGTGCTGTAACTAGGGACCTGGACTGGGGTGTTCCTGTTCCTGTGGAGGGGGCGGAAGGCAAGGTGCTCTATGTGTGGTTTGATGCTCCTATTGGATATATCTCTAATACGATTGAGTTGCTTCCTAATGACTGGGAGAAGTGGTGGAAGTCTGAGGATACCAAATTGGTGCATTTTATTGGGAAGGACAATATAGTTTTCCACTGCATAGTTTTCCCTTCCATGCTGAAGGCTTATGGAGGATATGTACTTCCTGATAACGTTCCGGCCAATGAATTTCTTAATCTTGAGGGCGATAAGATTTCAACATCACGCAACTGGGCTGTCTGGGCGCATGAATACCTTCATGATTTTCCCGGAAAGGAGGATGTGCTCCGATATGTGCTGACAGCCAATGCTCCTGAGACCAAGGACAATGATTTCAGCTGGAAAGACTTCCAACAGAGGAATAATAGTGAGCTTGTCGCAATCTTCGGAAATTTCGTCAACAGGGCTGTGGTCCTTACACATAAGTACTTTGGTGGTTGTGTCCCACCATGCGCCTCCCTGTTTGATATAGATAAGGATGTGCTTGCGCAGATTCCTCAGCTGAAAGCTTCAATGGAGAAGAATATAGAGAATTATAAGTTCCGTGAGGCTCTTAAGGATGCCATGTCTATAGCGCGTCTGGGTAATAAGTACATATCCGACACTGAGCCATGGAAAGTGGCGAAGACTGATCTGGAGAGGGCTGGAACAATATTGAATATATCGGTACAAATATGTGCGGATCTCGCCATTGCGTTCGAGCCGTTTACACCGTTTGCTGCCGAGCGACTTCGCCGTATGCTGGATGTGTGCCTCTGCACTGGAATGGATCATAAGAAAGATAGGGAAGGCGCAGCACTTCATACCGTACCTTACGGGGAGGATGCTGGGAAATGTCCGGGAAGTGACAAGTGCGTCTGCTTGAGCTGGGATATTCTCGGAAAGCCTCAGATTATTCCTGCCGGGCATAAACTCGGTGCGGCTGAGTTGTTGTTCAGCAAGGTTGAGGATGATCAGATAGATGCTCAGATGGCGCGTCTTGACAAGATAAGGAAAGATAGAGAGGAGGCCGCAAAGGCCGAGGCTGCGAAGGTGGTGACACCACAGAAGGAGGAGTGTACTTTTGATGATTTTGGGAAAATGGATATCCGTACGGCAACGGTCCTTGAGGCGGAGCGTGTGCCAAAGACGGATAAGCTTCTCAAACTTACTATTGATACAGGTATGGACAAGAGGGTGATAGTATCAGGCATTGCAGAGTACTACTCTCCTGAGGATATGGTTGGCAAGCAGATATGCATCCTCGCTAATCTCAAGCCTCGTATTATCAAAGGTATTGAGAGTAAGGGGATGATACTTATGGCAAGGCAGAATGATGGTAAGATGAGATTCGTTACTCCTGCAGAGAGCCTTGTCAATGGCGCGGAAATAGGTTAGTGACATGAATGTACTTATAGTTGATGACGAGAGGGCTATCAGAAATTCACTGAAAGAGATTCTGACTGATGAAGGGTATGATGTAGATACTGCTGAAGATGGTGTTCAGGCGGTGGAGAAGGCGGGAAAACAGAAATTTGATGTGATCTTCTGTGATATAAAGATGCCTAATATGGATGGACTTGAGGTGTTGGATACTCTTGTAGCCAACGATACCGATGCGGCGATAGTAATGATCTCTGGTCACGGGGACATAAGCACCGCTGTGGAGTGCATCAAGAAAGGGGCTTTTGATTTTGTAGAGAAGCCCCTTGATCTCAATAGGGTACTCATTACCATCAAGAATGCTACTGACAGAGTGCATCTTTCCAAGCAGAATAGGGCACTCAAGAAGAAGGTCTGTGGCGTGGACATGATAGGGGAGTCCGAGCCTATGCAGCATATTAGGGATATTATAGCCAAGGTGGCTCCATCTGATGCGCGCGTGCTGATTACAGGACCTAATGGTTCCGGAAAGGAACTGGTGGCAAGAAATCTGCATCTGCTCAGCAAGCGCAGTGCCATGCCGTTTGTTGAGGTTAACTGCGCAGCCATTCCATCAGAACTTATAGAAAGTGAGCTATTCGGGCATGAGAAAGGTTCCTTTACATCCGCTATAAAGCAGCATAAGGGAAAGTTTGAGCAAGCTGACGGGGGGACCCTCTTCCTGGATGAGATAGGAGATATGAGCCTTGCCGCTCAAGCTAAGGTGCTTCGGGTTCTTCAAGAAAGGAAATTATCTCGAGTCGGCTCAGACAAGGATATAGAGGTGGATGTGCGCGTCATAGCCGCGACCAACAAGGATCTGGAGAAGGAAATAGAGAAAGGTAATTTTCGTGAAGACCTATATCACCGGCTCAGCGTCATTCCTATTAAGGTCCCGTCTCTTGATGAGCGCCGTGATGATATTCCTCTTTTGGTGGACTTCTTTCTTAAGAAATATACTGAGCCTGGTTCCACGCGGAGTTTTTCCAAAGAGGCGATGGACCTCCTTAAAGGCAAGTCGTGGCCTGGAAATATACGGGAACTCGACAATGTCGTAGATAGGTTGCTGATTCTCGGAGACGAGGTTATCAGCGCTCAGAATGTTAAAGATTTTGTTAATGTTTTATAAACACATTTAATTACAATTAGTATGATTAATCAACCAGTAGTTAAACTCGGAATCGTCGGCGTAAGCCGTGACTGTTTTCCGATATCCCTCACCAAGGCCAGAATGAAGGCTTTGATGGAAGAAGTTCGCAAGGCGAAACTCCCTGAGGTTTATGATTGCCCTGTAACCATCGAGAATGAGAAAGACACTCTCAAGGCTCTCGATTGGGCTCGTGAGAACGGCATTAATGCCGTATGTATGTTCCTCGGTAACTTCGGACCAGAAGGCCCTACCACCATGTTCGTTCAGAAGTTCGGTGGTCCTGCTATGGTTATTGCTGCCAAGGAAGAGAGCAAGAGTGGTCTTGCTTCTGATCGTGGTGATGCACTCTGCGGCGTGCTTAACTTTAGCTACAACGTAGGCCTGCGTCGTCTTCGTGTCTACATTCCTGAGTATCCTAACGTTACCCCTGTTGAGGCTGTTAAGGAACTCTCTGACTTCCGTCACATCGCACGCGTTGTTATCGGAATGCGCAACCTTAAGGTGTTCGGCTTCGGACCTCGTCCGTTCGACTTCCTTGCTTGCAACGCTCCTATTCAGCCACTCTATGACCTCGGTGTAGAGGTTCAGGAGAACTCTGAACTTGACATGAAGGTTCAGTTCGAGAAGGTTGCTTCCCGTACTGCAGAGATCGAGGCTATCGTAAAGGATATGCAGGCAGAGCTCGGAGCAGAGCGTAACACATATCCCGAGATCCTCCCTAAGCTTGCTCAGCTTGAACTTGCTATCATGGATTGGTATGAGAACAACAAGGGAGCATGCAACTATGCAGTATTTGCCAACAAGTGCTGGCCAGCTTGGCAGCCAGTGTTCAACTTCGAGCCATGCTACGTGAACTCGAGACTTACTGGCCGTGGAATTCCTGTAGCTTGCGAGGTGGATCTCTACGGAGCAGTGTCAGAGTATATGGCAGAGTGCGCATCTGAGATGCCTGCTACTCTTCTTGACATCAACAACTCAGTTCCTGATGATGTTATTCCTGAGGGTGCTAATCTTGAGGGCGCAAGCAAGAAGGATCTCTATATGGGATTCCACTGCGGTAATACCTGCTCTTCATGTATGAAGTCATGCAAGATCAAGTATCAGCTTATCCAGGCCCGTCTTATGGGTGAGGATATCACCAAGGGTACTCTTGAGGGACAGATCAAGCCAAGTGCTACCACGATGTTCCGTCTCCAGTCTAACTCCGATTCTAAGCTTGTCAGCTACATTGCCGAGGGCCACTTCCTTGACATCGATCCTTGCTCATTCGGAGGTATCGGTATCGCTGCTATCCCTGGATTCGCACGTTTCTATCGTCACGTGCTCGTAGGTAAGAGATTCCCTCATCATGGAGCATATGCATTCAAGAATGTTGGTAAGATTCTCTTCGAGGCTCTTCACCTTCTTGGTGTGGATGATATCAATACTCCGCTTCCTGCAGGGCAACTCTATCCTGGTGAAAATCCTTTCGCTCTTTAAGAATAGATGTAATAATAGGAGGGTGACTAAAAAGTCCAAAAGGACTTGGAGGTCACCCTCTTTTTATTTACTCCTATGTTGTTTTTTTTGCTTACTTTTGCAAGGTTTAATTTGATGATATAATGTTAAATGTATTGTTGCTACTTGTCGGGCTTGGCCTAATAGTATTTGGGGCGAATGCTCTTGTGGACGGGGCTTCTACTATTGCAAGAAAAGCTGGTGTAAGTGAATTTGTGATTGGCTTGACTATCGTTGGTTTTGGAACATCTTGTCCTGAACTTGTGGTGAGCCTTACCGGTGCCATTCAGGGGAATCCTGACATTGCTATCGGTAATGTTGTAGGCTCAAATATTTTCAATGTTCTGTTCATTCTGGCTTTAACTGCTATAATCTCTCCTGTGGTAATGACTAAAGAGAACCGCAGGATTGATATTCCTATGACATTTGTTGTGTCGCTTCTGCTTGTGCTTCTTGGCTTGAATAGCACGCTCTTTGGGATAGGTGACGATGACTCTATTTCGAGAATTGAGGGATTGGTGTTCCTGCTATTGTTCGCCGGGTATATTTATTACTGTTTCAAGAACGATAAGGCTAAGGATGAAGTTTCGGCGGAGTCCGGTAGTGAGGGAAAGGCTATGAAGATGCCAGTGGCGGTACTCTTCGTGTTGCTTGGGCTAGGCGGCCTAATTTTCGGTGGAGACTTATTTGTGGATTCTGCGACTAAAATAGCCAAACTGCTGGGCGTAAGCGATAAGTTTATCGCTATTACTGTTCTGGCAGGAGGTACTTCGTTCCCGGAGCTTGCTACATGCGTAGTGGCTGCAGCGAAGCATAAGGATCAGCTTGCACTTGGCAATATACTTGGCTCCAATGTCTTCAATATTCTTCTTATAGTGGGGTGCTCTGCTGTGATTACGCCTATGTCATTGGCGTCAATGGGGCTTGTGGATATGATTGCTCTGCTGGTTGGACCTGCGCTGCTTCTGTTGTGGGCTTACACTGGCGTGAAATGCAGGATTGACCGTTGGGAAGGTGTGGTGATGCTTCTATGTTTTGTGGCGTACTATGCTTACCTGTTTATGAGAATGTAGGGGACTATTGTTATGCAAGCATTTGGCTGCTGCTGATTTCCTTGTGATTGTGTGATTTTTTGTATATTTGGAAATGAAACATTTCTTTTCTTTTCTGGCGGCTGCTGCTGCCCTGGTCTCCTGCTCGCAGAATAAGCAGGTCTTGGTGGTGTATTATTCCCAAACTGGTATCACAAAGACGGTGGCGGAGGAGTTTCAACGTCAATTAGGTGCAGATATAGAGTGTATTGAGGTGGAGGATGCTTATGATGGGAATTATGCTGAGACCATAGATAGATGTCAGAGGGAGATGGCAGAAGGAAAACTCCCGGTGGTGAAGCCGTTGTCTTCTGACTTGTCAAAGTATGACATGATCTTTGTTGGCTATCCGATATGGTTCGGTACGTGTGCGTTGCCTATGTTGTCGTGGCTTGAGAGTGTGGACTTGGCCGGAAAGACCATTGTGCCGTTCTGTACTTTCGGCAGTGGTGGACTAAACACCTCGACTGCGGATATCCGTAAAGCCGAGCCGGAGGCAACTGTCTTTGACGGCTATGGAGTCAGAGCTGCGCGTATTGCTGCTGCTCCAAAAGAGATCACGCGTTTTCTTGTAGAGAACGGCTATTGTAAAGGTGAAGTGGAGTCCTATGAGGACTATTCTGCGCAGAAGGCTGTTACCCCTGAGGATGTCCGGGTTTTTGATGATGCATGTTCGGATTATCAGTTCCCTCTTGGTGTCCCTGTTTCTGTGGGCTCGAGAAAAACTTCGGAGGGCACTGATTATAAGTTTACGGCTATCTCAAAGGGCATGGACGGAAACGAGTCTGAAGTGACGATCTTCGTTACTGCTCCTAATGAGGGAAAGGCAGAGTTTACTCAGGTAGTAAGGTAGTTGGAGGAGCATAATATGGTGTCTTTGATTTTTTCTTTGCTCCTGCCGTTGGTTTTTGCTGCTATGGCGTTGTGGGGTAGTGTCTTTCATGAGAAAGACGGATGGCGGTCATGGGGCCGTTTTGGTGTGCTTCTGATTGGCTCCGTTGGACTTGCCCTGAGTATGGACAATCTTCTGACGCTGCTTGGACCTATGTGCTCAAGTGAAATGATGTCAGAGTGCACCTGGAAGTACGTGTTGGCGCTATGCTATGTGGGGGTGTTTGGCGTGATGGTGCTTGCTGTCTTTTACAATGTTGTGGTGGATGGGATTCTGGGATTTGTGTCTGGATGGGCTTCTCTTGTGGGATGCATTCTTTCTGGCATAGTCTTGATTGTACCTGCATGGCGTGTCGGTGTATTCGTTGTGAAAAGTTTCTGGTGGCTTGGTCTGGTGATGCTGGGAATACTAGCAGTGTGTGGATTTATTATTGGTGGAAGCGGGCGCATTAGTGCCTCTGGGCAGGGTGATGGAATATTTGTGGATAAGCATGGCAATGAATATATTCCTGCCAACTCGCAGGGGGCTTATGACGGCTCGTGGGACTGGACGAAGAAATATAGAATCAAAGGTCAGGAAGGAGAGTTCTTCCGTAGACTTCGATAAATTTGTTTGTGAATGACGATTGGGCGAAATAAAACGATGATTCCCAGATATGGGGTGGTAGCAGGATTTGCGTTGTTTATTCTTCAGCATGCTGTGTATCTGCTGGGCAACTCTCTTTCTGGTTTGATTGGCAACGAGCCGTTCTGCCCTAAGATTGCGTTTGACGCTTTGATACCGGTAATCCCGATATTTATGTTGCCATACATTTGGGCATATCCATATTGGCTTATGGCACCTATGGCAGCTTCTTTGTGCGATAAGGAGCACTTCAAATGTTATGTGGTGGCTTATTCGTTGGCTTTGGTTATAGGTGGGGTGATGCTGGCAGTGTGGCCGACGAGGATGGATAGGGTTGCCGAAGGTCTTACTGATCCTTCAAGGCCAGGTGTTTTCGCCTCTTTGATGCGCTTTTGGTACACTCTTGATGGCGGACGGTATGCTTATAATCTACTTCCGAGTTTTCATTGCTTGAACAGTACAATGGCATATCTGGCTGTGGCAGGAAGGCCAGAGATAAGCAAGTGGTTCCGTTGCTATTCGCTAGTGATGACCATACTAATTTTCTGTGCTACCGTATTTGTGAAGCAGCATTTTATTATGGATGTGGTGTCTGGAATCGGTGTCGCCTTGTTTAGTTATCTCGTGGTAAAACTGGCGTTTTACAGAAGGAGAGTATGATATTTTTCTTTTCGGGCTGCGGCAATAGCCGTTTGATCGCTCTTGCATTGGCCAAACAACTTTCTGAGAAGTTAGTTTTCATTCCTGAAGCTGCTGCTAAGGGTGAGTACTTTGTGGATTTGAGTGAGGGTGAGTCTCTTGGTTTTGTGTTTCCGGTGTATTGTTGGGCGCCGCCGACTCCTGTTCTTGATTTTGTGGAGCGACTTCAGGTGGAGAATCGTGGGAGATACACCTATGTGGTAACCACTTATGGTGATGAAGCAGGACAGACTGAAAAATTGTTCCGGAAGGCACTTGAAAAATATACTGGACTCCATCTTGACGCTGCGTATGGTTTGGTGATGCCAGAAACGTATGTGAATTTCAGGAATATGGATGTGGACTCTGATGATGTGGCTCGCGCCAAGATAAACAGCGCCATAAGTAAGATCCCGTCGATTGCTGCCCGTATCAAGTGCCATACTACCTGCTCGGATATAAAAGTTGGGAAAAATGCCTGGCTGAAAAGTCATCTTGTAAGGAGGTATTTCTATCGGCACCTTGTGGATGATAGTAAATTCCATGTAACTGATGACTGTACTGGGTGCGGCCTGTGCTCTAAAGTGTGCCCATTAGGCAATATCAGGATGATGTCAGGTACCCCATGCTGGATGGGCAACTGCGTTACTTGTAATGCATGCTATCACAATTGCCCAGTTCATGCCATTCGCTTTGGGACTGTTACTGACGTTAAGGGGCAGTACAAGGTGCTCCGGGAGTATACGGATCGCCCCTTTTAGATAATTTGAAGTGGCGAGGGTTAGTCTATTGGCTTTTATTACCTTTTATTGCTGAAGGGGCTATGCCGAATTCTTTAGTGAAGCATCGTGTGAAGTACTTTGGATCATTGAAACCTACCTCATAGGCGACTTCTGAAATATTCATTTCTTGTGCCCCTTGAGTCAGAATCTCTTTGGCGATGTTGAGTCTATAGGTTCTAATAAACTGTCCGATAGGCTGTCCGAATGCTTTTTGGATCTTGTCATTGAGAACGCTTCTACTCATTCCCATTTCCTTGCATAGGGTATCCACGCTGATGTCCGGGTCTTTGTATATTTTTTTTGTCTTGCTCATTAACTTATCTATGAAGGTATTGTCCCGGCTTTTGTTAGGTGTTTCGGAGCCGAGGTTTATTATCATCTTCTTGCTAGCGAGATCCTCGTTGAGGCGAAGCAGTATCTTGTTCTGCTCAACTAGTTCTTGAGTCCTTTTCTCGAGTTCCCTTTTTTGTTCTGTTAATTGCTTTGTCTGAATTGCCACCTCATGCTCAAGTCTTGTACGTTGCCTGATGATACTGCGCGTTCTAAGTCTGAAAGTGAGAACTATTGCACTTATGACAAGGAGTAAGGATGCCAAAATAAACCACCATCTCTTATAAAAGAATGGAGTGACAGTGACTTCTCTTTCGTCTGTTGCCAAAGTGTTGCCGTAAGGGTCGTCAGTCTTTATTTGAAGAGTATATTTCCCTCCAGGGAGGCACTCGTATCTTACATGTTTGTTGTCACTTCTTACTTCGCGCCACTCTTCGTCAATAGGCAGCATGCGATAATAGTATTTTTTGCCGTGTGTGTCAAATGATAGGTCTGCAAATTCAAATGTGAATGACCTATCGCGTTCATGAAGTCTAATGGTATTTTCGTAAGATAGGTTTATTATCTCTCCATCTACTTCGGCTTCTGTGAATGAAAGACGGGCACTGCTTTTTTTCTGCTTTACTTCGTTCGAAGAGATGATTGAGAATCCTTTTTTGTGCCCAAAATACAACTCTCCGGTGTTGGATGCGCAAGTGGCATTATTGCTAAATACCATGGTTTTCAAACCATCATCGGTGGAAAAAGAAAGAATGCTACTAGTGCTTGTATCTATCCTGGAGAGTCCGTTGTCTGTGCCGACCCATAAGAACTGACCGGAGACGATAGAGGACCGTATTTTGTTGTCAGCGAGTCCATTTTTTGTACTATATAGTGTAAATGTTGGCTGCTTCTCTCTGCTTATTGGTTCTGTCGAACGGAACATTCCATTGCCAAAACTCCCGGACCATAAGTGCCCTTCATTGTCTATACTTACGGCGAAACATGGTCCTATGCCGGAGAATAGCTTTGCGGTCAACATGTACGTGTTGACATATAGCAGACCCTGCTGACATCCGAACCACAGATTGCCATTAGAATCCTTGCAGACGGAGAAAAATTGCATCCGCGCACCTGCCTCAAGTCGTTCAATTCGTTTCGTGCTAGGACAATATGTATATAGGCCAGAGCGTGAGCATATCCAAAGAAGTTCGTTGTGTGTGTCAAATTTTAAGGCATTGATATTGTCTATGATGTTGTCTTGAGATGGGTTTGATACAATTACATCTTTAATGGAATGAGGAAAATGAATGTCTATCATATTGAGGCCTCCTTCTCTTTCTCCAATCCATAGTCTGCCATGTGGATCCTCTTCTAGTGCTGTTACTGAGTTATGATGTAGACGTGAATTTGCTATGTTAAAATTGTTGTAGTGATGGAGGTCTCCGTCTGAAAAGTATAGTCCTTGTTTTAATGTACCTACCCAATTATGCCCAAGGACATCTATATGGATGGCACTGACAGGAGATGCTGGAAGGGATTGGACATCGTTTTCGCGATGTTGTATGTTTGAAATCTGAATCCTTTTAGGATGAAGTATTGTTATCCCTTCAAGCTCTGAGCCGACCCATATTTGGTCTCCGATAACTTCGAGGCTTCGTACAATATCGTCAGCAAGCATCTTGTCTCCGTTTGAATCGATGGTGGAGTCGAGACAAGTAAAAGTATCTGATATTGGATTGTGTATGTTTAGCCCTTTGAGGGTGCCTATTAGAATACGGTCGTCGGAGGATAAGGCTAGTTCAGTAATTTGATTGCTTGAAATGCTTCCCTTGTTTGCGGAGTATCTGTATTCCCTAATGGCGCCTGTGATGAGATCGTATCTAAACAATCCATCGCTGCTTCCTATCCATATTTCATTACCATGCTTTAGAATATCTGTGGCGTTATTGCCGTCTCCGAGATATAGACTTGGAAGAGCTGGAGACTTGATTAAGCCTTTGCCCTCTACGAATTTTATTCTATATATGTATCCTTCAAGTGAGGTCCACATACACCCATCTTGATCAAGATCTCTGAATTTGAGTCGCAGTTCCCCTGCTTCACTTCCGCAGTCCAAAGAATCTAGCCTATGGATGCTTCCGTCTTCTAGAAATGATACTCTATATAGACTCTTATCTGTGGAGTACCAGATGTTATTCTCATTGTCTGTAGTAATGAAGTTGCAGTATCTTTTGTTTGTGGTTTTATCTATTTGTTCGGGTAATTTCAGTATGGAGAAGTCCTTCTGATCTATGATATCCATGCCGGAAGTCTCAGCTATCCATATTCGTCCGAACTTGTCCTCACAACATTCTGTGACATAATTGTTCTTTAGTCCGTTGTCAGGCAGGGAAGTTTGAAAGCACATGACTTGACTGCCATCGTATCTAGCGATGCCACCTCCGTAGAAACTAATCCATACGAATCCTAGGTGGTCTCGAAATAAGCCATCTACGTTGCTATGTGGTAGCCCCTCGGCGGTGGACAGAAACTTTGACGAATATTCTCCTATGCCCTGGCAGAGTGATGGAGTCGAGGTAAATAGAATGGCTATTAAAGCTACGAAGAATAACTGTCTGGCTTTCATTTTGAGTGTCTGTTTTGCTGGTTACAAATATAATATTAACCGTTCGATTCTTCACCTTTGTCGGTGAATTGTCCCCTTGGAAAGTTGAATTGTCCAAGTTTTTATTGTGTCGGTCCACTTTTCTTTATAAAAGAATATCCATTTTTGTGTAGCTCTTTTGAAATGAATATGCATTTATCAAAACATTTTAATAACAACTAAAGTATCAGTAATGAAAAAATTAATCAGTATTGTTTGCACTCTCGCGGCTCTGCTGACGCTTCCAAACCTGAGCCTTTTAGCTCAGAATAGCGTTCAAGTCCGGGGTAAAGTGACCGACAACGGCGGAGCTCCTGTCATAGGTGCTGGCGTTGTACAAAGTACCAATAAGTCAGCTGGCACAACTACAGACATTGATGGTAATTATTCCATTTCAGTCCCGTCAAACGCTACCCTTGTGTTCTCGTGTATAGGGTACAAGACTATAAGTATTCCTGTTGCGGGCAAGTCTTTAGTCAATGTTGTTCTTGAAGAGGACTCTCAATTCCTTGAGGAGACCGTTGTGATTGGCTATGGTGTGCAGCGGAAGAGTGATGTTACTGGGTCTGTAGCTTCAGTAAAGGCATCAGAGCTCAGCAATCGTTCTACATCAGATGCTGCGGCCGCTCTTCAGGGTAAAGCATCTGGTGTACAGATTATCAATTCCTCAGGTGCACCTGGTTCGCAAGCCAAAATTCGTGTGCGTGGCTATTCGTCCAATTCTGGGAATCTAGGACCGCTTCTCATCGTGGATGGATTGAAGGTGGATAATATTCAGTACCTTGATCCATCAATGATTGAATCTATGGAGATTCTTAAAGATGCAGCCTCTGCTGCTATTTATGGCGCTGCTGCTGGTAATGGTGTCGTGCTCATCACCACCAAAACAGGGGCTGCTAACAATGGGACTTCAAGCATTACCTATGATCTCAAGGTTACTCGACAGTCTCTTGGAAAGAGGGCGGAGCTGTTCGATGCCAAGGATTGGATTGCATACAAGGAGGCTTCTGGCTTTGATATGGAGAATGCTTTGAAGGTGAATAACTATGACGGTACAGATACCGACTGGTTCGATGTGGTTTTTGCACCAAGTTTCTCTCAGCAGCACGCTATCACCTTTCAGGGAGGAAACAATAAGGGGCATTTCTTTACTTCCATAAACTACATTAACAATGATGGTATTGTGCGAGGAGATAAGGATGTTTATAAGAGACTTTCCGCACAGATTAATGCGGATTACAAACTTTACGATTGGATTACTGTCGGAACTAACACCTCCATCGAAAACTACAATACAAGGTCTGTATCCCAACATGGACGTTATGGTAACCTCATGAATGCCGTGATGACCATTGATCCTTTAACTCCTGTTTATTATTCTGATCCGAGCCAGTTTGCTAATACCATGAAACAGGCTTACGATGAGGGTAAGAATATCCTGAAGGACCCGTCTAATGGCCTTTGGTATGCCACGTCGAAGTATATTGATGATGATAATGGGAATCCGCTTCTTCAGAGAGATAAAACTGATTCCTACAGTAGGGGAATTAACCTTCGTGGCGTCTTATATGCCAACATTACGCCTTTCAAGGGGTTGACTTTCACATCAAGATTTGGATATAGGGTATCCCAGTCTAATTCTCACAGTTATAGTGTACCTTATTATGCTAATAAGCAGACTTATTCCGATGAGTATAGTATATCAGCAAGCGCCAACAATAGTTGGTACTACCAGTGGGAAAACTTTGCCAACTACAATGTGACCCTTGGTAAACACAATATCGGCGCTATGGCAGGTATGTCTTACATTGAGAGTAACTCCGATAATGTCAATGCCAGTGCTTCCGGACCAGATATACTTACTGGATATGAGCCTAATTTCCGCTACCTTAACTATGTGAATTCAGCTTCAGATACTAGAAGAAGTTTCGGCAATGCACCAAGCCGTTCTGCCAACATCTCGTATTACGGTCGTCTTACGTACAATTACGATAACCGCTACAATGTTCAGGCGAACTTCCGTGCTGATGCTTATGATTCGTCTAAATTGTCCAAGCAGTCCCGTTGGGGATATTTCCCTTCGTTTTCTTTTGGGTGGACCATATCTAATGAGGGTTTCTTCAAGGATAATGTAAATAAGGATTTGTTTTCACACTTAAAATTCCGTGCTTCATGGGGACGTAATGGAAATATTAATGTCCTTAGTGGGTATCAGTATGCTGCCACTATTGATTATAATAGTAAATTGTACCAATATGGTATTACGGATGGTTCAGTGACATATGGTTCTGCCCCAAGCGGACTGTCAAATCCTAATCTTAAGTGGGAGACATCTGATCAGGTAGATTTAGGCCTTGATGCAAGATTTTTTAACAATAGGCTTACACTTGGGATTGATTGGTATGATAAGAGAACTAAAGACCTTCTTGTGTCCATTGCTCCTATTCCAGAAATCGGTGTAAACTCCACTTATGTGAATGCTGGTTCTGTACTTAACAGGGGCCTTGAAGTAGAACTCGGGTGGAGAGATACGGTAGGTGAACTCAGTTATGGCATTTCTGGAAATTTCTCTACTTTGAAAAATAGGGTGACATATCTTGATCCATCTATCTATCGCCTTGAAAACGGAGCTCAGTCATATAACAACCGTATGCGTACGGCATTTGAAGTTGGTTATCCTATTTGGTATATGCGAGCATATAAATTCGAGGGAGTGGATCCTGATACAGGAAAACCAATCTTTGCTGATATGAACGACGATGGAATTATAGAGGATGCTGATAGAACTTATGTAGGGAAGGGTATTCCAGACTGCACATTCGGTCTTACTATTAATCTTGAATATAAGGGATTTGACTTCAATATTTATGGTGCCGGAACCGCAGGAAATGATATCTTCAACCTTTACTACCAAGCTGATGGTCCGATGAGAAACTCATTGCGTTATTTCTATGACAATGCGTGGACTCCGGAGAACAAAAATGCAAGTGTCCCAAGTTGTATATCAGTCGTAAACGATTGGACATATTGGAGTTCTTCGGCCATGATTTTCGATGGGGGATACTTCAAGATTAAGCAAATCCAAATTGGGTATACCATTCCGGAGAAACTTTTGAAGAAGACATTTTTGAAAGGTGTCCGAGCGTACATCTCATTCGATGATTTTTTCTGTTTCACAAGGAATTATCCTGGATTTGATCCAGAGACGGCTACAACGGGGAATGCTAACGCCATGGGACTTGACCTCGGTTCATATCCTACCACCAGAAAGATTGTCGGTGGTATCAACGTAAGGTTCTAATAACATATCAAAAATGAATCAAATGAAAAAATACATTATAACTTTTTTCTGTGCTGCAAGCATTGTCTCTTCATGTAGCCAAAGTCTTCTGGATATCCCGCAGAAGGGTGTGATTCCTATGGAGTCTTTCTATCAGACTGACGAGGATGCTGAGTCCGCTGCAACTGCTATGTACCATGGGTTTCTTACAAATATGTGTACGGTGAAAGCTATTGGTGCCAACATTTATGTGGGCTATCTCTTTGCTTTTAATCTTCCTGGAGACGATGTATATGCAGCTTGTAAAGAGTATGGTAACAATGATTTTCAGGCTGCAGTTAACGAGTTTCGCTTCGATCCTTCAAGCGATATCATTTCTACTTGCTATAGAAACCTTTATCTTACAAACTACTACTGTAACCTCATTACGGATAATTTCAAGTACGGTGACAGTGCGGTAAAAGATAGGGTGATTTCTGAGGCAAGAGTCATGAGGGCATGGATTCACATGACTCTTGCAATAGGATGGGGTACGCCACCTCTCGTAGACCATGTGCTCGTGGGCTCTGACAAGCCAGGTAACTATCCTGGTACGCAGAAAGAACTCCTTCTCTGGTGTGCTAAGGAGTGTGAGGAAGCGGCTCAGTACCTCAGTTATAGGCAAGGAAAAAACGATACAGGGTCAGCTGTGGTCGTAACCAAGGGTTTTGCGCAGGCAGTTCAGGGCAAGTCTCTTATTTTCGCCGGGGAATATGAAGCCGCCAAGAAGCCTCTCGCTGAGGTGATGGAGAAGGGTGGATATTCTCTTGTCCCTGGTGAAAGAATGAAAGAACTATTCCATATAGAAGGAGACGGAAATGAGGAGAAAGTGTTTGAGGCTAGCGTAGTAAATAATCCTAACCTCTCAACTTTTACGCAGCTCTTCCGTTCTACATGGCAGCATGCAAATATGTGGTGCTGGCGTGGTGACCGTTTCGCCTCAGTTCCAAAGGAGGTTGGAATGCGTGCCAATGGATGGGGTGGCCTCGGTGTTCGTGAGGATTTTGCCGAAGAGTTCATATCCAACGATGGGGATTCCTATAGGCGCAAATATTCTATAATTTCATACGAAGAAGTACTTACAGAACTCTCGTATGCCAACGATGTCAAGGAGGATGGTACCCCTATGACATACGAGGAAAAGATGCGTGATCCTAAACGCGGAATTAAAGATATCCGTGGTCTCTATGGCAATGGTAAGTATCTTCAACTTAAAAGAATTGTAAGTCCTTCTGATGTAGCAGGTCACTCTCAGTGGAGTGAAGCAAATTTCGTTGTGATGCGCTATGCTGAGATCCTTTTGATGTATGCAGAATGCTGTGCCCAGACAGGAACTGATCTTGACAAGGGACTTGATGCAATTCTTGAAATACAAAAGAGGGCTGGAATACCAGAGCGCAATTATGCTACGGCTTGTACTCTTGATGTAGTAAAGAAAGAGAAGAAATTTGAATTGTTTACCGAAAGTTGCCGTTTTGCTGACTGTGTGCGTTGGGGAGATGTTGCAGGGATGGAAACCGCCGGTACGAATCTGCCTACCCTGTATGATCACATGTTCGATGCAGATGAATCCACAAGAACTGATGTCCACTCTCCTTATGTCAAGCATTTTGAATACAATAAGGAGGCAGGTAAGGATACTGGGTTCCAAAAAGGTAAACATGAGCTCTTTCCTTTCCCGACTCTTGAGATTTCTATCAATCCGAACATTGTGCAGAATCCTGGCTGGTAGTTATTGATATTGTGTGTTTTCACGGGGCTTCGGCCCCGTGATAAAATTAGATTTGATGAATATTATAAAAAATATAGCAGCTACCTGTATTTCTGTATTTGTTTTATGCTATACAGCTGAGGCTCAAATCGGGAGCCCGTTCATACATGATCCGTCCACTATTGTTGAATGTGACGGGAAGTACTATACTTTCGGTACCGGAGGCGGCGGACTAATTTCTGAAGACGGATGGGTATGGAAAGGGGGAGCAGTGAGACC
>DKDJ01000008.1 GCA_002451795.1 Bacteroidales bacterium UBA6851 | reverse complement strand
GTGGACATTTAGAAAACATTAGAATATGACAAATAGGACAATTAAAATTCTCGGCGTTTTCGCTGTGCTTGTTGCGATGATGCCAATAGTTGAGGCAAAAAACAAGAATAAAGAAACAGATATTTTGTCTTTTTATTATACTCACGCGACGTCGGAACCTATAGGAACTGATGAAGATGGGTTTATATGCAGATGGATGATGCTTGATCCAATCAAGATTGACATACGCTCCAATAGTGCCTTGAACTCTGATTATATATCTAATGTAATATCTGAAGAACATTTCAAGGGACAATATGAGTTGATGCCGTATGATGGGCAGGTCGTGAAGGTGGGAAAGGAAAAGCGGATGTGGCACGCCCTTGATACTAGAAAGTTTTTTGTCAATCTGATGCGTTTCGCAGAAGGCTATGGAAATGAGTACTATGGACAGATGTATTGGGTGATGACGGTAGTTCACTGTGATGAAGACATCGATAATGTCAGGATGTCCTCTGGGGCAAATTCGGCTGCAGTATGGTGGCTCAATGGAGAGAAAACTCTTATGCTCTGCGATGATAGGGATCTTATTATGGATGATTGCATGTCTAATCGTCTCACTCTGAAGAAAGGTGACAATGTAATACGTGGAGTTGTGTTCAATGGTCCTGGGATGGCTGATTTCTGCCTTCGTTTTGTTAAAGAGGATGGAAGTCCCGTTAAGAATATTAGTGTAATAGCTAAGTTGAAGAAATAGTATGATCAAGAAGGTATTGACAATTTTTTCCATAATTGTGGGGTGTGGCTTAAGTCTTTCTGCCCAGACTGGGAGCCCGTTCATACATGATCCGTCCACTATTGTTGAATGTGACGGGAAGTACTATACTTTCGGTACCGGAGGCGGCGGACTAATTTCTGAAGACGGATGGGTATGGAAAGGGGGAGCAGTGAGACCTGGACGAGGAGCCGCGCCTGATGCCATAAAAATAGGGAATAGATATCTTGTAGCATATAGTTCTACTGGGGGAGGGTCAGCCAATGGTCATGTGGGCACGGTGCTTACAATGTGGAACAAGACCCTTGATCCGTCTTCTCCAGAATTTAAGTTTACAGAACCAATAGTGGTGGCTGAGTCCAATGGACATGAGGACTGTGATGCCATAGATGCCGGTCTGATGATGGGTCCTGACGGAAGACTCTGGCTTACTTACGGAACATACTTCGGTTATATTAGGATTGTGGAGCTTGATCCAAATACAGGGCTTCGTGTGGATGGCAACGAACCTGTTGATATTGCCATTTCTTGTGAAGCATCGGTCCCAATATATCATGATGGATGGTACTATCTTCTGGCGACACATGGGACGTGCTGTGACGGAGCTAATTCGACCTATAATATCATTGTCGGCCGTTCAAAGAGTCCAACTGGCCCATACTACGATAATGTTGGTAGAGATATGACGCAGGGAGGAGGCAAGCTGGTGCTTGCTAGCGAGCCTCGTCGTATTGGAGCTGGCCACTTCGGGAGATATTTTATAGAGGATGGCGTGGAGAAGATGTCGTTTCATTTCGAGGCGGATCTTGACATGAGCGGCCGAAGTACGCTAGGAATCCGTCCGCTTTTGTGGCGGAATGGTTGGCCGGTAGCAGGGGAGATACTTCAGGATGGAGTTTACGGAATGATATCGGAGCGAAGGGGAACAGCTCTTGAGTTGTCAGTAAAGACCGTTCGTGTGGCAGGAGGAATGCGAGGTTTCGGTATGGGAGGAGATCAGTCAATAGTTAAAGTGGAGTCCCAGAGGCTTGAGGATGTAGAGGAAGCGTGGCCACATGGAGAAGTGCCAGTCAGACTTGGCGCTGATATGTACAGACCTCATCAGAGTTGGGAGATAAGAGCAGAGTCCGAGGCGGGAGGAAGTCTTGGAGGTCCTTACTATAGCATAAGGATAGTTGGGACGCAGAGATACCTAACGGCAACCCAAGACAAGGAGGTGACGACGGAGGAGCAGTTTAGTGGTTCTGCAGAGCAACTATGGAGGATAGAGCAACTCAGTGATGGGACGTGGCGGATAATGCCGAAATGTGTGCCTGGATGTGATGAGACTCTTGTCCTTGTGGCGGTCTCAGATGGGACAACGAGTCTTGGTAGATTTAATTATGGCAGTGATAATTGCAAGTGGACATTTAGAAAACATTAGTATGACAAAGAAAATCTTGTTGCCCATGGCAGTGTTGTTTGTTATGGGATGTGCAGAACATAAACCATATTTTGACATAGCTCTTAAAGATGCTTATGCTGATAGCTTTAAGATAGGTTGTGCAGTGGATCCATTCACTATTAACGGGCGTTCTCCAGAAGCGGAAGCCTTGCTGCTCAAACATTTCAATGCTATAACGCCGGATAATTGCATGAAGTCTGAAAGGATTCATCCGCGAACAGATGTTTGGAATTTTAAGCATGCGGACGAATTCGTGGAGTTTGGTGAGAAAAATAATCTTTGGATGCTTGGACATACGCTTGTATGGCACAATCAGACTCCTGAATTTTTCTGGCACAATGATAATGGAAAGCCGAAGAGCAAAGCAGAACTGATAGAAACAATGCGTGCCTATATTGAAAAAGTCGCTGGTCGCTATAATGGTCGTATCAATGCCTGGGATGTAGTCAATGAGATTATTGGCGAAAAAGGTGAATATAGAGATAAGGGCTGGGTGAAAGCATTTGGTGGAGATGGTTATGAGGTTGTTAGAAATGCTTTTATCTTCGCTGATATGTATGCTCCGGATTGTGAATTATACTATAATGATTTTAATGTTTGGAGGCCTGCACATGTGAATGGTATTGTCACAATGGTGAAACGTCTGCAGTCTGAAGGAATCAGAATTGACGGTGTCGGGATACAAGCTCATTGGGGATTGAATTATCCGAAGACAGAGTATATTGAACATGCTATTGATACACTGGCGTCACTTGGAGTTAAAGTGATGATTTCTGAAATGGATGTAGATGTTCTACCACTCACACGCGAGGGACAGATTATCGGCCAGTCTTTGTCTGAACCTCAGTTCCAACTTGAAGAGTTTGAGACTTATTTGGATCCTTATAAGGATGGATTGCCAGAGGATGTGGCAAAGCGACTTGACGCAAGGTATGAGGAGCTTTTTCGAATCTTCTTCAAGCACCGCAATCAGATAGATAGAGTTACCTTTTGGGGGCTCTCTGATGATAGGTCATGGAAGAATGGTTATCCTGTCCCGAATAGGACAAATTATCCTCTTCTTTTCAATAGAGACCTTACAGCCAAACCTGCACTTGATGCCATTATCAATGTTCCAAATGGAAAATAAATATACAATGAGAATAGTAATAGACTGTGATGATGCAGCTTTTGAATTAAAGAGCGTCATCGTGAACCATTTGAAGACCAAGGGAGTGGATGTGACAGATTTGAATTATATGGTCTATCATCCAGGCGCTTTCTATCCGGAAATTGGATATAATCTAGCGCTCAAGATCAAGGATGGCCAATATGACAGGGGTATCCTGATCTGCGGAACAGGACTTGGCATGGCTATGATTGCAAATAAGGTTCAGGGGGTGTATGCTGGGGTGTGCCATGACGTGTTTTCTGCAGAACGACTGAGAAAGAGCAATGATGCTCAAATTCTCACTATGGGAGCAAGAGTTATTGGCCCTGAATTGGCCAAGACCATAGTGGATGCTTGGTTGATATCTGAATTTCAGGGAGGTGGTTCGTTGGCAAAAGTAAATCAGATGAGAGAACTTGAAAGTCAATCATTTAATAAACTACATTAATATGCAAAAGATAATAAATGATCCTTCTTTGGTTGTGGATCAGATGTTGGAAGGATTTGTAAAAGCAAATTCTGCTACTGTCTGTGTCACAGAGAACGAGAGGGTGATAAAGTTTAAGGATGCGCCAGTGAAAGGGAAAGTCGGTGTGGTGACGGGTGGCGGCTCAGGACATAAACCTGCTTTCATAGGTTATATTGGACGTAATATGGTTGATGCTGTAGCTGTAGGTGAACTTTTTTCTTCTCCTCCTGCACAAATGTTCTATGATGCTATCCGTGAGGCTGATGCAGGACATGGTGTGGCCGTGCTTTATGGTAATTATGCTGGAGACAATATGAATGTTGCCATGGCTATTGAGCAGGCGGAGGAAGATGGAATTAAAGTTGGGAAAGTCGTTGCGAATGATGATGTTCCGTCTGCCCCTGCTACGGATAGGAATAGACGTCGTGGTGTAGCTGGTGAGGTATTTATGTGGAAAGTAGGCGGTGCGAAGGCTGCAATGGGCGGAAATCTTGATGAGGTTCTCGATGTGGCTCAGAAAGCTGTTGATAATACAAGGAGTATGGGAGTGGGACTTGCGCCTTGCGTACTTCCTGAAGTGGGACATCCTAATTTCGCTATAGAGTTGGGAACTATGGAGGTTGGTATCGGACATCACGGTGAGCCTGGTATTGAAGTGGCTCCTCTTGAGTCGGCGGGAAAAATAGCCGAAAGAATGTGTGATGTCATTTTGCCTGATCTTCCTTTTGCTTCTGGTGATGAGGTGGTGGTCCTGCTTTCTGGTCTTGGCTCCACCACTTTGATGGAACAGTACATTCTCTACAATGAGGTGGAAAAAATACTGTCGGCTAAAGGCATAATTATTCATAGGTCGTTGGTGGGCAATTATTTCACTTCTCTTGAGATGGCTGGCGCAACTTTGTCAATTATGAAACTTGACGATGAGCTCAAGATGTGTTTTGATTATGAGGCTGATGCTGTGTCATTTAAGCAGTTTTGATGATGAAAGAAAAAATAGAGCAAGCAAGTGCGTCTGTGATCGTGGACAATCTTATCACTTCGATTCAGTCCAACAAACAGTTCCTCAGTGATATAGATGGAGCTATCGGTGATGGTGATCACGGAATCAATATGAACAAGGGCTTCACTCTTTGTCGTGAGTCTTTGGATAAACAATCTGGCGATCTGGCATATTCCCTCAAGACCCTTGGAAAAACTCTCATGATGAAAATCGGAGGGTCTATGGGGCCGTTGTATGGCAAGTTCTTTATTTCTTTCAGCAACTCTTTTGAAGGTAAAGATTTTATAGGTAAGGAAGACTTTTCTCTTGCTTTCGCACAGGCAATGGACGGACTATCCAAGATTTCTTCGGCTAAGGTAGGGGATAAAACTCTGATGGATGTTCTTATTCCTGCGCGAAATGCATTTGATGCGGCTATCGCAGAAGGTGCGAGTTTCGCCCGATGTCTTGATGCCATGGACTCTGCTGCTTTGGCCGGGAGAGATAGTACTGTGGATATGGTAGCCAAGGTTGGACGTTCAAGCCGTCTTGGAGAGCGTTCTCGCGGAGTAATGGATGCTGGTTCTGCTTCATGCTATATCATACTGTCCTCAATGGCTAATAGTATAAAACATTTACTGGTATAGGTGTATGCTTGTAGTGCTTCTAATATTGGCTGTGGCTTTCATTGTGGTGTCCACGACGAAGGGCAAAGTGCATCCTTTTTTGGCGTTGATCTTTGCTGCGATAGGCTTTGGACTTCTATCTGGAATGCCGTTCGAGGAGATAGTCGGCTCTGTGAACGAAGGGTTTGGTGACATTGTCGGCCATATCGGGCTGGTAATCGTGATTGGCTGCATAATTGGAACTTTCCTGGAAGAGTCAGGGGGTGCATATGTTATGGCTCAGGGAATAGTTCGTCTTGCAGGAAAGAAACGGATACCTCTTGCGATGCTGATTGTGGGCTGCTTTATATCAATTCCAGTATATGCCGATTCTGGGTTTGTAATTCTATCCCCGCTCAATAGAGCCATTACAAAGAAGTCTGGGATATCTCTAGCATGTACTGCGATTGCTCTGTCTCTCGGTCTCACTATTACTCACTGTTTGGTGCCTCCTACCCCAGGGCCCGTGGCTGCTGCAGCCATTCTGGGAGCCGATTTGGGGCTTGTTATACTGATAGGTCTCATTATAAGCGTGTTTGTGGCCGCTGAATCATATTTTTTTGTGACAAAGTATGCTGCCAAAACATACATTGATCCAGATCCGAATGGAGAGATAACCGTGGAGGAGGATAACTCTAAAGACGCACCGTCAGCTATACGTTCTTTCATGCCTGTAGTAATTCCGTTGGTGTTGATAGTGCTCAAGTCAATATCGGATTTTCCAGGCGCTCCGTTTGGTGAGGGTGTAACTGCTGATGTGTTGGATTTCATAGGGGAGCCTGTGATAGCATTGCTTATTGGAATGGTCCTTTCGTTCTTCTTGCCTAAGAAGTTTGAGAGGGAGTTGCTTTCTACTACTGGTTGGGTGGGAAAATCCCTTACATCGGCTGCGGTAATCATTATGATTACGGCTGCTGGTGGGTCTTTTGGAATGGTCCTGCGTAATTCTGGTATTGCTGACATTCTTGGAGAGTCTCTTGCTGGTGCCAATTTTGGAATCTGGCTTCCTTTCGTCATTGCCGCTGCACTCAAGAGCTCTCAAGGTTCTTCAACCGTGGCCATTGTCACTACGGCTTCACTAATAGCTCCTATGATGGATGTACTTGGTTTTGTGACACCTATTGCAAAGGCTTTCGCTGTGATGTCCTTGTGTTCTGGAGCTATGGTAATGTCCCATGTCAATGATAGTTTCTTTTGGGTGGTATCTCAGCTATCTAGTATGAATGTGAAGACTGGGTTTAAATTTCATGGCCTCGGGACTCTTTTGGCTGGGCTCACGGCAATGATAATTGTGTGGATTGGTTATATGATATTCTGTTAAGTATGAATAAAAAGATAATAATGAATGTGGAGTCTGTCTATACAGCCAATTCCTTTATGGCTGGTGGAAGGCGAATGATAGCAGCAGGCTCTGAGACTACTGGAGAGGTATTTCTCTATGATGTTCAAAATGGTACTTCTGAATTCGTGGACGGATGCCCTGGTGGGGTTATGAGTTTTGTTCCTGTCTGTGGGCATGCTGATTTGTTTTTCTCCATCATGGCTCTTTTCCCTGGATTTGTGGGAAAGGATGCAGGGGTTTTCATGCATCGCCGTATATTGAATGGATGGGAGACTCGAAAATGCTTTTCTCTTCCATTTGCACATAGGTGTGAGGTCATAAATGTGAGTGGCGAGAATTATCTTTTTGCTGCGTCCGTTAGTAAGTTCAAGTCGGAGCCTTCCGACTGGTCCAATGCAGGTGAAATCTATGTTATGAAATTGGATCCTGTTACAGGGGAACCTGGCGAACCAATACTTGTTGATAATTCTATATTCCGTAATCACGGAATGCTCAAAGCGGAAAGGGGAGGAAAGGAGGTGCTAATGGTCTCTGGATCCGAGGGGATTTTCTCTTTGTCTATGATTGAAGGTAAATGGTGCCTTGATAGATTGTTTGACCATGAAGTCAGTGAATTTGGGTTTGTAGATTTTGATGGTGACGGTGTGGACGAGATGGTTACTGTTGAACCTTTTCATGGTGAGAACCTTGTCATATACAAGAAAATATCTGGGGATTGGCAGCAGATTTATCATGGAGCCCTATCTTTCGGACATGGTCTCAGTTGTGGGATGCTAAATGGAGAAGCTGCCGCTGTGGTAGGTAGTAGACGTGATTCTATGGCGCTTAAAATGGTCCGTCTTAAAGATGCGTCAGATTGGAAATTTGTTGAAGAGGATATTGAACTCGGTGTCGGCCCAACACAAACTCAGTTATTTGATTGCGGTGGAGTGAGCTATATATTGAGTGCCGATCAGAGAAAAAATTGCGTGACACTTTATTTTGAATAATTTACGTATGAAAATTGGTTTTGTCGGTCTTGGCGTAATGGGAAAACCTATGGCCAAGAATCTTGTGAAGGCAGGATATAAACTTGTTGTGTATGATGTTAAATCTGAGCCTATAGAGGAACTGGTGTCTCTTGGTGCTGAAAAGGGAAATGGTCCTGCAGATGTAGCTCGGCGTACGGATGTTATAATTACCATGCTGCCGAACTCTCCACATGTGATGAATGTGGTCTCCGGTCAGGGAGGCATCCTTGAGACTCCAGGAGACGGGAAAGTTATTGTGGATATGAGTTCTATATCTCCAGTCGTTTCCAAAAAAATCTATGAACTTACTATAGCAAGAGGGTATGATATGCTTGATGCTCCTGTCAGCGGTGGAGAACCCAAGGCTATAGACGGGACTATGTCTATAATGGTTGGAGGGAAGGAGTCTACATTTGAGAAAGTGAAGCCGATTCTTCTATCTATGGGTGCCTCTGCCGTACTTATTGGTGAAATCGGCAGTGGAAATATATGCAAGCTTGCTAACCAGATTATGGTAGCTCTTCATCTTGCTGCGGTGGGAGAGGCGATGGTTTTTGCGGAAAAGGCTGGGGTAAATCCAGAGAGAGTATACCAGGCTATCCGTGGAGGACTTGCCGGTAGTACGGTACTTGATGCAAAAATGCCTATGATTCTTGACCGTAACTTTAGACCTGGTGGACCTATTTGGATGCATACTAAGGACCTTCTCAATGTACGAGATACTGCTCTCGAAATAGATGCTCCGATTCCTCTAACTGTCCAGATTCTTGAGTTTATGAAAGCATTGAAGGCGGATGGTAAGTCTGGGGATGACCATAGTGGATTAATACAGTATTGGGAGAAACTTGCTAACGTGCAGGTAAAGAGGCATTAAGGGTATATACCCATTCCACATGATTCTCGTATTCGGAAAAATGCTATCTTTGTGCCCGATTGGCCGGATTTTCCGGGCAGTCGGGTAATTTAAAACTATCAGAACAATGAAAAAGTATTTTGCTGAATTTATCGGGACTTTTGTACTGACATTTCTCGGATGCGGTACAGCCATGTTCCTTGGATGTGGTACTTCTGCCGGAGTGGTTGGTACTGCACTTGCTTTCGGTCTTTCCGTAATCGCGATGGCCTATACCATTGGCGGTATTTCAGGATGCCACATTAACCCTGCCATTACTCTTGGCGTAGCTCTTAGTGGACGCATGAGCTGGAAAGATGCATGTGGCTATTGGGTTGGACAGATTCTTGGCGGTATTGTTGCTGCTGCCCTTCTTGCCCTTGTGGTGAATGTTACTTCTGGCGCTCCTGCTGCAATGGGTGATCCTTCTGGTTTCGGCGCCAATGGTGTGGCAAATGCCGGTGGTGCACTTGGTGCACTCGTTGTGGAACTTATTGCTACATTTATCTTTGTGCTTGTCGTACTTGGCACTACGGATGAGAAGAAGGGAGCCGGTAATCTTGCCGGTCTCGCAATAGGACTTACACTTGTACTTATTCATCTCGTATGCATCAACCTTACTGGTACTTCGGTTAACCCGGCTCGTTCTTTCGGTCCTGCTATTTTTGCCGGTGGTGATGCTTTGTGCAATGTCTGGGTGTTCTTTGTAGGACCTCTTGCCGGAGGTGCTCTTGCCGCTGCCGTTTGGAAAGCGCTGAAATAGTTTTTTGTGGCTTCTAAAAAAGACTGGTCAGGTTTTCATCCCGATCAGTCTTTTTTTTAATTTCAGATGCGCTCTAGAATTCAAATCCTATCTGGAACAGGACGCCGAGGTTCTCCAAGGTGTATATTGATCTAACTCCCGTGGTTATGCCAAACCTATCGTTTAATGGGATGCGAAGTCCCGCCATAAGGGTTGCATTCAGTGCAAAACTATTTTCCGAAAAGCTATTGTCACTTTGATAGTACCAAAAATCATTTCTACTGAAGCCGACTCCTGCCTGCGCACCTACAAATGGTTGCAGTCCTATAGTCTGAAGATGAAAATAATACCTGCTATCAAGGGCAAGAGTCGGAACATAGTATAAGTCATAACGATTATTATTGTATACCCTTGAGTGAAATAGGCCCACGTTGGCCCCTATGAAGAAACTATCATTGATAATAACTCCATGTGAAGTAGAAAAGGAGAATGCTATTTGCTCTTCAAATAAGTCATATCCTACACCGCCCTCTACAATTCCCTTGTATTTCGTGCCTTCGCTAGAGCTTTGTCTGGTATTGAAGTAAGATCCTTGTCCTCTGCCTGATGGGCCAAACTGTGCATTGGCTGAGATTGCGACTGACAATAAAACAGATGATACAGCAATGATGCGGAAAATATTTTTCATATTCCTGTCTTTATAGGTTGAACTTCATTCTCCAGATGTTGAACGCATTGTCTTTGTTGGCTCTGGAGGAAATAAAATAGATGTATTTCCCGTCCTTGGACCATATTGGGGAGCAGTCGTCAGCAGGATGGTAGGTCAGTTGTATGAACTGTGTGCCGTCAATACGGATGGCAAAGATATCAAGGTTGTTCTTCTTGGAGATAGTGGACTTGCTATTGCCCTGGCATAGTATCCATTGTCCATCAGGGGATAGAGTGGGGTTTGTAAAGCCACGTTTCTTGTCGGATACAATTAGTGTCTCCGTGCCTTTCTCATAATTCACAAGCCAGATCTCACTGTTGGTGCTCGTTTTCGATTTTGAGGTGGTGTTTGAAGAGTTTCGAACGCATAGAAATTCTCCTTCCGCAGTGGGCCATGGGTTGAATCCTTTACAGCAGGATGTCAGTGCTCCAGACTCTATATCGTATGACCACACAAATGGTCCATTGCGGTCTATTCTTGTGAAGTACAGTTTCTTTCCATCTTTTGAGAGCACAGGATTCATATCCTGATTGTTGTTCGTAAGTTGCCTCATGATGGTCCCTACATGTGCATCTGTAGATGAAATCTGTGAAAGGACTTCATTTGATGCATCAGAAAAGTAAAGTTTTTCGTCTGAGCCCCATGAGAAGTCATTGACCATGCGGAATGTTCGTTGAGTAGCGGTTCCTTGGGCCCCAGACTTCCTAATCATGACATTCCAACTATTGTCCACTTTGGACATATAGGCGAGTTCTTTTCCGTCAGGAGATATGTCAAGGCATCTTCCCGGCCACCAACCCACGGATTCCTCACTGCATCTTCCTAACATATTGGCAGCAGACACACCGATAACGGATGGGCTTCCTGCTACCGAATTGGAATTCTCATCAGTAATTTTCATTAGGTTTAGTCCACTTTCTTCGGGTGAAGAAGTTTCAATGTACCTTGGTGCTGCGCATGAGGCTAGAACTATGGTAAGATAGAGCACCGATAATCTTGCTTGTTTGTTCATATATTATAGTATTAGTATTATTCAATCTTTTCTAAGTATTGGGGATGTATTCCAGTGAGGGCGACTACTGCAACGCCTTCAATACTTACTATGAATTTGCGTGCATGCTTTATGCGCTTAATATAGCCTTCCAGGCCCTCATATATGCCCGCAGTCACGCGGACCTTATCTCCCACGCAGTACTTGGCAGTGTCGCTCCCGAGGTATTCTGCACCCATTCCTGCGAGTTCTGTGGCTTTTCTGAAGATCTCCATTTCCCTATCATCTATGATTGCAGGCAGGTTTTCTCCTGGCTTGGTATAGTATAGGAACATATCGTTGAATTCTTTCTTTACATCCAGAAGGAATTTTCTGGGACAACAGACAAACAACAACGATGCAACTGCCGGTTTTTCCTTATAATCAAGTCCATTGCCGCAATACTCCTCTTCCACTATCATGGGGATATAAGTGTCGTACCTGGCATCCTTGAAAATTTTACGGATGGGCTCGACCCTATTATAGAAGACTTTCAGTGCGTACCAGAATGTCTCTCGTTTCCTGCCCATCTAGTCTCTTCGGGAATTTGCTATGCCGATGTAGTAGAATAGGGTAGCTAAAGAACCAATGGCTGCAATTATGTAGGTATATGCTGCCCATCTCAATGCATCTACGGCGTATGGCTTAGTGTTTTCATCGACCACTCCTGATCCCTCAAGCCATGTTATTGCCCTTTGGCTCGCATTTATCTCCACTGGAAGTGTGATCAGGCTGAATAGTGTGGTCATAGCAAAAAGACCGATTCCAATCCATAGTAGGGAAGGGAAGACATTCAGCATTAACACTCCTAAAAGCAGAACCCACTGGACAGTGTTGTTGGCAAATGTGACTACCGGTACAAGGGCGGAACGAAGTTTGAGCGGGGCATATCCCGTGGCGTGCTGGATTGCATGACCGGTCTCGTGGGCGGCTACTGCGCAAGCAGCTACTGATGTGCTTGAATATACGCCTTCGCTTAAGTTGATGGTCATGTCCTGGGGATTGAAATGGTCAGTGAGTTTTCCGGCAACACTCTGAACCGTAACATTGGTTATACCGTTCTGCCTAAGCATAAGTCGCGCTACGTCGGCGCCTGTCAGCCCGTTTGGACCTGGAATTCTCGAGTATTTATCAAATTTACTATTGAGCGTAAGTTGGATGATGTACGAGAGCATCATTACAACTAACATTATTATCCAAATGTTCATACTATGCATGTTTTATGATATTCTACATTGTTGCTTTCGTCATAAGGATTACTCTACCGTTACTGACTTGGCAAGGTTTCGGGGCTGGTCCACGTCTCTACCTTTCGCTATGGCAATGTGGTATGCGAGCAATTGGAGCGGAATGGATGAGAGAAGCGGCACGAGGCATTCTTCTGTATCAGGAATCTCAAATGCGAAGTCTGAAAGTGCCTTGACATCTGTATCCCCCTCTGTGACGATACTTATGACTTTCCCCTTGCGTGCCTTGACTTCCTGGATGTTGCTGAGAATCTTGTCGTAGTGTCCTCGTTTCGGGGCAATTACCACTACAGGCATCTCCTCGTCTATGAGGGCGATAGGACCGTGCTTCATTTCGGCGGCCGGGTATCCTTCTGCGTGGATGTAAGAGATTTCCTTGAGTTTGAGTGCGCCTTCAAGCGCTACTGGATAGTTGTATCCACGCCCCAAATACAGGAAATTATGAGCATAGGTAAATGTCTTTGCAAGCTCCGATATTTCCTTGTCATGTTCGAGAATCTTCGATATCTGGTTAGGAATATTCTGAAGAGCCTTGACTAACTCCATCCTCTTCTCGTCCGTGACTGTGCCAAGTTCTTCAGCAAGACTCATGGCGAAGAGGAAAAGCGTAGTAACCTGTGCGGTGAAAGCCTTGGTAGACGCAACTCCGATTTCCGGACCTATGTGTGTATAACATCCGGAGTCTGTGGCTCTTGCTATAGATGATCCGACCACATTGCAGATGCCGAATAAGAATGCTCCAGCATCCTTCGCGAGCTGTATCGCAGCAAGAGTATCTGCGGTCTCTCCGGACTGAGAAATGGCTATGAGTACATCATCAGGAAATATTACTGGCTTTCGATAGCGGAACTCTGATGCGTATTCCACGTCCACCGGGATACGAGTGAGCTCCTCGATGATATATTTGCCTATAAGTCCTGCATGCCATGACGTTCCACATGCGCAGATGATAAATCGGCGCGCATGAAGCAGCCTGTCTCTGTTGTCGATGATACCGGAGAGTTTTACTGTGCCGAGTTCTGGGTGTAGCCTTCCCTTCATGGATGCTTTCAGCGTGCGAGGCTGTTCGAAGATTTCCTTCAACATGAAGTGGGGATATCCGCCTTTCTCTATTTCACTGAGGCTGAGCTCCAATTTGCATACTACTGGAGTCTGCTTGACGTTCTTTAAGTCAGTGATCTTGAGGCTTTCCCCTTTTTTTATAAATGCGACCTGCTCTTCCTCAAGATATACCACCTTGTTGGTGTACTCTATGATAGGAGATGCATCTGAACCTACGAAAAACTCATTTTCTCCAATGCCTATTATGAGAGGGCTGCCTTTGCGCGCGGCTACCATGCAGTCAGGCTGAGTCTTGTCCATTACGCATATTGCGTATGCTCCCACAACACTGCGAAGCGCGAGTGGAACCGCCTCCTGAAAAGAAATGCCGTGTGAATCCATCATATACTGGATGAGTTGCACGAGCACTTCAGTGTCTGTCTGGCTTTTGAAGTGATATCCGAGTTTGGAAAGCTCTTCCTTGAGGGAAAGATAGTTTTCGATGATGCCGTTGTGAATTACGGCTATATTGTGATTCTCCGATACATGTGGATGCGCGTTGATGTCGCTTGGCTCTCCGTGAGTAGCCCATCTGGTATGGGCAATGCCGATGTTTCCGCTGAGGTCCTTGCCGGCAGCCACCGCTTCGAGGTCCTTTACTTTGCCTTTGGATTTGTAAATCCTGAGTTCTCCATCGTCGTTGATCAAGGCTACACCTGCGCTATCATAACCTCTATATTCAAGCCTCTTGAGGCCCTTAATCAATATCGGGTAGGCTTGCCTTTCGCCTACATATCCTACAATTCCGCACATAGCTATTTAAGTTTTATATTTCGTCTTCTCCTAAGAATCCTATTAGTTCGTCTATTTGACGTCTCTCTTTCTTCGTCGGCCTTCCAGTACCCCTGTCCCTCTGAAGGATGATGGTTTCACGTGGCGCGTGAGCTTTCTGCCTTTCGCTCTCTGGGGTCATGTCTTGCGCATATTGTGGCACAAGTGCCGCTCCCATCCTGCTCTCGCTGAGCTGTAATACCCTATAGGTAAGCACCATCGGGCCTTTACGTGCTTCTATGGTATCTCCTTCTTTTACGTCTTTGGACGGCTTTGCGGGTACACCATTGAGGCGAACCTTATTGCCGTTACAAGCGTCCGTGGCTTCGCTCCTTGTCTTGAAAACGCGAATGGCCCACAAATATTTGTCAAGTCTGACTTTATCCATCAAATCACTAAGTCATCTGCTGCCTCTTATGGCGTCCGTCGTATATAGGGCCAACCATATAGTTCCGAGAAGGCTAGACTATCAGTAGAGGAACATGGCGTGCCTCACCTCAGCAGCAGCTTCATCGCCTTTTATAAGTCTAAGAATCTCGAGTCCGAATGTCACTGCGTGACCTGCCGAACGCCCTGTCACTATCCTACCACTTCTTACTGCAGGCTCTCCTGTAAAAATACATCCCTTGGCCTCAAGAGCATCCTGAAACCCATCAAAGCAGGTGAATTTGCTTCCCTGAGGAATATCTATCTGGCTGAGTACTAGACCAGGAGCTGCGCATATTGCTGCGAGTGTTCCTCCTTGTGAATAATGCCTACTGGCAGCTTCTATAAGTCGTGTGCACCCAGCGAGCGTTTTCGATCCTGGCATTCCTCCTGGGAAGACCATTACATCTTTCTCTCCTGCGGCCTGCTCATTATCTGGGAGATCCTCTAGACACAAGTCCGGCTGTACGTTCACTCCGTGGGATGAAACAACTGTTCCTCTTTCCAGTCCGACAAGTTTTACATCAACTCCGCCTCTGCGAAGTACATCACATACGGCAAGGGCTTCAATGTCCTCAAATCCGTTAGCAAGAAATATCCTTACGCCTTTCATAATGCTTTCTATTCATCTTCCGGGAGCTTGGCGCTCACGTTAGGATCTATGTATTCGTCCACTTCAGTTCGGTTGGAAGTGGTCTCAATAATGACTGTGTTCTCTGCTGTGGGGACTATTGTGAAATCCTGACATTCAGCCGGGATAAGCATTGTCTCTCCTGCCTTTACGAGAAAATCAGCTGTCTGTCCAAGCACCTGAATCTGTACCGATGCCGCTCCTGATATGCAACTATATATTATGAACGAATCGTACTCCGAGTTGTTGCAGCGGAGAGGGTCTGTGAGTCTCATCTTGGTGACGGTGAATGCCGGGATGTCCGCCAAGGTGTCTGCTTTTGCGGGTTCGGACTTGAACTTATCAAATTTGATGAAGTCAAGGGCGTCGACAAGTGAGAGTTGAGGGTCAAATTCATCTTCTGAAACCATGTGCCCCCTGCCGTTGAGACAGAAGTCAAGAGGTGAGGACTCGGCTATTTCCAGAATCTCTATATCTCCCGATGCAGCATGCGGTGTGCCTGAAGGAATTAGCAAAGCAAGTCCTGGGTATGGAGCCACCATGTTCATCATTTCGTCAGTCTTGTCAGACTCGCATGCCGTGAAAAACTCGGAAGCATCGCAGTGGTCTTTGAATCCCGCCAATATCCGTGCGTCCTTCCCTGACCGTATTACGTACCACAGCTTCTCTTTTCCAAGAAAATCGTACCGTTGCGAGGCGATTTCGTCCCCAGGGTGCACTTGAAGTGGTAAATCTCCCTTTATCGTGAGGTGCCTGACGCATATTGGGAACTGTCTTCCGTAGTATTCGTAGGTGTTGTCTCCTGTAATCCTATCGATGTATGTGTCCATGAGCTCACCGATGCTGTTGCCAGCAAGCCAACCCTCGCGCACAAGGGAATCCTTATACCCGAGATCCGCGAGTTTGAACTCCTCGCGCCCCCATTCGTACTCGTCCTGTATTGTGCAGAACTTGATGGGGTATAATCTTTTTGTCTCTTCCATGAAAGGTACAAAAATAAAAATCAGAGATGAAAAATCAAATTTTTTTTCGGGTCGCCGACAATGAAATCGCAAGCCCCGACATCGATACTCCTACGACTGTAAACAATATGTCTGAAGCCTTGAGTATCACTGGATATGCGTTCATTGCAAATCCTCCTGGCATCTTGACGAGCCCGAATTTTTGCTGAACGATGCAGAGGATTAAGCCGACAGCAAGTCCTATCGTCATTCCGACAAGCGAAATCATCCATCCCTCCATCACAAATATCCTTTTCCTCATGGAATCTTTAGCTCCCATGGCACAGAGCATCTCCATATCATCCTTCTTCTCGATAATAAGCATCGATAGGGAGCCGAATATGTTGAATGCAATGATAACAACCACAAACAGCAGTATCAGGTAAACCGTGAACTTCTCGTACTTCATCATCTTGAACACTGAAGAATTGAGCTCGTACCTATCCTGCACCTTGTATTCGCTGCCAAGAGATGTCTTGAGCTCCATAATGCGGCTCTTTATGCTACCACTTGGAACTGTTAGCTCTATTGCTGATACTTCGTCATCTTTAGCGCCTATGAGTTCCCGAACCGTTTCTATGGGTACAATCATCAAGTGTGAGTCAATGCTTTCATTGACGCTTATCAGTGCGCTTACACCGACCTTTACGCTGCCTAATGACAGACCAGGGCCAGAGAGTGGGTTATGTGGCGTATCAGAAGGGTAGTGCAGTTCCACTTTTTCAAGGAATCTTGGGTTAATGCCCATGGCCGATGCAAGTGAAGCCCCGACCATAGCCCTTGGAATGCCATTTCTGTATATGGTAAACTCTCCGCTAATTACATGGCGGGACAACCCTGAGTTGTGGAGATAACTATTATCCACGCCTTTTGCCGTCGCTGTGCCACGCGCCTTGCCATAGGTGATGAAAATTTCTTCCTCCAATACTTCATGGCAGGTGATTCCTGATGTGTCTTTAAGAATACCACTCCACGGCACATTGCTCGTAGAGAAATGATTCCCATCGGCACGGCTTATGGTGATGTCTGGATCCAGATCCGACAAGTTGGATTCGATGATACCGTTGAAGCCGTTGCATACTGACAATATGAGTATGAGGGCCGCTGTGCCTATGGCAATACCTGCCGCGCTGATTGCAGAAATGACATTGATGACATTGTGCGATTTCTTGGCGAACAGGTATCTGAATGCTATGAACGGGCCCGGTCTCACGGTCAGCCTTTATTTTTTGAGCAGCTCTTCTATATGCTCGGCGTAGTCAAGAGTGCTGTCGAGGTAGAACTCTATCTCTGGGACAATCCGTAACTGTGATGCCACTTTTCTTCCCAACTCGCCGCGCAAAGCCTTCTTGTTCTCCTCCAACAATGGCAGTACGGATTGTGCTTTATCGGACGGAAATATGCTTACATAGACTTTAGCGATACTTAAGTCCGGGCTTACCCGTACTTCACTGACTGTAACCATGGCCCCTGAAAATACTGCCATCCCTTTGCTGCGGATAATCTCCGCAAGGTCGCGTTGGAGCTCCCGTCCGACCTTTAGTTGTCTTGTACTTGCCGGCTTATCCATTAACAATGATGATATGATAGTCTCTCTTGCCTTTCTGTGCAAGAATATATTTTCCGTCTATAATGTCTTCTTCGGTGAGGCTGCGTGTGATGTCGCTCATCTTCTCCTTGTTGAGGCTGAAGCCATTCTGCTGTATCATCTTGCGTGCTTCACCTTTGGATGGGAAGATGTCAGTTTCCACAGCGAGTGCGTCAAGCATACCGATAGGGAGTTTGCTGCGCTCAATGGTATGGGTAGGTACACCGTCAAATACCGCGAGGAACGTTTTCTCGTCCAGTGATTTGAGATCCTGAGTGGTCGCTTTACCAAAAAGCATCTGTGATGCCTTCAGGGCAGTCTCATATTCCTTCTCTCCATGTACCATGACGGTTACTTCCTTGGCGAGGAGCTTCTGAAGTTCCCTGCGCTCTGGACTTTCCTTATGGGCGGCAATAGCGGACTCTATGGTCTGCTTGTCAAGCATGGTAAAGATCTTTATATATCTTTCGGCATCGGCATCGCTGACGTTGAGCCAGAACTGATAGAACTGGTATGGTGATGTGCGTTCGGCGTCAAGCCAGATATTGCCTTTCTCGGTCTTTCCGAATTTGCCTCCATCGGCTTTGGTAATGAGTGGGCAGGTGAGAGCGTATGCTTCACCTTGACATGTGCGGCGGATAAGTTCCGTACCGGTAGTAATGTTGCCCCACTGGTCCGCTCCTCCAAGCTGGAGTTTTACTCCGTAGTGCTGATAAAGATAAAGGAAGTCGTATCCCTGAAGAAGTTGGTAGGTGAATTCAGTAAATGACATTCCCTCGGAAGAGTCGCGGCTGAGACGTTTCTTGACTGAGTCCTTACTCATCATGTAGTTGACGGTAATGAGCTTGCCGATATCTCTGGTGAAATTGATGAAAGTGTAGTCTTTCATCCAGTCGTAGTTGTTGACAAGTTCCGCCTTGTTAGGGGCATCGGAGTTGAAGTCAAGGAATCTCGAAAGTTGGCTCTTGATGCATTCAACGTTGTGTTCGAGGGTCTTTTCGTCAAGAAGATTGCGTTCTTGACTTTTCATGGACGGATCTCCAATCATTCCTGTCGCTCCTCCTACAAGTGCGTATGGCTTATGCCCGCAAGCCTGGAAGTGCTTGAGTATCATTATGCTGACAAGATGTCCTATGTGCAGGGAATCTCCAGTAGGATCGATTCCTACATAAGCCGCCGATGGGCCTTTCATGAGTTCTTCCTCGGTGCCTGGCATTATGTCGTGGATCATTCCTCTCCACTTTAGTTCTTCTACAAAATTCTTCATATATGAATATTACTTTTTTCTTTATTTGCAAAATGCGAAGATACTCATTTTTTTGCACCCGTACAATTCCCATTTCATCCCATTTCATATATGGCGATATTTGCTCGTTTCAATAAAAATCACGAAATTCGCAAGGTTTTTGGCACGTGGCCGGAACCATTTATATATACGGACATTTCAAAAAAGTATAAAATGAGAAAACAAATCGTTGCAGGCAACTGGAAGATGAATACCACCAAGCCTGAAGGAAAAGAACTTGCGCAGGAAGTGGCTGCACTGTCAGCCGGAGTTCCAGAGAATGTTGGACTTATCGTTGCTCCTCCTTTTACTCACTTGTGCGCTGTCAACAAGGCTCTTGCTGGAAGCAGAGTGGAACTTTCTGCCCAGAACTGCGCTGATCACGAGAAAGGTGCATATACTGGAGAGGTTTCTGTAGCTATGCTCAAGGCTGTGGGCTGCAAGTGGGTCATTCTCGGACATTCAGAGCGTCGTCAGTATTATGGCGAGACTGATGAGAAGCTTGTTGTGAAGGTGAAACTCGCACTTGAGGCCGGCCTTGGCGTTATTCTCTGCGTAGGTGAGAATCTTGAGGAAAGAGAAGCCGGTAAGCATTTTGATGTCTGCGGTGCACAGATTAAGAATGTTCTCTACAATTTTTCTGCTGAGGATATGAAGCATGTAATTGTTGCCTATGAGCCTGTTTGGGCTATTGGCACGGGCAAGACAGCCACTGCTGAGCAGGCCGAGGAGATTCACGCTTTCATCCGCAAGACTCTTGCTGAGAAGTTCGGTGCGCAGGTTGCTGATGATACCACCATCCTCTATGGCGGTTCATGCAAGCCGTCTAATGCCAAGGAACTTTTTGCTCAGCCAGATATTGATGGTGGCCTTATCGGAGGTGCTGCTCTTAAGGCAGGCGACTTCATCGAGATTGCCAAGTCATTCTAAGGTCTTGAGGCATACGCCTATTTTGGCGGATTTGCTCCATAACCATATTGTCTCACCTTCAAGCCGTAATGCTTCGAAGGTGAGATTGTTTTTTGTGAGTACGTCTCTATGGGTGGTCCAGACCAGATCTGCGGTTATTTCCTGCCCGTTATTGACCGGTATTTCGGAAAGGGTGACGCAGAAAAAGTCGGACATATTGTCTGTGTGCACTCTGAACTGCTTCAGGTCCCGGCTGAAGGCTATCTGGCAGGTGAGAGGATCGTAACTCATTTGTGTGGAACCTCCCATCTGGAGACGAATCACGGGGCTCTGTATAAATGAATTGATCTGCATGCTTCCGCTACATGAGCATAGAAGCAGAAAGCATGACAGTGCAGCCATAAGAATCTTTGCTATCTTGCTATGAAGGTGTGTTGTCATCTCACGGTGATTTCTTTCTCTATTGTTTCCCACGCTCCGTTGTCGTGAAGTATTTGCGCTTTCAGTACACCAGAGCGTTCAAGCGTGTAAAGCCCGTCAAGATCGGTGGTAATGGGCTTTGAGTCATAGTACCACAGGCATTCCATTGCATCGGGGGCATTGTATACTTTGAGTGGGATCCGGGTCCCTTTTATGAAACTTCCATCTTTGTTGCGTGAGAGCATAGTCTGTCCATTGGCGCCGAGATAAATGTATGGGTAAGAATCTTTCTGGTAGAATTTGGTAGTGAAACAAGTAGAGTTCCTATAGCGTAGTCCGTTCTTTAGTAAGATGGTGACTGTAGCTGTGTATGTCTGCTTGGGAGAGAGTCCACCTATGGAAAAGCTCCTGCTTTCAGCCAGTGCCGTACCAGTGCCGTTCCTTCGCCCATCGGTCCAGATTATCTCGTATGAACTGATATCTTCCTCTGAGAAGTCAGTTCTCCACTTCAATGTGATTCCATCCTGATGTATGATGCTACCATCTATGGTGATCGGCTCAATGACCTCAAATGTGACACTTCCGTCGTTGTTGGTATGGATGTCCTTGACTGCCAGATGTGAAGAACTTCCATCCCAGAAGCTAAATTCAGGACCGTCCAACTGCCCGATGCCTGTGTATCCGTTGTCTGGGAAGAAAACGGCTCTTGAACTGCCATCGTCGGAAGGGCCGGTAAGCAGCTTTGCGCATTCGTGAGTTGGATTGTTGTTGACCATGCCGTACTCCCAGCGTTCTTTGGCACTGATGGTTCTGTTTAATATGTCTGACCACCCGGCAGCTTCGCTTGATTTGTCAATATGATATGCGACAAGTCCACTCCCTCCGATAAATTTGTCCCAGCCAGTGCTCTGGCGGCATTCGAGGAGATAGTATTCGTCGCTATTATTAGAGTTTAATATAAGAAAATCACCACCATCGCTGACAGGGTGCAGTGTGTATGCTTTCTTGGTGACAGGAGTGGCCTTGAGACCAATGGCGTCAAGGTCTAACGCTGAAATATTTGGTGGGGTGACCCCTTCGCCATTTTTGCATCCATCGTCCATCAGGGATGTGCTCCTAAGTCCGGATGATAGCCCTCCGCTGCCCTCTCCGTCAGTGTCGTACATATCTGTTAGCCCAAGAAAATGCCCAAGTTCATGACATATAGTACCTGCGCTGCTATGCTCCGTGGTGATAGTGAACGAGTCGATTGCCTTTCCACCGGCGCTCATGACTGATCCGTGGTTGCTAAGTAGATCGTGCTGTGGCCATATCGTATGCGGCTCTCCGCCATCGCTTTCACTCTCGCCGGCTACTATTAAATGTATATTGTCCACGATGCCGTCGGCGTCGTTGTCTAAAAGTGAGAAGTCTATTGATGTCACGCTCAGTCTGATGGCCTCTCTGACAGCTTCATGCAGCAGGACATCCTTGCGGTCCACATAATTTGAGCCGTAATGGGACAGATTCTCTGATACAGAGACAACAGGTGCGATGATAAATTCCACTTGCCCCTGGTCTGGGCTGCCTGGAAGAATGGAAGATGGCTGAGATCTGAAGTAATTCTCTGCTATATTGACGGATGCGGAAAGTTCTTCAATGCCGGTGGTGAACTTTGTGTCAGCGAATTGGACCGGGATTACCACCATCCTGAATATGCTAAGCAGAACAAGTGATAGCAGCTTCATACTCTGTGTTTTCTGGCGCAATCAGGGCACAGTCCCTTCATTACGCAGCTTGTTTCGTGCACTTCAAATCCTTTTGGGGTAGGAAGATGAGGTATGTGAATGTCTTTTATACAGAAAGTCCTGTGGCATTCTGTGCAGGAAAAATGTATGTGAGAGTCGTGCTGATGGTGGCTTGAACTGCCTTCGGCTTCTGCGTTATCCATTGCGCATGTACAACGGCAATATTTTCTGGAGCCGCTTCCGTCGTCTATCTCATGGAGCATCCCTTTCTCGAGAAAAAGGTTAAGACTCCGGAATATGGTGGACTTGTCCACAGTTTCCAGCTCCGTTTCAAGATCTGCAAGACTGAATGCACTGTCCATGCGGATGATTTCTCTATAGATAAGCAGTCTGACTGGAGTCGCTGTGATTCCTGCCTTTTCGAGTTGTGCCTTGATTTCCGATTCCATGAAGAGTGCTATTACATCAATTTCTTTGCAAGATACAAAAAAACTGCCTTATGGGCAATTATAATGTTCCCGAACATGTTATGTTGAAAAATTTTTACTTATCTTTAGCGAGTTAATTATTAGTGTACTTATGAATAGGTATTTATTGTGTTTGGGTCTCGCTACGGTGCTAGTGGCATCTGCGTGCGAGAAAAGTTCTGTCGTTCCAGAGTTTGTCGGTGATGCTGTAAGCCTTTCTTCCAAGGGTACGGCCAATTGCTACATTGCAAAGCCTGGTACCACTGTATCGTTCTCTGTTGCTTGCAAGGGTAATTCCTCTACTGATGCCATCTCTGGAGTTTCTTCTCTTAAAGTAGTATGGCAGGATGTAAAAGGGCTCGTCAAGGAACTCTATCTTGATGCTGCCGCCAAAATGGCTTACGCTGACTTGAGCGATGCTTCTGGCAATGCTGTAGTTGCTGTATGTGACGATAGTGGTGCGATTCTTTGGAGCTGGCATCTCTGGGTTAGCGATTATGATCCATCTAAGACTTTATTCACTACTCCAGCCAATGCAAGTGGAACTACCTGGGTATTCATGGATAGAAACCTCGGTGCGATAACTGCAAGTCCTGAGGGTTTTGGCAGTCATGGCCTTATTTATCAGTGGGGGCGCAAGGATCCATTCCCTGGAGCGGCTTCATATACTAAGCAGAATGAAGACTATTCGTATGTAAATGATGGTGAGCCTGATCTGTATGATATTGATGGCAATGAACTTCCTACTATCTATTCTACAGCTCAGGGAGACGGTACTCTGTCAAAATCCATTCAGAATCCGTCTGTGTTCTATAAACTTGTAAAAGTGAATACTGGAGAGAAGGATGAGTATGGGCAGGATATCGTCTATAACAACCCTAAAACAGGTGATTGGACTTCTTCTTCAAATGATGATTTCTGGGGCGGTGTCTCTATGAAGAAGACTATATATGATCCATGTCCTGTGGGGTATAAAGTGCCAGTATGTGATGCGGATGGCAATACTCCTTATGCATGGCTTGTTTATAAGTCTATGACCTGGGATGCTGTAAATTACGGTGCTAATCAAGATGGTCAGTGGTTCCCTGCAACAGGAACTCGTGTCAATTTCTCTGGAGGATTTGACTTTGGTGATCCTGCCGAGGGGTCAAATCCTTATTCCGGACTCTGGATTGGTACTGCCGGTAAAACCTCTTCGGACCTTGAGACTTATCCGGACCTCTATGGTCAGTATATGTTTATCATCAACGGTAAGCGTACATTCAAGTGTAGCAAAGACAGGCGCTCTCAGGGTTTGTCGCTGAGGTGTGTGGCTGAGTAAGGCGGTACAGGATGTCCTTTTTAACAATGATAGAGGTAAAACATCAAATTTTGGTGGCTATTTGAGAGTTTTTCGATTTTTCTTATTAAATTGCGCCCGTTGAGACGGAACTTACTATTCTATAAATAATTGAAAAATGGAAAATCTAGTAAACACTATCAAGGAGAAGATGGATCTTTATCTTGAGAATGCAGAATTGCAGGTTAAGAAAGGAAACAAAGCTGCGGGTGCTCGTGCGCGCAAAATTGCACTTGAGCTAATGAAAGATCTCAAGGAATTCCGTAAGGTTTCCGTAGCAGAGACTAAAAAATAGTTTTTTCTTCTTTTTCTCTGCAACGCCAATAACCTAATCGGCATCTTGGATGTAGGTTTAGGTTTTAGTACAAAGTCTTAGGGTCGGCCGACGTGAGTCAGTTGGCCCTTTGCTTTTTGGGGAGGGGTACATAGGACGGTGCACTGCGGTACGACAGAAGGCCATTTATACAAAAAAAAGAGGTTAACCATTAAGTTAACCTCTTTTGTGGGAGCTGAGGGAGTCGAACCCCCGACCCTCTGCTTGTAAGGCAGACGCTCTGAACCAACTGAGCTAAGCTCCCGAGCGACCCATCCGTTTCGTTTGGGTATGCAAATGTACAACGATTTTTTAGAACGACAAAATTTTTTTTACTTTTTTCTGAAAAAATTGCAATCTTTGTATTCCGTTCCGTTTGGGGATAAATAAAAAGACCAATTGAACGGCTGTCTGGGGATGTTTTGGTTTTGACAGCATCGATTCTGGATAGTAAGCACGTCGGGCGTAGGGGGCTGGCCCGTTAATCCCAGTCTTCAAGCCATAACTGGCAACTACAATTATTCATACGCTTGCTAGTCTCCAAGAGACTGAGCATTTATCGGTGAGGCCAAGGCTGCTTCACTGACGTATATCCCTCCAGCTTTAGGCCGGTTCAGTCTGGATTAAGGGGTATCATATAAACCGGATGCGGGGGAAGGACGCCTCTATGTCCCCTCAAGTTTTAGAGGATAAGTTGCACTTGGCCTGTCTTCCGGCACTGTGCAGTCGAAAACTAAAGAAAGAATAAACGTGTAGAAAGCTGTTTGGAACAATGTTTGGACGAGGGTTCGAGTCCCTCCATCTCCACTTCTAATAATAGATGATCATGGATAATTATCTGATATCCGGTATCCAACAAATCGGTGTTGGGGTTGAGAACTTCCGGGATGCATGGAAATGGTATATTGAAATGTTCGGCATGGATGTTCGTGCGCTTGAGGATGATACTGTGGCGGAGAGGATGCTGCCATATACAGGCGGCAAACCGCAAAAGCGTCATGCGTGCATCGCGTTGAATCTTCAAGGCGGTGGCGGATTCGAGATTTGGCAGTATTCAGAAAGGAAGCCAGTGCGGGCAGATTCTCCCGTGGAGGCTGGTGATCTAGGTGTGTTTGCCGCCAAGATCAAGACGCGGGATGCCGCTGCTTTTCGGACTCAACTGCTCTCTAAGGTGAATGGCAGTAGTAAGAGCGGTGTGGAAGTAGGGGAGCTGGCCTGCCTTCCAGATGGGACTCGCTGTTTTTTTGTGAAGGATCCTTGGGGGAATTGGTTCCAGGCTGTGGAAGATAAGTCCATTTTCATAGAAGATCACAAGCTTAATGGCGGTATCGTAGGTGCTATGATAGGATCTACAGATATTGATCGGGTGCTTCCTTTGTATCGTGACGTTCTCGGATATGACACTGTAGTGTATGACAAGACTGGGGTGTTTGATGATTTGAAGTCGCTTCCGGGAGGGGATGGAAAGTTTAGAAGGGTGCTTGTCTCGTACAAGGAGGACAGAAAGGGCGCTTTGGCTGATCTCTACGGTAGGAGTAGTATCGAGCTTGTGCAGGCGTTGGACCGCACTCCGAAGAGGTTGTTCGAGGGGAGATTTTGGGGAGATCCCGGTTTTATCCAGATATGCTTCGATGTGACCAACATGCGCGCGTTGGAAAAGGCATGTGTGCGTGCAGGCTACCCGTTCACGGTGGATAGCTGCCCGAATGATGAGCATTTTGACATGGGAGAGGCAAGTGGTCATTTTACTTATATTGAAGATCCAGACGGTACATTGATTGAACTTGTGGAGGCTCACAAGATTACCGTGCTGAAGCATCCGCACATCTATATAAATATGCTCACGCGCCCGCGCGAGAAAAAATTCCCGAAGCTGTTTGTCCGGATGATGGGACTTTTTAGAGTGAAATTTGACTGATTGTCATGAAGAGAGTATGGATTACCGGTGCGAGTTCCGGGATAGGGGAAGAGTGTGCCGTGGAGTTTGCCCGTCGGGGTGATTGTATTGTGATCTCCGGGCGTAGGCTTTCAGAGCTTGACCGTGTGGCGCAGAGGTGTAGAGACGCTGGTGCCCATCAGGTAAGGATCCTTGCATTTGACTTGTCTGATACTGGAATTCTTGAAGATGTGGCGCAGAAGGCGTGGGAGTTTTTCGGTGGACTAGATATATTGTATTGCAATGCCGGTATTAGCCAGCGTTGTGATACTGATGAGGCTGATATTCAGACGATTCGAAAAGTGATGGAAGTGGATTATTTCGCTCCTGTCATCATTACCAAGGCTATTCTTCACCGAATGCTTGCTGCAGGAGGAGGCCAACTTGCCTGCACTAGCAGTATCGCGGGCCTTTTCGGTAGCAGACAAAGGTGTGCTTATGGAAGTGCTAAGGCTGCAATTCTCAGATTCTATGAGACAATAGGGGCTGAATATCATGACAAGAACATCCGTACCACGGTTATTATTCCTGGAAGGGTTCGCACCAATATTTCGTACTCTGCACTTGAAGCAGGTGGCAGGCCACATGGAGTGTTGGACAATGGTCAAGCCAAGGGGATAAGCGCTTCAAAGGCTGCCAAAGCAATAGTTCGGGCCATACTTCGCGGCCGAAGGGAAAAACTTGTAGGCGGTATGGAACTGGTAGCCGTGTGGGTTAAGAGATTCTGCCCGGCCTTAAGTGCCGTTATTTCACGTAAGGTGAAGAATTAATCATTGCGAACATTCTCCTAAGTGCGGCGTCATCACCTGAAGACTCCAATTTGACTTTGGATGTAGGGGTGGAAGGCGCGCTGCTGTTTTGAGCATTAGGCAGCGTGGCAAGCCCCTTGTCTACAAGGATGTCCTTTAGATGAGCGGCGACCGCTGGTGCCGGGTCAATGAAAGTGACCCCTGGACCAGCCACGGCGCGCATCGTATCCAGGAGAAACGGATAATGTGTGCAGCCGAGTACGACAGTATCAGCTCCAGCATCCAGAAGAGGCTGCAAGGAAGCCTGAACCACGGACTTTGCATGAGCGCCAGCAAGTTCTCCTTTTTCCACAAGTTCTACAAAGCCGCGGCCTACACTTTCTTTCACGGATATGTTTCCGGAGTACAGGTCTCTTGTAATATGATATTTATCTCCTTTGAGGGTGCCTGCTGTTGCCAATACGCCTACAACGCCACTGTGTGTCTTGTGCGCGGCTGGCTTGATGGCTGGCTCCATGCCTACGAACGGAATATTGTATTCGTCTCTAAGCATGCTAATGGCTGCCGCTGTGGCGGTGTTGCACGCTAGTACCATGGCTTCTGCCCCTTCAGATAGAAAATGTTCGCAGATGGCTTTGCACCTATCTCTGATGAAGTCAGGACTCTTGTCCCCGTATGGGCAGAATGCATTGTCGGAGAAATATATATAATTCTCATTAGGGAGAGCCTTGAGAATCTCCCTAAGTACAGATAGTCCGCCGACGCCGGAATCCATTATTCCTATTGTTACCATGAGAGCAAATTTACGTCATCCGTTGAATAAATCAAAACAGTTTCGTAATTTTGTAGGTTATAATTGAAGACTTGATGATAACACAGGAGCAGATAAAGGACCTTCAGGGGCGGGTGGAGACACTTGACCGCTGTCTTAATATGAAAGGAAAAAGGGATGAGCTTGAACTGAAAGAAAAGCAGAGTCAGGCTCCCGATTTCTGGGAAGACCCCAAGAAGGCGGAGGCCTTTCTTAAAGGGGTGAGCAGCTTGAAGTCGTGGGTAACTGCTTATGATTCCGCCAAGTCGGCAGTGGATGATTTGGATGTCTTGCTGGAACTTGATCCGGAGAGTCCGGAGACTGATGAAGCTTTTGACCATGCTCGCCGTCTCGTGGAAGACCTTGAACTTCGTAATATGCTCGGAGAGGAGGGAGACTCGCTAGGGGCCGTGCTGACCATTAATTCCGGCGCTGGGGGGACAGAGGCCAATGATTGGAGCGCCATGCTCATGCGGATGTATATGCGGTGGGGCGAAAGAAACGGATATAAGATGACAGTGACGGAACTTCTTGAGGGTGATGAGGTAGGTATCAAGTCTGCTACCATCCAGTTCGAGGGTGATTATGCCTATGGCTACCTCAAGGCAGAGTCTGGAGTACACCGTCTGGTGAGAATTTCTCCATTTAACGCGCAGGGCAAGCGTCAGACCACATTTAGTTCCGTATTTGTGTACCCTCTTGTGGATGATACGATCAATATTGAAATTAATCCTTCTGATATAGAGTGGGATACGTTCCGCTCAGGTGGCCATGGCGGTCAGAATGTGAATAAGGTGGAAACGGGGGTTCGTGTAAGACATATTCCGACTGGAATTACTGTGGAGAATACGGAGACCAGAAGCCAGCAGGACAACAGACAAAACGCGTTGCGTATTCTAAAGTCACGTCTCTATGATATTGAACTCAAGAAACGTCAGGAGAAGCAGGCTGAGCTGGAGGGCCAGAAGAAGAAAATCGAATGGGGTTCGCAGATACGCTCGTATGTGCTTCATCCTTACAAGATGGTCAAGGATCTTCGTACTGGATATGAAACCGCTGATACTCAGGGAGTTCTTGATGGGGATATCAACGAGTTTATGAAGGTCTTCCTGATGCAGAACTGATAGACAGTCTTCCTGTGTGGAAGCATGATTTACAAGAGTTGTGCGGGAGGATAAGTTTCGCAGACCGTGCAAGGCTTGACTAATAAACGTTTATATGCGAAACGTGTATTGTTATGACAGAGTTTAAGTATGCTCCAATGTTTCAGCTTGGCGAGGACAAGACTGAATATTACAAAATTCCTGGTTCCGAGAAGCTCGTCAGTACGGCGGAATTCGAAGGCCACAAAATCCTGAAGGTATCCAAAGAAGCCCTCACGGTAATGTCAAATACGGCTTTTCGTGATGTAAGCTTTATGCTTCGACGCTCACATAACGAGCAAGTGGCCAAGATTCTTTCTGATCCTGAGGCTTCTGACAACGACAAGTATGTGGCTCTGACTTTCCTTCGCAATGCTGAAATCGCTTGCAAGGGGAAACTTCCTCTCTGTCAGGACACAGGTACTGCTATCGTGCATGGAGAGAAAGGCCAGCAGGTATGGACAGGCTTCTGCGATGAAGAGGCGTTGAGCCTCGGGGTTTTCAAGACTTACACTGAAGAGAATCTCCGTTACTCTCAGAATGCCCCTCTGGACATGTACAATGAGGTTAATACCAAGTGCAACCTTCCTGCCCAGATAGATATTGAGGCCTGTGAGGGAGACGAATACAAGTTCTTGTGTGTCACCAAGGGTGGCGGTTCTGCCAATAAGACTTATCTCTATCAGGAAACCAAGGCGCGTATCCAGAATCCGGGAACCCTTGTGCCGTTCCTCGTAGCCAAGATGAAGACTCTCGGCACCGCTGCCTGCCCACCATATCATATTGCTATCGTTGTAGGAGGCACTTCTGCAGAGAAGAACCTTCTCACTGTGAAACTTGCTTCTACACATTACTACGATGCGCTCCCTACTACTGGCGATGAGACTGGAAGGGCTTTCCGTGATGTGGAACTTGAAAAGCAACTTCTCGAGGAGACTCACAAGATTGGACTTGGCGCCCAGTTCGGTGGCAAATACTTCGCCCATGATGTGCGTGTAATTAGGCTTCCTCGTCACGGTGCAAGTTGCCCGATTGGTCTCGGCGTCAGCTGTTCCGCAGACAGGAACATCAAGGCTAAAATTAACTCCGACGGTATTTGGATTGAGAAAATGGATGATAAGCCGTATGAACTTATCCCTGAGAATCTGCGCAATGCCGGAGAGGGTGATGCTGTGAAGATCAACCTTGACTGCCCAATGTCAGAGATTCTCGCTCAACTTACCAAGTATCCAGTAAGCACTCGTCTGAGCCTCAATGGAACCATTATTGTGGCTAGGGATATCGCTCACGCCAAGATTAAGGCGCGGCTTGATGCCGGAGAAGGTATGCCACAGTACTTTAAGGATCATCCTATCTATTATGCCGGTCCTGCCAAGACTCCGCAGGGAATGCCTTGTGGCTCGCTTGGACCTACAACCGCTGGCCGTATGGATCCTTATGTGGATGAATTCCAGGATAATGGCGGAAGTATGGTTATGCTTGCCAAGGGCAACAGAAGTCAGGTGGTAACCGATGCATGTCACAAGCATGGCGGGTTCTACCTTGGCTCTATCGGCGGTCCTGCTGCAATCCTTGCTCAGAACAATATAAAGTCTATAGAGTGCGTGGAGTATCCTGAACTCGGAATGGAGGCTATTTGGAAAATCCGCGTGGAGGATTTCCCTGCATTTATCCTTGTGGATGACAAGGGAAATGACTTTTTTAAGAAGTTGGGTCTGTGAAAAAATGGCTTAAAATAGCCATAATATCAGTTTTGGGGTTTATTGCTGTGGTCCTTGTGGTACTGCAGATAGTTCTAAATTCGAAACTGGTTACTGACATGATAGATGAGTTTGCCGTCGAGTATATTGACGGCAAACTCGCCTATTCACGTCCAAAAGTTTCTGTCATCTCTACTTTCCCTTCTGTGAGGGTGAGGCTTGATAGTGTGTCTGTGACATATCCGCATGACATGTTTGATAGAGATGATGACAGCCTTTTCATATTCGGGCTCTGCGGAGTGGGGGAGACGCTTGATACCTTGGCGGCCTTTGATAGACTTGAGTTAAAAGTCAACCCTTTTTCGCTCATAGGAAGAAAACTCAATGTGCGGGATGCTCGTTTAGAAGGGGTTCGTGCCTTTGTTCATGTGTATGATTCTCTTTCGAGCAATCTTGGAATACTCAGGCTATCTGCTAGGCAGGAAGATGAGGACGATGCAGAGGCCGGTGAGGTATCATTCCGGGTAGCGGTAAAGCGACTGGAAATTGCTGATTTTCCAAGATTTATCTATGAGGAAAGGGCTTCGTCCCTTGCTGCATCTGTCCTTTTCCAGAGTCTTGCTCTGAACGGGAATGTGAGTCTTGATGATGGTGCTGTGGCATGTAGGCGGATAGGGGTGAGGGTGGATTCCTTGTCTCTATTGGCCTTGAACGCAATTGATACACTTGATTTTTGCATGCCGGAGTTTTCGGTGACCCAGCCTGATATCAATCAATTTGACATCCTTATGAAATCTGAGGCCATGCTTCGGATGGAGGAGCTGGGTAAATTTATTCTTCCTATAGATTTGTCGGGTAGGGTAGGTATTGATAAGCGCAAGGAGTATGTTGACCTTGACGCAGACGGACTCAAGGCCTCGCTGGCATATATGCCTCTATCACTTGATGGGCATGTGAGGGTTGCCTCGGACAGTACGGAGATGAAAGCGGCGCTCAGACTTGAAGATTGCCCTCTTGATACCATCAGATACAAGTATGCGAAGGAATTCATGCCCCAACTTGCGGACTTTTCTACTGATGCCCGCATCTCTGCTGATTTTGAGGCTGACGGTGTGCTTTCCGCTCATAGTATCCCGTCTTTGGAGGCGTGCCTTCGTGTTCCACATTCATATACCGTGTATCATCCAGAAGACATTACTGCTGAACTTACTGTGGACGTAGACGCAGAGATGTCACCTGACAAGGTGCTGAATGCAGATATTCATGAATTCTGCATGGTACTTCCAGGAATTGATGTTGACTTGGACGGTGAAGGAATTGACCTGCTAGGAAAGGATCCTTGCTATAGCATTTCGGCTGATGCTGCGGCGGACCTTAGAAAGCTTATGAAAATAATCCCTGCTAATTTGGGGATTACAAGGGCTTCTGGGGATGTGAGACTCAAATTGAGTGCGCATACCCATAAGTCGGAACTTGTGAATTACAAGTTCAATGAAGCTGATATTAGTGGCTCCCTCAGAAGCCGGAACCTCGCCGTGTCGATGAACTCAGATAGTCTTAATACCGTACTGTTTAACAGTGCGATAGATGTACGCTCTGGTAAGACCGGATTTGATCTGAAAGTGGATTTCGATAGCCTTTACTTTAACAATGGCGTGGAGCTTATAACGCGAATCAGGAATATCCGCAATGAAGGGCATCTTTCCAAGACGGTGTTGGGTGGAAAACTGCTTCCTAAACTGTCTTTCAGTTCGCGTAGTGAGCGTATGTTCTTTAAGTATGGAGCTGGAAGATATGGCTTGCGTGGGGCGGATTTTGCTGTCTCGACACAGAAAATCGTCCCTAAAGAAGAGGCCCATAAACCGCGCAGGATGCCTGCTTTCCTTCAGGAAAAGGATTTTGAGTCGGCGGATGTGGACATTTCGCTCGATTCATCCTTGGTAAAGTATCTTCGTAATTGGTCTACTGAGGGGCATATCAAGGCAGCTGGCGGTTATTACTCCTCGCCGGGTTTCCCTCTTCGAACCAGGCTCACGGCTTTGGATGCGTCTATGAACGATAAGGAGATTATGCTGGAGGCTCTTGGGGTGCGAGCTGGTACAAGTGACATTACTGTATGTGGGTATGTACGAGGACTTAAGAAAGCACTCATGAGCAAGGATATGATAAATGTATATCTTCTTGCCGATTCGAGACGTATCAATGCCAATGAGTTTCTTTCTGCCATGATGGTAGGAGAGAAGGACTATGGAGATGTAAGTGTCTCGCAGGAGTTGGACGAAAGCTTCGTGACTGATACTTTAGCGGATGCCAGGGTTAATGTTAAGGATTTGCCTATATTCATAGTGCCTGGGAATGTGGATCTGACCCTTAAGATGAGTGCTGATCAGATAGATTTCTCCGAGCCTCGCATGGGTCCTTTATCGTCAGGAGTCAGAATCAAGGATAGGACGATGCAGCTGACGAGTACCGAACTATCTACAGATATTGGGGACATTAAACTTGATGCGTTTTATTCTACCAGAACCAAGAAAGATATATCCGCTGGAGTGAATCTTTCTCTGAAAGGAATGCGGGCCAGGGAGATAATCAGCCTTATTCCTTCTGTGGATACGCTTATGCCAGCATTGAAGGCATTTGAGGGAAAACTTGGTCTGGATGTGTCTGCTACAACGCAGATTGACACCAATAAGAATGTGATAATCCCGACTTTGGACGGTGTTATGAGGGTTCGGGGGGAAGACTTGAGAATTTATGACCAAGGAATGTTCGGGAAGTTTGCAAGTAGGCTGATTTTCGGTAGAAAAGATGCTCTTGATATAGATAATCTTTCGGCTGATGCTATCATACATGATAGCAAGGTGGAAGTATTTCCTTTTATGCTCAGTTCGGACAGATTCCGTTTCGCGCTTCGTGGTACCCAGAACTTTGACAAGAGTATGTACTATCACGTCTCGGTGCTGAAGTCTCCTTTGCTTATTAAATTCGGCGTCAATCTTTATGGGACTACCGATAATTGGCATTTTACTCTTGGCCGTGCAAAATATCGCGATGGCCGGCTTCCATCATATACCAGACAGTTGGATACTGTACAGATTAATCTGTCAAAGTCTATAAGAGATATTTTTAGACGTGGTGTTAATGCCGCCATGCGTCACAATGTTAGTGCGCTCTCGGACATCGAACAGCGCAGTTCCCTAATAGATCCAGTGCAGCGTGGAGATGACGAACTGGATGAAATGGAAATGGATGAGTATGCTGATATGATTGACAACTTTGTCTATGAGCAGGAGTTTGAAGACCAGAGCCAGGCTATCGAGAAGGAGGTCAATGAGGCATTGGCTGAGAGTTCTGTGAATATTGACGACTTCTATCGACAGTACGAAGATTCGATATACGACAGACGTATGCAGCGCAAGATGGAGAGAGCAAGACGAAAGGATGCGCGCAAGGCGTCAAGGCTTGGCGGGGCGTTATGATGGAGAAGAAACAGATACGTGCTATGATGCGTCTTCGGGAGGACTCCTTTATGGAGTCTGGCGTAGCTGAAGATGAGTCAAGGAGGATTATTTCCGCTCTGGAGTCTCATCCGGTGTTTTCGAATGCTAGATGTGTACTTGCATACATGTCTATCCGTGGTGAGGTCGATACTTGGGATTTTCTCGAACGGTGGAGTGAGACCAAAGACATGATAATTCCGCGAGTGGCCGGGGACTCTTTGGAACTATGCCGATATGATAAGGAACGGCTTGTGCCGGGCTACAAAGGAATTCTTGAGCCATCGGACGATGCTGAACTTGTGGAAGCTTCAGAGGTTGGACTTGCTCTTGTTCCTGGTATAGCTTTTGCTCCAGATGGGCAGGGGCGCTTCTATCGTATGGGTAGGGGCAAAGGCTTCTATGATAGGCTGCTACCTATACTTAATTGTCCCATTGCTGCTGTTTCATTCCCTTTTAGGGAGATGGATAGTATTCCTGTGGATGCATGGGATAGGAAAGTTGACTATTTGTTTAAATAACAATATTATGAGTAATATTTCAGAAAATGATAAAATTTTTATCAATCAGGCCATAGACCTTGCCACAGAGAATGTGCGTAATGGAGGAGGTCCTTTCGGGGCTGTCATCGTCAAGGACGGTGAGGTTATTGCTACCGGAGTTAATCGTGTAACCTCTAATGCTGACCCTACCGCTCACGCGGAAGTGCAGGCAATTAGGAGCGCTTGTGCTAAACTTGGGCATTTTGAGCTGAAAGGTTGTGTGCTTTATACATCGTGTGAGCCTTGCCCTATGTGCCTCGGCGCCATATATTGGGCCCGGCTCGACCGTGTGGTCTATGCCGGAACCCAGACGGATGCCGCCGATGCTGGCTTTGATGACTCGTTTATTTACAAGGAGATAGCTCTTCCTATGTCCTCAAGAAGCATCCCGTTCAAGTGGGACGGGGATATAAAGCGTCTTGAACCGTTCGATGAATGGCGTCTCAAAACCGATAAGGTAGAATATTAATAGTACAGAAAAGCCCGAGGAATTGATTCCCCGGGCTTTTTGAATATTACGTATTTGGTTACGGCTTGAGTGGCTCTCCCATTTCTGAATTTTCAGCATCTGCTGAATTCAGCTTGAATAGCATGAATGACGGAGTCTCTGCTGTGTATGGAGTCCATACTCCTCCATTTGCTCCGTTAGGATCGCTATATTTAGCGAAGTTGGTCCATGCGGTAAGCATCTTCTCTGAAAGATCCCAGTCTCCCTTTGTCCAAGGTCTCCAGCAGTGCTTGAGAGACTTGAATACGAACCAAAGGTCTGAAGAGTGGAATGCACCCTTAAGGCGGCTGGTTACTTCTGGATGAGAACCGTCATCAGGAAGAGGACGTGCAAACTCGTATGCCCAGCACTTTGCGCCCTTGCTCTCACGATCAAGTGCGAAAGCTGCTACACTTGGTGCCATATTTCCCATATCGTTGAGAGTATATCCAATCATGTAAGGTACGTCGGCAAGAGTTCCACTGACGGCTGCGTCATCAAAACTCTTTAGGCATACATATCCGTCCACGATAGGTGATCCTGTCATGTAGGCACGCTTTCCAGAAGCTGCATTGTAGATGGTGGAGAGAGCATATACGGTCTCAGTACTTGCAGCTCTCATTTTCTTAAGATCAGTAAGTCCTGCCCAATCGAAAATCTCCTTGCTCTGTTTCTCTGACTGCTCGAGTGTCATGGACATTCTTCCCATGGAAGCACTTCTCTCGTCTGGTACAGTGATTCCTCCTGCACTCATGATGATGGCTTTCTGGAATTTTCCGCGTGCGAGTGGGGATTCGCAGAGTGTCTTAACACTTCCACCGCCGGCGCTCTGTCCGAAGATGGTTACATTGTCAGGGTCTCCACCGAACTGTGCGATGTTCTTTTGAATCCAGTTAAGAGCCTCAATCTGGTCGAGCACTCCATAGTTTCCAGAGACTCCTTTAGGATTCTCTGCGGAAAGCTCTGGGTGAGTGAGGAATCCGAATACGCCGAGACGGTAGTTGAAGGTCACGAGAACCACATCTTTTGATGCCCATTCCTGTCCATCGAATTCTGGCTCTGAACCCCATCCTTCGCGGTACCCGCCTCCGTGAATCCAGAGGGCGACAGGCAATTTCTTGTCCACCTGCCCTGGGGCTTTGGTGTAAACGTTGAGGTAGAGACAATCTTCGCTATACGGGGCCTCATCGCCGTAGCCCCACTCTGTAGTATATCCTCCAGGATAGTGGACTGCCTGATAACCTGGATGTCCGAAAGAGTCAGCTACAAGCACGCCCTCCCATGGAACTACTGGCTGAGGAGCTTTCCATCTCAAATCACCGATTGGTGGTGCTGCGTATGGAATTCCCTTGTAGGCGTATACTCCCGGATTGTCGCAAAGGACACCCTGCACCTGGCCACCTTCGATGGTCAGTACCGGGTTTGCAGGCTCTGACGTGCAGGCCAAAAGCCCGAGCATCGACAAAAGCAAAATGGTTTTTTTCATAAATGAATGTTTTAGCATCCAAAAATAGTGAAATAAGGCGTCATTATTGTGCGTTTACCATAACAATTTTTTCTTTTGGCGTGTCATCGAGAGGACGGCATACAAACTTTGCCTTCCCGAAGTCTATTGCTGACAGGTCTATGCAGCGGATATTGCTGTTGTGCATGGTCCTCCAGTAAATCTTCTTTCCTACCAGGTCTGAGGCTGCCGTATACTGTGTCGCGCTCGGAATGTCCGGCTGCTGCTCGCCTGGAGCATACTGGCTTCCGACTGGAATGTCAAAATTATTAAGGATATGGAAAGCTTGTATTACGGTGTCTTCGGCCTTGTCCTTTACGGGTGCGCTGCACTGGAAAAATGCTGCACGAATAAATCTTGAAGGCGGGGTGAAGTCCCCCGGCAGTCCAAGCAGGCCTGTGCCTCCGCCAATGGCTTTCATATCCAAACGGCCAAGTTTTCTTTCCGAAATTTTACCAGAGTTGAGGTTGATATAGTTGTTGAGGTTGGTCAGATGCCAGTCCAGGGATGGTGAGTTGGTGAGCACCCCGAGTTCGTTCTCGTAGAAAATGCATTTCTGGTCGATGATTTCGAGAACTATCTGTCTGCCGCTCTGCTCTGTGAATCTCCAGTGGATGGTGGATGCGCGCGGGTCTATGGGATGAATTTTAATCTCATTCACCGCATTCTTTACATCATCTACAGTGGCGCAAGTGCCGAGAATGTATGCTACAAGTTGGAGGTCGGCTATGCTCTTGGTAGCGTTTCCCCTATTATAGGATTCGTATTCTCCGTATTCGGGAAAGTAGAAAAGCCCTGCGGAGAGTCCTTTTTCGTTGAGACCCTCAGTGACGAATTCGGACTGCTCCACGGCGAGCCCTACATATCCGTACTTGGTCTTGAAGCGCATTCCTGTGGCTCCGTCAGGGGTAAGGGACTGGCTTGTGTACCCGCGCGGAACTACTACATAGAGTGAATTCATGTCTGTGGCCGCCCACTCGATGGTGCGGGCTGTCACGGTGCTGCCATTTGAGGTCTTGAGTGTGATTCCCGTGCAGGCAGAAGTGTTCTGCGCTGCCGCCAAGGCTGTCGCTGCGACTGCCATAATGGCAATAATGTGCTTTTTCATAATGATTTACGAGCGAAATAGTCAACTCGCAATGCTATTAGACAACAATTGTTCCAATGAAGAAATGTCAGAATTTGTGTCGGCGGATGGAAGAAAAAGCAAACAAATTGTTACAATTTATGATGATTATTCCGGTCCGTCTTGGTATATTTGCAGAATATGCTTGAATTTAATTTTAATAACTGATAATTATGGCACAACAATCAGCGGAAGCTAAAGGCTTCTACAAACTCAGCTGGCTTCAGAGGATCGGTTACGGCGCTGGAGATTTGGCTCAGAATCTAATCTATCAGACTATCAGCATTTGGTTGCTTTTCTTCTACACTAACGTTTACGGTCTCAAGCCTGATGTGGCTGCTGTTATGTTCCTCATCGTGCGTCTTGTGGATGTCCTTTGGGATCCTGTTGTAGGTACTATTGTGGATAAGAGCAATCCGAAATGGGGCAAATATCGCTCTTGGCTCGTACTTGGCGGTATTCCTCTCGTGGGACTTGCCATCTTGTGTTTCTGGGGAGGTTTCAGTGGGTCTGTCATTTATGCGTATGTCACTTATGTGGGAATGTCTATGTGCTACACTTTGGTGAACGTACCTTACGGAGCCCTCAACTCTTCCCTTACTCGTGATACGGACGAGATTACGGTCCTGACTTCTACCCGTATGTTCATGGCCAACCTTGGAGGTCTTGCAGTGAAGTCGCTTCCTCTCGTAATCGCTCTGTTTGCTCCTACTATTAATGGAGATGTACATTATGATGTGCCTGAAGCCAAATCTGCCTGGTTTATCACTATGAGCATATTCGCTGTTCTCGGTCTCTTGCTTCTTATTTTCTGTTTCTCCCAGACCAAGGAGAGAGTCGTGATGGATGCTAAGGATTCCGCTAATGTGAAAGTCAGTGACCTTTGGACCGAGTTTGCGAGAAACAAGCCTCTTCGCGTGCTTGCATTCTTCTTTATCACTGCATTTGCCATGATGAGTGTCAGCAACGCTGCCGAATCATATTTTATGACCAGTAATATTCACGCCAATAATTTCATGACTACTGCATTCATGTGGCTCGGTACCATTCCAGCATTTATCTTCATGCCACTGGTTCCGGCTATCAAGAAGAAAATCGGGAAGAAGGGAATGTTCTATATGTTCCTCGGTACTGCAATTGTCGGTATGGCTATGATGTATGTAATTGCAAGTGTGCCTGAGCTTAAGGAACATTTTTGGCTTCTCTGCGTTGCACAGTTTATAAAGAGTACTGGTATTATTACTGCTACTGGATATATGTGGGCTCTTGTACCTGAAGTTGTGGCCTATAGTGAGTTCACCACAGGACGTCGTATTGCCGGTATCGTGAATGCTCTTACTGGTATCTTCTTCAAGGCAGGTATGGCTCTTGGTGGCGTTATTCCTGGTTTTGTCCTCGCTAGAGTACACTATGATGCGAGTCTATATGAGCAGAGTCCTCTCGCCCAGCAGGGTATTCTTTGGCTTGTATGTGTCATCCCTGCTATTCTACTTCTTCTTGCTATGTTCATCATCAGCAAGTATGAACTTAGTGACGAGAAGATGGTGGAAATCAACAATGCCATTGAGGCAAGACATAAAGGAAACGAATAATCACATATCATTTTATTATGAAGACAAAGAAAAGATACGTATGGCCTTCTGACTATATGGCCGATCCGTCGGTACATGTTTTCGACGGTAAACTCTATATCTATCCTTCTCATGACTGGGAGTCAGGAATCCCTGATGATGATTTCGGTGCTGAATATGACATGAAGGACTACCATGTGCTTACGCTTGAGGGTAAAGATCCTATGACTTCCCCTGTAAAGGATAGCGGAGTGGTTCTCAAGCGTGAAGACATTGCATGGCACGGACGTCAGCTTTGGGATTGCGATGTTGCCCGTAAAGGCGGAAAATACTATCTGTACTTCCCTATGAAGGATAAGAACGATGTGTTCCATTTTGGTGTCGCTATTGCTGACAATCCTTGCGGACCATTCATCCCTCAACCGGATCCTATGCGCGGAAGCTACTCCATCGATGTATGTGTGTATGAGGAGAATGGAGAGTATTATTTCTATTTCGGTGGTATCTGGGGCGGTCAGCTTCAGAGATATCGTGACAACAAAGCGCTTGATACTGGTTCTACACTTCCAAAAGATGATGAGCCTGCTCTTTGCGCCAAGGTTGCAAAACTCTCTTCTGACATGCTGCAGTTCGCCGAGGACCCTCGCGATGTGGTTATTCTTGATGAGAACGGTCAGCCTCTTCTTGCTGGTGATAACGAGCGTAGGTTCTTCGAGGCCAGCTGGCTGCACAAATACAACGGAAAGTACTATTTCAGCTACTCTACTGGTGATACACACTGCATCTGCTACGCCATTGGTGACAACCCTTATGGACCATTTACCTACAAGGGAAAGATACTTACTCCAGTAGTTGGCTGGACTACTCATCATAGCATCGTTGAGTTTGAGGGCAAGTGGTGGCTTTTCCATCACGACAGTGTACCTTCAAATGGAGTCAATTGTCTTCGCAGTCTTAAAGTGTGCGAACTCAAGTACAATGAGGATGGTACTATCCAGACTATAGATGGAATAGACGAATAGTTCGTTCTGGATCGCTCGAATAAGAGAGGCTGACTAATCTGATTAGTCAGCCTTTTTTACTTTTTGTGATAGTATTGACATAAGTTGTCAAATCATTATTCTATTTTTGCAAAAAAGATGAATTGTGGAAAAATAGTGTTTCGACATGTTAATCCTTCATACTTCAGACCTGCATTTGGGCCACACGTTTCATACATATGACAGAACTAGGGAGCAGTCGGACTGTCTTAGACAGATTGAGTCGATCGTTTCTGAACGCAAGCCCGATGCGTACATCATTTGTGGAGATGTTTATCATACGGCTTCTCCTCAGTCGTATGCACAAGAAATGCTGATGCAGCATCTGCTGAAAGTCCATCAGATTGCTCCCTCGATGAAAATAATATTGATTGCCGGCAATCATGACAGCAACAAGATAGAGATAAATGACCCTCTTTGGAATATGGTAGGTGTTTCGATTGTTGCTTCAATAAAACGGAATATACTTGAGGGCGAGGGCGGTGATGTATATCATCAGGAACTTTTTAGACGTCATATCCATACCGTTGAAAAAGACGGAACGTTAGTGGGCTTTATTGTTGCCATTCCTCATTGCTATCCTGGTAATTTCCCGTCTGTCAAGGAAGGACTGCCTCGTGCAGATAGACAGAAAGAGTTCATGTCACTTCTTCTTGAAGAAGTTGTAAGAAGGAATAAAGACCATCTTCCAGTAGTGGTTATGGCACACACAGCTATTAAACGCCCTGGCGGCGAGAATCCTGATGCTATCGGGCAGGACTTGGACATCATTGGCGGTATTGATATGATAAGTGTGGACGCTTTCGGCCATGGATATGACTATGTTGCGCTTGGACATATACATTGCCCGCAAGACATTTCTGATAGAATACGATATTGCGGCTCCCCACTTCCCGTGTCTTTCGATGAAGATTTCCGGCATAGCGTTTCTCTGGTAACCATAGATGCGCATGGTGCGAAGCCGGAGATTGAGGCGCTGGAAATTGTTAATGCCATGCCGATTATTACGATTCCTGAGCGGACTTGCAGGAAAAGGGGAGAAGTTGTTTCCCTGCCATGGGAGGAAGCAATGCAGGAGTTTGAGCGACTTGATCCGAAATTGGAGTGCTACGTGAGACTAAATGTGACAGACGACGGCACCATCCCTATGGAGGCCAAGGATATTGCGGCAAAGATTCCTGAAAAATGCCATCTTCGGGCGAAATTCTGTCTGGTCAATCGTGTGAAGAAGGCTGGGGTATATGGCGACGGTATGATGCCGGATGTCAAGATTAGCACGGCAGAACTGAGCAGAATGACTCCATATTCGGTGGCAGAACTCTTTCTTAAGGAAACTGGTAGGGAAGGTCTTGATGCGCATATTCTGAGCCTTTTGAAAGAGACAATAGCTGAAGTCAACCAAACAGACAATCAAGAATAATATGAAAATCAAACGACTTGACATTAACAATATCGCATCTATCGCACATGCGAGCATAGATTTTACATCAGAGCCTCTATCAGATTCACCGATATTTCTTATTTGCGGGGAGACTGGGAGTGGGAAATCAACTATTCTTGACGCCATTTGTCTGGCTCTTTATGATAAGACACCTCGTCTGGCAAACGGAAAAAGCACAGAAGATAAGACATATAGTGAAGGTGGACAAGAGATAGGTATAGACAAGGTCAATCAGCTTCTTAAAAAAGGGGAAAAGGAGGGCGCAATATCCCTCTGGTTTGATGGCGTGGACGGATCTACATATTTGGCGGAATGGAAATGTCGTGTCAACCGCAATGGCAAACTCGAAGATGAGCAGTGGTCTATTACTGATAGTAAGGGTATTACTGATACAAGCAAAAAGCGAGATGCTAAGATGGCTGAAATAATCGGACTTGACTACGATGAATTCTGTCGTACCTCCATGCTGGCACAGGGTCAGTTTACACAGTTCCTTAAGGCTGATACGAAAGACAAGTCTGATATTCTTGAGAAGATTACAGGTACAGAGATTTACGCAAGAATCGGGAAACAAATACACGAGAAGTCTAAGAATGCATACGATTGTTTCAAGGATGCCGATAGGAATATAAATTCTGTTACTTTGCTTCCATCTGATACAAAAGAACAGTACCTTTCGGAGATGTCCGCGATTGAGTCAGTCCTCAAAAAAGATGCGGAAGATATGGAACGGTTGGAAGAAATTGTCAAGTCATTGGAAATTCTGTCGACTGCAAATAGTTCTATTGCTGCTTCTAACAAGTCAATAAACGATTCAAAGACTAAATTCGTGAGACTTGCTGGTGATCTTGAGTGCAGAAAACTATCGCTTAGTTCAAAGCTTGATGAAGCGAGGGGGCTTGATAAGGCTATTGCTGCCATGGAGGAGCATTCTGACATGTTCAAGAATGTGCAAGCTATAGAAGCACATCTTGAGAATATAGCCAGACAGGGCAATATTCAGAAAACGCATGAGGGAATCATCAAAAAGGCTGAAATTGATCTTGAAAATTATAATAAGTCTTTTGACGTACTAGCGCAGAGTAAGGAAGAGGCTGAAGTTGTTCTGACACAGAAAAATAATGCCTTGGCTGAAGCAGAGGAAGAATGGAATTCTATGTGTCCGAAAATTGTTGAGCAGCAGAGACAATCGATTGCTGAAGAACTTGGCCTTGTCAGCGCCGCACGTTCTGAGTATGCATCTATTAGGCAAAGGGAAAAGGATCTTGAGTTGTATAGATGTGAATACTCTGAGTCGGAAGGTACTCTTGCCTCTGAAAGAGAGACGCTAAAGGGTCTTGATGAAGCAGTGCAAAAGACAAGAAAGGATTTTGCTGAGGTGCAAAATGTCTATAACCTTCAGGCTCAGGTTTTGGATAAGGCTGCTGTAAGCCTTCGAGAATGGCTCCGGGAAACTGGTTTTGATGAATGCCCGGTGTGCCACTCAAAGATCGTGTCTCTGGCCACTGACGAACAGGAGGAGAATAATTTAAAACCTTTGAAAGATCATCTTGCCAACAAGAAGAAGATAATGGAGGAGGCTGAAAGTGCATTTGTGACGGCCCAAACAGCCCTTTCAGTAAAAGAGGCTGAGCATACTGCCCAGAAAAAGAGAATTGACAATGCCGAAAATGAACTTCGCGTTTCAATGGGTGAATTTGCCCTCAGATATGCTTCTCTTCAGATTTCAGTTAGTGACGGGGATATCAGTGATGCTCTAGATTTAAGAAAGAAGTCTCTTAATGAGCGTAAAGAAAAGAATGAGTGGGCTATTAGAGTAGTAAATGAAAAGAGGAAACATGCTGATGATGTCTCAAAAGAGCTTAGCCGTTTTCGAAAAGAGACATATGAGCCGCTTTTGACTGAATATAATGATATTGACAAGAAAATCGCTACCATCAAGGCCAATATTAGCGCAGAGAGAAACCTTATTGAGCAGTCGCGGGAATCTGCGGATGCGTCCAATGAAAAGGTGGATGAGTTGATTTCATATCCTGATTGGAAAGAGACATGGTCTGCAGATTCTGATGGTTTCATGTCAAAATTGAGGAATGATGCAGAAAAATATAACAATGAAGTCAGGAATAGAGACGATATAAAAATAGTAATAGAGAGGATGAATGATGTCATTAATTCTGTATCAGAGATTTGCAGTAGAATTATTGGCAGTGATTCTTCTTTTGGGGCAGAAGCAATCGTTCCTGTTGAGTGCCCTGGAAATGTATTGACTGAGTGGGGTGCTCTGGAGCGTGGTATATGCGTTGACCGGGACAATATCAAAAAGGCAGAAGCTGATGGGAAGAAAGCTGAGGAAGCTCTTTCTAAGGCATTTGACGCGGATGATACTCTTCCTCGGACAAGGGATGAACTTCTTAATAGGAGGTCTGAGCTGAGTCGGGAAATGATGGCGAAATCTAGTAGGCGTGGCGAGATTAAGAATATCCTTGATGAGGATGAGAGGAAACTAAAGGGCAAACGGGACTTAATAGAGAAACGAGATGCTGCGAGAATTGTGTATGATCAGTGGAAGACTTTGGATGATCTTTTCGGTGGCGCCGAAGGGTATGCTTTCAAGAAGATAGCCCAAAGTTACATTATGCAGGATATCCTCAATCACGCGAATTCATACTTGAGGAAAATCGCACCGCGTTATGAACTGACTGCGCAGCCTGGCTCTCTTGTTATCCTGGTTAGGGATACTGAAGAAGGTGGCGTCCGTTCAGGCAATACACTCTCGGGCGGAGAGGGATTCGTCATCTCCTTGTCTCTTGCTCTGGGCTTGTCGAGCCTTGCAGAGAACAGTATGAGTGTTGATACTATATTTATTGACGAGGGGTTCGGAACTCTTAGTCAAGAGTGGCTCAATAGCGTCATGTCTGCCCTTGAGAAGCTCAACTCCACTAGCGGAAAGCATGTGGGTATCATTTCCCATATTGAAGACCTTCAGAGGAGGATTCCGACAGTGATAGAAGTGAAGAAAAAGAATGCTTCTACAAGCGAAATCTTTGTTCGTGGATAAATGAAAAAGACCTCAGAATCAATCGATTCAGAGGTCTTTTTTGTGCGGGCGAAGGGACTCGAACCCATACGCACAAGGCACCAGATCCTAAGTCTGGCTTGTCTACCAATTTCAACACGCCCGCATCATTTATGCAAAATTACGAAAAACGTTTGATTTTACAAGCATTGCGATAAAATATTTGGTTTTTTGCTAAATGATAGGCTGATGATTCTCAGCCGTTGGCTCCTTACTGTAGATTTCCTTGAACCATATGAGGGGGTTGGATGGGAAGTGTAAAGAAACTTTACACATAGTGTATAATTTCTTTACACACTCTAAGACGTGTTCTGCTGTTAAGATGTTTATAAACAATTAGTTGATTCGTATGGTACGTATTTTGGAGAAATAGTTTTCTTGGGAGGGTATCTGTGGAAAATAGAATTTGATGTTCTGGGAACAATTGTCCTCTTGGGATAAAATTTTTGAAATGTTATGTCAAGCACATATCTGAAGTTTCTGTCAAGGAACAAACTTTACACATTCATAGAGGCTTTCGGTCTATCGGTTGCTTTGGGATTTGTAATTCTTCTGACATCGTATGCCAAGACGGAGTTTAGCATTGGTGTGGAACAACCGCTTTCTGAGCAGCTCTATGCGGTCGGGGCAGGTGACTCTTTTGGAATGACGCTTGGAACCTCCGAGGAGTTCTTCCCATCCATTCCGGAGATCAAAGGTTGGACCAGAATTACTGAGGTAGGCACGTGCGATGTCATATTCGGTGATGACTATTATCGGGTGGAGGCGGCTTCTATTGACACGAATTTTTTCGAGTTCTTTGATTATCGCTTGACAGGCTGCTCCAAGGAAAATGTTCTGGATAAAGAGGATGAGGTGATTCTTTCCGAGTCGTTCGCTGGGAAAGTGTTTGGAAATGATAATCCTGTAGGCAGGGCCATAAATGTGGGCGGATCCCATTTTACGGTTGTCGGGATTATAGAGGATTTCGGACCTATGGATGTGTTCAAGCATTTTGATTTGTTCACAAGTATCAAGTATGCGCAGAAGACGATTGCTTTAATGGATAATTTCGGCAGTACGATCCCATTTATTAGACTTGATAACGGAATTGATGCCGAGAAGGTGCGTCAGGTTCTTCTCGAAAAGTACATGGACTATTGGAGTTTCTATAAGGCTGATAATTCTGACAACGCTTTCTTGTGGGGATCAAGCGTGACGAGACTTGACAAAATCTATTTTTCAGACCTTCAAGGTTGGAATTGCTTGAGGTCTGGAGATAAGAAACAGGTTGAACTGTTGTTTATAGTAGCTTTGGTGTTGTTGGTCTCTGCTATATTCAATTACATCAATCTGACTGTTGCACAGACAAGTAAACGAGCCAAGGAGATGGCGACCAGGAGGTTACTTGGCGAGAGTTCAATGAATATTGTAGCGAGGTACATGGCTGAGTCGTTCGTCTTTACTCTCGGGTGCTTCGCGGTAGGATACCTGTTAGCATATTTATGCAAACCATCCTTTAATGAGATTTTGAGTGCTGATATTGTGCTGGCTCCTGACTTTTCATCTGTACTTTGGGCGGTTTCAGCCTTACTCGTAGTTTCTGTCGTCTCGGCATTGATTCCAGCGGCTCTTGTGTCTCGTTTCAAGCCGATAGATGTCGTAAAGGGTGAATTCCGATATAGGAGCAAGATGATTTTCGCTAAGGTTTTTATCGTGCTTCAGAGCGTGTTCAGTACTGTTCTCATTGCGATGGCGCTCACTATGACTGCTCAGGTTAACTATCTGGTAAACCTTCCTGTAGGTTATGAGACACGGAATGTTATTCAAGTTAATTCCAGAGCCTTGGGCTATTCGGTAGAAGTTCAAGCTGCCCTTCGAGACAAGCTTAAGTCTTTACCTTGTGTGCAGGATGCTGGACTTGGGCTAAATAGCCCACTTTCGTGTGGCGCTAACGGCATCCACGATGGTGATGGAAAGGTGATTGGTTGGTTGCGTCTAGCGCAGTTAGATACGACATCTATTGGCATTTTAGGGATTGATATTCTGGAGAGATACAGCAGGCTTTCTTCGCCGAAGGTGCTGCTGACAGAGACTTCAAAAAGGAATCTCGGGGTTGCAGCGGAGCATCCTTATGTCGGTGGAGATTATACTAATGGGCAATTTGAAATCTGCGGTATAGTGCCAGATTTCCGCGCCAGAAACGCTCTGTTCGAACCTATGGAGAATGAGCAGAACGCAATTCTTGTTGTTGATGAGGACTATGGCTATGCCTGCATTCAATTACTTAAGATAGTTGGTGATCGTTCCGATGCCATGGCAGCGGTTAAGAATGCTTGTCGTGAATTTGCTAAGGAGACCTTGGGGATTCCTATGGAGATGGAGTCCTTCTACCTTGACGAGGAACTTGTAGATGAACTTAAAGGTACAAGGAATGCTATGCTTATCGTGCTGTCATTTTCAGTAATAGCCATCTTGATTTCAGCTCTTGGTTTGTTTGCGATGTCGCTCTATTTCGCAGAGCAGCAGAGCCGTCAAATCGCAGTGCGCAAAGTCTTCGGTGCCGATGTTAACTCTGCAGTTAGGACATTGTCTGAGCCGTTCATGATCATGAGTTCGGTGGCTGTTTTGCTCGCGTCTCCGCTTTCGGTATGGGCCATTGGAATTTATTTGCGTGGGTTCTACATTAGTATTGCCTTCCCTTGGTGGGCAGTTGTTTCGGCCGCGCTGATATCGTTGATAATTGCGTTCCTTTCCGTGGTTGGGCAGTCCTATGCCGTCGCCACACGTAATCCGGTCAGAACGATTAATCAAGATTGATGATTCTGGTCACGAGGGGGGATTCTGCAAAAAAAGGAGGTGGCTATCAGTTCTTTGACTTTTAGTCACCTCCTTTGCTTATGCTATCCTGCCATTTTGCAGGACAGTTATGTTAGTATCCGAAGATCTCTTCAAGAGAAAGTTCTTTGACAGGCCCTAAAGTAGCGAGGTACTTGGTGTCAAGATCCTTTATATCACCAAGGATTGCATACTGGTAGGTGCGCCCCTTGACCCACTTCTGCTGAACCTTTACAACATCTTCCATTTCAAGTTTCTGGAGGTCGTTGAAAACTTGTTTGCTCATCGGCTCATCAAGACCGAGTCTGCGACAACTCTGGTAGAGCCTGAGCACGTTCATACCAGTGGTACGATTAGTCCTCATCCTACCGATTATCGCTTCCTTGGCAACTTGGAATGCTGCTTCTGACTCTGGCATGTTGTTGATGATCTCATCAAAGGCTTCAATAGCACTGCGCATCTTGTCGTTTTGGGTGGCGATAACAGCTATGTATTCGTATGAGTCATCTGTTGCATAACTTGGGGTTGAGAGGCTTGCGGATGCGGAATATGCGAGTCCGCGTGCTTCACGCATCTCCTGGAATACGATGGCATTCATGCCGCCTCCGAAGTATTCGTTATACATATTGATTCCGGCTGCTTCAAACGGATCAAAAGTCTCGCCACGATTAGAGAACTGCAGATAGTATAACTGTTTGGCATCGTATTGAGCGAGGAATACCTTACTCTCATCTGTCTTCAGAACCTCATCGTGCCTCTCCGGAAGAATCTCTGCACCTTCAGTCATGTGATGACTATTTCTAAGGACGGATTCAAGATCTCCTGCTCCCATAGGTCCGTAGTATAAAATTTCGTGGCCTTTTGAGAGTACATCCTTGATGGCTGAAAGTATCTCATCTGACGTGAATGCTTTGATGGTGTCGTTGCTCAGCACACTTTTCTTGATATATTCCGGACCCCAAAATAGGTATTTCTGGAGAGCTGAGAAACAACTTGACTGATTCTTCTTGCTGTTTGCGCGATTCTTGATAATGTCGCTCTTGAGGTTGGCAAGGATTTCGTCATCTCCTACGGCATTGAGAAGCACATCTTCATAGAGTTTGATAGCTTCTTCCATATTCTCGCTAAGTCCGCTAATACGTACAATGCTTGAGTACTTATCTGAACCGAAAGAGTAATTGCATCCTAGTTCGTACATCTTGAAAGCGAAGTCTTCTTTAGTCATGGATTCAGTACCAAGGAAGTCAGCGTAGTCTGATGCGTAGTAGAGTGCCGGGTTGTCGGCATAACCGTAGTTGTACCTAAATTCTACCGTGAAGATATCGTTGAGAGTATTTTTTTTGTAGAGTACTTCTGCTCCTTTCTGGAGTTCAAATTTGGCCATATCATTGGAGAAGTCAATGAATACTGGTTCTATAGGCTTGACCTTTGTGTCCTGGATTTCCTTTACGAAATCGCTGACCGCATCACGGTTGGAAACTATAGGGGTAATCTTAGGAGCGGAAATCTTCTTGACGGTCTTATCCTCACCGATACGTTTGTAGAGTACGGCATAGTTGTTCTCTCCGAGGTACTCGTTGGCGAACTTCACGACATCTTCCTTTGTTACAGCCTCAAGCCTATCGAGTTCTGCCGCAGCGTCTTTCCAGTCCACTCCATTGATGAAGGCGTCTACGTATCTGCGGGCTCTAGAACTGTTGTTCTCAAGTGAGCGCATGTTGCTGAGCTTGATGTTGTTAATGGTGGCTGCAATGAGTTCATCATCAAAGTCGCCGCTTTTGAGCTTGGATATCTCTTCGAGGGCAAGTGCGGAGAGCTCTTCAAGTTTCTGTCCCTCCTTAGGGTATCCGATTACGATAAACCCACCGTAATCGGCCATGCCAAGTGAGGACGCTCCTAACATCATGGCCTTCTGCTGCTGATTGATATCAAGATCCATGAGACCACATGAACCATTATAAAGTATGCTCTGGGCTATTTCTGATACGGCGGCTGTCTTGAGATCAGCATTGCCAGGAAGCCTCCATGCCATATACATGTACTCTGATTCGAGTCCGTAAACATCTTTAACGATAGGCTTTTCGATAGGCTTTTCCGGCTTTATATCCAGTTTCGGAACTGATGGATTCGGCTGCCAATCTCCGAAATATTTCTCTATTGCCGCAACCATTTCATCAGGGTCGAAGTCACCGGATACGCAGATGGCTATATTGTTAGGAACGTAATACTCATCATGGTACTTCTTAACGTTGGTGATAGAAGGGTTCTTAAGGTGGTCTTGGCTTCCGAGAGTCGTCTGCTGTCCGTAAGGATGGTTAGGATAGAGGGTTGCGAGGAGGGTCTCATACATTTTATTGTTGTCTTTGGTAAGAGACATGTTTTTCTCCTCGTAAATGGTCTCAAGTTCGGTGTGGAATCCACGGATGACGTTGTGGCGGAATCTGTCTGCCTGGATACGCGCCCAGTTGTCAATCTGATTGGAAGGGATGTCCTCCTGGTACACGGTCTCATCGCATGAGGTCCATGCGTTGGTCCCTTTTGCGCCAATCAGAGACATCAGTTTGTCATATTCATTAGGAATAGCCAATTTGGAAGCTTCATAGCTGACAGAGTCTATCCTGTGGTAGATAGCAAGACGCTGTGCCTCATCCTCTGTGGCACGATACTGCTCGAACAAGGCTTCAATCTCATCGAGCATAGGCTTTTCGGCTGCATAGTCTGTAGTACCGAACTGCTCTGTCCCCTTGAACATGAGGTGCTCGAAATAGTGTGCGAGTCCTGTGGTCTCAGACGGATCGTTCTTGCTACCGACTTTGACTGCGATGTAAGTCTGGATACGTGGAGTCTCCTTATTGACGGACATATAGACTTTGAGTCCGTTACCAAGAGTATAAATCTTGGTGTCCTGCGGATCGTTCTTTACGGTCTCGTACTTGCGACCACCGCAGGAAAGCACTGTGAGGAGAACCCCCACAAGTGCCATAATCCTTGTTAAACGTTTCATATTATTTATAAATAACAACTTTTCTAACCAGGCCATGGAGCACTGGTAATCATACTCCATGGACCAAGCGCCAAAAGTACGAATTTATAAGTAAATATGCAACAATAGGTTGCACCGTCAATAGTGCCTATCCTGATCGACCCAAATTAGTCTGGAGACATCATATCCCCTTCTACGAGCTTCTGTGAGCACTGACTGTCTTATATTCTCTGGGAGGTCGGGCGTCCTTGAAAGAATCCATAGGTATTTGTCCGACGAACTTCCCACCAGAGCTACGCTATAGTCATCATCTATCATGAGGACTCTATAGTCGGAATAAAAGAAGAGAAAGAAGGATACTTTCAGGAGCGCTGGCTCATTTGTCGGATCTGGCTGCTTTGCTTTACCTTTAGCAGTCTTGTGCTTTCCGTTTTTCATACCTGAATTCAGAACATCAATTTTCCCATCATCGCGAAGCACATATTCTGCCGTCACGTGATCCATCCCTCTTTCAAAAGAATGGTCGAATCTTGCAATTTCGTACCAGGTACCAAGGAATCTTGAAAGTTTAAGAGAAGCAACGGGAGTGTTTTCAACTACACCTGCATGTAAGCACAAAGGAAGCGATACCGATGCGGCAATCACTGCCAACTTCTTTGAAATGTGTTCCATACTCTTTGTGTTAGTGGTTAATTAGTGTATAATCAGCATAATACAAAGACAGTGCCTCAAAAGTGGGCACTGTCAATATGTCAGTATGGAACTATTATCCTATTTCTGTCTTGTGCCACGGAGCACAATATCCTTTGTTCGTCCTTTGATGGTAAAAGCAATAGAATCCCCGTCGAAGTTGAAGATGAAATTCTCTACCGTACCCACATTGAACATCGATAGATAGAAAGTCTTGAGTTCCGATGTGCTGGTCCATGAGCAGATGCCCGCAGTGCGTGCAGGAGTTGTACTCATGGTATTGGCGTAGACCATGCCCTGGAACGGATTCCTCCTATCGGTCATTCCCATTTTCCAGTCGAATATTCCGAATGGGATGTTGTGGATAGCAGCAGCTTCTTCGATGGTGAGCATGCAATTGCCTTCTGCATCGAAACGTAGGGCAAGGTCGCTGATGCCATATTCATTGTGGAACATCTTGTACCTAAGTGTCTTGGATGTGATGATACAGGTCGTGGAAGGTAGAGGCTTGGCAAGCTTGTATCCTTCAATCTGGGCAGATAGGTCAGCCTTACTTTTCTTGAGCTTCTTGTCGGAGCATGCATCGATAAGGGTGTACATGATGCTATTGAATCCGGCCTCATCGCGAATTTCTCCATGGGATGCTATCACGATGTCACTGTCAGGAATGACAAGTGCTAGCTGGTTGGAGCCTCCAATGGCTCTGTATGAGCCATGCCTACCCATCCATGTCTGGTATCCGTAGCCCTGTCCTCCATCGTCTTTGGTGTTCTCATCCTCGCTCCTTTCTGGATGTTGGAAAATATGTGGGGTGGTCATGGCCTTTACCCACTCTGCGCTTACCAACTGCTCTCCATTCCACTTGCCCCCTGCGTTGAGGAAAAGGCCGAGTTTCGCGAGGTCGGATGTCCTCATATGGGAACCTCCGTTGCCCATGTTGCGTCCGTCAAGATCCATTTCCCAGATGACATCCTTTATGCCGAGTTTGTCGAAGAACCGTGGCTGAAGATAGTCGAGCAGGTCCATGCTGGTGACTCTGAACATAATATGTGAAAGCATGTGGGAGCAAGTAATATCATAAGCGAATGAAGTGCCAGGCTTATGGGCGAAAGGGGTGGCGAGAAATGATCTTACCTGACTTTCTCCTGAGCCCGGATAGGAAGTGCTCGCGTGTCCGCATGACATGGTGAGCAGATGCTCGACAGTAAGTTCCTCCAGTCCTTCTGGAAGCTTCTCCGGAAGCAGATCCGGGAAGAAATCCATTACCTTGTCGCTGATTTGGAGCAGCCCTTCATCTACTGCCATGCCCACTGCTACTGCAGTGAAAGTTTTGGTTGCTGAATACATGGCGTGCTGGTACTCCGGTGCATAAGGATACCACCAATGCTCGGCAATAACCTTCCCGTGGCGAAGAATCATCAGGGAGTGCACATTGTAACCACCTTCGTCAAGCGCCTTGAATACGTTTGCGATAGCCTCGCTCTTGACTCCTTGTTCCTCCGGTGTGCTTCGCTGGAGTCCATCGTTCCAGCAGGTCTGGGCATTGGCGCTAATGCTAAGCGCCAGTCCCGAAATCAGTAATAATATTCGATTCATTTGATTTTGGATAATTGTCAGTTCTGAATGGGGAAGCGAGAATGCCTGCCTTATTGCAGAGATTGGCGTCTTCCGGATTGTTGGCCCATCCATAGCGTACGGCTGTAGGATGTTTTACCTCCGGACTGGAGACTATTACTGTCGAGCCTTTGATGACGGCATCTGCCCATACGAATTTCCCATCTTCTCCTGCGATGGCAAAGTGCCTGAGTTTGCAGCCATCGCTGGTTTTAAGCCCTCCGCGAGCTTCGTCGAAGTACAGAATAATACGCGATCCGTCGATCTTCATCTCGCGATATACTGGCCCCATGGCATCAATCTTCTCTCCGTAGCAGAGCTTGCGCGCGCCCAACAATATGGTTGCAGCCAGATCTTTCTTGTTGAGGGGGTGAATGTCATTCCATTCTCCAGTATGATAACTTGTGGCGAGGTAAGTGTACGGAGTATTCATATAGGCTTTCAGCTGTGCTTCCCTCATCCTTGCCCAATCTTCATCCACAGGATGGTCGTATTTCTTCATGTAGTTCGGAAGCTGGCATATCATTACTGGCATATTCGTATCATGGAATGCATCTCTCCAGCTTTCAATCAGAGCTTCAAGCTGTTTGTCATAAATATCTGCGTGATCCGCATTGCTCTCTCCCTGGTACCATATCATACCAGAGAAGACGTAGTTTGTCAGTGGGGCAATCATGCCGTTATACAAGCCGGCGCCAGAGAACTGTGGCCCTCGTCCGAATCCAGGGAATCCTGATGCAGTCCGCTTCTTCCCGATCTTGTATTTCCACTCGCCAGTAAGGTCAATTGTGGCCTCGTCGCCTTCAATTTTGTATGGTTTGTCTGGTACGAATCCTGCGTCTTCGGCATTGGCTGTTAACCTTACGGCCACCACATTCCTGCCTTTATGAAGTACACCTGCCGGAATATCATATTTTCTTGGAGGCCCGAAATAGCCGGTGCTGCCGACTAATGTACCGTTGACATAGACTTCATCCCCATCAACAAGCCGTCCCATGTATATCTTTGCATGCCTTCCAGCCATGGACTCAGGAACATCAATGGTCTTGCGGTACCATATTACTATTCCTGGCTGTATCCCGGCATCGGTGAGGTAAGTAGGATTGTTGATAGTATTCCAATTGCTATCGTCCCATGTTTCGCTCTGCCATTTTCCTCCCCCTGCATCGGCCATTTCCGCGGCTGCTTTCTCGGCTGCTGCTTTTAGCTTGGCTTGTGTCTCAAAAGTGAGTAGCCTCTCTTCCGGAATCCAGCTTTCAATGGCTGATCCTCCAAGACTTGAGACAATCACTCCCTGCGGAATACCAGTGTGCTCGTATGCGAGAACTGCGTACCAATAGGCGAGAGCCTTCCAGTTCATCACGTCTGAAGCAACGGCTGAATGCCAGCGCTCTCCTGCTGGAATATCATCTTTGACTTCTCCCGGAGTATTTTGGGTAGGAGTCTTGTACATGCGGATATTGTGATTGTTGGAGAAATTGATTTCTGGATACTTGATCAAAAGTCTTTCTATAGGGGTCTCCTGATTGGACTGTCCAGAACATAGCCAAACATCGCCCACGAGAATATCTCGAAGTATGATTTCATTTATTTCAAGAAGGTAAGGTCCTCCTGCGGCGTGCTTGGGTAAAGTGACTTCCCATCTGCCATCAGATGAGCCTTCGGTAAAGAAGTGCTGCCCGTCGAATCTTACAGTTACTTTTTCTCCTGGGTTTGCCCATCCCCATATCTTCAGCTCACGGTCGCGCTGCAGTACCATACAGTCAGAAATGATCTGCGGCAGTCGGACCTTCGCTGAAAGGTTCCCCACGAAAAGCATCGGGAGAACAAGGCAAAGAATCAATGTGGTCTTTTTCATGGGACAAAAATATAAAAAATAATCGTATCTTTGAGAGTTTTACAGTACATTCGGTAGTATGAAGTTTTCTCGAATTGTGGCTTTGCTGTCAGCCGCTTTTTTGTTTGCACAGCAGTCCTGGGGGCAAGTGGGCGTATCCGTGGAATTAGGCTTTCCTCAAGGAAGTTTTAGTGATACTCAGACGACAGACGGGACTGGGGCTGGCATCGGTGTGTGCGCTGGCGTACATTATAGGTATGATCTTGGCAGTATTGTAGCTGCTGTCGGTGGAGTTGAGTTCAACTATTCCATGACTAGAGACGAGAAATATAGGTATACCGAGCATCTTCATCATCGCGGGGGCGGAACTTATATGGCTTCTATCGGGCTTGGCCCGCGCTTTAAATTCTATGACACCTTTCGGGAGGTTCCGTTTTTTACGGAGCTTAGGTTGTTGGGAAGTTATGTGAATACCTGTACCACCACTTTTCGTTCCGGCAACGCGAGTACAGGGTATGAACTAGAAACCTGTCATTATAAAGGAGGCTTCTGTGCAGGCTATAGCGTATCTCTTGGCCTTGAATTAAGCAGAAGCAGTCTTGCCATAGGAGTAAAAGACTATGGCAAGACAGATGTTCTAAACATTGAGAGTGGCGTTTCATCTCCTGTACATCCACTTACATTGTATGTGTCCTGGACTAGATGGTTCGGGAAATAATGTCTCTTCTGATATTATTTGAGCAGGCTTTTGAGATAATCGCACTTTTCCTTGCGTCCGAGAGTCTTGCTCAGGTCGCATGAGAGCTTTACGCAGTCGTGCCATTCACGCTTTTCAGTGATGCGGCATTTGGTGAGTTTGAGTACGATATTCATGGGCTCGCAGCCTGTGACGTCGCAGGTGAGAAATGTTCCCATACCGTATGAGTCTTGAACTCGTCCATCTACATAGCGGTGGATTTCAAGCGCCCTGTCAATGTTAAGCCCGTTGCTATAGCATACTTGTTTGGTGGATGGGTCGATGCCGAGCTGCTTGTATTTTTCTATTATCTTCTCCGTCTGCTCCTCCTCGCTTCCGGAGTCTACCCGTAGTCCCTTGTACATCATCGCCATTCTCTTGCTAAGGTTGCTGAAGAATACTTTGTCTCCGAAGCAGTCGTAAAGGTAGATGCCATTGTCCCCATCATAGACATCGCTGAACTTCTTCATGACATTGAAGTTGCACTCGAATACTCCGCTGACATTCTCCTCGAAACTTATGAGCTGATGTGACATAGTGCCCAGCGGCGATATGTGATACTTCATGGCAAGCCAGACGTTTGAACTTCCCGTGAATTTGCCGGGCCATTCGCGAGATGCGTAGACTTCGCTCATTGCCTTGACAACGGCTTCATGATGGGTGAAACTGAGTCTGCGTCTTGTGCCCATATCACCAAGTGTAAGTCCTCCACCGAATATGGCCTCTGACTTTTGGATGGCCCTGCGGTATTCGAGCTCAGCGTCATATCGTTCAAGATCACCGCGGAGCGTGTGCATAAGTTCTGAAATGCAGCTCAAGATAGGCATTTCCCACATGATGGTCGAGAACCATTTGCCTTGTACACTTATTTCAAGATGTCCCTGCTCGTCCTGCCGAATGCTGACTTCATCCGGATTGAACCTAAAGCCTTTCAGAAAAGTGAAGTACCATAACGGCAGATAAATGCAGTGATTTGTCATGTACTCGACTTCTTCATCTGTGATGATGACGTCCTTCATGTAATTTATCTGCTCGCGAAGCAGCTTGTCAAATCCTTTAGGGTATATCTGCCCGTTGCGGTCGTAGAAAGTGTATTCTACTTCCGCCCTTGGGTAGGTCTCAAGTATATAATACTGGCAAGTGAATGTATAGAGGTCGTTATCTGTAAAATGCTTGATTATCGGTTTCATAAATATGATTTTCTGCAAAATTAAAAAATTAATTTCTTTTTTCCTTAACATTGTGCCGGTCTTTTCGTCTATAATATGGCGCGTCTGAATAGGCTGTGCGGAAGATGTTGTCCTGCGAAACGCACAAGCCATATATCGAGGCATTTCTCGCAGGAATGAAAAGAGTATGTGTAAAAGATTTTTGATGTTTTTATTGGTTGCATTGACATCAGTGATGATGCTGGAAGTCAGTGCGTGTGCACAAGGGAAAAAAGTCCCCCGGCGGCAGTTGAAGGCCCTTGTGAATGAGTACAAGTCCAGAGGCGAGTTTGAGGGGATGAATTTTGGTAAGATGGCCTTGTCTCTTTTCCGTAAGGCCGCTAGTGTGGATGCTGGAGATGATGAGTCTGTTGCTGCTGCCCTTAAGGTGATGAAGTCTGTGACCGGATTGACGGTGGCTGATTATGAAGATTGTAGTCCGGAAGTGCGCAGGTCGTTTAACCGTAAGTTGTCCAGGATAATGGATGGGGTGGAACTTCTGATGTCGGCAAAGGATGAGGGCGAGACGGTTTTGGTCTACGGGTATGTGTCCAACGGAGGGAATATGGTGGAGGATGTGGTAATCTCCATGCCTGATGAAGGTACGCTGGTGTGTCTGTTCGGCCGGATTGATATGAGTCTGGTAGGAGAACTTGTGGAGACTGCAAAATGAGTGCGGAGGAGTTTGAAAGTAGGTTTCTTCCGTTGAAAGATTCTCTTTATCGCGTGGCTTTCTACATCCTTGAGTCTGAAGATGATGCGATGGATGCTGTGCAGGATTTGTATCTGAAGCTATGGAGTTCTGCTGATGCGTTGGAAAATGTCCGATCACCCAAAGCATATTGTGTTACTCTGATTAGGAATATTTGTCTGGATATGGTGAGGAGAACGGCAGGAAAGGTAGCAGGCGAACTTCCTGAAGTAGCCTCGGATGAGTCTCCTTCTGACGAAAGAATAAGCGACAGGCAGCGGATAGAGGAAATTCGAAAGCATCTTTCTTGTCTTCCCGAAAGGGAACGCATGGTTCTGAAACTTAGGGTACTGGATGACTTGAGCTACGCGGAGATACAGAGCCGTACGGGAATAGGGTACCTCAGTTTGAGGGTCCTGCTGAGCAATGCGAGAAGAAAATTGAAGAAATCACTAGAATAAGAGTATGAAACGTATAGAAGATATTGAGAAGCTCGGGGCCGATGAACTCGAAAGAATTGCAGATCAGTCTGAGGTGCAGGCTCCGTCAGAGTTGACGGGTAGGATTGAAGATGTGATGTGCGCTGAGAGATTGGCCCGAAAGCATGGTCAGACCGGTGTCAGGAAATTTGTCTGGATTCCGGCGGTAGCAGCGGTAGCAGCAGCGCTTTTCGTGGGAATACGCTATGAGAATATCAATGCGGTTCCGAAGGATACCTTTGATGATCCGAGAGAAGCTTACGCGGAAATAGAACGTGCATTTGGTGCTATCTCAGAAAAGGTGAATAAGGGAAAGAGTATAGCGGATGCGTCTCTTTCACAATTGAACAAAGCATCCGAAGTGTTGGATAAATTTTATAATTGATATTGGTATGAAAAAGATTATTATGGTAGTAGCAGCGATGGCCCTTAGTATAGCATCATTCGCACAGGACGCCAAGTCCATTTACAACAAGTATTCTGACAAAGCAAACGTCAGCGCTGTCTATGTCTCTCCTTCGATGTTTAAACTAATCGGAAATCTTCCTGATATTGATATGCCTGAAGGGGAGGTCAATATCACTCCTTTCGTTCGGCAGATGGATGGCATGTATCTTATTGACAGCGAGAATTCTGAAATCAATGCCTCGATTCTTGCAGATGCTGAGAAATTAGTCAAGTCTAGTAAGTATGAACTTCTCATCGAGGCTAAAGATGGAGGGGAAGCAGTGCGCATCTATACAATTTCAGATGCTGATACGGTTTCAAATTTTGTGATGATTGCTTCAGAGCCAGAAGAGTGCACGTTCATATCCATAAATGGTAAAATAGCAAAAAAAGATCTTGAAAAGTTGCTTTCTGCTGCTGTCAATAACTAGGATTCTTACTATTTTTGCAGTTGATGAACGAAGAAAGAAGTACGGATAGGCTTGCACGGTACATAATATGGGCAGCAGCTGCAGCGGCAGTGCTCTTCCTGTGCTGGTTTTTCAGAAGTGTGCTAGTCTACATTGTTTTAGCATCGGTCGTCTCCCTTTTGGGGCGGCCGATTATGGCTGTATTGAGACGGCTTAAAATTAAGGGTAAAGGCGCTCCTGATTGGCTTCTGTCCATCATTTCGCTTCTGCTTATAATGGTCGTCTTCCTTGGTGTTGTAACGCAGGTTGTTCCTGTGGTCTCTGGAATTATCTCTAGTGTCTCAAGTAATCTGCAGTCAGGTTCCTTTAGGGGTTCCGAGTTTACTGAATGGATAGGTCGGTTCAATGCCTGGCTTGTGGGCATGGTCCCAGCTCTGGGGACAGATTTCCGGATTCAGGATGTTTTGTTCGGATGGATAGGGAAGGCTTTTGACTTGAGTTCTGTGACTTCTGTTGTCGGCTCTGTGGCTTCTGCGTTGGGCTCTTTTGGAATAGCCCTGTTCAGTGTCATGTTCATAGGCTTTTTCTTTGTAAAGGATGAGACTCTTTTCCGGAGGATAATAGGTGCGTTGGTTCCTGATAGGGTTGAAGATAGGGCTATGAGGGTCATTGGAGATATAGAGCATCTGCTGTGCCGCTATTTTGTGGGGCTGCTGGCTGAAGTTATGGGTGTGGCACTCCTAAATTTCCTTGGGCTGTGGCTAATAGCACGGGTCGGTCTGTATCCTGCTATCGGAATAGCTTTTATGACGGGCCTTCTGAATGTGATTCCTTATGTGGGCCCATGGATTGGTGCGGCGCTTGGGACGGTTCTTGGAATTGTTCTTAAGTATAGCGGTGCTGCTGCAGTAGGTGTCTATCCAGATTTCGCCATTGTGCTTATTACTCTGCTGGCTGTATTTATTTGTACTCAAATGGTGGATAATTTCCTATTCCAGCCGCTCATCTATTCGGCGAGCATTAAGTCCAGCCCATTGGAGATTTTTATAGTGTTGTTGATGGCGGGACACGTAGGCGGCATTGTCGGAATGCTCGTTGCCATTCCTTGCTATACCGTGATTAGGGTTATAGCAACCAACTTTTTTTCTGACTTCAAGCCTATCCGCAGACTTATGGCTGCTACTGGCTCTGAGCAGCATGCCTAAGCACTGAAATTGGTCTGACTTTCAATCATTTTTCTTTCTTAAAAACTTTTAGAAAATTGAAAAAGTTAATACCTTTGTAGGCTAGATTGAATTACAGAAATTTTATGAAAAAAATGTTCATGGCAGTAGCTCTTGCGGCTACTATGTTCGTTGGCTGCAACGAGACCAAGAAGAATGACGGAAATTTCGCCAAGTATGCTACAGTCAAGATTGGAACTGAGAATACGGCCTATATCGATGCGATTTCGATTTATGGCAAGGAAGTTCTTAATCTCTATCGTTTTGCAGCGATGGAAGCTGACAATATCTATTGGAAGCAGGTGTTTGGAGATAAACAGGCTCTTGAAAATCTTGAAGATCCTCAGGCAAGGGAGTATGCTCTTGTCAATTACGGTCCTTGGGATAGGATCACGGGAAAGAGTTTTGTGGAAGGCTTTTCAGATATGCCATCTGGAATGCTTTTCTACCCATCCGATATGACACAAGAAGAGTGGGATGCCTTTGATGCTCCAGACAAATATAGTCCATATACACTGATACGCAGAGATCATGAGGGAAAGTTGTGTACAGTATGGTATCATGATGAGTATCATGACAATATCAGCAAGATGTGCGATTATCTTAAGGCTGCCGCTGATCTTACCATCGTACCTAGCGTGAGGGAGTATCTACTTGCCAAGATTGAGGGACTGAAGACTGACTCTTACGAGCAGAGTGCATATAAATGGCTTGATACCAATGACAGCAAGATGGATTTGGTACTTGGTCCTAATGAAAGCAGTGACGATCAACTTCATGGCATTAAGCGTTCTTATGGAGCCTATATCATCCTCAAGAATCTTTCTCGGTCCGAACAACTCCGCAAGTTCAGCGAGCAGATGCCTGAGTTCCAGAAGAGCCTTCCGTGCAAGGATGAATACAAGACATTCGTACCTGGTACAGAATCTACCATTTATGCTGGAGATGCATTGTACTATGCTGGTGCAGCCAATTGTGGCATCAAGGATATTGCTATAAGTCTTCCTTTCGATACAAAGGTGCAAGCTGAAAAAGGTACTCGCAGTATACTCATGCAGAATGTTATCGCTTCCAAGTTTAATGGTATCCTCGTTCCTACTGCTGACCTCGTAATCAGCGACAAGGATCGTGAGCACGTCAATGACAAGGCCTTTTTCTGGAATGTGGCTTTCCGTGAGGTGGCTCATGGTCTTGGAGTTAAGACTACTCTTGACGGGCGCAGTGTGGATGAGGCTCTTGATAATCTGGCTGCTGTGGTGGAAGAGGTGAAGGCCCTCTCTACAGGAACTTTCCTTGCTTCTAGTGTAATTGCCAAGTTTGAGACAAATGAAATTGTGACTAAGGAGGATAGTTATGCCACATTCCTTACGGCACTTCTTCGCTCTGCTCGTTTCGGAGATGAGGAAGTCGTAGGACGTGCCAATATCATCTGCTACAACTATCTCAAGGAGGCCGGAGCATATTCTCGTCATCAGGATGGCTGCTACTACATCAACTATGATGCTTTCCGTGACGGCGTGTCTTCTCTTGTAGCTTCAGTGCTTGAACTTCAGGGTAATGGGAATTACGACGCTGCCAAGAGTTTTGTAGAGAAATACGATGTGCTTGGAGATGACCTTAAGGCTGATACTTTCAACATGATGCTTGAGGGAATCCCTGTGGATGTGAAATTTGACTTCGTATGGTAACGGGAACTGCATATTCCATTCTTCTTTTTGCCATAGCTATAACATTGGGACTTATGCTCTCGAAGCTTAATTTCAAGGGCATTACCATAGGTTCTACGTGGATTCTTTTTGTGGGAATAGTTATGGGGCATTTCGGCTTTGTCCCGAATGCCAAGGTGCTTGCTTTTATGAAGGATTTCGGACTGATTTTGTTCGTATATTCCATTGGACTTCAGGTTGGACCGGGATTTCTTTCTTCCTTTAAGAATGGCGGCGTAAAACTCAATCTTCTTGCAGTGGGGCTAGTTCTCATGTCTGCGCTTACAGCGTTTGGAATTCATCTTGTCACGGGTGAAAGTCTGCAGACAATGGTAGGCGTGATGTCCGGTGCCGTGACAAATACTCCTGGACTTGGTGCTGCTCAACAGACGCTTCTTGACTCTGGCGGATCAAGTACTGATGCTTCCAGACTTGCTTCTGCCTATGCAGTGGCATATCCTATGGGTGTGTTAGGTGTGCTTGCCCTGCTGATTATCTTTAAGGCTGTATTTAAAGTTGATCTCGACAAGGAAACTCGTGATATAGAGTCACAGAGCAATGCGGCTGAGAGCGCTGCCCGTCGTATGCATTGTGCCGTGACAAATCCGGCTATCATAGGAAAGACCATAAAGGAGGTAATCAATGATGACCTCAAGAACGAGATGGTGATTTCGCGGATTATGCGTGACGGCGAAGAGTTTGTTCCTGGGGATGATACTGTGCTCAATGAGGGAGACAAAGTCCTTATCGTGACCACCCAAAAGAGTGTAGACACTATTCGAATTGTTTTCGGAGCCGAGGTGCCTATGCATCTTGATGATTGGATTAAGGGGCATAAGAGTGCGCCTCTGGTGAAAAGACTCGGTATTACCAATACTGCACTGACCGGTAAGAAACTCTCCGATATTCTCTTTAAGGGACAATATACGGTGACAGTGACAAGGGTCGTGCGTTCGGGTGTGGAACTTGTGGCTACTCCTGATCTTCGCGTGCAGGTAGGTGATTACTTGCAGGTAGTTGGAGAGAAGGACGGAATAGAAGCGCTCTCCAAACTTGTTGGCAATAAGGCTGCTGCGCTTGAGAAGCCTAATCTTTTCCCAATATTTCTGGGAATAGCACTTGGTGTGGTTCTCGGATGCGTTCCTATAGCTATTCCAGGTATTCCTCAGCCTATAAAGCTTGGTCTTGCCGGTGGCCCGCTCATTGTGGCTATTCTTATCAGCTGCCTTGGGCCTAGAGCACACATCACTACCTATACCACATTGAGTGCAAATATGATGATACGTGAGATAGGAATATCATTCTTCCTTGCTGCCGTGGGACTTGGGGCAGGACGTACTTTCGTCTCTTCCCTTACTGCTGGTGGTTGGTGGTGGATTCTCTATGGTGCCATTATTACCATTGTTCCTATTCTGGTGATCGGATTGCTTGGCAGGTATGTGTTCAAGCTCAATTTCTTCCAGATATGTGGACTTGTGGCCGGTGGTACTACCAATCCTCCAGTACTTGCTTTCGCCCAGAATGCCTACGGAAGTCAATATGTGTCGCTTAATTATGCTACAGTATACCCTCTCTCTATGTTTATGCGCGTACTTGTGGCTCAGGTGATGATACTGATCGCGATGGCGTAGGTGGTCCTCATAGGATTTATTATAGGTTAATTAATAGTGTTATGAAAGAAAAAATGTTTTTTGCGGCAGCCGTTTGTTGTATGATGGCTGCATCATGTGGCAAGGAGAATGTGCCAGATGAGCCTGTTGTGCCAATGAAGGCTGTGGTTTATGCTGTTGGTCAGGAGATTGTTCCGGGTGCGGGTTTCTATTACGCTTCAATATGGAAAGATGGTGTACGTACCAGGCTTTCTGATGGTACTTATGATGCTTTCTGCAATGGCGTCTATGCAGACGGTGATAATGTGTATATTGTTGGATGCGAGGCTACTGGAGACCTTGTGGATGATGGGTATTACGATCCATACCAGCAGAATGTGGGTGTGATGTGGAACTTCAAGGTTGGTGATGAGGCCAATGCTATCAAGACCACACTTAGCGATGGCAAGTATTCTACTTCTCCGCTTGCTGCTACTGTGTGTGGGGGAAAGGTATATGTTGCCGGATTTGACTCCCCTAGCTATGACAGACGTGCTATCATGTGGGAGGATGGACAGATCAAGTATCTTACTGATGGTACTACGGATGCTCTTGCCTACTGCATTTATTCTGATGGAAAGGATGTTTATGTCGGTGGTTATGTCCAGAGCGCTGATGATAGTTCCTATGGGGTTGCTACCATCTGGAAGAATGGTGTGGCCCAGAACCTGACAGACGGGAAGTCTCTTGCAAAGGTTAATGCTATCTATGTGGATGGCGGAAAGGTATATGCTGCCGGTGCAGAGAGGGAAAAATCTGAAAATTGGAGGGGCGTACTTTGGATTGACGGTGTGGCGCAGTACTTTACAGAAGTGTGCGGAACTGAGGTTACAGGCCTTTATGTAAAGGATGGCAAGTGGATTGTGGAGGGAAATATGACGGATGATAATAGCGATATTCATCCTTACATCTGGACTGCTGAAGGTGCTGAACTTGTGTCTGACGTGCAGATGTGCCAGGGCCTTGGTCTTGCGGTAGATGAGGATGACGTGTATGTCGCTGGAACTGCTTTGACAGGCTATGATGAGGATTACAATACGCTCTTTAAAGGCTACCTTTGGAAGAATGGCGAGGTTCAGGCTCTTGAGACTGATTCTGAAGACTTCTCTTTGTGGGATGTCACCTGCGCTTATGTTCCTGAGCAGTAGTTTATAGATTGATCCCGAATAATATTTAGGGGCTGACTAAGATTTTAGTCAGCCCCTTTTTGTTATCAATACCAAGTGCTTATAACTATTTGAAGAGTTGCTTGGCTGTGAGTTCGAGGTAGTCGCGGCAGTTCATCCATGTGTGCCCACCGCCTGGGTTGTAGAATGTGTGCTTTACCTTGTTGTCTGTGAGATACTTATCAAGTCCTGTGGATGCCTGAATAAGGAAGTCTTCGCTTCCTGTGCCTAGCCAGAGGAGTTTTAGGTTCTTCTTTATATCCTTTATGGAGTTGTATGTGCCGTTGGTGAAGTTAGTTTCATACTCGTTGCCGAAGATAGCTGGTGCGTATGCGGCTACCCAGTGGAACTTGTCAGTATTGCCGAGGCCGCAAGCAAGCGTTTGACGTCCTCCTAGAGAGAATCCGGCAATGGCGCGGTGATCGGCATCGGTATATACGTTGTAATTAGATTCTACGAAAGGTATGACCTCTTTGATAATTTCGGCAGTTATGAGGTCTGTGTCCATGGCGTTGTATGGCTTGTTCTGTCCGCTTGCGTTCATCTCAATGTATGGGTTGGCATAAGGCATCACAACAATCATTCTTTTGGCGAGTCCTTTGGCGATGAGATTGTCAAGTATGATATTGGCGTGTCCTACCTTAAACCAAGTCTCGTATGTGTCAGTCATGCCATGGATAAGGTAGAGAACAGGGAGTTTCTCCTTGCCTTCAGGCTCGTATCCTGCTGGCGTGTAGACTACCATAGGCCTTTCGATGCCACCGCAATTTTCGGAGTGATAGTAGCGATAGCTGACTTTTCCGTGAGGTACATCCTGCATGTCTTGCATACCAGGCTCTGGTCCGCGCACGTCAGCAAGACTGTACTTGAATCCTTCGTTAGGGAATATGTACATGTTGGCTGCGTCTGCTATCTTGGTGCCGTCAATTACGAATGCGTATGGGTAGATGTCTGGTTCGTCCGGCTTTACGGTGATGCTCCATACACCATGCTCATCTTTGGTCATGGCTTTTGTCCCGTTGAACATCTGGCATTCGAGCTCAACCTGAGCGGCGTTTGGCGCGCTTACTCTGAATGTGACGCTTCCGTCCGCATTGTATTCAGGAGAGACGACAGGTCTTGCAAACAGTTTTCCCATTACTTGTGGGGTAAGCTGCTGCTCGCCTTTCTTTGGCTCCACGGTGAGCTGCATGGACTGAGTCTTGGCATTTGGCTTGAAAAGCAGAGGAAGTGTCTCGTTGAGGAAGCACTTGGCGTTCATCCATGTGTGCCCGAACTTATCGTGGGTGAAATATTTGACGTTGTTAATACCCTTGCTATCCAGGAATTTAAGGTAATCTACTGCACTGCCGTACAAGAAATCGTCTGTGCCTACTCCAAGCCAAAACAGGTGAAGGCTGTCGTTGAGCTTCTTGGCGTCGTCATAGATAGGAAGGTCTGTTGTGGTAAAAGAACTATATGAGCAGAGGTATGAGAACTTGTCTATGTTTCTTAGCCCATTGGAAAGTCCCTGGTTTCCACCACGTGAGAATCCTCCTATAGCGCGGTGGTCGCGATCGTTGATTGTGCGATAGTTCTTCTCTACGAAAGGCATTAGGTCATTAATGAGATCATTGCTGAACATATCGCCTTTAGAACGCAAATCTGTCCCTTCTGGGAAATACTTTGACGGGTTGCCGTATGGAAGAACGACTATCATAGGATCAGCCTTGCCTTGTGCGATGAGGTTGTCAAGGATGAAATTGACCCTGCCGACCTTGAAATAAACTTCTTCGGTGTCGGTAGTTCCGCTGATTAGGTAGAATACTGGGTATTTTTTGTCTTTGTTCTTGTCATAGAATGGTGGGGTGTAGACTATGGCGTTGCCGTAAGTGCCGATGGAGTCTGACCAATAGTTAATGTAATCAACGGCTCCGTGAGGAACATTCTGTGCAGAATGGATGAGCGGAGACTCTGGGGTGCGGATGTCAACGATGCTATTCTTGAAGCCTTCGTTAGGGAACCAATCTGGGTTGAGAGGGTCCATTACTTGTATGCCATCCACTACGAAGCAGTATGGATACATATCAGGTGCTGCCGGACCGAGAGTGAGAGACCATACGCCGTTCTCGCCCTTGACCATGTCATGTTTTCCAGCGAATTGGACATCTACCTTTACATCTTTTGCTGTGTCGCTGCGGTAGTTGAATGTGACTGTGTGGTCAGGATTGATCACAGGTGAACTGATTTGTACTGGCATCTGTCCCGCTGGGCGACCTCCGCGTCCAGGCTGGGCCAAAGCTAAAGTTGCGAGTGATAGCGATGCCAAAACTGCGCAAGAAAATTTGATTTTGTTTAGCATAGATATGAGATTATGTGTAATTTTGCGAAAACTAATAGTCAAAACCAATATGCGTTATTATCCAATCATCATGACGGCTCTTGCCGTAGTAAGCATTTCTGCCTGCAATCACCGTGCCGATATTTTATCCGTAGGGTCAGACTCTCAGCTAGAAGAGAATAGTCTTTATTCTGAAACGGTAGTATATCGTGACAGCAATGTCGTTTTTCGTCAGATCGACGAACATACATGGGAAGGAAATGGTCATCTATGCTACAATGAATCTGTATACCTTGTTGAAGGAAACCATCGGGCTCTGCTTATAGATGCTGGTACTGAGATTCCTAATCTTGATAAAATTGTTTCCGGAATCACTTCTAAGCCGGTCATGCTTGCTGCTACTCATGTCCACCCGGATCATACTGGCTCTGCTGTAAATCTCTTTGACGAGATATGGATAAATGCAGCAGACATGGTTAATGTTCCGTCTATGATGAAAGACTATAAGGGCATCATTAAATATCTTTCTGATGGTCAGGTGATTGATCTTGGAGGAAGAGAGATTGAAGTAATCTTTACACCTGGGCACACTCCGGGTTCTACCACATTCTTTGACAAAGAGGCTCATTACGGATTCAGTGGAGATGCGTTTGGCTCTACAAATCTTCTTCTTACCACTAACTTTTCTACTCTTATCTGTACTACATCCAGAATAGCAAGATATATGGAGAAATATGGTATAGAGAAGATGTATCCAGGCCATTACCATGGGGACAATCTGGAGACTCTCCAGAGAGTAAAAGACCTCAATAAGATGGCGGAAGAAGTTCTTGCAGGCACTCGTACAGGAAAGAGTGAAGGTGGGATGTTGGGCCTCAATACCGTCGTTACGGACTATGGTGTTAATATCCGCTACAAATCGCCTAATGCTATAAAATAGCGTCAGCAATGGCGCGAATCGTTCTCTGGTTAAGTGCGAAATCCGCATCGGTGCCTCCCTTGTCTTCAGTAAGGCCTCCGCATATATCAGCACCGAGAATTTTGAATTCTTCACTTAACCGTCGGCAAAGCGTAAGTAGTTCTTCAAGAGTCATTTCCCCTTGGCTCCAGTCTGTGTGGGCATATTCTTGCGATAGCACGTCAATGTCTACGGACAGATAGATAGTATGCATCCCGACTTCAGAAATGGATCCGGGATTTTTTATGCTTTCAGGCGAACTCGTAAGGTGGCAATAGTCGCTTGCTTCCCTAATCCATACCGTCCGTTTGCATAGCGGCAGCTTTCTTGCCTGCTCGACCCAGCCTCCGCAGCTGAGAAGCTCTTCTGTGAATGCGCTCTGCTGGTCGTCCGGATGGTTGTCAATTAGCACAAGGGAAAATGGCTCCGTGAGCCTTTCTAGCCAGAATAGAGTTTGATAATGATAGTCTCCTGTCCCGATGAAATGAATCGCGTTTATCGGAAAGGAAAGTATCTTCTGCCTTATTGTTTCCGCACTTTGTGGGGAGCAGTAGCAGTTGGTTTCTTCAATATGCGAGAAGTCTGTGATGATTATGTCTCGTGTGAACTCGGTCCTCATTTTGACGATGATGTATATGGCGATTCGACAATTATCATGGTTACGAAGTTATAAAAAATACTTCAAAATTGTGGCCAGAGTGAGTGTGAAGACGGTTTTGTTGGATATATTATGACACGAAAGGATTTCAAATCGTAAAAAAGTGTTATATTTGTTCAAATCAATAAAGGAATGCCCGTAGAAGAACAATTTGCATTAGATTCAGACAAGGTCTACTATTCGATGGATGAGTTGACCCTTGATACTGAAGAAGGTCCCAGAACACTCAAACTTGGTGTGTGGCTGAATGTGGATCCTGTTAGGATTCATAAACTTATTGTAAAGGATAAAGTGCTGCAGGTGGATGTTTTTGAAGTTTTAAATCCGCTTGTAAGTAAACTTCGTCGTGCTGATCCTGAGTATTATAAGCGCTTTATGGGGCTGAAACTCGTGATAGATTACCCTGGCTATAGTAATGGGATCCTTGCTAGCATTCCTTTTGAAAATGATCCTCTTGGCTTCTATAAATGGTGGAGAAAGGGTAAGCACGAAGATAAGGTGCATCTTTCCCTTGCCAACCAGATTCGCTTGTTCCAGAAAGTGAATATGATGGATTCTAAGATGCTTCTTAAGAAAGATTTGGAAATCCTAAAAAAATAACTGAACAATATGGATAATCAGTTGAAAAAGACTTGTCTGCATGACCGGCACGTGGCGCTGGGTGCACGGATGAGCCCTTTTGCCGGTTTTGATATGCCGATTCAGTATAGCGGTATCATTGACGAGCATAAGGCAGTACGTGAAGATGTGGGGGTGTTTGATGTCTCTCACATGGGTGAGGTATTCGTATCCGGAAAGGATGCCGAGGCTTTCGTCAATCACATCTTTACCAACGATGTCCGCGGGATGTCGGACGGCAAGATTCTCTACGGCATGATGCTCTATCCTGACGGAGGTACAGTGGATGACCTACTTGTGTACAAGGAGTTTGCTAAGGATCATTTCCTTCTCGTAGTCAATGCTGCTAATATCGAGAAAGATTTCGATTGGATGAAGAAAAATGCAGAAGGGTACGAGGTGACACTGGACAATGCTTCAGATAAATGGGGGCAGATAGCCGTGCAGGGCCCTTCATCGGAGAAGGCTGTGACGGACGTTCTTGGCCTCAAGGATGCTTCCCGGCTCGAGTTCTATGAGTTCATGGATGAGCAGGTAGATGGTCATAGGGTGATTTTAAGCCGTACTGGGTATACTGGAGAAGATGGCTTTGAAATATATGCTTCCGTAGATCAGACTGTGAAGTATTGGGATGCGCTGATTGCCTCTGGTGTTAAGCCGTGTGGGCTTGGATGCAGGGATACCCTTCGTTTTGAGGCTGGTCTTCCGCTTTATGGAGATGAACTTAGTGCGGAGATTTCTCCTGTGATGGCTGGTCTGAGCATGTTCTGCAAATTAGATAAGCCGGAGTTCATAGGTAAGGATGCCGTTTTGGCACAGAAGACAAACGGGGTGTCTAAAAAGATAGTGGGTATTGAGCTAAATGATAACGCTGTTCCGCGCGCCGGGTATCCGGTAGAGACAGAAGATGGCGTGCAGGTCGGTGTGGTGACTACAGGGTATCATTCGATATCTTTGAATAAGAGCCTATGCTTCGCGCTTGTGGATTCTGCACATGCTGCACTGGGTACTGGACTCATGGTCAGGATTCGCAAACGTGTGTTCCCCGGTATCGTAGTTAAGAAAAGATTCTATCAGACAAGGTATAAGAAATAAACATTGGAAGTATGAGTAAAATTGTAGACGGACTCCTTTACAGCGAGTCGCACGAATGGGTGAAAGTGGACGGAAACGTGGCTATTATTGGTGTTTCTGATTTCGCGCAGAGTGAGATGGGCGATATTACCTATGTGGATATGCCGGACATTGACGATGAATTCAGTGCTGGTGACGAGTTTGGTGCGCTTGAGAGTGTGAAGACCTCAAGTGAACTCATTACTCCTGTATCCGGGAAAGTGATTGCCCGTAATGACGAGCTTGAGGACAAGCCTGAACTTATCAACGAAGATGCCTATAGGGCATGGATTATAAAAATTGAAATGTCAGACAAGTCAGAGCTTGACTCTCTTTTGAGTTCTGGCGCATATGCTGACATCGCGAAATAAATATCCGGGCATGTCTAATTTCTGCTATTTTCCACAGACGGAAGAAGATATTCGCGCGATGCTCGATAGAATAGGGGTGTCTTCTCTGGATGACCTCTATTCCGATGTTCCGTCAGAATGTCTCTACAAGGGAGAATATGATCTTCCGGGGGCCATGAGCGAACAGCAGGTCAGGGATTTTTTCGAGTCCCTTGCCTCTAAGAACAGTAGGCTTAAGGTGCTGGTAGGGCAGGGCGCTTATGACCATTATGTGCCTTCCGTAATTCCTTATATTACTTCGAGGAGTGAGTTTCTTACTGCATATACTCCGTATCAGTGTGAAATTTCACAGGGTACTTTGAGGTATATTTTCGAGTGGCAGTCCATGATTTGCCGTCTTACAGGAATGGACATTTCCAATGCTTCTATGTATGATGGTCCTACTACGGCTGCGGAAGCCGTGAGGATGTGTGTGGCAAGCACTAAGAAAAAGAAATCTGTGATAGTGGCGGCTACTCTTCTTCCTCATGTGATAGATGTCATAAAAACTTACGCTAAGTATTCTGGCGTGAATGTCGTAGTGTCTGACAGCATTGCGGAGGATGTAGCGGAAGGAGTGCTGGATCTTGCAGGTGTAATAGTCCCTTCTATCAATAGGTATGGGGTTATAGAGTGTCATGACGGTCTTGCTGATCTCGTACATTCGCAAGGTGCGCTTCTTGTGATGTACTGCGATCCTTCTACCCTCGCTGTGGTGAGAACTCCTGCCGAATGGGGCGCTGATATAGCGGTGGGTGACGGCCAGAGTCTTGGTATTCCTCTTTGTTATGGAGGCCCTTATGTGGGATTCATGGCATGCCGTGAAGCATATATGCGTAAACTTCCAGGTCGTGTGGTCGGCCAGACGGAGGATGCTTCTGGGAAGCGTTGCTATGTACTTACCCTGCAGGCAAGGGAGCAGCATATCCGTCGAGAGAAAGCGACTTCTAACATCTGCTCTAACCAGTCACTTATGGCTCTGTGGTGTACCGTCTATCTTTCACTTATGGGACCTCAGGGTATGCGACAGGTCAATGAGCTGAGTTATGAGGGAGCACATTATCTTCATGATAGACTTCTTTCTACAGGAAAATTCGACGAGGTTAATGATGGGGAGTTTCTTAAGGAGTTTGTCCTGAAGCCGCTCTGTGATGTGGAGAAAATGCAGAAATCATTTCTGGATGCAGGATTTTTCGCTGGTCTTCAGACGGAAGAGGGGTATGTGACTTTCTGTGTGACAGAGAAGCACCCTAAAGAAGAACTTGACAAAATAGTGGAAATAGTTAAAGCGCTCTGAAGATGAAATACTACGACAAACTCATATTTGAGGTTTCCAAGAAGGGACGGATTGGGTACTCCCTTCCTCATGCGAGCGGAAAACTTCCTCGGGAAGGGAAAGTCTGGAGACAGTCCCCACTTGACCTGCCTGAGGTAAGTGAACCTGACGTGGTACGTCATTATACCAACCTCAGCCAGATGAATTTCGGTGTGGATACCGGGTTTTATCCTCTCGGTTCCTGCACGATGAAATACAACCCGAAAATCAATGAGGAGGTGGCAGCTATGCCCGGGTTCGCTGGGCTTCATCCTCTTCAGCCAGATGGTACCGTGAAGGGGGCAAAGGCCGTGGTGGAAGGTCTTGACAAGTCGCTTGCTGCCATTACAGGCATGAAACACTTCACGTTCCTTCCTTGCGCCGGGGCTCATGGTGAACTTACTGGTCTGATGCTCATGCGAGAGTACCACTTCAGTAGGGGAGACCTTGCTCGCACCAAGGTGATTGTTCCGGATAGTGCGCATGGTACGAATCCGGCTTCGGCTGCGGTCTGCGGATTGGAGATAGTAGTGGTTAAGTCAAAGGAGAACGGGCTTGTGGATGTGGATTCACTTAGGCCGCTTCTAGGACCAGATATTGCCGGTATCATGATGACTAATCCCAATACACTTGGGCTTTTCGAGCATGAGATCCGGGAGATTGCCGCGCTTATCCACGAGTGCGGAGGACTTCTCTATTATGACGGAGCCAATATGAATCCTCTTCTTGGAGTAGTGCGTCCAGGGGATATGGGATTCGATATCATGCATCTCAATCTCCATAAGACGTTCTCCACGCCTCATGGTGGAGGTGGTCCGGGCAGCGGCCCGGTTGGCGTGGCAGAAAAGCTTGTACCGCTTCTCAACATCCCTAAGGTGAGCGGATTCCATGGCAATTTCGGGGTGATGCTCCGGGCTTATGCCTACATTCTGATGCTGGGAAAAGAGAATGTGAAGATGGCAGGTAAACTTGCTACGCTCGGCGCAAACTATATCAAGGAGTCTCTTAAAGACTGCTATAAGCTGCCTATTCCTACGGTATGCAAACACGAGTTTGTATTCGACGGATTGCTTGAGCCTAATGGCGTAAGCACGCTTGATGTGGCCAAGCGGTTGCTTGATTACGGGTTCCACGCTCCGACTATCTATTTCCCTCTTCTATTCCACCAGGCTATTATGATAGAACCTACGGAGACAGAGTCCATTGAGACTTTGGATGCGTTTATTGCGGTAATGAGAAAAATCGCTGAAGAAGCCAGGACCAATCCTGAACTTCTTCATTCAGCGCCGGTATCTACGCCTATTGGAAGACCTGATGAGACTAAGGCTGCACGTCAGCCAATCTTGAAATACGAATAGGAAGATGACAAAAGCTTATAAGGGGCTCATAGTTCTTTTGACGCCTTTTTTCTTAGGTTTCCTTCTCGGTATCCTTGTGGGGCATTCCTGCTCGCGAGATACCGGGGAGAAGTCTGAGACAGAGGCTGTGGTTGAAGCAACGGACGTTAAAGATTCTATTGTCCCGGAGGAGGCTCCGGCGGTCAAAGAGGAGGCATCCCTTGAGGATGATGTGGACGGTACGGGCGTATCTGAGGCGAAAGAGGTTATCTACTATGGGCCGCGTATGTCGTATGCTAAGGTTTTCGCTGATCTGAATGATGCTCATGTATCACTTGCTAAGGTTGTAGGCCTTCATTCTGTACCACAGACCAGAGATGAACTTTCAAAACTCAGTGGATTGGTTAAAATCTCTGATAATGAATACTATGTGGTAGATGATCTGAGGTACTCTATGCCTTTCCTGACTAAAGGTGCATCGGAGGAGTTAATGACCATTGCACGGGCATTCAGCGACTCTTTGAAGTCCAAGAACCTTCTGGATTACAAACTGGTCGTTTCATCGCTTCTTCGTACTGAAGAGGATGTTAAAAGGCTTCGCCGTAGTGGTAATCCGAATGCCAGCGACAACTCTGCCCACTGCTATGGTACTACTTTCGATATCACATATACCAGGTATTACCGTGAGACTGAAACGGACAGTTTTATGCAGCCATACGAACTCACTAAGGTTCTTGGGGAGGTTCTTCGGGATAGGAAAAAAGCAGGTGCTTGCCTTGTGAAATACGAGCGGAAGGAGCACTGCTTCCACATTACCTCTTGCAAGTAGCAGGCGACGGTTCTGATGTTCCGACTACTATGGCGCTATCCCCATCTACAGTAAAGTGAAAGTCTATTCCATTGAAGACTATGTGATAGATCCGGTTGGGGTCGTGCTGATATTGAGGCTTGGGGTTTTGGGACAATATACATTCGAGCGCTGAGAGGTCTTCATGTGAAAGTCTCTCGGGTATCTTGCATTCAAAATAAATATTTAGACTCTTCCATTCTCTGGTGTCTGTAAATCCGCTACGAATCCCTGAGTGGGAGTCGGCGTATTCTATATATGGCTTGATGTCGTATATAGGCGTGCCATTAGCGATGTCTGCCCCGAGGACTTCTATTATCCCCTTTTGGGGAATAATTCTTTCGATTTTTACGGAACTGAGTCCAATTGGATTAGGACGATACGGAGAGCGTGATGCGAATACTCCTATACGTTCATTTCCACCAAGTCTCGGAGGCCTTACTGTCAGTTTGTCGTGGGATGAATCCTCTCGGTTGAGGTGGAATCCCCATATTAACCATATATAATCGAATCCTTCGAGCCCTCGCAGAGCTTCCTCTTGTCTGTATTTCTCTATAAGTACGATTTCGCCATGCAGACTTTCAGCAAGTCCAGACTGTCGTGGAAGGCCAAACTTGCCTTCTATAGGTGAATGGAAATATGCGATGGGCTCAATATTCATCGGATTTTAATCTATTTGGCTGGAGTGGCGGTTGTGTCAGCCATCTCTTCTTTCTGGCTACCGTTTGCTCCCACCTCGCGCATATATCTATCGTAAAGTGCGTTGAAGTCCTGAAGATACTTCTTGTTTAGAGGTTCGGATGCTGGGGAGTTGAGTGAAAGTGGGTCAATAGGTTTCCCGTTTTCCCAGATTCTGAAGTCAAGATGAGGGCCTGTGGCAGTGCCAGTCGCGCCAACGTACCCTATGACCTGACCTTGAGATACTCGTGTGCCGACCTTGATTCCTTTTGCAAATTTGGAAAGGTGCATGTATGAACTTTCGTAGCCGCGCATATGCTTGATCTTGATGCGGTTGCCTCCGCCTGTCCCGTCCCATCCGCATTTGGTGACAACTCCGTCTCCTATGGCTTGAACTTCAGTGCCCGTAGGTGCTGCATAGTCAACAGCGGTATGGGCTTTGACTTTCCCTGTGACAGGATGTTTACGGCTATAGGAGAATCGGCTGCTGATGCGGTTATATTTAAGAGGGGCTTTAAGGAACATTCGTTTGAGGCTAACTCCGCCTTTATCCCAGTAAGTCCTACTTGAGCCTTCTCCTGTATTGAATAGTACGGCAGCCACCTCCTTTCCGTCTTTGCCATTGAAAAGACTGAAGCGAACGGTATCGATGGAGACAACCTCACCGTCACAGACACTCTGGTCATAGATGATTCTGAACCTGTCTCCCTGCTGGAGGGTGAAGAAATTGATGCTCCACTGATATATGTCAGCGAGATTCATTATGAGGTTTGGACTGGCTCCAGCCGATATCATATCGTTCCATAGCGAAGAATTTATAGTGACATCGGCGAGTCGTCTTTGTTTTTCTACAGGCTTGCTATAGTTCCATACGTCAAGCGTGTCAACGCATCTGAATACCGTAGACTTTACCATATCCTGCTCATAGACAACATATTGCAGTGTATGAGTTCCGCCGAGAGTATCGTAGTAGGCTCGTACTTGATTACCTGCCTTGAGCTTGCGTAAGTCAAGGACGGTGTCGCATAGCGTGGTGAGTCTATATGAGTCTTGTGCACCGAGACCAAGCCTTGACATGAGTGTGGAGAAAGTCTCCCCACTTCTGAGGCTTGTACTATCCACTTCAAGATGGCTGAATCGGAATCCGATGGCTGGTATCTGCTCTTCTTCTTTTTCGGCTGCTGCATCCGCTTTCCTATTTCCGCATGAAGATGCACCGATGATGACAGAGAGAGCGGCTGCCATAATCGCATATAATGTTGATTTTCTCATTTCAATGAGTTACTTGATCAGATTGCCCAAGATGCTTCGTGTGAGTGTCCGTAGAGCGCTTGAGGTGGCATTGTTGATAGCCTTTCCAGCTATCGCTTTTCCTGTAGTTGTCTTGCTCTTTTTGCCTGTGACAGCATTGGCGGTAGCTGTACCGACGCTTCGGGATACGCTTGATATAGCCGCTGTGGCAGCAGCCGTGAGTACGGCTCCACCTATCTTTCCGAGAGTGCTTCCCCTTACGCCTCCTTTTTCTTGCCGTACTGCCTTCTGCTCTGATAATGCTTGTTGTTCCGCTGCCCTGCGCTCGCTATCCTGAAGAAGGATCTCAAAGGCGGATTCCCTGTCGATAGACTGTTCGTATTTCCCTTTTACTGAACTTGCATTCATGATGTCAAGCCGCTGTCCTGCAGTGATGGCTCCAATCTGGCTAAGCGGGAACACGATTTTCGCACGTTCCACTACAGCCGGTGCGCCGTTCCCCTCAAGGAAACTGACGAGGGCTTCTCCTGTGCCAAGGTTCATGATGGCATCTTCCGTCTTGAAAGATGGGTTGGCGCGGAATGTCTCTGCTGCTGCCCGTACTGCTTTCTGGTCTTTCGGCGTATAGGCTCTAAGCGCATGCTGTATGCGGTTGCCAAGCTGTCCAAGTATTGAGTCTGGAATATCAGTCGGATTCTGTGTGATGAAATATACTCCCACTCCCTTGCTTCTGATAAGGCGTATCACCTGCTCGATCTTTGCGACAAGTGCTGGCGCCGTGTCAGTGAATAGCGTGTGGGCTTCGTCAAAGAAGAATACAAGGCGAGGATGTTCCTGATCTCCGACCTCATCAAGCCTTTCGTATATCTCAGAAAGAAGCCATAGAAGGAAAGTGGAGTAGAGTTTGGGATTGAGCATCAACTTGTCTGCGGCAAGTACACTCATGACACCTTTACCATCGATGGTGTCGAAGAGATCCTCGATTTCAAATGCAGGCTCTCCGAAGAATTTATCAGCGCCTTCGTTCTCGAGTGAAAGAAGTGCCCTCTGGATGGCTCCTATGCTGGCTGCGGATACGCTTCCGTAGATCTTTCCGTATTCTGAACTGTTTTCCCCTACATGGCTTAGCATAGCGCGGAGGTCTTTGAGGTCCAGCAGAAGCAATCCCTTGTCATCAGCCACCCTGAACACTATATCCATTACCCCTGACTGAACGTCGTTAAGACCCATGAGACGGCTTAACAGCTGAGGCCCCATTTCGGAAATGGTGGTGCGCATGGGATGTCCCTGCTCTCCGAATACATCGTAGAATCTGGTTGGGCAGCCCGCAAACTGAGGACTCGCGATGCCGAATTCCGCGCACCGTTTTTCTATAAAGCCAGTCATTTTTCCGCTTTGGCTGATGCCGGATAGGTCGCCCTTCATGTCAGCCATGAAGCATGGCACGCCAGCCTGGCTGAAAGTTTCTGCAAGTACTTGGAGGGATACTGTTTTTCCTGTTCCGGTAGCACCTGCGATAAGACCGTGTCTGTTAGCCATGCGTCCGTTGATACATATCGGACCTTGTGGCCCGTGTGCAATATATAATCCTTTTTGCTTGTCGTACATATCTTGTATTTCTAGTTCTGGAGTTCCAACCAACGGGTTTCCAGTTCGTCTATTTCGTTACTTACCTGCTTGAATAGTTCCGCTGCCTCTTTGAGCTTGTCGTATGGCAGAGCCCCGCTATTCATGTCTTTTTCTATGGCTGCCTTCTTCTCTTCGAGCTCCGGAAGTCTTGATTCTATGGATTCGAGCTCGCGTTTCTGGTTAAAACTTAGTTTGCGAGGCTTATCCTCAGCCTTTTTCTCTGGCTTAGCAGAAGATTGTGGCTTGATGGAAGCAATTGAATCTTTTTTCTTAGCTGACTCATAGTCCCGCATATATGAGCGGTATTCGCTGAACGAGCCTATGAAGTCCTTGACTATGCCCTCTCCGCAGAAAACCAGTAGATGGTCTACCACTCTGTCCAGAAAATGGCGGTCGTGACTTACGATTATGAGAGAACCGCCGTATTCCTTGAGGTATTCCTCAAGGATATTGAGGGTCACGATATCAAGGTCATTGGTCGGTTCGTCAAGAATTAGGAGGTTGGGGTTCTTCATGAGGATAGTGAGAAGATAAAGTCTCCTTTTCTCTCCACCGGAAAGCCGAGATACTCTTGTGTTGAGCATATCATGCGGAAAGAGAAATCTTCCCAAAAGCCTTGTGTCTCCTACTATGTCAAGGACCGTGTCGTCCCCGGTAAAGTCCATGCCTTCCTGTCTATAGTAGCCTATGACGAGGGACTCTCCTCTTTCTATGACACCTGACGATGGCTGAAGTACGCCTGTTAGAAGATCGAGGAATGTGGACTTTCCGACGCCATTACGGCCTACGATTCCTACCTTGTCGAATCTCTGAAAATTATAGCTGAATTCTTTCAGCAGACAGCCTCCTTCCCAGAAGTAGGAGACGTCTTTGCAGTTGATTATCTTGGAGCCGAGACGTGATGCCTCTCCCACACCTTCCATGGTCATCTGCTTAGTGGTGTAGGTCTGTGACGCTCTTTCTGAGAGTTCGTGAAAAGCGTTGATGCGATATTTTGCCTTACCGCTTCTCGCGCAAGGAGTGGCATGAATCCACTCAAGCTCGCGTCTGAGAATATTTCTTACCTTGTCGGTCTGCGCATTGTAACTGCTTATCCTTTCATCACGCTTCTCAAGATAGTTCTGATAATCGCCCTTGTATGTGTATACTGCTCCGTGATCGAGTTCCATCACTATATTGCAGACTCTGTCCAGGAAATATCTATCGTGGGTAACCATCAGAAGAGTGCACCTACTACGTTTTAGATAAGACTCCAGATACTCTATGGCTTCGATATCAAGATGGTTGGTAGGCTCGTCCATAATCAGAAACTCCGCCTGCGAAGCCAGCATCTGGCTGAGTGCGACCCTTTTGACTTCACCCCCGGAGAGCTCTCCCATTTTGCGTGTCAAATCGTGGAGCCCGAAGTTGCCCAGGAACTCTTTGGCTTTCTGGGTAAATTCAGCCATACGTTCTTCATCGAAATTATGGGTAAGATCGCGGCTATTGAGAAGTATCTGGTCAAGTATGCCATTCTTCGGGTCGCAGTCGTATTCCTGCTCTAGAAAGGCGATACGTATGTCCTTTAGGAACAGAATCCTCCCTCCCGAGTCGGACTTGTCCTTTCCGGCAAGTATTCTCAGAAGTGATGTTTTCCCGGTTCCGTTGGGGGCGATTAGAGCAATTTTGTCCCCCTCATTCACATTGAATCCTATGTGCTCGAAGAGAATCTTCGGACCATAGGATTTCGAAATATTTTCTATCTGAAGAAATGACGGCATAGGTTACAAGAGTCCAAGCACCTTGTCTCTTGAAAGAAGACAATCACCTACAGATGCTGCCTTGCGGTCGAGCGTGGATAGGACTATGGATGTGTCTGAAGAAACCTTGGAGAGGGACAGCCTATTGACTGCTGTCTTGATAGGCAGTAGAAGATAGTCTTTTCCTACTATCAGCCGTCCTCCGATTACCACTAGGCCCGGGTTGAAGATGTTTAGTACTCCTGATATGCCTCGTCCGAGAATGTCTCCCACCTTTCCGATACAGTCTATTGCCAACACATCTCCCTCTTCAACTGCTTTGAGGATTTCATCAAGTTCAATATCCCCTTTCCTTTGGTATATGTTCAACAGAGAGGATGAGTGACCGTTTTTCAGTTTCTCTACCATCATTCTATGCAATGCGGATCCAGAGGCACCTGTCTCAAGACAGCCCACCTTTCCGCAACGGCAGATGATGTCATTGTTCAGGGCAGGGAAGTGCCCGAGTTCTCCGGAATAGCCAGACTTGCCATAATAAAGCCTTCCGTCAGCAATGATACCCATGCCGAGCCCCCAGCTGATATTGATGAAAATCATATTCTTGTCGGCTTTGTGTCCGAGGGTCATATATTCACCGTAAGCCATGGCCCTTGAGTCATTTTCTATGGTGACAGGAACATTGAATTCTTTCTGGAATATGCTCTTCAGGGGTATATCGTCACTTACGAAATAGGTAAGACTATAACCTTTCTCTGGATTTACCCTTCCAGAAAGGCTTACGCCTACACCGAGAACCTTAGTCCAAGGCACGCCGCACTTGGTGACTTCGTCCTTAACCATGCGGCAGATGGTTCTAAAAGAAAGTTCGCTGGCTTCAAGGACGAACTCAATGTCTTGGATGAAATTGACTGTTTCACCCTTGAAATCGCTTATGGCAATATGGAAATGGTGTCGTGCAATATCTACGCCTACAAAATATCCGGCTTGAGGATTGAGACCGTATACACTTGGCCTTCTGCCTCCTGAAGTACCGACTTTTCCTTCATCCTGAATGAAGTTGTCGTCTATAAGTTCTCCGATTAGTTTAGTTATTGTTGGTACACTGATTCCAAGAGCTCGGCTGAAATCCGCGATGCTGTAGTTGTTGTGGATGATGCAGAGCCTGAGAATTTCTCTCTTGACGCTGGCATTCTTGCCTGTAGTATCACTGAGAAAGGATTGTGTCATATATGTAATTTATTATTCTGCAAAAATATAAAAATTTTTATATATTTGCGAATTATTTGCGAAAGAATTAAGTAATGTTTTTGGGGAAGTTCTTTAAAAGGCTCAAATCTGCCAAGTTGTCCATGCGCTCCAAGCTGGTGTTGAGCCTTCTGTCCATAGCAGCAATACTCTTGGTGTCATCCACGATTTCAGTGCTTGAGTATCGGAGCATGAGCAATTATGTATCAGAGCTTATCGCAGATGATATCAGTAGCATAAATGTGGCCAATAGGCTTTCTGATATGACCAACCAGTACAATCTTCAGATTCTTGAGTCTATTGGGGAAGAGGAGGAGGCTGAACTGCCTGAGTTTGACGCGGATTACTTTACTTCCCATTGTGATTCTCTTAGGATGAGTCCGTCTACCAACAGAATCTATCCTATGGCCGACTCCGTGATGTACTCGTATGCTGCATTTATGCTGACGTCTAAGGAACTTGAGGGTGTGGTTTCTACATCTTTTCTAGATACGCGAGACTGGTATTTTAACAGGCTTCAGCCGCGGTTTGACCGACTTACAGAAGATATAGACAGGCTGACAGATGGAATATACAAGGATCTGGAGAAGAATTCTGCCACTTTTGAGCGCGGATTCTATCGAAGTATTATTCCAGGAATAGTGGCAGTAGGTGTAGGCCTCCTGCTCGTGCTTATGTTGTTGTTTTTCATCCTTGCATTTTATGTCAATCCGCTTTACCGGATGCTTGACGGTCTGAATGCATATCGTGCCAGTGATAAAAAATATTCTGTGAGATTTGAAGGGGATGACCAATTGTCAGAACTCAATGATGGTATTTCTGAACTGGCTGGAGAAAACCAGCAACTTCGCCGTCGTATCAGGGAGATAAGGAAATGAATTGGAAAGTAATCAGCAGAAACATCGGCTACGCACTTCTTGTGAGTGCGCTTTTTATGTTTCTGTCTGTGCTTGTGTCCATGTCTGAGGGCAATGACTCTGCTTTGGCGGCACTTGCCATATCGTTTACAATCACTTTCCTGGTTGGCGTGTTCCCATTTATCTTTGTCCGTAAGTCAGAAGCAATCAGCCTTAAGGAAGGATATGTGATTATCACGCTATCGTGGCTCATGTCATTTATATTCGGCATGTTGCCTTATGCATTGTGGGGTGGCCCTTTTTCTCTTGTGAATGCGTGGTTCGAGTCTGTGAGTGGGTTTACGACATGTGGGTCCACCATTCTTGACAATATCGAGGCGCTTCCCAAGAGTTTGCTCTTTTGGCGCTCTTCCACGCATTTCATCGGTGGTTTGGGAGTCGTGGTGTTCTTGCTTCTCATTATTCCGGAGTCAAGTCCTATGAGGATGAGACTTACCAATATGGAACTTACGTCCTTGAGCAGAAGCGGTTACTCTTCAGGAACAAATAAGGTAGTCTATATTTTCGCCTACGTATATCTTGCTATTGCAGCGGCTGCCTTTTTATGCTATATTTTGGCTGGAATGAGCCCTTTTGATGCTATCTGCCATGCAATGAGTGTGGTGGCAACCGGTGGATTTAGCACCAGAAATGCGTCTATCGCTGCTTTTGACTCACGTTGGGTGGAGATTATTACCATGATTTTCATGTATCTTTCGTCTCTTCATTTCGGCGTGCTGTATATGACAGTCGTGTCCAGATCCCTTCGTCCGATGAGGAATCCTATCTTTAAGTTTTACACGATTTCAGTGTTAGTTGTCTCTTTTATCCTTGCCGTAGGTCTTCGCTTTAACGGCATCTGTGAAGGCTGGGGAGAGGCTTTTTGGAAGGGAACTTTCAGCACTCTTGCCATATCTTCTACTACGGGATTTGCTATACTTGACAATGCCCTTTGGCCTGACTGGATGTCCATTATGTTGGTGTGTGTGGGTATTGTCTGTGGCTGCTCCGGCTCTACTTCCTCTGGTATTAAAGTGGACAGACTTCTTATTCTCTTCAAGTCTATAGGCAGATATGTCAACAATATCCTTCACCCTTATTCTGTCAACGAGGTGCGTCTTGGAAAGCATATACTTAGGGACGATGAAGTGTCTCCTCATCTGCTGTATCTAGCACTTTACGCACTTGTCGTGGTGGTGTCAGTGTTTTTGCTGATATGTACAGGGATTGATGTGGAGAACTCCGTTGCCGGTACCGTGTCGACTCTTGGAAATGTTGGCCCCGCTACTGGTGCAATGGGAACAATGGGGTCTTTTAATCACATGACTGTGGGGGCTAAACTGATATTCTCGATGGATATGTTTCTCGGGCGAATCGAAATTTATCCTGTGCTTGCTGTAGTCGGCATGATTGTGGGGAGGAGGCGCAAATGACCGGCCGCTCTGAGTTCCTTTACGAGCGCTTCCTGAAGAAGTTTGCCTTTGATCCTACCATTTGTCAGGACAGGCTTTTTCAAGAATTGGCCGACTTTATGACTTGCGATGATGCTGATATTATGGTGGTCAATGGGTACGCTGGTACTGGAAAGACGAGCGCGATGGCTTCTGTAGTTGCTGCCTTGAGGGAACTGGGGACTCTGTCGGTTCTTTTGGCTCCTACTGGACGGGCTGCAAAAGTTCTTTCTGGTATCTCCAAAAGGCCTGCATATACCATACACAAGCACATTTACAGGCAGAAGTCTGTGGGAGATGACGGGTACGGTAAGTTTTCGCTCGCACCCAATAAGAGTAAAAACGCCCTTTTCGTGGTGGATGAGGTGTCGCTTATCGGTATGGATACTGCCCAGGGGCAGCAGGGAGCATTATTCGGGACAGGTAATCTTCTTGAAGATCTGGTGGATTTCGTGAGGTCAGGTGTAGGATGTCGCCTTGTGATGATGGGGGATTCCGCACAGTTGCCGCCTGTCGGACTTGATTCTTCCCCGGCTCTGAATAGTAGTTTTATGGAAGGATTCGGTGGGGTGCGGTATTGTGAACTCACATCTGTCGTACGTCAGGAGAAGGAATCTGGGATTCTTCGCAATGCCACTATTCTTCGGGAGCTGATTGCTTCTGGGGCTGCGGAGTCTGGTATGGATTCGTTGCCTATGGATCTTAATGGCGTGGATGATATTGTAAGGGTGTCTGGTGGAGAGCTGGTGGATACTTTGACGGATGCATATTCGCGCTTTGGGGAGGATGGTACGATGGTTCTATGCCGTTCCAATAAGCGGGCGATCCGGTATAATATGGGTATTCGGTCGATGGTCCAGTTCAAGGAGGAAGGGCTTGTAAGGGATGATAAACTGATGATAGTCAAGAATTGTTATCAGTTTGTGGAGAACGTAAAGGGACTGGATTATATCGCCAATGGAGACATGGCGCGGCTTGTGCGCATTGGCGGATTTGAAGAGAGGTATGGGCTGCACTTTGCTGATGCTACCCTTTTCTTCCCTGATTATGATGCGGAGGTTAATGCAAAGGTCTGTCTTGATACACTGGAGTCCGAATCTGCAACGCTTAGTTACGAGCAGCAGAATGCCTTGTATCAAGGTGTTAGTGCCGATTATTCGGATAGGGGAAGTAAGAAAAGAATCTGGGATGCTGTTCGAGAAGATAAATATTTCAATGCGCTTCAGTTGAAATATGCTGATGCCATCACCTGTCATAAGTCACAGGGAGGGCAGTGGGACTGCGTGTTCGTGGATTGTCCTTTTTGGCAGGACCAGTATGGAATAGAGGATCTTAAATGGCTGTATACGGCACTTACGCGTGCGGTAAAGCAGGTCTATCTTGTAAACTTTAAAGACAATTGTTTCGTATGAGGAAGGTATTTCTGATACTTTGTACTTCGCTTTGTGCTATGTCATTGTGTGCAGCGCAGGATAGGAATGTTACGGTCTCACCTGATGGAAAAATGTGCGCTTTTACGAGGGATAATGATTTGTGGATAAGGAGCGTGTCTGATTCTGTGGAGACAAGGATTACTTATGATGGCAGTGATGTTATCTTGAATGGCTACGCCTCTTGGGTGTATTATGAGGAGATCTTCGGACGATCCTCCAATTATAGGGCATTTTGGTGGAGCCCGGATTCTAAGAGAATAGGTTTCTATCGTTTTGACAATTCTCCTGTATCGGTATTCCCCATTTTCTCTCCTTTCGGACAGAACGGGGAACTCCGTATGACGAGGTATCCTAAGGCGGGTCAGGCTAACCCTTCTGTACGTATCGGTATTGCTGATGTTAGCAATCCAGGTAATGCAAGTATAGTATGGGCTGATTTTTCTGAAGACGAGGATCAATACTTTGGAACACCGTTCTGGGGAGCTGATTCCAAAGAGCTATATGTGAGCCGTGAGCCGCGTAGGCAGAATGTCCTTGATATGTACGCTGTCAGTGTATCCGACGGAAGCAGGCGTTCTGTATATCACGAAGAGTATCCTACGTGGGTTGAATGGATAGAGGGAATGATATTTTCCGACAAAGGCTTATATATGGCTCGTAATTTCGAGACTGGGTGGGAACAGATCTATTTTCTTGGGTATGATGGAACTTTGAAAAGACTCTCGTCTGGTGAGAATTGGGATATTAGCCTTGTGAAGGTGGATGAGAAGAAAGGGAATGTGTGGTTTACCGCCAAGAGGGATTCGAGGCTTCATACTTCTTTATATAAGCTCGACCGTAAAGGACGTATTACTGCACTTACTGATCCTGAGTATAATCTGTCTGGATTGAAAATCTCTGATGATGAAAGAACTTTTACCGCTTCTCTTTCGACTTCAAGCAAGCCGGCTCGTAAAGTTGAGGGACGTATGGATAAGTTCGTTCAGAAGTGGATTGAGGATGAGAATCCTTCCCTGCTTGAAGGCCACCCTCTTCCGAAGATCGTCAAGATAGAAAATGATGGGTATGACCTATATGCATTGATGTCGCTCCCGGAAAACTTTGACCCGGATAAGAAGTATCCAGTGGTTATGCAGCTTTATGGTGGCCCTGGCACTCCATATGTGAGAGATAGGTGGGGGGATCGTGATGCTTCTGATGACTGGTGCTACCACAATGGTATTATTTATATTGTCACTGACCCTCGTTCTTCTGGTGAGAATGGGCGTAAAGGTATGGATGAAGCATTCGGGCGTATGACTGTGGTGGAGCTTGGAGACTATATCTCGTGGGCTAAGTGGCTGAGGTCCTTGCCTTATGTCGATGGTTCAAAGATAGGGGTTGAGGGATTCTCCTTTGGAGGTACCACTACCGCTATGCTTGTGCTCCGTTATCCGGAGTATTTCTGCTGTGGAATTGCTGGCGGGGGAGTGTATGACTGGCGCCTTTATGATTCGCATTATACGGAGCGTTTTATGGATACTCCGCAGGCTAATCCGGATGGCTATAATATTGCCTCTGTGCTGAGTTATGTTCCTGAAATAAAGAATCCTGGGGCGCTGAAACTCACTCATGGTACTGGTGATGATAATGTGCATTTTCAGAACACGCTTCTGCTGGTGGATGCTCTTCAAAAAGCTGGAATCCAGTTTGAATTGATGATATATCCAGATGGAATGCACGGATACCGTGGTGCTCAAGGTCGCCATTCCGCCGAGGCGGATCATCTCTTCTGGTCAAGACATCTACTTGAGGATAGATAGTCTTCCGCGCACATTGCGCCACCCTTTACATATTTGTCATTTAAAGTGCCCTAAGGTTTCCGGGTGACTATAAGGAGTCTGGTTGATGGCGCGCTGCACCCAAATATGTGATATGGACCTCCGCCTTTCGAGTTAAGTTTCCGTTGCAATTCTTCACTGGAAAGAGGAAGGTTTTTGGCGCTTACTTCAGCATGAGGGTATGTCTCCCCGAGTTCCTTGATGGTGCGTCCGCAGAATTCTCGTATTTCGCTTATGACGAAGATCTTGAAAAAAGGCAGGAACTCTTCTGTGGGTTGTCCGGCTGGGGCAATATAAAGATGGGTGGTTGGTGCTATTTTGCCGATGCCAAACCTTTGGCATAGCAACTTGAATGCTCCGGTCTTCATGATTGCAGCTTTGGGCTCAAGGAGTATGTCTCCAGGATGAGGTGTATGGCAGATGTTTATACGAGAAATAGCCTCTTCGTGCGGTGAGAAACGGAACGTCCCTAAGTCCGATCCATTCTCATCAAGGTCTGTGGCGAAAATGGTCGGCTTGTCGGTGCTTTCGGCGTTTGGCTCGTCGGCAGTGCACGAACTTAATATGCACAGAAGTTCCTTAACTTCTGACTTTACTGACACGATGTGCATTTCCCTAATGATGGGGCCAAGTCTTGAGGTGAGCATGGTTAGATCTGCCATGGGGGAGAGCTTGAGCATAATTGTTTTGGCCCTGGTGAAAAGAACTGGAAGTAAGAGTGTTATGTCCGGTGTGCAGTCCTCGAGAAGAAATACTTTCTTTCCAAGCCCGTCGCGTCGTGCCGGGTCCGCATAGAACATGTCGCATTCGGGAAAGACGGTGCTGATGGAAACTTCTTCGCATCGTAATTCCACGTTTGAAATGCCAAGTTTCGCGAAATTACTTCTTGTTGCTGATGAGAGCGTGTCGGAGCGCTCGTAAGATATGACTTGTCTTGCGATTCTTGAAAAGGCCCAACTGTCTGCGCCTAGCCCGCAAGTGAGGTCACAGATAACAGGCTTTCCCTTGAGAATTTCCTTTGCCAATGATGCCTTGAAGATGGCTGTGGCTTCTGACGAACATTGCTCAATGGAGAGGGAAGACGGCAATTCTATGCCTTCAATACCATTCCATGAAGGAATCTTCCTCATGATTTTGCGCCTTGCTTCATCCTTCGATTCTTCAAGAAGAATGGAAAAACTTTTTTTTTGTTTCTTCATGCCAAAGACAAATATAAGAATATTAAGCCATACTTTTCGATGAAATTCTTGGTTTTCTTTGTATAAAGAGCTATATTTATCAGTTGATTGTATACTAAAACATTCTACCAATGAAAGATTTTGAATTGAAAGCCCAGAGCTGGTTGGATGGAGATTTCGACCAGAAGACAAAGATGCAAGTGATTCAGCTTCGCAATACGGATCCAGCCGGATTTGAAGATGCATTCTATAAGAATTTGGAGTTTGGAACCGGAGGCCTGAGAGGTATAATGGGAGTCGGGACCAATAGGATGAACAAATACACGGTGGGGATGGCCACGCAAGGACTCGCCAATTATATTTTGTCGCACTGTGAGGGGGATGATTTAAAGGTCTGTATCTCCTATGATTCCAGGAATAATAGTAAGGAGTTTGCCCGTATAGCGGCTGACGTATTGTCTGCAAATGGAATCAATGTCTATATTTTTGATAATATCAGGCCCACGCCGGAGATGAGTTATGCTGTAAGGCTAAAGGGGGCTGTTGCTGGAATAATGATAACGGCTTCCCATAACCCTAAGGAGTATAATGGATATAAAGTCAGCTGGTCTGATGGAGGGCAGGTGACTGCTCCGGTGGATAAGGAGATTGTGGCAGAAGTGGCTAAGATAACGGATCCGTCTATGGTGAAGTTCGAGTCTGGACTACGTTGTGGGGAAATATTGACTATGGGAGCTGATGTGGATGAATGTTATCTTCGTGACCTTCTTTCTCTTAGTCTAAGCAAAGAGCTATGTGCCAAGCATTCTGATCTGAAAATCGTTTATACACCTCTTCATGGATGTGGAGTGCGTCTTGTCCCTGAAATACTTGGACGACTTGGGTTTAAGAATATTATTCATGTTCCGGACCAGGATGTTTCGGACGGAAACTTCCCAACAGTAATTTCACCAAACCCGGAAGAACCAGCTGCCCTAAAGATGGCTATTGATATAGCGGATAAGACTGGTGCTGATCTTGTGATGGGCACGGATCCAGATGCGGATAGACTTGGGATTGCGGTTCGTGACAATGAAGGAAAGATAGTTCTCCTTAATGGTAACCAGACAGCTTCGATTCTTACTTACTATATTCTACGCCGAAGAGCTGATCTTGGAACTCTCGGAAAAGGGAAGTATGTGGTTAAAACCATTGTTACTACCGAGTTGATAAGCGAAATTTGCGCGAAGTTCGGAGTTCCGGTATATAACGTCCTTACTGGATTCAAGTACATTGCAGAGGTTGTTAAGCGCCGTGAGCAACTTGGGGAAGAATTTGTGTGCGGAGGTGAAGAAAGTTACGGCTTTAATGTTGGGCAGTTCGTGCGTGATAAGGACGCGCAGGTTAGTTCTATGATGGTGGCAGAGTGCGCCGCATGGGCGGCTGAGCAGGGATTGACTTTGTATCAGTTACTTCAGAATATTTATAAGGAATTTGGTTACCGTAAGGAAGGTCTCGTGTCCGTGGTCCGTAAGGGAATATCTGGGGCGAGGGAGATCCAGCAGATGATGGTAGATCTTCGGTCAAATCCTCCTAAAGAGTTGTGCGGCTCTCCAGTGGTTAAGGTCGTTGACTATTTGGAACCAGAAAAGACTGGGCAACCGTCATCAAATGTGGTTCAATTCTTCGATAAAGACGGTGACGTAGTGTCAGTGCGTCCATCAGGTACCGAGCCGAAAATCAAGTTCTATTTCGGTGCCAAGGGAGAGGATGCTGATGCCAAGATTGAGGCGCTTAAGCGGCAGTTCTGCGAGTAGAAGCCTTGTGATATTTGCATAGGGATGCGAGGGTACAACTCTCGCATCTCGGCTTTATGGCTGTGCATGTGTACCTGCCATGCAGAATCAGCCAATGGTGGGCCCTGGGTCGCAGTTCCGGGGCGAATCCTTCTTCAAGGTCCTTTTCGACTGCAAGAGGAGTCTTTCCTGATGAGAGACCAATCCTACGGGATACACGGAATACGTGAGTGTCTACTGCTATTACAGGCTCTCCCCATGTGATGGATGCTACTACGTTGGCAGTCTTGCGCCCGACTCCTGGAAGCGTCATTAAGTCTTCAATACTTGTAGGAATCTCCCCATGGAAGTCTTGAACTATCTTTTGTGCGGCTTCCAGAATGTGGGTCGCCTTGCTGTTGGGGTATGAGATGGACTTGATCAAGCCAAGTATTTCCTCGTGCGAAGCTTTGGAGAGAGAAAGGACATCTGGGAAATGGCTGAAGAGTGCTGGAGTGGTCATATTGACACGTTTGTCCGTGCACTGGGCAGAAAGCATCACGGCAATCAAAAGCTGATATGGACTATCGAACTTCAACTCCGACTCGGCATCCGGCATGGTGTGGCTGAATGTCTCAATGATGGACTCAAAGAGTTTTTTCTTCGCACTTCTCATCTTTTATCTCAAAAATTCGCCCTGGATATCTTTCGGTAATGGAGCGGTTATGTGTGACCATAATGATGGCGGTTCCTTGCTCCTCATTAATGCTGCGCAGTAATTTAAGTATGCTCTCTGCTGTCTCCTCGTCAAGATTGCCAGTAGGCTCGTCCGCAATTATCACCTGCGGAGAGTTGAGCAGGGCTCTGGCTATGGCTACACGCTGCTGCTCGCCGCCGGATAGCTGGTGTGGCATCTTATGGGACTTTGTCTGCATTCCTACTGACTTGAGGGCATCATCGATTCTTCCGTTTATCAAAGTCTCATCTTTCCATCCGGTGGACTTGAGTACAAACGAAAGGTTGTCATGAACCGTTCTGTCCATAAGCAGCTGGAAATCCTGAAAAACGACACCTATTTTCCTTCTCAGAAAAGGAATATCCTTTCTTCGTAATTCTGCGAGATTGTATCCGCATACCTGTCCATCTCCGTTTCCGAGACGGTTTTCTGCAATTATAGTCCTTATGATGGAGGTCTTTCCTGTACCGACTTTCCCGAGAATATAAACGGTTTGTCCACTCAATACATCCATATTCAGACCATAGACTACTGTGTTCTCGCCGTTGATGATATCGGCGTTGTGAAAGGATATTAACGGTTCGCTCTTTTCTTCCATAAAAGGTCGTTTTTTCTTGTCTGGCTGCAAATATAGTGGGATTTTTTAGTAAATTTGTAGATTACGAAATCGAATGTTTATGAAAAAAGTGAGAATATTATCGGGTGTGTTGGCCTTATGCCTCTTAGGCTTCGGAACATACCTTCCTGCCAAGGCCTCTGAAGATGACTTCAAGGTGGCAGAAGACTTGTATAGACGTGGGCTCTATGATGAGTCGCGCACATTGTTTGAGTCTATGCCTGCTAGCCCTGTGTCAGAAGGATACATTGTGTTGTGTGCCCTCAAGACCAGAAGTGCCGGCTATGACGACCTAATGGGAGCGTATGAGAGGAAATATGGTAAAACAATTCTTACTAGTGACATCCGATTGGAGAATGCAAGACTTCTGTTTGATGACGGACTGTATGCAGAGGCTGGCCTGGAATTCTCTAAGGTGGCTTCTAGTGCCATCTCCAAGCAGGATATGCCGGAATATGTATTCAAATGTGCATTCTGTGAGTATTCTCTAGGCCGCTATTCTGAAGCACTTCAGTTCTTGACACTACTTGATGCGTTGGAATATTCCAGGTACAGCGCTCCGGGGTATTATATGCAAGGACTTATACAGTATAATAATGAGGACTTCGTGTCTGCTGAGAAGTGCTTTAAGAAATCAGCTTCAGATAGTCGTTTTAAGGAACTTTCGGAGTTCTATATTGTCGACTGTGAGTTTAGCATGAAGAACTATGAATTTGCTGCAAAAGAGGGGGAACGACTGTATGCCACTGCGCCTGAGGGCCGTAAGGAAAGGCTGGCACGTATCGTTTCAGAGTCAAGTCTCGTATTGGGTGACAACCAGAAAGCACGCGAGTATTATGACGGTTCTGTTAAGACTGAGATGACTCGTAGTGATTATTTCTATGCTGGCTCAGTGATGTATTCCGTTCGTGATTATAAGGCGGCTATCGACAACTTTAGTAAAATGACCGACCGAAGCGATTCTCTTGGCCAGATTGCCAATTATCATCTTGGTAATTCATATCTTAAAATTCGCAATCAGGTAGCAGCTATGAATGCGTTCAAGTCAGCCTCGGACGTGTCGTTTGACCCTCAGATTACGGAGGATGCCTTGTTTAATTATGCCAAACTCGCATTTGATCTGAACAAAGATACGAAGGGTTTCACTCAGTACATCAAGCGCTATTCGACTTCTTCCAAGGGTGCACAGATTTATGGTTACATGGCTCTGGCTGCCCTCTATGATAGAGATTATGCTGCTGCGGTAGACGCATACGACAATATCGACATATTGTCTTCAGATATGCAAAATAACTACACTAAGGCCAATTTCCTCCGTGCCGAGCAACTCTTCGCAGGAAACTCCTATCGGGATGCAATACCATTCTACAAGGCTACTGCATATTATTTGCCTAAATCTGACCGCTTGGCTCAGATGGCCAAGTATAGGCAGGCCGAGGCGAACTACATGACCGGGAACTACCTGGAGGCAGAACGAGGCTTTACGGATCTTTATAATGCCTCGGCACTTGAGTCCTTAGTTCAGGGGAAGTTGCTTACTTATAATGCCGGGTATAGTTGCTTCAAGCAGAGAAAATATGATGAGGCTGCCAGATGGTTCGATAAGTATATCCAGTCTGGAAATCCTCTCTATCGTGAGGATGCGATGAATCGCCGCGCTGACTGTGACTTTGGGCGTAAAAATTACAAAGAGGCTATATCATCGTATCAGAAAGTGCTGAACGAATTTTATGCTCCCGATGATATCTATCCGTATTATCAGCAGGCGCTTTCTTATGGACTTGCCGGAGATAAGAAGAGAAAAGTATCAACGCTTCTTCACGTGGAAGATGCTTCTAGCGAAGCTCCGTTGTATGCAGAGGCCTACTATGAATTGGGTAAGGCACAGATGGACAATGGGAATAACAATGATGCCATTAGGAGTTTTACCCATCTTAAGGAAAATGTCTCCGATGCTGCCTATAAGGTTAAGGCGACCATTGGCCTTGGAATGGTGTATCGCAATATGAGCAAATATGAGAAGTCGCTTGAGTGCTATAAGTCAGTGGTGGAGTCAATGCCGGGCAGTGAGTATGCGGAGGAATCAATGATTGCCATTGAATCCATTTATCATAAGATGAAGAAGCCGGAGAAGTTCCTTGAGTATGTGGAGGCCAATGACCTTGCGCTCAAGAGAACTGATGCTGAGAAAGAAAAGATGTATTTCAGTACTGCCGAGCAGCTTTATCTTTCTGGAAATTATCAGCAGGCTATCGCTACACTGGGTAAATTCATTGAGAATTATCCGCAAAGTCCGGATATGACTCAGGCTGTCTTCTATTTGGCGGAGTCTTATCGTGAGACAGGAGATAAGGAAAAGGCCTGTGCTGAGTACGCCAAGGTGATGAATGCTGAGTCATCACTCTCGTTTGTGGAAATGTCCAAACTCCGGTATGCCCAGTTGTCTTTTGACCTGCAGAGGTACTCTGATGCTTATAACGGGTATCTGGCGCTGTCTGAAACTACTAGAATAGAGAACAACAGGACTGTTGCTAGAGAGGGAATGATGCTTTCTGCTTACAAAAGTAAGGACTATGACAAGGCTGTGATAGCGGCAACGGCTGTCGTTTCTGATGTTGATGCCGATAAGGATACCAAGACTGAAGCCAAGTATATAAAGGCCAAGTCTCTTCTTGCTACCTCCAAGAGATCTGAAGCAATGAAACTTTTCGCTGAACTTGGGGCTGTTCCATCATCTCCTCGCGGGGCGGAGTCCAAGTATCTTTTGATACAGAACTTATTTGATACAGCTGATTTCGATGCAGTGGAGAGTGAAGTTTACGATTTCTCACAAAAGTCTGGCAATCAGTCTTATTGGCTTGCGAAGGCTTATCTTGTACTTGGAGACTCTTTCGTGGAAAGGGGACTGTATGATCAGGCTAAGGCCACGTATGAGAGCATCGGTGAGGGTTATCAGGCTCCTTCTGCCGGAGATGATATCGCAGATAACGTAAAGAAGAGACTTGATCGTCTCGCAGGCTTAATGGAAAATTAGTATGCACAAGAAAATATTATCTGGTGGGCTGGTGCTCACAATCGCGGTTTCGTTGGCCGCCCAAAATATCAATCAGTCGGTACAAGTGACGAATGATTATGAGACGAGGTTCGCGGATTTTAAAAAGTCCTCGCCCGAACTGGTGCTCCCGGACTCTTTGTTCGCCTTTGACTACAATTTCGACTATTCGGTGTTTGATACTCCATATAAAGGTTCCTACGAATTTACCCCATATAATGTGGAGATTGTGCCGCAAGCTCTTTCTTATGACGGAAGCAAGTTCTTTTTGAAGGCAGGGGCTGGCTACACCTTAAGGCCGAGGCTTGATGTCGTTTATACTCCTGTTCAGAGCCGGAATGTGGCCATGTCGGTATATAACTTCGGCCATGGATATTATGGTTCTCAATTCTATGATTTTTCTGACAAGTTGGGAATTTCTGGCCATTGGTTTATGCCTGCTACTGGTACCGTTACTTGGAACGCCGGCTACGAGGGAATCTTCTCGGGAGTAAAAGAATATAACGGAACGTACCATTCGGCATTTGCCGAATTGGGTATTGAATCTCCTGATAGGGGAGGGTCTTTTTTCGTGTATGGTCTTGACGTGGCTGGGCGCTACGGTGCCGAAAATGTGTCAGAAGGAATGTTGTCACAGGGAGATGTGAAGATGAAAGCCTATCTTGGACCAGTGCTTAACTCAAAATACAGATTCCTTTTGGACTTTAACTTTGATATGATGTCTCTTGGGGATACCAGGCCGGAAATGAAAGACCAGATTGCTAGTTCTGCTGGATTCAGGCCGCATTTTGTATTTACTTCGGGGATTTTCGATATTGACCTGGGGGCGAGACTTGATTTTGTGATGTCTAATGGCTCTCACTTTTTCCCTGCTCCATCGGCAAAGGTGTCTATGGACATTCCTTCTGCATCGATGCGACTAACTGCTTCTTTGGATGGTGGTGCACGGTTGTTGTCTTATTACGGATTGAAGTCATTCAACCATTTCTATCGTTATGCTGTGTCAGATCCAGTGTATGAACGTGAAAGGTATAATTTGGCGGTTGGGCTGCAAGGTGCTATCGGTACATATCTTCAGTACGGCCTGAAGGGTGGCTATGCTGCATATTCAAATTCTCCGCTCGATGCATGGTGTGGGGTTGGCTATGGTGACTATGCCCTCGCGTATGCAAATCTTGACATGAAATGGCGTTCGGAACATTTCCGGTCTGATTTTTCCGCACGTTATGGGTATTTTGACGCGTATGGGTCTATTGCTGCTTTTGCCCCAGCTGCATTCACTTCAGAATTTGACTTTCATTATGCGTATCTCCAACGCCTCGATGCCGGCCTGTTTGTAAAGGCATCGACATTGAGATATGACATCACAGGTGCTCTTCCTGATATTCCTGGGTATGCTGACCTCGGACTCTCTGTCGAGTATTCCTTTTCTCGTGGATGGTCTTTATGGGGTGAAGTTGGCAATCTGCTGTGCATGAAGATTCAGAGACGTCCTGGGCTTATTGAGTCAGGTCCTTATGCTACGCTGGGAATTTGCTTTAAGGTCAAGTGAAAATAATTTAGTATATTTGTAGGATTTTAACATAGTGCAGTCCAAATGATGGAAAAAGAAGATATGAAGAGGGCGGAAGAACAGTATTCCGCTAATAGTATACAGGTTCTTGAAGGTCTTGAGGCGGTGCGTAAGCGTCCGTCCATGTATATCGGAGACATCTCAGAAAGAGGTCTTCATCATCTTGTCTACGAGGTGGTGGACAATAGTATTGATGAGGCTATGGCCGGCTTCTGTGATACTGTTGACGTGCAGATTCTTGAAGGAAATTCTATAAGGGTTAAGGATAACGGACGTGGTATTCCTACTGGTATGCATGAGAAAGAACATCGCTCTGCACTTGAGGTGGTTCTTACGGTGCTTCATGCCGGAGGCAAATTCAGCAAGTCCAGTTACAAGGTATCAGGAGGATTGCACGGAGTCGGTGTGTCATGTGTGAACGCACTTTCTGACAGTCTCGTGGCAGAGGTACACCGTGAGGGAAAGGTATTTGTACAGAACTACTCCAAAGGAAAACCGTTGGGCCCTGTGGAGGTAACAGGCGAGTGCGATGATACGGGTACTATTATCACTTTCCATCCTGATCCGGAGATTTTTACTCAGACAACGGTATATAAGTATGATACTTTGGCTGCACGCCTAAGGGAACTTGCTTTCCTTAACAAGGGCATTCATATTACCCTCACCGACAAGCGAGAGCTGGTGGATGAATTCGTTGAGGATCCAGTAACAGGCGAGTCTAAGCCTACAGGAAAGCAGGTTTATCGCAGCGAGGAGTTCTATTCAACCAAGGGTTTGAGCGAGTTTATCAACTATCTTGATGCAGATGCACAAACCTTGATTCCGGACCCTATTTGCGTGAATTCAGATAAGATTATCCCTATCGATATTGCGCTTCAGTACAATAACGGATATAGGGAGAAAATCTACTCTTATGTCAACAATATCAACACTATAGAGGGTGGTACCCATCTGCAGGGATTCAAGATGGGACTGAGCCGCTCGCTAAAGCAGTATGCCGAGAAGAACAAGCTCTTGGATAAGTTCAAGGGTGACCTTGCTCCAGAGGACTTCCGTGAGGGACTTACTGCGGTGATTTCCGTGAAGGTTGCAGAACCTCAGTTTGAGGGACAGACCAAGACCAAACTTGGTAACCCGGAGGCGACTTCTGCCGTATCTCAGGCTACTTCCGCGGCCATGGAGGCTTATCTTGAAGAGCATCCGAAGGAGGCTAAACTAATTATCGAGAAAGTCGTTCTTGCCGCTACGGCACGTAATGCCGCCCGCAAGGCTCGTGAGATGGTGCAGCGTAAGGGCTATATGTCAGGAGGAGGAATGCCTGGAAAACTTGCAGACTGCTCTGACAGGAATCCTGAAAAGTGTGAGTTGTTCCTTGTCGAGGGAGATTCCGCAGGTGGTACAGCCAAGCAGGGTAGAGACCGTAAGACGCAAGCTATACTTCCGTTAAGGGGTAAGATTCTTAATGTCGAGAAAGCCACTGGAGACAGAGCTTTTGATTCAGAGGAGATTAGGAATATTTATACGGCGCTCGGTGTTACCGTGGCTCAGGAAGATGAGAATGGAGAGAAACACATGGATCTCAGTAAACTCCGTTATCATAAGATTGTGATTATGACCGATGCTGATGTGGATGGCTCTCATATTGCTTGTCTTATTCTTACATTCTTCTTCAGGTATATGTTTGACCTCATAAAGAACGGTTATGTATATCTTGCAACTCCGCCGCTTTACTTGGTAAAGAAAGGGAAAGAGGAAGTTTATTGCTGGACAGAGCAGCAGCGTGAGGAAGCTGCTCTTGCTTTGGGTAAAGGGACAGACAAAGGTTACACGGTACAGAGGTACAAAGGTCTTGGTGAAATGTCCGAGGACCAGTTGTGGGAAACCACTATGAATCCTGCTAAACGTAGGCTCAGAAAGATTACTATTGACAATGCCGCCCAAGCAGAGCGTACGTTTTCCATGCTCATGGGTGATGATGTACCACCTCGCAGGCAGTTCATTGAGGAAAATGCACATTACGCTAAGATTGATGCTTAATATTTGATATATTATGGTAGATATATTTGACAGAATACACAAAGATTCAGGTGGCCCTATCGGCCAGTATCTTGAACAAGCTTTTGGATACTACATGTATCCGCGTCTTGAAGGTGAACTTGGTCCTCATATGATTTTCAACGGGATGCCGGTTCTCAACTGGAGTCTTAACAATTATCTTGGGCTAGCCAATCACCCAGAGGTACGTAAGGCTGATGCTGAGGCCGCTGCACAGTATGGTCTCGCTTACCCTATGGGCGCTAGAATGATGAGCGGTCAGACGAGATATCATGAGAAACTGGAGAAAATGCTTGCCGACTTCGAAAAGAAGGAGGATGCATTTCTTTTTAACTTCGGATATCAAGGTATAGTGTCTACTATTGACGCCCTGACTTCCCGCCACGACGTTATAGTATATGATGCGGAGTGCCATGCATGCCTTCTTGATGGTATCAGACTTCATATCGGAGAGAAATTCAAGTATCGCCACAATAATATTGAAGATTGTGAGAAGGTCCTTGCACGAGCTTGCAGTGTGGCAGAAGAGAATGGCGGTGGAGTTCTGCTTATAACTGAGGGCGTTTTCGGTATGACTGGTGCTCTTGGAATTCTTGATAAGATCACTGCGCTTAAGAAGAAATATCAGTTCCGTATCCTTATTGACGATGCTCATGGTTTCGGCCTGCTTGGTGAGCACGGAAGAGGAACATCAGAGCACTTCGGATGTATGGATGAGGTGGATCTCTATATTGGCGCTTTCGCGAAATCTATGGCGTCTATAGGTGGTTTTGTGGCAGGCCCTCATTACATCATCAATTATCTTCGTGCTAATCTCCGCTCTCAAATGTACGCTAAGTCTCTTCCTATGGCGTTTGTGCTTGGAAATATCAAGCGTTTGGAGATTATCGACTCTCCAGAGGGGGATGAATTGAGAAAGAAATGCTGGGCTATAACTCATGCTATCCAGGACGGATTCCGCAAGGAGGGCTTCGATATTGGAGAGGCTGAGGCTTGTGTGACTCCGGTGCATATCAAGGGAGGAGTTGCTCAGGCTACGAAGATGGCTAAAGACCTCAGAGAGAATTATAAGATTTTCTGCTCAGTGGTGATTTACCCTGTTATCCCTAAGGGAATGGTGATTTTCCGCATTGTCTCAACGGCTGTCCATACAATGGAAGATGTTGAGTACACGCTTAATGCATTTAAGGAGATTAAGGCCAAACTGGATGCCGGTTATTATGACGGTGATGATTTGGCTGCGATGACCATAATGTAATCTCTTGCTAATGACTCGTCCTTCCCTGTCAAAGTTTATTCCTTTAGGACTTATCTTCTTGCTTCTCGCTATTCTTATGCCGAGAAACTCGAAGTTTGCCTATGATTACAGGAAAGGACGGGAATGGAAGTATGAGACTCTGTTCGCGGAGTTCGACTTCCCTATATACAAGACTGCGGAGCAGATAAGGGAAGAGTTATCTTCCAATACTGAGAGAGTCGTACCATACTATAGATTCTCATCCGTTACAATGAACCGGAGTTTGACTGCCGCTCAGGGCAAGGATCTTGGAAAGCTGAAAAATGCCGTTGTCTCGGAGTTGCGATCGTTGTATACAAAGGGCATTGTCCAGGATGAAGGCCGCAAGCAGAAAGACGATATTCCGCAGTCTGATATCATATATATCCAGAGGGATAAGAGGGCCATCAAGACTCCTTCTACAGAAGTCTATAAGCAGTCGGAGGCGAAAGCCAAATTGCTATCTGACTTGGGAGCGATGTCCGATGTCAATGTAGACTCTCTTCTTAAAGCGGAAGGGGTTTACGATCTTATAGTCCCTAATGTGATATATGATGAGCAGACCACAAAACTCGTGAACGCTGAAGAAATAAACGATATTTCTCCTACGTCTGGCTATGTGCGTGCTGGACAACTGATTGTCTCTAAGGGGGAAATCGTTACATCCGAAATAGAACAGATGCTCGATTCATATAAAAAAGAGCTTGAGTTGAATGTGGGATATCTCGGCCCTACGGCACTCGTTATTCTGGGCAATATCTTGCTTTCAGCCGCATTGGTGGTTCTGCTCTATTTTGTAATATCGTTCAGTTGCCCGTCCGTCTTTTCGGACAATAGGTATTACTATATCATCAGCCTTTATTCGCTATCTTCTGTTCTCACGCTGCTGCTTGCTGTGCATCATGAGAATATTTTGTTCGCGGTGCCATATTCGCTTTTCGCGATTATGCTTCAGGCCTTTATGAGCCCAAGGCAGATAGCACCAGTCTACATTTCAATACTGACTCCGCTTTTGGTATCTTCCAATGAAGGAGCTGTGCTATTTGTGATGTTTGCGCTTGGCGGACTAGTGATGATATACTTGTTCAAGTATTTTCAGCAGGGGTGGAAGCAGTTCCTTGCAGCAATGATTAATTTCGCCATTGTTACCATAGTTTTCCTTGGATTCAAGGCATCCGATCTGGTGGCCGGGGGTGTGTGGTATGCAATATTGGCGTTGTTTGTCGGTTCCATGCTTTCTGTGGCTGGTTATCCGCTAGTGTATTTGTTTGAGAAGATTTTCAATCTGGTCTCAAATTCAAGGCTAGCGGAACTATGCAATACTTCAAATACTCTTATTAGGGAGTTGGAGCAGAAAGCCCCGGGAACTTTCCAACATTCTCTTCAGGTCATGAATATGGCCGATGCGGTATCAAGGCTTGTAGATGTTAATCCTGATCTGGTGCGTGCCGGTGCTCTTTATCACGATATAGGTAAGATCAACAACCCGCTGTGCTTTATTGAGAATGAGTTCATGGTGAAAACGGATGCCAAGTATCATAGTGGTCTGACTCCAGTCCAGAGTGCGAAAGATATCATTAGGCATGTCTCTGACGGTGTGGAAATAGCACAGAAGCACAGACTTCCGAAAGTTATTATAGACTTTATAGATACACATCATGGTACGACTGTAGTTCGGTACTTCTATAATCAGTTCTTGAAAGAGGGTGGGGATCCGTCTTTGATTTCGGAATTCCGTTATACTGGACACAAGCCTGAAACCAAGGCTCAGATAGTGGTGATGTTGTGTGATAGCATTGAGGCGGCTTCAAGGACGCTCAAAGGTAACAATGACAGGATCTACTCCGATTTTGTGGAGAGTATTGTGGCAGGAAAAATGGAGGAGGGGCAGTTTGACGATGCTGATATTTCTATCAGTGAGTTAAAGGCTCTTAAAGAAGGACTTAAGCAATATCTTGCACAACTCAACCATGAGCGAGTGGTTTATCCAAAGAATAAATTGAATAAAAATATTAACAATGAAAGTATTACAAAACAAAATTGATGATCTCAATCTTGAATTGACCGTTGAGGTTGAGGCTGCTGACTACGCAGAAATTGAGAGGAAAAAGCTTGCAGAGCGCAAACGTACCGCTGATTTCAAGGGATTCCGTAAGGGTATGGCTCCTATGTCCATGATTAAGAAGATCTTCGGGGAGCAGTGCCTTGTAGAGGCCGTCAATCAGGTGCTCTCGGGTGCTCTTGATTCTCATATCAAGGACAACTCACTGCATGTTATTGGAGAACCGCTTTCTTCAGAAAAACAGCCTGAAATTGAGTGGGTTGACGGAAATGACTTCACATTCGTGTTTGACCTTGGCCTTTATCCGGAAATCAGCCTTGAAGTAGGTAAGGATGACAAAGTTCCGAGTTATACCGTAAGCGTTTTCGCAAAGGATAAGACTACGATGGTCGAGAACCTTAAGAAATATTACGAGGAGAAAGCAAAAGCGGACGAAGAGAACAAGTCATCAGAGGAAGGTAAGGATGATAAGGAGCAACCATCTGTAAAAGAAGAAAAAACTGACGAGGAAATCGAGAAAGAGGCATCCGATAGACTTGAGGCTCAGTTCAAGAATGAGGCTGAATGGAGACTTTCCAAGGATATCCGTGAGTATGTTGTGAATAAGGCTAATATTACTCTGCCAGAGGAGTTCCTCAAGAGATGGCTTCTTGTTGCCAATCAGGGCAAGGTTACCAAGGAGGATATTGACAAGGAGTTCGATGGATTCCTCTCTGACTTCAAGTGGCAGCTCGTGCGTGGCTATCTCATGAAGAAGTATGACTTTAAGATCGATGAGAAAGACCTTCATGAGGCGGCAGAGGCCTACGTTACATATCAGTACGCAATGTATGGACTTAGCAATCTTCCTAAGGAGATGATTCAGGAGGCCGTAGTGAATATCCTTCAGAATCAGGAGCAGGTGCAGCGTATTGCCGAAAATGTAGAAGACAGCAAGGTCGTATCAAAGCTCAAGGAAGAGATGACTCTCGAGCCTACGAAGATTACTTCTTTGAAATTCAAGGATTTGAAATAAAGATAATCTAAAACCGAGTCACCCCTGGCATGAATGAAGCCGAACGGGTGTACCGCATAGAAAATGCGTCCCGGCTATTTACGGCCGGGACGCATTCTTTATGTAACGATGTTCGATGTCAGTAAAATCGGAGTCTGACGGCGCCCATAATGGATCTGGAATGTACCACCATATTTTTGAAAAATATTGCCTTAGACTCTCATCTTTGAAGACATATCCGCGATTTGCGTATGGTAGATTTCTAATTATTCTTTTTTCCTCAGCAGTGTTCTGTGCTCTTTCCAGTGCCCCTAATCCATATTTTCTGTCAAAGAATTCTCCGAGGGGATATTCTTTGTCGTCTTGTCGATATAGATAATCTCCGGAAAAAATTTCCATATCATATTTCGGCTCAAGGTCTTTGATAATACAAGCGACAGTTCCATTGCGCAAAGAAACTTCGGTACAATGTTCGTCGTAAAGGCTCGTCTTACGAGTTTTGCCGTCTCCGTCTAAGATATAAAAATCATTATCACTGAAAGCTTCTGACAAAATGCCGAAGTGTTTGGCTGTGTTTTCAGCTCGAACAGTCATAGTAAATGTATCTATTTTCCCTCCTTCCCATCTCTGCGCTGGTTTTAGCCAGTATGGAATCATGAAAGAAAACGATGACCCATGCGAAGTGCGATATCTATAAGAGTGCTTTACGATATTATAGCCAGGTTCGAAAACGCAATTGAAATAATAAGCATACGAGTAGTATACCATTTCATTATTCTTAATGTCATATAATGCACTTTCATCTACGAAAGGAACATCAAATTCATCAAATCTTTCGAAAGGGATATATCTGTCAAACTCTGTAATTGGCTTAAAAACAGTCAAACTATCATTGTGATTCGAATTTACTACTATACCATTTGTATAAGGAAGCGCCAATCCATTGAAAACTACAGCAAAATCCTTAATGTAGGGGTGCCCGGAATTGGGCTGGAATATAGTGTCATAGGCGCCACTTGATGCTTCAGCCTCGAATCCCATAGTTATGTTTTTCTTCTTATCAGATGGATTGAAAAAAACATAATTTACATCCACATCCACGAAACAATCATCCCTAAGAGTGAAAGACAAATGTTCCTCGCTTATTGAAATGTCGGTCTCTTGAAGCGGTATCAAGCAATTCCCTGATACATAATATGTGCTGTCATTAGCTAATATTGAGGCGCTTATGGCTAAACAAACCAAGCAACTAAACAAAATTCTATTCATAACAAAGAGGATTAAATGTATTTAATGGACGAGCCTCAGATTTTAATGTTGTACCTGGTGAGTGGAACTCTGCGTAGATAAATGCTGGGTCAATTGAAGTCTCTGCTGTATAAATCATTTTTTTATTATTGTCAGTTGTTTCTGTTTTTGGTCGAAAGAAACCAATGAAATCTTTCGCATATACATTAGAAGTTGTGAAATGTGGGTTTTCCAATGATCCTGACTTTGGATTGGCAGCATGTATTAGTTTATACCTTTCGTCTTTAGAAACTTCAGAAACGATGCCCACATGACCCTTCCATAAGGCTATGTCTCCTGGGTGTATGGTCTGAAAATGTAAACTTATCCGAGTGGTTTAAAAATTCATACAAGCCCTTAGTAGTGTTTAAAGGTAATACTGTATTTGAGAGTTCGTCTGCATATAGAACTCTACAAACGAATTCGGAGCAATCCATATATTCCAATGCAATTGGTGAAAAATGCGTTCTTAAAGAATCAATGACGCTTCCAATGTGGATGATGATGGTCTTTCTTATGATCTTGTGCTTCCTGCCGGGCATGACTATTTGTATGGTGGGGCCGGAGTGGAA
>DKDJ01000011.1 GCA_002451795.1 Bacteroidales bacterium UBA6851 | reverse complement strand
GATTCAAAGTTACTGATTACAAGAGTCTGACCGGTAGCTGAATCAAAGCTGAATTGGAACCGAATGGTAGCTGAATCAAGGCCAAATCGAAACCAAAAAGAGGCCAAATGGAACAAAAAAAAGAAAGCGACTATCAGTCATTAGACTTTTAGTCACTCTCTACTGTTTTGTGCGCGAGATGAGACTCGAACTCACATGTCGCAATTGACACTAGCTCCTGAAACTAGCGCGTCTACCATTTCGCCACCCGCGCATTAATGATATGGTTTATTACGAAATAGAGCACAAAGATACCAAAAGAAATCTAAAAAACAAAGGTCAGTGCAAGTAGGACATCGGCTGGCAGAATAAAGAACTTTCCTCCGCTATCAACTTTTCGACCGCACGTTGGACAAGCGTACGTAGTGAAACTATCATAGCCGCTCCACAATCCGAGTCCAAAATCAAGATTCAGATAAGGCGCAATCATATATGTATAGCCCCCACCAAAACCTCCGCCGAAGCGGTCGCCCTCACTAGTAACAGGAGATACTATACCCCCACTATTATACTCCTGATAGCGAACCGAGGCAGATAGCCACCACCCGGAATAGATATGCCATGGCCAGTAACGAGCCCCGGCACTAAAGGATCGCTGACGGCGCTGCACCTGCTCCTGTCCGCGAGAATACGTAAAAGGATTGTACTTCGCCCCCGCATTAAGGCTCCAGTGCCTGTCTACTCCGTAGGATGCCTCCACATTGAGTGTACCGAACTCTGCATAATCAATGAAATTTGTAGATACAGCAAACTCCTGCGCCCATAACTCCTCATCTGTCATGCATAAAAGAAATGTTGCCGACATCAATAATTTCAAAAGAAAGTTTTTCATAATTATAAAATAATGCTGACAATCAATTGTACTTAGAAAACGCCTGATTAATGGCGGTCTTATACTGAGGATACATACTCAACATCCTTTTTTTGAGCACTTTGCGGTCTATTACGTCCGTATCCAGAGCACCGAATATCCTATATTTGTCCAAGCACTTCTCATCAAGGATTGTAAATATCTGAGGATGAAACCAATAGTTCTGCCCGAAATATAACTTCTCTGAAGGATACCTCTCGTTATACAGCGTGCTCTGCATATAATATGCCCACATCTCCCCCACTTCGCAATACCCATGGTTTTCCTCACTTCCAGTACCATAAGTAACCATCCCTGAAGAGATAAAAGAAGTGATGATATAATCCACATACTTATCCCAATATTCATTACCTACCACCATGTAGTGACTGGCATGAGACAATTCGTGCACCGTAAGAGCATATATCTCTGAATACGTCCTACATTCAGCAAGACCGAGCGTAATATCTGGCAGAAATAGTTTTAGGATAAACATATATGATCCAAGGTAGTCAGCAAGTTTACTTGAATTGACTACCGCTCCTTGCTGGAGCATAACAGCGCAGCTCTTCCTCAACTTCTGAAACTGCCAGATTCGCAGATTAGAAGGAGGAATCTGCATCGCTGAATCCGCACTTCTACACTGCTTGTAATAGTCATAAGCCGCATTATTCACGGCGCACCTCGTAAATAGTTTTCTATCAGATGAGCTTGTAACAGCAAGGCTGACACCAGAAGCAGGATGAGAGCCGAGGGAAGTATAGGAAGCTGGACTGAGAATCAGATTGAAGCCCTGAGCGAAACCATATTTATTCTTATACACTATCCTATAACGAACCTTGCCGCTAAATGTCTTATCCATTTTATAATATCCATCCTCATCTGTAAAGCAACTTGAAAATCTCACAAAAGAATTGCACGACACTTTTACACCCTTTACGCCGATGGGCTCTCCAGAAAACTTAGGATCTTCGATAGTTATCCTCCCTTCTGGAGCAACATCCTTATCAGAAGCCTTAGTATCCGAAAGAAGATAGTACTCATTCCCTGTCATTCTATATGACTCCCTTTCGACGGCCTCCCAGTCAGGCGTCATACCAGACTTGGTGGCGGATTCAAGCTGCAGCACGCATAGGTCAAGCCGCTCCGCTCTGATACCATCAGGAAATAAGAAATCGATAGGGACAGTAGCATATTGCCAAGTAATCTGATCATCTGGAACAGACGGATCATGATAATAATTACCCTCCTTAACTATCTCATAGTCCACAGGATGATCCACGAGTTCCACACCAAGATCAGAGAGGATCTTCATCTGAGCGTCACTCTCAGGCAGGAACCTCACGTACATATCCGTAGGCTTGACATACTCATCTGAATCGGCATCAGGGTATATTGACTTAAAGGCGGCCTTGATGTTTGCGACCGAATAAGGATTATCAAGTTTACTGCCGAGCACAAGCATATCTGGCTCTTCAGAGCCGATGATATCCACGATTTCACCGTCAGTGATGGGATTAAAACCTTCGCATGCACCAAGAATCAACGTGGCGAAGAAAATAGAAAAGAAGTTTTTCATAATCTAAGTATTAACGTTTAAACCTCTGCAAAGTTCGGAATACTTTTCCGTTTAACCTCGAAATAATCGCTTAAGTTTCAACAAATTGCTAAAAACAGCAATAGGAGCCATTCCTCTCGGATTCGGCTCCCATTGTAAAAAACGGCAAAAACAGAAAAACTAGAAATAATTCACTGTTTTTTGCTCAATTGCACTAACAAGGCTATTGCCAAGGCGGCTCACACCAAACCTAAAGAGGTCTTTATTGAGCCACTCCTCACCAAGGATAGAGGACACGATATAATAGTAGCATACTGCATCCTTAGCCGTAGATATACCACCAGCAGCCTTAAATCCAACTTTCTTTCCGGTCTTTAAAGCAAACAGCCTTATGCATTCACACATCACATAGGCAGCAGTAGGAGTCGCATTGACAGATACCTTCCCAGTAGATGTCTTAATAAAGTCAGCCCCAGCCTCCATAGCAAGGAAAGATGCCTCAGCCATACGGGCAGGACTTACAAGAAGTCCAGTTTCAAGAATAACCTTAAGCACTACTCTGCGACCTTGAGCCTCGGCTTCCTTATCTATGGCAGCACGGATGGACTTGATCTCTTCCGAGGCAGACTTCTCATCTGAAGCAAGAAAATGATTGAGCGCAAGTACTATGTCCACCTCATCCGCACCATTACGCACAGCAAGCACACACTCTTGGACCTTCACCTCAAGGAAACTCTGCGAAGACGGAAAACAAGCCGCTACGGTAGTCACATGAAGATCAGGGCTAACCCTTGCATCTCTTACCACAGAAGCGAAATTAGGGTACACACAGATGGATGCGGGAAGGGGATATCCAGGGAACTCGTCCAAAACCCCATTAGCTTTTTTTACGAGGGATTCTACTGAAGTGACTGTATCTTCAGGCTTAAGAGTCGTAAGGTCCATCATGGAGAAACATTTTTTCAGAATATCAGCCGGAGCCTGCTCAGGCAGATTCTCAGCCACAGTCTGAAGCCTTGAGGCTATTTCCTCGTCCTGAAGGACATAACCGTATTTTTTCAACAATTCCATATCTATTTTTTATTGATTATTACTTTCTTCAATTCCATCTCCCTATCCAGCACCATACTCTTTTCCACAATAAGACTGTCAAGTGTAAACTCTTTATTCACCCTTGAAGCACTCCCTACTTCCTGCAAAGTATCCCTGGCCGATACAGAAACCGTATCTCTCAACGATACAGAATCCGCACATGCCGCCACAGAATCAATCTTACCGAAATACTCGGTACCAAGACCAAGTTCAGAGAAATCAACAAACTCATAATCCAACTTGTTATCCTCATTCTGTTTGTCAATCTCCGCATTCAAGATAACCAACTTCGACAGCTCTTCGGCCTGCTTCCCGAGCCTCTCTGTCACCCTCTGTGTAAGGGCAACGAATTTATCTGGCTTTCCGATATAATATTTCAGGCTCGCGTTATAGTCTTCAAAAGAGCAGTGATGCTTCTTGAATACAAGGTCGTAATAAAGACTTGAGTCGGCCTTCTCCCTAAGGCCCTGATGATCCCGAAGCCACTGGTCAGCAATGAACATATCCACGTATAGGTCCTCCATTTTCTTTTCCGAAAGCACCCTGCCACGCGTACAGGATAACGCCGAAAAAGCGAAGGCCGCCACTATGAATAAGTATTTCAGATTCCAGCGCATCCTATCGCAACTGTGCCCCGAAATCCTTCTGGAATGTAGTCAGAAGTCTCTCCATTACACGCTCAGTATCTTGGTCAGTAAGTGTCTTTTCTGTATCTTGAATGACAAAACTCAGCGCGTACTGCTTCTTTCCTTCAGGAATCTTGTCTCCACGGTAGACATCAAATAGACCGACCTGCTTGAGGAGTTTCTTGGCCTGTTTGAATGCCGCGGCACGAAGATCGGCATAACTAACACTTTCATCAAGAAGAAGCGCAAGGTCACGTCTGACGGACGGGAACTTAGGCAGTTCCGTGAAAGATACCTTGTCTCGTTTAATCAATTCAAACAATACTTGCCAGTTGATCTCTGCGGCAAAAACAGGCTGTTTAATACCGAACCTGCGAGCAAGAGATGGTGCAACGGTGCCCATAGACACAAGAAGAGCCCCGCTCCCTGGAAGTTTATAGCAAGTGCCCTCCGCGAAAATATCAGACGGTGCAGCCTCTGACCATAGCTGATACAAATCAGCCCCGAAACGCTTGAGCAGAAGCTCTACATAACCCTTCAGCTGGAAGAAGTTGCTCTTCGCCGGTTCAAGACGCCACGATTTCTCCGGTGAGCCAGTAACCATAAGCAGGAAGTTCTGATGCTCTTCGTATCCGTCAAGAGTCTGGGCAGACTTTTCTGGCAGCCGCTTGTAGACGCTTCCATACTCAAAGACCTTCATGGAAGAAAGCTGTCGGTTGAGGTTATATGCAATGACTTCAAGACCACCAAGAATCAGCGTCTGGCGCATAACATTAAGATCCTGACTGAGAGGATTAACAATCCTTGCGCAACATTCAGATGGATATGTCTTGAGGGAGCTGTAGTAATCAGACTTCGTAAGAGAATTGTTCATAATCTCCACAAAGCCGTTGGCTGCCAAGAAATTGGAAATACCATTACGTATAGCTTCAGGCTCTGGCTTAGGTGTGGCATTGACTGACATCTTCATGTGCTTCGGAAGAGGGACGTTGTTGTATCCGTATATGCGGAGCAGCTCCTCCACCACGTCACATTCACGATATACGTCCACCATATAGGTAGGAGCAGCCACGAGAGCACCACCCTCACGCTTCTCCAGAAACTCATAACCAAGGTAACCAAGAATCTTCTCTATAGTATCATGGCCAATCCTGCATCCTGCGAACTCTTCGATACGGTTGTAGTCAAGATCTATATGCTTGCGCTCCACCGGATGAGGGTAAACCTCCTGAATGCTTCCCACTACTTCTCCACCAGCGCACTGCTGGATGAGGGTAACAGCTCTCTTGAGTGCATACAAGCATATCTGAGGATCGCATCCGCGCTCATATCTGAATGAAGCATCGGTCTGAAGAGTCTGACTCTTGGCTGTACGCCTAATGGAAGCAGGATCAAAATATGCGCTCTCCACGAAGACATTGACCGTATTATCGCAGACTCCACTCTCCTCGCCGCCAAATACACCAGCAATACACATAGGGCCGTTGGCATTGGCAATAACCATATCCTTGTCCGTCAGTTTGCGGTCTACCCCATCAAGCGTCTTGATAACCTCGTCCTGATGAGCACGTCTGACAATCACCTTTCCGCCAGAAACCTTATCCGCATCGAAAGTATGTAGAGGCTGTCCAAGTTCAAAAAGGACGAAGTTAGACACATCCACAATATTATCTTTAGGATTAAGTCCAATACTGCGCAGCCTATCCTGAAGCCACTCCGGGGATGGACCGACCTTTACACCCTTGATTGTTATACCACAGTAGCGAGGAGCGCCATCGGCATCTCGGAGGTCCACCTCCAGTCCTTTCCCCTCACCCTCACAGAACGAACTAACATCTGGACAGACCAACTCACATGGGATATCATTGAGCCTCAAATAAGCATATAAATCACGGGCAACTCCCCAGTGTGAGGCAGCATCCACCCTATTAGCAGTAATCTCATACTCAATCACTGCAGTGCTCTCAAGATGAAGGTATTCCTTTGCCGGAGTACCCACAACGGCATCAGAAGGAAGCACCATAATTCCATCATGCGAAGCACCTATTCCTAGTTCATCCTCGGCGCATATCATGCCAAAGGACTCCACGCCCCTAATTTTGGACTTTTTGATCTTGAAATCACCAGGAAGCACAGTCCCTATCTGGGCAAACAGCACTTTCTGGCCCGCTGCAACGTTGGGTGCGCCACAAACCACGGTAAGCGGTTCTCCGTTACCAGTAGAGACCTTGGTAATATGGAGATGATCGGAGTCCGGATGCGCCTCGCATTCAAGGACCTCAGCCACTACCACGCCAGCAAGACCTCCAGGGATCTTCTCCTCTTCTTCAACACCATCAACCTCTATTCCTATTGAGGTCATCGCTTCGGCAATCTGCTGAACTGAAAGACTGCACTTCAAGTATTCCTTGAGCCAACTGTAACTGAGTTTCATATATAATATCTTTTTATTTCAAATCGTCAGGAGAGAACAACTTCTCCACAAAATCATTTTTATCAAACACCTTGAGGTCACCAATCTTCTCGCCCACACCGATAAACTTTACCGGTATATGGAACTGATCGGAAACACCAACTACTACACCACCCTTGGCAGTTCCGTCAAGCTTGGTCAGCACAAGCGAAGTAATGTCCGTTGTCCGCGAAAATTCTTTGGCCTGCTGGAAGGCATTTTGACCAGTAGAGGCATCAAGAACCAGCATTACGTCATGTGGAGCATCTGGAATCACCTTACGCATCACGTTTCTGATCTTCGTAAGCTCATTCATGAGGTCAATTCTATTATGCAAACGTCCTGCGGTGTCAATAATGGCGACGTCTGCATTACGGGCCACGGCTGCTTTCACAGTATCAAAAGCCACAGATGCAGGATCGGACCCCATGGACTGCTTTACAAGTTCCACTCCTGCCCTATCCGCCCAAATAGTGAGCTGATCCACAGCGGCAGCCCTAAAGGTATCAGCTGCACCAAGGATAACTTTTTTGCCCTGAGATTTAAAGTACGAAGCCAACTTGCCTATAGTCGTAGTCTTTCCGACACCGTTCACTCCAACAACAAGTATAACATAAGGCTTCTTTCCGAAGTCAAACAACTGCTGTGGCTCATCAATGAGTTTACTAATCTCATCCCTAAGCTGAGAGACAAGTTCACTCTGGGACATATATTTGTCCTTAGACACTCTCTCCTCGAGATTGTCAATAATCTTGAGTGTGGTCTCCACTCCCATATCAGACTCCACAAGAGCCTCTTCAATAGCATCAAGGGTATTATCATCCACTCTTGACCGGCCGACCACGGCACGCGTAATTCTCTGAAAGAAACTAATCGCCATATTATGCAAATATACAAAATATTACCGATTCTATTCATGCCTCATATCACCAAAGAGACTTTTCTACCTCTTTAGCTTACACCTCTAAACGACAAAAGAGGCCCCGAATATCGGGACCTCTAAAATATCTTCTTCGAAAGACTATTTCTTGCCTGCGAAGAAATCTTTAGCTTTCTCAGCCTCTACGAGACGCTCAGAGAAAACGTATGCTCCTGTCTTAGGTGACTTCTCCATACGGATGCACTTGACCATGCTCTTAGCACCGGCCTTAGCTGCGAAGGTTGCGACTGCTTTCTTTGCCATAACTTAATCTCCTCTGATTATTTAATCTCACGATGAACTGTTACCTTGTGAAGGTATGGATTATACTTCTTGCGCTCAAGACGCTCAGGAGTATTCTTCTTGTTCTTGGTGGTAATGTAACGAGACATTCCAGGAACACCGCTCGCCTTCTGCTCGGTGCACTCGAGGATGACCTGCACCCTGTTTCCTTTTGATTTCTTTGCCATAATGATAAAAATTAAACAAGGTTAATCAATCCTTTCTTCTGAGCATCGCGAAGAGTTGCCTCAAGGCCATTCTTCTCGATAATTCTCATACCCTTGCAAGAAACTTTAAGGGTGACGAACCTCTGCTCTTCCTCGCTCCAGAAACGCTTGTTCTTGAGGTTGAGAGAGAAGTCGCGCTTGGTGCGCAGCTTGGAATGGGCAACATTGTTGCCTTTCATTCTCTTTCTTCCGGTTATTTGACAAACTTTTGCCATAACTATTTTTTATTTTTTAATTCTTACAACGGGCTGCAAATATCGTGATAATTTTCTGATTTCCAAAATGGTAACCTATAGAAATCTCATGAATCTGCGCCATCTGATATTATTAGGGAAACTCTTTCCCTTGTCTGTAGAGAGCCATATCAAGGCAGGTCTTCCGACTATGTGGTCCTCAGGAACAAAGCCCCAATACCGTGAGTCCAAAGAGTTGTGCCTATTGTCTCCCATCATAAAGTAATAGTCCTGCTTGAAGGTATACTCTCCGTCACGAAGCGCCTGCTGCAAGTCTGAATGCTCGTAAGCAGTAATAATTCGCTCGTAAAGCGGAAGGTTGTCTGCGGTAAGCTTTACCGTAGCGCCTTTTGCAGGTATCCAAAGGGGACCGAAGAAATCCCTTGTCCAGCCAGAATCTTCCGTATAGGGGAAGATCTCGCGAGACACGGCCGAGGCATCTCTTTCAAGATTGTCAGAAACCGCAGTCACATTCGGAAGAGACTTGACCTTCTCAAGCATCTCTGCAGTGAGAATCATGGCCGGGTAACCTGGCAATGAGGGGTCAAAATATATCTCCGATGGATTGAGTCCAAGTTGCTCCACAGTCTTGGAATTGATCCTTTGGCCGTTGGTCACGACCCTGTAGGACAACTGTACTCCTGGCCTGGCTTCCTCTTTTCGACCGTTTATCCATACCATACCATCTTTAACCTCAAGTGTATCTCCCGGTAGCGCAACGCACCTTTTCACGTAATGGTCCTTCTTATCTACAGGACGCACGACATAATCTCCGAGGGATGCTATCTTATCCTTTCCGAGTATCCTTACCAACGCATGATAATCTTCAACCGGGGCCTTTCTCAAAACGGTATCACCGTTCGGAAAGCCAAAGACAACACAATCGCCTCGGCGAACATTGTGAAATCCTTTCAACCGCCTATAATCATTCTGAATCAGAGTGGAATATGACTCTTTTCCAAAAATCTGATTGTGCGTAAAAGGAATGGTAAGAGGAGTCTGCGGAACACGAGGACCGTAAGCCAATTTGCTAACAAACAGATGGTCTCCGGTATAGAGGGTTCTCTCCATAGAAGATGAAGGAATCTTGAAGGCTTGAAAAAAGAAGATGTTCACGAAAGTAACGAAAATCACTGCGAAGATGATAGCATCGAGCCACTCGTTCCACGCACTATGCTTCTCTCCTTCCTTGTAACGTTTCTTCCAAAAATTCCAGCGTACTTTCTTCGTGATGAATATGTCAAAGATGACCACCAATCCGAAGATCCACCAGAAATTTCCGAGCCATATCACCCACGCAACATAGAGCAAAGCCCAAAAACCGAACTTTGTCCATCTGTTGCAGGTAAATTCCTTCAGGCTCACTTCAAACTATTTTACAGAGTTGATAATAGCTTCAAATGCCTGCGGATTGTTCATTGCAAGGTCAGCGAGAACTTTACGGTTAAGACCGATGTTCTGTGCGCTGAGCTTACCCATGAACTGAGAATAAGACATACCGTACTGACGAGCGGCAGCATTAATTCTCTGAATCCAAAGTGCACGGAAGTTGCGCTTCTTAGCCCTACGGTCGCGGTAAGCATAAGTCAAACCTTTCTCGTAGGTGTTTTTAGCTACTGTCCAAACATTCTTCCTTGAAAGGAAGTTACCGCGGGTTCTCTTGAGAATCTTCTTGCGGCGAGCCCTTGAGGCTACTGAGTTGACTGATCTTGGCATAATTCAATACTTTTAGAGAACCAACAATTCTTTAATCCTTGCAACATCAACCTTCTCAATGATTGCGAAATGATCAAGGTTTCTCTTGCGCTTCTTGGTCTTCTTGGTGAGGATGTGGCTGTGGTAAGCATGCTTCCTCTTAATCTTTCCCGATCCGGTAAGCGTGAAACGCTTTTTGGCACCGGAATTGGTTTTAAGCTTTGCCATTGTTTTAATAATTAATTGTTAATAAAATATATGATCTCCTACTTCTTTTTGTTAGGAGCAATCATCATCGTCATACGCTTGCCCTCAAGGATAGGCATATTTTCAGCGTGCCCAAACTCTTCAAGTTCCACGGCAAATCTCAGCAACTGTTTTTCGCCCTGGTCCTTGAACATTATGGAACGTCCCCTAAAGAAGATTGACGCCTTAACCTTAGAGCCTTCCTGAAGGAACTCCTTGGCATGCTTAAGTTTGAACATAAAGTCATGCTCGTCGGTGTTTGGCCCGAATCGAATCTCCTTTATCACCACCTTGGAGGCATTAGATTTCATCTCCTTAGCCTTCTTCTTGCGCTGATATAGGAACTTCTGATAATCGAGTATCTTACAAACCGGAGGATCAGCCTGCGCACTGATTTCTACCAGATCAAGTTCGAGTTCATCCGCTAATTGCAGTGCCTTGGCAATAGGATATACCCCGGGTTCAGGGACATTATCCCCCACAAGACGCACTTGACGTGCGGTAATCTGCTCGTTGATATTCAACTCATTCTCATCGCGCTTCTGCGCCTGACGAGGGTCCGGCTTACGTACACCGGGCTTGAAGCCCGCAGGCTTCGGTTTGTAAGGTAAAGCGATAGTATTATCCTCCCTAATTTTTAAGTTCCTCAGCTACAGCTGATTTAATATAATCTACAAACTGCTCCGCAGTCATAGAGCCCTGATCCACGCCCTCTCTACGGACGGAAACAGTGCCCTCTGCAAGCTCTTTCTCACCGACAATCGCGATAAGAGGCACCCTAAGCAGCGAAATTTCGCGAATGCGCTTGCCAAGTGTCTCATTACGAGAGTCAATGGAGGCGCGAATTTCGGAATTTTTCAGCAAATCACAAACTTTTTCTGCATAATCAGCATATTTTTCACTGATTGGCAGAATTTTCACCTGATCAGGAGAGAGCCAAATCGGCAGATGTCCGGCAGTATGCTCGAGCACGACAGCAGTAAATCTTTCTATAGAGCCGAACGGCGCACGGTGTATCATCACCGGTCTGCGCTTCGAGCCGTCAGCATCCACATACTCAAGCTGGAATCTCTCAGGAAGGTTATAATCCACCTGAATAGTACCGAGCTGCCACTGACGTCCGATGGCATCTTTCACCATGAAATCAAGCTTAGGACCATAGAACGCAGCCTCTCCGAGTTCCACCACAGTCTTAAGACCCTTCTTCTCCGCTGCTACCATGATAGCTTTCTCAGCCTTCTCCCAGTTCTCGTCAGAGCCGATATACTTGGTCTTGTTGGCAGGATCTCGGAGAGAAATCTGAGCCATGTACTCAGTCATATTCAGAGTCTTGAATACATAGAGAATAAGGTCAATTACCTTCTCAAACTCATCCTGAAGCTGGTCCGGACGGCAGAAAAGGTGAGCATCATCCTGGGTAAAACCACGGACACGTGTCAATCCATGAAGCTCTCCACTCTGCTCGTAACGATACACAGTACCGAATTCGGCAAAACGAAGCGGCAAGTCGCGGTATGAACGCGGAGAACTACGATAAATCTCGCAGTGATGAGGACAGTTCATAGGCTTAAGCATGTATTCCTCACCCTCCTGTGGGGTCTTTATGAGCTGGAATGAATCCTTACCATATTTGGCAAGATGCCCTGAAGTAACATAAAGATCCTTATTTCCGATATGCGGTGTAACGACAGGAAGATATCCAAGTTCGCCCTGCTTCTTGCGAAGGAAATTCTCAAGGATGTTGCGCATGACAGCTCCACGAGGCAGCCATAAAGGAAGGCCAAGTCCCACGCGGCTAGAGAATGTGAAAAGTTCCATCTCCTTACCGAGTTTTCTATGATCACGCTTCTTAGCCTCTTCCAGCATGACAAGATACTCGTCAAGCATGCTCTTCTTAGGGAAAGACACGCCATAGATACGGGTCAGCTGCTCACGCTCCTGATCTCCTTTCCAGTACGCACCCGCTATAGCAGTAAGCTTTATGGCCTTAATATCATCCACATGCTTGATGTGCGGTCCACGGCAGAGATCAGTAAAATTACCATTCGTATAGAACGTGATAGTGCCATCTTCAAGGTCCTTGATCAACTCGCACTTATATTTGTCACCTTTCTCGGTAAAATACTTAAGCGCATCAGCTTTAGATACCTCTTTCCGCTCAAATGTCTCCTTGGACTTGGCGAGTTCCATCATTTTCTTCTCTACCTCACGCAAGTCAGCTTCGGTAATCTGCCTGTCTCCAAGGTCCACATCGTAGTAGAAGCCAGTTTCAACAGCAGGTCCAACACCAAATCTAACGCCAGGATACAACGCCTCAAGCGCTTCTGCCATGAGGTGAGCTGATGAATGCCAGAAAATCTTTTTGGTCTCAGCATCATCCCAAGGCCTAATTGTTCCGTCTGTTATAGCAATCGTCTGCATACTATTAATCATTTTAAGCTTACAAAGATACTAATAATTTCAGACAATATTTTATAATTGACGCATTTTTACTACATTTGTAAGACAATTAAACACAAAAGGATGAACGGCAACAACTCATTTTGGAATCAGGCAGCCAGGTCAGGTCTCGTACTTGGAGGAGTTTCCTCATTATATCTTGCACTAACGCATTTAATCGGCCTCATCAATCTTTCTGGATTGACAGCAATATTGGTTTTCATATTAAATGCCATACTCTGGATAGCCAAGTTTGCAGGATGCATCTATCTGATGATGCTCTTCATTTCAAGATACGGGCAGAGCCAACCCGAGGATAGTAGCAAGAGCAGCCCCTCTGCATTCTCATACGGAGCATTGGTGTCTTTCCTGTCAGCACTCATTTATTCAGCCGTGCAGTTGGCATACACGACATATATTGTTCCAGATTATTACGAGACGATTTCAGAAGTATACAAAATGGCAATTGACCAGACGGCCCTGGAGCAAATAATATCTAAAATGCCTATTATAATGTTCTTCTCGAACTTAATATACTGCACATTGTTCGGAATAATCGTTACAGCCTTTGTGAACAAGAGGAGCGCATCCTCCAACCCATTCAAGAAGTAATATGGATATATCCGTTATCGTCCCCGCTTTCAACGAAAGGGAGTCTCTGCCGGAGTTATGCTCTCGCATCCATAACGTGATGCTTGAGCACGGATATTCATACGAGGTCATAATAGTTGACGATGGGAGCACCGACGGTTCATGGGACTGCATCTCTGATATTTCCAAGATAGACGACTCTGTGCACGGCATCAGGTTCAGACGCAATTACGGCAAGTCCGGCGCCTTGTACTGCGGGTTCAAAAGAGCTGAGGGAAACGTAGTGATAACCATGGACGCAGACCTCCAGGACTTCCCAGAGGAAATACCAGAGCTCTACAGGATGATCACCGAACAGGGATACGATCTAGTATCCGGATGGAAGCAACACAGGCAGGACAATGCTCTCACCAAGAATCTTCCCTCCAAGCTTTACAATGCCACCGCAAGACGCATCACCGGAATCAAGCTCCACGACATGAACTGTGGACTGAAAGCCTACCGGAAAGAGGTGGTGAAAAATATAGAAGTCTACGGAGAAATGCACCGGTACATCCCCTATCTCGCCAAAAATGCGGGATTCATCAAGATAGGAGAGAAGCCTGTGCAGCACACCAAACGCAAATACGGTAAAAGCAAGTTTGGGATCGAGAGATTCATCAACGGATTTCTTGACCTTCAGTCACTATGGTTCCTGAGCACTTTCGGCAAGAAGCCAATGCACTTCTTCGGATATAGCGGACTCCTGATGTTCTTCATAGGATTTGTGATGACTATATGCATAATTATTACCAAGCTTGTGCATCAATCCCAAGGAGTGAGATTCCGGCCAGTCACAGACCAGCCACTTTTCTACCTTGCACTGCTTGCCGTCATCCTCGGCGTAATGCTATTCCTTGCCGGCTTTATCGGAGAGATGATCGCTCGGTCTTCCGGAGAGCGCAACCAATACAGCATCCGCGAAGAAATATAACAGCCAGCCTATTCTTATGTCTAAGTATGGGCGGAACTGAACGGTAAAGAAAACGAAAAAGGATTGACTTGTTAGTCAACCCTTTTTTCGTGACGCCTGTAGGATTCAAACCTACGACCTTTTGATCCGTAGTCAAATGCTCTATTCAGCTGAGCTAAGGCGCCAATCATATACCGGCGAACCGGTATTATATTACTCTGCTACTTCCTTAGCGACGTTGCGCTTAGCCTCTTTAATGCGGGCTTTCTTACCTGCAAGGGCGCGGATGTAGAAGATACGTGCTCTACGCACTTTACCAACCTTATTGAGCTCAATCTTCTCTATAGCCGGTGACTCAAATGGGAAAATCCTCTCAACACCTACACCGTTAGAAATCTTACGGATGGTAAAAGTCCTCGTGTAAGGAGTAGCACCGCAAATCTGAATAACCACACCGCGGAAACTCTGAAGCCTGAACTTGTCACCTTCCTTGATTTTATAAGTAACAGTGATGGTATCACCTGCCTTAAATTCCGGGTATGAAGCAGCTTTATTTTCAGAGAAAGCCTGCTCAACAATCTTAATATAATCCATAAATCAAATTATGTATAAACCGCGCAGCGTCATCAAACCGTCTGAAGAGCGGCTGCGTTTGGGACTGCAAATATACAACTTATTTCTTAAACCGCAATAACTTCCATTAAGAAATCTTCATTATTTCTGAAAAAGAGGACGACCTTATTTAGGCCGTCCTCAAACACTACTATTCTATACAGTGGTAATGACCACTACCAACCGACATTCTGTTTGATGTTAGGATTAACGGATGTCTCAGAGAAAGGATAAGGAACATTCTCGTTCTTTCCAGCCTTGAAACCATAGTTCTTATTATAAGAAGCCCATCTGATCTCAAGTTCGTGAGTTGCTGAGCCCTCGTTAATCTTGTCGTATGCTGTCGGAACAGACTTTCCGTTGTTGGCAAGTACTGTGGCAGCATCGCCCCATCTTACAAGGTCAAAGAAACGGCTTCCCTCAAGGTAGAGCTCGAATCTCTTCTCATTCTTAACCTCATCCTTTGTAAGGGAAGAAGAGATATGAGCAGAGCCGGCACGACGCTGAACCTCCTGAAGGGCTGCCAAACCTTTTCCTGCATCGTCGCTACTCCATGCGCAAGCTTCTGCATAGAGAAGGAGTACCTCTGCGTAACGCATTACCACGTCATTCTGCTGAGTACGGTAAGAGTTATTGGCGATAAGATCAGACTTGAGAGGCACTCTCTTGTATGACCAGTAGCCAGCATTACCGAATACACCGGTCTTTGAAGTAATACCACGGGTGGCATCTGCATTCTTCTTCTCATTGGTATTCATCACGTTGTCATTATCGTATGACATATTGTAGATGAGATCGTCATAAGTAAGAATCCAAGCCTTACGACGGAATGAATTGATACCATCATTAGCAATGAGCGCATCTCCGAATTCCTTGGTAGGGTTAATACCACCCCAGCCAACCTGCTGGATGGTGTTTGTCGGGAGCTTGATATCTCTCCAGAAGCATGACTGATTGAACTGGAAATGCTCAAGTGCGTCAGAGAAATTAGGGTCATTGCCAGGGTTGTTGACGTAGTTGAACTCGAAAATCTTCTCCTTGTTGCCATCGCCTGCCATGTGGAAAAGGTCATGCATTTCTGCACCTGGGACAAGTTCATACTTGCCGGACTCTATAACGGCTCCGAGAGACTTCTTGGCAGCAGTATAGTCACCCTTGAACACTTCGGCTTTACCCTTGAAGGCAAGTGCAGCCTCTTTAGTAAATCTGATTGCAAGTTTGGAATCATTCAGATCAGACTTTGATGGAAGATACTTGGACGCGGTGTCAAACTCGTTGATAACCCAGTCAAGAAGTTCTGCACGAGGGGTATTAGCTGGTTTGTCAGAACCTACAAGGACATGATCCACAAGCGGAGCGTCGCCCCAGAGGCAGTACAGTTTGAAATGTGCATATGCACGAAGACAACTTGCTTCAGCTACAGCTCTATTGATAACCTCATTGTCACCGTACTGGAAGTGATCAGTAACGAGATTGCAAGCATAGATCATTTGATAAAAAGCATAGTAGAGATTACCTACAACAGTGTTGTTGGAGGTATAAGAGTCACGATACTCGTTAATCTCAAGACCGAAGACATGGTCATCCTTGTTACCAGAAGCATAATAAATATCGTCTGAAGGGGCATTCTCGAGAACGAAGAGAGGCGGAGCAATACACCAGCTCACATCGAATCCGGAGCCCAAGTCATAGCATTTCTTAGATGCCTTGTAAGCAGTGATAACAGCAGACTCAGCATCCTCCGGAGTCTTGTAGAAGTTGTCCATATCAATGACTCCCTTCTGAGGCTCGTTGAGACGGTCAGGGTTACAAGCTACGGATGCTAGCGCTGCAACAACAAGAAGACCTGAAATATATTTTTTCATATTTGAATGCATTTATTTACTAGAATGAAAGATTGAAGCCAAAGACAAACTTTCTTGATGTAGGGAATGAGCCCTTGTCAAATCCAATACCGTTTGCAGCGCCCGTTGAGGCCATTTCCGGATCGAATCCTGGATACTTGGTAAATGTGAAGAAATCATCCAGAGAAGCGAACACACGAAGACTGCTGATGCTGACCTTTTTAAGAAGGTCCTGTGGCAGGGTATATCCAAGCTGAATCTGCTTAATCTTGAAGTAAGAGCCGTTGAAGAGGTTTGCAGTAGAGCTCCAGAACTTGACATTGGTAGCGATGTTGGCTACTGAAGGCATTGAAGCACCCTTGTTCTCAGGAGTCCAACGGTTGTCAAAGAAGTACTTCAAGGAGTTGATACGTGGATGTTCGGTACGGTACACGCAAGAGTAGATATCGTTTCCGGCAGCACCGCTTCCGAAGAGGGTGAAGTCGAAGTTCTTATATCCAAGGTTGATGGTAATACCATAAGTTAAGTCAGGAATACCACTTCCTACCATATCCATATCATCGGAGTTAATGACACCGTTCTGATCCTTATCGGTAAAGATAGGCTCACCAGTCTCAGGATTAACTCCTTCGTAATTGTAACCTCTCATGTACCATACTGGATAACCTTCCTCGAAGTAAGTAATGAGTTCATAGTTAGAGAAGTATGCACCCTTAACACGGCCTACGGTCGGATCGAGGTATGTAACCTTGTTCTTAAGGGTAGCCATGTTGGCGTTGATGCTGTATGAGAAGTCTCCAATCTGGTCACGCCAGCCGAGTTCAATTTCAAGACCACTATTGTCTACATTACCAGCATTGATAGTAGTGGAACCGATACCCACCTCTGCCGCAGGCTTGATAGGCACGAGAAGATCTTTTGTCTTCTTCATGTAGTAATCCATAGCAAATGTGAGCCTGTTGTTGAAGAATCTCGTATCGAGACCGAGGTCAATCTGCTCTGATGTCTCCCATGTGAGGTCAGGGTTGGCAAGGCCTGAAGGCTTGGAACCTGTCACATAAGTAGGATCAGTCACATCATACTGATATTTCTGACTATTGAGGCTAATGGTAGTCGCATAAGGGTATCCGCTAAGTACTGAAATATTACCATTACGGCCCCATGAAGCACGAAGTTTGATCTGGTTTACGACATTCCTATCCACATTGTCCTTGAAGAAAGGCTCGTTAGAAACAGTCCATCCAGCTGAGAATGAAGGGAAGTAACCCCAACGGTTCTGAAGAGAGAGCTTCGATGAATCAAATGCATCAGCGCGGAAGTTGGCCTGAAGATTATAACGTCCATCGTAGTTCCATGCAAGACGTCCAAAGTATGCAAGGCTCGCAGATCTTGATGGCTGCCCGCCTGAAAGGGTCTTGGTGGCAGATGCATTAGCAAAACTGATGTAGTGGAAGTTCGGCTCATATCCGGTAAGAGGATCTGTACCAGAGATAGTACCTCCGTTGCTAAAACGCTTATTCTCAATAAATGACATACCGACCATGGCTGAAAGGTTGTGCTTTCCGAAGGTCTTGTCGTAGTTAGCAAAGTTCTCCCACTGGTAGTAATAGTTATTGGAAGTAGTTGAACTTACTGAATAAGTATCTGAGTATGCCTTAGCATTGGCATAGTAAGGATCTTCATAACTTGAAGTATAGCTCTGTCCGAGTCTGAAGCCAAAACGTGAGGTAATTACGAGTCCCTTTATAGGGGTAAGGTTGGCATACAAAGAGCCACGAACATTGATACCCTGACGAGAGTTGTCAGTTCTATCCCTGAAGATGAGTGGGTTGGCTGCATCATTCTCGATAAGCTTGGATACTGCATAGTATTTTCCTTCCTCGTTCTTATATACCTTGACGCCTCTTGCAAGTGCATTCTTCATGCCAAGCGTAATATCGTCATCGTTCTCGTAATATACAGGAGTAAGAGGGTCCATGATGGAGGCGCCGAGCACAGCCGAGCCAGAATACTCTGAGTGCTCACCCACTGACTGGGTATTGTAGTGCTCAAAAGAAGTGTTAGTACCTACTGAGAGCCATTTCTTAATCTTGTACTCAGCATTAATCTGAGCGGTAAGTCTCTTGTAGTAGTCCTTGTCTCCACGGACAATACCGTCATTATCAAAATTAGAGAGTGAGACATAGAACTTGCCCTTATCATTACTACCCTGAACACCTACAGTATGACGCTTAGTCCAGCTGGTTCCAAACAGAGCGTCTGCCCAATTGGTATCTGTCTTTCCATCATATCCATATATATTAACAAGGTCGTCATAAGTAAAGCTACCAGCTTCCTCCTGCCACTGGATATACTCAGCAGCGTTCATGACTTCGGCTTTCTTTCCAAGAGAGTTGAGGGTCATCTGCATATTGTAGAATACCTGTCCGTCCTTTGCCTTTCCAGCCTTAGTGGTAACAAGTACAACACCATTACCAGCCTCTGCTCCATAGATAGCTGCAGAAGCCGCATCCTTGAGGACCTCGATATTCTCAATCATCTGTGGATCAAGGTACTGGATATTATCCACCTTAAGACCATCCACAATGAGAAGCGGTCCAATGTTGCCAGAGTTGGAAGAGTATCCACGAACGCGGATGTTTGACTCTGAACCAGGGGCACCAGATGAACTTAGAATGGTAACACCAGCGGCTTTTCCCTGAAGGGCAGCAGCAGCATCGCTTGAAGAACGGTTATTGAGGTCCTCTGCGCGAACTGAAGCTACAGAACCAGTAAGATCGCTCTTCTTTTGTACACCGTATCCAATAACGACCGTCTCCTCGATGACGTTGTTGGATGCAAGCTTGACATTAATCTCAGATTGGGTCCCGACAGCCACTACCTGATTGTCGTAACCTATGCAAGAAAACTCGAGGGATGCACCAGCAGGAACGCTGAGTACAAATTTACCATCGAGATCAGTAGTAGTACCGATGGTACGCTGTCCTACGACAACGACACCGGCTCCAATAACAGGAAGTCCACTATCGTCAATTACGACACCGCTCACCTGGCGGTTCTGCGCAAAGACAACAGTAGAGCAAAAAATAGAAGTGAGGAGTACCGCAAGGATACTCATAACCTTTTTTGAAACTGTTCTGAGCATATTTGGTTATTAATTGATATAACGCACAAAATTATGAACAATAGCACATACAAAGCTCTATTTCACGTTTCAACAATACTCATACAGATACCCAAAAGGCTCTATGACGTTACAAAATTTATTGAATTATTCACATCGCGCCTTTCTGAACGACTGCAAGACAGATTCAGAGCCCTCTTCACAGAGAAAGGGTCCCGCGAAGCAGAACGCCACCGGGACCCAAGGTAATACGAAACAAACCAACTAACGGTATCGCTATTTCTCCTTGGCAGCACGAGCGCGCCACAAGGAGGTCATATCTTCAAGTGTTTTTCCCTTGGTCTCAGGGACAAGCTTCCACACGAAGACAGCAGCAAGAACACACATCGCACAGTACAGTCCGTACGTAAATGCAGGACTCCAGTCGTACATAGGCACGAATGTAGAACTTACGATGAAGTTGGATATCCACTGGAACGCAACGGCAATGGCCACTGCCGCACCACGGATAGTATTAGGGAATATTTCGGAGATAAGAACCCAGCATATCGGGCCCCAACTGAACATGAACGATGCGGAATAAACCATGATGCTGATTACGCCTATCACGCCAGGAAGGGACGGAAGTACTGCCGCAAGTGCTACACCAAGAGCGCCGACAGCCATTCCTAAAGACCCTGTTATAAGCAGAGGCTTTCGTCCTATCTTCTCCACTGTAAATATAGCCACGAGTGTAAACGTAATGTTCACAACACCCATGAGAACAGTCTGAGTCATCGGATTGCCCATGCCCATGGATTCAAAGATTCGCGGAGCATAGTAAAGTACGGCATTGATTCCGACTATCTGTTGGAATACGCTGAGCATGATGCCCACAAATATCACCAAAGCCCCGTAAGCAAAAAGCTTCTCTTTCTTTACAGAGACGGTACTCTTTATCTCAGAGAGAGTTTCCTTGGCCGCAGAAGCACCATTGATTCTTGTAAGCACTGCAAGAGCCTTGTCATCCTTGCCTATCATGGCAAGATAGCGAGGGGTCTCAGGGACGCACAGGATAAGAAGGGTAAAGAGAGCAGCCGGAACACACTCGGAACCGAACATTAGTCTCCACCCAGTAGTAATGCTCCAGTTGCCGTCCTGTGCAAGAGCATCAACATTGACGATGCGGTTGATACCCTCTGCAAGAGACTCCATCTTCGGAGCGATGTGGTCACCGAGAATCACGAGATTCACAAAATAGACTACGAGCTGTCCGAAGATAATGGCAAACTGGTTCCATGATACCAACGATCCTCTTTTATCGGCTGGAGCGACCTCCGCGATATACATAGGACAGATAGCTGACGCCATACCAACTCCAATACCACCAAGGACGCGGTAGAGATTAAAAGCTATCCACAGAGAGAAAGAGGCCTCTCCCTTAGGGAAGAACAAAAATTCAGGATAATATGATCCGGCCGCACTTAGGAAGAAGCAGACTCCAGCGATGAAGAGACTCTTCTTTCTTCCGAACTTTCCGGCCATAAGGCCCGAAATTGCACTACCGATGATGCATCCGATAAGAGCACTCGAAGAGGTGATTCCATGAAGGAAACTTGTGTATGTAAAATCTCCAGCACCCATAAAGAATGCCTGAAGTCCACGCTCTGCACCGGAAATGACGGCTGTGTCATATCCAAATAGCAGTCCACCGAGCACCGCCACAAGGACAATGCCGAACAGATATGTCTTTGAACCTTTCTCCTGCATAATCCTAAAGGTTCTTTAGTGCATTTGCCACCTCCCGTTTCCAGTTGCCATACGCAACTTCAAGAGAGTCTTTCCAGTCAGCAGCCGGCTCTATCACATCAAGTCTCTCAAGTGTAGAGAATGCCTCATCCGCGGACTTGTAGATACCAGCACCAAGTGCGGCACCACGTGCAGCACCAAGAGAGCCATCAGTGTCGAATAGTTCGATACGTGCGCCACAAAGAGTAGCGAGAGTGCTGCGGAAAAGCGGGCTAAGGAACATATTGGCCTTACCAGCGCGAATCACATTCGGACGGAGCCCGAGATTCTTCATAATATCAATTCCATATCTGAAGGAGAATGCGATACCCTCTTGTACAGCACGGAGAATATGTGCACGTGAATGGCGGACAAGATCTATTCCAGCAAGCTTAGCGCCGACATTCTTATTGGCGAGCACTCTCTCTGCCCCATTTCCAAAAGGAAGTACAAGCAGTCCGTCACATCCAACAGGAGCAGTGGCTGCAAGTTCGTTCATTTCGGGATAGCTCATATCGAAAGCCACATTCTTGTGTGCCCATGAATTCATGATGCCAGTGCCATTGATACAAAGGAGAACTCCCATGCAAGGATTATCGGAACCCGTGACATGTAGGAAGGTATTGACCCTTGACTGCGGATCCGCTTTAGGCACATCGGTAACACCATAAACCACGCCACTAGTTCCACCAGTAGCAGCAATCTCACCTGGCTTAAGTACATCAAGGGAGAACGCATTGTTCGGTTGGTCTCCAGCCCTATAAGAAACAGGTGTGCCAGCAGGTATTCCAAGTAGTGATTCTATCTCAGGAGTCGTGCGGGCCTGAACACCTACAGCTGGAACAATCTCAGCGAACTTGTCCTTCTCAATGCCGTAGTAATCAGCCACGAAATCAGCCCTCGAGTTGTTTTTGAAATCCCAAAGAATACCCTCAGAAAGACCAGTAGCGGTAGTAGTTACCTCACCAGTAAGGAGATACGCAATATAGTCGCCAGGGAGCATGAACTTCCAAATGCGTTCATAAACCTGAGGTTCATTTTTCTTCACCCACGCAAGTTTGGATGCGGTAAAGTTTCCTGGAGAATTAAGAAGTCTGGACATACAAGTCTCATATCCGATGCCCTCAAGCGCAGAATCACCAATCTCAACAGCGCGAGAATCACACCAGATGATGGAATTACGTACAGGCTTAAAATTCTTATCTATGGCAACGAGTCCGTGCATCTGATAGGAAATACCAATAGCGGCAACCTTGGGCATATCATATTTGCTAGCCATATCTTTAACGCCTTCGCAAAGATACTTCCACCAAGACTGAGGGTCTTGTTCGGCCCAGCCTTTTCGTTCCGCGATAATAGGAGCCTCCACCTTCGGATTAGTGGAAGAGCACACACATTTGCCGCTTTCTATGTCGAGCAGCGCGACTTTTACAGATGATGATCCGACATCAATTCCTAATGAAAACATTTCTTTTTAGTGTTTGGTTTTCAAAATTAACAAAAAAACCTTAAATTTGCATCAGATGACGCGCCAAATGCGGGATTAGCACATCGGTAGTGCATTGGCTTCCCAAGCCAAGGAGGCGGGTCCGACTCCCGTATCCCGCTCATATTCAAAATGGAAGGATGTTCTATGGCATCCTTCCATTTTTATCTATTTGTTAATGGCCTTCGCCAGCTCCTCGCAGGCAATAGACAGGCTTACATAGTCAGGCACACTCCTGGTGCAGCACTCATTCTCTCCCCAGTGGAAAGGATAATCATCCTTGTTCTCCATAAAGTCAGGAGAAAGAAGCAGAAGGCCAGGAACAATACCACCAGGAATCACCGTATAGTCTGCACGGTTGTTGCCGTATGCCACTTTCTTGGTATTCACACCCACTGAGTTGATGAAGGAAACATTGGAATACGGATGGCAGCCATAGACGAAATTGAGTCCGCGGAACACTAGTTCAGGATCAATCATCTCAGGGAAATTCTTCCAGATAAGATAGTTGGTGTACGACCATGAGATAATCTGCTCATTGCCACCCCAGCCGTTACCAGAGATAGGCACACCATACGGAGTGCTGGCAGCAGCCTCATTAACCCTTTCTACATAAGACGGAAGAGCCGCTTTAAGTTTGGCCTTAAATGCCTCATCCATATATGGAAGCACCTCCAGAGCAAGAGCCGGTCTGGTTGCGGCCTGCTCAATAAGAGAGGATTCAAAATATTTCTTATAGGACTTGTCTCCGGTCGTAATCCACAGCTGAAGCGCAGCGGAAGAACGGGTGTCTCCAAAACCCCAAAAGCCATTGCCGCGACGAGAATTCTTTGCCGGATCGGCATCCTTATAATACTTGTTCCAAATAAACTTGGCATTCTTCAGACAGCGCTCGGCTTCCTGTGGGTAATATGGCTTGAGAACCCTGGCAGCACTTGCGAGTGCCGCAGCGGTAGGCATTGTACCAGCAGCCGAGAAATTCTCTGTAAACACAAGTCTGTCGTCCAGGGTACCAGAGTAGTGTCCATCATTCTCGTATGGCTTCATGGCAGGATTGTAAATATATCCGTCAGTGATAGTCGAGCCGTCGCCGAGGTGATGGTACTGGTAGAGATTACCCTGAACAATACCCTGACATACGAAGCCGATGTTCTCCACTTGCGCATTTACATTCAATGCTCCATGAAGAATCTGTTGGATTACGTCCGGGGTACCGTCTGGACGATGAATATCCACGAACTGTGTCTGTTGGTCAATATAGGTCTCGTCACGCTCCGGAGCAAATGTCTCCCAAAGCGTCGCAAGATCTTGAGTCATGCCAACCACAGTACCTCCCTGGACATCAAAGTCACCCGCATCATACCATGCGCCAACGGCAAGGTTAGGGATATGTTCAAGCGGCTTGTATTTAGTCTTGGTGCTCGGACCTTGACGATAGCCGTCAAACTGCTCATAATTAAGCGGTGCCATGAGGGCATCATCCTTGTGGGAGTTACCATGCCATGTGCGGTATCCTTCATTGACTTCCATGTGGTCCATCTGGACAGGAAGCCATACATCCATGGTAGTATGCCACTTTCCGTCATACACATCACTGCTAATAGGGAAACTATTGGTAGTAACCTTTCCGTACTGGATGCAATAGATACCAGGCTCAATGATTTCAGAAAAATCAATCTGTGCGTAATTGTATCTATGATAGTATATTCCCCAGACATTTACTTTGGCATCGAGGACCTTTTCCTTGTGTCCGTTGTCGTCTATCTTCAGGATGGAAGCAGTAGGAAGCACAGTATCATTACGGTCAAGTTCCACCACAGCCACCTTTTTCTGTGCTGGAGTATATCCTATCTGCGAAAAGCCAACATTAGGTTCACGAACCCAGCGGGGATCATAAGCAGTCTCAATATACCAGCTTGCAACCTCTCCCGTCTTGCCAGCTGGAAGTATGGTGCGAGCCACGAACATGCCATTCTGCGCAAGGTTACGGCCATCAAAGAGTTTGATGTCGCTGTCGGATGCCACAGAAACCATAAGGTCATCCCTCTCCGGAGCCATCACGAGTTTGTGTCCTACCGCCATCGGCTGCACCTCAATATACTCTTTCCTACCTCTGTCATCAAAAGTCGACAAACCATAGAACTGAGGGACCCTATCACTATAAGGGCGCATCCTCGTGTCGCCAGCAGGGTGATGAGGAAGAATCTGAGGTCTGCCATCCATCATGAAGTTGGTACCAAAATAAGATGCAGGGAAGAATTCCAGATTAAGACCGGCCTTGCCCTCTAGTGCAGAAGGGACAGGTTTGTCAAGAACAACGCTCACAACCACACCGTTACCCTGCGGACTAACCTTAATAACAGAGGTAAAGTCATAATCAGCATAGCTCAATGTGGTAGAAATGGTGGAAGTACTCTTATCCACAGTCCTATTCACAACTTCAGGATATACATCCCACTGCTCTGGGGCATCCGTGAGACGGATTCCACCTCCGGTAGCGACGCGAACACCACGAAGAATCATCTCCACTCCGGCCTTCTTCTCATCAGCGAAAATACCCGCATACTGATTGTTATAAACGAGCACATTCGCGCCCCTTGTCTCGAAATACTCAAGGTCATTGAGATGGAATGTCTGCGCAGATGCTGTCGTTACCAGAGACAAAGATAACACAAACGCAGCTACAGATTGAATTTTTCTCATTATAAGGAAATTATATTAATCAAGTAGTGTCTGGTGGAAATAGTCAAAATCCGCATATCCGCCATTATCAGATACTGAATAACAGTATAACGCAGTTCTATAACCTGTAAAATAGTCCAATGTAAAACGCATCTTCAGCGAGTAATCGTCGATACTGGTCCAATTCTCTCCATCGAACGAGTATGACACACGAGCTGTATCAGCTTCATCTTCAGAGCCTTCTGCTGGAGTAAAGCAATAGTCAATACGGAGCCATACATCATCTCCGTTCATAGGGATCGCATAGACTTCCTTGTCCTTTTCCATTCTGCTATTCTCCCTAAGAACAAGCTCTTTAGCATCGTCAGTCACCTCCACGCCTAAACATAGATTACTGCTCTGAAAAGCTGATATACCCGCCCTTGCTCCAGGATTAAGCCCCGAAACGTCAAGCTTCACCTCAACGCGACTTCTCGGACCAACCGTACGCTGGGTTAAAGTATTTCGAGCATCGGCAATACCCGTAACTGGCTCCCCAGCATAAATACGCATCCAGCCACTCCTCTCCGTCAGAGACCACTGTGCATCCACAGGCTTATGGTTCCACTGCCAAACAAGGGCAAGTTTATCCGAAGAAAACTCATCATTATCCCATACATAATCCTTACCATAAGGAGCAAGTGCAACTGTCACTTCCTCCATCGGAACGGTATTGTCACCCATAATAGGCCAGCCGTCCACCCACTCAACAGGCTGGATAGTAGGAATCCTTCCAACAGCACCATGATCCTGGAACATGATGGCATACCAGTCTCCGGCAGGAGTGTCAACTATGGCACCCTGAGCGATACCATCACCACGACCTCCAAGCGTTCCCTGGAGCACGACCTTACTTTCATACTCTCCGAGCAATTCACGGCTGCGCCAGCAAGTTTCAGTGCGGACTCCACCAGCAGGCCAATCAATCTCAAGAACATAATACCAGTCTCCTATATGATATATATGAGCGCCTTCCGCACGCAGTATATAACCTTCTTTAGGAGAACTAATAAGGATTTGGTCCACACCACCTTCCTTGATGGCAGACGCATCCGGTTCAAGCTCAGTAATATGCAGATCACCGTTACCCCATACTACATACAAGCGACCGTTGTCGAAAAGCATGGAAGCATCGTGCATCGGTCTTTCAATGACATTTCTTTTCCAAGTGCCGTTCTCAATATCATCTGTAGTGTAGATATAAGTCTTTCTCTGGTCATTTGCTATAAAAAAGGCATAGTAAAGGCCGTTCTCATAGCGAAGAGAAGTAGCCCACTGGCCTTTTCCATAAGCATTACGACCATTTCTCAGATTATACACATCATCATCCTCAAGACAATCATACACATAGTTGACTATGCTCCAGTGCACAAGGTCCCGAGAATGCATAATGGGAGCGCCAGGGCAATAATACATTGTCGTGCTCACCATATAATAGTCATCCCCGACACGAATGACATCGTTGTCCGGAATATCGGTATACGTCAGCGGATTGACCGCCTGTGTAGAATAAGAATGCTTGCACGACGACAAGCAGAAAGCTGTCGTCAGTGCAAGCGCAATCATACAAATTCTCTTCATTGCAAACTATTCAAAAGTAATCCAGTCTATCTCCACGTCACCAGAGTTCACAGTGGCACGGACATAATTAACGCCAGTAAGTTCAAGTATCATAGGTGCACTTACCTCTTTCCAAGACTTTGAAGCAGGGACTTTCACAACAGCGAAGTCCTTGTTCTCTTCAGCGGAGAACGCAACCTCTGCTCCTTTCTTTGAGCGAATCATCATCTTCACTTTCTTAGGAGAAGACGCACCGAAGTCAACATCCTCATACTCTACCCAAGTAGCAGGCCGAGGAAGAGCGACATACCATCCATTAAACGGTTTATCCACGTCAAGGAAATCCACAAAGGTGCCACCCTGGCTCAAGAAGCTATAACGGTCAATCTGGATGACTGATCTCGCAGGAGTAATACCTACACCTCTAAGAGTAGGAGCCACAGTCTGTATAGTGCCGTCGGCATTGAAATGAACCTTGTCGATACGTATTGAACGGTTCTTGTCAAACTGAGGAGAATAATCATTATGGTGATAGAATAGATACCACTCGCCCTTATATTCTACAAGAGAATGATGGTTAGTCCAGCAGCCAGAAGGAGACTGAAGCATGATGAGTCCTTTATACTCGAATGGTCCAAGAGGAGAATCACTCATGGCGTATGCAAGTGTCTCCGTCTTATCTTGAACCCAAGGATATGTAAGGTAGAATTTTCCTTCACGCTCAAAGATAAACGGACCTTCCTTGAATCCGGCAGGGAGGTTTTCATCAAGTCTAACGGACTCTCCCTCTACCTCAAGCATATTGTCCTTAAGTTTGCTTCCGCGAAGCCCCATTCCTGACCAATAGATATACGAGTTGCCGTCAGAAGCTACAAGCACACACGGATCAATACCAGTAACGCCTTTAATAGGCTCAGCTTGTGGAACAAACGGGCCATAAGGTTTATCGGCGACCGCTACACCCACGGCAAATCCACGGCCGCTTTTAGGCGCATTAGGGAAATAGAAATAGTATTTGCCATTCTTGTAAACACAGTCAGGAGCCCACATGGAATATGCATCAGGTTTACCCCAAGGAACATTCTCCTGGCTCAGGATAACGCCATGATCCTTCCAGTCAATAAGATCTTCGGAAGAGAATACATGGTAATCGGCCATAGAGAACCACTTTCTCTCCGGCTCAACGGGGCTGATAATATCATGTGAAGGATAAACATAGACCTTACCCTCGAAAACACGAGCGGTAGGATCGGCAGTGAATTGGTCCCTAATGACAGGGTTTTGGGCAAGCGCCGCAGATGCGAAGCACAACGCCGCCACTGATGAAGTTATGAGTTTGCTATTCATATTACTAAAATTATTTCACGATAATACGTTTGCCAAGCACGAGCTTGTCACCAGAGTCATCTACTGTCCAGTACTGAGGTTTGCGAGGGCCGTTCCCTTCAGCATGATGAACCACATACCGGAGCTCACCTTCAAAGGTACGGAATAGCATTCCATGGCCAGAGTTATTGGCAAGGAATGGCTTAGGCTCCTGCACCCATGGTCCAGCGATAGTACCAGACTCAGAGTAGCATACTGCCTGGAAATATCTCTCTTCTCCCCATGTAGCCCATAGCATACCAAGTTTTCCGGTCTGTGTACGGAACATCTGAGGTCCATCTGTTACCCAACCCGGCATCTTTCTGCCAAAGGTTGCCTCTCCGAGTCCATTCATCTCTCCACAGCTCGGATTCTCTGAAGCCCTGAACATCGTTACTGGCTTGGAAATGGTACGTTTGAGATCCTTTGACAGTTCCACATAGTCCATGGTTCCATCAATAAGCTGAGTCCACTCATGTACAAACACCATATAAATGTGTCCATCTTCTTCATAAAGAGTTCCGTCTATGCAGTCCCACTCGCGTGGCTGATAATCATGATCAGGATTATCATCGAATACCACATACGGTCCCTCCGGATTCTCGGAGCGGAGCAGCACCGTCTGGTTATGAGGCACATTGTATCGTCTTGGCACCTGCTGGATAAGATCGCTATGGTCACTCCAGGTTCCAGCGTAGTAATAGTAGTCCCCCACTTTATGAATCTCTGCAGCAGCTGCGAAACCGGCTTTCTCCATCCATGTTCCGCTGATATCAATGACATTGTACGGACCTTCCCACATTACAAGATCCTTGCTCTTGTACATACGTCCACCCGAACTTGTCAGGTAGTATGTCTTCGTACTCTCATCTGGATAGATGTACGGATCACTCATCGAAAGGTCATTGAAATGGACAGTACGGATCTTGTTCATTTCAGCCATCCTTGCACGCATACGCGCGGCACGGCCTGTCGTGTCCCTATCTGCGGCACTTCCGCCGAAGTTGTTCTGTCCCTCGTCCATGAGAGGGGCCTGCTCTCCTGGTTCTACCACCATTTTTACCTGGTGCTCTTCACAGTTACTCTCCCCTGTCTGGCAGGATGCGAACATTATAGCCGGAATGGCTAAAACAGAAATAAGTCTAACTTTCATATTCTTCTATTTCTTGAAAAGGTGAGGAATAAATTCATTCAAGCAGCGTCTCCACGTAAGCCACTCGTGTGCAGTACCTTGTGATTCATAGTAGACGGCATTGATACCATGCGAACGAAGCAGATTAACTGCATTCTTGGCTCCGTCTCCCTCTTCTGTACCAATTCCCATGAAGAGGTATTTGCACTGCTTATTGAACTTATCAGCGTCTGCGAATACACCGCCATACAAAGTATTGAAATCGGCATTTGGAGAAATGAACAAAGCCCCACTAAATGCTCCGATATAAGAGAATTTGTCGAGATTGGCAAGAGTAATATCGAAAGTCTGCTTTCCACCCCATGAGAGACCAGCCATAGCACGGTTGTCCTTGCCAGTCTTTACACGGAAATGGCTTTCAATATAAGGAATGACCTCATCAATGAGGACAGGGCCAAATGACGCGCCGAACTGGTCGCGGGTTTCGCCACGCAGTTTTCCGAATATATAGCCGCAATTACCATAGTCCATAACCACAATCATAGGAACGCTCTTTCCAGCAGCGATACTATTGTCAAGTATCTCAGCCATTTTCCCCTGCTGATGCCATCCCCTCTCATCTTCACCCATTCCATGCTGGAGGTAAAGAACTGGATATTTGGCATTTTTCTTGGTCTCATATTCCGCCGGGGTATAGACGAAGCAGCGACGCATAGACTGCTCTTTCTCTGACCAATAATGACATTCGCGAACCTGTCCGTGAGGAATACTCTTGTCATAAGTATAGTAAGCTGCATCAGAGGCAGACTCAGGGATCTCTATTCCACTCGTCATCACTCCGCATCCATAGAAGGAATCACTCATAGGATCAGCCACAGCCACACCGTCTATATTGAGGAAATAATAGTGGAATCCTACAACCAGAGGATCTGTAGTGACGGTCCATTCACCCATGAACCCTCGAGTCATTTTATATTTTTTATTACAGATGTCCACAACGACTTCCTTAGCCTGAGGAGCACGTACACTGAACATTGCACGTCCGTCAGGAGTTACCATCGGATATTTGTTACCACGCACATTGGTAGAAGCAGGACGAGGCATCTCTACTCGGAAAGACTTGTCAAGTTTCTTCCCATCAACGATATATGTGTAATCATAGCAGTCAGGCTTTTCGATAGCAACAGTTGCACTCCACACGCCATCCATATTGCGCGTCATCTCTACCGGCTCGCTCATAAACGGAACGACGAGCAAGACATTCTTGGCATTCTTGTCAGTGTAATTAAAGGTAGCCTTATCAACCCTTTCATGAACAAGGACAGGAACGACCTTTTGAGCAGGGTCATAATCAATTCTTGGCTTGATACCCATGAAATCGAGCATCTGAGCGGCATAACGACGGCCTATCTCCCTATATCCGGCAGCATCGAAATGAAGATGGTCTGGAAGGTTGGTAAGTCCACTGGAAGACACGAGACGCGCAGCTGGGATAGTCTTCTTGATATTGTCAATATTGATATTCGCTCCGGCACTCGTACCACCGCGGTCAGAATTCACAGCCTCTCCTACGATAAGAGGAACCTTAGCCGCATCAAGTCCAAGATCAGAGAGAAGGCTCTCATATACCTGCTTAACCTTAACGGCCCAGTCAGGATCATCCCAGTTAGACTCCCCCTGATGCATGAGAATACCCTCAATAACGCCATCTTTCTGGGCAATTTTAGCCATCTCCACAAGTCTAGCATAAGGATCATTGTCATACTGCTTGAGCATAGGTTTCATCCAATCCTGAGTAGTCTGTGCATACTCGGCAATCTTATCCTTCATAAAGCCCTCAATCTTAATTCCGCCGATGGCCACATTGATGACACCAACGCGATGGTCAGGAGGAAGGTTCTCAATCATGGTTCTTCCGAAATAATCGGCAGGAGTCATGCCGTTCTCATAGCGACAAAGAGGAGGTAGGGCCTTATACCACTGTCCTTTTACACGACTGCCGTCTTTATAATCAACAGCAGCCATAGTAAGATAACGGTCACTAATTCCGACAGAATCAACGTGTTCCGGGCGAGCAGCGCCCTCCATATTAGACTGTCCGAAGCATAGATAGACATGGAACTTCGGATCCTGTGCCTTTGCACCTAATGTGAGGCAAAGAGCGAGTAATGTTAAAGCTAAACGTTTCATATTACCAAAAATGGTTCAGTTAAAGTGTTTTACAAAATTAGCACAAATTAGTCTAACAAATAAACAAACCGTTACATTTATTATAGTAATAATAACAAAGGAGGGCACCCATACGGATGCCCTCCAAATCTTATATCAATTATAACTCTCAATGCTTATGAGGATTATTTTGCCCAACCACGTACATCGTGAAGGTTAGGGTTAGCATTCTTCACATCGAGTGGGAATGGGAAGTACTCGCTCTTTCCAACTACGAAGTCGTCGCAAAGAATCTCAGTCTTCTCAGTAAAGAGTTTGTGCTCTTTATTATAGCCAGGCTTTCCTTCAGTGAAGAATTCATCGTAAACTACAGGAACAGTGTTCTTGCCATCGAAACTGTGGAGAGAGCTCTTGTTATAGATAGCGTCAAGATCAACCTTGCCCTGATTAGCCCAACGAACAAGATCAAGGAAACGGCAAGACTCAAACCACATCTCATACTGCTTCTCTTCCATCACGTTCTCGAAAGTAAGACTGCTGCTGATCTTTCCAGAACCAGAACGCTCCTGAACCTTCTTAAGAGCATCAAGACCCTTATCCGCATCAGCAGAACCGATGCATGCTTCAGCGTAAAGAAGGAGGGCTTCAGCATAACGTGCAACCTTGAAGTTGGTTCCGTTAAAGCCTTTTCCGAGGTAATCGATGTTATCCTTCTCATACTCTCTACCACCAGTAAGAATCTTAGGAGGATTCATGAAGTTCATATGTTTCCACTCGAAGTATGGACCATGGCTCCAAACACCTGAGGCAGCCTTGATACCACGGTTAGGATCAGCTTTCTTCTGCTCAAGAGTTCCGTCATTAACTGAAGAACCATCCCAGTCCATCTCATAAAGCCACTCTTCCTCAGTAAGGAAGCAAGCCCTACGACGAGGAGAATCACCATCATGCTCAAGGAACTTCTTAGCGAAATCAATGGTTATGGCACCACCATTCCATCCCTGGAATCCAGAGTGTACAGTAGGAGTTGAAGCAAGGACATCAGTACGCCAACAGAATACGTTAGATACCATCCAACGAGTTCTCATAGCGCCACCACCCCACATTGTAAGCCAATCAGGATCGCCAATTACGTTTGGCTCGAAAATCTTCTCGCAGCTTCCGTCTCCAGGAACGTGGAAGTTAATCCAATAATCCTCTGAAGGAACAAGATCATACTTACCAGAAGCGATAAGGTCACCAAGATACTTGCGTGCGGTAGCAGGATCGTTATTGAACATGGCTGCCTTTCCAGCGATGAACTGAGCGAATCCCTTGCTCATACGAGCAGTAGCGTCCTTATCATTGACATCTTTACGCTCAGGAAGATAACCTGATGAAATAGCCTTCTCACACTCAGAGATAACCCAAGTCAATACCTGAGACTGGCTCTCTGCATTGACAGGAAGTTCATCAGCCTCGTACACACGATCAATAATAGGAGGGCAGTTCCACATTGCGGCAAGCATGAAGTGGAGGTAAGCACGCATAACACGAGCCTCAGCTACAGCCTGCTTTGTGTAATCACTTGTGAACTTCGGTTCTGCGCCGTCCTTATTCTCATTTGTAAAGTTAGAGATGATAAGGTTGGCATGATAAATACCATAGTAGTAGCGCTGATAAGCCTGCTTAAGTGTGGTGTTCGCGTCATCATAACGGAACTCATCAAAAGCGCGGAATGGCATATGGTCATTCTTATTGCCACCAGCTGCAAGTATATCATCAGAAGAGTAGTTAAGTATAACCTGCTCAGGGTTATCAATACCCTCGGTAGCTGCGACATTCTGAATATACTGAGCATACATGTTAGCAAGAGCCGCCTTACAGTCTGCATCAGAAGCATAGAAGTCATCGTAACTAATCACACCCTTCTGAGGGATATCCAATTTGCCCTGACAAGAAGATGCAATCAAAGCAAGTCCACAGAATACTGGAATAATTATCTTTTTCATATTGTATTAGTCATTAGAAAGTCAAATTAACACCCAATACAACCTTCTGCATGGTAGGATATGAACCCCAGTCAAGTCCAGAACCGGAAGTATTGTTGGTTGATGCGGTCTCTGGATCAAGTCCAGGATACTTGGTGAATGTGAAGAAATCATCAAGTGAAACATAGAAGCGAAGATTGCTGATAGCTGCCTTCTTGGTAAGGTTTGCAGGAAGAGTGTAACCCAGCTGCATCTGCTTGATACGGAAGTAATCTCCCTTGAACACGTTAGCTGAAGATGACCAGAAATCAAATCTTCCTGAAGTCTTGGCAGGATTTGGATAATAACCATCCTTATACATATCAAGCTCGTACTTCATGTGGTTCTTGAATCCAGTACGATAGAGGACAGGCATGATAGAGTTTCCAGCAACACCAGAACCATAGATAAGGAAGTCAAATCCCTTGTATGCAAGGTTGATGTTAAGACCGAAGGTCATCTTAGGAGTACCCTGACCAATCATCTCCATATCACCAGAGTCCGGCTTAGTAGTAAGCCCACCATCAGCAGTCTTGAAGAGAGGACTTCCTTCCTCGTCTACACCCATATATCTGTATCCGCGGATGTACCAAACTGGATAGCCAGCCTCGAAAATAGTCTGAACAGCATAGTTGGTAGAAGAAGCATCAGTACTTGTTACCTTAGAGGTTCCAGCAGGAAGCTCAAGCACTTCATTTCTGATAGTAGAGAAGTTAGCATTGATACCATAGCTGAAGTCACCGATATTATCCTTCCAACCAAGCTCGAGTTCAACACCCTGGTTGAGAACGGATCCACCATTGACGCGAACAACATCTACACCAAGTTCAGGAGGTACAGGCTTGCTGAAAAGAAGGTCTTTAGTCCTCTTGTCATAGAAGTCAAAGCCAAAGGTGAGCCTATCGCTAAGGAAACGTGCATCAAGACCGAGGTCAATCTGCTCTGAGGTCTCCCATGTAAGATTAGGGTTAGGAATTCCGCTTGGAGAAGATGCAGGGGTAGAACCCTTCTCATCAACACCATACTGATAGTGACCGCTACCAACTGAAATGGTAGAAGCGTATGGATAGCCGCTCAGCACGCTGATGTTACCGTTGCGACCCCAAGAAGCACGAACCTTCAAGAAAGACATAGCGCTGCGGCTGATGTTATCCTTGATGAAACGCTCGTTAGAAACAGTCCATCCAGCAGAGAATGAAGGGAAGTAGCCCCAACGATTCTTGGTAGAAAGTTTAGAAGAGTCGAATGCATCAGCACGGAAGTTTGCCTGTACGCTATAACGGTTGTCATAAGAGTATACGACACGTCCGAAGTATGCAAGTGAAGCGGTCTCTGAAGGAGCGTTACCAATAGACTTGGTAGCATCACCGAGAACATAGTTAAGATAGCGGAACTGAGGCTCATATCCCTTAAGAATATCAGCGCCAGAAGCTCCTCCTGATACATTGTCAGAGTGGCTCTCGCGATAAGACATACCGACCATAGCGGTGATATTGTGCTTACCGAAAGACTTCATATAGTTAGCGAAGTTCTCCCACTGATAGTACCAACTGGTATTTGCACTTGCATTAATAGCATAAGTACTTACAGATCCACGGTCACCAATGTAATAAGGTGCGGTGTAGCTGTGAGAAGTACTAAATCCAAGTCTGTAGCCAAGACGAGAGGTAAGAGTAAGTCCCTTGATAGGATTAACATTCATGAACATAGTACCATTGATGTTGAATCCACCGCTAGATGAGTCAGTACCATCACGCTTTGCAAGTGCACTACCCTCAGCGTCAGAATATTTGGTGTTTGCGAACCAACCATTCTCGTCACCAAGGAAACGATAGTTAACATCTGAAGTACCAGCCTGAACCTTATCATACATGCCCTTCACTGCAGAAGAGAACTCATCTGGAGTTTTCCAGTATACAGGAGTAGTAGGGTCCATAGTAAGCATTGACTCGAATGAAGAGCCATATCCTCTCTGTGACACACTTGAAGTTGACCACTTCTCGATAGAGTTGTTGGTACCAACCTGAAGCCACTTGAAGATATTGTAGTCAGCATTTACCTGAGCGGTAAGACGAGTGTAAACGTCCTTTGTTCCCTTAACGATACCATCATTCTTCACATAGTTAAGAGAGGTGAAGAAGTGACCATTCTTATTACCGCCAGAGAAAGTTACAGAATGCTGCTGGCTCCATGTAGGCTCTGTATAAGCGTCAATCCAGTCAGTATCAATAACTCCGTTAGGATAGTCAGGATGAGAATAATCGAAATCCTGAAGTTTCTTGTTAACGAACTCCTCTCCTTCTGAAAGGGTAAGATACTCGATCATTCCAGCACGATTCAACTGAGGACGGCGTGAGAAAGTCTGAAGAGTAGCCTTTCCGCTATAAGAAACTGAACCCTTTCCCTCTGAACCAGTCTTGGTGGTGATAAGAACGACACCGTTACCAGCCTCAGCACCGTAAATAGCTGCAGAAGCCGCATCCTTGAGGACCTCCATAGACTCAATCATAGAAGGATCAAGATACTGGATGCTGCTCACCTTAAGACCATCGACAATAAGAAGAGGTCCGATATTACCAGAGTTTGATGAATAACCACGTACACGAATCTCAGCGCCTGAACCAGGAGCGGCATTGCTCATAATGTGCACACCGGAAACCTTTCCCTGAAGAGCAGCTGCTGCATCAGTGGTAGAGCGGTTCTGAAGATCGGAAGAACGTACAGAAGCAACTGAACCAGTAAGGTCACTCTTCTTCTGAACACCGTAACCGATAACGACAGTCTCTTCGATAACGTTGTTGGAAGCCAACACGACGTTAATCACAGACTGATTACCCACAGCAACGACCTGGTTTTCATAGCCGATGCAAGAGAATTCGAGAGAGACACCAGCCGGCACAGAAAGCTTGTAAGTACCGTCAATGTCAGTAGTAGTACCCAGTGTGCGCTGTCCAACAACGACGACACCAGCCCCGATAACAGGCTCACCACCCTCGTCAACTACAGTACCGCTGATAGAGCGATTCTGAGCATAGACCTGGGCGGAGCCAAGGAATGCAGCAAAAAGTATCGATATGATACTGATTACTTTGGAAACTTTTTTGATCATACTTAACTGTTTGAATAGTTATTAATATTGTGTCTTTATTATCAAAAATGTGCTCGTATGTATCACAAACGAGCACAAATATAGGTAAAACCCTTAAAAAAACAATGGACCGTTCCAAAAAATATCAATCTTGTTGCTCTTTTGACTGGTTCATATAGTCTCGCGGAGTGACACCAAACAATTTTTTAAAGGCAGTAGAGAAGTTGGACTGACTTTCGAAACCCACCTGTGCTGCAACTTCAGCAATAAAACACTTTCCCTCAGAAAGAATTTTGGCAGCCTGGGTCAAACGCGTGTTACGTATGAAGTCACTCGTGGTCTGATTGGTGAGTTCCTTGAGTTTACGATGCAGATGGACACGGCTTATACCAATTTCCGACGCAAGCATTTCAATGGTAAGATCAGGATTGGAGATATTGGCATCCAAAGCCCTCATTATCCTATCCATAAGTTTGTCGTCAAGGGAATCCACTTTCACCTCAGTAAGTTTATCGTTGTGAATCTGTTTGCCAGAATATGTATTCCTAAGCACTCTTCTGTTCTCAACCAGATTAAGAATGCGTGTCTTTAGCATATCTATAGAGAACGGTTTTGGAATATAGGCATCCGCACCGTTACGTAGCCCTGCCATTCTATCCTCATCCGAAGACCGCGCAGTGAGCAGGATTATAGGAAGATAGTTAATATTGATATTGCCTCTGATCCGCTCGCAGAGCTTGATTCCGTCCATTACAGGCATCGCAACATCGCTCACTACAATATCCGGAACTTTTTTCAATATAGAATCAAGTGCTTCCTGACCGTTGCTGCACTGAATGACATGGAAATCCGCTGCCAGCTCTTCGGCCACAAACTTCCTTATCTCCACATCATCATCAACGAGAAGAACCCTGATCTTGGTCTTTGGCGTCGGTTTCTTCTGATCCGGAGTCAGTTCTTCAGGCACAATAGGAGAAACATCCATCGGAACCGCAGTCTGATATGTAGTCACATCGTCCTGAAGAATATCTTCATCGCTTATCTGCTCACGTCCAAGCGGAAGCATGACGACAAACCTTGTACCAGCCCCCAGAGGATTCTTTTCGGCATGGATATTTCCATGGTGCAGTTCCACAATGGACCTGGTCAGATTAAGTCCTACTCCGGCACCACCTTTATACAGTCTCTGCGCTCCACTCACTTGATAGAACCTGCCAAACACCTTCTCAAGTTCATCCGGAGCGATGCCTATTCCATTATCGGATACAGTAATTCTGGTATTATCACCCACTTTCTCAATCTCCAGCCGCACCTCTCCGTTTTCAGGCGTAAATTTATACGCATTCGAAAGGAGGTTATAGAGCACCTTGTCAAAGTTGGTTTGATCTATATATATATATAAGGAGTCGATATCCTTATGGATATACTTCAAACTAATATGCTTTACACCGAACTGTTCAGAATAACTGTCAATGATTCTCTGGACATACGGAACAATATCCGTGCGGCGGAACTTGAGTTTCATACCACCCTTGTCAATCTTTCTGATATCCAGGAGCTGATTCATAAGAAGGAGTATTCTCTCACTATTGCCATACATGGTCTTATAATACCGTTGCCTTACCGGATCGTTATCTATGGCCATTAACTGCTTCAGCGGACCAATCATAAGAGAAAGAGGGTTCTTGAGCTCATGAGAGATATTGGAGAAGAACTCCAGCTTGGACTCATTTATCTGCTCCTGGTGTTGATACTCGCTAATCTGCTGCTTTGCGAGATTGTGCTTTCTCTTCCATAGGGTGAAGAAAGTCACAAGCAATACTGCCAGAATTACGTATATAATCTTCGCGACGGTACTAGCCCAAAAAGACGGATGCACAAATACAGTGAAACTCTTGGCAGAAGAGCAAAGACCGTTATCAACCGTCCGGAAACTCAGCTCATGCTTTCCACTTGAAAGACCACTGAACGATAGACGCTTGGAACCACGCGGCAATGTAATCCAGCTGCTACCATCAATGCAATATTCGTACTGAAGTCTTGACGGGGCACCATGCTCAACGGTAGAAAGAAGCAGCGTGAAAGCATCGTCCCTATATGAGAGCTGCGCACGATCAGCCTCATATATCGGTTTGTCAATAATAGTGTACCTGCCAGAAGTCATTCCTCCATGCACTGGCTCATTGCCGACATACATTCCAGTTATCCGCACATTCCAGATTCGTGGCGAATTGATTATTTCGGCGGGCTTGAACCATGTCAGCCCATCAAGACCGCCAAACCATAGAGTACCGTCAGCTTCTTTCCACGCAACATTGCGATATGACTCCCCCATACGAATCCCATCCTCCTTACCGAACGGGGCAACCAAAGAGAAGTCTCCATCTAGTTTGGAAATCCCTGACTGAGTAGAAATCCACACATTGCCATCATCGTCAGGAAGCACGGAATAAACGGTATTATCAAGCAGGCCAGTGGCTGCGGAGAAAGTCCTCGTTCCAGAAGACTTCGACCACACCATCAGCCCATTCTCACAGCCGAAAGCTACCTCTCCCTCCTTTATTTCGACCACAGAATTTATAATATTGTCAGATGAAATGGTATCAAGTTGAAAATCCCCGTTGTCTGAAAAGCAATAAGCACCATCATAGCTTCCGAGATATATGGAGCCATCCGAAGTATATAAAATGCCAGTAAGGAACTGAGGAATCCGGGAATTGAAAGGGAAAACAGAGAAGAAGTCCTTTCTTGGATTATATGTTACAAGTCCGGCACCCATCGTGGTAATCCAGATTGTGCCGTCACTGCTTTCTGCCATTGCTGACACTGAATTAATGCTGATACCAAGCTCTTTCTCTAGATCTATATTGCGGCATCTTCCAGAATAAGTATCCATAATGGTGATGTTGCCAGCAAAGGAACTCATCCATAGAGCGCCGCGAGAGTCTTCATAAATGGATGAAATCGTATTCGGAATAGAGGTCCCATAGTGAAAGGACGTCCCCTTATCAGTATTTACTGCATAAAGACCGTCACCGTCAGTCGAGACCCACAACTTTCCGGACTGTCCCCTATAAACATTCATGACTGGCCTGTCGCCTATGATATTTTCCATAGAAGAGAGATGCCCCACATAATGGAAATTATTTTTCTTGAATGGAATAAACACAAGGCCTTTACGATATGCTCCAATCCACAGATTCCCAGATGCATCGCGATGAATGGAATTGATGCGCAGAGAACTAAGGTCAAATATATCGTCAAGAGAAGAAAGCCGCGTCGTCTGCCTGGAGACAGCATCATAAAACTTGATTCCTCGCCCATAATCACCGACTATAAGCACCTTGCTATTGAGGTGCTCAAGAGTATTGGCAGAAACAATTCCTTCCCCAACTTTCACAAAAGAGTCCGATTCCTTTTCATATCGGAGCAGCCCAGACCCCATTGCCGCCAGGTATATTCCGCCGTCCGGCTCAGAAAGGATATCAACTACAGCCTCACCGTCAGTCAGATACGACTGCAGAGTTCCGTCATGACGATATCTGTAGACCCCCTTCTTGTATTTAACCGCCCAGAAATCGTCATCGCTATCCACAGCGACATAGTCCACAAAATCAATTTCTGACAGTTCCGGAATAAGACTAAGGGTCAGCTTATCTCCATTCACCTCCATGCGGCAGATGTAATTACCCGCAACCCAAAGTTCCCCGTTGGCCCGCTGCATTACGGCACATATCTGACCAGATGGTTTGTTCTCGGGCAGAATCCTGGCAAGTTCGGAAAATGAATCAGTATACGGATCATACATCTGCACGCCAACATGGGTACAAACGAATAACCGTCCCTGGGCATCTTCAAAAACTGAATTTACATAGTTATTAGCAATGGAATGTGGATTTGACGGATCATGACTATACCGCACAAATCTGGTACCATCGTATCTACTGAGACCAGACTCTGTAGACACCCATATCATTCCAGCACTATCTTCAAAAACAGAGCGTACGAGAGTACTTGAAAGCCCATCTTCAGTAGTGAAAACTGTCACATTCTGCGCTACACAGATACTTGTTACAAGTAACAAGAGAGAAACTAGTATTTTTCGCATATTGATAATGTAGTTCACAAAAATACTAAATTTCGGAAGAACTTTAACTATATTTGCAACGCAAAACAAAAATATTGATGTAACATGTTACATGGCAATGAAGCACTTCCGGTGCTACTGCTCACCGGATATCTCGGCAGCGGAAAGACCACTTTGGTCAACAGAATACTGTCTAATAGAAAAGGAATCAAATTCGCGGTTATAGTAAACGACCTCGGAGAAGTCAATATTGATGCCTCCTTAATCGAGAAAGGAGGAGTTGTAGGTAAAAAGGACGACAGCCTCGTCGCCCTTCAGAACGGATGCATCTGTTGTACGCTCAAGATGGATCTGGTGGAGCAAATCGAGGAAATCAGTTCTACCGGAAGATTCGACTACATAGTAATAGAAGCAAGCGGAATATGCGAGCCAGCTCCGATTGCCCAGACGATATGCTCCCTTCCAGCATTGTCGGACAAATTCGGCAAGGACGGACAGAGTGTTCGGCTTGACTGTATTGTGACGGTCGTGGATGCTCTAAGAATGCAGAGCGAGTTCAGCTGCGGTGACACCCTGCCTCTTGGGAAGTTTGATGAAGACGATCTTGAAAAGTTAATCATCGAGCAAATCGAATTCTGCAACATAATCCTTCTCAACAAAGCGTCTGAGGTAAACGCAGAAGAACTTGGACGTATAAAAAGTATCATCCATGCACTTCAGCCAAAAGCCAGAATCATCGAGTGCGACTTCTGCGACATTGACCTATCATCCATATTGGACACCAAGATGTTTGACTTCGATCAGGTAGCCACATCAGCGGCATGGATTGACGAAATAGAAGGCGAGCATCACCATCACGACGATGACGAAGAAGGAGAAGCAGAAGAATACGATGTCAGCACCTTTGTCTATTATAGACGCAGGCCATTCGACATCAACAGGTTTGACAACTATGTAGCGAAAAAGTGGGACAAATCCGTCATTCGTGCCAAAGGGTTGTGTTACTTCTCCGACGAGATAGACAAATGCTATCTGTTCGAGCAAGCAGGCATTCAAAAGAGCATAAAAGATGCCGGCTTATGGTATGCTACCATGCCAAAGGACGAGCTTGCAGAGATGATGCTTAAAGACCCTAATCTCGCACGTGACTGGGACAAGGAATACGGAGATAGAATGATTAAAATCGTATTCATCGGCCAGCACATGGACCAGGACGCCATCTGCTGGGACCTTGATAAATGTCTTGCTGACTAGCACGAGTGGTAATCAACGTAAAGCGTTGATTACCACTACTGATGTATCATTAAGGCGAACTTTCAGATAGTCGGTCATCTTACTCTTGGCCTCATCATCTAACACACGTTCAGTCCTTGCCACCACGAGGATACAGTCTTTCGCATAAAGGCTATCCGTGACAACATCGGCCCCACGTGTGAGATATAGTTCCTTCACTTGTGGATATTGGCTCACTATCTCCCGTGAGATTTGAGTATATGGGATGTCTTTCTGTTTGTATTTTGCAAGTTCACTCTCAAGGAGTTTAATCTGCGCGTCACGCTTGCCAATCTCCGAATCGGTGCGCTCGTATATATCCTTGACGAGTCTGTCAGCAGCGCCGTCCTCACCAGGGGAGATTTGGTGCGAATAGAAGTCCACCTTGTCTGGATCAAGCCCATGCTCCTTGGCAGACGCTCTGAGTTTAGACTTGGTGTTCTCGTCCAACGTGGCACCTGCAATATAAAGTGACAGTTTTCCACCCTTGTGACTATCTACCTCATAATCATATATATACCCACTATCAAGCATCCTATTGTCTGACACGAAAGATTCGGCATTCTGCGCGAACTTATTACTCTTTATCATAGTTATGGCAGACAAGATGCTTGGTATAGTAACAAGTACAAACACAAGAGTAACAAGCGACCTCGTACGTCTGGCCTGTTTGGCATCCTGGAACTCATATTCAGGGAAACCAAGAATCTTGGACATCGAATAAGTCGCAATAATGATGAATACTCCATTAATGATGAACAGCATCAATGCGCCTAGAAAATAATTCAGATGCCCACTTGCAAGACCATAGCCAGCAGTACATAAAGGAGGCATAAGAGCCGTAGCAATGGCGACTCCAGATAGCACAGTCCCCTTTTCCTTTCGGGAAATTTCCAGAAGACCAGCGGCGCCACCGAATAGGGCTATTATAACGTCATATATAGTAGGATTGGTTCGCGAAAGGAGTTCCGTAGGGTTGGCAAGCTTGAGCGGAGTCATTAGAAAATAGAGGAACGACGCCATAAGGCTAATGCCCACCATTATCAGAAGATTCTTAAGCCCTACCTTGATAAGCTTAGTGTCGTTCACACCAAGACCAAGGCCGATGCCTATAATTGGACCCATAAGTGGGGAAATAAGCATGGCTCCAATAATCACAGCAGTCGAATTGACATTAAGACCAACAGAAGCGATGATTATGGAAAAAGCAAGAATCCACACGTTAGGACCTCGGAATGACACATTGCTCCTAATACTGCGGGAGGCGGCTTCAGTATCTATGTGCTCCGAGATGTTGACAATAGTCTTGATCTCAGACTTAAGCGAATTCCAGAAATTCGACATCAGACATCTATTTGAGTTTTCTATTCTTGTACGACTCTATGCAGGCTGGAATGATCCGGTTGTACTCCGCATCTGAGAATAGAGGGGATGTGATGATAAAATCCGCCGTACTTCTATTGGTTGCAAAAGGGATATTATAAAGTGATGCAAGTCGGACAAGACCCATGACATCGTTTTGGTGTCCCTGCATAATAAGGTTGTCACAGAAGAACACAAGCATATCAATCTTGCCCTCTGCAATCATGGCACCTATTTCAAAATCTCCGCCCAAAGGTCCGCTCAAAAGGCACTCAATCTCAGGAAGTTCAGATGGCTCGAGTACTTTGGACAAGGTGTCCTTGACGAGTCGTCCCGTAGTGCCTGTACAGAACAGCCGGCAATCTTTTAGCACTCCGGCATTGAATTTCACCCAACTTAACAGCTCAGCCTTCCTTGAGTCATGAGCCACTAACGCAATGTTCTTTACCATAACCTTAAATATTCAAACAAAACTAACGTCAAAAGTAACAATTTCAAGTTATTCTGACAAATTTCGCTCCTATCTATGATATTCGATACACTACTGCCATATTGACAAACGAAAGTAAATGCTTATATTTGCATTACAAAACCACAACACGAGCCGAAATGGTTCGCGGTATTTTATTTGTTTAAGCATGAAAAAGTTTATTATTTCAGTCTTTGTCTTGTTTTCAGCAGTAATTGGCGCAAAAGCACAGTTCAGTGTGGGTGCAGGATACCTTAACCATGTCAACACTGTCAATGTCGGAAGCAACTCAAATACATACACGCTCAATGGGTTTTACGCAGGTCTTGACGCTGGCTATTATGTTGGATATGGGATACATATCGCACCGGGAATATATTACGGATATGTCACAGGTCGGAATGCCGTTCCCGGGATGGCTTTGGAAGGCAACTACTACAAGCATGAGATTTCTATCCCTATCAATGTCAGATACAGCATTGACCTTGGTGAGTCCATAGGCTTCTTCGCCTACGCTGGCCCACAATTCACGATAGGTCTAATCTCCTCAAGTTCAACTACTATCGGTTCAGAACCACGCAGCATCAACAACCTTTCAAGCGATGGAGGAGAGAAGCATTTCAATGCAGGACTCGGATTTGGACTAGGGGTAGACATTGTAAAATCTCTAAGGTTCAGTGCAGGGTACACAATAGGAATGCTTGATACTGTAAGAAACGAGGACATAACATCCAAGGTCAACACTCTTCAAGTCGGCCTGCAACTGCTATTCTAAAAGCATCTAAATACAAAATAGAGGACGATTCGTTGAATCGTCCTCTATTCATTTCGCTATGTAACAGAGACTATTTCTCGAAGAATCTCTTATAAAGTCCCTGGAATCCAGCACCGTGACGGGCCTCATCCTTTGCCATTTCATGAACAGTGTCATGAATAGCATCATATCCAAGCTTCTTAGCACGGGTGGCAATCGCAAGTTTTCCCTCGCAAGCACCACACTCTGCCTCAGCACGCTTCTTAACGTTGGTTTTAGTATCCCAGACCACCTCCCCGAGGAGTTCGGCAAACTTGGCAGCATGCTCAGCCTCTTCAAACGCATAGCGCTTAAAGGCCTCTGCAATTTCAGGATAACCTTCACGCTCTGCCTGACGGCTCATAGCAAGATACATTCCCACCTCGGTGCACTCACCATTGAAGTGATCGTGAAGTCCCTGCATAATCTCAGGATCATCCACCTTACCGTCTCCAAGACGGTGCTCACAAGCCCAATTGAGCACATCGTCCTTAACCTCGACAAACTTGTCTGACTTAGCATGACACTGCGGGCACTCTGCTGGAGGGTTCTCACCTTCGTAAACGTAACCGCAAACCAAACATCTGAATTTTTTATGCATATCTTTAAAATTTTAATTTTGAATAATTCCAATTACAATGCAAATATAGCCATTATTTTTAATTAATCAAAATTAAGTATACAAATTTCGATTTTATCATAAACTTACCCAAAACTAAATATGGTCGTATTCGAATACATCTCTACCATCGGCACACTTCACTGTGCGTTCTCCACTCAGGCCAAATCCCTTGAGAGGTTTAAATGAACGTACCTTGCAAGATGGTCCGTTAATCTTCAGAGACACGACCTCGCCATCCTGCCATTTGCAATCCACTGAGCAGCCACCCCTCGCATTAAATCCGTTGAACTCACCATTTTTCCAAGCCTGCGGGAGTGCCGGAAGCACGAATATCACCCCATCCTGACTCTGAAGCAGCATCTCTGCGATACCAGCTGCAGCTCCAAAGTTTCCGTCAATCTGGAAAGGCGGATGCGCATCGAAAAGATTAGGATAAGTACGTCCATCGCTCCTGCCAGGCCCCCACATCGGGGCGTCGGCAGGAAGAAGAGTAAGCATATCAGAAAGTATCTTGAATGCATGATCGCCATCAAGAAGCCTCGCCCACAGATTAATCTTCCATCCAAGGCTCCAACCAGTAGCCATGTCGCCTCTCTGCTCAAGGGTAACCTTGGACGCGTTGAAGAGCTCGGGTGTATCAAATGCATTGATCTGGCTGGACGGATAAAGGCCATAGAGATGCGAAACATGACGATGCTTGTCATTAGGGTCATCTGCATCCTGCATCCACTCTTGAAGCTGCCCATATTGCCCGACCTTCATAGGAGGAAGTTTGGCCAGGGCAGTCGCGAGACTATCACGATACTGCTCATCTATTCCGAGGATTTCGGAAGCTTTAATCACACTGGTAAACACATCGTGCACTATCTGGTTGTCCATAGTACACCCCGCAGTGAGCGGGTTACTCTTTCCCATCGGCCCATGCTCCGGGCTGACAGATGGAACCATTACAAGATACCCCTGATAAGGCTGGAGATAATCTAAGCAGAACCGAGAAGACCCCTTGAGCACAGGATACCATTTTATGAGGAAATCCTTGTCCAAAGTATAGAGATAATGCTCCCATATATGAGTAGTCAGCCAGGCACCGCCATTGGGATACATTCCCCAGTCGGAACCGTCCACGGGGCCTGCTATCCTCCATATATCTGTATTGTGATGAGCCACCCAGCCACGACATCCATACATCTGACGCGCTGTCACGGACCCTGTCTGGCTCAAGTCTCCAATCATAGAGAAAAGCGGCTCCTCAGACTCATATAATCCAGCCACTTCTGCCGGCCAATAGTTCATCTCCGCATTAATATTGATAGTATATTTACTATCCCAAGGCGCCATTACCTCCTTGTTCCATACACCCTGAAGATTGGCTGGCTGGCCTCCCGGCTGGGACGAACTGATAAGCAGGTAACGCCCGTAATTGTACATAAGCGCCACCATAGCCATATCATCACTCCCCTTGAAAGCTTCAAGGCGCTTATCTGTGGGCAGTAGAGACGTTTCACCAGGCTCAAGCTTAAGGGAAACTCTATCATATTGCTCGTGATAAGCAGACTTATGGCGGGAGAGCAGACTTTTAAACGACTGACCATTCGTAGAGGAAAGCAACTCCGAGACTTTAGCATCTGCATTTCCTGACACATCGTGATAATTAACGAAGTTTGTCGCGGCCGCAGTACGCAGAACTGCGGAAGTTGCACCCTTGACTACAATTGCTCCGTCCACCGCATTGACCTCGCCATCTGTCTCCACAATAGTACGGCAGAGTGCTTTCAACGAAGCCGGAATTCCTTCCTGTTCAACACCATCCACTATAGCCTGCAAGCAATTGCCTTCAGAGGAAGATGTAAATGCCAGTGGACTATCATACCGGATGGTAAAATCAAGAGCGCCTTTCTTGTCAGAGTGAAGCATCACCGCAAGAATCTTGTCAGGAAGGGATGCAATGACCTTGCGAGAGTACGCCACACCTCCCGACTTAAAAGACACTTCAGCCACTGCATCAGACAAGTCAAGAGACCGCTCGTAATCCGAATACTCCTCAGGAATATCGAACGTCATCTTGAGGCTACACATCGGTAGAAACCTCATTCCATGAGGGCCGACTATAAAGTCCTTGTCAATGATAGCCTTAGCTTCATCCTCATGTCCTTCGAAAATGAGATTCCTAACCTCCCCAAGGCGCTCAAGAGAACGAGGGCTGTTGTTATTATGAGGGCCGCCACTCCAGAAGGTTTCTTCATTAAGTTGGATTTCTTCCTCCGTAACGCCACCATACACCATTGCACCAAGGTTAGAATTACCTACCGGTAAAGCTTCCAACCACTGAACGGCAGGCTTGTCATACCACAACCTATCCGAAAAACCGTCCTTCCCGGCACAGGCACTAAAGACCATAGCCGAAAGGACGGTCATTATAAATAATTTACCGCGCATGATTATTTACCGAAAATTTTCTGAGCAAAACTACTGAACGACTTGCGCCATACCTGCCATTCATGATCACCAGGATAAGACTCAAAAACCACGTCAACACCGGCTTCTTTCATACGGCCGACTGCGGCTCTCGTGGCATTAATTCTCGGATCCTGCTCTCCACAACTAACATAATAAATATCATGCCTTTTGTTGAATTCTTCCGTACGCGAAATCATGCCAGGAACTTCATTCTCGAAATCCATTGGCTTAGCCTCGGCGATGCCTCCAAAAATACCAGCAGAGAACTGTCCTACGTTAGCGAACACATCAGGCTCATTGAGACCAATATAGAAAGACTGGCCACCTCCCATAGAAAGTCCGCACATAGCTCTGTTGTGAGCACCGGCCTTGACTCTGAAGTTCTTCTCTACGAATGGTATGATATAGTCAATGAGTTCCGTACGATAAGGCTGCATACTCTGCTTACTGTATCCGCCAGTAGCTGCCGTACCCTTAACGCGGATATTGCTATTGACAGAAACCACAATCATAGGGACAGCCTTACCCTGCGCGATGAGATTGTCCATGATATTAGCAACCCTTCCCTGCTGCATCCATCCCCTATGGTCTTCTCCGCCACCATGGTGGATATACACTACAGGATATTTCTTCTTACCCTTGTCATATCCAGCTGGAACATATACTTGAAGAGGCCTCCACTCTCCAGTCTGCTCCGAATAGTAATTCACGAGTCGTATATCGCCATGCGGAACATCCTGAATCTCAAAAAGTTCAGTACCAGCCTCGGGAATATCTAGCGCGCTTGACATCATGCTGCATCCATAGAAAGATTCGCTGACAGGATCCGAGAATCTGGCGCCATCGACCTCAAGAAAATAATAATGAAAACCCGGAACAAGCGGAGCTGTAGTCACCTTCCATAGCCCAGTCTTATCCTGCTTCATAGGATACTTCACGGAGCAGATATCTGCAACAACATTTTTCGCTCCGTTGGCTCTTATGGAGAAAGTCACACTTCCGTCAGGATTGATAGTTCTATACGCTGGTGACGGACGTCTGGAAGCCTTGGCGGTTCTTGCATCGTCAAGGAACTTAACCATAGCGCCAAGGTTCTCTTCTGAATACATATTCATACCATGTCCGCCCTGTGGCTCAAGATGAATTTCAGTCTTCACTCCAGCCTGTTTGAGGGCCTCATAGAGTTCTTTGCCCTGACTTACAGGTACCACATTATCTACCTCTCCATGGAAAACAATAGTAGGTGGATCATTCGCATCGATGTACGTCTCTGCCGCCGCTGCACGGAAAGCCTTTTCGTTATTCTTATTCTTAGGCAGACCAATAAAAGCCTCTTCCGGGCTTGAGCCTCCGAAATTCATCGGAGAATTGATGGTATAAGGATTAACTGGACCAGACCAATCGCACGCTGCATCTACGGCACTTGAGAACTGGAGATTACCACCAACGGTACCCTCGAGTTCAGCCACATCACCAGATGTAGCAGCAAGAGAAGCAAGGTGCCCTCCAGAAGAGAATCCAGACACGGCTACGAATGATGGGTCGAAACCATACTCAGAAGCATTGGCTCTGATATAGCGAACAACTGCTTTTATATCGTTAATAGCCCCAGGAAAGAGAGCGTCAGAGCTAGAACGGTGATTAGGAGTGACGACCGCATAACCAGCGTCAAGAAGAGCCTGACAGATAGTGCCAAGGTCAGCCATTCCTTTGGAATTATTGCTATACCACGCACTTCCATAGATGTGGACAACTACCGGATATGAGGACTTCACCTCTTTAGGAAGATATACATCCATCTGATGGTACACCTGACCATCTCCAGCATAATCCACATTCTCATACTTCTTGGAGTACTCCATCTTGATTTCCGGAAGCTGGAATCCCCCGAAACCGCCTTCAGGAACGCTAGTAGGCTGAGCCTGAAGACCTATTGCGCCCACAAGGGCGAGCAATGATAAAATTAAACGCTTCATCTTTATTTTAGTGTTTTCTGTTTCTTAATCCATATCTTCCGGCAAGGCCGCCCTCTCCAGTCTCTTTATACAGAGACGGAAGGTCATGTCCAGTCTGCTTCATCACCTGTACCACCTCATCGAATGACACCCTATGGTATCCGTCAGAGAACGACGCATACAGATTAGCGTCAAGCGCCCTTGCGGCAGCCATAGCATTCCTCTCAATGCAAGGAATCTGCACTAATCCGCAAACCGGATCACAAGTCATGCCAAGGTGGTGTTCAAGCCCCATCTCTGCAGCATATTCAACCTGCGTAGGTGTGCCGCCGAAAAGTTGGCAAGTAGCAGCGGAAGCCATGGCACATGCTACACCCACTTCGCCCTGACATCCGACTTCAGCCCCGGAGATGGAGGCATTTTGCTTTACGACATTACCAAAAAGACCTCCGGTAGCGAGTGCATGAAGAATGCGCTTCTCAGAGAAGTTGTGCCCCTTAGCAATATGATACAGCACTGCAGGAAGCACCCCGCTCGACCCACAAGTAGGTGCAGTAACCACCGTGCCTCCAGAGGCATTCTCTTCACTGACCGCTAAAGCATACGAGAATACAAGCCCACGAGTCTGTAGATTGGCCTTATAGCCTGATACCTTTATGTAATATGTAGCGGCTTTCCGTGACAGATACAATGGCCCAGGAAGCACACCTTCATTGTTAAGTCCATTCTCGACGGAAGCCTTCATGGCCTCCCATACCTCAGAGAGATAATCCCAGATATCAGAGTCTTCACATTCTTGTGCGTACTCCCAATAACTGCGCCCAGTATCCTTACACCACTGCATTATTTCAGAGATAGTATTCAGCGGATATATATCAGGGCCCTCCCCAATCAGAGAACCCGGTCCCTCTGAAATTGTCCCACCGCCTATACTATACACCGTCCACTCATCGGTAACATTCCCGTCTGCGTCTTTGGAAACGAACTTCATGCCGTTGGGATGGTACGGAAGCACCACTTGAGGCTTCCAGACAATCTCCACCGTTGCTCCGCCTTCCGACAAGGCATCGCGCACGGCCACATCAGTAAGGTGCCCCTTACCGGTAGCGGCAAGACTACCATAAAGAGTGACCTCAAATGCCGCAGCTTCAGGATGTCGATTCCGAAACATGAGCGAAGCCTTCTGCGGGCCCATCGTATGACTGCTTGACGGACCACGCCCTATCTTGTATAGTTCCCGGAGTGACTTCATAAGTGACTCACACAGAGTTTCACACTATCCATCCAATATGGTATTTCAAGGCCGAACACTTCCTTGATACGTGTCTTGTCAAGAACCGAATAAGAAGGCCTCGTAACCTTACTAGGGAACTCATCAGAATGACACGGGCGGATATCGCAATCGGTATGCCCCGCACAGGAGGCTATATACTTGGTGAAGTCATACCAACTGCATACCCCCTCATTGGAATAATGATATATTCCTCCATGCTCCAGAAAAGACCGACGTGCTATGATAGAGGCAATGGCTCCAGCAAGATCCGCAGCATAGGTAGGAGTTCCTGTCTGATCAAAAACCACTTTCAGTGATGGCTTGGACGCGGTGAGAGCCAGCATGGTCTTCACAAAATTCTTTCCAAACTCGCTATATAACCATGCAGTACGGATGATGACATAATTACAGCCCGAGGCCACGATATTCTGCTCACCATGAAGTTTGGTAAGCCCATACACCCCAGTAGGGCCCCCTTTCTGATCCTCGCGGCATGGCACGTTATAAGGGTCTGCCCCGAACACGTAGTCCGTACTTATGTGGATCAGGGTGCCTCCCACCTCACGCATAACCATGGCAAGGTTGGCAGGTGCTGTAGCGTTAAGCAGTTCCGCCAATTCCCTCCTATCTTCTGCCCCCTCCACATCAGTAAAGGCAGCACAATTGACAATCAGCTCCACATTCTCACGCTTAACAATCTCCCTTATAGCACCAGTATCAGTAATATCCAACTTTTCGGTACCCATCGGAACGTCATCACCGCCCAGAGAACGGAGCATATCGCGCTGCTCTTCTCTCGCATCAGTCACATCGGTAAAAATAAAGTGATCTTCCGACTTCAAGGATGCAATCCTAAGTTCATTACCAAGCTGTCCGTTGGCACCTGTAATCAAAACGTTCATCACTCGTACAAATCCACATTATAGTCAAACAGACAATCACAATCCTTCAGCATAGGATGAGCCGAATCCTTGGCAGAAAGCAAAGCTTTATCGGCAGGAATCTTCCAGTCAATCCCTATCATAGGGTCATTCCATGCCACGGCACCCTCATTCTGAGGAGAATACGGATTGTCGCACTTATACTGGAAAACAGCCTCAGGTGAAAGAACACTAAATCCGTGTGCAAACCCGCGAGGGATAAAGAACTGCCTGTGATTCTCCTCTGAAAGTTCCACTGCCACATGCTTCCCGAAAGTAGGACTCCCCTTGCGAATATCCACAGCGACATCGAGAACCTTCCCTTTCACCACGCGGACAAGTTTGCTCTGAGAGAACTTTCCTTTCTGAAAATGCAGCCCGCGCAGTACGCCATAGGAACTCTTGCTCTCATTATCCTGAACAAACCGGACCGGACGGACCAACGCATCGAAATCATGCTGTGAATAAGATTCAAAGAAATAGCCTCGGCTATCCTCAAAGATCCTCGGCTCAATAACTACAACCCCGGGGATCTCCGTCTGTATTACGTTCATTTACAATATATTAAAACTCATCAATATTCATTGTCCCGTTCTTCTCAACCTCATCAGCCATCCGGACAAGATACTGCCCGTAAGGATTCTTGAGCATAGGGCTGGCAACTTCGCGTACCTTATCTGGAGTTATCCAACCCTTTCTTAGTCCTATTCCCTCAAGACAAGCCACTTTGAGCCCCTGACGCTTCTCAATGGTTTCTATATAATTGGAAGCTTCTGCCAGTGAATCGTGTGTCCCCGTGTCCAACCATGCGAATCCCCTGCCAAGAGTCTGCACCTTCAACTCTCCGGCAGAAAGAAATTCCTGATTGACAGTGGTAATTTCAAGTTCCCCACGAGCAGAAGGCTTGATATGCTTGGCTATATCCACCACTTTGTTGGGATAGAAGTAAAGACCCACTACGGCATAGTTTGATTTAGGCTTCAACGGCTTCTCTTCGATGGAAAGGCAATTGCCTTTCTTGTCAAACTCAGCCACACCATACCTCTCCGGATCGCTAACCCAATAGCCAAACACGGTGGCTTTTCCCTCATCAGCCGTCCGGACAGCACCACGGAGAAGCTCCGAGAAGCCGGCACCATGAAAAATATTGTCTCCAAGTACAAGGCATACGGAATCATCTCCCACAAACTCTTCTCCTATGATGAAAGCCTGAGCAAGCCCATCAGGAGACGGCTGCTCAGCATAACTGAAATTCACCCCGAAGTCACTTCCATCACCAAGAAGTCGCTTGAACCCGGGAAGATCATAAGGAGTGGAAATAATGAGAATGTCCCTAATACCTGCCAGCATGAGCACGGAAACGGGATAATAAATCATCGGCTTGTCGAAGATAGGGAGAAGCTGCTTGCTCACGCCCTTAGTAATGGGATACAGGCGCGTACCTGATCCACCCGCAAGAACAATTCCTTTCATAGTTTTCCGGTTTAAAAAGATTCAGGTTCAGAACCAGCCTCATCGAAGTACTCCTTTTTAGCATGGCAGACCGGGCACTCCTTTGGAGGCTCCGGTCCCACATACTTGTATCCGCATACAGAGCAGATCCATTCTTTATTTTCCTTTGCCATATTTGTGTATATTAATCCACACAAATATAGCAATTAAATCTATAAGTCAGCGTCAATCATCATTGGAACTTGACACGTCCGGAGTTCCGAACCGCCAGCTCATCACAGACTGGGAAATGTTGATGATATAGTCTCCCATCTTCTCGAGTTCTTCCACAAGTGCGATATAATAGACACCTTCAAAATATTTATCTCCATCATTCTCCGTGAGCTCCCTTTCCCTTAGATAGTCTCGTCTGGTATTGATATCCACCTCAGCTGTCACCGCATTGTCAATATTGGTAATGGTAGCACTATTGGACAAATTATATATCATGGCATCGAACGCCCTCTCTACAAGCCCAATCATATCATCCACTTCTTTCGTATGCACTTCACTGAGTTTCTGCCCATGCTCCAATGCCCTTGCAATGAGCCTGCTGATAGCTTCTCCACTATCGCCGAGCGACTCCATCTCGCCAACTATCCTATAAAGCGACTTTATATGAAGGGAAGAGCGATCACTGAGCGTATCACGACTCACTTTATTAAGGAAACCGACCACTTCGTACTCAATCCTGTCAGAAATCTCCTCATATTTGACAAGTTTCTCTTGATAAGGACGAAAAGCCTGCTCATCGGAGGATGAGTCCACGGCACTCTTCACATATCCAAGTCCCTTACGCATAATCTCGCCGAAATGCACGACCTCTTTATCAGCCTCTGAGACAGCAAGTTCTGGAGTAGAAATAAGTCCCGCATTGATGTATACAAGTCTTCCTTGATCTTCTCCTTTCTTCTCCTTGATGATAGCACAAACCAATTTTTCTATCCAAGGGATAAACCAGATGAGAAGAGATGTATTGATAAGGTTGAACACAGTATGAAGCATGGATACCCCGTACAACGGAGCCTGATCCGATCCTGACAGCCCAAGGACGTCCAATATCCAGTGTATCAGCGAGAGGAAGGGATAAAAGAGGGATACCGCCCATATCACACCAAACACATTAAACACTGTATGGGCAAGCGCCGCTCTTTTTGCATTGGTATTACCCACAGAAGCAGCAATATTAGCCGTTATGGTGGTACCGATATTCTCACCGAGCACCATTGCCGCAGCCATATCGAACTCTATCCACCCCATATTGAGGAAAATCAGGGTAAGTGCAACGGTGGCACTGGAGGACTGGAGAATCAGGGTCAGAATCGTTCCGACAAGGATGAAAAGCAATACAGACCATATTCCATGACCGGACCAACTCTGAAGGAACGCAAGCACTTCCGGGCTTGACTGAAGGTCTGGTACAGAGTTTTTCATAAATGACAAGCCAAGGAAAAGAAGGCTAAAGCCTACCACAAACTCACTAATGTCCCGAATGCGCCCTTTCTTGGATATACTCATCACAAAGCCCACAGCCATCAGAGGAACGGCAAGTATGGATATGTCTGCCTTAAAGCCGAATACAGCGATTATCCAGGCGGTCAGAGTAGTACCGATATTGGCTCCCATAATCACGCTAATAGCCTGCGACAACGTAAGAAGGCCTGCATTAACGAAACCGACGACCATCACGGTAGTGGCACTGGAAGACTGTATGATACCTGTAACACCAAGTCCAGTAATCACTCCCTTAAACGGATTAGACGTGATGGAAGAAAGGAATTTGCGAAGCCCCGAACCAGCGGCTTTCTGCAATCCGGAACTCATAAGGTTCATTCCATAAAGGAATAGTCCGAGGGCTCCGATAAGCGTAATAATACCTAGAATCATTATTTCAAATCTTGTTTCTGACTGCAAAAATGAGCATTATATATGTTTTGTCAAATATCCAACTAACGATTTAACAATTATTTAACAAGCCGCAACATCTATATGCTGAAGAAGAATTATCTTTGTGACATGAGTAATACTATTTTAGTGGTCGAGGACGAAGCCGACATCCGGAAGATTCTCGGCTTTAATCTAAGAAGCGAGGGCTACGAGGTCGTGGAAGCAGGAAGTGCAGAAGAAGCGCTGAATCTGCTAAGCGATAGTGTTTCCTTGATTCTTCTAGATATAATGCTCCCTGGAATGTCAGGCTTGGAGATGGCACGAAAGCTCAGGCAAGAGAGGGGGAATGCCACACCTATCATCTTCCTCACTGCACTCGGAGCGGAGAGCGACATCCTCAACGGATTCTCGTCAGGAGCTGATGACTATATCTCCAAACCTTTTTCCTTCAACGAGCTAAACGCACGCATAAAGGCCATTCTGAGGCGCACTGCAAAATCGGCTCCCGATGATGGCATCATAAGGATATCCGACTTATGCATCGATCCAGCAAAAGGCAGTGTGACCGTGGCTGGACAGAAAGTGGAACTGTCGAGAAAAGAGTTTGATCTTCTTGTGCTGCTCGCCAGACATCCCAAGACATATTTCTCAAGAGCTACCATTATAGATGAATTGTGGAAAGATGCCCCCTATGTGCTTGACAGGACAATTGATGTACACTTCGCAAGGATACGCTCAAAACTTGGTCCACGCCACGACCTGATAAAGAACAAAACCGGATTCGGATATTATATTGATCCAGATACATATGAGCCTAAAGAATAGAACCATCATCTCCCTTACATGCATTATCGTGCTGTTTGCAACCGCTGCTATTTTCATAGCATCCGTCAATGAAAACAAGGACAAGAAGTCAATTCTGGCAGCAAGACTCGAGGCATACTGCGATGCAATCTATTATTCCAGCCTAGCTCCAGACAGACTGCCTTCCAGGATCCAAGCCAGCATAATAAGGCCGGACGGAGCCGTCATCTACGACTCGAGAACGGATGCAGGGAAAATGGAAAACCACCTCCAGCGTCCCGAGATTCAAAAAAGCATCACTTCAGGAAGCGGGTATTGTACTAGAGAATCCTCCACGTCAAAGTCCAAATATTTTTATTACGCCAAAAACTATGGCGATAAAATTATCCGATGCGCACAACCTTACGAGGTCGACCTGGAGCAATTTTTCAAATTGGACTGGATGCTGATAATAAGCATAGGGCTTCTCCTGATACTTACGCTAGCTACAATAGCTATATTATTCAAACGATTCTCGACCGAGGCCGAAGACGCCGCAGAAGCGGAACGCAGAAGGCTCAAACATGAGATGACCGCCAATATCTCACATGAACTAAAAACACCTGTAAGCAGCATCAGAGGATACCTGGAGACTTTAGTAAACCACCCGGAGATAGACGATGACAACAGACAATTGTTCACTGAGAGAGCATACCTCCAATGCCTAAGACTGAGCGACATGATACGGGATATATCCCTAATTACCAAATTAGAGGAAGCGCCCCAACTCTTCAGAACAGAGCCTGTAAATGTAAAGAACACCTTTAATGAGGTAGTGGAAGAACTTTCCGAGACGCTATCAGCACACTCTATTTCCGTCACCAACGAACTTCCGCCCGTCTGCGTGAGGGGAAACTATCAGCTTATCTACTCAATATTCCGCAATCTCATGGAGAACACGGCCAAATATGCTGGAGACGGCAGCAGTGCAACAATCACCTACTCCAAAGACAAGGATGGCATCCACCACTTCGACTACCACGACAACGGACACGGCGTCGCACCTGAGCTTCTTGACAGAATTTTCGAAAGGTTCTTCAGACTAGATAATGACCGTAGTCGCACCTCGGAAGGTTCCGGGCTAGGACTTTCAATAATAAAAAACGCCGTAATTTTCCACAACGGGGAAATCACGGCGTACAATGCTGAAGGCGGAGGGCTTGGCTTCAGATTCTCTCTGAAGGATCTACCACTCTAATTATTTTCCGAGCATCTTCTCGCTACGTGCGACAAAGTCAGAAAGAGCCTTGCCCTTGAGCATTCCATTGCTCAGAAGAGCCAAATCCACCACCTGACGGAGAAGATCCTTGTCACCTTCTGATGCCCTATCTTCCCAGATCTTGGCAACAAGAGGATTCTGCATATTGACGATGATATTGTAAGACTCTGGAATGGAACCATAGAAGTTCATTCCACCGCCCATTGCACTCATCTCCCTATAACGGCGCATAAACTCACCTTGGGTGATAAGAACTGGGGCAGATGTCTCCCCAAGGTTGCGCGCTTCTACTACATACTCATTGCCCTGAGGAAGAACAGATTTAAACATCTCGTCAAGAGACTTCTTATCATCATCACTCAGCTCAAGTTTAACCTCTTCAGTCTTAGGAATCAGTTTGTCTACGGAATCGCTATCGACTCTGGCGAACCTCGCATTCTCAATCTTTGACTCAAGAAGGTTTACAAAGTGGCTGTCAAGCTCACAATCCATCAAAAGTACGTCATAGCCCTGATTCTTGGCAGCATCCACAAAGAAGTACTGTTCTTCAGGGTTTGTGGCATATAGGAACACGACCTTCTTATCCTTGTCAGTCTGGGCCGGCTCGATGGCCTTACGGTAATCATCTATACTGAAGTACTTTCCGTCAGTATTCTTGAGGAGTGCGAATTTCATAGCTCTATCGCAGAACTTCTCGTCACTGAGCATTCCATACTCGATAAAAAGCTTGATATTGTCCCACTTCTGCTCGTACTGCTCCCTCTGATCCTTAAATATTTCCTCAAGACGGTCTGCGACCTTCTTGGTGATGTAGGTACTAATCTTCTTGACATTGGAATCACTCTGGAGGTAGCTTCTGCTGACATTCAGAGGAATGTCCGGAGAGTCTATCACACCATGAAGCAAGGTCAGAAAGTCAGGAACTATATTATCCACATGCTCGGTAACGAACATCTGGTTGCAATAGAGTTGAATCTTATTCTTGTCTATGGACATTCTCTCCTTGATCTTCGGGAAATACAGCACACCAGTAAGGTTGAACGGGTAATCTACGTTGAGGTGTATCCAGAACATAGGCTCATCGTCCATAGGGTAGAGTTCTTTATAGAACTTGAGATAATCCTCATCCTTAAGTTCTGACGGGGCCTTGGTCCATATAGGCTCAATGTTGTTGATCACATTGTCATCATCTGTTTCAACACTCTTTCCATCCTTCCATTCCGTCTTCTTTCCGAAAACGACAGGAATTGGCATAAATTTGCAATACTTCTCGAGGAGTTGTGAAATCTTACCCTTGCTTGCAAACTCGGAAGAGTCGTCATCAAGGAACAAAGTGATGGTCGTACCCCTATCAGCCTTATCGCCTTCCTCCATAGAATACTCAGGAGAACCATCACAAGACCATTTTACTGCCTTGGCTCCGTCTTTCCAGCTGAGAGTATCTATGGTAACCTTCTTGGACACCATGAAAGCAGAATAGAAGCCAAGACCAAAATGACCGATGATAGAACCGATCTGATCCTTATATTTTTCAAGGAATTCTCCAGCAGATGAGAATGCTATCTGGTTGATGTATTTGTCAACCTCCTCCTCAGTCATACCGATACCACGATCGGTAATCTTGAGTACCTTTTCCTTCTCATCAAGCTCCACAGTCACTTTAAGTTCTCCAAGTTCCCCCTTAAAATCACCAGATGAAGCAAGGGCTTTCATCTTCTGACTTGCATCCACAGCATTCGCTACAAGTTCACGGAGGAAAATCTCATGATCCGAATAAAGGAACTGCTTTATAACGGGGAATATATTTTCAGTGGTAACCCCGATTTTACCTTTCAAAGACTTCGTTGACATATAATCTGTTTTATTAATTCACACAAAAGGCCGACCAAACGGCCGACCTTTGAAAATCAAAATATGTTCCAGTGACAAATTGTCAAAGCATTACCACATTCGCCTCTCCAGTTTTGTATATAGCCTTAACTTTGTCTTCTGCATTACCGTTTACAATGAACACCATGTCAAACGTCCCATTCATAAGCAAATCGAAGCGGAACGTACTCCATCTATACGAAGCACCCCACTTATACTCTACCGGCTCACAAGAATTTACGGACACGGAATATGTATCATCTTCCTTACAATGATACGAATATCCGTCTATCTTCCACTGATACAAGGCAGTACCGTCAACAAGATTAGCCTCACTTCGCTGGATTCCATCGACAGTGAAAGACAGCCCGCCACCTTCACATTTCACATTCCAACGGCCATCACCCAAACGCTTAACTTCAGCAGACACCCTGGTATCACACACTGTCAGAACAAAAGATTCGCAGAAACCTTCCTCGTCCATAACATCCACATACTTACTTAAAGCCTCCACCGTGGCGTCAAGCGGGTTGGATATATGCTTTTCACTCATTCTCGTCATAGCCCATATATCCTTCCCGGATGAAGTTCCCTCATCCAAGACACAGGAAGAGAACATCATAGGCATTACCGCCGCCAATGCGAATAATAAAAAAGTCCTTTTCATAATCTCAGAATTTTATTCCGAACCCAGCTTTCAAACCCGTATAAAGGCTACCTGTTCCAGCTTCGAGCAGCACAAAAGCACCAGAATCCAGAACACGGTATTCCACCCCAATAGGCGTAATCTGATACGCTGGAGTAAGCGTTGAGCCAGATATAGCATCAAAGCCAAACTTTTGTGACGCGCCAATACCGAGAGAGCCATAGAGTCTCACCTTCGGCCTATCCATGTATAAGACTTTGACTTTAGGAATCAACAACAGATTCACTCCCGTTTTATTACCTCTTGACATATCGTTCACCCCATCGAATACCTCATGCCAATAGAAGCCAGCAGCCACGTCACAGGCCACAGAAAGCCAATTACAGAATTTGTAACCTGCCTCAAATGAAATTCCTCCTATGGATTTGGTTGGGCCGTAATAGTCCTTGTACATCTCACCAATTGTTCCATAGCCAATCTCATATCCATGCATGTTGAACGCAGAACCCTCAGAGAAATACTCCGAAGCGACATTGGAAGGCATGCACCAACTGATGCTTGTATAGAACCCATCTTTAGAGTGCTTTGCCTGATAGGGCCTGACCCTTGACATTGCATTAGTTCCAAGAAGCGCCAGTGCCACGACAGCGATGATACCTTTGTATACCCTTTTCATTACAGAACTATTTATACAAGAATCTCTTAATGCTCATTTTAGGAGTCTTCTCAAAAGGCACCATCACCTGTTCAACCTTTGCTATCTGACTATAGCCTGGCAACTTCCGATTGGCCTGATGACGTATATTCTCTGGGATATCGGATATAGCCTCCATGTCAAGACCTGACTTTTTCACAGCCTCAGCATCAAGGAATACGAGAGCCACAATCTTACCAGAACGGTCCACCACCACAGACTCGGCCACAAACGGCTGATTGTTTACCACTGCCTCTATTTCCTCCGGATAAATATTCTGTCCGTTGGCAGATAGAATCATGCTCTTGGAACGGCCTTTAATGAAGATATTGCCCTTGGCATCCATAATGCCAAGATCTCCTGTTTTGAGGAAACCATCATCCGTAAAGGCTGCTTTTGTGGCCTCTTCATTCTTATAATACCCAATGGTAATATTGTCGCCCTTAGCCTGTATTTCACCTGCAATATGCTGTGGATCATCGGAATCAATGCGCGCCTTGATGCAATTGATAGCCTTTCCGCAAGAACCAGGCACATAATAGCGCCAGTCCTCGTAAGCCAGGAGAGGAGCTGCTTCTGTCATACCATATCCAACAGTATAATGCAGTCCAATCCGTTTAAAGCACTTTTCCACCTCAGGATTAAGAGCAGCGCCGCCCATAATATAGCTCCGCACTTTTCCACCAAACGCAGTGTCAAGACTGCTCCTTACCTTGTTGAATATAATCTTCCTCACTCCTGGAATAGATGTCAAGATCTTCATATACCACTTGCCAAGAACAGGCTTGATAGAAGACTTGTACACCTTTTCCATAACTAGAGGGACCGTGCATACCAGGAAAGGTTGCACGTCGTGCATGGCTTTCAGAAGAAGCGAAGGTGCGGGAGTCTTTCCAAGGAAATATACAGCACATCCTCCGGCAAGCGGATAAAGGAGTTCATAAACCATACCATAGATATGCGCCATAGGGAGCATTGACACGATGGAATCATCGGCATGGACAGGAATATGATCGTGTCCAAAAGCAATAGAACTACTAAGATTGCCATAAGTCAGCATCACTCCCTTCGGAGCACTTGTAGTTCCAGAAGTATAATTAATTACCGCAAGGTCACCCAAATTGTCAGTAGGAAGGATAAAATCATCTTTTCTCAGGCCATCAGGATACGCAGTTGAAAAAGCCTCCTCGCGACATTCGAAAGCCTTTCTTGTATCATCATCCGCAGCATAGAGAACAGAGAAGTCGTCCACATTGACAACCACTTTGAGAAGTGGCATGGAGTCCTTGTCAAGTTTGTCCCAAATCTCCTTGTCAGTAAAGAGGACTGTACTTTCGGAATGGTTGACAAGATGGGATATACTGTCTGGATGGAAATCACATAGAATAGTCACCGTTACAGCACGGTACGCATTGGACGAGAGAAAACTTACGGCCCAACGAGCGGTATTCTTTGCACAAATGGCAATTTTATCTCCCGGTTTGATTCCGGCATTCTTAAAAGCAAGAGAGAACTTGACAATATTCTCCGCAAGCTGCTTGTTGGTAAATGTCTCCCCTTTGTAGTTACATAGAGCAGGCTTGTCCCACAGGGACTTCATATTGGTTTGAAGTGTCGCTAGATAATGGCGCATAATCATATTTGTTAAATCAAGGATAGCAAATTTAGTGTTTTGACCCTTATTGCCAAAGGCTTTCGTATGAAAATAATCAATTAATTACGATATTTGTGGCGAAACAATAAATATCGTGGTAAAAGGATGAGAAAAAACCCCATAGTTGCTATTATTTACGATTTCGACGGAACACTATCTCCTGGCAACATGCAGGAATTCGGCTTCATACAGGCTGTCGGCAAGACCAAGGAGGAATTCTGGAAGATGAGCGACAGAATCGCCATCGGGCAGGACGCGTCCAACGTATTGTCCTACATGAAACTGATGTTCGATGAAGCACGCGCCTGCGGAATAGAACTACGCCGAGACCGTTTCAAGGAGTTCGGTAAGGATATTGAACTCTACGAAGGCATTGAAAAATGGTGGTTTGATGCAGTAAATCTATACGGAAGAGAGCATGGTGTCACCGTGGAACATTACATCAACTCTTCAGGTCTTAAAGAAATCATAGAAGGCAGCCCCATTGCACGCAAGTTCAAGCACATCTTCGCTGGTTCATTCATCTACAACGACAAAGGAGATGCCGAATGGCCTGGAGTGGCTGTGGATTACACTGCCAAGACTCAGTTCATCTTCAAGATAAACAAGGGCATCTTCAGCGCTAGAGACAACAAACGCGTAAACGAATCCGTAGCAGATGACAAGAAAAGGGTTCCATTCTCGCAAATGGTCTATTTCGGAGACGGAGACACAGATGTACCATGCATGAAAATTGTCAAAATGTTTGGCGGTCACTCAATAGCTGTCTACAACCCGGACAATCATACCAAGAAGTCTTCAGCGCTCAAGTTAAAGCGGCAAGGACGTGTGGATTTTGCCCTGCCTGCCAAATACGGACCAGACTCGAGCGCTTTTCAGGTAGTGTGCGCAATCATCAACAAGATAAAGGCCGACTACGACTTGCAGCATCTTTCACTATAATCACGAACGCAACCAGCAATTCAAACCATATCGGATATGGAATATCGGGAACTGACAGAACAAGAATATAAGGACAGGGAGTCAAGGATTCTATACGAGGACAATCATCTGCTGATTGTCAACAAACGTCCAGGAGACATAGTTCAAGGTGACAAGACTGGAGACGAATGTCTAACAGACATATACAAGGCACTTATTGCCAAAAGGGACGGGAAGCCAGGCAAAGTATTCATGGGTGTACCCCATAGGCTTGATAGGCCCGTGAGCGGCATCTGCATACTAGCCAAGACTTCCAAGTCTCTTGAGAGGATGAGCGCCATGTTCCGTAACGGAGACATCCACAAGAAATACTGGGCACTATGCTGCGCAAAGCCCGATCCGGAAGAGGGCACACTTGAAAACTGGCTGATAAGGAACGAGAAACAGAACAAAACATACATAGTTCCGCAAGGCAGCCATAAAGAAGCAAAGTTTGCAAGGCTCAACTATAAGTTCCTCCGCAGTACTGAACGCTATCATCTGGTCGAGGTGGAGCTTCTCACAGGAAGACATCACCAGATAAGATGCCAACTCGCCGGTATCGGCTGCGTGATTAAAGGTGATCTGAAGTATGGTGCACGAAGGTCAAATCCAGACGGAAGCATCAGCCTTCATGCGCACGAAGTCACGTTCATTCATCCTGTACAGAAGGTTCCGGTACACATAATTGCCGACTTCGTTTCAGCAGAGAGTATTCTCCAGGGGTAATGCCCATCTTCAGTTTGAATGCCATACCAAAACTGACTTGATTATGGAACCCGGATTTTTCCGAGAGCTCGAACACTTTAAGTTTGGGGTCTCTCTCCATAAGATCAAGTGAGTACCTGATTCGATAGTCATTTACAAACTGACAGAAGTTCATTCCTGTAGTATTATTGATTGCCTTGGAAAGAGTCGTTTTGTTGGTATAAACAAGGGATGAGAGTTGATGGATGGAGAAATTCTCATCAAGAAACGGCTTATCTGTCTCCATCACTTTCATAACCCTCTGCATCAGTTCAGATTCCTTGGCTGTTCTGATTTTAATAGGCTCACGAGGGGCTGTCGATGACTCCGAATAAGCCCGCATTAGAGCCTTCAGTTCGCGCTCTCGATTACGATCTATAAGGATGTATCCAGACTGCTCACGATATAGCAAGAATACATATATAAGCATATCCGCAGCTGCTAACGCCACGCTTCCCACCGGTCTCTCCATCAGCCCGCAAGCAATAGCTTTCAGCAAATTAAGAAGTGACAGCAGTAGGAGTCGCGACATTGAGAGCAGAACGTTCCAGAAGTCCACAGCGCGAAACAGCCTTCTTATACTGAAATACCTCTCGTAAAACCGAAAAGCCAGAATTACGAACACAAACATATCCATAAAGAGAAATAGCAGATTCTCATCAATGGATGAACACAAATATACTACCTCAACCGCCGAAGATGCACACGCCAACACGAGAGTAGGAAAACTCCTCTCGTCTCCTATAGGGAAACATACGATCACTGCACTCGCGATTGGCAGTGTAACTGCAAAAAGAGCTATGCTGAAATGACGTCCAATCCACGGAGATAAGGTAAGAAATGGACCAAATGCACAAAATAGAGAAAGTAGCCATGATATACGGATACGGGAAAAGGTTATAGTGCTCATAAGTATGTTTTGAGCAAATATACAATTCCATTCCCTCCAATAAAGGCTATTTCAACCACTCTAAGGCTGAAATTTATATTTCTTATCTATTTATTTGCTTTTTTTAGAGAACTTCATCGTATCAAATCCCTTTCCGTAGACACCTGTTACGGATGACACAGAAACGAATGCATCAGGGTCGATAGCATTAATATATTTCAGGAAGATATTAAGGTCCGTCTTACGGGTAATCACCATCACAACATTTACCTCATTCTTAGTATACCACCCTTTCCCATCAAGTACAGTTACCCCACGATGTAAATCATTGGTAATGGCATCCGCTATTTGCTGATACTTGTGAGACAGCACAAAAATCTGAACGGATTGACGAGAACCTGACAGGTATAGGTCAAGCACGGTGCTGACTATTACTACAAGGATAAAGCCGTACACCACCGTAGTGATCTTATCTGCCCACGGCATAAGAGAGCCGTCCGGCATATAAGAAGGCACAAAAAAGGATGAAAGTATAATAACTACATCCATAAGCATTATCATCCTGCCGGGAGACACGTTACGATACTTATTGATCATAAGGGCTATGATATCTGTACCTCCTGTGCTTCCCCCCTGGGATATAGTCATGCCGATTCCTGTTCCTGCAAGGATACCTCCCATGATTGTACTCATCAGCTTTCCATTATCCACTGCAAGAATCTGTGTAATATCTGCCGGGATAACTGCCTGCATGATATTCATGGCAAGTGATGTGACTATCGTAGCGTAAATGGTTTTGCCGCCAAAGCCCTTGCCAAGCACAAAAAGAGCCGCAATGATAAGGGCAATATTCACTACGAAATATGTGTACCCTATCTTAATACCGGTTGCATACTGAACTATTGAAGCGACACCTGTGACGCCACCTCCGATGAGGTTGTTAGGCACGAGAAAAGTGGTCCATCCGAGCACATATGCAAACACTCCAATTGTAATGATGACATACTCCTTGAGCGTCACCCATACACTTTTCTTAAGAATAGCCATATAAGTTACTTCTTTTTCTTCAAGGAAACTCCTGTCTTAATCTCTTCAAAGCCCTCACCATATACGTTGTTTGTAGGGGAGATGGACATGAATGCCTTAGGATCCGTATCTTTGATTACCTTAGTCAAGGCAGGGAGCTCCTTCTGGCTTATCAGTATAAGCAGTACGTTCTTATCGTTCTTGGTGTACCACCCCTGGGCCTTCAACAAGGTCACGCCACGATCCATATTATTGATAATATGATCGGCAATCTCCTTGTACCGTTCCGAGAATACCATAAGTTGGTACGAGGACCGTTTTCCTCCCACCACTACATCAATCATTAGGGAGAAAATTACAAGTTCCTCTAGTCCATAACACATATCCGAAAAGTTCTTCTCCGGAAGGAAAAGTAGCAGGGAGCAGATCAAGACATCCGTCACAAGATAAATCATGCTCAACGATATTGGCCAGTACTTGTTTATCATTAAAGAGATTATATCCGTACCCCCAGTACTTCCTCCATACCTAATTACCATTCCTATACCTATGGCTTCGATGGCTCCAGCCAACACCGGAATCAGTACCCTCTCTTGAATAAAGAAGAAGCCACCAGGCACACAGTGAAGAAATGTTAGGTCACCAATAATACCCATAGCCAAGGAAGATACAGCAATACAGTATATTGTCTTAAACCCGAAGCCTATCCCCATAGCGAACACCGCAATGATGATAAGTAAGGCATTTATCACGATATAAGAGTACTGCGCCTGAATAAATCCACCAGTAGCATACTGCAGAATGGTGCAGAGGCCCATCATACCTCCGGCTGACATCCCATTTGGAATCATGAAACCTTCCCATGCAAATGCAAAGATGAAGGATGCTATGGTAAGGATGACATAATCCTTTACCGTATTCAACAACTTCCTTGAGTCCATCTTACTTCAGAACAATGTTAATAATTCTTCCAGGCACAACTATAACCTTCACTATATTCATACCGGCAGCCCACTTTGCAGTCTGCTCAAGAGAACGCACGTGCGCCTCCACATCTGCAGCAGATGCACTCTTGGGAAGTTCAACGGTGAAGCGCATTTTACCGTTAAACTGCACCGGATATGTCACAGTATCATCAGCAGCATAAGCAGCCACATATTCAGGGAATTTTGCGTAAGTCACGCTATCGTCGTGACCGAGAGTATGCCAAAGCTCTTCCGCAATATGAGGGGCAAACGGAGATAAAAGGACTACAAGCGGCTCAAGAATAGCTTTCTTAACACATTTCAAAGCGCCAAGTTCATTGACAGCTATCATGAACGCACTAATGGTGGTGTTATATGAAAATGCCTCTATATCTTCCTGTTCCTTTGCAATTAGTTTATGCAGAATCTTAAGTTCAGCAGCTGTAGCCTTTTCATCCGTAACAAGCCATGCATCACGGTCATAGAACAGCCTCCAGAACTTCTTAAGGAAGCGGTTTACGCCATCAATGCCCTTGGTATCCCACGGCTTGCTCTGTTCCACAGGGCCAAGGAACATCTCATAAAGGCGGAGGGTATCCGCGCCATATGTGTCGCAGATATCATCAGGGTTAACGACATTATACATGGACTTGCTCATCTTTTCCACAGCCCATCCGCAGATATATTCTCCATTCTCAAGTACGAACTCGGCATCAGCAAATTCAGGACGCCATTTGCGGAAAGCCTCTATATCAAGACGGTCATTATGAACGATATTGATATCCACATGAATTTCAGTGGTCTCGTAAGATGATTTCAACCCTGCGGAAACGAAAGTATTGGTTCCGACTACACGATACACGAAGCTTGAGCGGCCCTGAATCATACCTTGATTGACAAGTTTGCGGAACGGCTCATCTTCACATACATACCCGAGATCATAAAGGAACTTATTCCAGAATCTTGAATAGATAAGATGTCCTGTAGCATGCTCGGTGCCTCCGACATATAGGTCAACGCTGCGCCAGTACTCATTGGCCTCACGACTCACCAAAGCCTTGTCATCTTGAGGATCCATGTATCTTAAATAATAAGCACTTGAGCCCGCAAATCCAGGCATAGTACTCTTCTCAAGAGGATATCCGCAGTATGTCCAGTTCTTTGCACGCGAAAGAGGTGGCTGACCGTCAGGAGATGGTTTGTAAGAATCTATTTCTGGCAGTCTCAATGGTAGCTCCGACTCAGGAATAGGAGTCGGTATCCCATCTTTGTAGTAGATAGGGAAAGGCTCTCCCCAATAACGCTGGCGAGAGAAAATAGCGTCCCTAAGGCGATAATTAGTCTTCCTGCGGCCAAGCCCGTGAGCCTCCACATAGTTCTTGGCTGCCTCAATGGCATCTTTAACCCTCATACCATTAAGGAATCCGGAATTGCACATAATTCCATCCTTGGCATCAAAACTCTGCTCCGAAACATCGCAGCCCTCTATCAATGGTATTATCGGAAGACCAAACTTTTTGGCAAAAGCATAATCTCTGCTATCATGCGCAGGTACAGCCATTATGGCACCAGTACCATATCCGGCAAGCACATATTCAGAAATCCATATAGGAACCTTATCTCCTGTAAGAGGATTAATTCCGTATGAGCCAGAGAAGACTCCTGTAACGGACTTTGTCTCAGAGATTCTCTCTCTCTCAGTCTTCTTCTTGACAGACTCCACATAAGCAGCCACTTCTTCTCGGCGGTCCTCGGTAGTGAGCTGATCTACAAGTTCACTCTCGGGTGCAAGGACCATAAATGTCACACCGAACACGGTGTCGGCACGGGTAGTAAAAATAGTGACAGGAAGATGCCTTTCTCCACACACAGTATCAAATACCATCTCGGTGCCCTCCGAGCGTCCGATCCAGTTACGCTGCATCTCCTTCAGAGAATCAGACCAGTCCAAAGAATCAAGAGAATCGAGCAACCTCCCAGCATACGAAGACACACGAAGTTGCCACTGGGTCATTTTCTTCTGTTCCACCGGGAACCCTCCCCTCACGCTCAAACCATCTTTCACTTCATCATTAGCCAGAACAGTACCGAGCCCCTCACACCAGTTGACAGAAGTCTCTCCCTGATAAGCAATTCTATACCGCATCAGAATATCTGATTTCTCCTTCTCACTCGCTGACTTCCACTGCGACGGAGTCACGTCATCGTATCCCGTACTTTCAAACTTCGCCACAAGTTCAGCTATCGGCCTGGCCTTGTCTGCTGATGGGTCATACCAGCTATCAAACATCTTCAGGAAAGCCCACTGCGTCCACTTGTAAAACTTAGGATCACAAGTTCTAACTTCCCTATCCCAGTCATACGAAAAGCCGATACGATCCAGCTGTCTGCGATAACGACTTACATTCTGCTCTGTAGTGAGTTCAGGGTGCTGCCCGGTCTGTATGGCATATTGCTCGGCAGGTAGTCCGAATGCATCGTAGCCCATAGGATGAAGCACATTAAAGCCCTTAAGTCTCTTGTATCTTGCAAATATATCACTCGCAATATAACCGAGAGGATGACCTACATGGAGCCCCGCCCCTGAAGGATATGGAAACATGTCAAGGACATAGTATTTCGGCTTGGAAGTATCCTCTACTACCTTAAACTCTTTGTTGGCTGCCCAGTAAGCCTGCCACTTCTGCTCGATCGACTTGAAATCGTAATCCATTGTATTATTGCTTTATTTTCTTTTTTCCAACTTAAAATCCACATAAACGGACATAGCGCACTTGACTTTCTTTCCGCCCATCATGGCAGGCTTCCAGTCCGGAGACGAGGAAATGACTCTTACAGCCTCTGCGTCAAGCAATTCATCTACGCCCTTTGACACCTTGACTTCCGACACCTTTCCCTTTGTGTCAATCACGAAATCCACCAGGACACGTCCTTGTATTCCATCGCGCACCGCCTCACGAGGGTATCTCTGATATACATACACCCATTTTCTAAGGAAATCGGTAGGATCTGACGAGCCAAGGAAACGAGGCTTCACATCACAGTCTGAATATGCATACACATCCGTGGAAGTCTGCCTCGGCTTCACTGACGAATCCCTTCTGAACTCCAGAGATTTGCCATTGATGAGTTCAAGAGAAAAATTATAAATATACTCAAGTTCTCGCTCCATATCCTGATACTCAAGGATGGATGGAGTATCCCTCACCGTATTATACTCCGAATACATTCCCGTGGTAAACAGAACTGTAGGTATCTCTTTCTCGTAGAATGATCTGTGATCTGAGGCCACAGGTTCTTCGGCCACAACTTGTGGTCTCATAGGCTGCAACGTCCCGGATAGCATGTTAATCAGATCATTAAGATCTTGATTGGATGAGGTATAGGCATAAAAACCGTTGGATGGAATACCAACCATATCAAGATCAATACAAGCGTCAATCTTCACATCCTTACCAAAAGAGCGGTTAAGGAAATACCATGATCCCGACGAAGATTTTTGGGAAGCACCCGCAGCGATAAAAATCACCGAACGTTTGAGGAGAATCCGGTTGATACTCAACTTATGTGCAAGTTGCATCATCACCGAAAGACCCGAGGCATTCCCATTGGCCCCATAGAACACGCTATGCCTCTTCTCTCCGTCAACACTTATATCCATAGCACCAAGGTTATCCATCCTGGCACACACCACAACATAACGATCCCTCAACTCAGGATCATAGCCAGGAATGAACGACACCACATTGCACGAACGGAGCGTGTCCCCTGATTCCATCAATATACCGAATGGCTCTATCCCGTCTCCGCTGAGGAACTCAAGACCATAGGAGTCAAACACAGAACTGATATATTCAGCCGCCATTCTCTCACCCTCAGAGCCAGCAGCACGCCCATCCAGCATCGCGGAAGCAAGATACCCCACCTGATCCTTCATACTGTTAACCACCTCACTACCTTCACCAAGCGAGTCAAAATACGTCCCCGAGAACTGCGCGGAACAGTTCAGTGAAACCACAAGAAAAACTGATACCAACAATCTCTTCAGCATAAGTAAATTATCTATTGTTGAGAATCCATGCATCCGGACAGAATCCGCTTTCCCGAACCTGCTTGAGCGCATGATATGCATCCGTAATTCTGTCTGACGGGCAGATACCAACGGCAGTAAATCCATTACGGTAACGTATCATGGTAGCCTGATATCCAGCATTCACAGCCTTGTCTGCAAATTTACCGGCATTGTCCTGATTAGCAAATGCACCCACTACGATATAATATGCATGTGGCAAACGTCCCCGCTCATCATCTGAAAGCTGCCTTGCCTCAACAAGAGAACTACTGAGCATACGTATTGAGTCAAGTATGGCAAGAGAATCCGAAATCTGTCTCTGAACCATTTTCAGGGAATCAATTCTGTCATCGTGTGCTTTCTGCTCCATCAGAATGGCAGAACGCTTCTTTTCAATGTCAGCCGAGGTAGGCCTACCCGCGACTTTACGAAAGAAATCGCAGGAGTTCAAGCTCACACAAAATAGAAGAAGCAACACCACTTTCGAGCCACAAAATCTCATAAATCAGTACAATTAACCCAATTTGCAAATTTAGCAAAAGTTTCGAGGATTACGAATTTAGTGATCACCAAAAACGACTTGACTGAAAGTATGTTTATTCATATATTTGCGTTACTATGCGCACTTTTCTGATATCCATTCTCATCTTCATGGCGTCCGCACTTGGGACATCGGCCCAAACATACTTCGACTTCAAGGTTCCATTCCCAGCCGCACCCTTGGTCAAAAATGACACTGTCAGCCTACTTATCGTAGGCGATGTAATGATGCACGCCAGACAATTAGAATATGACTACACAGAATTTCTCGAAGAAATGAAACCGCTCCTTAACAAAGCGGACTTCACCATAGCCAACATGGAATTTTCCCTTGGCGGTAAGCCTTATAGCGGATACCCAGCATTCAGCGCACCTGACGGATATGCAAATTACGTAAAAGAGTGCGGGGTAGACGTATTCCTAATGGCAAATAACCACATTCTTGACCGTAGCATCAAAGGGCTCAAGCGGACCCTAAGTGTATACGACAGTCTCGGTATTAGGTTTTGCGGGGCTGCCCGCGACAGTTTATCCATGGAAGAATCCTTTCCTCTAATACTGAGAAAGGATGGGCTGAGCATCGCCCTGCTCAACTTCACATACGGCACAAATGCGCCTGCCAGCAGGGGTTATCCAGCAGTCTGCATGATGGACAAAGACAAGATACACCACGCCATAGCAAAGGCAAAAGAGAAAAAAGCGGACGTTATAATTGCTCTTCCTCACTGGGGCACAGAATACCAACTCACACATAGTAGCGAGCAAGCCAAATGGGCTGGGTGGCTCGTGGAAGAAGGCGTAGATGCGATAGTGGGAGCACATCCTCACGTAGTTCAAGACACTACCCATATTTCCGGAGTTCCAATTATCTACTCTACGGGCAATTTCATATCGAACATGAGCGCCAGAAACACCAGACTCGGCATGGCAGTAGAGTTGCGCATTATTAGAAAAGACGGAAGGGCGGTACTTCAAGAACCTGTCCTTCACTTCACATGGTGTACACTACCAGGGATGTTGAGCAAAACATACAAAACAATCCCAATAAAAAAGTGGGCCAGCCGAAAAGACGACTGGCTCACTAAATCCGATTACGAAAACATGCTTGCCACCCTAAAGCGGGTATGCGAAAGCACATCTATAAACTATTGAATCTACTGTGCTACAACAGCGCTATACTTGTCATACTTAGCTTTGTACTCATCGCCCTCGCTGATGAATCTGTAGCATGCGTTCTTCAGGTACTCAGCCACACTTGCCTTTACAACATCGTCCTTAGACATCTCGAATGCCTTCTCAAACGGAGGGATGCAAGCCTTAAGGGCAGTCTCAAACTCTCCCATAAGAGCCAAATACTTGGCGTCATCCATCTCGTTTGAAGCCTTCTCCTGAAGACTTACAGCAAGATTATAGAAATGGATACCCTCTCCGATGTAACCCCACTCATAGTTAGGATCCACGTCAGCACACTTACGATAAGCAGCTACAGCATCATCGAGACGACCGAGTTCTTCATTGATGTTACCCTCAACGTAGTAAAGAGAAGCATTGGTAGGCTCATTTTTCTTAGCCTCATCAAGAAGGGCAAAAAGCCTATTGGTATCATCACCACTCTTGATGTAGTAGTTGATAAGACCTACAAGAATTGTCTGGCTCTGAGGGAACTTAGAGAAACCTTCCTCAAGATATTTTTTGCTCTCCTCTGTCTTACCATTCTTATCTGCAATGTCTGCAAGTTTGGCATAAGAATCACCTTCAGCTCCAGTTACACCAACCTTGATGCCGTCAATAAAAAGTTTCTCAGCGCGAGTCAAATCATTGGCAGCCCAAGCAGTATATGCAGCATTATATACGGCATTAGTATCCACTACATTGAGAGGTGCAGTAGCTGAAGCCTTGGCAGCCTTCTCAAATAATACTGAAGCCTGATTCATGTTACCAAGGGTATAGTATGCAAACGCATCCTCAGAATACTTTGACGCGATATCCTTAAGAGCAGTTGTAATTTCTTTTGTCTTCTGTCCCTTCTCGTCAAGCTGACCAGCCTTGGCGTATGCATTTACAGCCTCGTCAAGCGCATTCTCAATGGCAGGAACAGTCACTTCAATAATTTGAAGTTGTCCGGCAGGAGAGAAATAGTAGTTCTTGTTAGAATATACGGACTTGGTGTAGGTATTGCCGTTAAGTTGAACAGTCTCTTCAGAAATAGGCTTCTCTGCACCACCCAAAAGAGACATTTCCTGCTTTGACATACCGACCCACACATTTCCCTTAGGGAAGTTGTAAGCGTCCACCAAAGACTTGCCATACTTAATCCATGTGGCAGGCTTAACGTTCTGCTTAGGATTTGCGGTAGCTGCCTCAGCTTTCACGACAGCGGCTTTTGCAGCCTCACTGCTCTTTGGCTGAGCCTGCAAATCAACAGCCGTAATAGCGGCTGCGACTGCAAATACGTAAAGGAATTTCTTCATACTGATATTAGTTGATTTAATTAAACTTCATTATTGTGCTCCGCCTCACCTGAAACCTCCTCTTCGTCAGATTTAGCAACAGGGCAAACGGCTGCTATTGAGTCTCCCTCGCGGATGTTAATGAGTTTGACTCCCTGGGTGGCACGTCCAGCAACTCTGATCTCAGAAACAGCCATCCTAATGGTAAGTCCGGACTTGGTAATAATCATCAAGTCATTCTCTTCCGTAACATCCTTGATAGCTACCAAGGAGCCAGTCTTATCCGTAATATTGATGGTCTTCACACCTTTTGCACCCCTTGAAGTAAGTCGATACTCTTCATAGTCCGATCTCTTGCCATATCCATTCTCACTTACTACAAGAATGCTGTGGGCAGAAGCGTCTTCTGCATCCGGCTTATATGCTATAGCGCCTACGACCTCATCATCATCCTCAATAGAGATGCCTCTAACGCCAGAAGAGTTGCGTCCAAGTGCTCTTAATTCCATTTCATTAAAGCGGCAGCAACGTCCTTCACGTGCAGCAATAAGCATATTTTCCGTACCGTCTGTGAGCAGAGCATCAAGCAACTCATCTCCCTCGCGGATATTGATAGCGATGATACCCTTGTTGCGGCTGCGCTTATTGGCATACTCAGCAAGCGTCGTCTTCTTGACTACACCGCGCTTGGTAACCAAGGTAACGAAGTGGTTTCCAGTATAATCAGCGTCCTCTATTGACTTGACGTTAAGGTATGTCTTAATGCTATCGGAAGAATCGATGGACAGCAAATTCTGTACCGCGCGTCCCTTGGAAGTCCTTGATCCTTCTGGCAGTTCATATACCTTAAGCCTATAACACATACCCTTGTCAGTAAAGAACAACATGGTAGAGTGCATATTGGCCACATAGATATGCTCTATGAAATCCTCTTCCCTCGTAGCGCTAGCCTTCTTTCCCATACCGCCACGAGCTTGAGTCTTGAACTCGGCCAGAGATGTCCGCTTTATATATCCGAGATGAGAGATGGTGATGACCACATCCTCATCAGCATAGAAATCCTCCGGATTGAACTCGTCATCTGAAAGGGTGATTTCAGAACGGCGTGCATCCCCATACTTGGCCTTAAGCTCCATGGACTCCTGCTTCACAATGGCAAGCTGCTCCTCGTCACTGGCAAGAATCTGCTCGCAACGTGCAATAAATTTCTCGAGCTCATCAAATTCGTTTTGAAGTTTCTCCTTCTCGAGACCTGTGAGCTGACGCAGACGCATCTCCACAATGGCCGAAGCCTGTATGTCATCGAAGCCGAAGCGTTCACAGAGAGTTCCCTTTGCTGCATCCACACTAGAGGAAGCCTTGATAATGGCGATTATCTCGTCAATCACATCAATGGCCTTAAGCAAACCCTCGAGGATATGTGCCCTCTTGCGAGCCTTCTCAAGATCAAAACGAGTTCTGCGGACCACTACCTCATGTCTGAAATCCACGAAAGTGGAAAGCAAATCCCTGAGGGTAAGCGTGCGAGGGCGGCCATTCACCAGGGCCACATTATTGATAGAGAAGCTACTCTGAAGAGCCGTAAACTTATACAATGTGTTAAGGACCACGCTAGCGTTGGCATCTTTCTTTATGATAAACTCTATACGTATTCCCTCACGGTTAGTAAGCTCCTTAATATCAGCAATGCCCTCAATCTTCTTGTCGCGAACCATCTCACTGATTCGGGCAAGCATATCGGCCTTGTTCACCATGTAAGGGACTTCCGTCACCACAATAGCTTCACGGCCGTTCTCTACCTCCTCAATTTCGGCTTTGGCTCTAATCACCACACGACCACGACCGGTATTGTAAGCATCAATGATACCTTGACGCCCCATAATTATACCACCAGTAGGGAAATCAGGACCCTTTATATACTCCATGAGCTCCTCAGTAGTAATATCCGGGTTGTCTATGAAAGCGCAAATCGCATCACAGCACTCGCCAAGATTGTGCGGAGCCATATTAGTAGCCATTCCCACTGCAATACCGGAAGACCCATTGAGAAGCAGCAGAGGTGCCTTGGTCGGAAGAACTGTCGGCTCTTCGAGAGAATCATCGAAGTTAAGCGTCATGTCCACCGTATTTTTTTCTATATCACCTAGTACATCTTCAGCCATTTTCTCAAGTTTGGCCTCTGTGTACCTCATGGCCGCCACAGGATCACCATCCATAGAACCGAAGTTTCCTTGTCCATAGACAAGAGGATATCTTTGATTCCAGTTCTGCGCAAGACGAGCCATGGCATCATATACACTGGAGTCGCCATGAGGATGGAACTTTCCCAATACCTCTCCCACAATACGGGCTGACTTCTTGGTCTGTCCACCATAACTCAATCCGAGCCCATCCATTCCGAAAAGCACTCGGCGCTGAACAGGCTTGAGTCCGTCTCTTGCATCAGGAAGGGCGCGTGAAACGATGACAGACATGGAATAGTCGATGTAGGCAGTACGCATCTCATGGTCTATCTCCACCGGCTCAATAATACCAGTCACCTCTTCATTCACCTCTTCTGGGTTCTTTATCTCATCATTCATATTTTCTTTCAAATACCATTGGTTGCAAATATGCAAATTTACTATAAAAATCCGAGATTTTTGCTATTTTTACTCCGAATTTGGAATCATGGACATCAAGTACTCACAGGGGGCACAGCACATCATTATTTATGCCCGGGAAGAAGCAATGCGGACAGGTAGCCTATCCGTAACCGCAGATCATCTGATGCTTGCCATGCTCAGATACCGAGACAATGAAGTCTGCGCGGTCCTAAAAGACATTGGAGTAGACCTGGATCATCTTAAAAAGCTGATTGACAGGCATAATATGGAAGCAGAGCCTATTCCATTCGAGGCATTTAATGCAATACGGCTAAGCAAAAAAGCCATCCATATTCTGAAAATAGCAGGATACGAGTCTCTTAAATCAGAAAGCAATACCGTACTGCCGGCCCACATACTGCTCGCCTTATTCAGAATGGACTTTTGCACAGGCATTGATTTTCTTCAATCCCAAGGAATAGACTACGATGTGATATATAAGAGCCTCTACGACAGAGGCATAATCACAGCCAATGGGACGACACAAACGGAAGATGACACAAAAAAGACTTTCGGAGCCCTCACGGACAAGTTGATAGCCATGATGAACCCCGAAAGCCAGAATATCACTTTTTTAAGTTAAAAGATACCCAAGAGCACGGCCCAAGCTACCTCGTGAGCCTGTCAAGAGCAAGTTCAACGAGCTCCCTCACGCGAGGTTTGTAATCCGTATTAGCATCTTTTAGATAGCGATGGGCTATCACACAGCATACCGTACCGGCATTGTGGCCAAGCTTGGCTGACATTCCCGCAAGTGCCGAACCTTCCATCTCAAAGTTTGTAATTTTGTAGCCTCCAAACTCGAACGACTCGAAATCCTCAAGCATATTTGGCATCGCAAGGCCCTGACGCACAACTCTTCCCTGCGGACCATAGAAGCCGGAAGCGGATATGGTCATACCCTTGACAGTGCAGTCAGCGAACTTGCTGATAATTTTGTCTGAGGCTCTCACGAAATATGGGTCGGGAAGATGCTTATCCCAATGCACGTGCTTCTTAAAGGCCTCCTCAAAGTCAAGTAAAGCAATACTATCCCTATTGTCATACCAATTAAGAAGCCCATCACAACCCACAGAAATATGCGAGAAGATAAATGAGCCGAGAGGTATTTCCGGCTGAATTGCGCCGCAAGTACCAATACGAAGGATATCAAGCGTACGATGGACTGACTTCACCTCGCGGGTGGAAAAATCCACGTTGGCAAGGGCATCAAGCTCAGTCATCACGATATCAATATTATCGGTGCCTATACCAGTAGAAAGCACGGTGACCTTCTCAGAATTGTACCTTCCGGTCATCCATACAAACTCACGCGAAGCGCCCTCACACTCCACCTTCTCAAAAAGCGAGCGGAACATTTCGACTCTTCCCGGATCTCCGACAAGAATCACTTTGTCAGCAAGTTGATCCGGACGGATATGTATATGAAACACAGAGCCATCCGAATTGATTATTAGTTCTGATTCTGGAATTCTCATTATCATTTATGTTTTTTAGGTGAACGTAATCTCGAAGAACTACGGACCATCAGTTCGTCCGCAAAAATATATCGTGCGGCAATTAGGTTTAGGATAATGGATGCAGCCGGGAAAAGGGCTGTCGGGAAAAATCTCACACCCTCTTCAGCAGAGAAGTAATCCACCGCAAGCCAAACCTGAAGCGCGAGCATCAGCAGAGCCGAAAGCACTGCAGTACGCATCTGGAACACCCGAAACTTGTAACTGGTCAGAGCCAGAATATTAAGCAGCGTAATCAGCACGAGTAGAATCGTATAAGGATAGTACGCCGTAAACTTAACCACCTCGGGCTCCGCAGAACCGATGAGCTCAGCCTTTCCGCAGAAAAAAAGCAGTCCGATAAGGACAGTTGACACAAATAATAGTAATGTCTGAAACCTTTGCCACATAATCTTGCCTATCTTGAATTAAATCTTGCGAGCACATTCTGCTCGTATGTCTTGGAAATCGGAATCAAGTCAACGTTGTCAAGCCCGATATTAATCTTATATCCGTCCTTGCCGGCTCTCAATATATGCACCTTACCGATATTGACGATAAACTTGCGGTGGCAGCGCACAAGCGTACTTCCCGCAAAGCTATCCTCAACCGTTTTCAGGGAGCAGCGTAGCATATACTGTTTTACCGTGCCATCACTATCTGTGTACCAGACTTTTATATAGTTATCATCCGATTCGATATAATACAAGTTATCAGCATCAACGGAGAACTTCAGAACGCCATTGCTATCAAAAAGAGTTATCCTTTTCTCCTCGTACGGCTTGACAGGAGCATCGCTCACCACATTGGAATAGTTCATAAGTCGTATGGTATTATTTTTATCCACAAGCGCCAAATATAGCGAAGCGATAATGTAAGGGATACCAAGAGCTATCAGAAGAAAGACAAAAGATCTCAACAAAATGGCCAAATCTGACAAGTCCACACGGTCTATCACACCGAATTTGACAGACAAGTCCGTAAACAGCCAATAATATATGGCAAGGACAAGCAGTTCCGACAGATTCCAAAATATATACCAAAACAGCGAAAGGCTATGACTTTTGCCTACCTGATACATCAATGTCCGGCTGAGGATAATAATAAGCAGTGAGGAAGCTATAAAAATAATGGTGGAGACAAAGACGCTTCTGTTGCTGAGTCCAAACCACATATAATTGTCAAAAGGGAAAAAAAGCAATATTGACACAATGGCAAAGAGGGCCGAAAAAGTCACGGTCCAAGTCAGCTGGTGCTTATTCAGCAGATATTTAGGAATACTCTCTCCTAAAGCTCCCATGGTTCACAAATGCCAATTTACCACAAATATAGGAAAAAATTAGTACCTTTGGGTCTCAATAAAATTAAATTGCTATGGCGAAAAAAGTGGCAGTTACAGGAATGGGCATCATTTCATGCATAGGGAACGATATCGCAACGTTCCGCGATAACCTGTTCAACGGCGTATGCGGAATCGATTATATCACAGAATTTCCTACAGATAATCTTCCTGTAACCATAGGTGGCAAGATCAAAGACTTCAACCCCGAGAACTACGGAATGGACAAGCCTTTCATCCGCAAGCAGGACCCGTTCACCATATTTGGGATGGCAGCAGCATGGCAAGCGATGAATGATTCTGGACTCAAATCAGCAGATAATATCGATCCTTTCAGGCTCGGCACATACGTCGGATCCGGAATAGGCGGATTCCAGACCATTCAAAGAGAGTTGGACAAATTCAAGGACGACCCTTCGGGACAATGGATCTCACCTAATTTCATTCCTACAATGATAAGCGATATCGCCGGAGGGCAGATTGCCATAAAACATGGCGCCAAAGGGTCCTGCATTGATATTGTGACTGCATGCGCCACTGCAACCCACTCTTTAGGCGAAGCTTATAGGGCTATCAAACACGGTTACGCAGATGCTATCATAGCAGGAGGCACCGACCATTGCACCATTCCTATAGGTCTTGCAGGATTCGCCAATGCAAGAGCTTTGACCAAGGCAGTAGACCCGAAGCATGCTTGTCTGCCATTCAGTGCCGACCGTGCAGGATTCGTAATGGCGGACGGTGCGGCCATTCTTATTCTTGAAGAGATGGAGCACGCAAAGCGAAGAGGCGCACATATCTATGCAGAGATGGTCGGATACGGAAGTACCTGCGATGCATACCACGCCACAGCCCCGAGGCCAGATGCTACGACTCAGGCCGAATGCATAAGGGAAGCCTTGAAGGAAGCAAAATTTGACAGCAGCAAAGACAATGTCTACATAAATGCCCATGGGACAGGTACGCAGCTCAACGACCTTGCAGAAACGATGGCCTACAAACTGGCATTCGGCGATTTTGCATACAAGTGCCATATCAGCAGCACAAAATCAATGCACGGACACATGTTCGGGGCCACAGGCGCAGCAGAAGCTATAGCTTCAGTACTTGCATTGGAGAACGGCATTGTACCCCCAACCATCAACCTTGACAATCCGGACCCTCAATGCGACCTTGACTATACGCCAAACAATGCCGTTCACAGTGATGTAAACCTTGCACTCAGTGATTCGTTTGGATTTGGTGGACATAATGCATGCGTTGCATTCAGAAAAGCATAATTCAAATACAATAATATAAACAAAATGCCCGGGACTGATTCCCGGGCATTTCAGATACCGACTCCGAACTACCTCTGCGGACTCGGTGGGGAAACCAATCCCCTATCAGAACACGAAGTCAATCAAAAGTTCAGGTTTAATAACAAAAAAGACCGTGAAGGTGCATTTACACCAAATTTGTAATATGTCGCGAAGTGTATTATGATTTCTCAAATGCACAGCAAAGATAGTCCGAATGATAAAAAAATGATTCACTCGAAAGAGATGATTTGACAAACAGGCACAAATTGACATTTAAGACACCGCCTAATTGCTAAATACAATAAAATTTGTAGTATAAAGGGGACAGATAATAGACAGATGGAAATCACATGTGAGACCGTCTCCAGACAGCAGGAGAGCAGCCCTCACTCTCACGGAAAGATTTAGTAAAATGGCTTGGCGACTGGAAGCCCGAGGCTTCCGCAATATCAGAAATCTTCCGCTCAGGAGACTCTATCATGATACGTTTGGCATACCCAATACGCAGACCGCTCACCCACTGTCTAAACGGAACGTGATATACAGAATTTATATAAGAAGAAAGATATGTCCTATTCGTATAGAACTCCCTTGCCAGGTCATTGATGGTAAAACCATGGCGGACATAGCCATCCTCATCAATCCACTTTTTAATTCTTTCCTCTATATAGGGAAATACGGCACACGCTTCTAGCGAGTCTGCTTCAACTGCCCCATCATTGGCAATCTTTCCTAAATCATCTGCTGCCTCACCAGCTTTTTCGGAGCCTTCATAACTGGAATCCATGGCCGCCTCCACAACTTCAATCGAAAGCATATAGTTGCGGTAGCAAACGAAAACATATATATAGAACCCCAGAGAAGAAAGGATCCATAGATATATGAAATTATCTGGAAGAAGAGTAAAAAAGGTGCAACCCACCCCATATATGACAGCAATATATGTCATATTGGAAAGCCACCTTATATATGATCCGATATCTTCAGCATTGGTCTCATCAAAACGCTTCCGTGCTCTGAAATATGCTTTAAGTATCCTTATCGACACCACACTGCCATAGGCCATGAGGCAAATATCCAGCAGGAGTGTGTACAACATGCACATGAGGCCATCGGGCACCAATATAACACCAAGGGCAAGAACCGTAAAACCCAACCAATAAGCGACCGCACGGAAGAACTGCCGCTTACAGAAATACTCCGGCTCAAGCAGTGTTATAAGCGCTATGCTGAAAAGCCCAAAACAAAGCGAATAGGTGGATATGTTCAAAAGAATCGCATAATGAGCATTCTCGAACCTGACCATAGTAAGAAAATGGATGGCATAGTTTACCCCCAATGCAAGCATAGCCACGCCCATAGTTTTACGAGACCGCACATAGGGCTGATATGTAGGCTTGTCCGGAACTCGTGCTACCAGAAAATAGATACCGAAAAACAGCAGCAACGGCAGCACAAGGCATAGGGAGTATCTATACAACTCAAGTTCCATCACCTACTCACCTGCCTCCTTCAGACGCTCGGCGTTCTCCGCTATCTGAAGTTGATCAATACATTCCTGGATATCACCATCCATAAATACAGGAAGATTATACATGGACCAATTGATTCTATGGTCGGTTACTCGACCCTGCGGATAGTTGTAAGTTCGTATCTTGGCAGAGCGATCTCCAGTAGACACCATAGTCTTACGCTTGGCTGCAATACCGTCAAGATACTTCTGATGCTCAAGGTTGTAAAGACGAGTACGAAGTTCCTCGAACGCACGGTCTTTATTTTTCAGCTGAGACCTCTCTTCCTGGCACTGAACGACAAGTCCGGAAGGAATATGTGTCAAACGAACCGCAGAATAAGTAGTATTCACACCCTGACCACCAGGACCGGAAGAGCAGAACAAGTCAAGCCTAATATCATCCCAGCTGAGATCGACATCAAACTCTCCCGCCTCCGGGAACACTGCCACAGATGCAGCTGACGTCTGGATTCGCCCCTGAGTTTCAGTTTGAGGGACTCTCTGCACACGATGTACACCAGACTCATATTTCATGGTGCCATAAACCCCGTCACTTCCAGAAAGCTTAAACACAACCTGCTTAAATCCGCCAGACGTTCCTGGAGTCTGGTCAGTAACTTCAAGTTTCCAACCCTTAGACTCGGCATAATGCTGATACATCCTGAACAAATCACCAGCAAAAATAGCCGCCTCGTCACCACCGGTACCACCTCTAATCTCAACTATGGCATTCTTGCTATCGTCCGGATCAGCCGGGATAAGAAGCAATTTGATGTTCTGCTCCATTTGCGGAATCTTCGGCTCTATCTCAGACACCTCTTCCCTAGCCATATCCCTAAGTTCCTCATCCTTTTCATTGACGAGAATATCTTTTGCTGCAGCAAGATCCTTAAGCATCTTTTCATACTCCTTGCCCGCGGCTATAATAGGTTCAAGTTCCTTATAGTCCTTGTTAAGCTGAACATATTTTTTCATGTCCGACATCACCTCGGGGCTCGAAAGCTGGTCCTGAAGCGACTGGAACTTTCCCTGAAGGGATAACACCTTATCCAAAAGTTTCGAATCTGCCATAATTGTTTTCCGATAATAACTCGCAAAGTTAATAAAAACCGCTCACTTACCAAACGGCTACAGACCGCGAGATTTGCCTTCATCCCAGATGGCATCCATTTCCTCGAGGGTCATATCCTTAAGGCTCCTGCCTTGCTTTATAGTCTTTTCCTCAAGATAGCCAAACCTACGGCGGAACTTAGTGCAAGTTAGGGACAACGCTTTTTCAGGATCCACATCATATAGCCTGGCGGCATTGATTACAGCAAACATCAAATCACCGAATTCCTCTTCAATATGCGATTGGCTTCCCTCATCACGCGCCTCTTTCACCTCCCGGAGCTCCTCATCCACCTTATCCCACACATCCTCCTTCTTCTCCCAGTCGAAGCCGCATCCACGAGCCTTCTCCTGCATAGATAGGGCCTTCAGAACAGATGGCATCGCATCCGGAATTCCTGACATCACAGTCTTATTGCCATCCTTCTCCTTTGCCTTGACGAGCTCCCAATTATCCGCAATATCTTTGGCAGTCAAGCTCCTATCCTTCTCTGAACCAAACACATGGGGATGCCTGAAAATCATCTTATCACAGATTTTCTCCAATGAATCAGCTATATCAAAACAACCAGATTCCTGAGCAATACGAGCATAAAAAACCAGATGATATAGCAAGTCCCCGATCTCCTTGGCAACATCATTCATATCCTTACGTATAATCGCATCACTGAGTTCGTAGACTTCCTCTTCAGTCATCGGTCTGATAGTATCCATAGTCTGAGCCGCATTCCATGGGCACCGCTCTCGTAGGCTATCCATCACGTCAAGCAGACGGCCAAACGCTTGAATCTTTTCTTCTTTGGTATGCATTGAATTATTTACTATTTTTGCGAGTGCAAATCTAATAATTTTATTTATATGAAAACGAGCAAATTCGTTTCCGCAGATGAAGCTGTAAGCCACATACCGTCACATTGTCACGTTCACTTAAGCAGTGTCGCAAGCGTACCACACTGCCTAATCCAAGCTTTATGCCGACGTGCTGATGCAGGAGACGTTACAGACCTGCACTTTCACCATTTTCATACCGAAGGGCCGGCACCATACAGTGAGCCAAGATACGAAGGAATCTTCTTCGAGCAAGGATTCTTTGTGGGACCAAATGTCCGGAAGAATGTTAATGAAGGATACGCCGACTACCTTCCAGTTCATCTTGGGGAAAGCCAGAAACTCTACAGGTGTGGGTTTATCAAACTCGGAGCCGCCCTCGTCAACGTATCACTTCCTGATGCCAACGGAATGGTAAGTCTGGGCACATCTGTAGACTGCTCGGTAGCCGCCATTGAGAGCGCAGAACTGGTGATTGGAGTAGTAAACCCTCACGTTCCATACGCTCATGGTGACTTGGTAAGCCTTGATAGATTCGACTATCTTGTGCACGACGACACCCCTCTGGTAACCGCCAACTTTGCGGAACCTACCCCTACGGAAGTCCTTATAGGAAAGAACTGTGCCGCCCTCGTAGATGACGGGGACTGCATCCAGATGGGAATAGGGGCACTGCCTAATGCACTTGCCGCCCAACTCATGAACCATAAGAATCTCGGACTTCACACCGAGATGTTTGCAGACGGGTTGCTACGCTTGATAAAGGCCGGAGTCATAAACGGAAACTGCAAGAAGATAGACACGGGCAAGGTGGTCGCATCGTTCCTACTTGGCTCACAAGACGTATATTCATTCATCAACGACAATCCTGACGTACTGATGAAGGACATCAAGTATACAAATGACCCATGGATCATCTCTCGCAACCCACATATGAAAGCTATCAACTCAGCGACAGAGGTGGATATAACCGGTCAGATCAGTGCCGATTCTATAGGCACACGTATATTCAGCGGCACTGGCGGGCAACTTGAGTTCGTAAAAGGAGCATCGATGTCAGAAGGAGGTAAAAGCATAACAGCATTTGCCTCACGCACGAACAAAGGTGCAAATAAGATTGTCGCAGCGCTAAAACCTGGTGCTGGAGTCGTAACGCCAAGAGCAGACGCACACTGGATAGTTACAGAATATGGAGCGGTGGATCTATATGGAAAGAGCCTTCAGGAGAGAGCCAAACTAATGATTAGCATTGCCCATCCAGACGACAGAGAAATGCTTGACAGACAAGCATTTGAAAGATTTGGTCCACATTACCACAACTTCTCGATATAAAATCTATAATTTCCCTGACATACGGCAGAATTCAATTATGAACTCTGCCGTTTTCTCTGTCCCAAGGACAGAAGAGTCCAGGCATAAGTCATAATTGGATGCCACACCCCAGTGAGCAAAAGTAAAGAAATTATAGTACTCCTCACGCCTGCGGTCCTTCTTAGCAATCAATTTAGCTGCCTCCTCCGCGGTGATACCCTGCCTCTGGCAAACCCTCTCAATTCTATTTGACATAGGTGCAGAGATAAAGACATCCACGCATGACATGTCTCGAAGCACATAATCCGAAGCCCTTCCAACGAAAATCGAACTTCCCGCAGAAGCAATCTTACGGATCGTGTCACTCTGAATTTTAAATAAAGCATTGTCATCAATGGCACTGGCGGAACGCGAGATACTAAAGAAAGACTTATTTTCGTCACTCTTTCTGAAGAGTTCAGCACTGAAACCACTTTCTGCAGCCGCCTTACTGATCAGTTCATTGTCATAGACTGGGATATCAAGTTTGCGTCCCAATTCCACGGCGACACTTTTGCCGCCACTTCCAAATTGTCTTCCGACATTAATAATCAAGTGCTTACCCATATCAAACTACTCTATTGAACCACCAAGAGAAGACGCATTATCACCATCCTTAAGTTTATCAAACTTTCTGAAAAGTCTGATAATAAAGAATAGGCTTGTAAGCGTAGCAACAAAGTCCGAAATCGGGAAACTAATCCACACGCCTGTCTCCTTAAACCATAGAGGCAAAGTATATATCAGCGGTATCAGAAAGATAAGTTGTCTTGTCAGAGAAAGGAAGATTGAAATCTTCACCATTCCAAGGCACTGGAAAAGATTACCAGACACCATCGCAAAGCCAACCATAAATACAGCCGCATTCATCACCCTCATACCGTGGGCCGCCATCCGTATCATTTCAGGATCGGACGTAAACAAGCGCACAGCCACCTCCGGAATCAGTTCTGACACAAGAAAGCACAACGATGTCACCACCAATTCCCATTTGGCGGTAAGGACGAACACCTCTTTCACCCTATGGTACTGGCGAGCCCCGTAATTATACCCTGCAATAGGCTGCAGACCCTGATTAAATCCCATGCAGACCATAATGAAAAGCATCGTAAGCCTGTTGATGATTCCATACGCACCGATAGCCATATCCCCACCGTATTTACCAAGCTGCTGATTGATAAACATCGCCACCATACAAGAAGCCGCATTCATAAGGAAAGGACCGGTTCCGATGGCAAGAGACTGCTTCGCTATCCGCCAGTCTATCTGGAAAATCGGCTTCGAAAAGTATAGGATTTTCTTCTTGTCGGAGAAGAACCAGAACACATATACCAAAGCCATGAGCTGGCAGACGACAGTGGCAATAGCTGCACCCTTGATACCCATTTCGAATCCAAAAATCAAGATAGGGTCAAGTATTGCATTAGAGGCCACCGTAAATAGGGTAAGTCCCATAGCCGTCTTCGGATGGCCAGATGACCGCACCAGGCCATTGAACCCGAAGTAAAGGTGGGTAAATACATTTCCCACAAGGATAATGGACATATAATCTCTGGCGTAAGGGAGGGTAACGTCACTTGCTCCGAAGAACCTCAGGATAGGAGTCAGGAATCCAAGCGTAACCGCAGAGAAGACAAGTCCAATAATCACATTGAGCGTCAACACATTAGAAAGAACCTTGCGCGCCACATTATAATTCTTCTGGCCGAGGAGCACAGACACGAGCGTCATGGCACCCACACCCACGAGAGTACCAGTAGCGGCAGCAAGATTCATAAGGGGGAAAGTGACGGCCAGACCGCTTATGGCAGCTGAACCTACTCCAGGTATGTGTCCAATGTAAACACTATCTACAATATTGTAAAGAGAAGCCGCCGTCTGGGCAATAATACCCGGAACGGCATACATCTTCAAAAGCTTACCGATCTTCTCGGTGCCAAGCTCCGTAGGAGCAGCAGATGATGAAGCCATGAATAAAGAAAACAGTACTACGGTTTGTCAACAATCTCTATATCAAAGCGCAAGGCTGCATAAGGCGGAATGGCCTTCCCCGTACCGCTTGAAGAATAACCATAGTCGGAAATAAAGATACCTGAAGCTTTCTCGTACGGTTTCATCTCATGAATAGTATACGCAAAGCCATCAATAACAGTGTTGCCTGCAAGTGTAATGGAAGTATACTCGTCCTTGTAGTACTTCACCTCCTTAGGAGAATACGTAGTCTTAGACGAATAAAGCCCATACATTATCGCGGTGTCCTTGATAGTGGTATCAAAAACCCTTCCGTCCAAAAGCCGCCCGGTATAGTTGATGTAAATGGTTGTGTCGGAATCAAATTCCTTACTGTCCTTAGGCACTTCTCGTGAAAGATAGTAGAATCCGAGTTTTATCGAGTCTTTGGCAGTAAGCCCCTCAACCGAAGAGTCCACGTAGCGTCCGATGGAATCTATCTGCCACTTGGATATATCTTTGATGGCCTCCACCACCTCAAACTCATAGATAGCATTGCTTCCAGACACATTATCAAGATACTCTTGCTGAGTGGAATAACGCGCATCAGAAGTAAGCCATCCGGGAATAATAACCTTACGGATACTTCCGACATTCATTTGGGACAGAGATTCTTCAAGTCCGGCATAAACAGAACTGCGCTTCCATACAGCAGGTCCGTAGTAATATGTCTCATTGTAGGTGCCCACTTTCTGGGCCACATCCTCACGCGAAGTGGAAGCGACATTGCCAGAAAGGTCATAGACAGTATAATTCACCCTAACATAAGGATACTCCTGACCATCTCCAAGCGCAACGCCATCTCCTTCCTCATCAGACAGCACATACGCACCAAGTGGAGTTGACTGCAACTCCGGATAATGCACGTGCATCCACGCATCAAAATACTCCTTAGCCGAGTCGTTAAGCCCAGTGGTCGTCTTCTTGGCGCAGCCGCAGCAGACAGCCAAAACTCCTAAAAAAAGTATAATTTTTTTATTCATATTCTATTCTTAAACTCAAGAAACAAATTCTTGCAGGAATCGTGCCGTTACATCTTCGATATAAGCTTCGGCCGCACACCTATCCGCAATGTCCTCCGGGTAGCGAAGTCTGCCTCCAGACGCACACTCGTGTCCCCCACCATGAAAATATCGGGAAGCGAGCAAGTTGGCCGACCACCCCTTTTTGGACCTAATGGACACTCTGAAAACACCATTCTCCTCGCGAAGGAAAATACTCATCTTAACTTTCTCAATGCCAAGAGGAATATTGACAAAGCCTTCAGTCTCACCCTCCATCAGCCCAAAACGGTGCCAATCTTCCGCCCTGAATACAGCATAGGCCACTCCCTTATCAGTAATCTTCAACTTATCTTGAAGGAAATCACCCATAGCCCTAAAACGGTTCTCTCTATACTCGCTATATAGTTTGGACAAAATATAGTTCCTATCTACCCCACCACCTCCGATTAGCATGGATGCCATCTCAAATGTGGAAGGGAAAACCGAATTCGCAAAATTATTGGTATCAGTAGTCATACCGGTCATCAGCGACATAGTACTTCTGCACGGCCAGTCCCCCACATCTTGACTACCAGGAACCGACAACAGAATCCAGAACAGAAGCTCACAAGTCGAAGAAACCTCCGTCGTACTGAAAACGATATCAAAATCCCGTACTTCAGGTTCAAGATGATGATCCACAAGCACCTTACGGCACTCTGCCTTCCTCAAATACGGCTCCACCTGAGCCGTCCTTCCAAATCCATTGATATCAAGACAAAAGATCAAATCGCTTCCGTCTATCCAACGCATCGTCGCATCCGGCCTGTCACAAGCCACGATGACCGAATCCTCATCATACAAAAAGCCAAGGCTCAACGGACAACGATCCGGGCTGACAATTCTCACCGCCACATCATACTCCTGCAACAAAAAGCACCGGAGTGCTTCGGCACTGCCAAGCGCATCACCATCCGGATGAGTATGAATGGCAATGGTTACCTGCCTGGCGTCCTCCATGAAAGAAGCCAAGCGCGAAAGCAGAGATGCATCAAAAGATATCATATATTTTACAACGCAAATTTAGCAAGAATATTGCAAATGATAAATCAATTTCATAACTTTGTACGACTTATTTTGATAAAAATAAACATAACATAAAATGAACAAGACAGTCAAGATTATCATCGAAATCGTGCTCCTCGCAGTAATCGCGTTCCTTACGTACACGATTTACAGCAGCATCATGGAGCCGGTGAACTTCGACAAGCAGACAGCTTATCGAAAGAGCGTTGCAGTACAGAGACTTAAAGACATCCGTACCTTGCAGGTAGCGTACAAGTCTGTAAATGGAAAGTTCGTTTCCACCGTAGATTCACTCAAGGATTTCTATGAGAAAGGTGAGATGTCAGTAATGCTCCAGGTGGGATCCAACGATGACTCACTTGCAGTAATGCACACAGAAGCAGTCAAGAAATCACATCGCAAGATCACCAATGAAGAGCTCTATAAAATGTATCTTGCAGGAGACAAGAATCTCGTGTTCCAGATTGAAAATAAGATTCCTGTAAAGGACACACTCTTCAACGGACGTACCGACTTCAATATTGACTCACTCAAATACATTCCGTTCTCAGGAAAAGAGGAAGTTCAGATGGAGTCTGCAGTCAAGATGGTTTCAGGTGTTCCAGTTCCTCTCTTCGAGGCGAGAATGCCTTACAAGCTCCTCCTCAAGGGACTTGACAACCAACTTCGAATCAACCTTGATGACGAGTGCCGTACACAGAACAAGTACGAAGGTCTTCAGGTAGGTTCAATCAATGCACCTAACAACAACGCAGGTAACTGGGAGTAGTGTTCACGCTTGTTCCTTCAGCATTTTTCGACCCCGCTTCAGAGCGCAAAGTGCTCGCTGAAGTTGCGGACTTGAAGGATGATTGTGAGACAAGACATTTAGATATACCTCAATATGATGCTGTCCTCGTCTGGTCACAAGACGGGGGCAGTGTCGTTTCTGAACCAGAGATACTCAATGTCTTGAATAGACTTCATGAATGTCCGGACTACAACAAGATACTATGCAGCATTAAAGATGGTGTATTGTACCTTGCGATAGCACAAGGCAAGAACCTACTGCTCGCCAATAGCTGGGAGGTACAGGACTTTACCACCGCGGAATATTACATTTTCCTATCCATAAAATCCCTGCAGATCAATCCTGAAATGTCTGCGATATGCTGGCTGAGTACGATTAACTCGGATGAGGAAATGTCACTCTACCGATATTTCAAAACAGTAATTCAGCTATGCGAATAATCGGCGGCAAACTAAAAGGGCAGACAATCCTTCCACCCAACGGATACGGAGCGAGGCCGACCACCGACTTTGCGAAGGAAGGGCTTTTCAACGTTCTTGACAACGAATACGAGTTTCAAGACCTAAAAGTACTAGACCTTTTCGGAGGCACAGGAGCAATAGCATACGAATTCGCTTCACGTGGCGCTGCACGTGTTTACTCCATCGAGATGAACAAGGACCATGCAGTTTTCATACGGAAAGAGGCAAAAAGGCTTGGGCTGGATAACGTCACGTCAGTGCACACCAACGTGTTTGACTTCCTTCCAATATGCCGTGAGAAGTTTGACATAATATTTGCAGATCCGCCTTACGCCCTTGAAGGGTTGGAAAGCATCCCCGATAGAGTTCTCGCGCAGGACATACTTCACCCTGGATGTTACTTCATATTAGAACACGGAGGAGAGCATGATTTCAAGACACATCCCAACTTCGTGAAAGAGAAGAGTTACGGCAGAGTGCACTTCAGCTTCTTCAGCAAGTAAGCAACATCAAACAAGTCAGATTTCGTATTCTGCCTTGTTATTCTCCGACTCCCATATCTCCACCCTATAACAATTGGGAGTTTCATCACATATCCACTTGGCTAAGTTTTCTGCCGTAGGACTAAATGGAAGCACCTCGTTGAGATTCTTATGATCTATTTTGGACATGATATTCTGCTTGATGACAGTGAAATCAGTAACCATACCGTCATCATTGAGTGTCTCAGACTTGCAATGCACTATCACTATCCAGTTATGCCCATGAAGAGCCTCACACTTGGAACGATGATCCGTTGTCACATAGTGCGCTGCTGACACTTCAAATCTTTTGCTAACGTAATACATATCAGTTCACAGCAACTTTTTTATATCCAAGTCTATATAGCTCTATAGCAGCCCCCAAACGGAACATAACGGTATAGCTTCTTGTAAGAACGTAAAAACCTGTAGAGGTCTGCGCTTCCACACCTTCGTGTCTAATAAGCCCAAGAGTAGCAAGCGCACAATTCTGTAGCGTATCAGTTATCTTCTTGGCCTCCGCGCCATCAAGAGGCAGACCAAGTACAGCATGGATTATGTGCTCATCCATATCATCCCATCCTCTTGTCCCATAATAATCAGAATACTTGTCATGACGATGAAACGTCCAATTAGTATCCCAATTATGAGCAACTCCCATACCAAGGAATGCTGCCCAGGCAAGTGCAGCCTCAGGATAATCATTGAAGTTATTCACCGCATCAGCTACATAGTCCTTGATGAACTCCTCCCACTTAGAGTCAATGTCCTCGCTCGAAAGCAATTCATCACCAATAAGTCCAGCACCGCTGCATATCCTTGAAAGACCCATCTGCAGAGTTTTCTCATAATTATCAAGAAAAAAAGTATCTTCCATAAATCAGACCCTATGAATTTTGCTTACGCCCTTCAGCGCTGCAATCTGTGAAACAACCTTGTCAAGTTCCGTATTGGAAGGCACAAGCAGTCGTATTGTAATCTCATATATCGACTTCTTGTAGTTCTCCCTCATATTAAACGAGCGCATAGACACCTTAAACTGCCCAACCACATCCATAATCTTGGCAAGTAGTGGATGCTCCATCGCGGCGGTCACAGAGAGCGTACAGAGAAAATCGCCTGAACTAGCATTGTCCTGCCATATTACCTTCTGTATTCTATAAGGGTACTTCTCTATAAGTCTGGCAGCATTAGGACACGAAATCCTATGAATTTTTATACCTTCTGTTCTCGTGACAAACCCGAAGACATCATCTCCAAATACAGGATTACAACACTTAGAAAGCTTGTAGTCAAGTCCCTTTACATTCTTGGCATTAATAACGAGGATATCCTCATCGGAAGAAGACCCCGAATACTCCCTGACAACTTGAGAATTATTATCTGAAGACGACTCAGAGACCTGTTTCTCCTGAAGTAGTTTTTTCTGTTGAATAAATGTCTTTATATCATTGACATCCACTTCCTCATTGGCGATAGCCGCCATAAAAGGCATCACGGAACTAAACCGGCGCGTCTTCATAAACTCCACCAACAGATCGTCCGGAAGGTCAAGTTTCCAATTGCGAAGCCTACGCTCCAGAATCTCCCTACCCTGCACAGCAAGCTTCCTCTCTTCCGCATCAAGTTCCTGCTTAATCTTGCTTCTTGCTTTGGAAGTTGTAACCCAATTAAGCCAGTCTCGTGTAGGCCTCTGATTCTTTCCAGTAAGGATCTCAACCACATCTCCTGTCTTCAGCTTCTCACGTATCTGAACAGACTTACCATTGACGCGTCCGCCAGTACATTTGCATCCAATATTGGTGTGTATATTAAATGCAAAGTCAAGCACGGAAGACCCGGCGGCAAGGATCCTAAGCTCTCCTGTAGGAGTAAACACAAAGATATCCTTTGTAGGAGGAGCCGGCATATCTTCAGGACTGGTGCTCAACGGATGCTCAAGGGACTCTCTGACAGACTGAAGCCACCGATCGACAGAAGCTTCGTGACGGATGCCCTTGTACGCCCAGTGAGCAGCATTTCCACTCTCTGCCTCAATATCCATCCGCTTCGTACGAATCTGCACCTCGATAGCATTGCCCTGCTTGTTCTTCACCGTAATATGCAGAGACTCATATCCGTTGGGACGCGGCGTAGTAAGCCAGTCACGAAGTCGCTTGACATCAGGCTCATATTCCTCTGTCACAAAGGAATACACTTTCCAGCAGAGATCTTTCTCAAGCACAGGGTCATCGTCGCAGTCAATAATGAAACGTATGGCGAAAACATCGTACACTTTCTCAAAAGGCACTTTCTGAACCTGCATCTTACGGTAGATGGAATAAGCACTCTTGGTACGTATTTTCAGTTTGTATTTAATGCCGGCATCGGAGAGTTTCTGCTCAAGCGGACGGATAAACTCCGCCGTAAGCCTCTCCCGGTCTTTCTCCGTGGCCTTGAGTTTATTGGTAATAGCACGATACTGCTCCGGATCAGTATAACGAAGACATATATTGCCAAGCTCGTTGTTTATATTGTAAAGCCCAAGCTGATGCGCAAGAGGCATGTACAACATCATTGTCTCCAGAAGTTTCTGCTCTCTGGAACTCTTAGGGAAAATCCCAAGACAGCGCATAACCTCCAGACGATCGGCAATTTTCAACACTGTAACCCTTGGATCAGTAGAATACTGGACGATCAATTTCTTGTAATTCTCAGCTTCTAGCCGGGTGTCTTTGGGCTTAATGGTTGAAATCTTATTTAATCCCTCCACAATCGTTTTCACATCCTGTGGAAACGAGCTGATATCCACATTCTTATGAACCCTCGTAGCTTCATGCAGGTACACAGCGGCAACGCATGTAGAGGGAAGACCTATTTCATCCTCAACTATTTTAGCGACATTGTCGGGATGGCTAATGAAAGGAGTACCATCATACCGTGTCTCATCTTTCAATACCTCGAAAGCAACAGCTCTGGCTTTTTCTATCAGATTATCCATACATTTACCCTCCATTGATACAAATATAATAAGAAACTCTAAAAATTTGTACTTTTGTACTCTTCACACGAAAGGACAAAAGATGAAATTTAGGCTACAATCAGACTACAAACCTTCAGGAGACCAACCGGAAGCCATAGAGCAGTTGTGTTCCGCTCTTGACTCCGGGATAAGCGATATCACTCTTCTCGGAGTCACCGGCTCGGGAAAGACATTCACGATGGCCAATGTTATCGAAAGGCTCCAGCGCCCCACCCTCATATTAAGCCACAACAAGACCCTCGCAGCGCAACTTTATGGAGAATTCAAGTCCTTTTTCCCGGATAATGCCGTGGAATATTTCGTGTCTTACTACGACTACTATCAGCCAGAAGCATATATCCCATCCAGTGATACATATATAGAAAAAGACCTGAGTATCAATGACCAGATAGAGAAACTTAGGTTAAGCACGGCAAGCGCACTGCTTTCAGGAAGGAGGGACGTAATCGTCATATCTTCCGTGTCCTGCCTTTACGGCATCGGCAACCCAGAGGATTTCCATGAGCAGACGATAACAGTCATAAAAGGTGAGACAAGAAGTCTTACAGGACTGCTGTACCGGCTTGTAGACGCTCTCTACAATAGGACGGAGGGAGAGTTCACAAGAGGAACATTCAGAGTCAAGGGAGATATTGTAGACGTTTTTCTCAGTGGAGCCGATGAAGCTGTAAGGATAGAATTCTTCGGAGACGAAGTAGATGAAATCACACTGATTGACCCTATGAATGGCGCCAAGATAGAGAGTCTTGAGCAAATTAGCATCTATCCGGCAAACAATTTCGTAACTACCAAGGAGCGAAGCACAAAAGCCGTCTCCATGATACAAGACGACCTTGTAAAGCAAATGCAGGTATTTGAAGAGCAAGGACGAGAGTTAGAAGCCAAGAGGCTCAAGCAGAGAGTGGAATACGACCTTGAAATGATAAAGGAGATGGGCTATTGCCCTGGTATCGAAAACTACTCAAGGTATTTTGACGGGCGAAGGGAAGGGCAACGGCCGTTCTGCCTGATCGACTATTTCCCGAAAGACTTTGTCACTTTCATTGATGAAAGTCATGTCACCCTTCCACAAGTACACGCCATGTACGGTGGAGACCATTCACGCAAATCCATTCTAATCGACTACGGATTCAGACTCCCGGCAGCCGCTGACAATAGGCCTCTGAAGTTCGAAGAATTCGAAGAGATTACCGGGCAGAAAGTATATGTCAGCGCAACCCCTGCCGACTACGAACTCCAAAAATCAGGCGGACTAGTGGTAGAGCAGGTAGTGAGACCAACAGGACTTCTGGATCCTCCCATTGAAGTACGCCCGACAAAGAATCAGGTGGACGATCTTGTCGAAGAGATCCGCAAACGCACGGAAGCCGATGAGCGCACACTCGTGACAACCCTTACCAAGCGGATGGCAGAAGAGCTTGACGAATACCTCAGACATATCGGAGTGAGAGTCAGATATATCCACTCGGATGTGGATACAGCAGAGCGTGTAGGCATCATAGAAGATTTCAAAGCCGGACTATTCGATGTACTTGTGGGAGTCAACCTTCTTAGGGAAGGGCTCGACATCCCTTCTGTATCTCTTGTTGCCATCCTTGATGCTGACAAGGAAGGATTTCTGCGCACCACACGAGCACTCACTCAGACTGCCGGAAGAGCAGCGCGCAACGTCCACGGCATGGTAATAATGTATGCCGACTCCATCACCAAATCCATGGAAGAAACTATCCGTGAGACGAATAGGCGTAGGACCAAGCAGATGGAATACAATAAACTCCACGGTATCACCCCTAAACAGGTGGAGGTCAAGCAGAATATTCTCGCCGGGGAGCTTTCTTCAGGAAAGGGCAAGCCTGCAGTAGGAAGCACGACTGGCAGGGTAAGCGCAGCCAATTCGTATGATGCACCAGTATATGTTCCTAATCCTTCTGATCTTGGAAAGGGCACGGTAGCAGTAGGGTTCGGCCATGCAGCTCTACGTGCCAAGGGTGACGCTTACGTGGACGGATACATCACAGCCGACCTTGCAGCCGTACTCCAGGACCCTGTCATCAGAGCAATGTCAAGAAGCCAGGTAGAAAAGATGATAGATGAAGACAGACAAAGGATGAAAAAGGCGGCAGCAGACCTTGACTTCACTGCAGCAGCACGATATAGGGATGAGATGTGGGCACTTCAAGAATACCTTAAAGTCTGGAAAGACAAGTAGTAATTACTTTTTGTCGCGTGAGCGCTGATTCAGCTCCCTTCTGAAAGCATCAGCGTTGCGGTTGTGCTCCAGCAGGGTACGCGCGAAGACATGAGTACCGTCAAACTTAGGAGAAGCACAGAAGAACATATTGCCCAGGCCCCATTTCCCTCCGAAATCAGGATTTAGGACTGCGTCAAGCGCGGCTTTTGATGGTACGCAGATAGGACCTGGAGGGAGACCCTTATGACGGTAAGTATTGTAAGGTGAATCCACGTTGAGATGCTTGTTAAGAATCCTATTGAGGGTGTAGTCATAGCAAAACGCAATCGTAGGATCCGCCTGAAGCGGCCATCCGTCCTTAAGACGATTGAGATACACGCCAGCTATCTGAGGCATTTCAGGTTCATAGTTAGTCTCTCCTTTCACAATTGAAGCGAGTACGGCTACCTCCTTTCGCGAAAGTCCAAGTGCCTGTGCTTTCTGCTGCCGCGCTTCAGTCCAGAAGGCATCATTGGCGGCCTTTTGCCTGTCAAGGAATTCTTCCACAGAAGCGGTCCAATACATTTCATACGTAGCAGGAATCAAAAGAGCAAATACATCCGAAGAACTGTATCCATAACGTGACAATAACGCATCATCGTCAAGAGCAGCCCTCACACTCGCAGAATCAACAAGCAGCTGAGAAGATATTTTAGAAGCGATGCCTCCCTTCAGACGCAAATTACCCGATAGAGAGACATTGACAGGAGACTGCCAGCCGTTGTTAAGCATCCTTGCCACATAAACACTTGAATTAGACGGAAGTACAGTATAATGTCCCGGCTGAATATACTCTGCCACTCTCTTGGATTTAAAAGCACGACGCACTGAGGATGGCTTTCTGGCAGAACGTTCAAGGACAGACAAGACATCAGATGCCGGCATATCAGGAAAAACATATAGTTGCACCTCAGAGCGGAACATAGGCATCCTATTGTCAGTATACCATCGCAAAGCCACTCCAGCAGCACCAAGAATAAGTGCCACTGTCACCACAATGCCCCAACGGAATAACTTCTTCATCGTTTCCTAAGTACGACTGTGTCACCCTCTTCAAGAGTCTTTCCGTAAAGTATGATATTCAACTTCTGAAGGGCTGCATATCTAATACCAAACCGCTGGGCAATGTCCCTAAGAGTCTCACCATCTTTCTCCACGACATATTTGCTGACTCCGGCTGGCCCTTGTGCTTTTTTGCGAGACAGATACACCATAGTGCTAGCTTCAAGAGGGACTTCCTTATCATAGTCATTGAACTTGAGAAGTTCCTTTAAGAACAGCCCATTGTCTGCCGCTATCGAAGAATAGGTCTCCCCTTCTTCCGCATATACAAAAGGGACTCCGTTCTGGCTATAAACCTTTCGCTCGGTAGAGAAAGACATAGATTCCTGGAATTTCATGCCCGGACGAGCTTCCGTAGCAATCACCTTCGGAGTCTCCACCTCAAGAGGAGGCTTCACGGACACCTTCACACCCTTGTCGAAACGATAGAGTTCATAGTCCTCAATCAACGAAATCAACTTGTCGGCGTAGCCCGGGTCCGTAGCATACCCTGCTTTCTTCAATCCTCGCGCCCAGCCCTTATAATCAGTCTGTTTCAGTTCGAAAAGAGACTTGTATCTGTCTCTGGAGCGAAGAAAGTCCGAGTGATCCCGAAAGGACGCCTCGGCACTTGGATAGACACGGAAACACTCATTAGGAGCATTATCATCCATTTTCATGGATTTCCCACTCCAGTCATTATGGCACTTAATACCGAAATGATTATTCCCCTTGGACGCCAATACAGACTGTCCGGAATTAGACTCAAGAATCCCCTGAGCAAGAGTAATGCTCGCCGGGACACCTGTCCGTTTCATCTCCTTTATCGCAAGATCCGAATACTTATCAATATAATCAAGTTTCGGATTTTTGGCCGCCCCCAAAGAGAGCAGCACCGTCATAAGAACCAGAATTAACCTTTTCATCGGTGCTAATATACTAAAAAACGAAGACATCGCCATCCTTCGCAGCGGCAGTATTCGGGAATATGGCAATACATTCAGCCAAATATGCATCGAAATCTGTTATACGAGAAGAATAATGGCCTACCACAAGTTTTCCCACCCCTGCATCGCGCGCACAGTGGGCAGCATCTTCAGTCGTTGAATGCCATCTCAAGGCAGCCTTGTCGGAGAGCTCCGCAGTATATGTAGCCTCATGATAAAGAAGGCTCACCCCTCTCACATAATCTGCAAGTGCAGGGAAGCCAATGGTATCCGAACAATACGCAAAAGACGGGACATCAGGATGACGCTCAGAAGGGATACCATCAAAACGATATCCATAGCACTCTATCTTGTGGCGAAGAGGAAACGCGCTCACACGCACGTGCTTGGACTCATGTATCATCACAAGAGAGTCACACTCTACGACATGGAACACAATCTCATAATTAGCCCCGTCCCCGAAAAACGACTCATAAAACTTCAATACAGATCCGAGCACCCGAGGACCATAAACATCAAGTTTACCAGTGCGTCCGTACATAGCCATGGAACTGAGCAGTCCAAAGAGTCCAAACAGATGGTCTCCGTGGATATGAGTAATGAAAATCGCCTCTATCTTAAGGAACGAGACATGAAGACGCCGCATCTGCTGCTGGGTCCCCTCCCCACAGTCAATAAGAAACAAGCGCCCATGTACTGACAATACTTGAGCGCTTGGATTCCTATCAGAAATGGGCATAGCCGAAGCTGTGCCCATTATCTTGAGTTCAAAATTCATATAGAACTATTCGCCTTTGGCCAATTTCTCCTTGAGAGCTGCAAGAGCATCGATGTCTCCAAGTGTGGTCTTCTCCACATTGGCATTGACTCTCTTAACTGCTTTCTTGGTATTCTCTGCCTCAGTTGCAGCAGCCTTCTCCTTTACCTCAGCGTATGTACGAAGGTGTGAGAGGAGGATACGGCGTGTCGAGCGACGAAGTTCGATAACTCTGAATGGAAGAGTCTCTCCGACAGTTGCCTGCTTTCCGTCTTCCTTAACGAGCTCACGAGTGAAAGCAAAGCCTTCAGCACCATCCTCGAGAGTGATGTTGGCACCCTTATCAGTAAGGGAAGCCACGGTACCCTCTACAGTAGAACCTACTGGGAACTTAGCCTCAATCTCATCCCATGGGTTAGGGGTAAGCTGCTTGAGTCCAAGGCTGAGCTTATGGTTAGCCTCATCGAAATCAAGGATCTGAACGTCAATTACATCACCAGGAGCTACAAGCTCAGAAGGATGCTTGATCTTGTTCCAGCTAAGATCGCTGATATGGATAAGACCCTCTACGCCATCCTCAAGCTCAGCGAATACACCGAAGTTGGTGATGTTGCGTACTGTAGCCTTGTGCTTGCTTCCTACAGGATACTTTTCGCGGATATTCTCCCAAGGATTCTCGGTAAGCTGCTTGAGACCAAGAGAAATCTTACGAGCCTCACGGTCAATAGAGAGGATCTGTGCCTCAACCTCGTCGCCGACCTTAAGGAACTCCTGTGCGGAGTGGAGACGCGGAGACCATGACATCTCTGATACATGAACGAGTCCCTCTACGCCTGGCTCAATCTCTACGAATGCGCCGTAATCAGCGATGAGAATAACCTTACCCTTAACTTTGTCGCCAACCTTGAGATCAGGATTGAGATTATCCCAAGGATGTGGGGTGAGCTGCTTGAGACCAAGGGCGATGCGCTTCTGCTGCTCGTTGAAATCAAGAACAACAACCTTAATCTTCTGATCAAGGGCAACAACCTCTTCTGGGTGATTGATACGGCCCCAAGAGAGATCAGTGATATGGATGAGACCGTCAACACCACCGAGGTCAACAAATACGCCATAGTTGGTGATATTCTTGACAGTTCCCTCAAGAACCTGGCCTTTCTCAAGTTTGCCGATAAGCTCAGCTCTCTTCTGCTCCTGCTCTGCCTCAAGAAGTGCCTTGTGTGAAACTACCACATTGCGGAACTCCTGATTAATCTTGACGATCTTGCAATCAATATTTTGGTTGACAAACTGGTCGTAATCACGAATAGGCTTGATGTCGATCTGTGAGCCTGGAAGGAAGGCTTCGATGCCGAAAACATCGACAATCATACCACCCTTGGTGCGGGTCTTCACGAATCCCTTTACAACCTCATCCTTCTCGAAAGCCTCATTGACTCTATCCCAAGACTTGAGGGTGCGGGCTTTACGGTGAGAAAGAACAAGCTGTCCTTTCTTGTCTTCAGCAGACTCTACATACACCTCCACCTTATCACCGACCTTGAGGTCAGAATCATAACGGAACTCGGATACAGGGATTACGCCTTCGCTTTTGCCGCCTATAGCGACAACAACCTCGCGCTTGTTCATGGCAGTAACCACACCCTCTACAACATCGTTTTCAACGACCTTAGAAAGGGTCTTGTCGTATGCCTCCTCAATAGCGGCCTTTTCCTGTCCGCCGTAAACATCAGAACCCTCAAAAGCATCCCAGTCGAAGTCTTCAGGCTTCACGGAAGCATTGAGCGCACTCTTTTTCTCAGCCTTTGGCGCCTCTGCAGCTACTGGCTCTACAGCAGCCTGAGCAGTGGTAACCTCTGCCTGTTTGTCATTAATTGTACTCATTTGTGAATCAAAAACAAATTAGTAGTTAAACTTTATGTAATAAACTCTCCGACGCACTTGTCGAAACGAGCGCGCAAAGATAGCAAAAAAAACTGATAATCAAAGCATTTTCCTTCTTTTGAAGAAGTACCAGACCGCCAGGACGAGAAGCAGCATGAAGATAAGAACGCCAAGCCAGGACCACCACTTATCCGCAAACGGAAGAGGGACATTCATGCCGTAGAAACTTGCCACAAGAGTAGCAGGCATCAGTAGTAGTGACACGAATGTGAATGTTTTCATAATCTTGTTCTGGTCGAGGTTAATAATACCCACTACGGTATCCTGCATATACTCAAGTCTCTCGAACGCAAAATTGATATGATTGATAAGGGAGGATATATCCTGAAGGATGATTGACAGGTCTGAACGCAGGTCAAGATCCTTAGGACAAAGTTTGCTTTTTAGAAGATTGGACACTAAACGCTGCTTATCCACGATATTCTCACGCAGGTTCATTGCATTCTGCTGAAGCTGGTTGATATCCAAGAGAAATTCTTCGTTAATATCTTCTTTCTGGTTGATTCTCTTGCTAAACTTGGTAACATCCTTGGAAATCAACTCCACAAGATCGGCATCGAGATCCACACGCCTGTCCATAATGGCCACAAACACGGTAAATCCGTCGGGAAACTGGTCAGGCAGCGCCTGAATCTTTAGCTGAAGTGTATCCAGAGAACGAAGAGGAATCTCCCTTATGGTAGTCAGAATCCCTCCGACAAGAATAAAAGATACAGGATCCATAAGCATCTCGTCATCCGCCGGGGAGAGGAAGTTGGTATTGGCAAAAATCGCATTGCCTTCCTCAAAGAATCGTGAAGAGCTCTCAATCTCTGCAGCCTCCGCGCGGCTCTGAATCTCTGTCCCAAGGTACGCTTCCACCGCCCTCTTCTGATCCCCTGTCGGCTGAAGGAGATCTATCCAAAGAAGGTCGTTTTTGCTGATGGAAGCAAACTCCGTTTCTGATTGGCCAAGAAGGATCGAAGATCCATTCCTGTAAAAATACTTAATCATTTTATCCCTCCACGATTAATCCCGGCAATTATGTCGGAAGGGGTTGAACACAAGGCTTATCCGGCACTCGGAGAAACCGGCCCGCAAATATAGGAATTATTTGGAAAAAAATATATATTTGCAGCAGTGGCAAAAGCAATTCACCAAATCACGAGTTGCAAAGTGCCGCCAAAGGTTAGTTAGTAATGGTTATTGAAGCTATCATCACAGCTGTCTGCCTATGCGCAGACTGTTTTGCTGTCAGCACGTGCTCAAGCACGACGCTGAAAAGCAAGCCCACGCTAGCTACACTCCTGAAGGTCTCCCTTTCATTTGCTATTATTCAGGCTGGGCTTCTTCTTGCCGGATGGCTACTTGGCAGTCTCGTTCTCGGAACCGTGCAGAGATTCGCGCACATCATAGGAGGGGTTCTTCTGTGGTACGTGGGAGGATCAATGGTCATTGAAGGAATCAGAGGAAGCGTGGAGGCCAGAAACCTCAATGGATGGAAGAATATCATCCTCGGAGGGATAGCTACCAGCATCGATGCTCTCGCCGTAGGAGGTGCAGAATCCATGAACGGAGTAGACTTCAATTCCATACTGCCTCTTTTTATTTCTGTATTTGTAGTGACGATGCTCAGTGTCATTTCCGGCATTGCTTTCGGTAAGGCTATAGGCGGCAAGGTCGGCAAATGGGCAGAAATAGCAGGCGGTGCAGTACTAGTGATACTAGGTACCGCAATGATGTTTTCATAAATCAATCATAGTGTTATGAAGAAATTATCATTTTTCACAGGTTGCTTATGCGTGGCTGTATCATTCGCCGCATGCAACAAGGAGCCGGAGAATCCGACCCCAGATCCAACTTTCCCAAAGGGAAGCAAGGAAAATCCAGTAAAACTCAGCGAGGCCGGCACTGCCAACTGCTATCTGGTTCAGTCACCGGAAGGCTGGTACGCTTTTGATGCTACAGTCAAGGGCAATGGCAAGTCTACAGAAGGACTTTCAGTCAACACCAAAATCTCCCCTGAATCTGCAAAACTAGTGTGGCAGAGCGAGAAGGACATGATAAAATCAGTAGAATACGAAGACGGAGTCATCAAATTTGAATGGAATGACAAGTTCAAGGCAGGCAACGCTCTCATAGCCGCTACGGACAAGAACGGCGTTATTGTTTGGAGCTGGCACATTTGGGCACCGGAAGATGCAGTCAAGACAGATAAGACCAAGAGCGGGTATGAGCTTATGAACATGAACCTTGGTGCGCTCAAGTCCACCATGGATGCTCAGGCCGCCACATACGGAATGCTCTACCAGTGGGGTCGCAAAGATCCGTTCCCATCATCATCCACTCCGACTGGTGACACCAAGACAGTGAGTGCTGAAGTATTTAATGCTGATGGAGAGGTCGTTAAATTCCCTAACTCAAGCTGGACCTCCACCGAAAGTAACACTCTCGCTTTCAGTATATCCAACCCGACAGTATGCCTTTCCAACTACTCTCAGTACGCCACCAATCGCGACTGGCTCGTAGAAGGCAGCGATGCTCTCTGGGGCAACCCTAAGGGCAATGTCAAGGATGACAGCAACAAATACATCAACAAAGGCGCCAAATCCATTTATGATCCGTGTCCTGTAGGATACCGCGTACCGCCAGCAGACGTATTCTTATATTTCACAGGAGTCGGAGGTTATGTAACTGACATAAACAGCTGCGATATCGCGGATGCCAACGGAGACGGTGCAGTAGATCTCAACGACTACAAGTACGGTTGGCTGTTCAATATGGAAAGCGGCTCACAGTTCTTCCCAGCTGCAGCACGTTTTGACGGTTCTTATGCCATGCTTATGGGCTCAAAGAGCGGTCTTTGGGGCAACTATTGGAGCAACTCTCCTGACACAAACGAACTCGTAAGCGCAAGCGGATTCGGCTTTGCATGCCTCGCATTCAGCCAGGAAGGCAAAAACATGACAGTATCCGCAAGTGGAGCCGGGCAGAAAGCAGACGCATACTCTGTAAGATGTATCAAGGAGTAAGGCACTTGCTACAGACATAACGAGCGGATCCGCTCATAACAAAAGAGGTGACTATTAGTCTCTAGACTTTTAGTCACCTTCTTTTTTTGTGAGGGGTATTCCATTCGGATGCTATCCCCTAACACAGCAGAGTACTATCCCTTGAAAGGCTGCCGTGCCATAATGGAACGCCCGAGAGTCAGGGTATCAGCATACTCAAGGTCATCCCCGAAGCCAAGACCCCTAGCGAGAGTGGTCACTTTCAAATCAGATAGGCCGAGGGCCTTAAGCTGCCTGAAAATATAGAAAGACGTCGTTTCTCCCTCAACATCTCCACTAAGCGCAAGAATAACTTCTTTTATACGCACAACGGTCGTGTCTTCAAGGGAGATGGGCACTTCTTCATCGTTCGCAGCAGCGCCCTTTCGAATGCGCTCGACAAGTTGCCTTATGGTCAGATCGGAAGGCGCAACTCCATTTATTGGAGAAATGATACCGCCGAGCACGTGATACACGCCATGATACTGTCCGGTAGCCTCAATACTCATCACATCCCGGACGCTTTCCACTACACACACCACACTATGATCCCGACTGGCATCTGCACAGATGGCACATTCATCTCCATCAGAAAGCATAGAGCATACCCGACAATAGCGTACTTCCTCAGCAAGACGGTCAATAGACTTGGCAAAATGATGAATATTCTCCTTAGGCTGCTTAAGCAGGTGCAACGCCAAACGCAAGGCGCTGCGGGAGCCCACCCCCGGTAGGGAGCCGATAGCTTCCACAGCGTCTTTAAGCAACTGTGACGGATAATTGTTATCCTTCAATATTATCTGGCTTTACCATTAGATCCGAGGACCTCCACAATTTTGTGGATGTACATCTTCTTCATCTCCTCACGGGCAGGCTTGAGGTACTGACGAGGATCAAAGTGTCCAGGGTTCTCAGCGAGGTCCTTGCGGACAGCAGCAGTCATAGCAAGACGAGAGTCAGAGTCGATATTAATCTTGCAAACTGCGCTCTTAGCAGCCTTACGGAGCTGCTCCTCAGGGATACCTACTGCATCAGGGAGTTTTCCGCCATATTTATTAATCATGTCCACATACTCCTGAGGAACTGAAGAAGAACCATGGAGGACGATAGGGAATCCTGGGAGCTTCTTCTCGATGGCCTTAAGCACGTCGAATGCGAGTGGAGGTGGAACGAGACGTCCGGTCTTAGGGTCGCGGGTGCACTGCTCCGGCTTGAATTTATATGCGCCGTGTGAAGTACCGATAGAAATGGCGAGAGAGTCACAACCAGTCTTCTTAACGAAATCGATAACCTCTTCAGGCTTTGTATAATGAGACTCCTCTGAAGCTACCTCTTCCTCGACACCAGCGAGAACGCCGAGTTCGGCCTCTACGGTAACGTCATATTTGTGTGCATATTTCACAACTTTCTTGGTAAGAGCCACATTCTCTTCGTACGGAAGCGCAGAGCCATCAATCATAACAGAAGAGAATCCGAAGTCAACGCAACTCTTGCAGAGCTCGTAGCTATCACCATGATCAAGGTGAAGCACAATCTGAGGCTTCTTCCAACCAAGTTCTTTAGCATACTCTACAGCACCCTGAGCCATATAACGGAGGAGGGTCTGGTTGGCATAATTACGTGCTCCCTTGGATACCTGAAGAATCACAGGAGACTTAGTCTCTGCTGCGGCCTGCACGATAGCCTGGAGCTGTTCCATATTGTTGAAGTTGAATGCAGGAATGGCATAGCCACCCTTAACTGCCTTGGCGAACATCTCGCGGGTGTTCACAAGGCCAAGTTCTTTAAAAGAAACCTTCATAACAAAGTAAAAATTTATATTGAATTCTATTCTTTCAAAATTCGGGCAAATTTAACTATTTTTGCACAAATAATCACAATAATGAACGGCAAAGTTATCATATTTTCAGCTCCTTCCGGTGCAGGCAAAAGTACGGTGGTAGGACACCTTCTTTCCATCCACCCAGAGTTTGAATTCTCTATATCAGCCACATCTCGCCAGCCAAGGGGTGAAGAAAAGGACGGAGTGGAGTACTATTTCATTTCCGCAGACCGTTTTAGAGAACTAATAGCTCAGGATGCTTTCGTCGAGCACGAAGAAGTTTATCACGACAGATTCTACGGCACTCTAAAAAGCGAAGTGGAACGCATCTGGAGCAAAGGGCACGTCATCGTTTTCGATGTAGACGTAAAGGGCGGTGTGAACCTAAAAAAGTATTTTGGCAGTTCCGCCCTCTCAGTGCTAATAGTTCCACCAAGCCTTGAGATACTCGAAAAACGCCTTCGTGGGCGCGGCACCGATAGCGAAGAAGCCATATCGGAGCGTCTTGCAAAAGCCGGTGAGGAACTCTCTTTTGCCAAGGGCAGATTCGATAGAGAGATAGTAAATGACAAACTTGAGGATACTTTCAAAGAGTCGGAAGCCATAATCGACGAGTTCCTCTCTAAATAACGCGATCATGAGAATAGCCGTCTACTCCGGATCGTTCGACCCACTGCATATAGGGCACATGGCTATCATGGAGTACCTCACTTCGGAGCACAAGTTCGACTGGGTATACCTCGTAATCTCCCCACAGAACCCATTCAAGGCACCAGGAAAGGCCCTAAACGCTCAAGAACGATACGAAGCAGCCATAGCAGCAGTCCGAAGACATCCCAACCTGCACGTATGGGTAGACAATATCGAGCTCACCATGCCGGCACCGCACTACACCATCAGGACACTTGATGCACTAAAGAAGCGCGAGCCGGGCAACGAATTCACCCTGGTCATGGGAGCTGATAACCTTGATAGCATCCGACACTGGCGCAACGCGCCGAAACTCCTGAGTGAATATGGAGTAATCGTCTATCCACGAAAAGGCTATGACCTTCCGTATATACGGCAGACACTTCTTGACGAGTGCCGCCAGTTCCCGGTGCCAGAAACCCTTGACGCATCATTAACACATTCTCAACCGGGGACTGTCAGCCTTGAGGAGCTGGACCGGATGTACAACATATCCATAATTGACGCACCCATAGTGGATATCTCCTCCACAGAGATCCGGGAGAAACAGTCAAAAGGAATTGATATGTCGCAATACCTGATGTAGTCTGCTAGCCGTTCTTCCTGCAAGCAGCTGAAGCCGCACGCATCAGCCGAGCCGCAAAACCTCCATAAATTATCTGCACAGGACCTCCTGAAACAGGCTGCCATAGTTTCACCATATCCGAAAGACGATTCGGATACGCATAGAGGGGATATCCATTTCCGAAGTCAATCTCACAAGCACGGAACTTCAGCTGATTGTTGATATATATGGTTCCAGGATTTGGGCAATTCATATCCGTGGCATCAAAATAAAAATATGGCAGTCCATATCGAGAAGCACATGCAGACAGGCGCAGCATCTTCTCCGGCTCGTCCGAGGAGAGAATAGTCCTTAATCTATGCTCAATACGGCCGGCAAGTTCGCCTATATGTCCAGACACGGCAAACTCATCTCCAAGAGGCAGCGCCTGAGAGAAGTTGCCAAAGAAGTCATTGCCGATTCCAGGGAAATGCCCCCTAAGATCAGCGACGAATATTGCCTTGAAACATTCCTTATCAGGGAGCTGGGCAAACAGTTTTTTCGCCGCCATGGCGCTCAGCACCGCATTGGTACCCACATCGCAACTCTCTTTGAGCGATGCAATCTCCTGTTGGCCGACCTCCGTCTCATAGGTATATTTGATAGCATTAGAGCGGATAAGATTAAAAAGCATGGATAGCAATGCTTTTCCTTTCATCCTACACCACCCACTATCTTGCACGACTTTCAGCGCATCCTCCTTGGAAAAAGCATCAGGCGAAGGAAGCAATGTCTGATCAATAGACATTGGAGTAATCCCCTCTCCTCTGCACAATGACGCCCATTGGCGGACAAGCGCGTAGAAAGAATGTCCATCCATAACCGCATGGGCACACTGAACATACAGGACAACACCATCCTTAAGCTTAACCAAAGTGGCGCTAAACGGAGCCACACGTCCCTTCTTAAATCCCTTTATGTCATACTTTCTAGCGATACCCCAGACCGCATGGGCATTGGCACTCAAACAAGAGGCAGACAATGCCGGCTCGGAGCGAACCTCAAAAGCAGCCGGACGCCTGATAGTATCATCCCACTCTATGGATTTGCTTTCCTCATTATAATACCCATCGCGCAAATGGGGGTAACAGTTCAAAAGACGGTCCAGAGTTCCTTTCAACACATCAACGTCCGGACATTTCGAATACACCCAAGCTCCTTCTATAACCATTCCGAGAGAGAATAGATCAAGCGATGACAATTTCCATTCATGTTTCATAACCAAATGCCTATAACAAACGTTACAAATATAGCAAATATAATTATTTCCTATTCTTTAAAGACCAAGTATTTGCAATATCAAACAGTTGTATTTGTTCCTCTTTCCTATTTGGAGTATCTTTGCACCGATGCAAACAAAAGGAAATGACTGAACTGGGTAATAATTCAAGATATGCTGTTATAGGATACGGAAGTTGGGCCACAACCATCGTAGGTAAGTTAACTCAGAATGGTAGGCATGTAAACTGGCATATCCGCAATACAGAAGTGCTCGAAGGAATTCTTGCGGACGGATATAATCCCAAATATGTGAGCGACATGGAACTTGACCGCTCTTTTCTATTTATGTCGTCCGACATCAATGACATCATATCCTCCAGCGATATAATCATTTTGTGCGTTCCCTCGGCTTACATCAAGAAGACCCTATCCGATCTTGACCCGGCCCTCATGGCTGGCAAGTTTGTTATTTCTGCCGTAAAAGGAATCATTCCCGAGGACTATACGACAGTCCTCGAATATATACACAATTGTTTCGGACTGCCATTCAAGAACCTCGGACTGATTTCGGGACCAAGTCACGCAGAGGAGGTCTCGCGAGGCAAGTTGTCCTATCTAACTGTGGCCTGCAATACCCTGGAAGATGCAGGAGTCATAGCATCCGCACTAAGGAGCGACACCCTTAGGATAAGCACATCCACAGATATCTATGGAATAGAATATGCAGCAATAATGAAGAACATCTACGCAATTGCCAGTGGCATGGCGGTTGGACTCGGATATGGAGACAACTTTCTCGCTGTCCTCATATCCAAGTCAGCTTCGGAACTGCGGCACTTCCTGGATAGCAGCTATCCTTTTGAACGTAACACCAGTGAAATAGCATATCTCGGTGACCTTCTTGTCACTTGCTACTCTCCATTCAGCCGCAACCGCCAGTTCGGCACACTGATAGGACGAGGATGCGACGTAAAGAGTGCCCTCAACGAGATGACAATGGTAGCAGAAGGCTACTACGCGGCGATAGGACTGCATCATATCTGCGAATCAAGAGGCATAAGACTTCCTATCGTCGAAACCGTATACCGAATACTCTACGAAGGAGAAAAAGCAAGAAAAGCAATAAAGTTATTGTCTAAAGAGCTTTAGCAAAACCATATACGCTATGCTTTCCATTGTGTTGTTCGCCCTGTAACTCAGAAACTGAGTTTGTAACTAAAACTAGGAAGTATAGGAAGCATGGCTACCATTTTCCAGCCATTGCTATATGTATCATAATACATCATAAATGGATTGAAGCGATTCAGCACATTACAGATGCCAAGATTAATATTGTGTTCTACACGAGAAGTACGGAACGACAAAGAATACCCCACATCCAATCTGAAAATATCCGGCATTTTGTAATCATTGACTCCTGCGAAGAATTGCGCAGTTTGCAATCCATCTTTGGTATGAACCAAATACTCTTGTGCAGCAGCATTCTCCCAGTTTCCGCTCTGGTATATAAAAGTCAAGTTGATCCCTTTCCATTGGAACGTAGCATTCAGCACATGAGTCCTGTCGAACTTTGCATGAAAAGGAGCACCGTCATTGATAGACGCAAACCCATATCTGTTGGTTTTTGACCATGTATAGGATGCCCTTGCATAGAAATCTTGATTGGAATACTCATAGAGGAACTCCGCTCCGTAAGATCTTCCCTTACCAGTATCAAGGCCCACCTCCCAATCGTCCGCCAGTTCTCCAAACAAGTTCTGCGCATGCTTATTATATACAAGGTTTTGCATGTGCTTATAGAAAGCACCTACTGATGCCAGATGATGATTGTTTCTATATGTAAGAGAAAAAGAACTTTGATCCACTTTCTCCGGAGCAATAAAATCCAAAGAAGGAACTATCATATCCAAGGACCACCCAACAGGAAGGCCTTCCAGAGTATGATAGAACTGCACAAGATGATCTTGACTGAGTTCGAGGCTCAATTCCGGAACGATGTTATACTTGATGCCAGCACTATATTCTGGTTCAAAACTGTTATACGAACTTGAGAAATGCCTATAGAAATTACCTCTCACGACAGCTCTCAACTCCAAATACCGAGACCAGTTATAGTTTCCTTGTAAATATGCAGAGCCAAGCAATACCGGAGTCGCCTCAATTTCACTAAAACTACCAGATTTGAACCATGCGACACGAGCCTTGGCGCCCCATTCAAAATCCAAATGATTCTCAGGCACATAATGCATATCTGTCGAGAAAGCAAGTTCCTGCAATCCTGAATTAAGATTCAATGATTTTTTTGTATAATCAGAAGATATGGGTTTCATATTCTGAAGCGTATTAAAACCCGTATAAGTCAGTGCCATATCTGTATGAACCCTTCCTGACGTATTTGAAAAGGCAAGAGCCCCTGCTATATTGCTCCACCCCATACTATTCTTTGAGCCAGTCATATTAAAATCATATAAATCACGACTATACAGAAAAGTAGCTGAGACATTATTCCTAGCATCAAAAACATATCCAGTTTTAGCGAACACATCCCATACTTTTGCATCAAAAGTCCTAAATGTATCAAACTGCTTTGAAAGACGTTGTATCTCATTAAATTCGTAAGCTAATGGCGACACTCTGCCATTGACAATCAAATACATCTTCCTTCCCAACTTAGCCTCCAGACCTGCACCAGCAAGGAAATTATTGGCACTCACATTGATTTTTACATTTTTCTCCACCGATGCTTTCGTCTTAATCCTCAGATGAGAGGCCGTAAAATTATTTCCCGATCCAGTAAAACCCGATCTAACCAAGGACACCTCCCCAATAACATCTGATGGCAAGACCGTCGTCAAACCAAGAATATGGGAAAAACCATATATAGGTATTCCGTCAACAGTACAAAGGTTCGCACCAGCATTACTGCCTCGCACATACATTGCAGAGCCTCCATCCGCTCCTGTAGTAACGCCAGGCATCTGCTGGGCCCATTTGATGGGATCTCCTTCACCCAAAGGAGCTACGACACTACGTATTTCCTCAAGACCAGCCACTAGCTCTCCTGTCTTTCGAATAACGGCGCGACGTTCAACTTTAAATGCGGCCGGTAACGTATCCACTTTATCAAAAACATCTTGCGCCACCAGTTCAAAAGAGACAAACACGGCCATAAAGGCTATCAGCACTATCTTCTTCATAGTTATTCAAATTTTATAGAATAGAAATCAGTTATATATGACAATTGAGTTAAGTCCGACTTCTCCATTGGAGACAGCATCAGTGCCCAAGGAAGATCTTCCTTATACTCCGCGCCAAAAAAACCGATTCCGCCTTTAATATTGGTCAATATATTATCTCTCACGAAAATATGTGTAAAGTCCTTTTTTTCCGGTGACGAAGTCAAGTTTTCCACATCTTTAAAATACGAATACATATCTTTGCTTCTGTACGTACACGTCAGACGGCATTTATCCGGAGTCACATAAGGAGGAATAACATCTCCCAAATATGCAGAAATCAGAAAATACTTATCCTGCAACTTAACATTGTTCCTAAATACTATACTATCTTTGCAGACCTTTGCTCCAATCAACGAAGGATAATAATAGGCCGTATAGTGGTCTTCTTCTTCTGATGGGAAAGGCTCGTATGAAAGATAAGTTTCCTCATCTCCAGGCTCAAGGGACTTCACAATAGGGAACTCAACACCCTCGCCATAATTAACATCCATGACATTATTTCCAATTAAGAAAGGCAGGTCTGTAGTCAAATCCATGGATACAACTTTATAATCATTTGTATATCCTTGGAAAATGTCCAAAGAAAAGAACACATCCTCACCCGTCTCCTGCTCTTCTATGGAATAGCAGTATCCATTAGTCTCCCAATAGCGTTCTGGAAGATCTGATGGATTCTGAGATTTATCTGGAACAAAATGTATGCAGTATGCCATGTAATCGCTTAAAAGGTGCGCACTTACTCTTTCCACGAACCCAACAGTCTGTATAAGATGCGCTTTAATGAAATTAGTAGGCATTTTACATTCAGCCCAGACAGATTCGCCGCTTGGAGTCTTTATATCCAATCTGTATTCATGCCCGGCCTCTGGAATATAATCAAGCAACCAAGTGTCGCCTGCCTGATATGTGAAATTCCCGATAACTTCTCCCTTGGTCTTATCGGTAAGGGTCACAACTGCGCCTGAAATATCCTTAAAGTCCGTCTGATTCTTTTGCTTCGTATAAGAAAGATATAAGGCCTGCTCCGCTTTTGTGTTGGTCAAACAGCATTCCACAACCACAGTAGGTGGATCATCATTTATAAGATCCACATCCTTTATACACGATATCATTAGAAATGCCAACGAACACAGCAGCAATATAGAAGAATAACGTTTCATTACTACCTCCCACTTGAAATTACAATCAAATAACCGTATGCGGTATTCACATTACCGTAGTATTCATCTACCCTAAGGTTATACGCCCCCGCTTGATTACACTTGAGTCTAACAGTATAGTCATTTATATGGTTAATTTCAGATGCATTTGATGCGGAAGGATCGAGCATATACTCCACCGTCCAGCGATATGTTGCACCCGTTTTAGGCTTTACAGAAAAGGTATTTACTTCGCCCATCATCACTTGACCATTTCCTCCGACAGACAAACTACATTCACATTCGACATCTCTAGGTATAAAATAATACTGCATACCAGTTGTAACATATGGACAATACCCAGGAGAATGCCTAACAAGAGGACCTGATCCCCATTTTGACACATACGTATTAGAAGATTCAACTACTGCTGAATGATCGCTATTTGGATAATATGCCTTAATGGCATACGGCGCATCTGTTCTTACATACAAATCGTTAGTCCAATACTTTGCCAACTGAAACTCTCCTGAAGACGAATATCTATTAAGCCAAACATTATTATCTATTGACTGACTATACCATGCATAACTATGGCAGTTATACTTGTATGTTGATTCATGAACAATTGTAGCCCCTGGATATTGACTTACCACAGCTTGCTGAATTTGCAGTTTTTCTGCGTTAGTCATATCTTCCCTAATTATTCCCTCCAATGGTTGATGATTAAGAGGAGTGTATATTGTTGTATCTGATATAGTTCCTCCACTTCTTGAGGATGTTTTAAAGTCGGTATGAATTCCAAACTCGTTGCTTAATTTCAATATTGATTTCATAGACATCATACCATACTGTTCTTTATCCGAGAGTCTTTCACCAAATTTACTAGAAACGATTGAACTTACTTTCATTCTTTTCTCAGACAATCTAGGGGCTATAAAATCCGACGCCAAAAAAGCCTCAAGAAACATAACATCAGGATATGGCAAATCAGAATAATCATCCTTACTTCTCTTTGGAATATTGAAATCAATATCCGCATCAGCGTAGTAATCCAACAAGATATCTACTGCATCAATTCGCTTCAACAACTCCTGATGTATTTTACTTCGGGATACAACCAACGAAACAACGTTTTCTGGATTATCATAAAAAAGTACAAGATAGTTTAAAGGATAATCCAAAACTGATTTTACCAGAGCTTCAGTCGTTTTGTGTTTTATTTCAGATTCAGAATAATCACAAGCAGCAAAACGATAATCAAGATTCTGCATATACTTCCATGCAGAGGTATCAATAGCCGATGAATAGTCAAATGCAAATTCATCCAGCCTTGCAAAATCCGATAAATCTGAACGATTTGATTCTGCACTAGGCATTTCTGATGTACAAGCATTCATAATGCTTGCAATGACCAAGAGGGTCGATAGAATTCTTTTTAGCATATTAAATTGGTTTAGTTGTGTTTCACAAATGTAGCGATTAAATCAATTATTCACAAATAATGCTTGCAATGACCAAGAGGGTCGATAGAATTCTTTTTAGCATCTGTAATTAGCCCCTTATAATCAATTAACACATTTATGAGGTCAGGGTGGCTTGTAAGGCAAGGGGGGGGGAGAAATTTGGTAACAATGTAAAATATTACGGATATTATATGTATTTTCCGTAACTTTTAACACAAAACATTCTTTATTCACAACAAGTAGTTGTACCTTTGCAAACAAATAGGAGTAACATGAATAGAAGTACAATCATTGACACACTGCAACAACGAGGTGGGTTCATAACCACAGGCGAAGTGAAAAGCCGCAGTGAATATGAGCAGCTTCGCCGTGCAACAGAAGACGGAACGCTTGTTCGGCTTCGTAATGGTGTCTATGTGGAAATGTCTGCGTTGGCAAACAACATGATAGATGTGGAGCGTATAGTTCCGCATGGGGTGCTTTGTCTGTATAGTGCATTTGCTCATTATGGACTTTCCACACAAGTGCCTTCCGCTACTTGCATTGCCATTGAAGCCAAACGAAAGGTACGCTTGCCAGAATATCCACCTATTGACCTCTATTATTGGAAAAAGGAGAATTTGGAGTTTGGTATAATCAAAAAGAGCATATCGGGATATGACGTACTCATTACAGATATGGAGCGAACGGTCTGTGATGCTGTAAAGTACAGAAACAAGATTGGACTTGATGTATGCGGTGAAGTGATAGACGGCTATCTCAAAAAGGAGGACCGAAATATATCTCTACTCCATGAATACGCACAAAAACTAAGAGTGAAAAATATATTGACTACATATTTGGAGACAAGACTATGACAAAGAATATAGGAAAGTCCATTAGGGCACGTTTGCTGAACCTCGCCAAAGAGGAGAGACAAGAGTATATGAAGGTGTTGTTGAGATACTTACATGAACGCTTGTTGTTCCGTATCTCGGCAAGTCCTTACAAGAGCCACTTTCTTTTGAAAGGCAGTTCGTTGTTGTTTGCTCTGGATGGGTTCAAGGCTCGTCCAACCATTGACATTGACCTGTTGGGAGAGCGCATCAGCAATGACAGAGAGAACCTTGCCCTTTTCACAGACAAGTTTGCAGCGGATGCCACACGCAATATTTTGTGGAAGGCTTTCTTGAAGAAGATACGTTGGAAAGAACAGATTGACTTCTCTGTTGTGATGGAGTGTATCAAAGAGAACCTACAGGCGTATTGGAACAAAGAAACATTAGGATGATAACAAAAGGGTGCATTTGATATTGGAGTGCATCCTTTTCTTTCCCTATTTTTGATTTTCAAATTTAGGAAAACAAATACAAGGAAACTTGAGTGTGATAACCAGCATATTAAATTGGTTTAGTTGTGTTTCACAAATGTAACGATTGCCTTGATGGCGCGCCATTTTACACAGGATAGGAGAGGGATTCCGGAAGAGCCGCGGCGCATTCCAAACCCACTCAGTGCGAAAATGTCCCCATAAGAAAACGAACAGAGAGACCGACCATAATTTCGTTGGCCGTCCTCTCTATCCGTCACATATAGGAAAAAGTTCCTACTGCATAAATAAATCTCGTCAGAAACTAAATTGTTCCTTGTTCAAGCATCGCAGTTGCAACTTTCATAAACCCAGCGATATTCGCACCCTTCACGTAGTCTACAGAGCCATCAGACTGAGTACCATACTTTACGCACGCCTCATGGATAGACTTCATAATAAAGTGGAGTTTATCATCAACCTCCTGTCCGCTCCAACTAATATGTGAAGCATTCTGGGTCATTTCAAGTCCAGATGTAGCTACGCCGCCAGCATTAACAGCCTTTCCTGGGGCAAAGAGAACCCCATTGTGCTGAAAATAATGTATGGCTCCAGGCTGACACCCCATATTGGAAACCTCGCAGCAGCACCATGTACCATTGGCTTTGAGTTCCTTGGCATCTTCCTCTGAAAGTTCATTTTGGAATGCACAAGGAAGAGCAATATCACATTTGACGCTCCATGCTTTCTTGCCAGCTACAAAGTGTGCTCGCTCCGGGAATTTAGTAGCCATATCTTCCACCATGTTACGATTGGAAGCTCGCATAACAAGCATATAATCAATCATCTCCTTGGTTATACCTTCTGGTATCTCGCAGACGCCGTCCGGGCCAGAAATAGCCACCACCTTAGCCCCAAGCTCAACAGCCTTTTTGCAGGCACCCCACGCTACATTGCCAAAGCCTGAGATGGCAAGTTTAAGCCCACTGAGGTCTTTTCCCATACGCGCAAGCATATTCTGAGTAAAATACAAAGCGCCATAGCCAGTAGCCTCAGGACGAAGGATAGAGCCACCCCATGTAGAGCCCTTTCCGGTAAGTACTCCAGTATTATATTGGCGAGCAAGTTTCTTATACATGCCATAAAGGTAGCCAATTTCACGACCACCCACGCCAACATCTCCAGCAGGAATATCCTGATCAGGGCCAATACAATTCCAGAGTTCGAGCATAAATGCCTGACAGAAACGCATAATCTCATCATTGGACTTTCCTACAGGGTCAAAATCCGAACCTCCCTTGGCGCCACCCATTGGAAGAGTGGTCAGAGCATTCTTAAAAGTCTGCTCAAATCCGAGGAATTTCAGCATAGAAGGAGATACGGCACGATGGAAGCGCAGTCCGCCCTTATAAGGACCGATAGCGCTGTTAAATTGGATACGATAACCGGTATTGGTCTGAACTTCACCACGATCATCCACCCATGTTACACGGAAAGTAAAGATACGGTCTGGCTCGACCATCCTTTCAACGATCTTGGCCTTTTCGAATTCAGGATGCTGGTTGTACACATCCTCAATAGACTCAAGAACCTCCTGTACCGCCTGGAGATATTCATTCTCACCTGGATACTTGGCCTGGAGACGGGCCATAATGTTTTGTGTTTTCATTTTTATTGTTATCAAAAGTGGTAATTTCTATAGTATTTTATTCAACCTCCCACGTGGAGCCACTATGAAGAAGGTCGTCCACACAGTGAATCTTAGATTTTGCCATAACGTCCTTAACCTGGTCTCTCACCCCATCATCGTAGGTAATATCTTTGACATCACGGATAACACCAAGAGCCACAGGATAGTCAGGGCCTTTCATTTCAGCAAGCGCCATGTGTATGCCAATATTGTCAGTATGCGCATCATGGACAAGGATATCCTCCTCTGTAAATCCGCCCTCTCCGATATGCACTACCCTTATCTTCTTACCGTCATAGATAAGTCCCTTGTCATGGTTCTTCCCAAATATCATCTTCTCACCGTGACGAAGCACAATAGTATTATCAGCCTTAAGAGCAGGATCAGAAAGATTCTTATGAGCTCCGTCATTAAAGATGACACAATTGGTAAGCATCTCCATGACAGAGCAGCCGTCATGCAATGCAGCAGCCGTCATGATCTCTTCATTGAGTTTCAGTTCCACATCAAGCGAACGGGCGAAAAATGTGCCCTTTGCTCCAAGAACAAGAGCTCCAGGGTTGAACGGATGTTCAACAGTACCATAAGGAGAAGTCTTGGTAATGGCGCCAAACTTGGAAGTCGGAGAATACTGACCTTTAGTGAGTCCGTAAATCTGATTATTGAACAAGATGATGTTAATATCAATATTACGCCGTATTGCATGGATGAAGTGGTTCCCACCAATAGCTAATGCATCACCGTCGCCGCAAGCCTGCCATACAGTCAACCACGGATTTGCAACTTTAATACCAGTCGAAATAGCTGTCGCACGTCCATGTATACTATGGAATCCGTATGTGTCCATATAGTACGGGAGTCGAGAAGAGCAGCCTATACCTGATACCACCACATATCTTTCCTTGTCATAGTTAAGTGCCTGACTCACTTTAGGAAGAGCCCTCTGAAGTGCAGCAAGCACGGCATGATCACCGCACCCCGGACACCAACGCACTTCCTGATCACTCTTGAAGTCTTTGAATGTCAATGTTGCCATAATTACATCTCCTTTCTAATAGCATCCACCAATTCGCTCACAAGGAACGGTTGGCCCTGTATTTTGTTGTACTTCAATATCTCCACATGTGGGAACTTTGCGCGCAGATAGTCCGCAAATTGACCGCTGTTGAGTTCACATACAAGAACCTTGTCAAATGACTTCAGCACATCTTCAGTGTTAGATGGAAGAGGAACTATAAAGTCAAAATGAGCATAAGACACAGAATCGCCTATCTCCCTCACAGCTGACAGTATATGCCCGTAAGTTCCACCCCAGCCTACAACAAGCAACCTTCCACTCTTCGGGCCATTGATCACCTGAAGTTCCGGAAGGTCGGCAGCAATACGCTGGACTTTCTCCGCGCGCTCACGCACCATCATCTCATGATTCAGGGGATCTGTAGAAAGAACACCTTGATGCGTCTTCTCAAGACCGCCCACACGATGTTCAAATCCCTTCTGTCCCGGGACGGCCCACCTTCTCACAAGAGTCTGAGGATCTCTTTCGAACGGATGAAACTTTTCACCCTCCTTAAGTATTCCGCGCACGAAAGGCGGCTTAATCTCGGGATAATCCTTCATCTGAGGAATACGCCAAGGCTCAGATCCATTGCCAAGAAAGCCCTCCGAAAGAAGAAGAACAGGGGTCATGTGCTCGACAGCAATCTTCGCAGCCGTAAATGCAGCATCGAAACAATGTGCCGGAGAATGGGCAGCAACTACCGCCATAGGGCACTCTCCATTACGGCCATACAATGCCTGATTGAGGTCCGACTGCTCCGTCTTGGTCGGGAGTCCTGTAGAAGGGCCGCCGCGCTGCACATCTACAACCACGAGTGGAAGTTCCGCCATGACAGCGAGCCCCATGGCTTCAGATTTCAGAGAGAGTCCCGGTCCAGATGTAGTAGTAACGGCAAGGTTACCGGCAAACGAAGCACCAATGGCAGTGCATATTCCAGCTATCTCATCCTCTGCCTGCAAAGTCTTGGCACCCAAGCTCTTATGGATGGCAAGTTCTTCAAGTATTGCAGTCGCCGGAGTAATAGGATACGATCCACAGAAAAGGGATAGACCTGACTTCTCAGAAGCCGCAAGCAAACCCCACGCAGTAGCTTGGTTTCCCGTAATATTACGATAGGTTCCCCTAGCAAGATTATGCGCAGGCTCTATAGTATAAGTATTAGCGATTATCTGAATATTAGCAGCATAGTTGAATCCATCCCGAAGCACTTTCTTGTTTGGCTCGATCACCTCCAGATGCTTCTTGGAGAATTTTTTCTCAAGGTACTTGAAAATATATTCAAGCGGACGGTTATATATGTAACATGCCATACCAAGCGTAAACATATTCTTACACTTCAATATGGCCTTATTATCCATACCACTATCCTTCAAACTCTCCACCGTAAGAGTAGTGATAGGAGCGACAATAAGCGTACGATCCTCTACACCGAGTTCCTCAAAAGGATTGTCTGTCTTAAACCCGGCTTTAGACATACCAGACTCGTCAAATGCGTCCTGGTCCACAAGAATCATAGCGTGACGCTTGCACCATTTGGCATTGGCCTTAAGAGCAGCTGGATTCATAGCCACCAGAAGATCACAGAAATCTCCAGGGGTGGACATCTTTTCACAACCTATATGAACTTGGAATCCGGACACACCAGAAACAGTACCGTGAGGAGCTCTGATTTCCGCAGGATAGTCAGGAAACGTGGACAAGCCATTACCATAAATGGCTGACATATCTGCAAAAAGAGACCCGGTGAGCTGCATACCATCTCCCGAATCTCCTGCAAATCTGATTACCACGTCATGGGCATCAATGATTTTATGTTGCATAGTCTAAAAGAAACTATTCCGCATTAGCCTGCTGTGCTTGAAGTTCTGCCTGAAGTGTCTCAAGGGTACGTCCCTCAGGGATATTGAGAGCCTTTCTTGCTGCTGGAGTAAGGTCAGTGCTCTGGGTATCATCGTAGTAAAGCATGCTGTTGACATCAAATACATAAATGTAAGACCCAGCTTTTGCAAGATCCTCAACCACCTTTCTTGCCTTCTCGTAGATAGGAGCCATGAGAGTCTGTTGCTGCTGCTGGAGCTCAGCATCTACTGACTGGCTGAAGTCCTGAATACGTCCCTGAATCTCCTGAAGTTCCTTTTCCTTGCTTGTACGAATGGAGTCACTCCATGTAGAAGCTTTGGACTCATACTGCTGATATTTTGTTTGGAACTCTTCAATCATAGCCTGGTACGTCTCCTGAGCCTCCTTGCTTGCGGCATTCATCTTGGTCCTGGCCTCATCGGCATCTGGACAGAGCTGTACAAGCTCACTGAAATTGACGTGTGCAAATTTGTTCTGAGCAAAAGCCGAAACGGCAACAAGAGCCGAAACAGCAATCAAAAGAATTTTCTTCATATCAAAAAACTTTAATTAATATTTCTAATGTTAATATGTGATTCAACTAAAACTGCTGGCCAATCATGAAGTGGAACTGACTTCTCTTTGTGGCATCTACTGTGTCAAATCCATAACCCCAGTCCACACCGAGCAGGCCAATCATCGGTAGATAGATGCGCACACCTACTCCGGCGCTGCGTTTGATCTGGAACGGATTAAAATTCCTTATATCAGACCAACAGTTACCTCCCTCAAGGAACGCCAGCACGAAAATAGTGGATGACGGCTGGAGCATGACAGGATAACGAAGTTCCATGGTAAATTTATCATATATATTACCGGCATACGCATATCCTGTAGAATTGTAACTTGAAGGCTCATACGGAGTAAGAGAGTAATTCTCATAACCACGCATCGCAATAATTTCCGACCCATAGGTATTATATCCGGACATTCCGTCACCTCCAAGTAGGAATCCTTCAAACGGAGAATACCCCCACTTGCGGTTATAGTATCCAAGATATCCGAACTGCGCTCTAGTCATGAGCACAAGGTCACCGGCGAGCTTAGTATATACGGCACCAGAGAATTTCCATTTATGGTACTCTATCCAGCGGAAACGATCCTTGGAAGACCAATTGTCGTAATTGACATCCTTATAGCTCTTCACCGGCACTTTGTTGCCGTCAGCATCAATATCGTGCTTTCTGAACAAAGAGAACGGAGGAGTAAGCTGAAGTGACAGCTGGAAATCGGACCCCTGACGCGGATAGATGATCTGATCCGTAGAATTTCTCGAAAGCGTGATAGAATAGTTGATATTGTTGGCCATTCCATCGTCGAAGATAAAATACCCAGAATACCAGTTTTTCAACTTGTACGTCTGCCAGTTAAGGCCATTGTACAAGACGAAATAGTTATCAGGCCACTTAAGTCTCGTACCAAGAGACGCAGAAAGACCGAACACCTCCATCATACGATTGTTACTCAATATATTGAGCGCAAGATACGAGTCGGTGGAACGAGTATAATATGCACTGAGATTCAGCGAAGTAGGCTTCTTGCCAAAGAGCCACGGCTCGGTAAAGCTTGCAGTAAGGGCAGTATAATATGTTCCGTTGGTCTGGAAGCGGAAAGCCAAGTTCTGAGCGTCACCAAGAGGTACTGGTCGCCATGCACCCTTATCGAACATCCGATGCGTAGAGAAGTTGTTAAAGCTTACACCCACTGTAGCTACGAAAGTCTTTCCTCCCCAACCACCGGAGAGTTCAAGCTGCGATGAGGGCTTCTCTGTAACATTGTAGATAATATCCACAGTGCTATTGCCCGACTTCGGAACTATTGAAAATCCCGTATCTGGATTCATAATAGCCTCAGCGTCAAACTGACCAAGGGAAGCAATTTCACGTATGGACCGTTCAAAATCAGTCTGACTGAACAGGTATCCCGGGCGCGTGAAAATCTGACGCCTTACAACCTTTTCATTGGTAAGATCGTTACCATTAATGATGATGTTATCCAAAGTAGCCTGTTTACCCTCTGCGATACGAATCTCCACATCCACCGAATCATTCTGGATATTGGTCTCGACAGGATTGATATTGAAGAACAGGTATCCGTTGTCCCTATAGAGTTTCGTGACATCATAGTCCGTCTGTTTGCCGCCACCCCTAAGGCGCTTCTCAAGTGTAACTACATCATAGACATCACCCTTATTGATGGAAAGCACGGAGTTCAACTGATCAGTTGAGTAGATAGAGTTTCCAGTCCACTTTATATCTCTGAAATAATACTTGTCGCCCTCATCGAACACGAGATCAATAGCAATCCTGTTTGGGGAAACATAGTATATGGAATCCCTCACAAGTCTGGCATCACGGTACCCGGCCTCATTGAAAGCACTTATGGCAGCACGTTTGTCGTTGAGATATTCCTTTTCGTTGAATTTCTTGCTGTGAAAGAAATTGTAGAGTTTGTTGGACTTGGTCTTTTTCATGGACTTGGCCAACTTGTATTCTTTCACATTGTTATTACCTATGAAATTTATGTCCTTAATCTTGATTTTCTCGCCCTTGTTGACTGCGAAATTAACCTGAATCGCATTCTTGATGATGGAATCTTTCTTGACTTCAGCCTTCACTTCGCACTTTAGAAAGCCCTTCTCAGCAAAGTATCTCTTGATAATATCAGAAGTCGTCTTCTCCACATACTCAGAGAATTCCCGACCACGCTTAAGATTGACCCTTTCTTCAATATCTTTCCTTTCACCAGACTTTACCCCAGAGAAAGTCCATTGTGACACCCTCGGGCGCTCCTTTATCTTGATAGCCAAATAGGCTGTATCCCTCGCGCTGCTCAGACTATCGATCTCCACAGACACACTATCGAAAAACTTCTGCAGCATGAGCCGGCTAACCATATTGGAGACCTCCTCGCCAGGGACCGTAATGGTAACCCCCTCGCGAACTCCAGCTTGTGATATAATCTGTGAGGCCTTGAAGTACGAGTTTCCTTCTACACGGACACCACCCACCACATAACGCTTCGGATGGTTGTAATCCACCTCCACACCACCGTCCTGTGCCTGAGCCGCTGTCATGGCACAAAGTATCAATCCCCAAACTGATAATATCTTTCCGAAATTCATATTCTGCAAATATAATCCTTTTATTTTACTTTTCCGAAACGCCGATCCCGGACGGCATACTCATCAAGCGCCTCAAGATATTGCTCCCGCCTGAAATCCGGCCAAAGCACATCCGTAAAGACAAACTCAGTATAAGCACACTGCCAAAGAAGATAGTTGCTCATACGTTTTTCTCCAGACGTACGGATAAGAAGATCCGGGTCAGGAATACCGTCCGTGACTAGATACCTACTGAAATCAGCCACCTCCGTCCCACAATTTGGATTGTTTTTCAAATCGTGTGCCATCTTTCGCGCAGCCTGAACTATGTCCCATCTTCCGCTATAACTGAGAAAAAGGATCATGGTGAGTCCCGTATTTCCCGCCGTGGCGGCACTTACACGATCAATTGTGGATTTCAGCTCACCAGAAAGATGCTCCCGGTTGCCAAGAACCATAAATCTCACGTTATACTTCTCAAAAGTGTGAAGCTCGGAGCACATGGCCTTCCCCATAAGTTCCATCAAAGCGGCCACTTCAGCATTAGGACGATTCCAATTTTCCTCCGAGAACGCAAAGAAAGACACATACTTAATACCAAGTTCCACCGACGTGGCCATAACATCGCGTACGCTCTCCACGCCCTCAAGATGTCCGTAAACCCTCTCCTTGCCCTGTTTCTGGGCCCATCGGCCGTTCCCATCCATAATCAGGGACACATGTACTGGAAGTTTTGTTCTATTCATGTTATTATCGTCAATAGGTTATGTTGCTGTTACGCATATCCTCTCCCCAGAAAAGACGGCTCCGCAGTGCATTGAAGAAACTTGAACCTCCAAGACACCACCGCTTGAGCCTGACCGGCGCAAGACTCACGGTAAGAGTGGAAGAATTCTCCATAGGAAAAACCCGATTGTCCATCGTAAGCACAGCCTTGCCCTCACGAGACCTAACACTAAGCTTTATGACAGAGGAGTTAGGTATCACAAGTGGTCGAAGGTTGAGGTTATGCGGAGATATAGGAGACAAAATAAACACCCTTGCGTCCGGAGTACAAATAGGTCCGCCCGCACTCAAGGAATAGGCAGTAGAACCGGTGCCAGTAGCAATCAGCAGTCCGTCAGCCCAATAAGTCGGAAGTTGGACGCCATCCACATTGACATCAATTCCCAGCATAGAAGCGCCGGTACGTGATACGCTCACTTCATTAAGAGCGTATGGCCAGCCATCTACAGCCGCAAAAGGGGCATTGGCAAGGAGCAAATCCCTCTCTTCTGTTACAAACTTCCCATCCAGCAATGCATCAAGAAGAGCATCTGGCTCAATATCGGAAAGGAAACCAAGACGCCCGAAATTCACACCAAGAACGGGAAGGCCACACGGAACCGCAACACGGGCGGCACTTAAGAAAGTACCGTCACCGCCAAGACTGAGCAAGGCATCCGTATGGGAAGTCACATCCGTGGAAGCGCCAACCCTATACAAATCCACACCGGCAGCCCTGATTCTATCCGCAAGTTCCGGAATCTCGGGATTCGCGGCCAGTTTGTCCTCTTTTATGTAGTATGCCAACTTCATATTGAACCTCAAATGTAAGAATTTTTACAAAATAAATGAGTAATTTTGCAGCCAAAAGCGTTTTACAATGACCAGATTGAGTGTAAACATCAATAAAATCGCCCTAATACGAAACTCAAGGGGCGGAAATATGCCTGACGTTCTCAAGGCAGCGCTTGACTGCGAACGCTTCGGGGCAGAAGGCATCACAGTTCATCCCAGGCCGGATGAACGTCATATAAGATATTCAGACGTACGCGCCCTTAGACCAGCGCTCAAGACAGAATTCAACATAGAAGGAAATCCCACTGGCAGTTTCTCCGCCCTTGTATGCGAAGTTATCCCAGATCAGGTAACACTTGTGCCGGACGCACCAGACGCGCTAACCTCAAATGCCGGATGGGATACCATCAAGAACAGGGCATTCCTAACAAGAGTATGTGCCTCCTTCAAGGCCAGAGGTATCAGGACATCCATTTTTATCGACCCAGACCCAAAGATGGCAGAAGGCGCACGAAACTGCGGTGCAGACAGAGTCGAACTGTACACAGCAGCCTATGCGGCTGGATATGCACATGGCCGGGAGGAAGCCATCGAACCTTATCTGCAGACGGCACAGGCAGCAAAAGACCTTGGACTTGGGCTAAATGCAGGACATGACCTATCGCTCGAAAATCTCGCATATTTCATCCAGACTATCCCATGGACAGACGAAGTCAGCATAGGGCATGCTCTCATCTGCGACGCCTTATATATGGGGTTGGAAGCAACTATCGGGAAGTATCTGTCGGAAATTAATAATTTTTGACTACATTTGTGAATTATACACCGATTTATAGTAATCAATAAAAACACAATAATGAACAAAGCAACACTTTTAAGCGCCGCAGTCCTCGCAGGACTCTCGCTCATCGCAACAAGCTGCAACAACACGGCACAGAATGCAGCGGGAGAAGACAAGACTGCCGAGGCTACCGCTACAAAGGGCGCCATCGTCTATTTCAACCTTGACACCATCCTTAGCGACTACGACATGGCTAACGACCTCCGCAGCGTGGTGGAGACTAAAGTCAACAGCATCAATCAGGAAGTTACCCGCCGCCGTAACAAGATAGAGAAAGACATCAAGGCATTCAGCGACAAGCTCAACAAGGGGCTCCTTACCCAGTCAGTAGCCGAGACCCAGAACCAGAAACTCATGGAGCAGCAGCAGAACTTCGAGACATACGCCAACCAGAAACAGCAGGAAATCCTCGAGGAGCAGCAGGTGATGATGAACCAGCTCGCAGATGCTATCAACAACTACATCACCGAGTTTAACGCAGATAAAAAATATGCTATGATAATTGCCACCCAGGGAGATATCCTCTCTACACCGGTAGTGGCAGCAGACCCAGAACTCGATATCACCGATGCACTTCTGGAAGGTCTGAACGCAGCATACGTAAAAGAGAAGAACAGCCAGAAATAATTCCACATTTTGAAGATAGCGATATTGTCCTGTTTCTACCCCTTCAGGGGAGGTATAGCTCAGTTCAACGCCAATCTGCTTTCCGAACTGAGCAAGGAGCACGAAGTACGTGCATTCAATTTCACACGACAATATCCCTCTTTCCTATTCCCGGGAAAGACTCAATATGTTACACCAGAGGATGAAGCCGTATCCGTAGAGTCAGACGCTCTATTGGATACGGCTAATCCTTTAACATGGAGGAAGACAGCACGACGGATTGCAGAATGGGAGCCTGACGTACTGATCATGAGATACTGGATGTCGTATTTCGCACCGTCACTTGGATTCGTTTCCAGGAAAATGCCCAAAAGCTGCACAAGAATAGGCATTCTTGACAACGTAATCCCACACGAGCCCCATTTCTTCGATGCTCCCTTGACACTATGGTTCCTTAAGTCAATAGATGGAGCCATAACGCTATGTGACGAGGTAGGGAAAGACCTCACGAAGTTAAATAGTGATATCCCTCACATGACGCTTCCCCATCCGACATACACACATTTCGGGTGCCCGATAGACAAGGCCCAGGCAGAAAAACTACTATGCATTCCTCACAAGGACGATAGCAGGACGCTCTTATTCTTCGGACTAATACGGGAGTATAAAGGTCTTGACATACTCATTCGCGCCATGAAACTCCTCGACCAGAGGTATAGGCTTATAATTGCAGGTGAGCCATACGGTTCTTTCGACAAATATAGCGACCTCATATCCGAATGCGGAGCCCCATCCAGATTTTTCATATTCCCTCAGTACATAAAAGATTCCGAGGTCAAGAAATACTTTTGCGCAGCCGACCTTGCAGTTCTCCCATACAGAAGCGCCACACAGAGCGGAATCAACGCTGTAGCCAACCATTTTGAACTTCCAATGGTAGTAACTGACGTAGGAGGGCTAAAAGAGACCATTGGTGACAGAGGCACAGGTCTGGTATGCAACGACTGCACCCCAGAATGCGTAGCGTCAGCCATAGAGGAGTATTTCAGTCACCCAGAGCTCAAAGAAATGTTCATATCCAACATAAGGAAAGAGAACGAACGCTTGAGTTGGAACAGATTCTGCAAAGACCTTACAGGATTCATCAACACATTGCACAGAAAATGAAGAAGATCATCATAACCATCGCGTCCACACTACTCCTGTGTTCCTGCGCTCAGGCGCAAGGATCATGGTGGCTTTTCCCCGGGAAGAAAGACAAGAAAGAGAATGTACAGGCCACTCAAAAGGAGAGCGAAAGTCTCAAGACCACTGTAATCGAAGAAGCACGTGACAGCATAAGCACTGACGCGGACGAGCAGTGGCTTGACGGAAGATCCGATGATGTGAAAGTCGCTCTGGTGCTTCCGTTCAATGCCGTACAGAAGCCAAGTTCCAACTATCTTGAGATGTACAGCGGGGCGCTACTGGCACTCCGCGACCTCGGAAATAGAGGAATAAATATAAAACTACATGTATTTGACTCATCATCAGAAGAATACGCACTAAATAAAGACACCCTTAATTCGATGGACCTCGTCATAGGGCCAGTGGATTATAATGGGCTGTCGGAAGTGACATCCATCCTTGGTAGAACCCGGATGGTAATATCCCCACTTGAGCCTAAGGCAGCATCACTGCTGGATACCAATGACAATATCATTCAGTCTCCAGTCGGATGGGCACGGCAGGTGGATGTAATGGTCGAATGGCTTGAGCAGGAAACCTCACTTGGAGATCAAGTAATCGTAATCCGCGACGCTTCATTAAAAGGAGCAGGAGAACAGAGTTCCTATCTTATGGACAAGCTCTCCGCCGCTGGAGTATTGTTCCGCACAGTCAATTCCATCAAGGATATCCAGAACATTAAGCATACACATTACAGGGTGCTCATCGCCTCTGACGATGACTCCTTTATCACTAAGGAAGTCAAGGAAATAGGTATCGCAGCTTCCATTCACAACAACATCACGCTCTATAGTACCTCGCGATTCAGAAACTGCGTTGGCCCGGATGTATTCGACCTTTACACAGCAAATACAAGAATGGCCGCCACCTACTATGTAGACTATGATAGCGAGGCTGTAAAAAGATTCATACTTGAGTATAGGTCCATATTCCAAAGCGAGCCGGGGTCGTTCGCTTTTCAAGGATATGACATCATGAAATACTACTTGTCAGCCTATTCATCTCTGGGCAGAAGATGGTTTACCAAACTGCCAACTTTTCCAGGAAAGGGACTTCAGTCTGACTTCATTTTTAGTACGAAAAACGGAGATGGGCGAGAAAACACAGCCGTAAGAAAGGTCGTTTACTCACCAGACCTTAGCATCAGTCTTCGCTAAGAAGCTCTCTTGCATTGGCAAGTGCGGCATCTGTAATAGAAGAGCCGCTTAGAAGGCGCGCTATCTCGCGTACCCTTTCATCCCCGTTGACCTGCCGCATAGTGGAGATGACCCTTCCGTCCTCACGCGTTGACTTGCTCACTATAAAATGAGCATTTCCCTTAGCGGCCACCTGAGGAAGGTGAGTAATGGAAAACACCTGCATAGTCTTGCCCATAGAGCAGATCATACGTCCCATTTTATCAGCCACACTGCCACTCACACCTGTGTCAATCTCATCAAAAATAAGCGTTGGCATGCCAGCGAACTTCGCCATCACTGACTTTATGCTAAGCATTATACGCGAGAGTTCTCCGCCAGAGGCCACCTTAGACAAATCCTCTGGAACTCCACCATTGGCAGAAAAAAGGAAAGACACTTTATCGCTCCCTGATGCACCAGGATCCGCATCCTCAACCCTCACCTCAAAGTCAGCACCCTCAAGCTCCAGGAAATGAAGCGACTCCCGTACCGTATCAGAGAGCTCTGGAGCAGCACTATGGCGCACGGCAGATAAGGCCATGCAAGACTCATTATATTGAGCTCTCAACCTTGATGCCTTGTCCTCCAGAACAGACAGTTCCTCCTCCAAATCCTGCGTACCGGAAATAGAGCTTGAATATGAGTCCCTCATGGCTATAAGCTCATCAACAGTACTGCAAGAGAATTTCCGAAGCAGTGAATATAGCAGAGACATCCTGTCTTCCACCTCTTCAAGCCGCCCCGGAGAGAGATTGACTGACGAAAGAAGCCCATCAATTTCGGAGGATACATCATCTATCTCCAGTCTTGCCGAATCAAGTCTTGATGCAAGACCAGATGCCTTGGAAAGGCATGATGAAATGTGTTCCAGACTCCGGCAAACCTCCTTTAGAGACGCAGAGACGCAGAATTCCGAATCGTCAGAGCCGGATATCAACGCGGAAGCCTTGGAAAGAGAATCCATTATTTGCTCCGCATTGGCAAGACTCTTATGCTCTTCCTCCAGCGACTCCAACTCACCAGACACCAGCTTGGCCTGCTCAAGCTGCCCAAGTCTCGCAAGCACATAGTCCCGGTCAGCCTTCAGAGACTCTATCCTGGCACGTTTCGTCCGAATCTCCGCCTCAAGTGCAGACAACTCGCCCCATAGCCTGCGACAAGCCATAAGTTCTTCCCTATCATCAGCAAAACGGTCAAGTACCGAAAGTTGGAATTTCTTGTCCGTCAGCAAGATGCTCTTGTGCTGAGAATGAATATCTATCAGCTTGTCCGCAAGCGCTTGAAGCGCAGCAACCTGCACGGGACAGTCATTAATAAAGCTCCTCGAACGTCCAGAGGCATTGACAACTCGCCTAATAGTAAGATGCCCAGTTGTACCGGTATCGAACTCGGCTTCTACCACACAACTATCCTCACCCTGAGCCACCATGGATGCATCCGCCTTGGCACCGAAAAGCAGCGACATAGCGCCAAGGATGATGGATTTACCCGCGCCCGTCTGGCCAGTAATAATAATCAGACCCTCTGGAAAAGAAACATCCAGAGAGTCTATTAAAATATAGTTCCTTATGTGTAAAGAACGAAGCATTAAGCGGGACTATTTCTCCGCGGCGTCTTCCTTGGCTGTTCTGTAGTAGAGTTCGCCGTTTTCAAATTCTGAAATAGCTACAAGATCAGGCTTTGGCAGACGCTCATAATACTTGGAGATTTCTATCTGCTCCTTATTCTCGAAGACTTCATCCATGGTGTCACGATCACCCTTGAACTCTTCAAGCTTCTTAGCAAGTTCCTTCTTCTCTGCTACAGAGATCTGGTTGGCTCTCTTGGAGAGTATTACCACAGTCTCATAAATGTTGCCCGTAGGCTCCGCGAGATACTTGATATCGCGGGTGATGGTATTTGTAGGTATTTTCTTTTCCATACTTATATTACCCCGGAATTGTCGGGAAAGTTTCAATAATTTTCTTTTACCTTGGCATAAAGCCTATCAAGCTCCTTGCGGTATGACGACTCTGGATATTCTCCTATAAAATTGAGATAATCGTCCATGAATACAAGGAATCTGTCTTTCTGCTTAGATTTGACACTCATCTCAGCATACTTATAGGACGACATAGCGGAATAATATAGTATATCCTCCCTGTATACGTTGTCAGCATCATCCCTCAAGATATTCTTGAAAGCCACCCTGGAGGCAAGATAATCCTCCATCTTATAATACAATTTGGCGTTTTCGTATGCCTTCCGGTCAAGTCTTTCTCCAAGATCCTCAAGCATGTGACGGCAGATGTCTGCATTAGGAGAATCCGGGTTGTTTATCAGATATGCACTGATAGCCTGCATGGCTGTATATGTCGGGGTCTGGTCAAGCTCATATCTGAGCGTAGCCTTATAAAGACAGTCCACACGCAGGAACTCGGCACTCTCCTCAAGAGGACTGTATGGATACGTGGAGACGAATTTGGTGAAATTGGTCTCGGCGGTATAATAGTCTCCCATGGAATAGTTGCTCAAGCCCCAGTAATAAAGCACAGAGTCCTCACGGGCAGTACCGCCCACGAGAAGAGACAACGACTCGAACAGAGCGGCAGACTTGGAGTACTTTCCTTTGTTAAAATAGTCGAATGCCGCAGCATACTTCGCATCAGCATCATTGCTCTCAAGCAGAGCCGCATATTGAGACTTGCACGATATGGCGCAAAGGCCTACAATCACCACGAAAGGCAATATTCTTGACAATTTCATCTTTTTAAATATTTTTCGGCATCCAGCGCAGCCCGACATCCCGAGGCGGCAGCGTTAACGGCCTGTCTATAATACGGATCTTGAACATCCCCAGCAGCAAACACACCCTCCACATTAGTGCGGGAGCTTACGCCATCTGTGACAATATATCCTTCCGCATCAGTCTTAACCCATTTTGAGAACAACTCGGATACGGGATGGTGTCCGATAGCAAGGAAGAATCCGTCAATCCTTATATCAAAAACCTCGCCATTCTTGCGCTCAAGTCTCGCACCGGTAACACCGTTCTCGTCCCCAAGCACTTCACGAGTATTGCAATTCCAAAGAATCTCAATATTCTCTGTCTTTTTCACACGCTCTTGCATGGCTTCAGAGGCACGGAGAACATCCCTACGGACTATCATGTACACCTTCCGACAGAGTCCGGCAAGATAGGTAGCCTCCTCACACGCGGTATCACCTCCTCCTACCACTGCAACATCCTTGCGACGATAGAAGAAACCATCACAAGTAGCACAAGCGGAAACTCCCATACCCCTGAATTTCCTCTCTGAAGGCAGCCCAAGATACTTGGCAGTAGCCCCTGTAGCAATTATCACAGAGTCAGCCTCAACCTCCACCTCAGAATCTACCGTAACACGAAACGGTCTGACATCGAAATTTACCGATGTCACAACGCCTCTGCGGATGTCCGCTCCAAGTCCGGCTGCCTGCTCGCGCATGTCAGACATGAGTTTGTTGGCATCCACACCTCCAGGAAACCCAGGGAAGTTTTCGATGACTGTGGTGGTAGTCAACTGTCCACCAGGCTCCACCCCCTCATATAGTACGGGAGATAACGCGGCTCTTGACGCATAAATGGCAGCCGTGTATCCAGCAGGGCCACCTCCGATGATAAGACACTTGATATGTTCCATATAACAAAGTTAAGACATTTTTGGAAAACTTCAAAAATAAGCATATCTTTGTACGATTTACAAGTCCCTCAATAATAATGAAATCAAAGACAACTGCGGCACCATCTATCGATGAATTCAAGGCAATTCTGAAGGAAAAGCAGCTGAAAACTACCCCGCAGAGACTATCCGTCCACGAAGCCATGCTCAATCTTGGACATGCGAGTGCGGACATGGTGGCAGATTATATTTCCAACAAAGATGGCCAGACTGTGACCATCGCCTCGGTGTACAACATTCTTATCGCACTCTCAGACCTTGGCATATATCATAGGAGATATAGCGCCAACAACAAAATGTACTTCGATGTCAACACATTCAAGCACATTCACATATACGACACTGTCAACAACTCTTATTGCGATTTACTAGACGACGAGCTAATTTCTATGGTGGAAAGCCGTCTCAAACAGCACAAAATCAGGGGATATAAGGTAGACACGATAGACATTCAAGTCATCTGCCACCCTTCAGGCAAGAGCCGTGTGGAAAAATTATAGTTCCTTGCGCCAGCGTGCCAAAGGAATTCCAAGCTGTCCGCGATACTTAGCAATGGTCCTGCGCGCTACCTTGTAGCCATGCTTCTCCATCTCTTCTACAAGCTGCTCATCAGTAAGAGGCTTGCGTTTGTCTTCAGCATCCACGCACTCCTGAAGCACTTTTTTCAACTCCCTCGTAGACACCGACTCTCCATCCTTGTTTTCCATCCCCTCAGAGAAGAAATATTTCAGAGGGAAGATTCCAAAGTCGGTTTCAATATATTTGCTATTAACCACACGAGAAATGGTGGAAATATCAAAGCCGGTCTTCTCGGCAATATCTTTGAGCACCATAGGCCTAAGCTTGGTCTCATCACCAGAAGCGAAGTATGCCTGCTGATAATCCAGAATAGCCTGCATAGTCTTGGAAAGGGTATTCTGCCTCTGTTTGAGAGCCTCCACAAACCACTTGGCGGAATCTATTTTCTGACGCACGAATGCCGCTGCCTCTTTCTGCGCCCGCTCAGAAGAGCCCTTGGCGTCAAGGAGCATATCCGCATACTTTTTGTTGATACGAAGTTCCGGAACTGAAGACCTTGGCATAGAAAAAGTCAGATGTCCATTGTCTTCCTCCAGTATAAAATCTGGAACAATCTGCTGTACATCTTCATAAGAGTCATCACTGCCACCACCAGGGGATGGGTTCAAGCGTACCACCCTTGAGATAGCCTTCTTTAACTCACCTTCAGTCATGCCAGTGCGGGATATGATTTTCTGGAAATGCTTGTTGGTAAACTCCTGAAAGTAGTTTTCAAGAATATTCTCAGCATCCTTAACCTCTTTCGTCTGCCTGCACGCACGAAGCTGAAGAAGCAGGCATTCGCGGAGATCCCGTGCTCCTACCCCAGTAGGCTCGAAATCCTGAATTATTTTCAGGACTGAAAGCACCTCTTCAGACGAAGTCTCGATACCGGCGCGGAATGCCATGTCATCTACCAAAGACTCAATATCGCGACGAAGATAACCATCACCATCCAAAGAACCTATTAGAAAGGCTGCTATATCATACTGATGCTTGTCAAGGTTGCGACATCCGAGCTGATCCATCAGCTTCTGGTTAAAACTTTCCTTTACAGAAAAAGTATTATACTCCGGACGCGCATCCTTACCCCAGTTATTAACTCGTGTCTTGTATGCTGGGATATAGTCATCATCTTTCAGTTCGTCTATAGAAATATCCTTAGACTCATCCGGCCGGTCAGGATCAGGGCCATCATCCAGAACAGGATTCTCTTCTATTTCGCTACGGACTTTCTGCTCCAGACTCTGTACCGGCAGCTCAATCAGCTTAATGGTCAGGATCTGCAGCGGAGACATCTTCTGCGTCTGCTTTATTTCAAGTCCCTGTTTAATCATTCTTCCTCAACAACTATGGTACTCATATCAGAGCGGCCTATCGTAGGGTAACGGAACCGATCACGGACGATAAAAGCATCAGGATAGTCTTTCTTGACCAGGCGGTGTACAGCCTCTGCCTCCGCCCTATTGCGGAAATTTCCGATAGTCACCTTGAAGTTCGGAGCAGAATAACTCCTGTATACAGAGATGAAAGGATATTGCGCGTTAAACCTACGAAGCACCTCCAAAGAGGCCTCACGCGCTGTTCGCGAGCTACTGCTGAAAAGTCTGATACGGAAACCGCTCACAAGACGTTCTGGAGCCGACTCTATCTTGGCGGCAAGTGCAGCACGCACAGACGCATCCTGAATCACGACGACATCTTCAGGAAGGATTGAAAAGATATCCATTCCTATAAGAGACGAATCCACCTGAACTTCCATCCCAGCATATTCGACTTCCCCGGCAGAAGTCTCAGAAGGGACATTCTGAGCAGCCACAGAGGACGCTCCCGCCATAAGGAGAAGAATATATAATATCACACGTTTATTCATCTTGCTGTGCCCTGTTCTGTTTAAGAAACTCATTCAACTGGATATCTTTGATTTCAATTTTCTTGCCAATACCCCCACGCAGAGCCACCCTTGCACTAAAATCTGCAGTAAGAAAATTAGAGACGTTATCGGTATTAAGAAGCCGAAGAAGCTGGAACGGATTGGCACCATCAGCAATACGACCTTTAAGCGGAATAGAATAGATCTTCTCCTTTCGTCCTTCCACCATAAGCTGATCAGCCGAAACCATCAACGCCGGATTCTTATCAATATTAAAAACAGCCTGGAGATCAGTCACTTCAAACCCCATCCCAGGATTATTAAGTCCCACTTCCACTAATATTGATACGCCAGAAGTTCCCTGAGGTGACACAGACACAAGCTTGAAAGATGTCACGCTTATATCTTTCACACTTCCACCACAGGAACTCAAGAGTATAGAGCACAAAAGTGCTAGTATCAGACCTAACCTTCTCATATATTTATTCGGCAAATATACGAAAAATCCATATCTTTGCCACTGATATGAAGAAGGTATATATAGAAACATACGGATGTCAGATGAACGTGGCCGACACAGAAGTCATATTCTCAATTCTTTCCGACCACGGGTTCGAACGCACTGAAGACATCAGCGAAGCAGATGTAATAATGGCCAACACCTGCTCCATCAGAGACAACGCCGAGCAGAGGATTCTTGGACGCATCGAGCAGTTCAACATACAGAAGAAAAATAGACCAGGCGTGCTCATCGGCATTCTTGGATGCATGGCAGAAAGACTCAAGGAAAAACTCCTTGATTCAGGGAAGGTGGACATCGTTTCCGGGCCTGACTCATATCGGAAATTACCAGAACTGATAGAAGCAGCATCAGGCGGAAATCCGCAGATGGACGTAATACTATCAAGAGAAGAGACTTATGCAGACATTTCTCCTGTAAGGCTCGACCGCAACGGAGTATCCGCATTCATATCCATTATGCGCGGATGCAACAACGTATGTTCCTACTGTGTAGTTCCCTATACCAGAGGAGCAGAAAGGAGCAGGGATTGGAAGACCATCATAAGAGAGGCCTGCGAGTGCCGTAGTGCTGGATACAAAGAAATCACACTTCTCGGACAAAATGTAGACTCATACAAGTTTGAGGACGTAGATTTCGCCTCGCTTCTTGACAAGGTTGCGCTCACAGTGCCTGAAGTCAGAATCAGATTCTCTACATCCAACCCGCAGGACATATCTGATGCCGTACTCCATACCATGGCAGCACACCCCAACATCTGCCACCACATACACCTCCCTGTCCAGTCCGGGTCAGATAGGATACTTGAGAAAATGCGTCGTCGCTACTCCAGACAGTGGTATCTGGACAGAGTGGAAAAGATACACGAAATTATCCCTGATTGTGCTATCAGCACTGATGTGATAGCCGGATTCTGCTCCGAGACCGAAGAAGACCATAAGGACACATTGAGTCTGTTTGAAAAAGTAGGCTTTGACGCAGCCTATATGTTCTATTATTCGGAAAGACCGGGTACACTAGCAGCAAAGAAATATCTGGATGACGTAGACATAGCCACCAAGACCAGACGCCTTGAGGAAATAATCTCACTCCAGAACCGTCTTTCTCTTGAGAGCAACCGCCGTGATATGGGAAAGGCATTCACCGTACTTGTAGAAGGTCCTTCCAAGAAAGACCCCTCCCAGCTATGCGGGCGCAACTCACAGAACAAGATGTGCGTATGGACAGACAGCACCCACAAGGCTGGAGATTTTGTGCATGTGAGAGTACTTGACTGCACACAAGCCACACTACTTTGCGAACTTGACTGACGCAAAGTAGTTGTCACCTAAATAGAAACTTATCCCTTAAATTATGAAAATAAAAGACTTGTGCGCGAGCGAAAGGCCTCGCGAGCGGCTTATGGCACAAGGTGCCGAAAGCCTAAGCAACAGCGAATTACTTGCCATCCTCATCAAGAGCGGGACCCGGGAATCCAGTGCCATCGAAGTAGCCTCAGCACTTCTTAAAAACTGCGATGGTACACTATCACGGCTATTCAATTCCTCTCTTGAGCACCTCTTGTCCGTCAAGGGAATAGGCACAGACAAGGCCTGCACTATAATGTCAGCATTCGAACTTGGCAGGCGTTTCGTGAGCGAGAGCAGTGGAGCCACGCAACTCCCCATCGTATCGTCAAGAACGGTATATGATATCATGTCGCCTCTTCTGAAAGGACTTCAGCACGAGGAGTGTTGGGGGCTATTCCTTGACAGCGGACACCGCCTCAGACACAAGGCTATGCTCAGCAGAGGAGGCATCAGCGCTACAGTAATTGATAGTAGGCTGGTGATTTCCCGTGCCATAGAGAAAAAGTCGAGCGCCATCATACTTGTGCACAACCACCCTGGAGGCGACCCGCAGCCAAGCAGCGCGGATATAAAACAGACCGATGCGCTTCACAAAGCAGCATCGGTCTGCGGGATATCACTTTTGGATCACGTAATTGTATGCGATTCCAGCTTTTACTCTTTTTCTGACGACAAGAAATACAGGGTTTAGTCGCCGTAGTCTATTGGATTGAGGTCGTCCTGAATGTAGTTATTGACCCTCTTCAACTCTATCGCATTGCCCACAAGCACACAGCCGAAAAGTATCATGGCTATGCCGACAAGGGTAACCACAAGCATTCTTCCGCCAAAATTGTTAAAAATACAGAATAGCGAAAGGGCAAGCATAAGGAGCCCACCGATAGCCACCCATATTGAGCCTTTGGCACCGAAAACTCTGATATCACCAGCAAGACCCATAAACATGAAGCTGTGATACATAAGCCAGAATCCTAAAAGAATAGGAAGAGCAACCATGGTAACGCTTGGGAAGAAGCACAGGAAAAGTCCGAAAATAATGTCTATGAGGGCGCCAAAAATATTGTATCCCCTCATCATGAAAAGATTGCGACTTCCCACTGCCACACACATGCTCAAGACGCCACTAACAAAAGCCATGATTCCGAAAAGCACGGACAGAGTGACATAACTCTCAATAGGATTAGCAATCAATACTATTCCTGCGATTACAGAAAGAATGCCACACACCAAATAGAGCCACCAATGTCTGATAACCCTGCTTGCCTTACCGGCAAGTTGCATAAAAATGTTATTCATATTAAAAACGAGGCATTACCGCCCAGCAAATCAAATAAGCAAGCACACCACATCCTCCGCAGCATGCAAACACAATAAATAGGATACGAATGAGTGTAGAGTCCACATTAAGGTATTCCGCAATACCTCCACAGACTCCTGCGATTTTAACGTCAGATGACGAAAGCGTAAGTCTCTTTGGCATACTTAACAAATTTTCACAAATATAAGAAAGAATAATTAACTTTGTGCGGATTACGATAACAATCGTAGCGCTTTATAAAATACACAATGAAAAAGCATCTTTTTCTGTCAGGCGTAATCGCTGCTACTATGATAGCAGTTGCCTGCTCCGGCAATTCCACACCGGGGCTCGTCAAAGTGGAAGGCGGCACCATTCATGGTACCGTTACTGAAAGCATGGCCATCTACAAAGGCATTCCATTTGCAGCTCCACCAGTGGGCGATCTTAGATGGAAAGCCCCTCAACCAGTGATCCCATGGGAGGGAGTACGCAATACCACAGAATTTGGGCCAAGCCCTATTCAAGCGGGGAGCCAGGAGAATATGAGCGAAGACTGCCTCTATCTCAACGTATGGACGCCAGCCAAATCTCCGAAGGAGAAGCTCCCGGTCCTCGTATGGATATATGGTGGAGGATTTGCAGGCGGTTCCACTTCCTACTATGACGGAGCACCTCTTGCAGAACAAGGAGTAGTACTCGTATCTATCAACTACCGTGTAGGCAAACTCGGATTCTTCGCACACCCAGAACTTAGTGCCGAGACAGAGCAGGGCACAAGCGGCAACTACGGGCTTCTCGATCAGATCGCCGGACTGAAATGGATTCAGAACAACATATCCAAATTCGGTGGAGATCCGGACAAGGTAACCATCTTCGGTGAGTCTGCCGGCGGTATTTCCGTAAGTATGCTCTGTGCATCTCCGCTCGCCAAAGGGCTCTTCCGCGGAGCCATATCCCAGAGCGGCGGTTCATTTGGCCCAACCAGAAAGACGTCATACCCTGGCGAGAACATGAAGACTCTTGCCCAATCAGAGCAGGAAGGACTTGCATACGCAGAAACCATGGGAGCGAAGAGCATTTCTGATCTCAGAGCGCTTGATGCAAGCAACTTTGCCAAGCCGGGCATGATGACCGGAGGAGCATGGCCAGTAGTGGATGGATACGTTATCCTGGACGACCAGCACAAGCTCTATGAGCAAGGAAATTACAACGACGTGGCTGTTCTCATCGGATACAACTCCGACGAGGGTGCAAGTTTCAGCGGCACTAAGGATCCAAAGCAGCATATAGCCAGTGTTGAACTCAGATATGGACCATTTGCTGAGAAACTTCTTGAAGCATACCCAGTAGCAGAGAACACGGTTCCGAAAACAGCACGCGATCTTATGAGGGATGCCGCATTCGGATGGCAGACATGGGCATGGGCTTGTCTCCAGTCAGAAACAGGCAAGGCTCCGGTATATCTGTACTACTTTGACCAGCATCCTGAGTATCCGGAAGATTCCCCTCGCTACGGCTATGGATCTCCTCACGGACAGGACGTGGACTTCGTGTTCGGAACTGTAAGAAACCCTCAGCAGGACAGCGACCAGAAACTCTCCAAAATCATGATCAAGTACTGGACCAACTTTGCCAAGAATCTTGATCCTAATGGAGAAGGCGTGCCACAGTGGACAAGATTCACCCCGGACCAACACTGCTCAATGCACCTTACAGGAGAAACTCCATTCATAGGTGAAGTTCCTGATGAAAGCGCCCTAAATGTGCTCGATTCCTATTTCGCATGGAGAAGGACACCAGAAGGTGCCGAGTGGGCGAAATAGTCGTTGGTATAACTGATTTTCTATGGCTCTTCTTCTAGTTTATCTTTTGGGGGCAATGTCCATATCGTTCCTATGTTCGGTATTGGAGGCCACCCTTATGTCCACACCGATCTCGTATATAACCATGCGAGAGGACGAGGGGTACAAACCAGCCACCAAATTCAAGCAGTTCAAGCAGGAAAGTTCAAGGCCAATAGCCGCCATATTGTCACTCAACACCATAGCCAACACAATTGGTGCTGCCGGTGTAGGCGCACAGGCGACAGAGGTATTTGGGTCTAAATGGTTCGGGCTCGTCAGCGCCATTACCACCGTACTGATTCTAGTGTTCTCTGAGATTATCCCTAAGACTATCGGAACGACGAGATGGAAGTCCCTGATGGGATTTGCAACTCGTATTATTTCTGTACTTATAGTTATAATGTATCCTCTTGTGATATTGGTTGAGGGGCTCACAAAGCTCATTACTCCAAAAGATCAGGAAGCTGCCGTCTCTCGCGAGGAGGTTAGTGCTATGGCCAACGTAGCAGAGGAGGAGGGAGATCTTGAAGAAGATGAGAATGCCATTATCCAGAATCTCATCAATATGGACGAAGTTACGGCCGCTGAAGCCATGACTCCGCGCGTGGTATGCGCTACCGCTCCAGAATCCATGACGATGAAAGCCTTCTACAAAGACAAAAGCTTTCTTCACCATAGCAGAATTCCAGTGTACGAGAAAGATGATGAGTACATTACAGGCTACATACTGCGTATGGATGCCCTTCAGCTACTCGCAGAAGACAAATTCGACAGGACATTGGGGAGCATCAAGCGGGAGATCGCTTCATTCAGAGAGGACACACCACTTGACCAAATATGGGACGAAATGCTTAGTAAGGACGAGCAGATCGCCGTCATTATCGACGAATACGGCGGATTTCAGGGAATCCTTACCCTCGAGGATGTGATAGAGACCTTACTCGGAAGTGAAATCGTGGATGAGAAAGACTCTGTACGCGATATGCAGCAGTTCGCCAAAGACCGTTGGCGCAAGCTCAATCCTCACGCAAAAGTCATAGAACCGATAGAAGAGGAGACCACGGAGAACCACAATGACTAAGCCAAACGAAATCCATCCTTTACAGGAGAGAACGCATATAAAAGCCCCTCTGGAATACCAGAGGGGCTTTTATATATCAATGCCTCAATACCAAAAAGGTCAGCAAAGGCAAGGATGAGGCATATTAGAAACTAAATTTCAGCATAGCCTGAACACGGTGGTTCGTAATCCAGTGAAGATCTTTAGTGGCAAGACCTTTGGCAAAGTCTGTATCCCAAGAACCATACTCTACTGAAGTGACTTCATATTCCAGACCAAGAGCAAGTTTGCCGAAATTATATATGACAGTAGGAGTCATTCTCCACATCTGGTTCATATTGGCAAAACTATTCTTGCTGAAATAGAGCATTTCAGGGCTGAGGATAGAATCCACAGTTCCCAGATTCTTCACATAGCCAGCAAAGAAGACACCCTGGAGTTTCTTTCCGTACTTGGCAGAGAACCATGATGAGAGGTTACGAGTAGGAGTATACTCCCAGCTTCCGTCCTCGTTGATTTTGGACACGCCATATCCACCATTGAGGTTGATATGCTCTCCGGCCTGCGCGAACACAGCCTTGGCTTTCAATGTCCAAAGATTGTCTGTATATTGAGCGTAGAGGAAAGGCGAAACCGTAGTTATGCGGTCATTGACCTTTTTATTCCCAGCCACATTGCGAGGCTTAATGGAAAGCACATCGAGCCCCACACGTCCCGTAAATCCATCCTGAGCGAAAGAGAGTCCGAAGTACATCTCTGGAGTGCAGCCGTATTTTATATAATTGGCGGATGCACCTGAAGGTCCAGCCGATACATACTGCATCTGCCAAAGCGCAGCAGCGGTAAATGTAAGAGAAGGAAGGAACTTGTACTCAACCTGAGCAATCGGTGTACGGCTGAATGGGCCGAAAGGGGCACCAGTATTGAGTGATATCACATCAGGCATATCGGCAGCCAGAGGATGCCATGCCTGTCCGACCTTGAATGAGAGTGCATCTTTAGCTATGGTAGCATAAGCCTGACGAAGACGCAAAACAGCAGTACCAGTAACACCACTAACGCCATTATAGAAGTCAGCCTCAATCTTGGCTCCCATTTTCCATCCATTGAACTCATAGCCCGTAACATCCAGACCTAGTCTTGATGTAATAGCAGCGAATTTGGCAGAGGTTCTCTCATTGAGATCAACCCCATCAGCGATGTTCTCGTCCTTGGGAAGATAATAGAAGAAATCCTCTGTACCGGCGACACTCTCACGAGTATCCACAGCAGCATAATTACGTACGAAGCCGTACCATTTGAGCTGCGGCTTGCTTTCCTGTGCCATAGCGGCCACACTGAGAAGCGACAAAGCCGAAGCGATAACAATTTTTCTCATACTCTTAAACTATATTATGCACATACGGGGAGAAAGGTCAAGCCAATCTCCCCGTACAATTTATTCAACTTATGCCGCCTGGAAAGGGAACAGCATCGTAAGAAGGAAATATCCAAGTACAAATCCTATGACACCTATGATGATACCGACCTTGGTCATATCCTTGGTGGAAACAAGTCCAGTAGAGGCCGCAATAGCATTCGGAGGTGTAGAGATAGGGAAAAGCATAGCGATGGAAGCGCACATAGCGATGAAAGGGATCAAGGCATACATACCGCCCATACCGTCAAACTGTGCATGGCTTGCTGCAGCAGGATCCTCAAGTGCAGTACCTACGACAATGAGGATAGGAACAAGAAGTGCCGCAGTGGCAGAGTTAGAGATGAAGTTAGAAAGCAGGTAGCAGATAAGACCAGCAACTATCATCACTATAACCACATTCATAGAACTGAACGGAATAGCATTAATGAGAGTGGCGGCAAGGCCTGTCTTGTTAAGACCAATACCCAGGGCGAAACCTCCGGCCACGAGCCAAAGCACACTCCAGTTAATCTCCTTGATGTCTTCCTTAGTGAACACTCCTGTGCATGTATAAACGGCAAGAGGTATAAGGGCCACCACATTGGAGTTGATACCAGTGATAGACTCTGTCACCCAGAGAAGAATGGTCACAAAGAAAGTGATCCAGGCCACATAAGTTCTCCAATCCTTCTTGGACTCCTTTACAGGAATGTCAAGCACAATACTCTTGGACTTAAAAGGGAAGAATATTGTAAGAAGCAGCCATGCGATAGCAATCATCACAGCCACATAAGGGACCATTCGGAGCATCCAGTCAAGGAACCCGATGCTATACCCGGCGTTTTCAAGAGCGCCGATAGCAACAGCATTAGGAGGGGTTCCGATAGGAGTTCCGATACCTCCGAGGTTAGCGGCAATAGGGATGGAGAGCGCAAGTCCCACTTTACCCGTCTCATCATCCGGAAGACTCTTGAGCACAGGAGCAAGGAACGCAAGCATCATCGCAGCCGTAGCAGTGTTGCTCATAAACATTGAGAACACACTGATAACGATAAGGAATCCGAGGAGCACAATCTTAGGCTTCTTACCAAAGAGTCCAAGAAGGAACTTGGCCATAACGGCATCCATACCATACTTTGAAGCCACAATGGCAAGCACGAAACCTCCGAGGAAGAGCATTACTACCGGATCCGCGAAAGACGCCATGATGGACTTGTAGTCCACAAGCGTACCACTCTGCGGATTACACAGGAACTTCAATCCCTTGTCGGAAACGGTCAGCAGCATCACCACAATGACAATAAGAGAAGTGGTCCAGTTCGGAACGACCTCAACTATCCACATAAGCGCAGCAAAAAAGAAAATGGCAATCATTCGCTGCTGTACGGCGGTGAGACCTTCAATCCCGAAAAAGGATGTCGGAACTGCCCACAAGAAAATCGTAATCGCCAGCACTATGCACAGCAATACGACATTCTTTACAGAAACTTTGTTTTGTGACATTTATCTGAAAATTTAATGATATTTTCTGAACACAAGGACGCAAAGTTAGTCATTATAAATGAAAAAGCCCCTCAAAATGTTGTCTTTTTGAGGGGCATACGTTACATATATATACTTATACTATTTCTTGTCGAGAACGCATCTTACTGACACGCCGTTCTTGACATTGGCATACGCTACATTTAGGCGGCCTTTCTTGTAAGTATCGGTAAAAGTGGACATGATAGCACTCATCTGAGGGCCACTATTTGCAGTATACCCAGTAGAGCCAAGCATATAACTCAACCCATTCATGCCGACAAATTCTTCAACATCAGTCTTGCTAGCAGCAACAATAGTAGTATTGTAAGCCCCGTTAAACACTACACCGACAGGATAGAAATTGAATCCGATCTCAAATGACTTGGCCATATTTCCATATTTAACCTCAGGATCCCAGAGCACTGCAGAGGTATTGTCCTCAGGGGCTGATGTCTCACCGTCAAACTTATTTGAAGCGCCGCAGAGAGCAAAAAGTTCTGCACGAGAAGGAATGTGCCATCCTTCAGGACAGATACCTTTAGTCCCCTCAAGGGTCTTATAATTGTCTTTATTGATTGCTTCTACACCGAAAGCCTGCGCCGCAGAATAGAGAAGGCCAAACTTGGCCACACTGGCATCGTCCTTTAGAATTTCCTTTACTGTAGCCTTGGTAGAACCCTCCTTAACTTCGAGACTGTATGGATACCATACTGAGCCATTCTTTGGATCTTCCGATACGCTCACACCTTCTGGCACATAGTGAAGGTTCTCTGTCATCCAGTAGTTGCCGTCACTAAAATACTTGGCACCGTAAGTATATCCGCCGTAAGCCACACCAGGAGCAGGGACGTTTATCTCCACGACTTTCTCCGCAGTCACGGCATCAGCATTGGTAAAGACCACCGTAAATGACTCCTTTACGGCAGCGTCTGTCCTATTGCCGGGAATCACTACTGAAAGTTCCGTAGTTCCAGCGCTACCCTTAACAGGAGTTACATCCACAGTAGAAGTCGTCAATTTCCAGTCACAGTTGGATACGAGAGTGTATTTTAAAGTAGTGCCATAGAAAGGGACATCCACACTTTCCTTGCTCTCAATGGTTCCTTCTGGAGCCGGAGCCGGCTTGGTACATGCTCCCAAAACCGCGAGAGCAAGTACAAGAACTAATGATTTTTTCATAATCATGACTATTTAAAATGTTAAACCAAATTCAATCCCAACACCATACCTCCAGGAACCGGATATCACCACAGGAGAAAAAGCTTTGACAGCAGACCCCCGCAGCGCAGCAAAAAGTCCCTTGCCAAAATAGCGTGCCACCCCAGCGGCAGCATCCATCCGTGGCACAGTAGCATACTCCTCGGCGACAGCATAGAGTTCCTCGTGCCTAAAAGGAGGCTCAACGTCAGAACCGCCATCAGAAATAGACCACGACGAATTTCGAGTGCGTCCCATTCCAAAGCCTGCATCGCACCTGATTTCCCACTTCCCTATCGGCACGACAGCATACGCTCCGACTTCGCCCCTCACAATCTCTCTTCCAAACACATACGGATACCTCATGGATCCCACATCCCGCCGATCAGAAAGAGAAGCACATACACCCACTTCCGTCTCACCGTCCGTCCATTCATACGAAATCCCGACATTTAAGATGCCGCTTTCAAGTATTCTGTTGCTTCCATATTCTTTGACAAGTACCACCCCGCCGGAAGCCACCTTGTCAAGAATGCTTTTGCGAACCTCGCCGCTTTCATACGAAGCAGATGTCCTTATAGTGTGCCGTCCGGTCCGATAGTCAAGAGTCAGGAAATACTCAGGCCCGCCGAAACGATACCAAATATTCTGCCTTTCCCCCACTTCTCCATGGGAAAATGTTACGCCTGCCTCAGCGAAAAGCCCACCAGAAGAAAACTGGGCGGCTGCCCCAAGTGTGTTCTTATATACAGGAAGCCCATTAACTCCCGCCTCCTTAAGATGGACACTACTGCCTGTCCATGCCTGATAGTTGCCAAACCACAGCCCCTCATTAAAGAAAGCCATTGGCGTCGTGTCGGATGTGCCGATCTGCTCGGCATTGATAATTTCAGTATTCCGCCCGACACTCAAAGAAAGCCCCGCAGAGAACTTGTCAGACATATACAGAATAGAAGGAGCAAACTCAAGATCAAGTTTATATCCAGTATATCTAAGGTCCTTACGTTTGGATGCATTAGTAGACTTGAAATCCAAAGAGGTGCCCACAAGCCACGATGAAGACAAAGGAACAGCTATACCGCCAGACACTAGATACCGCTGCAACGACTTGCGCCCTGGAGTAAACTCACTCACATCCACGGGGAAATAACCCGGCTCAACAAACATAGAGCCACACATTCCCAGAGCTTCCGTATCACTGAATCCAAACGATCCGGTCATAGAAAACCCCTTCAGATGGCTCACCGAACGGGCCAACACCGCTCCCCCGAACTCAGACGCAGACTGGTCACTGCTCCGGAAGTCCCCACTTTCAGCCGACACCGAGAGGGAGGCCTCAGAGAAAGAAAGCGTGTCTATCCTCAATGATGCTATATTAGAGCCGTCATTCCAAAGATTACGTTTGAGAAGACGGTCATATTTCTGCGCCGATACCACAAGCGGTAGGCACAATGCCATCACCGCAGGCGCAACCCTATTTATGAAGAGACTGTGTTTCACGCTCATAAAAATCTTTAGAACTATTATTGGTATCTTGTAGAACTTCAAAGCCCATCTTAGAGCTCTTTGTCTCATCCACCCGACGCATCAAGGTATGACCTTCAAACGACTTGGAAAGGGTGATATAGGAAGCATCAATTGCCGGAGCGATACGCTTCTTATTTGAAGAAGACTCACCATTGAACACCTCCACACCGTCAAGAATCCACTCATTAGGCACACATACCACCTTATCTTTCTCACTGCCCGGCTTCTGAATGACATTATCACTCTTGGATACGAAATCCTGTATGGTAGTACCCACAGCCCGAAAGATTACCAGCGCGGGGGAATTGACGGAGAAGGTATAGGCATTGGACTGTCCAGTCTTGATGACGACATCAAGATAATGGTCAAGTTGTATATGAGGTCCGGGAGCCGGATGATAGGACGTGTTCGGGAAATATGTCGGGTTATAACATACGAATACGTCTTCCCTGTCCAGATTGACAGAAAGAGGATAGTGAGCGCTGTGATCAATAGCACCATACACAGCAACGACCGCGTCCTGTCCTTTTTCGAGAGGATAATCATCACCATCACCGGGGAACTGCCAAACAGCCTGAATAATAGGGGCAAAGTCAATATCATTCTCCCATACGGAAGTAGAGTTGGAGTTGTACGGATCAAGAGTTCCAAAGCACAGACCGTCAAGATATACAGTCGAAGCTGAATTATTATGCAAGATGAAATACGAGTCAGTCTGATATTTTCCCTCTTGAGGATATTTTAAGCATCCCCCGCAATAGATTTCCTTGATGACAATATCAGACAATTTAAGGCTTGACAGGCTCACTATACAATCAGCAGCGGCACCACTGACTACAATTCCACTTTGGTTGCCATTGAAAGAATGCTCCCCATTAAGAATAGAGGCCATTACCATATAGAGTCCATTGGGGACATCAAGTACAGCATGACCCGAGACGTCGCAGACTGCCTGATAGTCGGCATCGGTATTGATATCCTTCACTGAAATCTCAGAGAGAGAATAGTCCGGCAACTCACCATCTGGTGCCATGAGGATTATCGAAAGCTGGTGGAGATCGGAGGTATACGGGTTGCCGTCCCCTATCCTAAGGCAGGAGGCTAACAGCAGCGCAACCACAGCTGCCGACACAAAACAACAGATTTTTCTCATAACTTAATCCTGCAAGTAAGTCCGTAATAGAACGAAGGTGTAAAAATCGCACCCACTCCAGTAGCCATAGAAAGCACATAAGGGCGCGAATTAGTAAAGTTATTGGCAAAGAAAGATAGGCTCACAGCCTCGCCTATTTCTTTGGTAACGCTAAGATTGGCAGACATATAGGCGCCATATCCATCCTGCGCGAAGAGATATGAGTTGGACGGTTTGATGACAAGATCCTTGAACTTGTCGTCAGTCTTGTTACGTTCTGTAAACAAGTGCATCTGCTCGCCTCCGTCCTCAACATCAAGATAGCCTATAGGATAGAGCACATTCTCATCTCCCGCAGGAAGATTTCGGGATCTTGTAAAAAGCGAAGCCTCAAGACGGCACGTAATCACAAGTCTGGCCTCAGGGATATGAGTAATGGATGTCAAGTTGGCAGTGAGCGAAGATGACACCTTACCCCTTACCATGAGCGAGGAATTACCGCCATTAGCATAGATTCCCACGTAAGGATACGAGCGAGAAGGAAGCGAAGGATGCGACCAGCCAGTGTTATAATAATAGTATGGTGCATCGTCATCGGTCTGAGTCCATCCATAGGATGCGTCCAGTCTGAACGATGTTCGAAGTGGAACAATCTGCGGGAAATCCATTGTAAGTTCCGCACCGGCCCTTTTCACCGGAGCTCCGTTGTCTTGTCTTTTGACAGAGACGAAAGTCTTGTCGTAGTAACCCCCACGGTCAAGCACAAGTGCTCGATAGTTATTAGAGAACTTATATGGATTCAGGGTAAGATTATAGTAGCCTACAAGTGAAATATTCACGCCAAGGACCTTGGCATCCAAGCCCACCTCAGCATTGCTGTTGCGCTGCCACTTCAGATCCGGATTATATTCTATCGGACAACTCTGTGTATAATAGCGGTAGTAAAGTTCCCCAGATGCATCATAGCCGCTTGACACAAGAATATCCCGGTATTCCTGCTTAGGGAACAAAATATAGAAGGACGGCAGTTTCTCGGCAAGTCCCCACCCTGCACGAATAGACAGATTCTTGGAAATATCCCACTTGGCATTGACTCGCGGAGAAAATGAACCTACGTTGCTATACTGGCTGCCCTTAACCAGAATACGGTCGTACCTGACTCCAGCCGTGAGCCTCAGTCCAAACGGGAAAGTGAAATCCTCTTCCGCGTATGCGGAAATATTATGCATGAACGGATAGTCAGAATAAGGTCTCGGGCGATAGCCGTTCTCAGCCAGAGACGGGTCAAGATAATACTCTCCCTGGCCTACATTACCAGAGGCTTTCCACTGAATACCAGCCTTGAAGGCACTGCGGTATCCGCTAAAACGGGAGTTGAGAGTATATTTCAGAGACGACCCGAAGTCCATCTCGCGAGAGTCAGTCATCTTGTCGGAGTAGTACTCCCCTTCCGGAAGCAGAACGGCATTGCTGTATCCCTCGACCTCAGAGTGCACAGCAGGAAGACGGGAAGCAGCAGAGTTGTACTTATGAAGATGGGATAAGTTGTCGGAATAGTTAAGATAGGCATCCATCTTCAGATTTGTGGCCCAAGGCTCGTTAATCTGCCAAGTAAGAGAGGTGTTGGCTCGGATAGCATTGTCCCGGACCTTAGAGAATTGCTCTCTGAAAGCGTCTGGGTCATCCTTGCTGTTCATACCGCCCAGGTTGCCGTTAACGCCCAGCTCGAAACGAAGCACCTTGGCAAAGGTATTGCTCCATACCGCACCGAGGCTGCGGCGCGTGTAAGACTCATAGGGAGAAGTGAGTTTCTTGGTAGCCTTGGCCCACTCTGCACTAAGGTTCAGAATACCAGCATCCGCACCGAGGTCAATTCCTTTGGAAAGTGATGTCTGATAAGTACGCGGATTGACAGAGAAAGTGACATTAAGTGGAGAACGGCCTCGTTTGGTATGTATCTTCACCATTCCACTGCCAAGATCACCATATTCCACAGACGGAACACCGGAAATAACCTCCACTGACTCTACATTATCCACTGATATACTTCTCGTATCCACTCCGCTGAGTTCCGAGAATGCAGCATTGTTGCCCATGCGGACGCCATCCACCTCCACGGCAGTGGAGAATGCAGCATTGCCCGCAGAAGAGCCCGATGAACGAACGGAGAAAGCAGACGATGAGGTAAGGTCAGGGTTGGACGTGCGACCTCCAGGAAGAAGCGCAGCCATATCGGTCATGTTGCTAAGCTGCAAATGGTTGAGCGCGTCTCGTCCGATATCGTGAGCAGTCCCGGTACCATCCTTTGGTCGGTTGGCGGTAACCACCACCTCACTGAGAGCAAGGCTGCTTTCCTTGAGCTTAAAAGAAATGTTAGGTATATCTTTCCTTACTTCTATGGACAACTTGTAGTCCACATACCCGAGTATGCTCACCTTTATGTCATACTTGCCTGGCTGAACCTTGTCTATCACGAATTTTCCATCGGCATCGGTAATAGCCCACAACTCGTCCACATTGACAACCGCTCCGATGAGAGGCTCCCCAGTAGCAGCATCGGTTACAGTCCCTGACACCTTGAAGTGCTGTGGAGCTGCCGGTAGAAGAACCGGAATCATAAGAAGTAGCAATACTGCGATAATAGGCTTTCTCATATTCCTCTAACCATATCGTTATACTTCATGGAAGAACAAATGTTTCCAAACACAAAAATAGGAATAAAATCTACAAATCAAATAAGGGCTCAAAATCGGCTATTGTTTTTTTGTGATATTATCGCCAACTTTGGACGATTTGAAAAAAGACTACTAATGAGAATAAAGTATTTATGCATAGCGGCGCTGACATTGGTTTTAAGTCCTATCGCCGCATTCGCTGACGAGGGAATGTGGATGGTAAACGCACTATCAGAAGCACTTGTCCAAAGGATGCAGAAAGCCGGGCTGGAACTTGAGGCCAACGAGATTTACGACGAGAGCAAGGTATCGCTGAAAGATGCCATCGTCTCGCTTGACTTCGGCTGCACCGGAAGCATGATATCAGAGCAGGGACTTCTCATCACCAATCACCATTGTGCCTATTCAGATGTTCACTCGCTCAGCACACCCGAGCATAACTACCTTGAGACAGGTTTCTTCGCAAACTCTCGCGATGCAGAGATCTACATTCCAGGGAAAAGCGCCTATTTCCTGAAGAAAGTCCTCGACGTGACTGATGAAGTAGGAAGTACTATAGACTCGCAGAAAGCTGCCGGACAGCCATACGGAAGTCGCAAGATCGCATCCATCATAGAAAAGAAGTATGCGACGGCTACCGGATATGAGGCATCGCTGAGCAGTATGTGGTCCGGTTCTAAATATTATCTTGCTCTTTATGAGGTATATACAGACATACGTCTGGTGGCTGCCCCGCCTGTAAGCATAGCCGCATTCGGAGGAGACATAGACAACTGGGAATGGCCACAGCAGAAATGCGACTTTGCCATGTACCGCATCTACGCCTCACCTGACGGCAGGCCAGCTCCCCACTCGGAGGCCAACGTACCTATGCAGCCTCTGCGCTATCTAACCATCAGCACAAGCGGAGTTAAACCTGGAGACTTCACCATGATCATGGGGTACCCAGGAAGGACAGCAAGATACTCTTCAGCCGCAAAGGTCAATTTCCGCAGCCAGGTAACCCTTCCGATAAGCAATGAGGTCCGTGCGGCGCAGATGGCCATCATCAGGGGATGGATGGACAAAGATCCGAACATACGTCTCAAATATTCGGACAAGTACTTCTCCTTAAGCAATGTACAGGAGAACGATGAAGGATTCGTACAGAACGCAGGGCGTTTCAAGGCATCCAAGCATATCAAAAGAGAGGAACGCAGACGCATGAAAGGCGAAAAAGCCCTTCTCCGCGAGCTTGACGAAAAATATGCAGCTGTAAGTGACGCGGAGAAGAGCCTCACATACTATAGGGAGACCATGATTAGAGGCACCGGACTTGGGCTGGTAGCCACCAGACTCCGCACTGCACGTAGGCCACTGGACATGGACAAGCAATATTCGCAACTGGATATGAGAGTGGAGAAAGACCTCTTCCGATATAGCCTCCAGACGTACTTCGACCACGTGAACCCCAAGTATTTCGGCCCATTCCAGAGGGAACTTCGCGCAAAGTACGGCGACAACTACGATGCTATGTGCGATGCCCTATGGACAGATGGACACATGACCAAGGAAGACGGGATATATAAGTTCTTCGCCGACGTCAATGTCAGCGACTTCAATAAGGATATTGACACCATTATGGGAGAGAGGACCATCACCGAACTAGACAGGGAATATACCAGGGCCAAATACAGCACACGCAGGCAGCACGGTATAGAACAGTATCCTGACGCCAACTCCACGATGCGATTGACATACGGGACCGTAGGCTCTTTCAGAAGGAACGGCAAAATGCTCCCATGGCAGACATTCTCATCCGAGATCCTCGACAAAGAGAATCCGGACTCGTACGACTTTCACCTTCTTCCAGAGTGGAAGAGACTGCTTGAGAAAGAGAGAGGGCAAGGCCGCGACCTTCCAGTCGATTTCCTCACCGACAATGACATCACTGGCGGCAACTCTGGAAGTCCAGTACTCAATTCCCGCGGAGAAATAGTAGGACTTGCCTTCGATGGGAACAAAGAATCCCTCGCATCGGATGTATATTGGACTCCAGGATATAACAAGTGCGTCAATGTAGATATCCGATTCGTGCTTTGGACTCTAAAGAACTACGCACACTGCGACGCTCTTCTCACTGAAATAGGACAATAATGAAAAATACGTTCACGTCACTGGCTACAATAGCATTGGTAGCCATCACAATCTCTTGCAAGATGGAAAACCCACTTCTCACAGAATCACAACTACCCTACGGAGCCCCTCAATTCGACAAGATCCGTACAGAGCATTACCTGCCAGCTTTCAAGCAGGCGATAAAGGAAGCACAGGACGAAATAGACGCGATAACTTCCTGCCCCGATGCTCCTACATTCGAGAATACCATAGAAGCCCTGGAGTTCTCTGGCAAGAAACTCAATAATATAAGTGCCATCTTCTACAACATCCTTGAAGCAGACGCCGACGAGAAAATGCAAGCTATAGCCGAAGAAGTCTCCCCTCTGATGACCCAACATTCCATGTATGTATCATTAAATGAGGCTCTCTTCGCCAGGATCAAGGCCGTATGGGAGCAGAGGGAAAGTCTCGGTCTCGAGAAAGACCAGCTCAGGCTCCTGGAAAAGACCTACCGTGAGTTTGAACTAAGTGGGGCGAACCTCTCAGCAGAAGACAAGAAGCTGTACAGCGAGTATGAAGAGCAGCTTTCCCTTCTCTCACTCAAGTTCGGCAGGAATGCACTTGCCGCCACCAACGCATGGAAACTTGAACTTACGGATAGCACCGACCTTTCTGGACTTCCAGACTATGTAAAGGATATGGGAGCATCCACAGCAGCAGAACTGGGCAAACAGGGATGGGTCTTTGACCTGTCGTACCCGAGCTACTCGGCTTTCATGCAGTTTAGCGACCGCTCCGACCTGCGCAAGAAGTGCTATATGGCATATAATTCCAAGGCATACGGCGGAGAATATGACAACAGCGAAGTGTGCATCCAGATAGCGGATCTCAGACTAAAAGTCGCCAACCTGCTCGGATTCAAGACATACGCTGACTACGCACTCGTAGAAAGAATGGCCAAGAATGTGACTGCTGTACATAAGCTGCTGGACGATCTCATGAAGCCTTCCCTTCCCAAAGCAAAAGAGGAGCTTGCAGAGGTACTCTCATACGCACAATCCTGCGGATATACAGAAAAAGCGCTTCAGCCATGGGACTTCTCTTATTGGTCTGAAAAATACAAAGCCTCCAAGTATGATCTCAGCGATGAGCTTCTCAAACCATACTTCCAGCTTGATTCCTGCATTGACGCGGTATTCGGCCTCGCCACCAGGCTCTACGGACTTCAGTTCACTCCGCGCCCTGACATCCCGGGGTACAACAAGGACGTGAAGGTTTACGACGTGAGCGATGCTGACGGAAAGCACCTTGCGCTCTTCTACGCGGACTTCTTCCCTCGCGCCACAAAGCGCGGCGGAGCATGGATGACCTCTTTCCGGGAGCAAAGTATACAGAATGGTGTGGAGTATAGGCCTTTTGTCAGCATAGTCACCAACTTCAGCAAACCTACGGCTACAGCCCCATCCCTTCTGACACACTACGAGCTCACCACATTCCTTCATGAGTTCGGACACTCCATACACGGCATGGTCGCACAAGGGAGATACCCGTCTCTTACTGGAACTAATGTAGCCCGCGACTTTGTGGAACTGCCATCTCAAATCATGGAGAACTGGGGATATGAGCCAGAATATCTGAATACCTTTGCAAGGCATTACCAGACAGGCGAAACAATTCCGGCAGAGTACATTTCCAGAATCGTGGATTCGAAGAACTACCTGTCGGCATACCTTCAAGTTCGCCAGCTGCATTTTGGATACCTCGATCTTGCATGGCACGACCGCACCTCTCCAGTGCACGAAGACATACACACTCTTGAGATGAACGCACTCTCAAAATACGAGACACTTCCTTTCGTGGAAGGGACCTGCATATCCACAGCATTCTCCCACATCTTCTCCGGGGGTTACGCGGCAGGTTATTACTCCTACAAATGGGCGGAAGTACTGGAAGCCGATGCCTTTTCAGCATTCGAAGAGAAAGGAATATTCAGCCGCGAAGTAGCCGATTCATTCATTGAGAATGTGCTCACCAAGGGCAGCACGGAAGACGAAGCAGTGCTATATAGACGCTTCCGCGGACATGACCCACAGCCGGAAGCCCTGCTCAGGAAATTAGGAATATCATCAAACAAATAGCGTATTACTATGTCAAAGAAGTCAACTGTTAAGACCAACTGGCCCAAGTACGTCCTCCAATGGGGAGTACTTGCCCTACTGATCTTCTTCTTGAGCGGGCTCGCTTCGCTCGTGTTTCCGAAGATGGACACCCCTGATCCAGAAAAGTACTGTCCTTTCGGCGGACTGGAAGCATTAGGGACCTATCTTGCCAACGATTCCCTGCCGTGCTCAATGACAAGCATGCAGATAGTAATGGGCATAGTGCTCGCAGCCGTGGTCGTGCTCGTAGGAAAACTCTTCTGCGGATATTTGTGCCCTGTAGGCACTGTGGAAGACCTCCTCAAGAAGCTTAGGCAGACTATCGGGCTCAGAGCCTTCAACATCAGAAGTACAAGCATTGCCGACAAAATCCTCAGGATAATCAAATATGTGCTCCTGTTTTTTACCTTCTATATGACTATGACAGCAAGTGAGCTGTTCTGCAAAAACTTCGATCCATACTATGCAACAGCCACTGGATTCAAGGGGGAGATAACGCTCTGGATGTCCATTGTCACTGTCTGCCTCGTGATAATCCCAGGACTTCTGGTAGACAGATTCTGGTGCAAGTACATCTGTCCGCTCGGAGCCATATCCAACTCCATCAAGTTCTGGATATGGATGGTGGTTCTCGTGGGACTTTGGTGGGGTCTGAACCTGCTCGGCGTACATATAGCATGGATCTGGCTACTCGGAGCCATGTGCCTACTCGGCTATCTTCTGGAGATCTTCTGTGGCAAGCAGAAAATACAGATTTTCGGTGTAGTTATCAACAAGAGCAAGTGCACAAGGAGCTGTCGTATATGCCAGAAGAACTGTCCATACAATATTGATGTACCTTCATACGATGGTAAGGTCAATGCCGTGGACTGCACATTGTGCGGTGAATGTGTGGCATCATGTCCCGTAAAGGCACTTTCGTTCGGTGTACAGCCCGGTATCGAGAACAAGGGAAGCAAGTTCACCAAGTTTATTCCTGCTATTCTTACGGTAGTGTTTGTCATCGTGGCATACATCGTGGGTGGCAAGTTTGAAGTGCCTACTATTGACGAACAGTGGGGCGTGACTCCAGATATGAAACTCGAAACCGTCAAGGTGGAAGGGCTTAAGTCCGTCAAGTGTTTCAGCAGTTCCAAGGCGTTCAAGGCAAAGATGGAGAAAGTCCAGGGCGTACATGGTGTCAAGACATACGTAGGGAGCCACACGGTAGTGGTGACATACGATGCCAATGCCACTGACGCCGACAAGATACAGTCACAGATATTCGTTCCATCCAAGTTCAGGGTCAATAGCCTTGAGCCAGGCACATACGATTCTCTCAAGTGCGTAACCATAAGGACGGAAAAGATGTTCGACAAACTCGACCTCAACTACCTTGGCATGCAGATGAGGTTCACCGAGAAGAAGATCTACGGCCTCGAGTCTATGTATGACTGCCCTCTCGTAGTAAAGGTATATATGACTCCAGAAGAGCAACTTGACGAGAAGTGGTTCAAGGATATAGTGGAGAAGAAGACACTTGAAATGCCTGTTCACGGAGGCGGAGTGAATATTATCGACCTTGGGTTCAAGTTCATCCGCATGGAGGATGGAAGCACATCAATTTCAGAAAAGGACTATCTCCAGAAGATGTTTGATTCCTTCAAAGCAGAATACAAGAAAGAAGTACCAGAGGGAGCCGTCGAATACTACTACGAGATAGCAGATCACAATTACGAGAAGCCGATAGTTCTCAGAGGCATGCCTTATCTGAGCAACCACCTATCACGCTTCGATGGAATTCTGGGAACATATCTGACCCTCAACGACTCGCTTGAGCCATGTATCCGCATCAGGTACACCGCTCCTATGACAGAGAGCAAGCTCTACTCTCTTATGACTATGGACACATGGACCATCACATACTCTAAAGATGACGTCCGAGAGGAAAATGCCAAGATGAGTTTCCCTGAGCCTGGAATCAGCATTCCTATCAAGAAAGCAAAGTAATAACGCCGGAAACGGCAAGAAAAGCATAGACAAGGCGTCGGAGCAGAGAAAGTTTAATATGCCCTGACGCCTTGTCTCCGATTATAATACCAGCTATCACAGCTGGTATGGCAAACGCCGCATGGCTAATCACCGAAGCCGTAACAAATCCATCAAAGAAGCGATACATAGTCATCATGGCATTACCCACGAAGAAATACCACTGAGTCATAGCAATATACTCCTCTTTAGTGTTGGTGGAGGATATAAAATAAATCACGGCCGGAGGACCCTGCATAGCGAAAAGCCCGCCCATCACACCGGACAGAGTTCCCATACCTACCTGAAGTGGAAGCCCCGGACGCAAGTGAATACGATCGGACAAGAAGAAGAAATAGAGACTGACAATGATGAGTACAGCCCCAAGGATATGCTTCATCTCTCCGCCTGATACGTGTGCCACGAATCCGGTAGCAAAGAAAGAGACCACAAGGAAAGTCACCAATATCGGCAAGAGTTTACGCCAAGGGACGAAACGACGCATCTTCACTGCCGTCACCACAGATGTCAGAGCAGCCAGAATTCCAGACAATGCTGTAGACTCGCCATAAGACGCGAGAAGATGCGGAAATACGGCCATAACGACTATCCCGAAGCCAAAGCCGGAAGTCCTCTGCACGAAGCTTGCCACAAAAGCCATCAGGCAGACAAGCAGCACTATGGCCCATTCGCTCATTTATGACACGGATTTATCGTCATGCACATGCACGTCAAGCTGAGGATAAGGGAACTCAATACCAGACTTAGGCAGCTCGGTATAAATATCCATATTGAGTTTGAAATATACATCCCAATAGTCAGAGGTCTTGACCCAGGCACGGGCGGAGAACACCACGGCACTATCGGCAAGCTGGGAAAGCACCACCACTGGGTCCGAAGCCCCCTTGGTACTGGAATCTAGCACACGAGGATCCGCTTTCATGATCTCCGTCAGACGTGCAGCACACACTGTCGCATCAGTACCATATTCCACCGATACGAGCCACTCTACTCTTCGGATGGGATTCCGAGAATAGTTGTTGATATTGCCATTGAACAACGCCCCATTCGGAATGATGATAGACTTGTTGTCGGGGGTAACCAGGCTAGTACTCACTATGGATACGGAAGATACCGTGCCAGAATAGCCCTGTGCTTCAATGAAGTCTCCTGCCTTGAATGGCTTGAACGCAAGTATCATGATGCCACCAGCGAAATTCTGCACGGTTCCGCTCATCGCCATACCGATGGCCATACCACCTGCAGCAAGCAAAGCTGCAAGCGAGGTAGTGTTCACTCCGAGAGTACTTATCGTAATGATAATTAGTATGATAGTCAGAGTGATGGAAACAAGGCTCAACACGAAACTCGACAGAGTCTTGTCAGTAGAGCGCTTGACAAACCATCTACTAAGCAACTTCCGGATATGCTTGATGAGCCATGCACCCACCACATATATGAGAATAGCCAAAAGGACCTTAATACCAAAACGGATGACATCATCAAGAAGGTTGTGAAGAGTGGTATTGGGGTCAGTGGCAAGATTGCTGGCAAACTGCTCAATGGATACCTTGGCGGAATCTGCCTTGCTGATGATATCCTCCTCAGAGATTACTGGAGTCTGCAAGATGGTAAACTTCATACGCTATCCTTTTTCAATCGACCTGGCAAATATACTACTTTCCGGCCATATCACGCCAGGAACGGAGAGTTTTTCTATATGCGCACTCCGCCTCCACAAGTGAGTCTTCGCACTGACGAAGGGCAGTAGCTGACTTGAGAAGCTCGGATGCGGTGACTGAGCCAGCCTCATAACTCTTTTTCATACGGAAATATGCACCCGATGCAGCATCGCGGGAGTCCTTGCATACAGACATCTCATCCCAGCAGGAGCACAGGTCCACCCATGTCTTACGGACAAGCAGCACCAGTTGTTCGCTCATATACTCTTTCTCATAACGTGCCTTGTCCACCCCTGCCTGAAGCCTTTTCATCTTCATAGAAGTCTTTCCCCAGTCGGAAATAGGAATTTGAAGTGTGGCGAAAGCGGTACCGTTAAAACTTGCCCCCAACCCAAAATCCGAGTACCCATAAGAAGCACCAACAGCAATCTGAGGAAGAGTCTCTCCAAGTTCCATCCTTTTTTCAAGAACTTTGGATTCCACGCTCAGCTCAAGCAGTCTGGACTCATCAAGAGATGATGCCACGGTCTCCTCATCCACGAAATAAGTCTCAGGAGGAAGCAGTTCATCAGAGTCAGAGCTAAAATCAAATGTACCGAGATAAGGCTTCTGAACAGTGGCAGCACCCTCAATTACGCTATAAGGGACTCCTATGGCATTGAGAAGATTCATTTTACTGAGTTTCAACCCATTGTCAAGTTTAACCGCTGAGGCACGGAGTTCATTGCGCTTAAGCTTCACCTGAAGAAACTCATCCTCCGTGACAAGTCCAGAACGAAACGCGGCATCCACTTCATTGTACAAAGCATCCACTAAGGTGGTAGCGCTCTCAAGGGTTACAGCTTTCTCCTGCAGAGTAATCACCTGCCAGAAAAGTTCGTCAACAGAGCCATATTCCTTTCGATCCGAGACAGATTTCTGCAAGGTCGCCGCCTCTAGTCCCATATCAGCAAGTTTATTGCCCGAAACGATCCGCCCGCCTGCATATATAGGCTGGACGACATTAAACCGGGCAGTATACCCGCTTTTAAGTGCTGTGTATGTAGGAGACAGACCCATGACAGGAGCGAACCTATCCACCATCTCCTGAAGGAAATTACCCAGCTCATTGTCCCCAAGAATATCCCTGACACCTATATCAAGCATCGGGTGCATAGAGTAGAAGCCAAGAGCAGAGAAACTGACTCGAGGAAAGTACTCCCATCTCGCTTCACGTTTCTGGTACTCGGCTGCCCTTACGTCAAATTCGGCTCCGCGCACGGCATGGCTGGACTCTGAAGCCAGTTCGCGGCACCGATCCAGAGTGATATTTTGCTGCCCTGAAAGTTCCTGCGCAAGGCAACACGACGCGCATAGCATAGATAATGCTGCAATTATGAAATAACGTCTCATTTCTTCTTGTCTTTAGCAAATATCCGCCAGTATGACACAGGCATGATAAGGGTAATCAGGAACACGGAGAGCATAGTACCGAAGCATATCACCACGCCAAGAGGCATCCAAAGGTTGTCATGGCTGATAATCATCGGGAGCACTCCAAGGGCAGTAGTACAGGAAGTAAGGAAAATAGGCCTCATACGTCTCTTTCCCGCAAGTTCAGCGGCTTCCTTCACTGGAAGGCCCTCCTTGAAACGCAGATCTTCTGCATACTCGAAAAGTATTATACCGTTGCGCACTATGATGCCTATGAGGCTTATGAGTCCAAGCACCGCTGTGATACTGAAGTCAAGTCCGAATATCCATAGTCCGAAGAATGCCCCGAAGAAGCACAGCGTACTGAGTACTATGGTCAGCACTGCAAGCGATATCTTCTTGAAATGGAAAAGCAAGAAGAAGAACAGCACAAGCACGGCACTAAGGAACGCAAGGACAATCTCCGGTATCACAGTGCTATTCATGGACGAGAGTCCGCCGTAGCGTACACTTACTCCCTCTGGCAGATCAAGACCATCCACAAAATCCTGTACCTTCTTCATGGAGACCGGCTGACTCTTGCCATACCTCATATCAGCGGACACCACCACGGCATTCTCCCCACCGATCCTCTCAAGAAGAGCAGGTTCCCATGCTGGCTTAATTTCAGCCACCTGTCTTAGTGGTACTGAAAGCCCAGGAATAGAGGTTGACACCTGCTGGTTGCCAAGCATATCATAGTCCATAGAGTTGTTTACAGACTCGCTATAAAGCCTTACTGGCAGCGACCGCCCATCTTCCCAGAGAGTAGCGAGCGGCTGTGATCCCATGGTACCGAAGAGCGAGAGGGACACCATAGCCTTGTTGACTCCAAGACGGGCAGACTCCTCAGGATCCATGTCTATATCCACGCAGCTCACGAAGTTGTCAGCCGAACTATGCACCCACATCAGTTCATCGGAAAGGCTCTGCATATACGAGCGGATGGAGTCAGCATAGGGTTTCACCTCAAGGAGATCCCCACCTTCAAGGATTACTTCGATAGGCGTAACAGCTTGATAATCCATCTGTTTAACTCTCACAATCGCACCGGGGAACATATTTCCAAACATGGTCTCATACTCTGGAAGCAGCTCGGAAGTAGCCCTCTTGGAACTAGTATTGATGATGAGCTGCGAGAAGTTCTTCGCCGGAGTGGCAGGCGAATAAGTGGCATTGAACCGTGGGGCGGCATCACCTATGAAAGCCGTAAGAGATTTTACACGAGGATCTCTAAGCACTATGGACTGGATACTATCCACAACCTGACGGGTATCCTCAAGCCCAGAGTTGCTATCCAGAGTAATCTCCATCGCGAAATAGTCCCTATCAGCCTTAGGCATCATCTGCACGGTAAGACGGCTGAACATAAAGAGTCCCAGAGCCACTGCCACTACGCCTCCCATAATAGTCAGCTTAGGATGGCGGAAGCAGATAGCCTGCATCTTGTCATAGATGTTCTGAAGGGCAAGGAAGAAACGATTCTGCCCTCTGGTGAAGAAGTTGTCCGAAGAAGGGCGAGGGCTGCTTATGAACCTGGTCTCCAATATCGGCACCACAAATACAGCATACGCAAGAGATGCGAAAAGGGATATGCCAATAACCCACGGGAAAAGCTGCACAAACTCCCCAAGATATCCAGTGATGATACCAAGCATCGGGAAGAACATAAGGCTTATGGAAGAAGTGGCCATAAACATAGGCATGATAAGCTCTTTTGTGCTCGCCTTAGCAGCCTCACTACAAGATTTTCCTCTACTGAGGTGATCCATGTATCCATCCATCGTGATGATGGAATCATCGACTATCATACCCAGCACCACTATAAGAGCAGCAAGAGTGACCGTGTTCAGGTCTATCTTGGTGAGGAACATCACCGCTATGGCTACCGCCGTACATACAGGAACTCCAGAACTAGCAATAAGAGCAGACTTCATAGGGAAGAGCATCATCATCACCAGTATCACCACGAGGATAGAAATCACCAGATCCCTTAAGAACGAGTATACAGAGTCCGATACGACCTTAGGTTGGTTGGTAATCTGGCACACAGACACGCTCGAAGGAAGTTCCGCACGGAATTCATCCAAAGTTCTGACAAGATCATCCCCGAAAGCCACGATATTGTTATCCGGAAGCATCTCCACAGATATGATTATAGAGGTTGCCCCATTATAGTCCACATAGGAATCGGGGTCTGAGTACCTTCGCTCTATGGTGGCAATATCTTTAAGTCTCAAGATATTGCCATCCGGGTCACTATATACTATCATATCAGACACCTCCTGCTCAGAGGATACAGTACCTCCGATATGAATTGGAGACTGTACATAGTCAGTGTTGAAACTGCCGCTCGGCACTTGAAGAGATGACGTCTGATAGCCGAGCATTAGAGAAGTAGGATTGATTCCGTAAGCGGAAAGTTTCTCCCGATCCACCGTAACGGCTATCTCTTCTCCCCTTTCTCCGTAAATCTTGGTCGTGGACAAAGAAGGAATCCGATGAAGCATATCGCAGAGCCTGTCGGCATACTCCTTCATCTCGGAATAGCTCTTATCAGTAGAACTCAGAGCAATCAAGGACGCCGACACGGAGGAGAAATCATCCAGCACTACTACCGCCAGCACCCCTGGAGGAAGCGAAGACTTGGCTTCACTGAGTTTGAGCTTGATCTTGGACCATACCCTATCCTTTTCCTTAGCCGGGACATTAAGGTCAGACAATATGTAGCACATGCCGTCCATTGAACTTACCTTCACGCTCTTGCGGTCTACTTCCTGAAAACTAAAGAGCACTTTCTCAAGCGGTTCTGCCACCTGCTGCTGTACCTCATACGAGCTCGCCCCCGGATATACGGCAGCCACGAGTCCCTGTTTTATCTCGAAAGTCGGGAACTCATCCTTATTGATCTTGAAGATACCATATACGCCGAGCGCAATGAGCATCGTCATCACGAGGAAAATCAGATTCTTGTGCTTCTCCATGTCACAACACCTCAGCCAGGTCTACCATCTGCACATCCACAGCCATACCACTAGAAACTTTCTGATAGCCCTTTACTATCACCATGTCTCCATCTTCAAGCCCAGAAGTAATGAGCACCCCTTTTCCAGAGAATGGGCCCACAAGCACATACTGCCTGCACACCACACCCCCTCTCACGATCCACAAATACCTCCCTTCAGAACCTGTCTGGAGCACTGACGACGGCACTACAATGCCACTCTCCTCCTGACGATCCAGATACACCTTACATACCATACCCGGCAGCAGGGAAGCATCTTGCCTGTCCAGTTTCAACGTACAGTCAAAACTATGAGAAAGTGCGGATGCCACCACACCCCGTGAAGCCACCTTGCAGCCAAGTGCCGTCTTTCCAGCAGCCTCCAGTCTCGCCTGCTGTCCCACACTCACACCAGCTATCTCATTTTCCGGTACACTTATTCTTACTTCCAGCTCAGATGTATCCACCACCTTCACAATAGGAGAGAAAAAGTCCAATTCCACACCCTCATCACAATACACTTCCGACACAAGTCCATCAAAAGGAGCCTTTATATTACAGTCTTCCAACGCCTTATCGGCAGCATCTGCAGCAGCACGAGCCTTGCTAAGCTGCGTACTTAACTCCACCATCTTCACATCAGCCACAGCTCCAGCCTCATACACCTGAGAAGCCCTCCTATATCCGTCTTCCGCCTGCTCAAGTGTGGCATGCGCCATTTCATACGTACTTTTCACACTCTGAGAGCCGATAACAGCCACAGTCTGACCTTTAACCACACGATCACCTTTGCGCACTCGCAACTCCACGAGAGTACCAGAGTGCTTCGCCGAAAGCGTAGTACTCTTCACCGGTTCCAACATCCCGACGAATCCGTTGGTAGAGACAGCGCTTTCCTCTGACACAGATATAACTTCCACTTTCACTGGCTCCACCCTATGCTCCGACGCGCCAGAATGTCGCTTGCATGACGGCACAACGACCGAGACCAGTGCCGAAAACAAAAAAAATGATAGCCTACCAGTTTTCATTAATCTTCCTTATTTGAATCACCTAACTTTTTCAACTCTCGTGCGGTACCATCAAGCATCGCCTCATAAATCTTCATGACCTTATCCTTTTCATTTGATGTAAACAGCTGTACCTCCACTCCGCATAGATACATTTCGAACATTTCGGAAAAATCGTCCGGACTCACCTCATCTGAAAGAGCACCGTGATGCTTCAAGTATAGACATACATCGCAGAGCATCATTTTCTCCCTTTTATTAAAGGGCTCTCTGGCCCTGTCCATTACGGAAACAATTTCGCTTAACCCTCCGTTGTAGCGATAATAATAATTGTTACGAAATAGCTCTGAGCCAGTGATCAATTCCATCCTTTTTTTAAGACAAAACTTAAAAGTCTGAGCTAATTTCTCTGGGGAAGAGAAATCCACCAAACCAATGAGCTGAGAAAGGATCTTGTCAAACTCTTCCGTCAAAACAGCAAGAAAAACATCGGTTTTACTATCAAAGTAGTAGTATATTGAGGTTTTAGCCCTATTTGCCATCTTGGCAATATCCTCCACCGAAGCCTTCTCATAGCCATACTTACAAAAAACTGCACGTGCAGCCTTCATAATCGTTTCTCTAGTATTATTCACTTCGCGTCAGTATTAAATCACATTATTTTAAAGTCAAAAACGAAATTTTTGAACATTATGATAGTAGCGTACAAAAATAGTGCCCCACGCCTATCAAAGGCATTTTCCAAAGCGCAATGGGGGGGGGGGTAGAATTGAACAAATAGCACGAAACGGCCTAATTATAAACATGTTATTTTATACTTGCAACACCCAGATAGTATTGTATTTTATTTTGAACTTTTTTATTTTTGCAGCCCGAAAGTTAAACTTGGAAGATGAATAGGCAGTTTTTAACATTATCAATCTTCTCTATCGTTCTGCTATTTACTTTCAGTGAGATTGCAGCCGCACAATCCCACAGGGACACTACGGCACTTAAGAAAGCCGAGTTCCACGTGGACTTCCGCTGGGACAATGCGACCCTATCGCCCACATACTTAAACAACCGTAGCCAGCTCAAGTCCCTGTCCGACTCCATCAGCGCACTCCGCGACTCCTCAAAAGTCATCAATAACATAGAAAGAATCGGCGTTAAGTCCTACTCTTCCCCAGAAGGCGCATACCAGTATAACGTCCGGCTCGCCCGCAGACGTGCCAGCGCGATGCTCCGCTTCCTCAGTTCAGAATATGCCGACCTCGCGGACCGCATATATATAGAAGCAGATGGAGAATCCTGGCACATGTTCAGGAACAAGGTTCTGTCCGACAACAAGCTCACGGCATCACAAAGGCAAAGACTTCTGGAGATAATAGACGCTGATATCACAGCAGACAGCAAAAAGACACTTCTCAAGACATACGACATCGCCCTTTATAGGCGTATCATTAGGGAATACTTCGTGGATATGCGCCGCTCTTTCATCACTCTTGAGTGGACAAGTTCACCAAGACACGATATAGGAGTCATGCTGACAAAGGCTGGCATTCCTTTCCAGCTTGAGCACCCTAAAGACTTAGGTGGGAAAGTGCAGTTCTCTGGAAATACACCAAGGACGCTCTTTGCACTCAAGACCAACCTACTCTATGATGCCGTCACTGCACTCAACGTAGAGGCGGAGATTCCTATAGGCAACCAGTTCTCCATCGCCGTATCAGATCTGTTCCCGTGGTGGACCGCGGGCCCGCATGACCGCAAGTACGCATTGCAGATATTAGAACTCGGAATAGAGCCACGCTGGTATCCCCTATCTAGCCGGCAGCCAAGTTTCGGAAGCCCTCATGACGGAAGGATGACAGGATGGTTCGTTGGAACATACCTCGCCTCAGCCATGTATGACCTCCAGAGGGATAAGGCAATATGCACACAAGGAGAGTATTGGAGTGCGGGAGCAAGCGCCGGATATATAATGCCGCTCGGAAGAAGACTCAGGCTCGAACTCTCCGCATCTATAGGATACCTCCAGTCGGACTACCGCCATTACCAGCCATCTCCAGACTATGCCCACTTATATAAGGACTACTTTAAGGAGGGAACATTCTCATATTTCGGGCTCACCCGCGCCAAGGTATCGCTAGTGATCCCAGTGTCCATTCGCAAGCAGCACAGTCCAATAACCTTAAATATCAGAGCCAAATGAGGAAGAAAATCATCATATCCATGCTGATGGTCCTCTGCGCACTGATATCATGCGAGCGAAGACCGCTGGAAGATCCTAACTTCAGCACCGAAATCGAGGTCCGCATCAATCTTGACGCCATTTCCAACGTCACATGCGACGTGTATAACGACAAGATTCCTATTCCGGACATTGATCCTGAAGTTATGAAGGTAATGTTCTATAGCACCAGCAACAACAAACTGCTGGCCGAGTCATTCATTTCAGAGAAAGACAAGGCTGATGGGCACGACATAATCAAAGGACGACTCAGCATCTTGCCGGGAGAGTACTCAATGACCCTGTACCAGTTTGGTTCAGAGACCACCCGCATTCAGGATGAGCAGGAATACCGCGGTGCATTCGCCTACACTGACGCTATCACACAAAGCGAGCTTAAAGAACTGAAGATAAGTTCTTTGAGCACCTCCAAGGGAGAAACCAAGTTCGACGGGCAGACCATAAACTACCAGCCAGAACATCTTGTAGTGGCAAGCAGCGACTACGAGAATATTCCATATCATGAAGGTGTGCACACCATAACTGTGGATGCGACATCCATAGCTGAGTCATACTACCTTCAGGTAAAGGTGGAAGGACTTGAATACGTCAGTTCAGCCAAGGCTGTACTCACCTCCATGGTCAAGCAGGTCAATCTCGCCACCAGAGAGAAAGACCTCAAAGACCCGTGTGCGCTGTACACGCACCTTATCAAAAGTGACGACAAGGGAGTTCCGGTAGTGTGCAACGTATTCAACACATTCGGACATATCGACGACTTGGACACCAAACTCAACGTCGTATTTGACTTTTGGACCACTGACGGGCGCAACATCCAGAGAGAGTTTGACATATCGTATCTGTTTGACACCCAGGACTGCATACAGCACCACTGGCTGCTTGTGGACGAGACCATAGTCATACCACCGCCAGAAACGCCAGATCCCGGCACGGGCGGAGGATTTGATCCAAGCGTGGGAGACTGGGATGAAGAACATCATGAGATAGAAATGTAATAATTTAATATAATAAACTCATTTATGAACAAACACATTTTCGGCATTGCAGCGGCTTGTGTAGCACTCGCCGCCTGCTCCAAAAACGAGGTCAAGGTCAATGTTCCTGACCAGGAGATCACTTTCCAGACTGTAGTAGGAAAAGCTTCTTCCAAAGCTATTGTTTCTACCTCCACGTATCCAACCGATGTCCCTTTCGGAACATTTGCCTACTTCTACCCGTCAACATTCGGAGAAGACACACAACTTTACATTAGTAATGCAGAGGTAAAGAACACGACAAGCGCAACTTCTGGGGATGCATGGACAACAGATCCTGCTTATTATTGGCCAAAACAGGGCAAACTAACCTTCTATTCATATAGCCCATATACCATCAAAGACAAAGTTTCTTGCGATGAGACCAAGGGACTCAAAATCAATAACTATGATGTTGACGCCAACCAGGACGTTGATGTTATGGTAGCAGATAGGGTAGACGACCAAACTCAGAACGGGAATCATGCTGGATATAACGGAGTCCCTACTGAATTTCGTCACAAACTCGCACAGGTAGTAAGTTTCACCGTTACCACAAAGGATGACTATGCTAAAGGGACAACGACGGCACCAAAAGTTGGAGACAAATTCTTTTTTGTAAAGGAAATTAAGATTGGTAACATTGCTTATAAGGGAACCTTTGAAAGTAGCCTTAAGCCAAGCCTTTCAGATAAGGGATCTTGGACCAAGACGACCGACAAGAAAGATTACACATGGTATTCTAATACTACTGGGGAACAGTTTTCCAAAACAAATTCAGCCTCACCTTCAACTATCACTAACAATTATCTCTTAGTACTTCCTCAGAAAATGACTGATAAAGGAGAAGGTAATGTTACAGACGTAGAATACATACAAATCACATATGATATCCACACCTATTGGGGGACTGGAACAAACGAATACTCTACAGAAACTGTAACCCAAAGTGTAGACCTTAAGTCTGTTTCTGCTTCTTGGGAAGTAAACAATAAATACTCTTATAATATTACTGTAGGTCTTAACCAGATTTACTGGGCTCCTTCAGTTGTAGCATGGGAGGATGGCACTACTACCACCATCACATTCTAAAACCTTTGGTGCTTGATATTAAGGCACCGACCCATAGTCTGAAAGGGCCTGACCGCCCTTTCAGGCACAAATGAAAAAGAACATGTACAAAAGGCTGTCAATACTTGCGTTTTTCGCCTTATCACTCACATGCTGTACCAAGAACGAGCAGCATGGAGGGTGGATTGATCATGCTGAAATCAGATATCAGGTGATAAACGGAGGCACTAAAGCCAAGATGTCAGAATATCCTAAGGACGTTTCTTTCGTGTCTTCCGCATGGTATCTTCCTCTCGGCCAGAATTGGAAGGATCATAGGTCAGATGCACAGCCATATATATCTCAGGCCATCATCAGCTATGATCAAGACAAGAGTGCCTTCAAGTCTGACACACCATACTATTGGCCCAAGGCCGGGTCTCTTACTTTCATGGCATACTCCCCTGCTCACGAGAAAGCAAGATCCAGGATTAAGATAGATAGAGACAAGGGCATATTAGTCACCGGATGGCAGACTAACGGAGACAACCAAAGACAGGACCTGCTTGTAGCAGACATCGCCGCCGACAAGACAGCCAACGAGACATCCTATGGTCTTACAGGAGTGCCTGTCGTATTCCGGCACATCCTTGCCAAGGTATCCGTAACAGCCTACGTTGAGAAAGTTGAGACAGGCAAGACAATCTACTTAAAGTATATCGATTTTACCAATGTCTATGGTGAAGGCGACTTTAACGGCTCCGAGTGGACCAATCGTAGTAACCATCATAACATAGAATGTACCTTCGGACCTTATATGCAACTGGACGAGAACAGAAGAGAAGTCATCGAAACGATGTTGCTAATACCACAAGCACTTTCCACCATAGGGGAAAGAAGTGCAGTGCAAATGGTTATCGGCTACACCATAAGCGAAGGTAGTACAAACAAAGACGAAGAAGTAATACTTGACCTCACAAAATACAATGCCGCGTGGGAAAGAGGCAAGCATACCGAGTATCAGATTGTCTTCGGAACTTCAGACAAGCCTATTGATTTCGAAGGAAGCGTTTCTGACTGGAAAGACTATGGTGATACAAGTATAATAATCGGAGGATAGGAAGATGCGACACTCATGGCTCACAACATTAATGATTGCTGCAGTGCTTTTTGACTCCTGCACCAAACATGAAGATAATTCTCAAGGCCAGGCAATAGGGTTCAGCGCAAGCACTGTAGCTCAAGCGGAATCTGTAAAGGCCACAAGAATTGGAACACCCACCACGGACGCTACTCTTAAAAGTCAGTCTTTCGGGATATACGGATTGTACTCCACGGCAGATGGTGGCACAGGCGCCAACGTGTTCGACTATTCAGCGCCAGTTGAGGTCAAATACACGACCGACAAAATCACTAACAATACTTGTTGGACATACACTTTCGATGGAGCATTGTACACAGAAAAGAAGTATTGGAAGAGGAACATGTATTATAGGTTTAGAGCTTACCACCCATATAGTGCCAATGTACTTCAGGCAGCATCTACTGCTGATGGTCTGGACATTGAATACCGTGTCATGACAGATCAGTATGATCTACTGGTCGCTTCCGCCAAGAGATACCCTGCTAATGAAGGCTATGAGAGAGTAACAATGACTTTCAATCATGCCCTATGCGCCCTCAAATTCAAGATCGCTTTTAAGGAGACAGTTACGCCTTCCACATATACGGACAATATAGTTCATTTCTACATAACGGGGCTGGACGCTTATGGACATCTCGATTACGAAGGCTTTGGTGACGATGAGGTACTTACTTGGGAAGGCAAATTCAATAGTCGTGATAGAGTCTATGAGTGGACTGGATCCAAGCAGTTCGGAGTCAAGACCGGCAATTACGAGCCAATATACCTAATGGATGAGCAAGAATGCTTTTTCGCCATCCCCCAGAAATGTAGTGACCCATCAAAAGGGCCGACATCTATACACCTTTTCACTCAGAAGAGTGGTGGCACAGACGGTATAGATCACACCGTCAATCTTGAGCCTCTCGAGTGGAAAGCCGGAATGATATATACATACACACTTCTTGTCAACAAATCCGACATTGAGGTGTCTGTCTCCATTGAGCCATGGCTTACGAAACAAGTCCCTATTGACATCTATCTGTAGAACAGTATGAAGAGACTTCTTCTGATAATCTCGGTCCTTGCCCTTGCAGCATGCGGAAAGGACATCTCCGCTCCACAATCAGGATGCGGAGACATCGTAATATCCATTGCAACACCTAATACCAAATCAGCCAAAGACGGTGATATAATCAAGTCTCTGCGCATATATCTCACGGACACAGACAAGAAAATCGTCAGGGTGATTTCCAATAGCGTAGCCAATTTCGGGCCGGAGAACGACGGCATCGAAATGACTGGTACGGAATCAGCCACAGCAAGATTCAACAACGTGGAGCGTGGATACTACAAGCTATACTTCATAGCCAACTCCGATGCCCTATCCAACTATGCTGTCGGAGACACTATTGATGAGGATGCGTCCATTACCTACGGCACCGGATTTGACGACAATAGTGGGATGCCGCTCAGCCTAGTGAAAGACATACAAGTCGGGCCGGGAAAGAGTATGGTCGAGGCACCACTGATTCGGCTCTGTTCGAGGATCAGAGTCACTGTTAAGAATGGAACGCTTGACAAGATGGTATGGATAAAAGACATAAACCTCAACGCCATACGCCCTGACATATCATACCTCTTCCCACACGATGACTTCTGCTCCGGAGCATCCCACTCGGAGCTTGATAGGATGACCACAATAACAGGGCTCAAGGCTAACGAGCAGAAGGAACTTCTGAACCTCTACATGTTCGAGTCAGACAAGGTCCCCGGTATAGAGATCCATGGCGGTGTATTTGAAGAGACTCAGACCGAGGCTCCGGGGACTGAGACAAGAAGTATTGAAAAATATTCATTTGAAGAGACCAGCGCCGCACCGGAAAGCGGAGAGAGTTTTCTGCTTATGAACAAGAGCATGAGATACCTGATCAAAGGGCACGATGACGGCAATGTAGGCATAGACTTCCTTGCAAGTGGAGATGGTCCTAAGAATACCCTGCTTGCAAGCAGTGATTTCAAGGACTATATATGGGAAACTACTTATAATAATTTCTGGAATAGCGGCTATTATCTTAAGAACTCTGGACAAGACAAATATCTTTATGTATCCTCCAGTAGTGTAAGACTGAATAGTTCATATTCTCTATTCACTGTCTCCGGCAGCACTACAGATGGATATACCATCATGAATGGGACAAGTTATCTGTGGAACAATATTGGCTCCCTCGCCTTTAACGCTAATGGAAAAGACCCTCAGAACAAGTGGTTGTTCTACAAAATCAGCAAGACTACCTCGGAGGAAGAGGTATTGAAAGGGGCAGAAACCCTTATTCATTATGCCAATAGCACGCTAAACCACGTTGACCCGGACCTCGGAATAGCCGTCCCGCTCACAAGCATCAAAAGGGACGAAGACATAGACATAAAAATCACCATATTCTATAGCCGAGATACAGGAAAAATGGGATTCGAGACAGTAGTATGGAAAAACATTAACAACGAGACCACATTTGACTAGACATCATCATGAAGCATAGACATACACATATCACACTGGCAGCCATAGTACTTATCATGCTATGCTCCTGCGTAAGAGAGCAATTTACGCCCTCCGGACTTTCGGGTGGAGAGGGATACCTTTATCTTCAGTTCGGAACTGCCCAGAATATCGAGATAAGCACCAAGGCGAGCCTCAAGGCAGAGAGCGAAAATAGAATAATGAATTTGTATCTATTTGTATTTGACGGCAATGGACGTAAAATACATAGCAAATTCTATGACGAACTTGAGCGTGTCAATACAGAGGCAGAGTTAAGTTCCTTCGATGAAGGATGGTACAAGGTCAATAGCACAGAGTACGGCAAGTCCTCCACTGGTACCATCAAACTCAAGGCTCCAACTGGCTCCGGATTTAAGATCTACGTATTCGCCAACATTGATGGAGATATGGTCAAGATTTCTTCCGAGCTGCTATCGCACAACATTGATACAGAAGACGATATCAAGAACTTCAAGGTCTATATCAATCAGGAAACCACCTCACGAAACGGATACTTTCCTATGTCTGGCAGCATTGACAATGTTACTATCAAGGATGGGAGCAACGTCAGCGCCAGCAACATACAGCTTGAACGCATAGATAGTAAGGTAGTTTTCACTTTCAAGACAGGTACACGGCCAGACAAACGGGGACAGGTCATAAAGTCTTTCGAGCCCAAAGGCTGGAAAGTCTTCAATATACCTAAGACATCATATCTTATGGGTCATGATGAAGACGCCTGCAATGTAGACCCCACAACTCCGACAGGAGATTATTCACAATACGCATCCATGTTCTTTGATAGCGAATGGATGAATTTCGAGGAGTTCCCGGATGACAAGACTTCAAGTTTCTCTTTCTACATGATGGAGAACAGACAGCATCCAAAGAATACCTCATTCACCGACTATCAGCAGAGAAGCAAGAGAATCAAGACCTCTACAGGACTAAATGCGACACAAGACGTGGAGTACACAAGTCTCTCTGGAAAGACCGGAACCAAATCCATGAGGCTTTTCGAGAATGCCAACGACTTTTCTACGTACGTCATGGTTTCCGCCAAAGTCACCATGGAGCTGACAGGTGAAGAAGAGGGGCAGACGCTTGGCGGATATGTCCAATACATCATACATCTCGGAGACTGGTCAAGTACTATACACAACGATGACGGCAAGCATTGGGATGACGACGAGTACTCTGGTGTCACCAACTTCGAGACCAGACGAAACGTTACCTACAACTACACGGTCACCATAAATTCAGTAGACAATATCAGAATTGAGGTCGAGACATCCGACGGCGCCAACATCGAGAATCAGCCTGGAGCTTTCGGTTGGGTGACGGTGGCAAAGGAAGAGATTGCTATATGCGACTCCCATTACGAGTCAAGGACACTTACCTTTCATGCCAAGAACATGTTCGAAGGCACTCACGCCGCAGTAGACGACCTGTCATGGCGTGTGGTTACCCCTTTCAGTGAGGGTTCCCCAGAGGTCGGGAGAGACGGAGAGGATATCCCCGCCGGACTTGACTACAAATGGGTTCACTTCAGGCTCAACAAGAAAGACTCCGATGGAAAATTCTACGACCAGAGTAGACGAAAATATACTAACAGGTTATTTACAGAAACCACTTCGTTCAGAAGCGCAGATGACAATGCCGAGAGCGACGGCAGCGGAGAAACGGGTCTGGCCGGTTACCACAACGATGGGCTGATGGACATCATGGATCTGGTCAAATATCTCAAAGCACAGGCCCACAAATACGAATCATGGCTCAGAAACGGAGGTAACTACGATGACTATAAGTGTGATTTTGATAGTGAAGAAATTGACAAGGCCAAAATCTGCGTCACTGCTTTCGTGGACGAGTATTACTATGATGCTGATCCGATATTCGGGGGCTCTTCACCTACACTATGGAAGAGATTTGTCAATCAGTCCGATCGTTCCATACACCTTCTGAGCAACTCCAACACAAGCAAGGATCTCGAATCCAGTTCCACTGGCTCAGTCATCACCATACAGCAGAAAAGCATCAAGAGCATATTCAATACGGACGAAGACTACACCATACTTCAGAACGCATGGGGACTTGAGTCTGTAGACGAGTATGCGAGCGTAGTGAATGCTTATGACAAAGACGGATACAACTCCAAAGATAGCGGCAAGAACACTGACATTTTCAATGGACTTGCCAATAGCGTCTTCGAGTGGGGACTTGCTCCGTCTGGCGTCACTGTAGGCGACATCACTACTATTCAGAGCGGGGTCAGATGGGACAAATACCTCGACTATGAGACAGAAAATAGCGTTCCGCAGATGCAGTCAGACTACAAATATCTCCGCTACATCTGCTTGTCACGAAACAGAGACAATAATGGCAACGGAATAATTGAACGCGATGAACTGAAGTGGTATCTTGCTTCCATACAGCAGTTAGTAGGCATATACGTTGGCGGTGGAGTACTTGACAAATCTATTCGACTATATAATAGAACTACGGCTGAGCGCAATTCAAACGAACCGTCAGTCTGGAGGCAGCATATCATATCCAGCACAAACTACGAAGGAGAAAACCGGCCTACTGTCTTATGGGGAGAGGAAGGTACTTCCACTGGACACCTTCTTGGCTCTTTTAACTGGGGAGACGGACTTACAAGCTATACTGTACGTTGTGTAAGAAATCTCGGACTTTCGGATGACGCACCTATAAAAGACGCCCCTGATGATTTCATCACGGCCACGAAGAACTCTGATGGCTCATATACATTCGAGTGCACCCATATCAACACCAACGCTCTGAGATACTATACTACAAGGGAACTTGACCTGGGAGACGAGAATTCCGAATTGAACCACCTATATAAGAAATTCGAGACTGCCCCAGCTGACAAAACATGGAGCACAGGAGGTCTGTCATTTAAGGATCTGAATAATAGTGTCAGCGCATACGGCTCGTCCGTATATGCGGGCTACTGTCCTGATGGATACAGACTCCCAAATCAGGTGGAGCTTGCGGTAATGCGTTACTACACAGGCTCAGGCTCAGGCGAAAACTCCATTGTATCCAGTGGCTACTATCCTTCAAGGACCTACTGGTCATTTGGTGTATTAGGAGTCGGAGGAACAGGAAAGGACGGAGGAAACAAATACGGATTCTGCGCCGATGCAGGCAATATAGCCCTATCAGCGAGCGCTTCCTTTACAAAAGCGCGCTGCGTACGCGATGTCAGAGTAGAGTAATATTAAAAGATTAGAAAAGCATAAGCAGCTGGGCAGAGATAACTCGAAGGAACATCTCCACCGGATAGACGGTAGCATAGGCTACGGAAGGCTCGTCATCGTCCACTGTGCTCAACGCATAGTTCAGAGCTATCGGATTAGCCATGGCACCACAGAGCATTCCCACATTGGCAGCATAGCTCGTATGGAAGAACCTGGAAGCAACAAAACCCACCAGTAGGACTGGGATTACTGCAAGTGCCATACTGATTCCTATCCAAAGAAGACCCTCTGGACGAAGGACAGTAGCGAAAAATCCTGGTCCAGCGCCAAGGCCGAGGGCTGCTAGGTACACTGTCAGACCAAGTTGACGAAGCATTAGGTTGGCACTATGGGTAGTGTAGGTAGTGATGTGAAGACTTGGTCCAAATGCCCCCATAAGAATACCGATGACTATCGGTCCTCCGGCTATTCCCAGTCTTATAGGGATACTGATTCCTGGAATGGAGATAGGAAGACTTCCTAACACAAGGCCGAGCATAATCCCCACAAAGATGAAAAGAAGATTCGGGTTACGCAGTTCCTTTTCCTGATTGCCAAGCACTTCTGCCACCTTGTTAATGGCACGCTCTTCCCCCACAATGGTCAGTTTATCACCGATCTGAAGTCTCAAATCCCTGGACGGAAGAATATCAATACCAGCACGGTTGACACGGGTAATATTGATACGAAAAGTGTTGCGAAGATGAAGGTCGCCAAGTTTGGCCCCATTGATTTCAGATTTCGTGACGAATACGTGCCTTGAAACAAGCATCCCGTCAAGGTGGTTCCAGTCAATATCCTTGCGATTCCAGTCGCCATCTACTTTGGTTCCAAAAAGCTGCTGCGCGGCACTGACCTCATTCTCACGAGTCAGCACCAGCACGTGCTCTCCATTCTCAAGCACAGTATCACCGTCGGGGAGTATCACCTGTCCACGTACACTGCCTTCAGTGCTCTTCCAGACTCTGGACACTACCAGGCGCACATGGGTATTCTTCATAATGTCCTTGAGAGACTTCCCGAAGATTGCAGGATTGCTGACGCAAAACTCGGTAACGAATGCCGGCTTGTCATGCTCCTTTTTCCCATCTTCTCCCTTTCTGAATAGGACTTTCAATACTACCACACACAAGATAACCCCCACCACGCCAAAAGGATATCCCACAGCACAAGCCGTAGCCATGGTATTGCTCATACCTATAGCATCAGGATTAATCTGAAGCAGCGTCTGCTGTGCTGCTCCGAGCATTGGGGTATTAGTGGCTGCACCAGTAAGGAGTCCGGTGGAGATAGGAAGGGGAATGCCAAGTAGGGAGCTGATACCGACAGTCATTGCTGTACCTATTAGCAGTACAGCAAACGCCAGAAGGTTGAGTTTGATACCGCCCTTACGGAGCGAAGGGAAGAAACTCGGACCGACCTGCAGACCAAGAGTGTAGACAAAAAGTACAAGTCCGAAATTCTGGGCAAGTGCAAGCATCTGCGGATTGACACTCAACCCGAAATGCCCAGCAAGGATACCGGCGAAGAATACGAATGTAACGCCAAGGCTGATACCCTTGAAATTCAGTTTATTACACATAAGCCCCACCACACAGATAAGGCAGAGTACGATAATAGCCTGAGTGTATGTCTGCTCCGTGAACAGTTGAACCAGCCAGCTCATTCCTTCCCTCCCACGATATTACTACTTCTTGTCAGTCTTCATCGAAGCCACTATCATATATACGCATATCGCCACAAGAGGGATGATAGCCACCATCTCCGCGCTTGAAGCCACATGACCTGGAAGTACACTGTTCCAGTCGGTAAGGAAGCAGTCCACCTTGGCGAATTTTAGAATCGCGGAAACAACCCCCATGAGAGCACCTCCAGCTATGAATCCGCTGGCGATGAGAGTACCCTTCTCCTGCCGTGCAGCATTGATCTCCTTATCCTTGCTACGTGAGCCGACAAACCATGCGATAGCACCGCCGAGGAGCAGCGGAAGGTTAAGATCAATCGGAATGAACATACCAAGGCAGAAAGCAAGCGCAGGAATCTTGAACACTGTAAGAAGTATTGCAATGGCAGCACCGATTCCATAGAGCAACCATGGCGCATTGCCTCCATTCATCATAGGCTGAATGACAGCAGCCATGGCACTTGCCTGAGGTGCTACGAGCGATCCTTCTCCCGTAAATCCATAAGTCTTGTTGAGCACAAGCATTACACCGCCTACAGTAGCAGCAGCGACAGCTACACCCACAAACTTCCATGCCTCCTGCTTCTTAGGAGTAGTTCCGACCCAATAACCTATCTTGAAGTCCGTGATAAGTCCACCAGCCGTAGATAAGGCAGTGCAGACCACTCCGCCGATGACCATAGCGGCCACCATGCCGGCATTTCCCTTGAGCCCGGCTACCACAAGCACCAGAGCAGTGATTATAAGAGTCATGATGGTCATTCCGCTGACTGGGTTCGTCCCCACTATAGCAATGGCATTAGCTGCCACTGTCGTAAAGAGAAATGAGATCACAGAGACGATAAGAAGGCCCAGAAGCGCCTGCCATACATTATTAACAACCCCACCGAATGCGAAGAAGCAGAATACTGCCAGCAGCGTGAAAGCAATTCCCCATACGACTGTCTTCATCGGGATGTCCTCTTGTGTGCGTTCCACTACTGAGGCGCTGCCAGAGCCCTTGCGCTTGAACTCGGAGGCAGCCAGACCGACTGCACTCTTGATAACGCCTGCACTCTTGATGATACCGATAATACCGGCAGTGGCGATACCACCGATACCAATATGCCTTGCATACTCCTTGAATATCTGATCCGCAGACATCTGGGAGATCGGGGTCGTAACACCGATATTCATCAGATCAATCACATCCCCTCCCCAGATGAGGTTCATTAGAGGTATTATCACAAGCCACACGAGGAAAGACCCGCAGCAGATAATGAAAGCATATTTGAGACCCACTATATATCCAAGTCCAAGGACTGCTGCACCAGTGTTGAGTTTGAGCACGACTTTAGCCTTGTCTGCAACCACCTGTCCCCAATGCATCACAGTAGTGCTTAGCGTCTCAGCCCATGCCCCGAAAGTAGAAACGGCGAAGTCATATAGTCCACCGACAAGTCCCGCTGCAAGCAGGGTACGCGCACTCTTTCCACCGCTCTCTCCACTGACAAGCACCTGAGCAGTGGCAGTAGCCTCCGGGAACGGATATTTTCCGTGCATCTCTTTAACGAAGTATTTACGGAACGGTATGAGAAAAAGAATCCCGAGAAATCCTCCTAGCGCAGAGCTAAGGAACATCTGCCAGAAATTCACGTCAAGTCCAAGAATATAGATGGCGGGAAGAGTAAAGATAGCGCCAGCGACCACTACACCTGAGCAAGCGCCAATGCTCTGTATCATGACATTCTGGCCAAGGCCACCCTTCTTCCCCAAAGCCCCAGTCACGCCGACGGCAATGATGGAAATAGGTATTGCAGCCTCAAATACCTGACCCACTTTCAGCCCAAGGAAAGCAGCCGCGGCAGAGAAAAGAATAGTCATCAACAGACCAAGAGTCACCGAATACGGAGTGACTTCAAGGGGTTTCTCTTCAGGTCCGAGAAGAGGTTTATATGTCTCCCCCGGTTTCAGCTCCCGATGTGCGTTCTCGGGAAGGCTCAGATTCTTATTGTCTTTCATCGCATTTCAAGTTCCGCAAGTATCTATCTTGAAGCATTGCGCGACCGCGGAACTCCTCTCCCGCACATTGCTCCGGCATTATTCTTTCGGGACCTCCACCACGGCTGATTCGGATTTCTCCTTTTGATTGCGATAGAGTTCCACATATCTGTCCAGAATTGCTTTCTCCTTGGCTGCCTCCCGGGCTCTGATAGCTGCCTCCCGAAGAGCCCTGCGCTGAGCACGCTCCTCCTTACGAAGCCTTTTCTTCTCCGCCCTGGCCGCATCTCGGGCATCAAGTTCAGCCCATCTCGCCTCCCTCCTTGCCAGACGCTCCGCCCTTTTTGCCTCCCTCTCGGCCTTCCTGTTCACCTTAGAATCAACGCTGCTGGATACTTTAATAGTATCAGCAGACACCGAGAGACTGTCAGATAGCATAAGCGAATCCCTTCCGAGGCTATCGTATGGCATCTTAGTGCTTAGAATACTGTCAGCCACGGACACACTGTCCGAAGCCACCTTCAAAGAGTCGGTTCCCGAATCGGCACGGGCAGTTTTCTTCACCCTTGCTCTTGCAAGCTGCTCTCTGAGAGACTCCATGTATCCCGGAAAATAGATATCTGTCTGCACGAATTTCGGTCGAGGACGCCTCTCCATCTCGCTTCTGGACGAGAGCCTGAGTTCCAGGCTAGTGATATCATTCTTCCCGGTAGGCTTGAGCTCCGGATGCCATGAGAATCCCTTGAGAATGCGCTCTGACGAAGCCGTCTGCGCGACCGGATAGAGGTTATTCTTTATCTGATCAAAATAATATACCCTATCCAACTGCCCTTCTGAAAGCGTAGCCGACATCATCTTTCCCTCTATCCTGTCAATGGTGGCAAGCACACCATTCTCCTCCATGTAGAAAATACAGTTCACTCCGCCAAGAGCATCAAAGCGCTCAAGTTCGGCATTGTCACCGAAGAAGGCCATGACCTCAGTAGAGCGTATCTGATCAAAACATAGGCTATCCTCCTGGGCTGCTATAAAAGCATTGGACATCAGGCTCGCCCGCTCTATCTTATCCTTTCCCACAAGAACAAACAGACTGTCAGATGTATATTGTCGCTTGCCTTCGTTCCATACTATCGGATCAATATGGAATCTGGCTATGGAGTCCAGTTCATTGAAGCGCACCGAATCGCATACCACCTGCATATCCTCACGGAAAATCTTAACGCTTCCCTTGCCATACATAAAGCCGACTGCAGTGGTGTCAGGCTTCACCATATCCACAGCAAGAGAGTCCGAAGACGACACCATCGCAAGCGAGTCACCAGGTGAAGTCACCACAAGAGAATCTGAAGGCGCTGTTCCCAGACTGTCTGGTCTGGATGCTGGCATAGTTTCAGGTTTCTCTGAAGGAGTACTCTTTCCGGAAGACTTTTGCGGTGAACTCAATATACCGGAGCCTCTGCCTGCACTTAACTCGTTATTGCGTTTCTGCTCCGCTGCTTTCGATGCCCTCCTACGGAATTCGGTAACAGGGTCCCCAGTGATGGCGTCACGTCGCTTCTGCGCGGAGGCTACCTCACTCTCAGGTATATCGCACCGCCTTAATGTGTAGTATACGAGGGTATCCGCACCACAATAGGTAGTGTCTACCCTATCCTCTTTCTCTTCCCAGAATGCAACCGCAGCATCACGGCTTAACGTCAGCATGGATGTGCTGTCGCGATAGTCAAGAACTTCCGAGACGGATGCTACATTTCTTGTACTATCCTGGAGCTGCACATGGCCAAGCATCAGGATATTGTTGGTATTCCGATGAAAATACAGAGTATCTCCCCATGTCTCCTGAGTGGGAGTAAGCGCATGAACGTCTCCAGTAAAGAAAAAAGTCTCTTGCGGACGAAGGTACCATCCGCTCTGGGCGGAAAGCATATTATCCTCCTTCCAGAAATCAATAGGCACCTTGAACAGAGCCTCCTCCCTACGCGAGTCGTATTCAAGTTCGGAAGTCTTTACAAACACCGAGTCCGTGTACATGTCGACATCGTCCCGGAAGGTAAATAGCGCCAGAGCATTGGAATACGTACCATAATTACTCTCAATAATCTGGCCATCGGAACTGCGCATGGCAGCGCCCCCCTCAAAGATAGCAAGACTGTCTTTGGTGTTATAATCGAGAGTGCGGGTACGGAGAATATTATCCTCTTTGTTGCGCAACTGAACCACGGAGCCTCTGAACCTGGCAAGGTTCTCATCTATCAGATAGTCAAGACTCTCGCTCGTGAGCTCGGCATCTCCTTGAATAAGGCTGACATTTCCGAAGAAATTGATAATTTTGGCGTTCTGGCTCCAAACGGCGGAGTCACTCTGAAGATATGTACCGTTGTGTAAGAATACAGGCTTCATGGCCTTTCGCACAAGGTCATCTCCCGACTCCACCTGCTCGATATAATCGGCGCTCATAAGGCGCACAAGCGAATCGCTCTGCTCCTTTTTCTGAGCAGAGACGATTCCTGGCAACGCCAGAAGCAGGGCTAAAGCCAGACTTAGTCTTTTACGACTTTCTCTGCCCATCCCTTGCGGCTGAAATCACAATCCCCGAACATCGGGTCAATGACGATGTAAGACGATTTAATTTTCTCGTCCACAAATGAATTGATGGCTTTCATCTGCAGCGTATTGCTCACGAGTCCGGCAAGTTCGGAATAGTCACTCTCAAGAGTAGCCGGATGAGCTGGAACAATCCTGTCAAGACGGATAATCTTATATACCGTATTGCCGTTCCTGCCTTCATTGTCAAGTGACTCAATAGGCTCGGATATCTGTCCCGGCTGAAGATCCCTGACGGCAGCATAATCTTGAGGCTTAAGTTGGTCTACCTCGAAATATGAGGAGCCTGTATTAGGATCAGACATCTGCCCGCCATTGGTACGAGTAGCAGGGTCTTCTGAATAGAATCGTGCAGCCATCTCGAATGTAACAGTACTGTCCATTATCTGGGTGCGAATGCTGTCTAGTTTATGGAAAGCCTTTTCCCTATCTTCTAACGTATATTGAGGACGAATGAGAATATGTCGGGCATTGAACATATCACCTTTCTTCTCTATAACCTCTATGATGTGATATCCATCTGGAGTCTCCACTATCTGGGAAACGGTCCCGGGTTTGAGAGACATGGCTGCATCCGAGAAGGCCGGCCAGAAGATGCTCTTGGACGACATACCGAGCTCACCTCCTTTTCTTGCACTCCCCGGGTCCTCTGAATAGAGTCTCGCAAGGGTAGAGAATTTCTCCCCGTTGATAATCCTCTCGCGGATAGATAGCAGTCTTTCTCTTACGGCCACTGCCGCAGCCTCACGATCAGGATAAACACATATCTGACTCATCTGGTATTTGGCTGGAATCAGAGGGAGCGTAGAGACATCTGCAGTATCAAGATATTGCTTGATGTCGTAAGGAGTCATATCAGGGACAGTTGATGCAATGCTGCTCTGCTCACTCTGGGTGAGGGACTGCTCCTGAAGCTGCCTCTGCCACTCTTCACGAAGCTTATACATAGGCTTTCCGAATGCCTTCTCTACCTCTTCGTCGCCGCCAAGATTAGTCCTGAGCATATCAATACGCTGAGTCAACTCAGCGTTCACGACATCGGCATTGAACGTGAGGGAGTCAATACGCGCCTGATTGAGAAGGAGCTTGGACTCCATCATCCTCTCCAGCATCTCACATCTTAATGCCTTGTCTGAAGCGGAACTTCCGTACCCGCCATCAAGCTTTACCTGTGATTCCAAGTCGGAAAGGGTGATAACCTCACCGCCTACCACGGCGATGGACTTGTCAATCACATTCTTGTATCTCTGGGCTGAGGCCGTGAAGCATGCGCCCAAAAGTGTCACCACAGCGGCGACGTATCCTATGTGCTTTTTCATCATCTGTCTAATATATCTCAAATTCCTTGCTTTCAAGCGCACGATCAAGCAAGTCCTGTTCCAAACCCTTCACAAGCTCGTGTTTTCTGTCACTGATTATTATGTCCCTAATGGACGGCGTGACATATTCCACCGGAGCCGCTCCGCTCTTCACAACATCGTATATGTATGCCACCATCACATCCCCCCTATCTTTCGGCTCATATTTTATCATATCATCTCTCTGCATGGACATCAGATCCTTCCAGTCAAGTCCAAACTCTGAAGCAAGCTCTGCCGCATCCATCCAACTATCCGAAGCATCAAAGTATTTGAGCGCAGCTGTCTTAGCGATGGTATCAAGCTGCTGAAGGGACTGATAATCATCCTTACGAATAAGCCTGAGCGTCTCGCTGACATACTTCGAATCCCTCATAATGTCAATGAATCTAACTTTGAGCACCGGTCTGGTTAGCACAAAATCGGCCTGATGATCTCCATAGTAATCTGCGATCTGCTCATCTGTAACAAGTGTATCAAGCCTATCCGCAATGTACCTCTGCTCGTAGCGGTATTTCACAAGCGAGAGCCTATACTCTTCCAACTCCTCCGACACATCTATCTCAGCCTTGGAAAGTTCTCTTCCAGCCACAGCGCTATAGAGCCTATCCATAGCCCATGAGTTTATATAGCGTGCCGCCAAGCTGGTGCTATCTTCAGGAGAAATCATATCGGGAATCACCTTCTCGAGATCCGACTTGTAGAGTTTGTCCTTACCTACCCTTGCCACCACCTCATCATCGTGTACCATATTGGACACCAAAGTGCAGGCTCCGGCCAGAACAACCAGAACGCACATAGATAGCGATATGACCACTTTTCTCATACTGTATACAAGTCCGAATTACAAAAATAAGAAACAGTTTTCAATTTTCCGCAGCCAAAGCCTTGATAATGCCGTCAATTGAGGGATTTACCATCCATGAGTCCGCCACGACATTGTTGGTAAGCAGAGAAAACACTATCGTTTTCTGAGAATCACCGCTCTCCGGGAGAATATACCCACTATAGCATCGCACCCCATTCATCGAACCGCTCTTCATAAAAATTCGAGAACGGAAAGCCGCACTCTCCTTAGAAAACATGTACTCGAGTGTGCCGTGCTTACCTGGAGAAGGTAGAGAACGACGATACATATCCCCCACTTCAGTACAATTCATAGCGCGCAGGAAACTAACGAAAAACTCCGCCGAGACATAATTCTTGCGAGACAGACCACTGCCATCAAAAATCTGACATACTCCTTTGGTTGCAAGTCCCATCTCTTCAAGCGCAGTCCTGGCCGCCTTCACACAACTGTCATAGTCGGTAAGCCCATAGCGCTTTCGTGACATCATCTTGAAAAGGGTCTCCGCAAAGAAATTATCACTCTCGAAGTTGGTCTGAGCCACTATATCGAAGAGCGTCGGAGAATATGTAGAGCCAAGAATCTTCAGTTTTGCCAAAGGCATTGCTTGCCCTGAAAGAGTCATATCAGGCAACTCGCGTACAACACCTGAGGATACAATATCCGCCGCTTCACCCTCCACTTCTATTCCATTGGAAATGAGATAGTTCCTGAAATACACAGCACAAGTCAGAGACGGGAATCTATTAGAACACTCAAGCGTATAGCCTTTCCTGTCCACCGGGAACGAACCGGCGAACATGGCCTGTGGCGATAGCGGGGTGTTAATGTAGTACAGGGTATTGGCAGTACGAGCATCGCCAGTGACAGCAAGATTGGCATATTCCATCCATGGTGTCTGTGGGTAACGCGGGCTGATTTTCGGGCTATCTCCGGTCTTAGCTCCCGGGACAACCGCAAAGTTCTGGGCATTCTCGAAGAAATTGAGGCCTGTGCTTCCGGCTCCGTAGTTGGTTCCGAGATCATCATATGTCCATCCAAGATTCTCCGAAGTGGTACCGGAAAAGAAACGAGGATCACCGATAACCCGTCCTTCGATAGTACGGATTCCTGCATCAGCAAGAAATTGTTTCCATTTGGCGAATGTATTGGTCACCTGAGAAACTATTGGCACATTGGCCCCAGTAGTCGGATCTCCACCGCCGATGATGTAGACATCTCCCTTCAAAACCCCGTCTTTTATACCCCCTGTATAGGCAATACTGGTTTCGAAACGGAAGTCCGCACCAAGCTGGCACAATGCAAGTCCTGTGGTAATCAACTTGACGTTAGAGGCTGGCACAAGTTTTAATTTCCGGTTGATATTGACCAGTGTATCGCCATCCATAGTCATAGCAAATACCCCTACCACTGACGATGAGAGCGGCTGACGGGAACAGATTTTCCTGACAGCCTCATCTGCTTTTCTCCCTGGCGAAGGCTTCTGAGCCATACACGGGACAATACCAACAATCGCGCTCCATCCTAAAAGGAGAAGCGCGACTGAAGTCAATCTCTGAAATACTCTCATTTGACCGCTTCTTTCACAGCAGCGCTCAACTTCTCGTAAAGAGCATCAGTTTTGGTAAGAACTTCCTTGCGAAGAGCATTGTAGTAAGGCTTCTTCGGGCCCTCAACTCTTGCACCAGCCTTATCTCTAAGCTCATTGTAGAGATTGATAGCCTCCTCCATAAGCTCAGCTGCAGCACTATCCTGCACTTTATCGTTGACTGTGGCAACTACGGTGCAGTCCTCTATAAATGCTCCAAGAACATACTCAATGTCCTTCTTGATGTCTCTAAGATTCATATCTCACTAATTTTTAGTTTCTTTGGGCAAATATACGACTTTTTTCGGACATATCTTTACCAAGTAAGTATTTACGAGAACATTCTCCACTTCCTCATGAGGCAGACTTAAACCCAATTACATGCCGACTATCCTTCTAACCCCCACGACTTCTTTCTCGTAGTAGTCAGGCGTTCCAGGAACGATTGAACTGATTCTGACCAATTGGGAAGAATGAATAATACATCCCTCACCAATATACATAGCAACATGTGTCACAGAGCGCGGTCTTGAAGATGTGGCTTTTCTGCCATAGAAAATCAAGTCCCCTGGTCTCAACTTATCCAGATCATAGGGAATTTCAGTACCACAGTCAATCTGCTCACGTGCATTGCGGGGAAGTTCCACTCCACATAACTTGTATACAAACCCCACAAATCCACTGCAATCAAAATAATTGACCGTGTTTCCTCCCCACATGTATGGAGTCCCTACAAAACGTCTTGCTGCCTGCACAAGGGTCTGCTGAGTAGCCACACACGATGCCTTCCAATCTTCGAGTCTACGAACATCAGAAGACGGTATCCAAACCATTTGTCCTGATGCCGTGATAGCTTCCACCCATCCGCTTCTATCTACGCCGCACTCAGCCCCCTCTATACTTTCGGACGCTTTGCATTGATGTGCCATCTTCCCAGCATTGGCAGCATCCTCCGACTCGTTTCTTCTGATGATGTTACACATTTCAAAATCTCCCACGCGCTCGGAACGATAATCCGGACTTGCATAAAGATGACTGTGCTCCACTACACATATCCACTTCGGAGATTTCTCATACTCATCTTTCTGTTCTTCTGTCATATAGGCTAGCACAAGGTCATTGGTCCAGCAGTTTTTATAAAATGGAGCATTGACCTTACGCCAATAACGATCCGATTCTATGACCTCAAGTACCGTTCCCATCAGGCACTGCGTCTCATTGGAGGACTCATAGTCCGGTCTGAGTCGAAGAAAGCAGGATGAAGTATTCACTACCGCCCATCGTTTACTAGTATTTTCGTGTGTTATAACCGGCTCTTCGCGATAGTCTTGACTCACTTCCACGTAGTCATCCGTCAGAATGAAGGGCGCACTCACCTCTTCCCGAGAACTTTCGGCGATAGTTACCGAGGCGCAACGGGCTAAGTAATCATAGCTCGTAGAAGCATGTACCGTATGCCAGACAAAAGGGAGCAAGCATACAATGAAAAATAATTTGAGTATTCTGCTCGTCATAGAATTCAACTATGAGTAAAAGACATTAATTATATAGGCACAAATATAGGTACGTATATACAAGGCACGCGCTCTGCAAGGCTACTGGAGAGACTATCTGAGCCTACTCCGCAGACCTAACATACTCCGCGAATGTAATAATAATTGCCGATTCTGTCAAGTCCTTTGTTCTTTCCTCCCGATGCGATCACACAAAAACGCCCAAACTTCAATCATGCCCACGAATCAGCCATATAATAAAATAAAAAACCGTCGCATAATATGCGCCGGAACCAATGAGTATGATTAAAAAAGTTTTCGTAGCGGGGGCGGGGCACGATCCCGCGACCTCCGGATTATGAATCCGACGCTCTAACCAGCTGAGCTACCCCGCCATCACATGAGACCCTTTGCAGGAAAGCGCGTGTCTCCGATTTTGTTGAGATAGAAGGATTCGAACCCTCACTGACAGAGCCAGAATCTGTAGTGCTACCATTACACCATATCTCAATGGGACTGCAAATTTCATAAATATTTTTGAAATACGCAATAGTAAGCCCAGCAAAATAATATTTTTTACTTATTTACTTATCAGAAGCGCCGACGCCCAGACTTCGCACCCCTCGTTGCGCCCTACAAATCCAAGCCTCTCTGTAGTAGTGGCCTTGACACTTACCCTGGATACTTCCACTCCAAGAATCCCAGCAAGACACTCTCTCATTTGGAGAATGTACCCGGCGAGTTTTGGCGACTGGAGAGCTATGGTTATATCCACATTGCCAATCCCAAATCCGCACTCGTGCACAAGACGCATTACTCTCGCGAGAAGTATCTTGCTGTCAATGCCGTTAAACTCGTCCGAGTTGTCAGGGAAGTGTTTTCCGATGTCACCAAGAGCGAGGGCTCCCAAGCATGCATCGCACAATGCGTGTATCGCCACATCTCCATCAGAATGTGCTACAAAACCTCTTGTAGAATCTATTCTGACTCCGCAAAGCCACATTGGCAGTCCATCGGCTATGGCGTGAACATCGTATCCATGTCCTATTCTAATGTCTTCTATCATGGTTATCCGTCCCAACGACTTTACTTACGAATTATCTCCACTTCTCCCTTGAGACCTATCTTTATAATCTGGGAAGATTTCCCTGTAGAATCACTCTCCATGCAGCGAGGGACTACGTAATCCACAGCCGCTTTTATCTCCTCTGGGATCTCCGAGAACTGCTTGGGAGTAGGCTCTCCGGAGATATTGGCCGAAGTACTGACTATCGGACGGCGGAATTTCTTCACGAGTTCCTTGCAGAAATGCTCACCGAACGGAATTCTAATCCCGACACTTCCATCCTCTGCCACAGCATTAGGCGCGAGCAACTGCCCCTCCGGATAAATAATAGTCATAGGAGCATCATTTACCTCCACAAGGTCTATTGCGATGGATGGGATCTCTTTCACATACCTCGCCACCATATCCAGATCCGAAGCAAGAAGTACTAAAGACTTGACCTCCGAACGACGCTTAATCTCATATACCTTGGCCACTGCCTTTTCATTGGTGGCATCACACCCAATACCCCATACCGTATCAGTAGGATAAAGCAGGACTCCGCCAGACTTCAATACATCAATTGCCTCATTTAACACAGTTTTCTGATCCATATCTAGAACAATCTATTTTTGTCGAACAATATACCTCTCTTCCTCCAGGCCCATATCATTACAAAACCGATAAGCATTCCGCCAAGATGTGCGAAATGAGCTACGCCTGCCACCGTCCCGGTAATACCGGTAAGGAGCTCTATCACCGCGAAAGCCACTACCATCCACTTGGCACTGAGAGTGATAGGCGGAAATATAAGTGTCATCCTTGACTCAGGAAATATCATTGCATAAGCTATCAACAGCCCATATATAGCACCAGACGCCCCTACTGTCGGAGTAAGTTTAATAGTGGAAATATTCTGCATAGCTCCTGAGTGTCCAAGAGCCGCACTCTCCATAAACGACTGCATCTGGAAGAACTCTACACCAAGATGAAGTCCGGCTGCTCCAAGTCCACATATAAAGTAGAAAAGAAGGAACTTTTTAGGCCCAATATAATTCTCAACTACAGTTCCAAACATCACGAGAGTGTACATATTGAAGAATATGTGCCAAAATCCCCCGTGCATAAACATGTGAGACACTATTTGCCACCAATGGAAAAATGGGGATGTCGGATAAAAAAGAGCAAATGTCTCGTACATAAATCCCTTATTGATAAGGGTTGCTACGAAGACTATACAGTTGATAATAACAAGATTTCTTGTCACAGACGGAACATTGGAAAGGAACCCACCACGTCTCCCGCTGTCATTTGAGTAATAATACGGCATCTTAAAACAATTTGTCTATATCCCCGATACTCACGATAGTAATAATCTTCCGTCCGTTCGAGGTAAATTCAGCGTTGTCACTTGCAAAAAGCATGTCAATAATGGACTGGGCCTCTAATGGAGACTTAACACTATCTGAACCAGACACGGCAGAAGCGGCTATCTTTTCGGCAAGTCTCTGATTCATAATCTCTTGCAGAGAATCTGCACCTTCTGACAGAATGTACACAAGTTCTCTGACAAGTTCTTCCACCTTACCAGGTTCGCAACTATACCCTTCAGGAACACCTTCAACGCAGACAATGCCACCATCTCCGCGATGAATATCAAATCCCAGCCTTGACAGAAGGTCAGAATGCCCATCAAGCACCAATACACCATCTACTCCAACCTCCACCTCTACCGGGAACAAAGCCTTCTGCGTAAAATGAGCCCCGCCGTCAGAAAGCACCTTGATAGTCCTATCATACATTATCCGTTCCCGTGCACGGCTGATATTGACAATCATAATTCCAGAAGCAATGGGAGTGATGATGTACTTTCCCTGCACGGTCAGCGTCCTTGAAGATGGAGCAATTCTCTGCTCAAACAACTTGCCATAGTCTTGGGACTCATCCACATAATTATGTCTGGTAAAGCCCGACCCAGCATCATGCACAGAGTCGATAGATCCGCCACCGCCCAAATCAGCCACGTCAGAGAAAGACTGCCCGTCTGAGTGAATACTGAACGGATCAAACGTAGGGTCGGCGCCAATCTCCGGAGCGCTATTGCCAAGATACTCTCCGAAATGGCTGCTGAGCTTAGGCAGTTCCACGGCGCCATCAGAGTCAAAGTCAATACTTGCGCCGAAGCTATTCTTTCCCAGTGTCTCCCTGACGCACGCGTACAGAAGCTGGAATATCACCGAATCATCCTCAAACTTGACCTCAGTCTTAGTCGGATGAACATTGACGTCTATGGTGTGCGGATCAGTTTCGAGAAATATGAAATACGCCGGCGTCACACCATCAGGGATAAGCCCCTCGTAAGCTTTCATCACGGCCTTGTGGAAATACGCACTTCGGAAGAATCTGCCGTTGACAAAAAAGAATTGGTTCCCCTGCGTCTTTCTGGCAGTATCCGGACGGCCAAGGAATCCGCTCACCTCCACCTCGGCAGTCTTGGTATCCAGGTCCACGACATCAGAGACCACAGAACTTCCAAGCAGATCCATTATCCTGAATTTAAGCGACTTGGCCTTATTCAAGACATACACTTCCCTCCCGTTATGAGTAAGTGAGAAGGATACATCCGGACGAGTAATCGCAACTCTTGTGAATTCCTCCACAATATGACGAAATTCTATATTATCGCTTTTGAGGAATTTACGTCTTGCCGGGGTATTGAAAAAGAGGTTCCGTACAGCAAAATTAGACCCAACAGGAGCAGCAACAGAAGCTGTCTTAGTCTGACCACCCCCGCCAATCTTAACCTGCACCGCAGTGTCATCCTGAGCTCTTCGTGTCTTAAGCGTGACTTCAGCGACAGCTGCAATGCTTGCAAGCGCTTCACCACGGAATCCGTACGTAATGATATCCGACAAATCTTCAGGAGTAGCGATTTTGGAGGTGGCATGACGCTCAAAGCACAAGACGGCATCAGCGGGGCTCATGCCCACACCATTGTCGATGACCTGAATAAGAGTGCGTCCAGCATCCTCAATAATTACGCTAACCTGTGTCGCACTGGCATCCACAGCATTCTCCACCAACTCTTTCACTACCGAAGAAGGCCTCTGGACCACTTCCCCCGCAGCAATCATATTAGATAGTTGTGCCGGAAGAACCTTTAACTTGCCCATCCCTATAGAAGCGAGTAGAATTTGGCTATAAAATAAAGCACGGCAACTATCAGAATCATGGAAATAATTCCGATAATAACCTGCGTTTTCTTCATGTGTTCGCGCGTGCTCTGGTAATGACCATCACGCAGAGAGCCCTTGATATACGAGCCCGGAACATACGTTCCATCCTTTTTCTCCTTTTCAAGAGTGCCATCCACAGAACCAAATTTCCGACGGCGTTCATCCTCTTCCAGATTGTAATATATCGGCTTATAATTGAAAACGCGGTGCTCGCTGTCACCAAATAAATTAAAAAATCCCATATACCGCAAATATAGTCAAATTTGACTACACTTCATAACATACAAGAAGAGACCGACCCAAAGGCCGATCTCTTCGTAGCCCTCATCCAAGAGGTCAGTGTATTTCCCGAATACAAAAGCAGTATCGGGATGCCCTTTAGAATCTGTATCTGATACCAAGAGCGAAGCCCTGCCAACCGAAGCCTGCGCCAGTGAAGCTGAAGCCTGGTCTCCAATCGAGAGAAAGTCCGAGAGGAATTGAAGGGAAGTTGTACTCAGCACCAACCTGGCCTACAATGCCGGCACCCATCTTGAGAACATTATTGCCCTCATCATTGACACCATTGTAGAAACCGAGCTGTGCACCAGGGCCAGCATAGAAATTAAATCCATCTGCAGAAGCAAAGATGAAGTCATATACTCCAGTAAGATAGAATCCATTTCCAAAAAGGCCGAGGTCAGCCTCAACGAAGTTAGAGTTTACGCTGTGCTGGTAGGAAACCTCAGCGCCCCAAGTTGCACGTACACCAAGAGCACGTGGCTGCGCCATTGCCGCACCGGCAAGAGCGAGAGTAGCGAAAGCTACAAGAATGAATTTCTTCATAACACTTATATAAAAAGTTAAACTATGCCCGAAAAGCCAAGAAAAGCCATTGCCATAATACCCGCAGTGATGAGGGCAATAGGAAGACCTTTGAATGGTTTCGGAACGTCATTCATAGAAAGATGCTCACGTAGACCTGCAAATAGACACATGGCAAGTCCATAGCCGAGCGCTGTCGCAGCGGCATATACCGTAGCCTGTCCGAGGTTAAGCATCGCAGGTGCTCCTCCGAATGTAAATTCCTTTGTTACCACAGTAATAGCCACACCGAGCACGGCACAGTTGGTAGTAATCAGAGGAAGAAATATTCCGAGGGCCTGATAAAGTGAAGGACTGATCTTCTTAAGAATAATCTCCACCATCTGCACAAGGGCAGCTATAACCAGGATGAAAGAAATGGTCTGGAGGAAAGTAAGCCCAAAAGGAACAAGAAGATACTGATTGAGCAGATAGGTAACCACTGTGGACAGAGTAATAACGAAGCATACCGCTCCGGACATTCCCACCGCTGTGGAAAGCTTGTTGGATACCCCCAGAAACGGACAGATACCAAGAAACTGGGAGAGAAGGATATTATTGACAAATATCGCGGAAATGATTATAAGCAAATATTCCATACTACAAGCTTATTTTTTAGCAAGATACTTATTGAAAAGAACCATAAGGTAGCCCAGGGCAATAAATGCACCCGGCGCCATGACGAAAGCAAGGATACCGTCTCCAGGGATAAATTTCCATCCGAAAACCGACCCGCTTCCGAGGATCTCCCTCACAATACCGATGACTGTAAGCGACAACGTAAACCCAAGTCCCACGCCAAGACCGTCAAGAGCCGAAGCACCGACAGAGTTCTTGTTGGCAAAGGCTTCAGCGCGGCCAAGTACAATACAGTTCACCACAATGAGTGGAATAAACAATCCGAGGGTGTCATATACTGACGGCACAAAAGCTTGCATAAGGAGCTGAAGAACAGTCACAAATGTCGCAATAACCACGATATAGACAGGGATCCTGACTTTATCCGGAACTATAGGTGCAATCAGTGAAATGGCCATATTGCTCAAGACGAGCACAAAGAGAGTAGCAAGTCCCATCTCAAGTCCGTTGAGAGCAGAAGTTGTGGTGGCAAGCGTCGGACACATTCCGAGAACAAGCACAAATGTCGGGTTATTCCTTATGAGCCCGGCTGTGACGAGCGAAAATTTGCTATTACTCATGGCTTTCTCCTCCATTCATTATGATAGCTTTGTATACTTCCACCGCATTGGCAATGGCAAGCGTATATGCTCTTGAGGTAATAGTAGAAGCAGTGATTGCATCCACATCTCCTCCGTCCTTAGTAACCTTGAGAGTCTTTTCCTGAGGAGAAAATCCGCGGAACTGCCCGAGGAATCCCTCATCGGTCTGACATTTCGCACCAAGACCCGGTGTCTCACTGTGCGAAAGTACGGCCGTATTGTGAATGGTACCGTCTTCTTCAATACCTACCATTACACTCAACGGTCCTCCGAATCCAACGACATTGGAAATCACAGCATATCCAGAGCCCTCAGCTCTATAATACCTGTACTCCGTACCGTTTACAGCAATGCTGCTTTCAACCGGGCTTGCGGAAAACTCCGGAAGCACCTTGGCGATGGAGGCGTCGGTCTTAGCCTGTTGTGCCTTAGCAATCGGATCTACCGTCATAGCATACGTTCCAGCAAGAACGGCCGAGCAGATAAGGCACACAACAGATAGGCAAGCGACCATATTGACAAGTGTAGATTTAGCTGCCATATCTATGCCCTCCCATATTTTTTACCATGGAACCAATTGTTGAGAAGAGGGACAGTGCAGTTCATAATAAGAATTGCGAAAGACATTCCCTCTGGATAGGCTCCGAAATAACGAATCATCATTACTATTACACCGATACCGATACCATAAACAACCCCACCGAGCGTACTCATAGGCGAAGTCACGTAATCAGTAGCCATAAAGCATGCACCGAGAATCATACCACCAGTAAAGATGTTAAATACCGGCCCCGTGTAAATCTCAGGATTAACAGCACTGAAAATACCGGAAATAACGGCAACCGTAGCTATGATACTGAGTGGAATCCAAGGCTTAACAACCCTACGAACAAGAAGGTAAACGAATCCGGCAAGAAGCGCGATGCTTGAAATTTCTCCGGCAGAAGCACCAAGGTCTTGTATAAGTTGTGTCATGGTAAGGCCCTTGTCAGCAAGGAAATCCGAGATAGTTGACCCAGACTTGAGGGCCTCCTTAAGAGCACTTAAAGGAGTGGCTCCAGATACAGCATCCACAGACGGCACGAAGCCTTTGGTCATAGACCAATCGGTCATGTAGGTCGGGAATGAGATAAGCAGGAAGACACGTCCAGTAATGGCCGGGTTAAAGAGGTTTTGTCCGAGGCCTCCGAATGTCATCTTTACGACACCAATGGAAAAGACAGCACCGATAAGCACTACCCACCAAGGCGTAGAGGCAGGGAGGTTCATGGCAAGAAGAAGTCCTGTCACCACGGCCGAAAGGTCGGCTATCGTGGAAGGTTTCTTCATCATATACTTGGTCACAACCCACTCGGTGAGAACGCAGGCTACAACACTGACGGCCAGAACAAGAAGTTCCGCCCATCCATAGAAAAGCACTGACACCAGTATCGCCGGAGTGAGAGCGATTATGACATCTCTCATGATAGTCTGCGTACTTGTAGCAGAATGGAGATGTGGTGATGGTGAAACAAGATAATTGCTCATATCCGATTACTTTTTTGCACCTTCGGCGGCAGCCTTTGCAGCAGCCGCACGGGCACGGATTATTCCCAGGACCTGACCCTTTGCCGGACGAATCATATCCAGCAGAGGAATATTGGCAGGACAACTATACAAACAGCAACCGCACTCTATGCAGTCCTGTATGGCATTTTTCTCAAGCGCCTCAGTATTTGCAGCCTTGATAAGGCGGAAAAGCAGGAATGGTTCAAGTCCCATAGGACAAGCATCCGCGCATTTTCCACAACGAATACAGTTACTCTGAGGCTTGCGCTTGGTAGATGCTTCGTCAAGATAGAGTACTGATGACGATCCCTTGACAGTAGCAGCATCAAGATTACAGATGGCCTTACCCATCATAGGACCACCGCTCACCAGTTTGGCAGCGTCCTGAGGGACTCCTCCGGCTTGCTCCACAATGTAACTGAGAGGCATTCCAATACGGAACTTATAGTTGTGCTGCTTCTCCACTGGAAGGCAGTTGCCTGTAATGGTAAGAACATTGGTAATCAGAGGCATATTCTTCTGTACGGCCTCATATACGGCAAGAGACGTAGCTACATTCTGGACCACGGCACCAGCATCAATAGGAAGGCATCCAGATTTCACCTGACGATGCAGTACAGCGTCAATAAGCTGCTTCTCCCCGCCCTGAGGATAGCGTTTTTTGAGAACCGCTACTTCCATATTGGAATAGCCAAGTTCACTTACAGCTTTGCGCATGGCCTCTATAGCCTCAGGCTTGTTCTCTTCAATACCGATGACACATCTACATCCGAGGACTTTCTGCATTATGGCCGCACCTATCACTATCTCGCGAGGACGCTCCACCATGATACGGAAGTCACTGGTAAGGAAAGGTTCGCATTCTGCACCGTTGAGAATAAGGCACTCGGCCACCTTTCCTGGAGCCGGATTAAGCTTAACATGGCAAGGGAAAGTGGCTCCACCGAGTCCAACCACGCCGTTGGACTTGATCCTGTCAAGTATAAAATTTCTGTCCTCAGGAATAGTGGTGGCCAATGTATCTGAAAGGTCTATGCCTTCAGCCCATTCGTCCCCTTCCACTGCAATCTCTATATGCATGACATTATTACCGGCAAGATCCTTTCGTGGAGCGATGCTCTTTACGGTACCGCTCGCAGGCGAATGTACGAAGGCGGAAATAAATCCGCCAGGCTCGGCAATCACCTGTCCCGTCTTGACCTTGTCCCCGACAGCCACGACTGGCTTAGCCGGTGCACCGAGATGCTGCGCCATGGAGACATACATTGTCTGAGGCAACGGCAAGACTTCTATCTTGCAGTCACGTGATATTTTACTGTCATTCGGATGAATACCTCCGATGGAGAATGTAAGTTTATTCATTGGAAGCCTCCTTTTTCTCTACCGGAGCTGCTACTGGAGCAGGTGCCGGTTTCGGTTCCACTTTCTTAGGGGTAAAGTTCACCACATGGATTGCACCTGTCGGACACTCAAAATAGCACTGCCCACAGGCTTTGCACTTGGTGTAGTCGATATAGGCAACATTATTCTCAATGGTGATAGCATCGAACTTGCACACCTTGGCACACTTGCCACAGCCGATGCAGGCAGCAGTGCAAGCCTTGCGTGCCACGCCGCCCTTGTCCTTATTGATGCAGCTGACATATACCCTTCGGTTATTCTTAAGGGTAGTACCCACGTTGCGAAGCTCTATGACGCCTTTAGGACAGGCTTTGGCACATGCTCCACAAGCGGTACACTTGGTCTCATCCACCACAGGCAGCCCAGTTAGAGGATTCATAGATATGGCTCCAAACGCGCAGACAGTCGTACAGTCACCACAGCCGACACAGCCGAATGAGCAGAGAGTGTCTCCACTGTATAGAGCTGACTTCACCTTACAGGACTGAACGCCGTCATAGACATTGACACGAGGCCTGTTTTCACAAGTTCCGTTGCAGCGGACAACGGCCACCTGAGGAGCCTTTTCCGCCACTTCAATACCAAGTATGGACGCCACTTTCTTCATGGTCTCATTACCGCCCACCGGGCAGAACTGATGATCAAGATTGCCAGCCTTGACGGCAGCATCCGCAAACGCGCGACAGCCGGCAAATCCGCAACCGCCGCAGTTGGCTCCTGGCATCACCTTCTCCACTTCGTCGATACGGGGATCCTCCTCCACCTTGAACTTCTTGGCCACCCAAAAGAGTATGAGTGCAAGCACAAGTCCAAGCACGGTAAGAATCACGACAGTCAGAATTACAGTGTTTGTCATTATTTTTTAATGTTAAAAATATATTCGTTTTTCAACTTCCCACGCATAAACCACACTACAACATAGTACAGGAGCACGCAGGCAATCGCAGCTAATCCACTCACCAGCTCGGAGAATCCGCATCCAGATAAGATAAGAAGCACTGCTATAAGTATAACAAAAGGAATCACATAAGCTATCCAGACGGCCTTATGACCCATGGAAGCACTTAGGACGACATCCACCTCATCTCCTTCCGATATGTTGAGATATGCGGAGGTGGGAATCTGGACAAGCTTAGTCTTGGCCTCACCAAGTCCGCAGAGTGATCTGGCATGACACGATGCACAAGCAGACTCTGAGATTATCTCCACAGAGGTAAACTCAGGCGTAACCTCCACCACACGTCCGCGGTGGGAAATACTATCTTGACTGTGCTTTCTCATAAGCGGCTCCATTCATCTTCGTCAGGAACGGCATTATTCATAGCAGATTCCATGGATGTGGCCTTCACATCAAGAGCATCGTCAAGTTCGACAAACTTGAGCTGCTCGCCCTTAAATCTCATGGAAATATCCATGGTTTCACCATTTCTGTGCTTGGCGATTATAATTTCCGTCTTTTCCTTGTCTCCCTCATTTTCACTGAGCCCCACATAATCAGGACGGTGAATAAAAATCACCATATCGGCATCCTGCTCAATAGACCCTGACTCTCTAAGGTCCGAAAGTTGCGGCTTTCCACCGCCTCCCTGACGCGTTACAGCCTGACGTGATAGCTGAGACAAAGCTATTATCGGGACATTCAATTCCTTGGCCGTAGCCTTAAGTGTCCTTGATATGGCGGCGACCTCCTGCTCACGCATTCCTCGAAGTTCAGCCGGTCCTTGAATAAGCTGAAGGTAGTCTATGATAATAAGTCTGACGCCCTTGTTCTTGACAAGGCTCTTTGCCTTGGTACGGAATTCCATAAGCGGAAGTCCTGGAGTATCGTCTATGTACAGAGGTGCCTTAGAAAGAGCCTTGAGCTTATACTCAAGCTGCTGCCACTCGTAGTCTTCAAGTTTAGCACCACCTTTAATTTTATCAGGATGAAGCCCAGACTCGGATGTAATAAGACGGTTCACAAGCTGGATGGCAGCCATCTCCAGCGAGAAGAATGCCACTGGCATGTGATGATCCACCGCAGCATTTCTAGCAAGGTTGAGAGAGAATGCAGTTTTTCCTACAGACGGGCGCGCAGCCAAAATGATGAGATCCGACGGCTGCCACCCCATGGTAACCGTATCCAAACTGACAAAGCCAGACGGCACACCATTAAGTCCGTTACTGTCCTGCTTGCGCTGTATGTCGTTCATGGCAACATTGATGAGACTTCCTATATCCTGCACCTCATTCCTGATGTTGCTCTGAATGGCATTGTAAATCTTTGTTTGTGCTCCATCTATGAGGTCATCTACCTTGATAGAGTCATCATAGGCTTCCTTGAGTATGGTGTATGACGCAGAGATAAGATCTCTCTGTATAGTCTTCTGCTTGAGTATCTTGGTATAATATTCAATATGTGCCGCAGAGCCCACACGCTGCGAGAGATTGACCAACGCAACGGGGCCTCCTACATCCTCGAGAGTTCCGTTCTCCTTAAGCTTGTTGCTGACAGTGATGATATCCACGGACGTATGTTCCGTGACCAGTGAGCTCATGGCTTCAAAAATCATCCTATGCTTAGGATCATAGAAGCAGGAAGGAACAAGCTCTTCCATCGCCAAGTCAACACACTCAGGCTCAAGCAACATAGCACCCAAAACCGCCTCCTCCACATCCGTGGCCTGAGGCGGCTTGTTGCCAAGCTCTTGACCGAGAGTCTCGAAATTGACTGTCTCGCTTTTCTTGGAAGAAGAAGGTCTTTTGGACGGCATCTCCTTGAATATTATATTTCTGGGTTAACAATAATGCGTCCGCAATGCTCGCAGATGACAAGCTTCTTCCCGGATGCAATATCAATCAGTCTCTGAGGTGTAATGGTGTGGAAGCAGCCTCCACAAGCATCTCCGTAGGTACCATCATCGTTCTTAGGGAAAAGGCTTACCACAGCGAGATGATTGTGCGTGCTCTTACGGATACGCTCGTACGCACTTAGGGTACGCTCGTCAAGCTTTGAAGTGAATGCCTCACGTCTTGCTGTAAGTTCCTTCTCTTGAGGAGCAGTAGACTCTGTAATGGTAGCAAGCTCCTCTTTTTTAGCCTCAAGGTCAGCCTCACGAATAGCTATACGGTCATTGATGCGATCAATGTCCTGACGGCGAGCGTCAATGGTCTCACGGGCCTCACGAATGTTCTTCTCTGAAATAGCGCGAAGAAGTCCTTGATTCTCAAGCTCTTTGTTTACAGAATCATATTCCCGGCTATTAGAGATATTCTCAAGTTTCTTGCGATACTCCTCAATCTCTTTGTCAAGCTCGTCAATGTGCTTCTTGTCATTTTCTATTCCCTGATTGTAACCCTCAATCATCTGCTCCAGACGCTCTTTCTTGGACTTAAGAGACTCCACTTCAGCCTCAAGAGCGGACACTTCCTCTGGAAGTTCACCACGGAGTTGAAGGAGCTTGTCAATCTCAATATCAGTATTCTGAAGCTCGTATAGGGTCTTCAGTTTCTCCTGTGCAAGCTGCTCATTGTCCGCGAAATTCTTGCGGAGGGACACGAATGTCTCGCGCTCATCGATAGGAGTCGGGACGTTTGCTATTTTCTTGATGGTGGCCATATCTATTATTTATTTTATTCTTTGATATATAAAACGCAAAGTTATGAATTTTTTTTGAATCCATATCATTTGAGCGACTTCTTGATATCTGAAAGTTGAGCGCGTATAGACTTAAGGCTATCAATCGCCTTAACTCTCGCATCCACGGATGCTCTATCCGAGCGGAGCTGCCTCACTGCACCATCCAACGTCATCCCTTTGTCTTTAACAAGGTAATGGAGCTGACGAAACGTTTCCACGTCTTTCTGGAGATATATGCGAGTCCCTTTAGGTGTGCGCTTGGATGAAAACAGTCCAGGATAACTCTCATTCCAGAATCTTACCAGCGATACTTGCTCACCAAGGATCTTCGCCACGTCTCCAATCGGGTAATAAAGCTTTTCCATATCTTAATCCATTGATTGCATGGTATTTACAGCCATATAAAGCATATTAGCATAATCCGCAGGTGTAACAGAAGCAAAGAGATAATGAACAGGATCCAGCAAACGCCCATCATGCGTAAGTTCGTAGTGCAAATGAGGTGCAAATGATTTTCCGCTCATACCCACAGTAGCTATCACATCTCCGCGGCCGACCCTCTGACCAGCCTTTACGCTTACAGTTTCAAGATGGGAATAAGATGTGCGGTACCCGCCTTCATGCTCGATCTCTACAGTGCGGCCGAATTTCTTGGAGTTTTTAACCGAAAGCACCGTACCATCACCTGTGGCGTGCACATCGCTACCTCTTGGGACAAGTATATCCAACCCCTCATGAAAGACATACGCCTTGTAGAAAGGATCCATCTTCTTCCCTACAGACGCTCCTACCTGCGAATATGTCACGTCACTGACAGGAATTGTCATAGGAGGTATTACGGAAAGGCTGTCCGAAAGCACATCAAATATTTTCATGAATGCTTCCTCAACCTTAGAAGACACTGACAGCAGACTGTCCGACTTATTCAACGTGTAAGAATACAGTTCAATCTGGGGAATAGTGTCCGACGCGAAGAAAATATCAAGGCCTGACATAGGATCAGCCGCAGGGGCCTCAGAGTGGAAAACCTGCTCATAGATACGGTTATCCTTATATTGGAGCGCCGCTATCGCCTCCCCCACATTCCGTTCCTCCGGAACCAGCGACGGAAAAAGCTGCTCGTACATCTTTATTTCACGGCTAAGCTGTTTCTCCACATCCGTCCGGAAGAAGATAGAGAAAACACCATAAGCAAGCACAGTCATGGTCACCGTAACCATGACATACACCAGAACCCAGAGCAAGGTCTTTCCTACCTTTCGTTTGACCTTTCCAAGTCCGAGGCTCACGGAATCATATTCAAAAACCTTCCTATTCATCGTTCTTTCTGCTCCTCCTCAGCAAATCCATGGTACTTGAGCGCTTCCCGACAGAAGACTCACTCCCCTGCCTGTTGATGATGGCGGCATATTCCGTAGCCGGCATGTCAAGATCCATAAAATTGAGCGGATTCTTCCTTTCTCCACGATATATCACCTCGTAGTGAAGATGATATCCGGTAGATTTTCCTGTATTGCCCACCGAGCCAATCCTTTCCCCTCTAGACACTTTCATCCCTTGGGTAACCTCTATGGTATTCAAGTGCGCATAGCGGGTCTTATATCCATATCCGTGATCAACCAGTATTTCATTGCCATATCCTCTGAACTGGTATGACACCTTTTCCACCACACCGTCACCAGTCACATAGACAGGGGTTCCATTAGCAGCGGCAAAATCCTGTCCGCCATGACGTTCAGCGCCACCATACACAGGGTCCACGCGTAGGCCGAACGAACTGGAAAGCCGGAAATTGCCCTTTGTAGTCATAAGAGGAGGCATGTTCGGGACACAGGAAATCATATCTCCCTCATTGAGAGACATTTCATAAACTTCATCCAGGGCACGGCTTCGGATATAGGTGCGTTTCGAGAGCGCATCCAGTCGATATATAGACTTCTTCAACTTGGAATTGGCGTCCAGTCTTTCAAGCTCAGAATACCGGTTGGCTCCACCTATACCAGCATTCTTGACCGGCTCCGGGATAGGAGAAAGTCCGTAAATGGAACGATACACATCATCGTCTCTCTGCTCAATACCAGCAAGGGTCTGCTCGTACAGGTCCATCTGCCTATCAAGGATATCCATCTGTGCTTCCCATGCAGCATGTTTCCGCTTGAGGTAAGAAGTCTTTGGAAGTTCAAACTTAAAGACCGATACGTATAGCCAGAAATAGAAATACACTACACCCGGTAGCGCTGCGACAAGCAGTACTAAATATAGACGCTTGAGGTGTTTCTTTTCTTTCTTTACCTCATACATCAATGTATCCGGATTGTAGACGTACTTCGACATGCCTTACTGAAAGTCTTCTCTCTTAAGTGTCTCAATATAGTTGTCAATGCGCCTGAGTTCCCTCGGGATGGCTATCTTCTGAGGGCAGGCAGGAACGCAACGGCCACAGGAAATGCAGTGGTCGGCCTGCCGCACACTAGGGATAGCCTTATCATACGCAAGAAGATACTTGCGGCGAGTTCTTGCATACCCCTGTTGTTCCTTGCTCACCACATACGTTCCGGCATTGACATTATCATTATAGAACTTAAAAATGGCTGGAATATTGATTCCATACGGGCAAGGCATACAATACTGACACCCGGTGCAGCGCACAAGCGGGTAATTTTCCATCTTCTCTGCAGTAATTTCAAGAAATTCCTTTTCTTCTTCGTCGAGCGGTTTAAAACCGATGAACGTGGACAGGTTGTCTTGAAGATGATTCATATATGTCATACCGCTCAGCACGCATTTGACACGAGGGAAACTCCCGACAAATCTGAACGCCCATGAAGCAAGAGAACTCTGTGGGTCACGGGCCTTCAATTCGTCCGAAAGCGCAGCAGGAAGATCAGCGAGCCTCCCTCCACGAAGCGGCTCCATGATAATAATAGGTATCTCTCTGCTGTCCAACTCATTATAAAGAAATTTCGCGCTAGCGTTCCCTTTTCCAGCATGAGTCCAGTCCACGTAATTCATCTGTATCTGGACGAAATCCCAATGATATTTCTCATGAAGGGCCATCAGTTCATTGAATCCGCTCTCCGGACCATGAAACGAAAACCCAAGATTGTGGATATGCCCCGCATCCCTTTCCTTAAGGAGAAAATCCATAATGCCGGTATCGCCAAACCTTCTTCTGAAGTCATCCCCACCGCTCAAGGCGTGAAGGAGATAATAATCAACGTGATCCGTATTGAAGATTTCAAGCGACTTGCGATACATCTTCACGGAATTGTCATAACTAAAATCCGAGAAGTTGGAAAGTTTGGTTGCAAGAAGCCACTCACTGCGCGGATGCCAGTTCAACGCCTGAGCAGTCGCCCTCTCGCTATCACCTTCAAGGTACACTGGTGACGTGTCAAAATAATTGACACCATGCTCCAAAGCGTAGTCCACCAGAGCATTAACCTCGTCCTGATCAATATGAGAACGTCCAGCTTCGCCTTTCACCACTGGCCACCGCATACATCCATATCCAAGCAGCCCCACTCCATCATAATGGCTGACAACTTTTCCATCAGGAACAGTCTCACTCTTGTCGTCCTCGTCTTTCAGTACGCGCGGAGCACAAGCGCCCATTCCAAGAACAGCTGCACCGAGTCCGGCTTTCTTCAAAAATTCTCTTCTGTCCATACGCTATTTCACAATATGAGTGGATATTCCGTCCACGGTAATTGCACTTATCGGTCTCGCTGGGCACAGATACTCGCATGCGCCGCATCCGATACACTGTTCCTCATTCACCACCGGCATACGCTTGCCGTCCTCACCACGCACCATTCTGATAGCCCCAGAAGGACAATGGCGGGCACAGTTCCCGCATCCTGCTTCTCCCTTATGAGCCAGACACAAATCCAGGTTAACCCTTGCAGTGCCAATCTTGACAAGAAGCTTTTCCTCCTTCTTCACAGGAAGAATAGCACCAGCGGGGCATATCGAGCTGCACACCGTACACTCCGGGCGGCAGAATCCATTCTCGTAGCCCATCATTGGCTGAAGGAAATGCTCAAGATCCGTAGACGGGCGAAGCACACCATTCGGGCAGTTACTTACGCACAACTGGCATCCGGTACACCTATCATAAAAATGTCTGATCCCCTGTGCTCCAGGAGGAACAATTCTCTCCCGACGCTCTGGAACCTGCTTGTCCTCAACGATAGCGAGTCCTCCGTCAAGACGCTTATTCTGAGCCTGCACGGCGAGTGATGACCCTACCACGGCAGCAGTGGACAAAAATGCCCTACGCGACTTATCCGCTGGAGCATCAGCCCCTTTAGGCCTATTCTTTCCCAAACCTTTAAAGCCTACAAACTTATAATGGATAGCACCCTCGGCGCAGTTATCAATACAATCAAAGCAGACTACACACTGGCTCATGTCCACCTTATGTGCATCCCCATCAATACATGAAGACTTGCATTTTTTCACACAACGTTTGCAGGATATGCACTTTCCCTCGTCGATCACAGGCCGCATCAAAGAGAACCTTGATACAAGACTCAGAACCGTGCCAACCGGGCATATATTATTGCAATATGCACGTCCGTACATCCAAGCCAACACTGTCACCACCACAAAAGTCACAGCAGAAGTCACAATAAGAGCCGGAGCAATACTCTGCCCCTCGGAGAGTCCCACTACAGTGTGAACCATCCTACCATAAGCGCTATATGGTGCAAGAAGGACAAGGAAGAACTGCAAGCTGGTAATGACACCTACTAAAGCGAGAACCAAGAAGAAAGCCCTAACAAGCCGGTTCTCCTTTCTATATGAGAAACTGCACGTATGAACCTTTCCCACAGAGGCCGGATTCTGACCTTTAGCCTTCATCTTCTTCATCTTGGAGGCACGTCTCTTGAGGGAGACTTTATCAGCAAATCGTCTTAGGGCGATAACCACATCTTGAAATACGCCTAAAGGGCATATAACAGAGCAATAAAGGCGACCGAAGACGAAAGTAAGCAGTAGAATCGAAACTACTGCCACAAGATTAAGGGCCATACAAGACGGCAGAAACTGAAGTTTAGCCATCCATCCCCACCACTGACCTCCAATTCCGCACAGCAGAAGGGTTATTCCGACCACGAATACGGCGGCAAGGACAATTCTGATTTTCCTTAACATACTTTATTCACCTTATATTTATCCGCATCACGAAAGCCGAGCAGGAAAGACTTTACATCCATCCTCTTCTTGCCGGCAAGCTGCAGTTCCTTCAGGCTGATAGCACCGTCACTTGTAGCGATGGCAAAAAATGTCTTTCCATCAGTAAGTATCTCCCCAGGAGTTCCTCTCATATCCACTTTCTCGGCCTTGTATATCTTAAGCGATTGGACAGTACCATCCTCAGACATGAGCTCTGTAAATGCCGTCGGATATGGACTCAATCCACGTATAAGATTGTAAATTTCTCCAGATGAGCGACTCCAATCAATACGGCACAGCTCTTTAGTAAGCTTCGGAGCAGGCTTGAGCACCTCCGACCCTTGTATAAAGGACCTTTGAACACGCGTCTCGACGTTACCCTGAATAAGTCCCTCTACGGTCTGCACTACCAAATCCGCACCAATATTCATCAGCTTATCGTGAACATCCCCGGCAGTATCATCTGGAGCAATTTTGCACTCCTGACGATATATTATGCCACCGGTGTCTATGTCTTTATCAATCATGAAAGTAGTGACGCCTGTCATCTTCTCTCCATTGATAACGGCCCAGTTGATAGGAGCAGCACCCCTATATTGTGGCAAAAGAGCAGCATGAAGGTTAAATGTACCCATCCGCGGCATACTCCACACCTCTTGAGGAAGCATTCTGAAAGCCACCACCACGAACATGTCCGCTTTCCAGGCGCGAAGGGCATCCAGGAACTCCGGATCCTTGAGCTTCACAGGCTGGAGCACCGGAATGCCATGAGCGATGGCATATTGCTTTACGGCACTCTCATTAACTTTGAGTCCACGTCCGCTCGGCTTATCGGCGACAGTCACCACACCTACCACGTTATACCCATTCTTGATAAGCCTATCAAGAGGTTCAACAGCGAACTCCGGAGTACCCATATACACTATACGGACTGGTCTGAAGAATCTTGAGACCTTGCTCTTAAACCTTCTCCACTTGACTTTTATCTGATCCATATTAAACATATCAGAATCTTTTATTGCGCACCACGTAAGGAAGGCCCCTATTGGGATCAGTACCGCAGATGATGCAAAAGCGCCAACTACCGCACCAATGGCACCGTTGGTAGCAAGTTTGCTCCCAGTAATATCTACCACCCAATAAAGCACGAAGAAAAGCACGGAAACTATAGCACCTGTGCCAAGTCCGCCCTTTCTCACCAGCGCACCAACTGGGGCTCCGATAAAAAACAGGATAAAACAGGCCAGGGCTTGAGCGAATTTCTTAAACAGTTCTATATCGTCACGACGGACGTAGAACTCTTCCTCATACACGTTAAACTTATACGAATTAATCTCCGAACTGAAGCGTTCAGCGCTCTCGGAAGCCTTTTTAATACCACTTGCCTTATCCTCAAGTGTTCCCCACTTAAGGTAGCCAGGATCCTCGAAGAGTTGGCGGCTGTCGTCTCTGAATGCAGTGTCAAGCTGCCTGCCAAGAAAGAAAATGGTAGACCTCCTGGCATTGTCGTAGTGAACTGCATCAAGAGAATCTATTCGATGGTGAAGGGAGTCACTCTGATGCTTGAGAAGTCGAACACTCATGGACTTGGCCGCATCCTCAAACCTTACGGTATCAGACTTCTCGAACTTGTAATTCTTAAGAGGAATAACGAGTTCCTGACGGCTGAAATCGATGTGCTGTAGGGTCAGAGTAGTATCCGCATATCGTATAGAATTGGTTTCCTGATAGTTAGAACCATCATACATACTAAATGTAAGATAATCCTTCCCCTTTGAAATTTTTATGAGCGCAGAGTCCGCGAACGTTACAGAAGTGTTACCCCCATTTCCATGGTCATAGACAACAACCCCATAAAGCATTTTGGACTTCTTGTTTTGCTCGTCCACTCTTATAGTATATCCTTCTATGCCGTCGTAGAAGACTCCAGATGGTATTTTGATTTCATTCTTAGTGTTCAATATATCATCGCGCATAGTGTAGATCTCCGCATAGGCTTTTGGAACCAACCTATCGCCTATGAAGAAGGCACTGATGGCAATGACAGCACTGCACACTATAAGAGGGGCAATAATCCTTGAGAACGGGACTCCAGATGCCTTGATAGCCAGAAGTTCCTTGTTCTCCGCCATTTGCCCGATTACCATCACCGACGAAAGCAGGGTGGCAAGCGGAAGGGCAAGCGGCATCACGGTACAAGAAGCCCACATCATGAACTCCAATATCACCGCCATACCAAGTCCCTTTCCTACGAGTTCATCGATGTAAACCCACAGGAACTGAAGAAGAAGAATGAAGACCACCACGACAAGTGTCGCCACGAAAGGAGCGACAAATGACTTGACTATGAAACGGTCCAGTTTCTTCATCCCGCCGAAACAGATTTAGCTTGTGGCTACCGATACGAGTGTTTCCATAGCCTTATCAAGGCCGGAAGCATCTTTTCCACCTGCAGAAGCAAGTCCAGGCTGACCGCCGCCACCTCCAAGAATAAACTTGGCAGCTTCACGGATGTCCTTTCCTGCATTCTTTCCTTTCGCTACCAGGTCATCAGAATACATAAGAAGCAGCTGAGGCTTACCATCATAAGTAAAAGCAGCCACGAGCGCAGTATTCTGAAGTTCTTTCTGAAGTGCCAAAGCGGCATTTCTAAGGAAAGTAGGATCTGCATCAGCCGTCAGGTCGGCTCCAGCCACTGATATGAGTTTCACACCATTAACATCTCTTGCCCTTGATGCAAGTAGCTTAGCAAACTCAGCCGCCTTCTGCTTGGCGAACTCTTCAGCCTGCTTCTTGTAGGTGGCATTGTCCTCAATCAGGTGCCTTATGGCGCCTGCAAGATCCGGAACATTATTGAAGAGGGAACGAGCTGTCTTTACAAGTTCCTGAAGTCCATATACATAGGTCTCCGCCTCTTCTCCTGTCACAGCCTCAATTCTTCTAATACCGGCAGCTATGGCGGATTCACTCACAATCTTGAATAGTCCGATATTGCCAGTAGCGGATGTATGGCATCCTCCACATAGTTCAACGCTTGGCCCGAACTTGACAACCCTGACGCGGTCACCGTATTTCTCGCCGAACAATGCAATGGCTCCCATTCCGATAGCCTCTTCCATGGTTGCGTCCCTTTTCTCCTCAAGCTGGTAGTTCTCCCTAATAAGTTCATTAACACGATGCTCTACTGCAACTATCTGCTCTTCAGAGAGTTTCTCAAAATGAGAGAAGTCAAAGCGGAAGTTCTTGTCGCATACGAAAGAACCCTTCTGCTCAACATGAGTACCGAGAATTTCACGAAGTGCACGATCCAGAAGGTGCGTACAGCTATGGTTAGCAGCAATCTTCTTACGTCTTGTCGCATCGACTCTCAGTACAAATGCACCTGCGCAGTTCTGCGGCAGTCTCTCCGCAATATGTATCGTAAGATTGTTCTCCTTGACTGTATTGAGGATCTTTATCTCCTCACCATCTTCAGACACAATAACACCGGTATCACCGACCTCGCCACCCATTTCTCCATAAAAAGGAGTACGGTCAAACACGAGCTGAAGCATCTCCTTATTCTTCTGGACCACAGTTCTCTGCTTGAGAAGGAGAGCACCGTCAATCTCAGTGCAATCATAGCCAAGGAACTCCACGTCCTCCCCGTCATGATATACAGTCCAATCCCCGAAAGTATTGGATGTGGCATTGCGTGCACGGTCCTTCTGCTTCTGAAGCTCCTTGCCGAACTGTTCAAGGTCAACCTTGTATCCGTTCTCTCCTGCGATAAGTTCAGTAAGGTCTATAGGGAAGCCGTATGTATCATAGAGTCTGAACGCGTCCTCGCCAGGGATAACCTTGGTGCCACGGTTCTTCTCTATACACTCATCCATAAGTTTGATACCTCTGTCAAGAGTACGCAGGAACGCCATCTCCTCTTCACGTATTACATTCTCAATGAATTTCTGCTGCTTGGCAATCTCGGGATATGCCTCACCCATCTCTTCTACAAGTTTACCCACAAGGCGGCAGAGGAAAGGCTCGGTCAGACCGAGGAATGTGTATCCGTAACGGACGGCGCGGCGGAGAATACGTCTGATGACGTAACCAGCCTTCACATTTGATGGAAGCTGTCCATCTGCAATGCTGAAAGTAATGGCTCTAATATGGTCTGCAATAACCCTCATGGCCACATCCACATCAGCGGACTTGCCGTATTCATGTCCAGATATGCGACCGATCTCGGAAATCAATCCCGTAAAGACATCACTGTCATAACTACTATTCTTACCCTGAAGCACGGCGCAGAGACGTTCAAATCCCATTCCGGTATCAATATTCTTTGCAGGAAGACTCTCAAGATGTCCGTCTGCCATCCTCTGGTACTGCATGAACACCAGGTTCCAGATTTCAATCACATGAGGATCTGATTTGTTGACAAGTTCAGCTCCGCTGAGTCCGCTCGCTTTCTTCTCCTCTTCGCTTCGGATATCAATATGAATTTCAGAGCATGGGCCACATGGGCCGGTATCACCCATTTCCCAGAAATTGTCGTGTTTGTTGCCCAAAAGAATATGGTCTTCTGGGAGATGCTTGAGCCAAGCCTCGCGAGCCTCTGTATCAAGGCTAGTGCCATCCTCTTCACATCCCTCGAAAACAGTCGCATACAACAAGTTCTTATCGATTTTGTATACCTCCGTAAGAAGTTCCCATGCCCAATCAATAGCCTCGGTCTTAAAATAGTCACCGAAACTCCAGTTGCCAAGCATCTCGAACATGGTGTGGTGATAGGTATCGTGCCCTACTTCTTCCAGATCGTTATGCTTTCCGCTCACTCTCAAGCACTTCTGCGAATCAGTAGCCCTCTTGTATGGCGCCGATGAATTGCCTAAAAAAATATCCTTGAACTGATTCATTCCAGCATTGGTAAACATGAGGGTCGGATCGTTCTTGACGACCATCGGTGCAGACGGCACCACAGTGTGTCCCTTCGAAGCGAAGAAATCGAGGAACTTCTGCCTTATCTCTTTAGAAGTCATATTATTATTTTATCTACAAATCTTTTTAACTTGCAAAAATAACACATTTTTTAGACAAGGGCAAAATCAGTAAGGGGTTAGAGTATTAGCTGCAGTGCCCGATTCGCGCAATATACGAGTTATCGCGCGACGATGGCGAAGCAAATTGGTGATATGCGGAGCCGAAGGGGATACAAAAAAGAGGGTGACTATAAGTCTTCCGACTTTTAGTCACCCTCCTAGCGTATAAGACTCAGATTATATCAGCGGCTCGGCCGTCATTGCCTCCGGCTGTGGAATTCCCATCAGTTTGAGGATGGTAGGTGCCACATTGCAGAGCGCGCCATCTTTGACTGTCTTGACATCATCGCCAGCACCAATTACGATGAACTGCACTGGATTAAGTGAATGCGCTGTGTTTGGTGTTCCATCAGGATTGACAGCATAGTCTGCATTACCATGATCAGCGGTAAGAAGCACAACGTAATCGTGTGCAAGAGCACAGGTTACTACAGCCTCCACACATCCGTCAATGCAGCCCACGGCATTGCAAATCGCGCTATAGACTCCTGTGTGGCCGACCATATCTCCGTTGGCGAAGTTAAGGATTATCATATCCTCTTTCTCAGAACGAATGGCACCACAGAGTTTATCTGCCACCTCGATAGCTGACATCTCAGGCTGAAGATCATAGGTAGCCACCTTAGGAGAGTTCACAAGGATACGATCTTCATTTTCAAAAGGCACCTCACGTCCGCCGTTGAAGAAGAACGTCACATGGGCATACTTCTCTGTCTCGGCGATACGAAGCTGATTTTTACCAGCCCTTGACACCACTTCGCCAAGCGTATCTTTTACCTCTTCCTTGTCGAAAAGAATGTGAAGACCCTTGAATGAAGCATCATAAGGGGTCAAGCAGCAGTAATACAGAGGAATCGTATGCATTCCCTCTTCCGGCATATCATTCTGGGTGAGGACATTGGTAAGTTCGCGAGCTCTGTCATTACGGAAGTTATAGAAGATAACCGCATCGCCCTCTTCCACTTTCGCAAGCGGTTTTCCGCCTTCGGTAATAACAACTGGCTTTATGAACTCATCAGTAACATCAGCATCGTAAGATGCCTGAATAGCCTCCAGGGCAGAAGAAAACTGTGCGCCTTTACCCTCAACGAGCATATCATATGCCTCTTTTACACGACCCCAGCGTTTGTCACGATCCATGGCATAGAATCGGCCGCATACAGAAGCAACCTTTCCTGTGGTCTGGGACATCTTCTCCTCAAGTTCCTTCACAAAACCGAGCCCACTGTGGGGATCGGTATCACGGCCATCCATGAAGCAGTGTACATATACATCTTCAAGACCGGCTTTCTTGGCCTCAGAAAGGAATTCATAAAGATGATCAAGGCTTGAATGCACTCCACCGTGTGAGCAGAGCCCGAAGAAATGAAGTTTCTTGCCAGACTGCTTGACGTAGTCATAGCAGGCTTTTATCTCTTTGTTGTCCATGAGTTTATGGTCACGACAAGCCATATTTATCTTTACAAGATCCTGGTACACCACACGTCCGGCACCAAGATTCATGTGACCAACTTCAGAGTTACCCATCTGTCCGTCAGGAAGCCCTACATATTCGCCACAAGCCTGAAGATGAGACATAGGATATTTAGCCCTTAGAGAATCAATAAACGGTGCTCCTTGCGTATAAATGGCATTGGAGGCATCGTGACGGCCTTCTCCCCAGCCGTCAAGAATCATCAGAAGTACTTTTCTGTTCATAATCTTGTTGTTATTTCTAGTCAATCAAGCCTCTTCCGCGAAGCATGGCATGTGAATCCGGCTCTCTGCCAGCGAATGCACGGTAAAGAACCATAGGCTCTTCACTTCCGCCCTTCTCAAGGAAAGTCTCTTTGAATTTTGTAGCCAGCTCATGATCCCATACTCCAGCAGGAGATGCCTCAAATATACTGAAAGCATCCTTGTCAAGTACCTCAGCCCAGAGATAGCCGTAATATCCAGCATTGTATCCACTGCCACCAAAGATGTGGTTGAAGTATGTGCTGCGGTAGCGGAACGTAATCTCAGGGATAAGCCCGATTTCCTTGGCTACCTGCGCCTCAAACTTATCAATATCCACTCCCTCTACGCTGCTAAGTTCGTGCCATTTCATATCAAGTATAGACGCAGCACAGAGTTCTGCTGTCATGAAGCCCTGATTGAATTTAAGAGAGTTATTGATTTTGGTCACCAATTCGGAAGGAATGACCTCACCCTTGTCATTCTTGGCATATTGGGCAAGCAGTTCCGGCTGAAATGCCCAGTTCTCGTTGAACTGTGAGAACATCTCCACAAAGTCTCGTGTCACATTTGTCCCACTGACAGACTTATAGTGACATTTTGTAAGAAGACCGTGAAGCGCATGTCCGAACTCATGGAATACTGTCTGAACATCATCAATGCTCATATACTCTGACAAGTTGCCCACATTCACAATAATTGGGCGCACGTCATTGCCTTCCGCATCAAAGTGCTGCTCACGAATATTATTCATCCACGCCCCACCTCTCTTGCTTGAGCGAGGATAGTAGTCCGTGGTCAGAATGCCAATGAGCGAACCGTCGTCATAAGTGAGTTTATAGGTGGTGACGCAATCCGGGTTATATGAAGGCACGCCCTCAATCTTCTCTGCATTCACGCCATACAACATTTTGGCAGCAGTAAAAATACCATTCACTACATTTTCAGCCTTGAAATATGGCTTCACCTCAGCTTCGTCAAGTGCATACTTAGCCTTTCTTACCTTTTCAGCATAATACCACCAGTCCCACTGCTCGATTTTAGATCCGGCAGGGAGCTTGCCGGCTTTGATATCCTCATCCATGAATGCCTGCATATCAGCAAGTTCTTCCTTAGCCTTTGCATTGGCAGCATTCATAATGTCTGCAAGGAAAGAGTCCACGGTCTGAGGATTGGCGGCCATCTTGTCGGCAAGAGTATAGGCAGCCGGAGTATCATATCCAAGAATCTGAGCCTTACGGATTCGCTGGCGCAGGAGCTCAAGGATAAGTGCTTTGTTGTCATATTCATTTCCGTTGTGACCACGCATCTTGTATGCCTCATTATACTGACGGCGAAGTTCACGGTCCTCTGTGGAAGTCATCTTCTCCGGATAAGAAGAGACGCTGAATCCAAACTTCTCTGCAAAAGCATTGGATTCCGCCAAAATATTGTTGCCAATCTTCTGGGTAAGGGAGGCAAGGGAGGCATTAATCTCGCGGAGCTCGGCCTGCTTATCTTCATCAAGCCCGATACCTTCACGCTCAAAACTATCAAAATGCTTCTTGAGCACGACCTGCTGCTCTCGTGTGAGGCCGCTCTGGTCTGCATGGTAAACAGTGGCAATGCGATTATAAAGAGCCTTGTTGAACGAGATATTGTCACTATGCTCGCTAAGAAGAGGGATAGCCTCATCCATTACAGCATCAAGAGCATCGCTGCGGTCGGTCTCGGATACATTATAAAGCACCCCACTAACCTTGGCAAGAATCTCTCCTGAGAGTTCGAGAGGAGCGATAGTATTGTCAAAAGTAGGTGCCTGTGGATTGGAAACAATGGCCTCAATTTCCTTATTCTGCTGCTCGATTCCAGCCTTGATTGCTGGAATATAATCTGACACCTCTATCTTGTCGAAAGGAGGTATTCCGTATGGAGTATCCCACTCGGTAAGAAAAGGATTGGTTCTGTTACAAGCTGTCATAACCAGTGCCGCTAAGCAAAATACAACTAACTTTTTCTTCATGATACAAATATACTGCTTCAATTATGTTCAATTCTCCTAATTAAAAGTGATGTCATCAAGGCTATTGATAGACATCTGTATTTTTCCTTGATACAGGGTCAGGATACCGGTAACATTGATTGAGCGCTGTCCAGAAAGTACATCCGCAGGAATCTCCTTATCCGCAAACTTGGCAAAACCGCTGGTGCGGATCTGTATACAAGTCCCGGAAGCGGTAGAGAAATAATGACTTACAGAGCCAGCAGCCTTTTCAATGCCAGGATAACTGACATTTCCATCTTCGTCGACAACGCGATAGTCTCCGACCTTGCCGTAATTGTAATCATTGGCATTGCCAATGGAGATGTTGTCCCAAATGCCTGAAAGAAGGTAGTTCTTCATCTTCTCCTTAGACATCGCCCAAGTGGTAATACCGGTATTGGTACCTGATACGAAGATTCGGTTACTAGAGAGCTTCTTGTTCTTGTTAGAATCAAGATAAAGAAGCACAAACGCCTCATTTTGCTCATTATAGCGCGTATCATACCACCCATATTTAATATTCTTGATAGTAACAAGCTTTCCAATATTGGAATTAGTGGCCTGTGTGTCACTGCTCTTCGGGAGTTGCTGTTCGGAAAGTTCCACTGGGGTCACCTTGCCTTCCACGCTTCCTTTAAAGACATGAGAGTCTATTAACAGTGGCGCTTCAAGATATGAAGTCTCGTATTCTCCGCTCGGGTCCGTAAAACCGAGCTGTACCATTCCATTGCCGTATGCGGCTCCAGACTTGTATCCGTACATGCCGAGACAGAGATCACGACAGTCAACATACACGCGCTGCCCGGGAAGATAATCGTTATAGAGTCCATTCTTTCCGATTTTTATCTCCATTCCTCCTGTCTCGTCTTGGATGTAGAAACTCTTGTAGAAGTTGCCAGGCTGGTCAGTGGTGCTTATAACGCCAGAGATGATAATATTCTCATTAACTGTCCAGGGCGTTCCTACATTGTATTTGGATGCCAGTTCCTTGATGGTATGCGTGGCAGTCATAGATACAGTCTGCTTCACATCAGGATTCTGCGGCCTTGTGAAAACTGGCTGAAACTCCTCTTTCAGTGATGTGCATGACACTGCCGCAAGAAGCGCAAGCGCAATAATATTCTTTCTCATACTAGAATCTGAAATAGATGTTCAACATGTAACTTGCCCCGCTCATATAGAAGTACTTCGGATCAAATTTGTAGTAACGATCCTTTCCATAACTGCTGATAAGTCGGGTCTGCTCATATCCGCCAGTCTTGACGCCACGGTTATTGAGCATATTGTTTGCCTCAAGGGAGAAACCTATGGTATATTTCCTATCAGAGAACTGCCAGCTCTTTCCGACACTTCCGTTGAGAAGGAACGCAGGGTTGAATTTTTCCTGTGCAGCCATATACTCCACTTCAGCAGGAGTCTCCACGCCGTCTCCGCCGCCACACGCAAGATGAGTGCGATAAAGAGGATTCATGTCAAGGTATGAATTAGCAAAATACTGTCCGCCAAGTTCGAAGAACCAATAGTCATTGGTGCGGTAATTCAGGTTCAAAGCAGTCGCAAGCTGTGGGGTAGAAGGGACGTAATGCTTAACCTCCTTTTCCACAATATAATTGCCCGCAGCATCCTGATCGTAGACTTTCACACCGTCAACGATTCCTGCTACTTTATACAAAGGATGGCTCTTCCAGTACGGAACACTCTCTGAACGAACGACTTCTGCACTATTATCTACGGTTTGAACCATCTTCGGATTGCTTGTATAAACATACTCGCCCCAGCTCAATACAGCACTTGCAGTAAGTCCTTCCACAAATAGAGGCACCTTGACACCGAGTTCGAGTCCGAGGTGACGCTGGTCAATTCCAGTCATGGCGAAATTAGTGAAAGACTGCTGAGAATCATCATAGAAACTCATTACATCAGTCTGATCCTTAATTCCTGTATAGAAACCTGTCACACGCAGACTGTACCCGCCATTATTGTACTGATAATTGACATCCGCAGAGAGAGTCTTTACGGTAGTAAGATCATCCACGAGGGAGTTTCTCGTACGTGCGGAAATAAATGACTGGTTGAATGTCGGAGCATCATTGAAATATCCGGCATTGACAGAGAACCTATGACCGCCAGTAAGTTCGTATGCAAGAGCGAGTTTGGTAGACCATGTAAGGAAAGTGCTAACCTCGGATTTTCCTTTGGAACTGATTACACGTCCCTTGTCATCGTATGATGTGAGCAGACGCCCGTCATAACTAATCTCTTTTCCATTCTCATCAAGACCTGCAAATAGTCCTTTTCTTACAAGTCCGTCTCTCCAGAATGAATCCACGCCAAGGGTAGCGGCAAGAGAAGCACTGAATCCGCCATTGGTCCATGTGCCGTTGGCCCACAAGTCCGCCCTTCTGATCTGGGCAAGGTAGTCATATCCGTATTTTCCACCTTTAAGGACTTTCTCTGCCTGGCCGTTGGCAAGGAAGTAATCAAGGTCATTCTGTACGAGAGCAGCATTTGAGGCATAATCCCTTTCAGCAAAGGAGTCGATGTTGAGATAATACTGTCCGCCAAGAAGATCATTCATCAGCTTGTAGTTCTCAGTACGATTAATCTTTGCATCAAAACCGCCCTTTAGCACGAAATCAGGTCTTGCGAGCCAATTGAATGCAGCCACGAGATTGATATCTCTTTGGTCCACACGGCGCTCCTCAAGTGCATATTTGCTACGCCCGTCAGGGTTGCTGTAGTTTACATTGTAGAGGCGATCCCAGTTGAGGTGCTGGTAGTTATCAAAAGAGCCGCTGCGATCTGCCCAGGCAAGCTTTGCCCATTCAGCCTTTTCCAAGTTAGGACGATTATAGTCATTCTCTTCCATATAGAAATATGAAGGCAGATTCCTGTAATAATCCGGGCGTGGGTCCTGTGCATCATACCAGTCAAGTGCGGTATAGCCGTTGTATCCTCCACGGAAAAGCAGGGTAGCATAAGCGCTGAACTCATCCGAAGGAGTAAAGTCATACTTCAAGGCAACTATAGGCTCGAAAGTACGACGAACACGTGAGTTGCGAACCTTTCCGTTCTGATAACCCCAGTTGGAATTGTACATATTGTCGCCCATGAGGTCGTAAACTTCCTGAGTAGAAGAGTTCTGTGCTCCTCTCTGACCTGGAGTGGCAAATGCTATTAAAGAAAGCTTATGAGCATCATTAAATTTCTTTCCCACACCAGCATAGAACGCGAAATTGCGGTAATATACCCCTTTTACCCAGTCATTACCTCCAAGTCTGGCTGACACATTGAATGCGTATGACCAGCCATTGTCCAATTCACCAGATGCGTATGTCGCCATAAGACGCAAACGATAGAGCGCTGAGTTGGAAAGGACAGAGAACCTCCATCCTGTGCGAACAGCGGACGGCACGGCCGTAATGTTAGTAACACCATTGTAACCTCCGTTTCCGAATTCAGATGTCTCAAGTCCGAGAGTAGAGTCCTTGGCACGCATGGCTTCGTTAAGTCCACTCCACAAAGAGAAAGGAGAATAGCCTGTGATGGCATCATTCATCGGAACTCCGGCCAGATAGACATCCTGGGTCTCGGAATTGTATCCGCGGTTCTTGAATCTAATGTTGCTGAATCCGTACCCAACGACATCGGTGTACACGTCATTTGTACTGAACAGGATTGTCGGGGCATCAGTATATCCACTATCGTCAAGATCAAACTCCGCGAAGTTGGAGGCATCTACATCCTCCACGCGACGGCTTGCAGACAGAGTCACAAACATAAGATCCCTCATAATTCCATTCTCCACAGTGACATTAAGCTGTGTAGAGAGGAAATCATCCGCATCTACAGAAACAGTATAACGACCGTCACGAAGATCATCAAAGCAGAAACTTCCATCACTCGCCGACTTGAGAGTCTTGATGACTTCACCATCGAGAGACAAAGTAACAGTTGCCCCTTGCACTGGAACTCTTCCAGAACGATTCACGACCTTAGCCTTGATGCCGCCGTCATAGGCGGAAGCCGAGATACTGATAGCCACAAGGGTGCTAATTATCGCTAATAATTTTTTCATCATTTTCCAATTACAATATATGTTGGATAGTGGTCAGAATAGCCACCGATAAACGTGCCGCTGGAGAAAGTACGGAACGGTGTCCCCTTGTACTGTCCGCTCTGCTGAGTCATGAAAGGCTTCTTGAACACGCGTCCATAATAGCCCTTCTTATGTATTTTACAGATCTTAAGACCTCCATCAGGCGCCGTGGTAAGGTTGTAGTTGGCAAGGATAACATCATAAATATTCCACGCCCCCTGATATGCAAGCGAGCCGTACCCGTCTGCAAGCATCTTAGTAAAAGGAGAGAAGAAGTCCTCTTTTCCGACCTCCTTGATGCTTTCTTTGCCATGCATCCACACGGTCATGCTCTCATCGGTAGGGTTATCATTCATATCCCCCATTACCACGATCTTGATACCAGGATATTTCTTTTCCATCTCACGAGAGTGATTGTAGATAATCTCCGCACCACGCGAGCGAAGGTCACTTCCCTTTCCTCCAATTCTGGACGGCAGATGCGCCACATAGAAAGCGAAGTGCTCCCCCTCGATTAGACCGTGAACCATAAGGATATCACGCGTACGGAAATAGTCCTGCTCCTCCTGGCTGAGTGTAATCTTCACATTCGTAGGCGCGAAAGTAAAAGGGAGGGACTCGCTATCGAGGTACTTGAATTGGTCCGGCCTATAGAGTAGGGCCACGTCCACACCACGTCTGTCCGGACTATCGTAATGAACGATCTGGAAATTGGCGTCAGCGATTTCATCCTGACTTACAAGATCCTCAAGCACAAGCCGGTTCTCAATTTCACTTACTCCAAGAATAGTGTGATAGGTACCATTGTCCTCTTTCATGGCCCGGATCACATGAGCCATGTTGTGAAGTTTCTTCTCATACTTGGCCTCCGTCCATTTGTTCTTGCCGTCCGGGAGGAACTCCTCGTCGTTCTTTCCAGGATCATCATAGATATCAAACAGGTTCTCAAGATTGTAGAAGCCGATGACATATTTTTGCTTCTGTGCAAATCCACTGATACATAGAAGCAAAGCAGCTACAACTGCAATAATTCTTTTCATAATAACACTTTATCGCCACCAACTATCCTTGGTGGATTCTATCTTGTCCGCCATTCCCTGCCCGACTTTACCTGGAAGGTTGACAAAAAAGTCAATACCCAATTTCTTCTCAAGCGCATCAATAGTCATAGCCTGCGACTTCATAATCGCAGAATCATCGTAGCGCCTATGCTCAAAGTAGAAAGCAATTCCAAGGTATCCGCCAGTGGAATTTCCAATGGTGCCGCTCTTCTTGTATCCAAGCAGTGCCTTGAAATACCCGTCAGGAACGCACACGCTATTTCCTACATTGTCCTTGGCAGTAGCCTTAGAGTCCCTATAATCAGCTCCGGTCACCACATACAGTGTATCGAAACTTGACGCCCAGTCCCGGACCTTTCCTTCGAGGGTAGCCCACGCATTCTGGTTCAATTCTCCTCTCTGAGGAGTCATATTGGTAAAATAGAATGTAGTCTCGTTAACTCCCCTCTTAAGCCTGTCGGCAGAAGGCAACTGATGGCCACGGTCATATCCACCCTTGAATCCACTGAAAAGAACCGCCTGATACTTGGACGGAACCTTAGGATCATAACCCCATTCGTTAGTCCTGCTACCACTGCCTATCAACTCAGAATTGAGAGGATAAGCCACCCAATATGCTATTCTGGCATGGCAGTCAAAGTACATGGAGTAGTTCCTGATTTTCTGCTTGTTCGAAAGCGTCATGTCCCGAGTCACGAACAGCATGTCCGAAGCATTATCCAATGCAGGAAGTTCCATCCAACCTCCGGCTTTGCCCGGCTCTGAAGGTTCATCAGGCTCAACGGACGAGCCAGAAGACTTCTGCGTTACTGTTGCAGAACTTGTCTTCCCAGCACAAGTCAAGGTCAGCACGCAAGTGCGTTCTTGTTCTCCCGACGGGATTGCATCCCAACTCAAGACTATATCTGAAGCCGAGGCAGAACCTGAAGTCTTGTCCACTCTCGCCCATTTCTCTCCATCTGATGTATCCACAGATATGGTCCACGACGCAAAAGCCTTGACGGTCACGAACTGCTGCCCGGCCTTGGCCGAAATTTCCCGTTTGGGCACAGAAATCAACAGATCTCCTTCAACGCCCGATGCTCCCGTGGAGTTTCCTCCGCAGGAGCATAGGGTTATAAGGAATACTGCAAAGCAGTATAAAAATCGTTTATTCACAAACAAATACAATCTTGGTTACCCTAACCTGTGCAATGGTTGCGGCAGCAACAATTTCCTTAGCGCTTCCAGTCCACTTTACAGTAAGAGAGCCAGTATCAGCAGTAAATCCATTGGCATCGCCCTCAAGACTTGTAAGGCCAACGCAATATTTAGATTCTGTGCTGTAGAGAATAACCTCCTTAAGAGTTTTCTCTGAAGAAATCTTGAATGCAGCGTTCTTATAGATTCTAAAATGGTCGGGGTCGGTAGATGGGTCCCTAAGATTCGATGTTGAATTGTATTTATAGAATCCTACTGTAATTCCATCCACAGTAGCAGAATATCCTTCTCCGTATGTCTCGTCAGAAATCTTATCCCACGTCTGAACTTCATTGTTGATCTCCCATGTAATAGCTCCATCAGGAATCTCCGGCTCCACGGACTCCTTAGACTCCTTAACTATAGATACATTTTTAATCTCCCATGTACCAGCCTTTTCTTCAGTACTCTTGTATACAAATGCTATTTGCATCTTCTTTCCAGCATAAGCAGAAAGATCCAAATATCCGGCAGAAGCATAAGTCCAGCTCATTCTAGATGGATATTTAACTCCATTTAGCTCAGCCCACTCACCATTCTCTACTCTTGCATACACTACAGCCTCAGTCTTGACGGTCTCAAGATCCTTGAAGAAGTTCACTGCGTGCTCAAAAGTGAGGAATGCCTTACTCTCTGAAGCCAGATCAATTACCGGAGATACCAGCCAACTTTCAGCGGCATAGTTAGTAGAGTTCACATAAGCCGTAGCCACCATTCCGTATTGGGAATTCTGAGACCACACAGCCTCAACCTCAGACGGCTTGTTCTTGTCATCAATGGTGAAGTTGCACATAGAAGCGGTGAAGTCAGCAGAGTAGATAGCTTCTGGATCGGTAGATCCTCCACCACCCTGGCCAGCCTCATGGCTTATGATAGTACCATTGGCAAGCTGGTGCTGAGACTTTTTCTCATAATAGCTATATTTCCCCTTGATGCTCACAACGTCTCCGTTCTTGAGGGCAAACTCATCCCAGTTCTCCACGAAAGGACAGCTGATTTCGCCAGTCTCATCCTTGAGGACAAAGCCCCAGTAACTACCGGAAGCGTTCTTGGTAACATCGCTGATAGTTCCATGAAGGACATACTCTGTCTGAGTGTCGGCTTTACTGATAAAGTCAGCTACAGTGATGACTTCTCCACCAACTGCTGCGCCATTGCCTTTCTGCGAAACAGTAAGGGCAGCCTTGCAGAGCACATTACCATAGAAAACGAGATCAGCCTTACGATCTGCTCCGTCATTGGCAAGCACCTTTACAGTAATGGTCTGATTTTCAGATGATGCTGCACCAGAAGCAGGAGATACAGAAAGCCATGATGCAACGTCTTCCGTATAGCCCTGAAGCGCCCAATCGATAGTAGCTTTTAGTGTCACTGTAAATTCAGTACCCTCAATCGGGACATTGATGGTAGTTTCTGAAGGAGAAACAACAGTAACCTCGGCAGGGCCAAGATCCTGCGTCTTCTCACATCCAACAATGGCGACCACTGTGGCTGCCATTGAAAGCAATATGTGTTTTAGTTTCATTTTAAAATAACAGCTTGAATTTAATTCGGTAAAGTTAGTCATAAAAGATGAAAAAGCGAATAAGTTCCTTAAATTATCGCCTGGTATATCCCAACTCTTCGCTTGGAATACTGGCACGCCAAACAAAAACAAGCCAAAATAGCACTGCACTTGTGTAATAAGTTTTTATTCACTACCTTTGCATGCTATCCCTCGGGTAGGGATATATACATTTTTATCAACAACTAAAAACAGATTCACAATGGCTGTTAAAATTCGTTTACAGCGCCACGGAAAGAAGAATTTCGCATTCTTCCACATTGTAGTGGCAGACACCCGCGCACGTCGCGACGGTCGTTACATCGAGCAGATTGGCTCTTACAATCCTAACACCAACCCTGCCACCATCGTTCTCAACTTCGAGCGCGCTCTCGCATGGGTAAAGGTAGGTGCCGAGCTCACCCTCACTTCACGCCGCATCCTTTCATATGAAGGAGTCCTTCTTCGTCACCATCTTGATGGTGGTGTGGCCAAGGGAGCACTCACTCAGGCTGAAGCCGACAAGAAGTGGAACGACTGGAAGGCTGAGCGCGATGCCAAGATCGAGGCCAAGAAGACCACCCTCAAGAACAACGCCATCGAAGCAAGCAAGGCTGCCAAAGCTGAGGAGGTCAAGGTAAATGAGGCTCGTGCAGAAGCCCTCGCCAAGAAGGCTGCTGAGCTCGCTGCAAAGCAGGCTGAAGAGGCTGCTGCCGCACAGGCTCCAGCTGAAGAGGCCGAAGCTCCAGCTGAAGCATAATGCTTCGGATAGCCAAGATCCTCAAATCCAACGGTGTCAACGGACAGGTCCTTATGGGACTCCGAGACATCGAATTGGAACAAATTGACATCAAGGAACCCCTGTTCATCATATTTGATGGACTGGAGGTTCCTTTCTTTATTGAAGAATTGTCACCCAAAGGCCTATCCAAAGCAATTGTAAAGTTCGACGGCGTAGATAACCTGCAAGATGCAGAAGAGATCGTGGGCCGGGAAGTTTTCATGGACGCCGAATTCGAGGAAGAGGACGAAGAAGACTTTACGGGGTGGAAAATCTACAACAAAGGCCAATTTGTAGGAGAAGTCACAGGTATGGAGCCAATACCCGGCAATCTGTGCATCTACATCGAAGACATTATGATACCTCTGCATGAGGATTTCATAATCTCCTGCGACCCCGATAACAAGACTCTCGATCTGGATATTCCAGACGGTCTCATACAAGAATAATACTAAAAAATAATAATGATGAAATCGATTAAAGTACTGGCATTGTGTGCCGCAATGATTTGCTCTATTGCATCCTGCTCATCAGGAAAGAAAGAGTATCGCAACTATTTCAAGGAACTTGGCTACTCACAGGAGGAGATTGACGCCAAGATTCAGTCTGCATTCCACGAAGTATTTGAGAGCGAACGCCGCGCCTACCATGAAGTGGGAGATGACATGGCCTATGTGGCTGATGTCAAGAACAATGATGTCCGCACAGAAGGTCAGTCTTATGGAATGATGGTAGCCGTGCAGATGGACAAGCAGGACATGTTCGACCGCATTTGGACATGGACCAAAACATATATGGAGCATAAGGATGGGCCAATGAAGGGATTCTTCGCATGGCACTGCCGCTACGACGGAACCCATATTGACGAAGGATCGGCAAGTGATGGGGAGTTCTACTTCGTGACAGATCTCCTTCTGGCATCCCGCCGCTGGGGCAACAAGGGCAAGATCAATTACCTTGCCGACGCCCAAAGCCTTCTCAACACCATGTTCTCCAAGGACGGAAGCGACGGAGTGACCAATATCATCAATATGGACTACGAGCTTATCAATTTTTGTCCAGACACCGTATCCAACCGTTGGACAGACCCGTCATACCATATTCCAGCATTCTTCGAAGTGTGGGCTGAGTCTGCGAACGATGGACGCGCAGATCTCTACCGCAGGATTGCCTCCAAGTCAAGACAATACCTTCACACCGCATGCGACGAGAAGACTGGCATCAACGCTGACCAAACCACGTTTGACGGCAAACCTATAACACGCAGTTTCGGGCCTTACACATTCGTTTCCCAGTTCTGGTATGACTCATGGCGCGTACCTATGAACATTACCCTTGACTACAATTGGTCAGGAGCGGACAAAGAGTGGCAGAGCGCCTATGCTGATAAATTTCAGCGCACCATGGCGAGCTATGGCATAGATAAGTTCCCTGATCAGTTCAACCTTGACGGCGGAGCACCAAGAACCATCATGGGAGCTGGCGGCTACCGCACCTTAAGACATTCTATCGGACTTGTTGCCACCACTGCTGCCGCATCCATGATGACGGACAACGAGTACAGCAAAGACCTCGTTCGCCATCTCTGGGACATGAAGCTCGAACCATACGAAGACGGATATTACGACGTTTACTACGACGGGCTTCTCTACATATTCTCACTGCTACATCTGAGCGGGAATTACAGAATGGACTGGTAGTCCGCCCCTTATGGAAGCACACCCAAGAGTCAGCATCGTCATAGTCTGCATGAACAGGCTTGATAATCTCTATCCCTGCCTTCAAGGGATTGAGAGATACTGCACCGGGGAATGTGAGACCATTGTAGTGGCCTATCAATTTGACAATGACAATCTCACCCGCGTGAAGGAAGACTTCCCATGGGTGAGGTTTATCGTAAGTTCCGCCACGAGAGGCTTCTCCGAGAACAACAACCTCGCCCTCTCCATTGCCCAAGGGGAATATTGCTTCATACTCAACGATGACACTCTGATAAACGAGGATGTGACTGGGCATCTGCTTCAAGATTTCAGCGTTCTTCCAGAGAGAACAGCTATCGTAAGCCCACGCATCAATAATCCAGATGGGTCTCTCCAGCTATGCGGTCGCCCGAAGTATCCTTCATATAAATACCTGCTCCAGCAATGGCATCTCTATTCTGAGCCAACGGACGACACCTTAGGGCGCACATCAGATGCTGAATTCGCAAAGCGAAGACTTTTCAGCACCAGCAATATCACAGGAGCTGCGTTCATGATACGTACAGCCGTATTCCGAGAGCTCGGATGGTTTGATGAAAGGTATTTCTTCACTCCTGAAGATATAGCCCTTTCTACTCTCGCAAGGGAGAAAGGCTACCTTGTATACGTAGACGCTGATACTTCCCTGATACACAAATGGAAAACCACGGCATCCAGGCTCGCACCTGCAGTACGGCCGGCAGCTGTAAAAGGGTCCCTGCTGTTCTTCGGGAGAAAGTCTCGCGCCAGCCTTTTCATGCTGAGCATCGGTGTCTGGCTGGCAGAAAGCGCAAAGAGGAGCAAGTCCTATATACTTATGAAACTACGCCCTTCTACGGAGAATAGAACAAAACATCTTGTTTTCAAGAATATATCCAATTCGATATTCTCCAATAAAAGTCCAAAAGAACTGTTCCTATATTTCAAAGAAGAATTATAAATGGGTGACATTCTTGTAATAGTGGTCACATGGAACGCCATGACATGGATAGAAAGGTGCCTTGGAAGTGTGCGAGACTCTTCAGTTAAGGCCGACATACTTGTTGTGGATAATGGCTCCTCCGATGGGACCCGCGAATATATACAAAGTACGTTTCCCAACGCTATCCTAATTGTAAACGATAATAACGTCGGCTTTGGAGCCGCCAATAACATCGGGTTCAATTACGCGATTAAGCATGGGTATAAATTTACATACCTGCTCAACCAAGATGCTTGGCTGTGCAAAGACTGCTTGAAGACTATGATAGCATCAATACGAACAGGCTACGGAATTCTAAGTCCCATGCAGACAGATGCCAAGGGCCGACTTGACAGGAATTTCAAAAAAAAATGCGGGAAATATTTATCTAGAGAGAAGGACTCTGAGGTTGTAACAGTACCATTCGTTATGGCCGCCCATTGGCTTGTCCCCACTGCCACCATAAAAATCGTCGGAGGGTTTTCGCCTGCTTTCACCCAATATGGAGAAGACGACAACTACATAGACCGACTCCACTTCCACGGACTGAAATGCGGGATCGTGACAGCCGCCACCGCTATCCACGATAGATCAGGACGACCATCTGACAAAGAAAAACGCATGAGGCTGAAGTGTATTTCAACAATAGTAAGATTATCCAACCCAAACTCAAGTTTTACCCTTCAGCGCATAATCACGCCACTGCGCCTGCTTGGTATATCCATTAAGAATTGCTCCACATCGCCACTTGCATTCCTCCCCAAACTATGGAAGAAGATGCCCGAGATAAGAAAGTCACGAAAAGAATCCAAGTCACAAGGAGCATTTCTGCGAACATAAGAATATAATGTATCGCAGCAATACACTTATGATATGGATTTTAAAAATAATGATACGGTTTTTTCGGCCCCAAAAGCAAAAAAGATAGTATCTTCGCATTCGGAAATTAATTTAAACCACTAATATCAATCTTTTATGAACATCATTTCAAAATCAGTTCTTGTCGCTTCCTGCGCAGCACTGTTCCTCAGTGTACAAGCCAATGCTCAGGACAACAAGCCAGTCAGATCGATTTCTGACACAAGCCTTGACTGCTATTTCACCCCTTGCACAGGTGAGACTGCAAAACCAGATGCTGAAGGTTTCATTCGTCGTTGGTCTCTTCTTGAGCCTATCGACAAAAAAGAGCCGATGACTGAAGAGCAGCTTAACGCTATGGGATTCCGTAGAAGCAATGTATTCTCCAACACTCTTTTCACTGATAGCTACCTCCGCGAACAATTCGGCATGGAGTATTTCAAAGATCAGCAGACCATCCTTCCTAAGGACGGACAGAAAGTAAAGGTCGGAAAGAAGAAACTTGCATGGCACTGCTTCGATAGCGAACGCTACAATATCAAGTTGTTCCGTCTGGCCAGCAACCTCAAAACCGAAGTATACGGTGTAATATTCTGGGCCGTAACAGTAGTAAACTGCGATGAAGACATCGAGAACGTAAGACTTTCTGTAGGTTCCAACTCTTCTTCAATGTGGTGGCTTAACGGTGAAGAAGTATTGCTTCTCTCTGGTGATAGGCGTATGGTTCAGGACGACTGCGCTTCCAAGCGTCTCACCCTCAAGAAAGGAAAGAATGTCCTCCGCGGTGCCATCATCAATGGACCTGGTATGAGTGACTTCTGCGTTCGTTTCGTTGACGAAAACGGCCAGCCTGTAAAGAACATTACTATTAGCAACCAATAAAAATGTCTGTGAATATGAACAAGACAATATATGCTGCTGCAGTTGCAGCACTCGCGTCATTGAGCATTTCCAATAACGCATCTGCCCAGATTGGCAAGCCATTTATCCACGATCCATCTTCTATCGTGGAGTGCGATGGCAAATACTATACTTTCGGAACAGGCGGCGGCGGACTTATCTCTGCTGACGGTTGGACATGGGAAAGCGGAGCTGTAAGACCTGGCGGCGGAGCAGCACCAGACGCCCTCAAGATTGGAGATCGTTACCTCGTTGCTTATAGTGCAACCGGTGGTGGACTTGGTGGCGGACACGCAGGCCGTATTCTCACCATGTGGAATAAGACTCTTGATCCTAATTCCCCTGATTTCGGCTATACCGAGCCTATCGAGGTAGCTCATTCTGAGGTTGATGAAGACTGCGACGCTATTGATGCAGGTCTCCTCCTTGGACCTGACGGAAGACTTTGGGTTACTTACGGAACTTATTTCGGACATATCCGCATCATTGAGCTTGACCCTAAGACCGGTGCAAGAAAGGCTGGTGCGGAGCCAAAGAACATCGCCATTGACTGCGAGGCTTCCACTATGATGTACCGCAATGGATGGTACTACCTCCTTGGAACTCACGGAACCTGCTGCGACGGTCCTAACTCTACGTATAATATTGTAGTCGGACGTTCAAAGAACCCTACTGGTCCGTTCCTCGACAATATGGGACGTGATATGCTCAAGGGTGGCGGAAAGATGCTCATCGCTGCTGGCAACAGAAAAACAGGTGCCGGACACTTTGGACGCTACCTTACACACCCTGAAGAAGGCGTTGACGTATTCTCATTCCACTGGGAGGCAGACTTCGACCGCAGCGGACGAAGCGTGCTTGCCGTACTTCCACTCCTCTGGGTTAATGATTGGCCTGTTGCAGGAGCCCCTGTTAAGAACGGCACATACGAGATTGAGTCAGTAAGAAGAGGTTACTCTCTTGAACTCGCAGTAGATTTCGTTCGTATGCAGGGATCTATGCGTGGATTCTTCCGCGGACAGGACGAGCAGCCTGAGGTTGTCATCGAGAACCAGAAACTTGAGGATGTTATCGGTGGATGGCCAAAGGGAGATATTGAAATCAGAATCGGAGACTATATGTTCCGTCCTCACCAGAGATGGACAGTGACTGAAGTTCCAGAGGCTGGTGGATACCTCACCGCTCCTTACTATAAGATTACTATAGAGGGGACCAACAGGGCACTCGCTGCTACAGCCGACAAGGAAGTAGTTTCTGTACCTGAATATACAGGTGCTCCTGAGCAGCTCTGGAGAATTGAGCAACTTACTGACGGTACATACCGCATCATGCCTAAGTCTGATGAGAGCGTATGCCTCATGTCAGTTGCAGATAGCACCCCATCTCTTGGCAAGTTCGACTTCAACAGCGACAACTGCAAGTGGAACTTCTGTGACAGATAACAGTTAGTAGTTTATATTTCGTTTCCAAAGGGGCCGGTATTCCTACCGGGCCCCTTTTTTGTGCGATGGCACAACTAAAGATAATGTGATGACGGATTATTACCTATGATTATGAGGCAAATACTTAAGACCAGGATGATTACGCGTATTCTGCCCTTTTGGAAGAAGATAATCTACAGGAATACCGCACTTGCGAAGGCACCACATGAAAGATAACTGGTCGCGCCGGCAGAATGTAGTTACCTCATGCCACCATAGTTCATCAAGATGTACTATGCCCGCATCATTATGACGTCGGAAGATGATATTATTCTCCATAAGCAGGCCGCCCTTAGTCTTCTCACCGTGAATAAAAAGAAAAAACAGCACACGTGCAAGCTTGAACCAACCAATATAACCCATATTTCGGCACATCACGGCCTCTTGGTATACATTGGTCCTGGTTGGGTGAGCAATGCCACTATACTTTACACCAGCAGCAAACTTTTCACGTATGGCACGGTATAAGGAATCATCACGAATTTCTATATTGCCGTCAATCCAAAGGCTTGCATCGTACTCTGACAGAAGGGTATGAGGATGCATCTTGGGGTAACGTGAAAGAAGCCCCGCGTCCAAACCTGTCTGGTCACGAAGTTCCCTAATCTGCCAGACTCCTACCCGATCTGATGTCTTTTCACCTTTTCCTACGAAACATATAAAATCTATATCGTCCACGGTTGTCACTGGCTGCCGAAGTACATCATAAGAGCCTATTATGCATGTATATATGGCTATTCTCCCCATAAACTTCCCATCTTAAAATCCCATTCATCCGGCTCAAAAGGGACAAGCCCACGCCAGTGATAAAAAGTAAATTCCCCGAAATACACCTTTCCCCCAATCTCATAAAAGTCCACACGCACCTGAGGAATGCCCGCAGAAAGCCTTGCGGCGAATAATTTCATGAGCTCAAACTTCTCAGGGCATAAAGGAGCCGAATCTGCATTTGGATGCCCATTACAAAAGTCAAGGCGCCTAAAATCCATGTCAAAAAAGTCAAATTTCGTTTCACGACCAGGAACATTCCTATCAGTAGCCACAAACATAACCTTCGGCACCCCATTGAAACAGAAAAACTTGTAATCACAGACATCGCTCGTGGAGGAAGACTGCACAAGGCAAGGCAAGAAAGGCTCAGCGATAATCCTATGAGAAAGCCCCTTGTATGCCCACTCACGAGATGACTTCCAGTAATCCCTTTTAAGGCAAGATGAAAGTTTCAGGCAAGCCCCTGTATAATCAAACGAAGATTTATCCTCACATATCACAGCACTTCCACTATCGTGAGTGCACTTCAGAACAAATTTTTCAGGAAGAGCCTCCCAGTCTATGTCCTCCACCCTATTCCAAGTGCCGATGGTAGGAACGACGTACTCCTCTCCTATGGCAGATGCCACATATTGTTTAACATCGACCTTATCCACAAGCCTATGAAACAGAGGATTGCGCTCTTCGAGTATATACTTTTGTATCTTCTCCGTGTATCGCAGTGGCTCTTTCAAGTTAGGCCGGCGTCCGAATATTTCATAATAGTCATCTTCAAGTGCCCACCGCAGCGGTACTCTGGAGCGACCTATCTTACGAGTGACAAAGGCCCTCTCTCCTGGAGTAAGCATCGTTATACAAGCAAGCACAAATATGCTTCCCCAAGAGACGATGCACACTAACAATAGACGGATAATACCCTGAGGCAAAAGAATATATACCAAGAAAGGGAGCAGCGAAGAAAGCACGATTAGTACAAGAAGCGGCAAGACCACTTTCTTAAGAAACTTCATTATAGGGAAACCAGTCTCAGACCTCACAAATAGGAGTTTCTGCAAAAAGACAATTGCATATACTGAGATAAATCCCCAATATGACCATTCTGCCGGCGCACCAAGCCTAAACGAAGCCCACACGAGTGGCAAACAAAGGAATGATGTCAAACCGGTGACCAGATAATAGTTTCTTACCTTGCCAGTAGCGAGCATAAGAGTGAGAAGCGGATTGCCGAACATGTCCAACATCAGTCCCACCAAAGCAAGCCGCACAAAGGCCGAGCTATGTTCAGGAACTACAGTCAGCCACAAGCCAAGCACGGACTCTGCCTCAAACATCAGAGGAATAAGCACGACAAGTATTCCAAGGCAGGAGAACTTGGACGCCTTAAACACAAGAGAAAAACACCTATCCCTATCTCCGGCAGCCCAGCTCTTGGTAATCTGTGGATTTATGGCCGTAAGAAAGTTGGAAACGAACTGTTTCGCAATATTCTCTATCTGCATAGCCACGCCGCGAGCGGCATTCATAGCTACTCCAAAAAAGATGTTGACAAGGACCGTCACTCCTTGAGTATTCAACACATAGGCGCCAGAGCCAAAGAAATTCCACCCGGAAAAAGATAACATTTCCTTCATAAGAGCAGGCTCCAAAATGAACTTTCCACGACTCTCAGCAAAATGGGCGCGACAATAAAGTCCGTAACACAGCCGCACGACAAGGGCCACAGAAGCCACAAGCACGGCATAAAGCACCAGTTTGTCACACATCGCATACTTCACCACAATCGCCACTACAAGTTTGAGAGCAGCCTCAAGCAGACTGATGAAAGCAAACGCAGACATCTTCTCATGAGCAATAATAGCAGCATTGTATGGCACTGACAGCAGCTGGACTACCAATGCAACCAAAGAGCACTGCAGGACAACCCCAGCAGAACCCACCCTATCAGGAGGTATGTTCATCCGCGTATACAAAAACCACCTTCCAAGGGTCTCCGCAAGCACGACAAGAATCAACGCAAAAACCACCAGCACAGCAGAACCAGCGGAAAACACCTTGCGAAGCCTCTCAACCTCACCACTACGCCCTATTTCGAATGCAAGATACCTACTGATGGCGGCAGAAATGGAAGCAGTGACGAATGTAAACACCGTAACCATCCCTCCTACAGCATTATACACACCATAGTCGGTCTCTCCGAGAGCGGAAAGAACTACCCGAGAAGTAAACAGTCCCACAAACATAAGGACCAGCATACGCACATATAGCAGGAGAGTGTTCTTCGCAATTCTCCTACTACTCTCAGAGACTATGCTTCCGCTATTTCGCATCGGGCACAATACTTATAATTTTCTTGCTATCGTCTCTTTCTGAAGATCCCGAACACAGCTGATCCAGAGCCGGACATTGAGGCGTACACAGCCCCACGTTCATAAAAAGACTGCTTCAATTCTGCAATTTCAGGGTGTACACGAAAAACAGAGTACTCGAAATCATTGACAAGGCACTCTCTCCATTTCTCTACCGGCATAGCAAGAGCCTCCCTCAGTGGCATTCTGCCAAGTTCTGGATGAGCTTCACGGGTCATAACTGACGAATACGCCTCCTTTGTACTAACAGCACAGCCATAAGGCACTTCCACCTTGAGTTCATAGGCAGAAAGATCCAGGTCAAATGATGTAAGACGCTCGCCCCTGCCCTCCCCGAACATAGGTCTGTCGTAGACAAAAAATGCACAGTCGGAACCAAGAACGCTGACTCTCGCTGCCAACTCATCTTCAGAAAGTCCAAGACCAAACATCTCAGATAATGCCCTCATAGCATAGGCAGCATCGGCAGAACCACCACCAAGGCCAGCCCCGACTGGACTACCTTTTCGCAGGTGCATCTTCACCGGAGGAATATCAAATTCCAGGCGAAGCAAGTCATACGCCCTATATGTCAAATCCTCTTTTGGATTCCAAACGCCCCCATCAAGAATAAACTCGACCTTTCCGTCAAGTGCCGGGACAATCTCCAACTCATCGTGAAACGCATCACACGGAACGAACAGTGTCTCCAAATCATGGAAACCATCCTCCCGCCGACGCAGTACGCTCAGCCCAAGATTGACTTTGACATCAGGAAATACTCTCATAAATCTCTTCTGCTAGCGATTCAGGTAGACGCTTCAACACAGGAGAGAGAAAGGCAATCTTCTGAAGCCTCAACGCTTCCCCCTCCGGTATTCCCCTTGATCTCATATAAAAGAGTTCGTCGGGAGCAAGATAGCCTGACGTGCAGCCGTGAGAGCACTCTACATCATCAGCATATATCTCAAGTTGCGGGCGGGATTCCACAAAAGCAGTAGACTCCAAAAGGATGCTTCTATTCTCCTGATGGGCCTTAGTCTTCACCGCACCTGGTGCCACATACACAAGTCCATCAAACACCGCCTTTGACTCCCCACCAACAACCCCAAGAAACTGCTGTGTGGATGTGCTGCCACCATAGTTATGCCGGAGAATCACATCCAACTCCACGCTATCACTGCCAGAGCACAAATAGAGTCCGGCTATATCCACTTCACATCCAGGACCGTCAATATCTATCTCCATAGCGAACTTTCCGCTTGTGCCCGGAAGCACTACGAATACAGCCTTGTACTGCTCGCCGGAGGAAAGCCGGACAAGTTCCGGGAAAGACTCCCTTCCTATCACAAATACCCTGTCCATAAACTAAATATCTATTCCTTCGTAGCCTTTATCCTCAATAATATCTACAAGTTCTTTCCCCGCTGTCTTCACTATCCGGCCGTCCTTGAGCACGTGTACGATATCTGGAACTATATAGTCAAGAAGGCGTTTGTAGTGCGTGATGACGACAGATGCCGTCTGAGGGGTCCTAAGTGCATTGACGCCCTCCGCCACTATTCGCAAGGCATCCACATCAAGCCCGGAGTCAGTCTCATCAAGAATACTGAGCGTAGGCTCAAGCATAGCCATCTGAAATATCTCGTTGCGCTTTTTCTCTCCGCCAGAGAATCCGACATTCACTTCTCGTTTGGCGAACTCGCTCTTCATCTGTACGAAAGCCATCTTCTCCTTAAGAAGTTTGAGATACTCTCCAGGCTTGAGTTCTTCGAGCCCAAGAGACTTGCGTTTGGCATTGACCGCTGCCTTCATGAAGTTCGTAATGCTTACACCGGGAATTTCCACAGGATACTGGAAACTCATAAAAAGACCTGCCCATGCACGCTCCTCCGGCTTCATAGCAAGAAGGTCCTTTCCATCGTACATTACAGAACCGCCTGTAACCTCATATCCTGGACGGCCTGTGAGCACGGCTCCAAGTGTACTCTTGCCGGCACCGTTAGGTCCCATCACAGCATGTACCTCACCCCTACGAATGGTGAGGTCTAGCCCCTTAAGTATTTCCTTTCCCTCCACTTCCGCGTGGAGATTTTTTATCTCAAGCAATATCTCATTCATATCATTCTCCTTTCTTTATTGATTTGGTCCAGCCGACAAGCGACCAAATAGCATTGGCAAGATACAACGCACATACCATAGGCATAAACACGTGGCCCACAGATATATGCAATACAAGTTGGGCAATATTGACTAATATCCACGCCATCCAGCAATCCCATTTCTTCAAAGCACTCAACAACTGGGCGACCAAAATCAGCACTGTCACTAGAGTGTCCAGATATGGGTGCGGGTCGGATGGGAAAAGCGTATCAAGCGTCCAGCCCCAAAGCACACTGATTATCAGTACGGATAGCAGGCACAGCCCTCTTCCTACCCACGAGAGAGAACTAACCTTAAGTGCAGACGCATCAGCGCTGCTCCTCTCCCCTTCACGAGGATGTGTCCAACGATAGTGCCCAATAATATTTATTACAAGCGATACCGGCTGCAGAAGTAGGCTGGCATACAGGTTCTTATTCCAGAACATCAGGAAAAGAGCGGCGCTGTAGAGATATCCAACCCAGAAATTGGCAGTAGACTTACGGCCCGCAAGAAATACACAACTGAGTCCCAACACAGATGTTATAACGTCTATGAGGAGTACCGGAGTATCATTCCCAATGGTAAAAAGTGTATAGTTAATCCAGTCCATAGGCTATCCTACCGCTTCTTCAAGTGAAACTGATAGAAGTTTACCGGCCTCCACGGCGAACTCCATTGGTAGTCTTGAGATCACCTCCTTGGCATATCCTCCGACAATAAGTCCCACGGCATCTTCCTGTGAGATACCTCGTTGGGTACAATAAAAAAGCTGGTCTTCACTAATCTTGGATGTGGTTGCCTCATGCTCCACCACACCAGATGCACAGCGGTTTCTTATCAGAGGGAACGTGTGAGCCCCACATTTATCCCCTATAAGAAGCGAGTCACACTGCGAGTAATTCCTCGCACCGGTTGCTGTCGGCGCTATATGTACAAGTCCTCTGTAGCTATTTTCGCTTCGGCCTGCAGAAATACCTTTCGAGACGATACGGCTTCTGGTGCCCTTGCCAAGATGTATCATCTTAGTACCTGTATCCGCCTGCTGGAAGTTGTTTGTCATAGCCACACTATAGAACTCAGAAGACGAGTAGTCCCCTTTCAGAATGGTGCTCGGGTATTTCCATGTGATGGCGGATCCGGTCTCTACCTGAGTCCAGCTTAAGTGTGAACCGCTGCCTTTACAGATACCCCTTTTGGTAACAAGGTTGAGAATACCTCCGCGCCCTTGTGCATCTCCAGGATACCAGTTCTGAACCGTACTATACTTTACGTCGGCATCTTTTTCGACCACAATCTCCACCACTGCAGCATGTAACTGATGTTCGTCACGCATTGGGGCAGTACATCCTTCCATATAGCTAAGTTGGGCTCCCTCATCCGCGACTATAAGCGTGCGCTCAAACTGCCCAGTGCCACCCGCATTGATGCGGAAATAGCTGGAAAGTTCCATAGGACATTTCACGCCCTTTGGTATATAGCAGAACGAGCCATCGGAAAATACTGCCGAGTTAAGCGCAGCATAGAAGTTGTCAGATACGGGGACTACAGACGCAAGGTATTTGCGCACAAGTTCCGGATACTCACGCACCGCTTCGGAAAACGAGCAGAAAATAATGCCCTTCTCTGCCAAAGTTTTGCTAAATGTGGTCTTAACACTCACCGAATCGAACACCGCATCCACAGCCACTTCGCGAGAAGGCTTCACTCCGGCAAGCGCCTCCCTCTCATGAAGAGGAATACCAAGTTTGTCGAAAGTCTCCATCAGCGCCGGATCTATCTCTGAGGGTCTGTCCTCGTCTCGCTTAGGCGCAGCATAGTATATTATATCCTGAAAGTCAATAGCCGGCAGTTTCAGATGACCCCACTGCGGCGGAGTCATTTTCTGCCATCTACGGAAAGCATCAAGTCTGAAATCAAGCAGCCACTGCGGCTCGTCTTTCTTGGACGAGATAAGCCGGATTACATCTTCGTTAAGGCCTTTAGGCACATATTCCTGCTCTACATCGGTAATGAAGCCGCTGTCATATTCCTTATTTGTAAGATCTTTTAGAATTTCATCCATATATCTTACAAAGATAGTAGTTTTTCGGGATTATTACTCTTCCACTATGCAGTCGCGAGGGTTGATCAGCGCCGCCCTAGTAATCTGTATTATGATAGAAAGTATAGCCATCAGTAGAGAGGCCAGGCAAGTCGCGATGAAAATCCAAGGAGAGAGATTTATCCTATAACTATAGGACTCCATCCATCCGCGCATGACGACAATAGCAATAGGAACAGCCACCACCATGGAAATAATAAGAGGAGAGCAGAATTTTCGAAGCATAAGAGCAATGACGGCAGACACGGAACTACCCATAATCTTCCTGACACCTATTTCCTTGCGTCTCTGTCGCGCAAAGAAAAGAGACATGCCTATGAATCCAAGTATAGAAATCACTATCGCGACCAAAGTAAACATCAGCACAATCTTAAGTGTATTACGCTGCGAAGAAAAAGACTCATTCACAAATTCATGAAGATCTCTCACATCATACTCAATATCTTCAGAAGGCCCACATATACGCGTATAAGTATCAACGATCTCTTTGTATGCCCTGCTACTGCCATCTGTCTTCACAACAAGAGAAACATCCTCAAGCTGATCAAGATCACATATTCCCACCCTTACAGGATCAGGATTACGGAGTATACTGCTCATGTGCAAGTCTCCTATTACCCCGGCAATGCCCACTTCTTCCTGGCCCCACATATACGTCCTGGAATTCTTATCCTGACAAAGCAGTCTCACTGCATCCTCGGTAAGATAATATGAACCAGGGGCATTGCCATAATCACTTAACACATCAAAACCGTATATTTGAACTGCTGTCCGATCCATATCGCTATAATACAACATCACCCTCTCACCGTCTTTTCCAACGGAAGCCGTCAGATAAGCAGGAGAGCCGCACGGAGAAGAGCCGGAAAATTCACCGATAGCAGAGACAGAAGGAAGCCGTAGGAGTTCATCCCTAAGCACAGATGCATAGCTGTCATTCCCCGGACTCACTTCAACGACACCTTTAGTCTCATACCCAAGAGGAGCGTCAACAAGATGCCCTATCTGAAGGAACATGATTAGGGAAGCACTTAGCATCACCACTGTAATCACATTCTGAATAACTAAGGACACACGACTGAACACCATTTTAGATTTATAGCGGAATGACCCTTTGACCACATCAATAGGTTTAAATCTCGATATTTGAAGACCTGGAACGATACCAGAAACAAAACCGGTAAGCAGGACAAAGAGCAGACACACACTAACTGTCCCAAACGATATATCCTTGTCAAGCGCAATCTTCCCACGGAAAAGAGACGCGATATCATCCTGAAGAGCAAAAGCCGCGACAAGTCCGATAATAAAAGAAAGTAATACCATCAGGACGGATTCATAGACAAGTTGTCGTATAACCTCCACCTTTGTGCTGCCAAGAAGCCTTCTCGTCGCCATTTCCTTGGCCCTCAAGCCTGTGTTGGCGACAGTAAGGTTGACATAGTTCGTAACAGCAAAAAGCAAAATAGCAATGATAGCGCTCAAAAGTATGGAAAGAAGCCCCTTGTCGCCATTCTCAAGGCCGCCGCCGTCGTTCTGTTTCGCAAACATCAGTTCCGAGAAAGGAGTGAATATAATATTCTGATTCTCGGCTCCATTAAATGCAGAGGCAGTATTATCTTTAACCAATTTAGCAATCTCGTCTGACTTGGACCTAAGAGAGGATATATCGTCCGTCATCAGAAAAGTTTTGAGAACTCCGTGCGAGGTAGCGACAAAGACATTATTGTCACATAAATAGCCAAGAATCTTCGGATGGTCCTTCAGGTTGAATACAGCCTCCGTCTCATTAGGGAGCACTGTCCTGTCGAAATCCTTCAGTACCGCAGACACGGTATAAATCGCAGTGCTATCATAAGGATCAGCCTTTTTGGTCCTTATTACTGAACGCTGGCCCACTACAGAAAGCTCTTTTCCAAGTGGATTCTCGTCCGGGAACAAACGATCTGCAAGGCTCTTGGTAATCATGCATTTACCAGGTGAATCAAGGGCGGATGACTTATCTCCCTCCAATATCGGAAGATCAAAGAAATCCATAAAATTAGAGTCGGCAATCAAAATATTGTCTCCTGATTGGCCGTCACCGACACGCTTTTCCCCGGTCTTAAGCACTCCGGCCTGACTTACCACCCTACAAATACTATTGATTTCAGGATAAGTCGATGCAATCTGTTCGGAAATATCGGGCCAGGACATGAAATTCCTGTTATTCCCCATTAAATATATCCTATCCCGATTCCTATTCCATGAGTCCACGCTGTACTGACGCCATGTATAGTCCCCTATGAGAATAACGAACATCAGGGATACAGCCAGACCAAACACATTGATAAGCGCGTAACACGGATTATGCTTCAAAAAATGGAAAAAAGACTTCATATCCTATCATTTACCTCAAAAAGACACGCAACCATTATCGTGCCACTTCCGTAAATGACTTATTATGAAGCACTGGCAAAAAAAACGAAATCAGACAATTGTAAAATTTCTTTACATCCTATGTAAAGAAAACTTACAGCACATACAAGTGTTACTTCGTTTTTGAAGACTTCCTGAGGCGCTTATGCTCACTCCAGAGTCCGTAAACTTCACTGACATTGCCCGCAGTGATAAAGGCCTTAATGTCATTTTCCCTTATCCAAGTCATAAGATTTACGAACTCATCTTGAGTAAGAAGGCTCTGGATTTCCATGGTCTTCTCTCCAGAATATCCACCTGTAACCTCATATAGACTGCATCCTCTCACAATGGTGTTGATTATATAATCCCTCACCCTATCATACTCTGCAGAAATGATACAAACCCTTTTACGTTTGCTGAGGCTCATCATGAAATAATCCACGATCAGACCATTCAACCATGTTCCAATAAGACCTATTACAACCAAACGGAAAGAATTTATAGCAAATGCCGTGCAGCATATCACCACACCGGCAATGGTGACTGACATGCCAATATCAAAATGCAGATATTTATTCACAATCTTGGCAAGGATATCCAATCCTCCCGTAGAAGCATTGATTCTGAACAGGATGGCTTGGGATGCGCTGAGAATAAGAATAAAGCACAGCAAATCAAACCATATATCCCCCATCACAGATGTCGAGCCTGGCTCAAGAAGACGTTCATACGGGCATATTGCCTCCCACATATCAATCAGCGGAGCCAGTACAAGCGCTGAAATAGCTGTCTTTAGGCCAAATTCCTTGCCTATCAGAAGATAGGCCATGACAAGAAGGATAGCATTAATCAGAAACACAATGACGGAAACCTTCACATCTATTCCCATCTGCTCGAAGACACCACTTATCACTATTGACAGTCCAGAGATGCTTCCGACCACCAATTTACTCGGCATAAGGAAGTAATACACAGCCGCAGCGGCAATGGACATTGCGATAAAAATGGTCAGTATATCCCGCCAGAACTTCCACGTACAGAACTCGGACAGAGAATCTTTCAGTTTCATTTAATGTGATTTTTAATGTATTGGTCAATGGATTTCGCTGCAGCACGACCCGCTCCCATAGCGAGAATGACAGTTGCGGCTCCGGTCACTGCATCTCCTCCAGCAAAAACGCCTGGCCTGGATGTGACTCCACTACTATCGGCAGATATACCACCACGGCGTGTGGTCTCCAATCCTGACGTGGTCTTGGCAATAAGCGGATTGGAACTGGTACCGAGTGCCATGATCACAGTATCTGTCTGCATGTCAAACTCTGATCCCACCAAGGCCACTGGGCAACGCCTACCACTTGCATCCGGCTCCCCAAGTTCCATGCGAACACACCTCATAGCAGACACCCACCCTTTCTCATCACCAATTATTTCAACCGGATTGGTGAGCATATCAAAGATTACGCCTTCTTGAACGGCATGGTGTACCTCTTCTTTTCTCGCCGGAAGCTCAGCTTCGGTACGCCTATATACGATGTGGACTTCTGCGCCAAGCCTAAGCGCGGTGCGAGCTGCATCCATCGCCACATTGCCACCGCCCACCACGCACACTTTCTTCCCTATATGGATAGGCGTCATGTAATCATCGCGGTACGCCCGCATAAGATTGTTACGTGTAAGGAACTCATTGGCCGAGAACACCCCACATAGATTCTCCCCTGGAATACCCATAAACTTAGGAAGTCCGGCACCTGTGCCTATAAACACAGCGCTGAAACCTTTCTCGTCTAGCAAAGAATCCACATTGACAGTCCTTCCCACAACCACATCAGTTTCAATCTTGACGCCGAGTTTCAGGACATCCTCTATCTCATATTTCAGGACTTTGTCCTTTGGAAGCCTAAACTCTGGGATACCATACTCGAGCACGCCTCCAGCTTTATGCAATGCTTCGAAAATGGTAACATCATACCCCCATTTGGCCAAATCGGCAGCGCAGGCAAGTCCTGCTGGACCAGAGCCAACGATAGCCACCCGAGGTGCCTCTGGTGCGCATACTGGAGCAGCATCTTCAGGAAACTCCTCCGGATGTGAGCGTGTATAATCTGCCACAAACCTCTCCAATTTACCTATCGCCACAGGCTCTCCCTTTACTCCAAGTATACAACTTCCCTCACATTGAGTCTCCTGAGGACATACTCTTCCGCACACAGCAGGCAGAGATGAATCTTCAGCTATAACAGCTGCTGCTCCCGCAATATCATTTGCCACCAGAAGAGAAATAAATGTAGGTATCTTTAATCCCACAGGACAAGCAGTCACGCAACGCGGATTACGGCAATTAAGGCACCTTGTAGCCTCAAGCAATGCCTCCTCGCGACTGTATCCAAAGCATACCTCATCAAAATTATGTGCCCTTACGGCTGGTTCTTGTTCGCGTACTGGAACTCGTGGTATCCTGTTGGCCATTAGCTATTCCTCCCTATTTTGCATTTATGATGTTCCATAGCCTCCGCTTCCTCTTTCCTATACTGACCCTGACGTCTCATCGCTTCATCAAAATCCACTTCATATCCGTCAAACTCAGGACCATCTACACAAGCGAATTTGGTCTTGCTGGCTACAGTTACCCTGCAAGCCCCGCACATTCCGGTACCATCCACCATCAAGGTATTGAGGCTCACAGTAATCGGCAGGCCCAGTTTCTTGGCAGTAAGAGTTGTAAACTTCATCATTATCATCGGTCCGATTGCCACGGCCATGGTATATTTGCGTCCCTCGGACACCAACTTTTCAAGCAAAGCGGTGACCATCCCGTGAAAACCCTCCGAACCGTCATCAGTGCAGATAAAAAGATGATCACAGACTTTCGACATCTCTTCCTTATAAATTAGAAGATCCGATGTCTTTGCCCCTATGATAACATCCACAGACACTCCCTTGTCATGAAGCCACTTGGCCTGAGGATACACAGGCGCGGTACCTACTCCACCTGCAATAAATATATATCTCTGTAAAGAAAGATCCTCTGGGCTCATGTTGATAAACTCAGACGGCATGCCGAGTGGCCCCACCACATCGGCAAAGCACTCCCCTACCTGCATGGCATTGATGTCCATACTGGAAGCGCCTATGCTTTGGGTGACAATGGTAACCGTCCCTTCGCAAGCATCATAATCACTAATAGTCAGAGGAATACGCTCCCCTTTCTCGTCCGTACGCACCATCAGGAACTGGCCTGGACGTGCAGCAGATGCAAGCAGCGGAGCATTAACTTTCATCCGGCAGATGTTTGGAGTTAGCATCTCCTTGGATAGAATTTCAAACCTATGCATAGAATCACTTTTACAAGTTCCAAATATACAAATTTTCCGGTAATGCCAGCAGGCATTAAACCGCCCTGGTTTTATAAAAAACCGCCAGATTTACATCCAGCGGTTTTCATTCTAAATCATTCTGCTTGAAATTTTATCTCATCCACACAGACAGCAAAAGAGAAATTGTCAGCGGAACCGAAACAATGATTCTTAACGAAATTCTCAGAAGCGGCAGCATCCACACGAAGCTCATGAATATCACCAAGTAACGAGAGGTCAACCTCCGTCCACCTGTCCATAACAAAAGTCTTTCCACCACGATAATCGCCAAGAGCGATAATCTGCTCGCCAGTCTTCTTCCCATCAATATCATAGCCGATAAAAGAGACCTCGAAGAAGTCCCCTTCCACAAATCCAGGCTTGCTATAGAACCCTATATGCATACGCTGCCAGTTGCGGGCAGTATTATTGACATATAGGGACTGAATCTTGTGGGATACTCCTTTCTCAAATACAAGCGCAGGATGCTGCCCCTCGTGCATCATCGGATCGTAGAACCACACAGAGTAGGCAGATGTACCGGCAGCACCATTAAGAAGTGTTGCATCATAGTCTTTATCTCCAGTAATGGCTGTATTAATCACACCCTTGACGTCATCAGGGTAACCGACAAACTCACCTTCAAGGTCAGGTTTGACAGCGCCATCAGAAAGCATTACACCAGAAAGATATGAGTAATAATAATTCACCGCGAACGTCGCTCCAAACTCTGTATATGTGGAGTCACCATTGGCAGTAGGAGCATTGTTATTCTTCCCTACCTTGAAGGAATGATTATCAAAGGAGATACTCCGATAATTCTGTGACGGCTCCTGCTTTCCGCATGAAGCCAACACGACACCAAATACGCTCAGAAGAGCCAAAACTCTTTTAGTCATAACACTATTGATTTGTATAATCATTAATTTCAGGTATTTCTCCTGTCCAACTTCCCCTAATATGATGAGGTTGAAGAGAGCTGTCAGAAAGGTTAAAATCGTCCTCAAAATCAAATTTTATAGTATATTGACCTCCATTGGACGAAATAGTCATAGTGCCACCCACTATTGGAGCGAGAGCCTTAGGGTAATAGTCATTGCCACTCTGCTCATAACGAATATAGCATGACGGCTCTGCGTCAGAGAAACCTATTTTTCCAGGGGTTACCGTCCACGGCTCCACGTCTGCGGACACTTTGTATGTCCCTACAGGCAAGGCCGAAGAACTACCCATACCGGCAATGAAGTCAATATTGAGGACCTCAAGTTCATTTGCAAGCACAATACCATAATTGATAGTACCATTGCCCATGAAATCACCATAATAGTTGGCGGTAGAGCACTTGAGCGGCACCATATTGACATCTTCCTCGAGAGTGGTCTGCGGCTCTATCAGCATCGAGCGTTCCTCCACCGTTCCTGTCCAGGATGCCTTGACAGAATATCCGTCAGAGTCAGAAAGGTCGCAATCAATACTATATGTTCCATCTTCATTATTGGCTATTTTCACCACGCCATCTACGATGGTGCAGAAACGAGACTTATAGTTCTTGTCTATCTGCATGCAGAATGTTCCGAGAGCCTGACTTCCAAACCATACGCCAGGGTAGAATACTCCAGGTTTGTAATCCATCCTTGTACCTACCTTATACGTTCCGGCAATGTCACCTCCTTTCTCTGTGTAAAGGTCAAGTTGGATCTTGTGACCAGGACCGGACGGGTACATACCTTCGTTTGCAATCTTGTCTGTGTCGAAACAGCGCAAAATATAGTTGTCGTATTCCTCGTTGCTGCTATAGAGTTCTCTGGTAACCCGATGCAGGTCTATATCGAGATTGGCATTGATATGGGTATTGTCCAGTTCCTCTCCTTCCCCGCTCTTGTCCGCGAGCACAATCTCCCCTTCATACACAAATTGCATCGCAACCCCTGCCGTTGTCACAACATCTGCGGTCACGCAGTATCCATTGGACGTATGCTTGACGGATATCGTACCATCCGCGAAAAGGACATTCTCGATACGAGACCTGTCACCAACTTTCTCCTTATTGACAGTAGCAAAAGTCAAGGTAGGGTTAAAGGTATAATTAGCGCGATGCTCACTCAACTTATATATTCCCTCCGGAACCACAGGATTGGTATGATCCGCACTAACATCCCCCCAGAGATCAAAATACATCACATATTCACCCTCGTTCATGGGAGCAAGGTAGTCCTGCTGTTCGCCGATATAGCCTATTTCTCCAGAAGAAACTATGAAATAATAGTCTGCGAAGCCCTCTTTCCAGAAGTCCCCAAAATAGATACCATCTTGGAACTTATGCAAATCTACTGCACTCACAGGCTCCGGAGACGGTGATTCAGTCTTGTGACATGACACAGTTGCCATACACACGAACGCACCAATAAACGCTCCCATAATTCGGGAGAATCTTTCAGAAATCATAATACTATCAAAAACTAACTAACCAACATAAGGGCCTATACAACGACAGACCCCATTTTCTAAAGATATCCGCGCCTGTTAGCGGACAATTTCGGCCGGCCCGGTAAGAAACACCCCAGTAAACGGAGACCCACTGCATGACGGCGGGCAGAACTCCACCTCAAGACTGGCTATACGTGCATGGAGAGCCACTGAAACAGTCTTCTTCGAATCCGGTTTCTTCAGCCACGAGGCGATGGCGCTGGCTGTAAGCCCTGTACCACAGGCAAGAGTCTCAGCTTCGACGCCCTTTTCGAAAGTACGCACCTTTAGAGAACCGTCATCAAGGATCTGCACGAAATTGGCATTGACCCCCTGTGGAGCAAATGTCTCGTCCAGCCTATATCGTTTTCCGACACTCTCAATGTCAAGAGAATCAACATCTGGCACAAATTTCACGAAATGCCTGGTACCGGTATTAAGAAACCACCCGTCAAGAGAAGGTCTATACTCGGTGCAGTCTATCATCCCAAGGCGAACGCTTGATACATCCCCAATACGAGATAATATCTTCCCTGTATGCACACCATCCGCAGCAACAAACCTGAACATCCCACCATCCGAAGGCCTTATACCACAGAAATCAGCAAACGCCACAATGCAGCGTCCGCCATTTCCGCACATCATACCTGAGGACCCATCCGGATTGTAAAACTCCATGCTGAAATCATATCCGTCAGCATCGGAAAGAATCATCAGACCATCTGCACCCACACGCCCATCCGCAGCCAGAAAGCCTTTTGAGCGATCACATAAGATGCTGATGACCCTCTTGTCTCTATATCTTTCTACTCCACCAGCACGCCCATCCAACACCACAAAATCATTACCCGCGCCAGAATACTTATATAACTCCACCATTACTTTATCTCAACATATCTTCAAGCGTCACCGAACCGGAAGTCTTCTCGTCACGATATTTCACTATCACCGGACAATAAAGAGATACTCCTGAGCCAGCAGATACGCCATGTCTTACTGGGCGGCTTCCTGACACGACCACTGCCCCACGAGGCACCACCACTCGTCCATCCGCATTGCGCGGAACGAATTCTCCTGTGGTAGCGTCAAATATAGCTGTAGAGCTGGTAATGATGACACCAGAAGCTATCACAGCCCCCTCCTGGACTATTGTACCCTCATATATTCCGCAGTTGCCACCGACAAAAGCACCGTCCTCAATGATGGTCGGCATGGCCCCAGCTGGTTCAAGAACCCCGCCGATCTGGGTGGCAGCCGAAATATGTATATGCTTTCCTATCTGAGCACATGAACCGATAGTCACGTGGCTGTCCACCATAGTACCCTCGTCTACATACGCACCCACATTAATATAAGAAGGAGGCATCACAATAGCCCCACCAGCGACAAACGCTCCCCTACGAATACTTGTCCCACCAGGAACAATCCTCACGCCGTCTTCAGCGCTGAAACTCCGGACCGGGTATGTATTCTTGTCAAAGAAAGAGAACTGCCCCTCGCTCATGTCACAAATAGTGCCGAAGCGGAAACCGGAGAGGATCACTTCCTTAACCCACTTGTTGACTATCCATTCATCTCCCTTTTTCTCAGCTACCCTGATTTCTCCCTTTTCAAGGCCTCGGATGACCTCTTCAAATTTTTCCAATGTTATCTCCATAGTTCTGCAATTATCTGTGACATAAGTGTTCTTGTAGATTCACCAGCCCTGACAAGTGGAAGTCTGACTTCATCCTCCATGAGCCCAAGAATGCTCATTGCAGCCTTGGCTGGAATCGGATTAGACTCCACAAAGCAGGCCTTGAAAAGCGGCGTAAGACGATGATGGAGCCTCCTTGCAGTGACTATATCATTGGCACTCAATGCATTCACCATATTCACAACCTCTTTTGGTGCTATATTGGAAGCAACACTGATAACGCCTTGCGCGCCAGTGGCCATGAAAGCAAGTGTCATATCATCATCTCCACTTAGAACAGAGAACCCTTCTGGAGCAGAACGTATAATGGCACTGACCTGAGAATAATTCCCAGAAGCCTCTTTCGTGGCAATAATATTAGGGCAGTCGGAGGCAAGCCTGAGGCAGGTGTCAGCACTCATGTTAGCTCCTGTCCTACCTGGAACGTTATAAATAACTATAGGCTTGTCTGTGAACTCGCTTATTGTCTTAAAGTACTGATACTGCCCTTCTTGCGTAGGCTTATTGTAGAATGGGACCACCACAAGCAGAGCATCGGATAACTTTTCCACCATAGATATGTTCTCAAGAGTTGCGCCCAGAGAATTGGAGCCGCAACCCACCACCAAAGGCAGCGTCCCAGCACATTCATGGGTTATCTCAAGAAGCCTTAATTTCTCATCGCGGGTCAGCGTAGGCGTCTCACCGGTAGTGGCTAGCGGCACCAGGAAATGGACCCCAGCCTCAACCTGTCGACTGACACATTTCCGGTACGCATCAAAATCAACCTCCGTTCCCTTGAACGGGGTCAGGAGTGCCGTTCCGCACCCCTCAAGATGGAGTCTTGTCATAATATCAGATCCTTGAATTCATACACACCATTGACACTATCTGCAAGGGTGGCAGCATACACTGCCCCTTCAGCAAAACCCTCACGAGAGAATGCCTCATGAGTAAACGAAAGCTTATCAACACCTGAAAGGAACTCTACGGTATGAATCCCCGGCACTTCCCCGACGCGATGAGCCTCTATCTCCGGCTTCACTTCCAAATGACGCTCCACAATATCAGCAAGGCTCTTTGCCGTACCACTTGGTGCGTCAAGTTTATGAATATGATGAGTTTCATCCACCTTAGGGACATAACCATGTCCTTTCATAACATCACAGGCACGCTGCACCGCAGCAAAAAGAGCATTTACCCCAATAGAGAAATTAGATGCCCACACAAGGGTCTTGCCCTCTTTACGAAAAGATGCAAAAACCTCATCCTTAATATCATACCAGCCAGTAGTTCCCACCACGGCAGCTTTAAACTTACGCGCGATTTCAGGATAATTACTCCTAAATGCCTCAGGTGTGGTAAAATCCACACATATACTCTCTGCTGCCACATCATCTGGCACAGAGCATACGTCATCAGTAGCACCGGCAAGCTCAATTCCATGCCTCGCCAAAGACGTCTCCACCATGTGCCCCATCTTTCCGTATCCGCTAATCAATACTTTCATATATCCTTATATACTGCTTTATTGCTATTTCAATATCACTCTTCAGTATGTACTCGTTGTCTCTATGAGCCACCGTAATTGAACCAGGGCCACATATCATCTTATGCTTGAAGTTACTCAGATGCGGAGCATCACTTCCGAAAGAGACCGTCTTGGATGGTATACCAGGCACCGTATAATACTGCAAAGGACTATCTCCCCCACGTGCACTAACTCTTACACATTCCGTCGCCACACCATCCATATATTCAACCACTGCCTCATCTGAAGCAAAAGTCGTCCTGAAATACAGACGGCAGTCAAGCCTAGGACTGAGTATATTCTGAGGATTGTCGCTATGCAGAAGACCCACATTCCACGTAGTATCCCCGAGAAGAACATCCTTCGGGAAATCAGAGACCTCAAGATCATTCATAAACCGCACGAACATATCTACAGCGCTTCGGCCGTATTGCGGATACCCAGAATGAAAAGCCTCTCCCATGAAACTCAAATCAAAGGACTTTGTTCCCTTGGATGCTGATACCATACAATTGTCGGTAGGCTCACCCACCACTAGAAACGGCGCCCTGAAATCCGTTTTAGCAAAGGCCTTAGCCCCGAAAGAACCTGTTTCCTCACCGCTGAGCAGAAGCAGTCCAAATCCGACACATCCACTCTGGGAAAGAGCCCGGCATGCCGAATACATGGCATAAATCTGTCCCTTGGCATCACAACTTCCCCTACCACGGACCTCATCACCGCTAAAACTCGGCGCAATGTATGGTGGTACAGTGTCCATGTGTGTACAGAACACTATCTTCGGCACGCCCCAGCAAAAAAGCAAATTTAGGCTACCGTCACCGACCTCATAGACATGGACCGACTCTGCCTTCAACTCGGAAGAGAGCCATAAAGCGAACTCCCGCTCCCGCCCGGAAGTGGAGTCGAAAGAAAGCATTTCCCGAAACAGTTCCATACTATAGAAGAATGTCTCTTATTATTCCAGTAGCGGCAAGTCTCGTACCTTCTCCCGCTCCTTTTATTACAAGAGGAGACGAATACTCGCTCGCTATCACTATCACGTTTTCCGTGCCACTGATATGGTAGAAAGGACTGTCAATATCCACAAGCCTCATCTTTATCTCTGCGCGATAGCCAAGTCGTGCGGACGGATCCCGGTGAAGGGAAGCCACGAAACGCTGTCGTTTTCCGATAGCATCAAGCTCATCTTCACGGCGTTCGAACACCGGTTCATATTCTGCAAGCAGACGATAGAATGTGTCTATATCACAATCAAAGAACTCCCTGCCCAACATAGGCTCTATATGTACGTCACTTTCTTCCAAAGGGACAGAAGCCTCGCGTGCCAGAATTAGGAGTTTGCGGAGCACATCCTTTCCACCCAAATCCACCCGAGGGTCTTTCTCTGTAAGGCCCTCATTCTGCGCTTTTCTAAGAATAGCGGCAAGACTGTCACTCCTCCTTCCGTCATAGCCTGTGATAATGTAGTTCATCGTACAAGAAATCACAGCCTCAATAGACTCAATACTATCACTGCAGTTGGCCCCTCCGGCTATCGACTCGAGCACAGGCATTGAATTTCCGACAGTAGTGTCATACCTAAAGAAAGCCCCGTTTTCCCTAGCGGACGACTTTAGTGCCGCATATTGGACAAACGGAACGGCAAGGGAACGCCTATTAGATGTAACCACATTGATACCCGAGCGAAAAAGTTCATCGTATTTCCTATATAGTCTCTCATCGTCAGTGCAATCCACAAACACAGACCTACGAGGGGCTACAGCACACACAGCTACGATATATGCATCACCAGCAGCATCCTCACCTTCAAGAAGTCTGCGTGCAATGGATGGTGCCGAAATACCACGCATATCTATGGCAAACTTACGGCTGTTAGAGACACCCACTATCCGAATATTCTTTCCCAGACGTTCAGCCACTCTCTCACTGCTTCGCTCTATCATATCTACTAATTCACGTCCCACAGCACCATATCCAGCGATAAACACATTGATAGAGCTGACAGCACGAGACTCGAAGAACTCCCGATGTACGGCGCAGACGGCCTCACGGACCACCATGCTGCGGACTTTCACATTAAAGACTGAGCCCTCTCCATAAACTTCTCCAAGAGCCTTTATACCAGCCTCTTCCAGCGCAGACATAATCCTTCCAGAAACAGAACGCCTACTTGATACAGACTCGCCCACCAAGCTCAAGACGGAGACCCCGTCCTGAACATCCAGACTAGTCACCCCACACCAATGCTCTTTAACGGACAGTGCATTGTCACAAACAATCGTACCAGGATGACGTGGATCGAACGTATTTCTGATGTTTATGGCTATCCCAGCCGTCATAGCAGGAAATACGGTAGGCGCATAAAGGACTTTGGCACCACCGGACGCCAGGCTTAAGGCCGCCTCATAAGACATCCTGTCCACTGTCTGAGCTGCGGGTACAACCTTGGGATTGGCCGTCATAATACCTGGGACATCGGTCCATATTTCGAGTCTATCCGCAGAAAGTGCAGCCGCATACAATGCGGCACTATAGTCCGACCCTCCGCGCCCAAGAGTAGTCATATTGCCATCCATATCCGAAGCAATAAACCCTGGAGCCACAAAAAGCTCGATGTCAGGATGTGTCGTAATCTCCGATTTTATAGCCGCATAACTTAGTGCCTCCACCACCTTTCCGTTCATACAGCGTATGAGCTTTCTAGAGTCACACCATCTGGTAGATACAGAATCACACCGGCACTTGGCAGCAATAATTCTTGTAGAAAGGATTTCCCCGAAGCACACATAATTCTCTTTTGCAGCACAACGCAACTGACCGAAGATCTCATCCACTTCCGCAAGCATCCCAACCCTTTCCTCGCCCGTAAACAACCTATGTACAATGGCACGATGCCTCTCGCATAGGCTATTCATAAGAACTTCTCTCCGTGCATCATCCTCACACTCTGCCATTTCTATCAGCGCATCAGTAGCTCCTTTGACTGCCGAGCACACAAGCACCACATGGCCTTTCTGCAGTGCATCGGCCACGATGTCCAGCACTCCGGAAATCCTTGTAGCATCCGCTACCGAACTACCGCCAAATTTCAAAACCTGCATCATTGGCGTCTGATTCTAGCACCAAGAGCATTGAGACGGGATTCTATATTCTCATATCCACGGTCTATCTGCTCAATATTGTCTATTACTGATGTTCCACTCGCCGACATGGCCGCCAGAAGCATAGCTATACCTGCACGAATATCAGGAGATGTCATTCTGCCCGCCCGAAGCGACATCTTGTGGTCATGTCCGATAATCACTGCACGATGAGGGTCACACAATATAATCTGGGCACCCATATCTATCAATTTGTCCACGAAGAAGAGCCTGCTTTCAAACATCTTCTGATGTATGAGGACACTGCCTTTGCACTGCGTAGCCACTACCAGCATCACGCTGAGAAGGTCTGGCGTAAGCCCGGGCCAAGGAGCATCGGCAAGAGTCATTATGGAGCCATCGATAAATGACTCTATCTCGTAACTGGCCTGTGATGGAATATAGATATCGTCACCCCTCTGTTCAAGCCTTACGCCAAGACGGCGAAAACTCTCGGGAATAATACCGAGATTGTCCCATGAAACATTCTTAATGGTCAGCTCGCTCTGCGTAATTGCAGCCATCCCGATGAAGGATCCCACTTCTATCATGTCAGGGAGCACCGTATGCTCTGTCCCATGAAGTTCCTTCACGCCTGTTATGGTAAGCAGATTGGAGCCAATTCCCTTGATGTCAGCCCCCATGCAGACAAGCATCTTGCAAAGTTGCTGAACGTAAGGTTCGCACGCTGCATTATAGATGGTGGTAACTCCCTGCGCAAGGCAGGCTGCCATCACTATATTTGCAGTACCTGTCACAGAAGCCTCATCTAAGAGCATATAACATCCTTTCATACTCCGGCCTGAAGACAAGCTGTAGGCGTGCCTGTCAGTATCATAAGCACATGTGGCACCGAGTTTCATAAAGCCGTCGATGTGCGTATCCACGCGACGCCGTCCGATTTTATCTCCTCCGGGCTTAGGGAAATACGCTTGCCCGAATCTTGTCAGCAGCGGTCCCACGACCATGACAGACCCGCGCAGCTGAGCACAACTCTGGACAAATTCCTGACTACGGATGTAGAACTCATTGACATGGCTCGCGGTAAACCTATATTTCCCTTTGTCAATTCGTTGCACATCAACGCCCATACTCTCCAGTAGCGCAATCAGATTCTTGACATCCAGTATCTCTGGTATATTGGAAATAGTGACAGGTTCGGCTGTCAGCAGGACTGCGCTAATTACCTCCAGGGCTTCGTTTTTGGCTCCTTGAGGACAAATACTTCCGCTGAGACGATGCCCGCCTTCTATCACAAAAGAACTCATGAGTAATACTATATGTGTTCAACTTCGGGGTGAAGTTCCACTCCGAAGCGGGATTTAACCGTATCAATTATCTTTCTTTCTAGCGAGAGAATATCTTCTGCAGATGCATTTCCACTTGCGTTGACAATGACAAGCGGCTGTTTCTCATACACTTGCGCACCACCTTCCCTTTCACCTTTGAGGCCGCAACTCTCTATCATCCACGCAGCGGGAATCTTCACACGGCCATCCTCAAGCACATAGTGCGGAGCACTACCGTCAGGGGAAATAGAGGCAAACTGCTCAGAGCTAACCACTGGATTCTTGAAAAAACTTCCTGCACTGCCAACCTCAAGCGGATCCGGAAGTTTAGCTCTTCTGAGTTTCATCACGGCCTCTCGCACTTCCATGGGGTTCGAAGGTTCATTCCCTCCAAGAGCTTCCATTATCCCTTTGTAGCCCGTCTTTGGAGCCGGCACACGACTTAGCCTGAACAGCACGCTGGTCACCACATACCGTCCCTTGTTGGCCTCCTCCTTGAACATAGAACTCCGGTACCCATAATGGCACTCTTGCGCAGTGAATTTAACTCTCTTCTTCTCTTTCAGGTCGAAACATACAACGCCTGAGACAATATCTTTCACCTCAACACCGTATGCACCTATGTTCTGTACTACCGCAGCACCTACTTCACCGGGAATCATGGAAAGATTTTCCGCACCCCAGAGTCCATGACGGCATGTTTCTTCCACAAAATTGTCAAAATTCACTCCAGCACCCACCATCACCGGAACTTCATCAAATCCCACATCCACGTATTTGATAAATTCGATATTGGAATGTAGCACTGTGCCAGGAAAATCCTTAGTAAAAAGCAGGTTGCTACCCTCCCCTATATGAAGTATAGGTCGAGGAAGTTTGTCGAAGTTAAGGCCCTCAAGTTCTTTGACGTTCTCGTACTCCACAAAACACTCGCAGGACACCTTCATACGAAAAGTGTTCTGCGAGCTTAAGTCATATTTTAGTTTGATTCTCACTAGGCAGGACTATTTCTCCTTATATGTGGAAGCGAGGTACAACTCGTCCATCTGTGAATCGTCAATCTTAGAAGGAGAATCTATCATCACGTCACGTCCCTGATTGTTCTTAGGGAAGGCGATGTAGTCGCGAATGGTCTCCTGACCGCCGAAGAGGGCACATACACGGTCGAAGCCGAATGCCAGTCCTCCGTGAGGCGGAGCACCAAACTTGAACGCATTGATAATGAAACCGAATTTGTATTCCGCATCCTCCTTGCTGATGCCGAGAACTTCAAACATACGACTCTGCATGGCAGCATCGTGTATACGGATGGAACCTCCTCCAAGTTCAGTTCCGTTGAGCACAAAGTCGTAGGCATTGGCACATACCCTCTCAAGATCCTCTTTCTTGTCTGAATAGAACCACTTTTCGTGCTCCAGCTTAGGTGCAGTGAAAGGATGATGCATGGCATAGAACCTCTGGTCCTCTTCACTCCATTCAAGAAGAGGGAAATCCACAATCCACAAAGGAGCGAACACGTGAGGATCACGATAGCCCAGACGATTACCCATCTCAATACGCAGGACGCCAAGCTGAGTCTGTGTCTTGCGCTTCGGTCCGCACAACACTAGAAGAAGATCTCCATTGTCTGCACCGCAAGCTTTCCCGACCTCAACAAGTTTGTCGGCAGAGAAGAACTTGTCTACACTTGACTTGACGCTGCCATCGGCGTTGAATTTTATATACACGAGCCCCTTGGCACCTACCTGTGGACGTTTTACCCACTCGGTAAGCTCATCCAGCTGCTTGCGCGTATATTCTGCACACCCCTTGACACAGATTGCCCCCACATACTCCGAACTATCAAACACACTGAACCCACAGCCTTTAACCATCTGGCTGATATCATTGATCTCCATGCCGAAACGGACATCAGGCTTGTCGGAACCGTACCTGTCCATGGCATCATACCAGCTCATACGCGGAAGCGGATTCGGAATATCCACGCCGAGAGCATTCTTAAACATTTGGCGCATCATACCCTCGAAGGTCTCAAGGACATCTTCCTGCTCCACAAAACTCATCTCACAGTCTATCTGCGTAAACTCAGGCTGACGATCCGCCCTAAGGTCCTCATCACGGAAGCATCTCACAATCTGGAAATACCTATCATAGCCAGACACCATAAGAAGCTGCTTAAACGTCTGAGGAGACTGCGGAAGCGCATAGAAAGTACCAGGATTCATACGGGAAGGTACTACGAAGTCGCGGGCTCCCTCAGGGGTAGACTTTATCAAGTATGGAGTCTCTATCTCCATGAATCCTTTGGAATCAAGATATGTGCGAATCTCTTGAGCAAGTCTATGGCGAAGCGCAAGAGCCCTCTGAAGTGGAGGTCTACGCAGATCCAGATAACGGTATTTCGCACGAAGATCCTCACCACCATCGCTCTCTTCTTCTATGGTGAACGGAGGCGTGACAGACTTGTTAAGGATATTGATACTCTCAAGCTTGATTTCTATCTCTCCAGTAGGGATCTTGACATTCTTGCTGGAACGCTCCACTACTTCACCTGTAGCCTGTATCACAAATTCACGGCCCAAAGAGGCGGCCACAGCCACAAGCTCAGGGGCAGCATCACTCTCAACCACAAGCTGCGTGATACCATAACGGTCACGCAGGTCTATGAATGTCATTCCGCCAAGTTTGCGGGATTTCTGAACCCATCCCGCAAGGGTTACTTTTTTACCTTTGTCGGAGAGCCTCAGTTCCCCGCAAGTATTGGTTCTATACATATATAATGCAATGTTGTTTTCCAAATAACAAACATACACATTTTTTTACGATTTTCAGTATTTTTGCGGCACAAAAAGACATTGCACATGAAGTCTGTTGCTATAATCGGAGCCGGAGCCGCCGGATGTTTCTGCGCTATTTCCTCTAAGCGCAGACACCCTGACTGGAACATTGAAGTTCTGGAAGCAGGATCTGTCCCCATGACAAAATTGGCACTCACAGGCGGAGGAAGGTGCAATATCACCAATACATTCGAGCATGTGCGCAGTCTTAAGGAAGTCTACCCAAGAGGAAGTTCTCTGATGAAAAGACTCTTAAAGGAATTCTCTCAGAATGATCTGCTCGCATGGTTCGGAAATGAGGGCATCCGGTTCACGGCCCAGGAAGACGGTTGCGTATTTCCATGCTCTCAAGATGCCATGCAGATAGTCGGATGCTTGTTTTCTCTGATGGATCGGGATGGAGTAAGGTTGAGATGTGGCACAAGGGTAACGGGAATTGTCCCGGATGGTGAGCAATTCAGACTTCATCTCCAGTCAGGAAAGGAGTTATGCTACGACAAAGTAGCATTGTGCATAGGAGGAAGCAGTTCGGCTTTTCTCGAGAAGATGCTTCCAGATGGCATTGAAATAGTTCGAACCGTTCCGTCGTTATTTACCTTTCGTACGGGAGATGACGGTCTGAAGGGACTCATGGGCACAGTCGTAAAGGCTGTCAGGCTTACCATTCCAGGAAGCGGTTTTGGTTCGGAAGGAATTCTCCTAATCACAGACTGGGGTCTCAGCGGACCGGCAGCTCTCAAGCTTTCCTCTTATGCCGCCCGGTACCTTTATGAACACCAATATCGCTCTTCCCTTGTCATAAATTGGACTGCCGAGAGTGAGATCCGAATACGAGAGCAACTCAGCAACATAGGGGCACAGAACAGTAGGAAACACGTATCCTCCGTAGGGCTACCTAATCTCACATCAAGACTATGGGCATATTTGTGTGCAAAGGCTGGCCTGAAGACGGATCTAAAATGGAGTGAACTTCAGGGAAAGCCTCTCAATAGGCTTGTGTCCACGCTAATCGCTGACGAATGTGCCATCACCGGAAGAGCCTCCTTCAAGGAAGAATTCGTAACCTGCGGTGGTGTAGCACTTGGCGAGGTAAGTCCTCAGACACTGGAAAGCAGGAAATACCCAGGACTGTTTTTTGCCGGAGAAGTTCTGGATATCGATGCCGTGACAGGAGGGTTCAACCTCCAGGCCGCATGGAGCACCGCCCATGCCATTTCAGAGCATTTGTGATTTTTTTCCTATCTTTGCCGCTTGTACATAAACCAAATCTGTTCGTGATGAGAAAAATAATAGACGAAATTTGCGGCCAATATACACTTCCACAGGAAGTTAAGGCCATGGGAGTTTACCCTTATTATAGGCCAATCTCCTCAGGGCAGGACCCCGTGGTCACTATGGCCGATGGATCCAGAGTCCTGATGTTCGGCTCCAACTCATATCTTGGACTTTCGGATGATCCGAGACTAAAGGAAGCTGCTATCGCGGCTATCAGAAAATATGGAACAAGTTGCTCTGGCAGTCGTTTCCTCAACGGGACACTTGACATACACGAAGAGCTTGAAGCCAAGCTTGCGAAGTTCGTTGGCAAAGACGCAGCCGTAACATATAGCACTGGATTTCAAGTCAATCTCGGCGTAGTAAGTTGCCTTGGATTTAGGGGTGGATATACTTTTCTCGATGCTCTTGACCATGCATGCATCATAGACGGCAGCAGACTCGGATTCGCAGAAGTCCGCAAGTTTGCACACAATGATATGGAAGCCCTTGAGGCCAAGTTGAAACTTGTACCGGCAGACGCACCAAAGTTAATTGTGGTAGACGGTGTGTATTCCATGGAAGGAGACATTGCTCCGATACCCAAGATGGTGGAATTGTGCGAGAAATACAACGCATCCATAATGATAGACGATGCCCACGGACTCGGTGTCATAGGCGAGAATGGTTCTGGAACTGCTAGCCATTTTGGACTTACGGATAAGGTAGACCTGATTATGGGAACATTCTCCAAGAGCTTCGGCTCTTTAGGAGGATTTATCTCTGGTGACGAGACCATCATAAACTATCTCAAGCACAACTCTCGAAGCCTCATCTTCAGTGCCTCCATGACGCCAGCAGCAGTAGCAGCTGCATCAAGAGCGCTTGATATAATGATAGAAGAGCCGGAGCGCAGAGAGAAACTATGGAAGGTCACCCATCACGCTCAAAAGGCTTTCAAGGAGAACGGATTCGACACAGGGCACACTCAGTCCCCTATCATTCCTCTATTTGTCAGAGACACCATCAAGGCAATGAAAATCGTCCGTATGGCATACGAAAAGGGCGTATTCATCACTCCGGTAATCGCTCCGGCTGTTCCAGAGAAAGATGTACTAATCCGATTTGCGCTCATGGCCACCCATACCTGCGAGCAGGTGGATGAAGCCGTCGAGAAACTCACATCCATTTTCAAGGAAACTGGAGTAATAGAATAATATGGTTATCCTCATTACTGGCATCACTTCCGGATTCGGCAGAGCCATGGCAAAACGACTCGCCGCTGACGGGCACAAAGTCTACGGGACACACAGAAAAGACGTGGAGCATATCCCTGGCGTCTCCTACATCAAGGTCGAAGCCACGGATGATGCGCAAGTCGAAGCAGCCGTCAAACAGGTTATAGACGATGAAGGGCGCATTGATATTTTCATCAACAATGCCGGCATGGGCATCGGCGGACCGCTTGAGTTTAGCAGTCTCGAAGATGCCCGTCGCCAAATGGACGTCAATTGGATGGGCATGGTAAGATTCTTGCATTTTGTCCTTCCTCAGATGAGGGCACAAAAGTCTGGTATGATAATATGCTTCAGCTCAATAGGCGGGCTCATCGGACTGCCATACCAAGGTTTGTACTCCGCCTCCAAATACGCCATTGAAGGGTATTGTGAAGCTCTGCGACTGGAGGTTAAGAATTTCGGAATCAATGTAGTGGTAATAGAGCCGGGAGATTTCTCCACTAATTTCACCGCCCAACGGAAATGCGTAAGTGGAACCGATGCCGCTGCTGCCTACCCATCATACGAGCGTTCCCTCAAAGGTATAGAGAAAGATGAGAGGACTGGACTGAAACCGGACTTTCTCGCAGATAAAATTTCCAAAATTGTACGCAAGAAGTCTCCGAGGTACAACTATATCATTGCCTCTCCGCTTCAGAAACTTTCGGTAATCGCCAAAGCCATACTTCCGCGCAGGCTTTTCTATTGGATACTATCCAAATACTACAATTTGTAACCCGATTAGCGATGAACAAAAGCGTCAGTTTGACCCAACTGTTTCTCATCTTCTTCAAGATGGGAGCTTTCACTATCGGTGGTGGATATGCTATGATTCCACTTATCGAGAAAGAGCTTACCAAAAGGGAATGGATTTCAGAAGAGGAACTTCAGGATATTGTGGTATTGGCACAGAGCGCGCCAGGACTTCTCGCCGTGAATATGGCCATATACAGCGGCTATAGGCTTGGCGGACTGAAGGGAAGCATCGTGGCTTCTCTTGGAGCAGTGCTCCCTTCGTTTGTCATTATTCTCGTCATAGCCATGGCGTTTACCTCATTCAAAAACAGCAAGATAGTGGCAAGCATTTTTCAAGGAGTCAGGCCGGTAGCCGTAGCCCTTATACTTGTCCCAGCAGCCAATATGGCCAAGTCTGGGTGCAAAGCATGGTGGGCATGGCTTGTCGCTGCACTAACCCTATTCGCAGTGGCTTTCATGAAAGTATCACCAATATGGATTATTCTCGTGACCATCGTTCTCGCCTCGGGAATCGCTATGCTTAATAGAAGGAGAGGGAAATAATGGGAATTCTACTCTGGCAACTGTTTTCGACTTTCTTCATAATAGGCCTCTTCAACTTCGGGGGTGGAGGCGCCATGCTATCTCTAATACAAACGGAAGTCGTGAGCAATCATGCATGGATAAGCGAACAGGCTTTCACCGATATCGTGGCCATATCCCAATCCACGCCAGGGCCTATCGGCATCAACTGCGCCACTTATGTGGGTTATCAAGTGATGCACGATGCAGGATATAGTAATCTTATTGCCATCCTAGGTTCAGCATCCACCACATTCGCCCTTGTGCTGCCGTCTTTCTTGTTGTTTTTCGGCATCATCAAAATATTCAACAAGTTCCATGACCACCCCGTATTTATCTCTGTGATGACTGGACTGAAACCTGTGGTAGCAGGGATGATAGGCGCAGCTGCACTCATCCTCATATTTAGAATTCGGTTTGGATGGAACACATTAGATATCAGCGTGCTGACAGAAAATTTCCCCGACTGGAAAGCATGGGCGATGTTTGCCATATCATTCGTGTTGGCCTATACTAAAAAGGTAGGGCCCATCGCTCTTCTTCTCTCCTCTGGAGTCATCGGGCTGCTTATCTACTGAATTCAGTCCCCCTCAATGGATTCATACTCGCATGCAAATCTGATACTTAAGCTGCGGTATGCGTGTCTCGCCACTGTTTCGGGGTGAGGCCGGTGGATTTTTTGAATAGAGAGATGAAGTAGGAGATGTCTTCGATGCCGCATGCAGATGCGACATCAGAGATTGGTGTGTCGCGATCTGATAGGAGAATCTTCTTGGCTATATCTATCCTGACTTCAGACACAAGCGCGCTGCTGCTCCCTCCTGTCTGGGATTTAATCTGTCGGTTGAGGTTCGCTCTGGTGGTGCATAGTTTGTCGGCCACTTCCTGAAGATCGATACTTCCGCCACCTTCAATCTGCCGGCGGATTTCTTCCTTGAACCTTTCCGTGACATCGCTTCCCACAAGTTTTGTCCGTGATACGGGCTTTTTCTTTGCATTTTCCAGTTTGCAGGACAGGTCTTCAAGGGCTTCCTTGGCTGACTTATTCTTGCGGAGGAGAAACCAGACGGCCACTGCCAGAAGTGCCGTGGCGATGATGCCTCCGGCCAATATCCTGCGTTTTCCATGAAGGTGGAAATCTCGCTCGCTGCTCAACTGCTCGTTGCGGTAGCGTGCGTTGTATTCATTGAGGCCGCGGTTCATCTCGCTATCGTAGATGGAATCCTTGATGTGCGTGTATTCAGTCAAGTGCTCCATAGCCGCTGCTGGGTCCTCAGAAGAAAGGGCCTTACTGAGTCCAAGATGCGAGTGGCTCATGTTGTAGGCATCGCCTTTGCTTCTAAACACTTCGAGCGCATCCCGATAGTACCTGATTGCATTGTTGGTGTCCCTATCCTTAAGCGAAATGTCACCGAGTTGGTTGCAACTTATGGCCCAGGACTGGAGGTTCCCGACCTTTTCGAGTTCTGGCAGTGCTTCAAGCAATGATGTCCGGGCGTCTTCAAACTGTCCGAGGGCTATCTGGGCCGCTGCCATCTGTGACAGTCTTATAGCCGCCTTGTCCTTGAGCCCCATCGCTTTGTTTATGTCGTAAGCTCGCCGTGAATATTCCAGACTCTTGTCGTCTTCCCCGAGGCTATGATAGAGCTCTGCCGCCATTCCGCAGCGTACCGCCAGTTTGAGGGAATCTTTCTGCTTCTCGCAGATCAGAATTGCTTCTGTTATGTATTTAATCCCTTCCGAGGATTGCTTAGAGGCCAGGCAAATACCTGCGAGAGTGTTGAGCGAGTAGGCAATGCGGCTTTCATCTTCGAGCCTTCGCGCCGCTTCGAGAGTCTGCCGGGCATATTCGAGAGAGCGGCGATAGTCAGATTTGCGGAAATACGCTATGGACAAGACATTGCTGCAGTCACAAGCAACCTCCTCTAGTCCTCTCTTATGGCTTGCATCAAGAGCCTTTCTAGCATACGAGAGAGCATCGTCATAACGCTGCGCATCATAATACCATTCGGACGCCCAATACCATGTCAGAGCCTTGACGCTGTCGGCACTGCTGCCTGATATAATCTCTACTGGCCCGTCTGTAAAATCGTCTTCATCTAAAAATCGGAAGATCTCCTTCGCAGTCTGTACGGCTAGCGTCCCTTTCTGATGGTCGAATGCCGTGATAAGTGAGTCCATACTCTGCGAAAAAGTAGTTGTGACAGAGATGGACAGAATAATATATGTAACAAGCAAGTGTAATCGCATAACGGAATGCCCCTGTCCAGTCAGAGAACATTCTGCTAATATACGAATTTTTTATATGCTGGTTCTTACCACGTCATATTGACATTGAAGCGGTACATCTTGACAAGTTCAAACTTGATGCTGGATGAGTTGTTTTCTCAACAAGGTATAACACCAGATAGACTATAATATTGTTCCAAAAAACACTATATTTGCTTTACACGACACACATAATTATATGCTATAATGAATCGAACGCCTATTCTTTTCTTCTTCATTATCATAGATATAATTATTCTCCAGTAATTTATGGTGCGCAAAAAGGCGACGAGTCATACACCCTCTTCATTTGTGCAAAATATTACGACAAATCTGCCGGAAAGATGATGACAGAAAGCCTGATATGCACTGATTATCCTACCACTGACGACAATACTACAGAATCCAAATACGATCTTGACATTTATCCGGAACTGGTTGGATACCCGTTACACAAAGAGTACCTCTCCATATATGTTCCAGCTCTAGAAAATCCATCTAATCCAGAGGCCGTCGAAAACTATTTTCTCTATATCGGAGGTCCTTTTAAGGGTGAATATCATTACTCATTCGATCCAGCCGATGAACATCATGTCCTCAACGCCAGCATACTTGAAAACCCTGATCCTACCGAAAGCTATATAGAAGTCACAAGGCTGAACAAAGAGACCGAGACCTTCTACTTCTCCACCCTGAAAGATTATCTCAATATACGAGAATCCTCAGATTTGAGCGCCGCATATCTGAGAGACAACATCTATACAAACATCAAAGGCGCCGTAGGTTACTTCGGCTGCAAAACCGTCAAAAAACTGATGTGGTCTTCAGATCCCAGAGGTGATGACCCTTTCTATTACGACCCCAAAGATCCTTGGACAGCCTCAAATTATAATTAGTATCAATGAAAACTTTCTTCTCTACCATTATATTCTTACTCTCATCAGTCTGCTCATACGGACAGATGATTGCAGATACCACAAAAGCCGTATGGAACGACTCAATTCCAGAGACCATCAAAACATACCATAGGAAAACATCACGCGAAATAGGCAAATTGAGTTCCGACATAAAGGAGATACGTGGCATTGTCAGTCCGCTTGGAGAAGGAGACCCTGTCAAATGGGCTCAAACACTCCCAGGTATTACAACAGGAGCCGACGAAACGGTTACCATGTATGTACGCGGAGGCAATGCGAGCAACAGCCTTGTCTCCCTTGATGGAATTCCTCTATATGGATACTCGCACATTCTTGGGCTTACCACTATGGTTCCTATGTCCATTCTGTCCTCCTCAACTCTAATCAAGGGTGGATTTGAAGGAGCTAACGGAAACTTCTCTGCGGCTCACCTGAAAATGCAGACAAGGACTCCACAAGAAGGATTTAAGGCAGAGGCTTCCATAAACTCTTTTCTCACAGCAGCCAAAAACATTCTTCCATCTCTTATCGGAGGCATAGAAAAGTTCAAGGCAGGAGTAGGGGACACATATGGTAAGATACGTTATAGTTTTAAGGAAACTATGTATCTCGAATTGTCCGGTCTGAAGAGCATCGATAACTACAATATGTCTTTGCATGAAGACTCCTCGGAAAGTTTCGGGTGGGGCAACTCCATCGCATTTCAATATCCAGCCTGAAAGGACACGCCAGGTATCAGTTGGCCTAAACTTTCCCATTGGGAAACACAGTCTCTGGGCAACGTTTTTTGATAAATCCCAAGACAACATTCCTTTCTTCAAATACGCCCAAAGCCTATTCTCAGGAGTTTTGTCAAAATGGGAGAATTATGCCGAATGGGGCAATGGCAAATCACGCGGAGGGGAATTCCTATACGAATACGAAAACAAGGATTTCTACACATGAATTGCCTATACTCTTTCCAAGACTACAAGATTCGGATTTCCAAGCATTAACAACGGAAACGAGTTCCATTCCAGATTTGACAGAACACACGTTATGAACGCTATATTCCAATGGAGGGGGATAAGTGCAACATTATCCTTTCAGAGCGGGAATTGGGAAAATGGAGCACCAGACGATTACGAATTCAGCGTATTTCCAGGCGAAACATTTGAAGGAGAGTATTTCTATGGATACAATCATTATAGAATGCCGATGGTGTTTAGGCTCGATCTTGGCTGGAACAAAATAATAAAAAACGGACGGTGGACACACGACATTAGGGTAGGTATCTGTAATGTAACCAACCACTTCAACCCGTTCATGCTATATTATGACGCAGCCATAGAGCAGTTCAAGGCTATCTCTTTGCTCCCAATAATGCCAAATTTCTGTTATAGGATAGGTTTCTAACATACATTACCACAGCCACCTGAACGATAAATTGCTATATTTGCAAGTATGAAGAGATTATTATCCATCATACTTGCTTTGGTGCTATGCAGCGAGGCGGCTTTTGCGGACAGAAGTGAAGATGTTATTGCGAGAATCGTTCCGCAACCCAAGCAGGTAGAGACATCCAAGGGCAACTTCAACTTCAGAGGAGCTGCATTCCGATGCGAACAGACCCTTGATGCCGCAAGTATTGACTTACTCAAACGTTTTTCCGCAAGGGTTTCTCTAGTCAGCGGCAAGTCGTGCCCATTTTCATCCACAGGAGGGTTGTCAGATGCCGTTAGCAATGGTTCTGCGAAAGGTGTTATCTTCCTGAAAGATGACAATACTCCGGATGGAAGTTATCGGATAGAAGCCACTACGAGGATGTGTGTAGTGAGAGCCGCCGGATTCGATGGACTCAAGAATGCGATATCGACCCTAATGCAATTGTTGCCAGAATCAGTTTACACCACAGGCAATGGCTCTGCCGACAAATGGACCATTCCAGCATGCACCATTACGGATACTCCAGGAAGCCCCCAAAGAGCACTGACCGTGGATTGCGCAAAGGCTTTCCGCGACATCAAAGAGTTGAAAGGAGTAGTAGATCTGGCCGTACGATACAAGTTCAATACTATCCGCATGGTTCTATCTTCTGAAGATAGGTGGCGCTTCAAAGGTGAAAAGTCTTCTGCATTCGCGCAAGTAAGCATTTTTTATGATAGTGGCAACGAAAAAAGCATCTACACACCATCTGATGTATCAGAACTGAGGAAATACGCTGAACGGAACGGAGTCATGCTGATTCCAGAACTAGTAAGGCCATCCAAGATACTCCAGTATATAGAATTCTCTGACATCCCAGACATCAGTATAGAAGAAATCGCCCAAACCTTTGGATATGAGCCGTCTCTAATACCAGCAGAGGCCGTATCAGAAGATATAAGCGATGTTGATATAAAGAATCTTGCCGAGAAGGTATGGAAATAACAATGACTCACGAAATAGACACTACCATGTATGATTTGGCAATAATCGGCGGCGGTCCAGCAGGATATGTCGCAGCGGAAAGAGCCGGGGCAGCCGGGCTCAGTGTAATTCTTTTCGAGAAGAACTCTCTTGGGGGAGTATGCCTCAACGAAGGATGCATTCCTACTAAAACCCTTCTCTATAGCGCCAAAGTATATAACTACGCGCTGCATGGAGACAGATACGGTGTATCTATAGACAATGCGAAAGCCGACTTCTCTGAGATAATGGCTAGGAAAAACAAGGTCGTAAAGAAGCTGGTAACAGGCGTGAAATCTGCCATGAAATCGGCAGGAGTAGAGGTCCGCAGCGAATCCGCCCACATCTTGGGCGGCTCCGAAGGGAGATTTTCCGTAAGCAGCGAATCCGGTGATATTGAATGCAGGAAACTGCTTATATGCACTGGATCAATGGCGGTTGTCCCTCCTATTCCAGGACTTAGCGAGGCTAACGATATAATCTTGACAAACAAAGAGATACTTTCTCTTGACAAGCAGCCAGAAAGCCTTATAATAATTGGCGGAGGGGTTATCGGTATGGAATTCGCTTCTTTCTTCAACACACTCGGAACACAAGTCACCGTCATCGAGATGATGCCAAAGATTCTTGGCCCTATGGATAGCGAAATCAGCGAAATGCTGCTGAAAGCATACTCCAAGAAAGGGATTGAGTTCAAACTCGGATGTAAGGTTACCGGAATTAACGGGACCACCGTATCATACACAGATGCGGATGGAAACGAGTGCAATGCCGAAGGAGAGAGAATTCTTTTGAGTGTGGGAAGACGCGCGGTATTGGACGGTTACGGTCTTGAAAGCCTTGGAGTGGAGACAAAGCGTGGCATTGTTGTGAACGAAAAAATGCAGACTTCTGTACCAGGAGTTTATGCTGCAGGTGATGTGACGGGCTTTTCCATGCTTGCCCACACGGCCTCAAGGGAAGGCGAAGTGGCGGTAAACGACATCCTCGGAAAAGAAGATAACATGAATTATAGCGCCATTCCCGGGGTCGTCTATACAAATCCTGAAGTTGCAGGCGTGGGTCTGACCGAGGAGCAAGCGAAGGAAAAAGGAGGATACGTGGTCAAGAAACTCCCGATGAATTTCTCTGGAAGATTTGTTGCAGAGAATGAGAGAGAAAACGGACTCTGCAAGATAATTACAGAAGAGAAGAGTGGAAAAGTTGCGGGCGTACACATGATAGGCAATCCATGCTCCGAAATTATCCAAAGCGCATGCATAGCCATTGAGACAGGAATGACCGTAGAACAGCTGACCAAGGTAGTATTCCCTCATCCTACGGTTTCAGAAATCATTAAGGAAACAGCATTCACGTTTTAATATGAAAAGATTATTGTTAGTTATCACTTTGGCGGCCGCACTATCGCCAATGGCGCAAGGAGAGCCACAAGAGGCTAGACTCCTGCGCTTCCCAGCAGTAGGAGCAGACAAGATCGTTTTCTCTTACGCTGGAGACCTCTACAGCGTGGGTATTGAAGGAGGTCAAGCGGTCAGGCTCACATCACACGTGGGATACGAATGTTTCCCAAGAATCTCTCCGGACGGAAAGACAATAGCTTTCACCGGACAGTACGATGGCAATACAGAAGTCTACTCCATTCCTATAGAAGGAGGTGAACCACAGCGACTTACATACTCAGCGCTCGTCTCTCGCGACCAGGTGGGAGAACGTATGGGGCCAAATAATATTGTGATGGGATGGACTCTGGACGGGAAACAAATCATCTATCGCAGCAAGCAATACAACTTCAGCGGACTTCGGGGTCGCATCTGCAAAGTATCCTCAGAGGGTGGCCTTCCAGAAATCATCCCAGCCAGCGAAGGCGGCTTTTGCTCTTATTCTCCAGATGGAAAGAAACTTGCAATGAACAGGATGTTCCGCGAGTTCCGAACATGGAAATATTACCGCGGCGGGCAGGCAGATGATATCTGGGTCAATACGATAGGTACCAACAAGATAGAAAAGATCACAGACAACGATGCCCAGGACATCTTCCCAATGTGGATAGGCAAGGAAATATACTATCTTTCCGACCGCGACAGGACAATGAATCTTTTCGTGTATGATACTTCCACCAAGCAGACGCGCAAGGTCACAGATTTCACCGAATATGACTGCAAATTCCCTTCATATTCACAAGATTACATAGTATTCGAGAATGGTGGATACATCTACAAATATGATGTAAAAAAAGGAGGCAAGGCCCAGAAGGTCAATATCACCCTATCCTCAGACGATATATATAGCAGGCCCGAATTCCGCACCGGCATCACTGGCAGCATAGCTTCTGCAGACATTGCCCCAGATGGAAGCCGCATACTCATCGAGATGAGAGGTGACATTTTCTCCCTCCCTGCAGAGAATGGTCCCGTATACAACCTAACCCGGTCACCGGAATCGCATGAAAGGTCAGTGTCATGGAGTCCAGACGGACGCACCATAGCATGGCTCTCTGACAAGAACGGTGAATATCAGGTCTACACAGCTCCATCAGACAATTTCGAAAACTCTCGCCGCCTTACAGATTTCAAGAACGGTTACCCAAGCGGCCTGGTATGGAGCCCGGATAGCAAAACTATCTACTTTACCACTGATGCCAGAGAACTCTATAGCCTTGATGCAGCCAGCGGACGTCTTGAACTCCTATTAAAGGGGAGCGTAAGCGGCATACGGAGCTTTACAGTCTCCGACGACTCATCATGGGCAGCCTACGTCACGTCTCTTGACAATAGGACTAACGCCGTATTCCTCTACGACCTCAAGGCCCGCAAGAGTTATCAGGTTACAGATCGCTGGTATGATGCTTCCACACCCGTGTTCTCTAACGATGGTAAGTATCTTTTCTTCAGTGCGGCTACAGAATATCAGTCCAACTACTCAAGGGTAGAATGGAATGCCTCATACAACGTGAGCAGCAGGCTCTTCATCCTTCCTCTTGCCGCAGATACTCCTAACCCAGTGGCACAAAAATCAGATGAATACACTCCAAAGAGTGAAGGCGAAGTGAAGACTAAGGAAAAGAAGACTGAGGACAAGCAAGCGATGAAAGTCGACACTAAGGATATGGCAATGCGTATTACCATGCTTCCTCTCAATTCTGAAAGAGGGTCTTTGAGTGCTGTGGTAGCGGTGGACGACAATGTCTACTTCAGATCATCGAAGGGAATGCGCAAGCTGAACCTCAAGACCATGCAGGTAGACGATAGCCCGATGCCTGTCTTTATGGCCATCACCCCAGACTATAAGAAAGTGCTCGTACGCACCGCTGGGCATTTCAAGGTTATCAACTTCGGCTCCGCACCGGGAAAAGGGCCTTCTGTTCCTGATGATGACCTATATATGACTATTGACCATAAGGCCGAATGGAAACAGATTTTCGATGAGAGCTGGCGTATTACCCGCGACGGATTCTATGTGGAGAATATGCATGGCGCAGACTGGAATCACGTGTATGAAAAATACGCGCAGATGCTTCCGTACGTCAACCATCGCGATGACCTAAGCTACCTTATCGGAGAAATGCTCGGAGAACTGAACGTGGGACATGCGTACATCACCTCTGGCGAAAAGCCTGAAATTCCTCGTATCGCTACGGGTCTTCTCGGCGCCCGCTACTCCAAGGACAGCCGTACCGGGGCTTTCAGGATCGAGAAGATATTCAGTGGAGCCACATGGGACAAGAGCCTACGCTCCCCTCTCACAGAGCCAGGAGTATACGTAAAAGTCGGGGACTATATCACGGAAGTAGACGGAATCCCTGCTTCTGATCTGAAGGATCCAGGTGAAGCGTTGGTCGGCCGCGCTGAAAAGGTAGTGGCACTCAAGGTGGCTTCTTCAGCATCTGGAAAGAACGAGAGAACCGTATATGTCAGGACTATTGCAGATGAATCTCAACTTGCATACTACGAGTGGGTTCAGCGCAATATGGACATAGTAGACAAGCTTTCCAACGGAGAAATAGGGTACATTCACATCCCGGACATGAGCACAGAGGGACTAGATATGTTCACCAAGATGTATTACAAACAGCTCGACAAGAAAGCCCTTATCATAGATGACCGAATGAACGGAGGTGGCAATGTATCTCCAATGATTCTCGAGAGACTACAGAGAGAAGTCTACCGCATCAGCATGTACCGCAACGGAGCAAATGAACCTGTCCCTAACGAGGCATTCTATGGTCCAAAAGTATGCCTTATTGATAAGTATTCATCTTCCGATGGTGACCTTTTCCCTTACGGATTCCGTAAACTTGGCCTCGGGAAACTTATCGGTACTCGCTCATGGGGCGGCATCGTTGGCATAAGTGGCTCCAAGAACTTCGTGGATGGACAGGATATGCGCACTCCGTTCTTCACATCCTACTCGACTGAAGGCGAATGGATTATTGAAGGACATGGAGTAGATCCAGACATCGTAGTTGACATCAATCCATTTGATGATTACAGCGGCAAGGATGCCCAACTGGAGAAGGCTGTGGAAGTGCTGAAAGCAGAACTCAAGAACTATAAGCCGCTTCCTCCTACACCTGCAGCTCCGGTGAAGAACTAATATTTACCGAAATTTAGAGAGAAAGGGTGACTAAAAGTCAATGGACTGATAGTCACCCTTCTTGTTATTATGGGAAGAGATAGAACGGTCTTCCGAGAATACTCACTTGATAGTCAAAACCACCTTCTTAAGATCTTTCTCTGCAGATGAAGAACCATAGAGAATCTCATAACGCCCGGATTTCTGTACAAGGTCATCAATCTTCTCGTCATAATATGAGAATGACGCAGGAGTCAATTTGATACTGACAGAAGTTCTACCGCCGGCAGGAACGGACACTCTTTGAAATCCCTTCAGAGACTTTAACGGAGCCTGAGTATCACCGAGCCTACGCACATACACCTGCACCACTTCATCAGCCATCATGCTTCCTTTATTCGAAAGAGGAATAGTAATGGTTACATCGCTTCCTAAATTGACAGTCTTCTCGGAAAGGGTTGCCTTTCCGTATTGGAAATCACCATATCCAAGTCCATATCCGAAAGGATAAAGCGGCTCACCCTTGAAATACCTATAGGTACGGCCATCCATATCATAATTCTGGAAATCAGGAAGTTGTGATGTAGACTTATAGAATGTCACAGGGAGTTTTCCGGAAGGAGACACTTTTCCACTTACAATATCTCCCACAGCAGTACCCCCAGCCTGTCCGCCATACCATGCACACACGAGGGCATCGTAGTCCTTCTCATTGGCCTCAAGAGCCACGGCACTTCCAGAACAAAGAATAAACACGACAGGCTTTCCTGTAGAATGAAGGGCCTTAAGCACCTTTCCCTGCACCTCTGGGAGCTCGATTCGCTCACGGTCTCCACCACGGAATCCATCTATCTGCACCCTCATCTCCTCTCCCTCGACAAACGGAGACAAACCACCTACGAAGAAGATGATATCAGCTTGAGAAGAGCGTTTGGCAAGAGCCTCAAGAGCCTCTGGTGTGTAATTGTCGGAAGACATTGGCTTGATGGAACCCATCTCATCCTGTTGCTTCTTCCTAAGGGCTGCGGCCTCCTCATCAGACAGGCCTACGAAAACTTCCGTATTAAGACCTCTAACTGCACGCGGATCCACGAACACAAATCCTTCCACCAGATCGCATCCACGCTCATAGCTCACCTGGGCGTCAGGATATGCAGCCTTTATTCCATCAAGAATGGTCACCACGGATGAAGGGATTCCATTGTAATTCCCGAGCATCATTTTCTCGTCATCAGCATTTGGTCCCACTACAGCAATGCGCTTCACCTTGGACGGCGCAGCTGGGAGGACTCCGTCGTTCTTGAGAAGTACGACAGACTCCCGAGCCACCTTGAGGGCGTGGTCCTTGTGCTCCTGGCAGTCAACATTAGAATAAGGAATTCCACTCCATGGGACTCTTGACGCAGGATCAAAAACCCCAAGTTCGAAAAATCCGCCCAGTATTCTCCTAATGGAGACATCTATATCTTCTTCAGTAATGAGTCCGTCCTGATAAGCCTCAATAAGAGCAACATACGAGTTTCCACATTCTATGTCCGTACCTTTCTTCACAGCATCGGCAGATGCGTCGGCAGCAGTAGTGTGAGTACCATGATGGGACTTGATATAGAAATCATTTATTGCACCGCAGTCAGATACCACAATTCCATCATATTTCCACCGCCCACGAAGTACATCATTAAGAAGGAAATTGCTTGCACAACACGGATCTCCCGCATAACTGTTATATGCTCCCATGAACTCCCTTACGCCAGCATCTACGGCCAAAGTCCTGAACGCAGGCAGATATGTCTCCCACAGGTCACGGGCCGATACAGTAACATCAAAACTGTGTCTATTCCACTCCGGGCCGCTGTGTACCGCAAAATGCTTGGCACAAGCATGTGTCTTATAATAATGTGGGTCATCGCCTTGAAGGCCACGTACAGTAGCGGCGCCCATTACGGATGTAAGATAAGGGTCTTCTCCGTATGTCTCCTGACCGCGTCCCCATCTCGGATCACGGAAAATATTGATATTAGGCGTCCAGAAAGTGAGTCCGTAATATTTCTTATGCTCATTCTTCCGGATGGCATCATAATACTTAGCCCTGGCTTCATCCGAGACATAAGTAAATGTCTGAAGGTGAGTCTCAGGGTCAAAGGTAGCTGCCATACCAATAGCCTGCGGATACACCGTAGCAAGGCCGGCTCGAGCCACTCCATGAAGAGCTTCATTCCACCAGTCATAGTCAGGAATACCTAGACGCGGAACCCCCTTCGAACTATTCATCATAAGACCGAGCTTCTCGTGAAGCGTAAGCCTTGAAAGAAGATCTTCAACACGTTCCGCTCGCGGACGGTCAGGATCAAGATAAGGGATCTTCTCCTGCGCCGGCAAGGAGAGTCCCGTACATATTAGCACAATAGCTGCACATGCTGTAATCCTTCTTCTACTCATCGTAATTAGTGTTTTGGAATTAGTATATAAATGTATTAGCGGATAAGCAAATATAATAATATTTCCTGTCTAGAGCGAAGAATCGGAACACACTTTCCATTTATCCACCATTATCGGCAGTTTGTCATCATGACAATATCACCCCTCTTCGTTTTACGAAAACCTTAGAACTCTATCGGCTCCAGATATCACCGCTTCACGGTGAGATACAAAAATAACAGTCACGCCAGACCTTCCATCTGGAGAGTCAGATGCATTCCTTACCATGACACGGAGATTATCCATCAGCGCGGCTTCCGTCTGAGGGTCAAGAGAAGACGTAGCCTCATCCAGAAGCAGGACTCCTCCTGGCCTCAATAGTGCCCTTGCAATGGCTATCCTCTGGCACTGTCCCTCACTTAAGCCACTTCCAGACTCTCCACAGATAGTATCCAACCCATCTGGGAGGTCATATACAAAATCAGATACAGCCGTGTGTAATGCCCACCTTATCATCTCCTCCGAAGCGGATGGAGACGCAAGCAGAAGATTGGAACGAATAGTGCCACTCATTAGAGAGTTTCCTTGAGGAACGTACCGAAAATTACCTCTGGTACACTTCCCGGCTAAGCGCGAACCGTTCTCGTCATATATCACTACCTTGCCGGAATTCGGTCGCAGAAGACCGAGCATCATCCGCACCATAGTACTCTTCCCCGCTCCCGTAGGACCAGCAATAACTGTCATAGACCCCGGACGGAAATCGAATGAGAACCCGTGCAGAACCTTCGCGCATGCAGTATGATTATCTCCCGACGCCACATTAGGGTATGAAAAATCCACATCTTCGAACTTCACCCCTACCGCAGAGTCTCCTCTCCACTCTTCAGCATCTTCCTCAAGTGGCAGTTCCTCAAGTTCCATAAGTCTTTCTATGGAAGTCAGCGCATGAATAAAGGCTGGCAATTCTCGCGAGAGATCCGCCACAGGGCGTTGCACCTGTCCCACAAGCTGAAGAAACGCTGTCATCATACCGAAAGTCACGGCACCACTTCTGATACCAAGAATACCCCAGAGAAATGCCGCTGCATATCCGCCCATGAAGCCAAGAGACATAAATCCGCGAGCCACAGCATTGTAATTGAGCCGAGCTACTGTTCTCCCTCTCAATCTATCCTGTAAAGCCCCAAGAGAAGCAACCACACGCGCCGTTCCCACTAGTGTAAGTGCCACCACCCGGTTCTGGAGATTTTCCTGCACCAACTGCTGGATATCACTGTCCAAGGACCTTATATCAGCAGTCAACTCCCTGAGTTTCAAGAAGAACAATCTTGAGCCTATCACGGCCGCAACCATAATCACTATCAGCACCCAAGCTAGACCGGAAGCCATCATAAGAAGATATGCCGACGCTGCCATGAGTTGAACTGCCGTTACAGCCACACCTGGAATATGCACGCATAGCAACTCTGAAATTACCCTAATGTCTTCTTCAAGACGATTTACAGCATCCCCACTGCTAAGCGTCTCCCGTCCTGACCACTCACTTGACATCACTCGGGAGAAAAGAGTCTCACGGAGTTTCAGCTGTACCCTTAATAGTCCATATTTCTCACAATATGAATATGACACCCCACAGACAAGCTGGACAGCCATAATTGCAATCATCAGCGTTATGCCCAATGATAAAGACGTGGCAGATGTCCCCGTAACAATGTCCACAAGTTCCTTGCACACCCACACGAAAGACAGGGACGCAGCAATGCGCACCACCCCTAGCAGGACGCATAAACATACCCACTTTCTGGATGGACCGGACAATTTGTACAGCCCATTAATACAAGAACGCAGACTTCTCACTATGGTTCAACCAATCCAGCCTCAGTCCATGACTTGGCAAGGCTTGCAGCATCTTTCGATGCCACCTCTGGAGCCACATCATATTCGTCCAAGAGCAAGGCAGTCATGTCTTCAACCGTAAAGTCCTTCCCCACCACAGACTCCCATAGATAGGCTGCTGTGGGATTAAGAGAAACGATCTTACTGAAATTGACCTGGCTCAAACCCTCACCTACAACCACCGTATTACCGCAAATCGTGCGAAGCACAAAACCGTCTTTAATCTTCATATTCAAGTATTATCTGTTGATTCTTCTATATATTCCAAGGAGATAACGTCGCACTGGAAGAAGTTTCCTCCAAAGTCTTCCCTTTCCTGGTTTTATATGCCTTCCGTCCTCTCGCACTATCCATATCACTTTCCCTATCACATCCTTACGCCAGAAAGACTCCGTACCACGAATATTCCCATCACCCATCATGACCAAGGAATCCCCATCCGACGAGATAATCCTATGCATGACATACCTTCCGGGAAGGCTCACCAACACTATATCGCCTACAGAGACCTCATCACATTTTTTCAGCACCACGCTATCCTTTCCATCACGGATATACGGGAGCATACTATTTCCGCGAGCCCTTATCACCACCTCTTTCCCCTCGTTAAGAAAAGCCTCAACCTTGGAAAGAAGAATATCGTTGGGCAGCTGAATCGTGTTCATTGTCCACAAACAGTTGAATGACACAATATGGCCGCCTCTGAATCCGGCCGACAGTCAAGGACGTACATAGGGACAAGAGACACGAGTTTAGAGAGTGTGGCATGAATGCCATCGGCGGTGCCTGGAACAGCTCGGAATGCCGAGCAGGAAGAGAACATGGAAGCATAAGCTTCTACTAAAGGCAAACGCCTTATCTTGTTGTCAGGACTCTGGCTGATACGGACCACAGCGCCAAGCGGAGCACCTAAATTCCTGTAGCACGGAGTCTTCCCACTCCATGGAGAGCCAAAAATCCAGACTTCGCCATCGATTATTCTGATGATAGGATTGTCATCATTCAATAATTCGCTTCCGGGCACAAACTCTCTCCAAAGCCGGCTATGCGTGCTCTTTCCTGTTCCGCTCTTTCCAAGAAAGGCATAACCTTTTCCGTCACAAAGCGTAACAGAAGAATGTATCTCCAGTGTGTCTAGGGCTGCCGTTGATATGGCAAACAGAAGCATCAGCGCATTGTCTATTGCAAAAGAAAGCGCATGCCGGGAATGCTCTATCATTTCCATGCGCGCTTTCACAAAGTCAATAGAGGCCTCCATCACCGCCACTATCGGAGAATCTGCCTCTGGGGCCATTTCTACTATCCACCCGCCTCCATTACGGTAGAAAGACATCCTTGGATAGCCTTTTTCGCGTACTTCGTATACCATCTCTCCCTTCTCTATGATAGAGAGTGGAGCGAACTCAAGAGAACAGACAGGAGCCACAGAGGAGATAGTCTTAAAAGGATCGTACTTTGAGCACGCATCCCAGACAACAGACTCTTCAGGAGCTTTCAGTTCAACAATGTGCCCTGCAATGCAAAATCTATTCACCATAATCATGCCCCTTTTATGACAGTTTTGGTACCAGTTATAAAATAGTTCCAAAAGAACTTGATCGAGTCAAGAGGGAAAATGCGCGCATGCCTAAAGAAGTCCCCGGAATTGATAAAGAACGACTCCATTTTTCTGATGAGGTAAGGATCGTTGCGCCTATCCCGACGCTGACGTTTCTTGCCAAAGTTACCAACTTTCTCCATAAATCCCCACAGCCTATCAGCCTTAGCCTCATATCTCGGCTCATACAAAGGAGCTTCATCTGGAGGAAGCGCAAGATATTTTACAAGAAAAGCGACAAATGCCTTCCATTCAGTCATAAGCCCCATATCAGAGAGCCTCCTCTCAAGAAGCGGAACATCAATTCGTCCACAGTGAGTGTGCAGAACTCTTGCCCAATCGCACAATTGCCTCAAGCCTAGTCCTCCACAATAAAAATGCTGGAGCAAGTGCGCGAAAATAAAAAGCGCATCGAAATCAATCGACGGCACACGCACCTGTACGCCACAACATTCCCACGCTCGGCATCCTCCACTCCTGAAAAGCTCTGCTTGGGCATAATCAAGGACATCATTCACCTTATTGCCAAGACTCGTATGTACGGTCCCGTGAAGTTCCACTTCAAGATCACCAATAAATGCCCCGAAGTGCATCTTGTCCGAGTCTTCGCTCTCAAGTTTTTCTGAAATGGATGCCAGTGCAGTCTTGGCTGACTCATACTGCTCGGGCTGTACTATCAAATCAATATCCCCTGGCATCCTTCCCTGGGGATGAATATAGCATTGAGCTACAGCTTGTCCTTTGACTAGAATAACTGGAATCCCAGCCTCATCAAAAAGAGATACGACACGAGAAAGTGTAGTGTTTACAACAGCATTACGCCTCTCCACAGACACGAGAAGAGACATTAGCCTCATGGACATATCTCGCGGCACAAAGCCCGAAGGGCACAAGGCAGCACCGTCCGTTACTAGTCCGGCTACGGTCTGCTCCATGGAGAGCTTATATACCTTCTTCCAATCGGAGTCTGACACCTCAAGAGCGCCCATCTCCGGGGTCTTTCCCCATAGGCCGCTCCTAAGAAGGTCAAAAAACAGATTCTCCGAGAGAGTCATTACTCATCAGATTACGACCGCGCCGTCCACGGGAACCACTATTCCCGTTATATAGGACGCCATGTCACTTGATAGGAAAAGAAAGGCGTTGGCAATATCCTCAGGCTCACACATTCTCCCCATAGGAATACGCGCAATAAGCGGCTTTATCATCGCTTCAGGAAGATTAGCCACCATGTCGGTACGGGTAATGCCTGGCGCTACAGCATTGACTCTTATACCATATTTGGCAAGTTCACGTGCAAGCGACTTGGTCATGCCGTTGACTGCAAATTTGGAGGTAGGATAGAGACAGCCTGAAGGCTGACCATAAATGCTGACCACAGAACTTGTATTCACTATCACTCCGCCACCGTGCTCCTTCATTATTTTGGCTGCAGCTCGAGCGCAAATAAATACAGCCTTAATGTTCAGGTCCAGAATCTTGTCTGCCTCCTCATCAGTATAGTCCACAAGCGGAGTACTCTGGGAGATTCCAGCATTATTGGCCAGAATATCGAAGCGACCGAACTTCTCAAACACGCTCTTGAACGCATTCTCCACAGAAAAGGTATCTGTAAGTGAAGGTGCTATGGCGAATACGTCTGCCGCAGGCATTTCATCCTTTATCTTTGCAAGAGCAGCATCTGCCGTGCTCTGCTTTGAGCCACAAAGTACTACAGTAGCTCCGGCTTCAAGATATTTTCTTACTATTGCGTAACCAATGCCGCGAGTACCCCCGGTAACAACTGCGACCTTCCCTTTAAGTGATATTTCCATACTATTCAATTGTCCATTCAACTCCATCCTTTGTATCCTTGACCTTGATACCGAGGGCGCCAAGAGAGTCCCTGATGTGGTCTGAAGTATTCCAGTCCTTCGCAGCCTTGGCAGCAGCTCTCTGCTCAAGCACCATATCCATCAGACCGGCAATCACTTTTCCAGACGCACCTTCAGATACTTCCTCATCCACAAGACCAAGCACACCGAATACAATATCGTCATATATCTGCACAAGCGCAGAGAGGTCCGCCTGACTCAATTTCAACTGGCCAGACTTTGCGGAATTGATTATACGCACTGACTCGGAAATACCGGCAAGAGCCATCGGTGTATTGAGATCATCACACAAAGCGTCATATATGGTATTCCATACTGTTTTGATTTCTTCAGAATCCGCACCGCAAGTCTGAGGAGCTACACTCTCAAGAAGTTCTCCATACTGGTAATGAGGCATACTCTTTCCTGCCATGGAATAAAGATCCCGAGCCGCCTGCATCACCCTCTTCAAACCCTTTTCAGCCGCTTGAAGTGCCTCGTTAGAGAAATCAAGTGTTCCGCGATAATGTGCCTGGAGGATGAAGAACCTCACCGTCATCGGACTATATGCCTGTGTAAGCTTGGGATGATCCCCACTGAAAAGCTGAGGAAGAGTGATGAAGTTCCCTAGCGACTTACCCATTTTCTGCCCGTTGATGGTAATCATATTATTATGCACCCAATAGTGCACTCCCTGAGTGCCACGCGATGCCTGATTCTGAGCTATCTCGCACTCATGATGAGGGAACATAAGATCCATTCCGCCTCCATGAATATCGAACTCACGGCCAAGATATTTCTCTCCCATCACCGAGCACTCAAGATGCCACCCGGGGAAACCTTCTCCCCATGGGGAATTCCATCTCATGATGTGCTCAGGCTCGGCCTTCTTCCAAAGTGCGAAATCGTATGGCGCGCGCTTATCGCCCTGACCGTCAAGACTTCGAGTCCCTTCCTTGGTATCTTCAAGATTACGTCCGGAGAGCACGCCATAGTGATAGTCATGGTTGTATTTTTCGACATCAAAATAGATGCTTCCATTGCTCTCGTAGGCATAGCCGGCATCCAGAATGCGTTGGACTGCCTCGATCTGCTCCAGAATGTGTCCCGAGGCACGAGGCTCTATGGATGGAGGAGCCACATTGAGTTGTCTCATGGCCTCATGATAGCGCAGTGTATATGTCTGCACCACCTCCATAGGCTCAAGCTGCTCAAGCCTTGCCTTCTTGGCTATCTTATCCTCACCAGCATCGGCATCATGCTCAAGGTGCCCTACATCAGTGATGTTGCGCACATAGCGTACCTTATATCCGAGATGGCGAAGAAACTTACTTAAAACATCGTATGTCACACCAGGACGCGCGTGTCCTAAATGAGCATCACCATAAACGGTAGGACCGCACACATACATACCCACATGTCCAGGATTAATAGGCACGAAGAGTTCTTTTCGACGGGTTAGTGTATTCGTGAGCCAGAGATCTCTCATAATTTCATCTATCAATAAAAACGGGTCGGAACATTCCGACCCTTCCGTGCCTCGGATGAGACTCGAACTCACACGGACATTGCTGTCCAAGGGATTTTAAGTCCCTCGTGTCTACCATTCCACCACCAAGGCATATCAGGTCGCCTATTATGGGCATGACCAAGTACAAAGATAGTCAAAAATCAGAAATATTTGCTTTCTTGCCTATGCAATGCAAGGAAAATGAATATCATTACAGAGAAAGCCAAAAGCGAAGACCCTCCATAGCTAACCATCGGCAGCGGAATCCCTATCACAGGCATAAGACCTATCGTCATCCCGATATTTATGAATAGATGCATTGACAGACAGGCGGCCACGCAATACCCGTAAATCCTGGTAAATGCCGCACGGCTCTTTTCCGCATCCTGAACAAGCCTGAAAATCATGAAAGCATATATCAATATCACTGCGAGGCATCCCACAAAACCACACTCTTCTCCTATAGTACAAAATATAAAATCTGTACTCTGCTCAGGGACAAATCCATAAGTAGTCTGCGTGCCAGATAGGAAACCCTTACCCAAGAAGCCTCCGGAACCTATCGCTATCATTGACTGGCGCACGTTATATCCTACCCCTGAAGGGTCTTCCTTCATTCCTAGAAGCACCTCAATTCTCTTTCGCTGATGATCCTGAAGCACATTATCGAATATGAAATCTGTGGCAAAAACCATGGCTACACCTGCAAGGAAACCTAGTACAGAAAGAATCACCACCCTCTGTCTCCTCCTCCTTGAGCGGCATCTTCTCAAAAGCAGATATGCTAGCGATAGGCATACCACTGACAAAACAATAAGCGAGATCCACCATTTCGTGGTAAGCGTAAGGATAAACAACAGCACCACCATTGCAAAGCAGAACAGCCACCATCCAGAGAATCCCTCCCTATATAGCACGAAGACATAGCCGAAATACACTAGTGCTGATCCCGTCTCCTGCTCTCCAAGAATGGCAAGCATAGGCAGTCCCACCACCAACGCCACAACAAGAAAATCACGCCACCGATCAAGCCGAAATCCCTGACGACCCATCACCAACGCCAGCATCAGCGAAGTCGTAATCTTGGACACCTCAGCCGGCTGGAATTTTACCGAGCCAAATTCAAACCACGAATGGGAGCCTTTCACATCCTTGCTCACGAATATCACCAACACTAGTAAGAAAAGTACTACCAAATACAGCACTGGCGGCACTACTTCCCATAGTTTCGGATTTATTACGAACAAGATCATAACATCCACCACCAGAGATATCCCAAACCATAGAAACTGCTTTCCACTTCTGCAATTGAGCGCAAAAATCGAAGACGGCTCCGTAGAATGGATAGAGGCATATATGCTAAGCCACCCTATAAGCACAAGGGCTACATAACAAAGTATGAGCACCCAGTCGATAGTATGGCCGAGTCCTCTTCCTGATGAATGATTGGCAGAAGTCCTATATTGCATAATCCATATCTAAAAGAATCTTGTGGTAAGCATCCTCTCTTCCATAGCCTTGCGCCCCTGCGAGATCTCCCCGGTAAGGTATTTCTCAAGCATCAGTGAAGCGACAGGAAGAGCCCACGTAGCTCCAAAACCAGCATTCTCTACATAGGCAGCCACCGCTATCTTGGGATTGTCTTTAGGTGCAAAGCAAATGAATACGGAATTGTCCTTTCCATGCGGATTCTGCGCTGTTCCAGTCTTTCCGCAGACCTCAATCCCTGGGATTTCCGCGCTACGAGCCGTCGCCCCGGCAGAGCCTCCACCATTGACAGCCATATACATTCCCTCAACAGCCGTTTCAAAGTACTTTGTATCCACTTTAGTATAGTTTTTCTCCTTGTACTTGGGATCTATTTCCACCCCATCAGAGTCCTTCACAATATGCGGGATGTAATAAAAGCCACGGTTGGCCATAATAGCAGCGAGATTGGCTATCTGAAGAGGGGTAGCACCTATCTCACCCTGCCCAATGGATAGGGATACAATAGTCTGAAAACGCCACCTTCCCTTTCCGTAAATGCGGTTGTAGTAGCTAGATGTCGGAATATTTCCACCGAGTTCCGAAGGAAAGTCACTACCGAGTTTATGTCCAAATCCGAAACTCATGACATACTCACGCCATGCATCCAAAGCCTCCGCTGTAGAAGAATACTTCTTGTTCTCAAGGATATTTCTGAGCACAAAGCAGAAATATCCATTGCAGGAAGTGGCTATGGCATCAAGAAGCCTAAGCGGCGAAGAATGAGCATGGCATCCAAGCTTATGATTGCCGCTATAGTAATAACCTCCGTTACAAGGATATGCATAGGAAGGCTCAAGCACACCCTCCTGAAGGCCGATAAGGCCATTCACAAGCTTGAACACGGAGCCCGGCGGATATGAAGCCATCACGGTTCGGTTGAACATAGGCTTCCTGGGATTACGGGAAATTTCAGAATAATGCTTTCCGATGTCCGAAAGCACATTTACGTCAATACCAGGGCTTGATACCATGGCAAGTATCTCACCGGTAGACGGCTCTATAGCCACCACAGAGCCGACCTTTCCCGCCATCAGTTCTTGTCCATACTGCTGAAGATGTGCATCTATCGTAGATACTATATCCTTTCCCGGAACAGCAGGCTTGTCTTCTTCGCCACCGGCATACGGAGACTGAACCCTATTCTTAGAATCTCTCAAATAGATATGATATCCTTTTTCGCCACGCAACTGTTCTTCCATGGCTGCTTCAAGGCCCGTCTTTCCGACATAATCTCCTGACTTGTACTCTGGATGCTTCTCAATATAAGCTGGATCCACCTCTGAAATATAGCCAAGAAGGTTGCCTCCCGCGTTGAATGGGTACTCACGAATGCTTCTCACCTGAGCCTTGAATCCAGGAAACATGTACTCTTGCTCAGCAAATTTCACATACGTCTCCATCGGAACCTGCTTGAGCAGCGTCTGAGTCTGATACCCTATACGGCTACGATACTTGTGATAGTACTGCATCTTCTCGCGTATGAACTCTACCGATGTATCAAGTGCCGAAGCGAGAGCCACCGTATCAAGCTGTTCCACATCACGAGGAGTCACCTGAATATCATAGCATACGGAATTGCCGACAAGAATCTGCCCGTTCCTATCATAAATCACGCCGCGAGGTGGATATATGACAGAATACACCATAGAGTTATTGGACGCGTCTATTTTATACCTGTTGTCAATAACCTGGATATAGAAAAGCTTGGCAAGCAGCACAACAACCAATACAGAAAGCCCCCAAAGAAGCTTGTTTTTCCTGTTTATCTCCATCTAGAGCTCTCCTCTGAAGACAAGGTTTCAACTACGTACAAAGACAAAGGGATCGCCACAATCAGCGAGATGACACACTTTAGAAAATCAATCCAGAATGGACGAACCCCGGCGCTATCCACGAAAATATACACTGCAAGGAAAAGCAGAGTCACGATAAAAATGGAAAAGACCACCTTACCCCATCCCTGCCTGTTAGCAGAAAGGCTTTCGCCTCGCGAATAGACCTCATTACCAAACACAAGCCTTATCACATACTGCCTCGAAGCAGCCACCGGCACCAATGCGAGCGAGGTCAGTCCAAGAGGGCTTACGGAGAAAAAATCCACAGCAATCCCCGATAGAAATGCTATCAGCATAGTAACGGGAGTACTCTGCCTTACTGGAAGGAAAAGCACCAACGCTGGCAAATAGACAACCATGAGGAACTGCGTGAAATTGCAGAAATTCCACAGCAGTACCTGCGCTATCAGCAGCAGTAAATATTTTAATGTAAGACCATTGACTCTCATTTCCCTTTCACATTTTCAGCATTCTCAAGAGCCTCTATCTCAAGTTTGTCTATATTTTCCACTATCGTCACATAATGTATCCCGGAGAAATCCTGGAACAAATCCACATCCACCCTCACCGTAGCGCCATCAAGCAAACGAGTCGACGACGTCAGACCAATAGGGATACCTGCCGGGAAGATACTTGAATATCCACTGGTACGAACAGTATCTCCAGGAGCAACAGTATGATGTGGCGGGATATCTCCAAGCCAGGCACCATCATTACTCAGTCCATCCCAGTAAAGAGGTGCCGTCAGAGAAGAATTTCCAACCTTTGCACTCACCGTAAGATTACCGTTCATCAGGGTCAGACCATAGGCATAGTGCTCATCCACCGCAGTCACTATTCCCACAACCCCTCTTTCCGTAATAATCCCAGATCTGGCAACAACCCCGTCAGCGAGACCTTTGTTAAGAATTATATGATTGTGCACAGTATTCCTTGACATCCTCACCACAGTGGCTGGTATATATCGGAAACGGCTATCTGGCATTGTCACTACAGACTCAGCCTCACCAACGCTCTCCTCCATCTCCCGATAGCGAGCAAGTTCAGCAAGAAGTCTGGCATTCTCCATGGCAAGGGAGTCATTCTGGATCTTAAGAGCGAAATAATTCCGGACACTTTCAGCAAAACCAAAAACAGCCCCCTGCGTCCTCTGCGAAGAGCGGTTGAACCAAGTATTGTGCAGTGCCGAACTGCGATTGAGTATAGCAAGTGCAGCAACCTCCAAAATAATGAAGATTGCCGCATTTAAAACAATTGTCAGAGTCTTAGGCCGCTGTGACATCTGTTATCTCATCAGGAAAGAGTAGCGGTCAGTATGCTTGAGCGCATCACACGTACCCCTTGCAACTGCATGGAGAGGATCCTCTGAAACATGGAAGTCGATATTAACTTTATCCTTGAACCGCTTGGCCAGCCCCCTAAGCAGAGCGCCGCCTCCAGAAAGATAGATTCCGTTCTCCACAATGTCCGCATAGAGCTCTGGCGGGGTGTTCTCAAGTACGTGGAGAATGGAGGTCTCAATCTTGGCAATGGATTTGTCTAGACAGTGAGCAATCTCCTGATAAGTGATAGTCGCCTCAACCGGATGTGCGGTCATGATGTTAGGACCCCTCACGATGAAAGGCTCCGGCTCCTCGCCATCAAGATCAGGGATCACGGCACCAATGGCTATCTTCACTTTCTCGGCTGTAATCTCTCCCACTTTGATATTATGCTGCTGACGAAGATAATACTGTATATCGCTCGTAAACACATCCCCGGCAGTACGTATACTTTCCTGCTGCACAAGGCCTCCAAGGGAGATGACTGCTATCTCCGTAGTACCACCACCTATGTCGACCACCATATTGCCTTGCGGTGCCTCAATATCAAGACCTATTCCCAATGCGGCAGCCATAGGCTCGAAGATGAGGTACACATCCCTACCTCCAGCATGCTCCGTAGAGTCGCGGACCGCTCTGATTTCCACCTCAGTAGAGCCGGAAGGAATGCCGACCACCACTTTCAGATTAGGACTAAAAATACTGCGATGACGGCTGGTGGCCTGCTTGATGAATCCTCTTATCATCATCTCCGCCGCATTGAAATCCGCTATAACACCATCACGAAGAGGGCGCACGGTCTTAATGCCTGGATTGACTTTCTCGTGCATCAGCTTGGCCTTCTGGCCTAGTGCGATACACTTACCTGTATTATTGTCTATTGCGATGATACTCGGCTCGTCCAGCACTATTTGGTCATCCTGATAGATGACAGTGTTGGCCGTTCCGAGGTCAATTGCCAATTCATGATTAAGAAATGAAAATGCCATTTGTTTACACTTTTCTTGTCAAAAAACAAAAATAGTGAAAAATACTTAATTTTGCGAAAAATTAAGGTAATGGAAAGAAAAATTTACGGCATATTTGTAGCCGCCGGAAGCGGGACAAGAATGGGAGGGAACACCCCCAAACAGTTCATGTCTTTCGAAGGCAAACCGGTACTTCAACGCACTATCGAGACTTTCGCAGAAGCCCTTCCGGAAATGAAGGTCATCACCGTACTTTCTCGCGAACATTTCGTCACTTGGAAGGAGCTGTGCGTCAAGCATTCCATTTCCTGCCCACAGATGCTCGTAGAAGGTGGGCTAACCAGATTTCTTTCTGTAAGACAGGCCCTTAAGAAAGTTCCTAATGGAGCGATTGTGTTCATTCACGATGGGGTTAGACCATTTACCAGCATCGATATGATTAGTGGCATGGCGCAAAAAATGGATGAGTGTGAAGCACTTATCCCAGCTATTCCAGTCACTGACACACTCCGATCCACAGATCCGGACATACCCGACCCCGACAGGGAGAAGACAGTAGCCGTCCAGACCCCTCAGTTCTTCCATTCGGAAGTAATAAAGAAAGCATACGAAAAGCCCTACCAGGTCAGTTTCACGGATGACGCCTCCGTAGTCGCTGCCGACGGAGTCAAGGTAAACATCTTTCCAGGAGACAAGTTCAACATCAAACTTACCACCCCTGAAGACATCGTTATCGGAAAAGCTATTCTGACAATGCGCCAGTCTTAAAGCTAACGCTATTGAAATCTTTAACCCAAACCTCCCTCTCAAAAGCCTGATCAAGGGAAATCATCGTATCCGTAGACTGCACGTATGGAATGTGCTGGATAGTATTAATAAGGATATTCATAAGATGCTCGTTGTCAAAGCAGTACGCTTTAAGAAACAGAGCAGCCCTACCAGTAATGAAGTGACATTCCACTATCTCCGGGACGTGCTTCAATGCATTTACGACCTCCGGATATTTGTTATCTTCCGAGAGACTCACGCTTATGAACGCACATACATTGAGACCTATGGACGAAGGCTTGATTATCATCCTTGAGCCCGTAACTATGCCCATATTTTCCATGCGCTTGAACCGCTGGTGTACTGCGGCACCGGATATATTGCACTCGCGGGCTATCTCCAGAAACGGCATTCTGGCATTGTTGACAAGGAAGGAGAGTATCCTCCTGTCGATTGCATCAAGTTGATAATTTGCCATATATTACTTGGTTTTTGTTTTTCTGAATCGTGTCCCGGTAGGTTTGCCTGCGTCGATTATGGCCTTGCAGTCATCTTCCGAAAGTGATGATGCATCTGTGCCTTTAGGAATCTTGTAATTACCTCCGTCATGCTTGATATATGGTCCGTACCGCCCCTGGAGCACGCTAATATCAGAGTCAGGAAACTCACGAATCACCGACTTGGATGCGTCCTTTCCCGCATCGGACTTTTTTATAAGATCAACGCAATCATCTAATGACACGCTAAGCGGATCAGCTCCTCTAGGGAGAGAAACATTCTTCTCCCCATACTTCAAATATGGTCCGAATCGTCCTTTTAGAGCCACAATAGGGATACCCTCATATTCTCCCACAGTGCGCGGCAGGCGGAAGAGAGAAAGAGCGTCTTCAAGAGTCAAGTTATCTATGAGCTGTCCCTTGGAAAGGCTGGCAAACTGCTTGCTTTCACCCTCGCCCTTCTGCACATACGGGCCATATTGTCCGTACTTGGCGACAATCTTGCTCCCATCAGAAGGATCTGTTCCGAGCACCCTCTCCACATGACAATATTCACCATCTTTCAAAGTCTGCCCTACAATATCGTGGAAAGGCCCGTAAAAACTTGAAATAACCGAATTCCACGCAATCTTTCCGGCAGCTACACTATCGAAGTCCTTCTCGACATTGGCAGTAAAATCATAATCCATGATGGACGGAAATTTCTTCTCAAGAAAATCAGTAACGATCACACCTATCTCCTGCGGCATAAGCTTTCCCTTCTCAGCACCCACCGTCTCGGTTTTTACGGACTCAGTGATGAGAGCGTTTTTCAATGTCAGATTACGTACGCTCTCCTTGACTCCCTCCTTGTCGCCCTTGACGATGTATCCTCTTCCAGTAGTGAGTGTAGTGATGGTCGGAGCATACGTGGACGGACGCCCGATGCCGAGTTCTTCAAGCTTCTTCACGAGGGTGGCTTCAGAATACCTGTACGGAGCCTGCGAGAACTTACAGTCTGCATGTATGGACACGACATTGAGGACATCGCCCACGTGCATTTCCGGCACAATGGCGTTCTGATCATCTTCGTCCACATCATCCTGACTTTCCATATATAGTTTCAGGAAGCCATCAAAGAGAATTTCCGCCGCCTGAATATTGAACTTCTCCGGTCTGCTGTCAGAGGCCACCTTAATCTGAGTATTCATCAGCGAGGCATCCTCCATCTGAGAAGCGACCGTACGCTTCCATATCAGGGAATATAGCTTCTTCTCCTGTGCAGTTCCGTCAATTTCCGTATTGGCAATATATGTAGGGCGAATGGCTTCGTGGGCTTCCTGAGCACCCTTGCTCTTGGTCTTGTACTGACGGGTGTGTGAGTATTCTGGGCCGAAAGTATTATTGATAAAATCCTTTGCCGTACCAAGTGCAAGAGTTGAGAGATTCGTTGAGTCAGTACGCATGTAAGTGATGATACCCCTCTCGTAGAGTGACTGTGCCACACGCATAGTAAGACTCACAGGGAAATGTAGTTTACGGGAAGCTTCCTGCTGAAGAGTAGACGTTGTGAAAGGAGGTGCCGGGTGACGGGCAGCCTGTTTCTTATCCACTGTGAGAACACTGAACTTAGCGCCAATGCTATCTTCAAGGAACTTTCTCGCATGTCCAAGATCGTCAAACTTAGTATCGAGAACACCCTTCACTTTCACGCCACCGGTTAAAAACTCTCCCTCCACCTTGTAAAATGGGGTGCTCTTGAAATTCATTATCTCCTTCTCTCTGTCCACCACCAATCGGAGGGCCACAGACTGTACTCTTCCGGCAGACAGTCCCCTTTGAATCTTTCTCCAGAGAACAGGAGAAAGTTCGAAGCCCACAAGCCTATCGAGGACACGCCTGGCCTGTTGAGCGTCCACAAGATTCATATCTATATCACGAGGATTCTGGACTGCATTGAGGATGGCGTCCTTTGTAATCTCATGGAAGACAATCCGTCGGGTACGCTCCTTGTCCAGGCCAAGAGTCTCGCTCAGATGCCACGATATAGCTTCTCCCTCACGGTCTTCATCGGATGCGAGCCATACAATCTGTGCTTTAGAAGCAGCCTTCTTGAGCTCGGCTACGACCTTCTTCTTGTCAGACGGAACAATATACTCAGGCTTAAACCCATCATTGACGTCCACGCTTAACTTGTTGTCCTGAAGATCCCGGATATGACCGAAACTTGACTTCACCACAAATCCCTCACCCAGAAACTTCTGTATAGTCTTGGCCTTAGCCGGAGACTCCACTATGACTAAATTACCCTCCATTTCGAATCTATTCAGTTTTGAAAGTGCAAAGAAAGTCACAAACTCGGTAAATTTCAAAATTTAATCGCTAATTTTGCAACAGTTTTTCACCAGTCGTAATAAATTACGACAAATTTTCAATGAAGATGAAAGATAGTACGAAGAAAAGAATAATCAAGTGGTTCTGGATAATTATAGCGGCACCTTTCGCTATTCTGATAGTCTCCCTGCTTCTTGTAGGACTATTTGCAAAAATCCCATCATTTGAGGAACTTGAGCATCCAGACAACAAACTTGCCACGCAGGTCATTGCCGAGAATGGAGAAGTACTCGCCACGTTCCATATAGAGAACAGAACATATGTAAGTTTCGACGAGCTCTCAGAGTATCTCGTAGACGCAGCCATTGCTACAGAGGACTCCCGCTTCTACAAGCACTCAGGAATAGACATGAGAGGACTTGCTCGTGTAGCGGTAAAGACAATTCTTTTAGGTGACTCAAGTCAGGGAGGAGGAAGTACTATTACTCAGCAGCTCGCCAAAACGCTCTATCCTCGAAAGGAGGTGGAGAGCAAAGTTCCGGGGTGGTCCAAAGTAGTCATGGTAGGCACCAAACTAAAAGAGTGGATTACAGCCGTAAAATTGGAGAGGGACTACACCAAGGAGGAGATTGTGGATATGTACCTCAACTCCATTTTCTTTGGCAGCGGAGCCTACGGAGTCAAGGCAGCATCCGAGACTTTCTTCGCCAAAGACCCTTCAGACCTTACTATCGAAGAAGCCGCCATGCTTGTGGGAATGGTGAACAAGCCCACACGATACAATCCTGTCATCAACCCGGACAAGGCTCTTGAGCGCCGTAATTTCGTAATCGGGCAGATGGCAAAGAACGGATACATCACCAAGGAAGAGTGCGACTCCATAGTACAACTGCCAATTACCCTGACTTATCAAGTACAAGACCACAATTCTGGAAGAGCACCTTATTTCAGGGATATGCTCCGACGGGACATGAACGCCTCCAAGCCGAAAAGAAGCGACTACCAATGGGACGAAGACTATAGCCAAGACTCATTACGCTGGAGAGAGGATCCTATCTATGGATGGCTCAACAAGAACAAAAAAGCGGATGGCTCCAAATATGACCTTGATAGGGATGGTCTCCGAATATATACCACCATCAACTACAAGATGCAGCAATATGCTGAAGAGGCAGTCGCAGAGCATCTTGGCAAAAACCTCCAGAAGAGCTTCGATAAGGAGGTTAAATGGAAGAAGAACAAACCGTTTGCCAACGACGTAGACTCGAAGACAGCCCAGTCCCTGATGAAACAGGCAAGACGATGGAGCGATCGTTATAGACTTCAACACAAGGCGGGAGTAAGCGACGAGGAGATCTATGCTCAATTCTCCAAGCCTGTAAAGATGAGAGTATTCGCTTGGAATTCAAAGGGTTACGCAGACACCACCATGACGCCGGATGACTCTATACGCTACTATAAGTCCATTCTTAGATGTGGGTTCGTGGCCATGGAGCCTGTGACAGGATATGTAAAGGCATACGTAGGCGGACCAAACTATAGATATTTCAAGTACGACAATGTTCGTCAGGGGAAGCGTCAGATAGGCTCTACCGTAAAGCCATTCCTATACACTCTCGCCATGCAGGAAGGACTTACGCCATGCGACAAGGTAGTGAACCAATCACAGACATTTGTCCTTTACGACGGCCAAACATGGACGCCAAGAAGTACAGACAAGGAAGAGTGGCTAGGACAAACAGTCACCCTCAAGTGGGGTCTTGCACACAGTTCCAACAACATCTCGGCTTTCCTGATGAAAGAACTTGGGCCTGCAGCTCTAGTAAGAATGATGCATCAGATGGGCATTAAGACACATATCGATGAAGTCTACTCGCTATGCGTCGGCCCGGCTGAAGTATCCGTATTCGATATGGTGGCAGCCTACAACACATTCCCATCCATGGGAACTTATGCCACACCTCAGTACATTACCCGCATCACAGACAACGACGGGCGTACCATTGGAGAATACTCCAACCAGAAACGAGAGGCCATTTCCGAGCAGACAGCATATCTGATGATCAACCTCATGAGTGGAGTTATCAACGAAGGTACAGGATCCAGACTCCGGTCAGTATATGGTCTTAGAGGAGAGATTGCCGGAAAGACCGGAACGACCAACGACAACTCAGACGGATGGTTCATAGGGTATACCCCTAATATAACGGCGGGCGTATGGGTCGGAGGTGAAGACCGCCAGGTCCACTTCAATTCACTAGCCCTTGGAAGCGGCTCCAATATGGCGCTCCCGATATGGGGAATCTGGATGAAGAAGTGTCTTGCGGACCCATCCATCGGATGGTCCATGGAGAACGATAGATTCGTCGCCCCGAGCGTAGGAGAATTCAACTTCGACTGCAGCACACAGGGCACAAACCTCGGCGGATACAACGAGGAGGCTCCAGCAGAAGGACAGAATAGGAAAGAGACAGAAGAAGAATATTATTTCAATTAATAATCGTATGGCTAAGTATAATACGATAGCCGTAATTTACGGCAGCGACACCTCAGAAAGCGAGGTGTCTTGCAGAAGTGGAGAGTTCGTTGCTTCAAGAATTGACGGCAATGTATACGACATCTACGAGATTTATGCACGATTCGGGGAATGGTCTCTGGTAGCATACAAGAAGAAGAATTCCATGAGGGTCACATTCCCAGAAGGCGCCCGTCCATCCGTAGACAAAAATGATTTCTCTGTAAGCGTACTCGGAGAGAAAGTCAGATTTGACTATGCATACATCGTACAACACGGAGCACCAGGAGAAACCGGGCAACTTCAGGGATATCTGGAAATCATGGGTGTCCCTTTCAGTGCTTGCGACTCTTTTGTAAGTGCGATTGCTTTCGATAAATATGCATGCAAATCCAACGTAAGGGATAGCGGTCTTGTAAAGTGTGCCCCAGACTGCTATATTCGCGAGGGACTTAACATCAGCGCATTCTGCGAAAAGGTTGTAAATACGCTAAAATTCCCTGTATTCGTAAAGCCGACCAAGGGAGGCTCAAGTTTCGGGGTAACCCGCGTCGCCAACCCTGAAGAACTCGCATCCGCTGTCCAGTACGCCTTTTCCGAAGGACCAACCGTACTTGTCGAGCAAGGAATTACAGGTCGCGAACTCACTTGCGCAGCCTATTCAGACGGCAAGGAAGTAAAAGCACTTCCGCTCATAGAAATCGTTTCAGACAACGAGTATTTTGATTATGATGCCAAATACAATGGACATAGTAAAGAGATCTGTCCGGCTCAGGTCAACGAACTTCAGGAATCACTTGTGAAAAATACCACATGCGCAATATACTCGCTACTCGGATGTAAGGGCGTTGTAAGAATGGACTATATCCTTGCAGATGATGGTCTGTATTTCCTCGAAATCAATACAATTCCAGGAATGACAAGCGCATCGCTGGTGCCTAAGATGGTAAGAACTGCCGGCATGGACATGACAGCGTTCCTCAGCACAATAATAGAAAGTTCATAGCGTCTGCAGGATGTTGTTAAAAGACTTCATAAAGTCAGCCACAGAAAGGCTCTCACACATATACCCTTCGCCAGAAGCGAGGGGTATTGTCATTATGCTGTGCGAGGAAAGGCTTGGGGTCAAGAGCTACACTCATATCGTGGCGCCAGAATATACGATAAAGGATAGTGCTCTCGAAACACTAGAAAAAGATATGGAGAGACTGAGCAATGCAGAGCCTATACAATATGTGATCGGCCACTGCGACTTCTTCGGATATCGCTTTAATGTAGCCCCTGGAGTTCTGATTCCACGCCCGGAGACAGAGCAACTCGTATCTATTGCCCTAAAAGCTCTTAAATGTGGAAAAGAAAACATATCCGCGATACATACAGACAGGCACACCCCGAAGGTTCTGGATCTTTGTACTGGTTCTGGATGTATTGCATGGTCGGTCGCACTCGAAGCCTCTTCTGCACAAGTATATGGCGTAGACATATCCAGAGAGGCATTGTCCATAGCCGAGTCACAATTCACGGGCAATTGCCATCCACCGCACTTCGTTGAAGCCGACATACTGAAGTCAGACACAAGCGGGAGAGCCGTAATTCCAGACGATATAGCAGCCGAAGGCCCTTTTGATATAATACTATCAAATCCCCCTTACATAATGGACAGTGAAAGGAGCCAAATGAGACCTAATGTCCTACGATACGAGCCAAAATTGGCGCTTTTCGTACCGGACAATAATCCTCTCCTCTTCTATGATGCATGCGCCAGGTGGACATCGGGGCTACTCGCAGACGGAGGAATGGCCGTATTTGAAATCAATGAGAGACTTGGCGTCCAGACTATGGAACTCCTGAAGCGCTATGGGTTCAAAAATGTGACCCTCATCACGGATTGTTTCGGCAAAGACAGATTCGTATCATTTCACAGATGAGAGGATGTGCTGGGCAGCCGCATCCAATGCTTCATAAAACTCCTCCCCGTAATTATCCGTCAGAGGCTTGCGCAGGAATTGGTATACCCTGACGCCATCCCTACGTCCCTTCCGAAAAGCATCCTTACAGATTTCCCACCTATGAAGATTTAGCGCGAGTCCACCACCGGTAAGTTTGGTGACCCTTATAGGATAAAGCGAACAGGATATAGGTTTCTTGAACCCACACTTCTCTATAGCGCAAAGGCATGCCCCATCGTCAAGGAAATGACAATAGGCGCACTCGCATGATCCATCCACCAAAGGTGTGACCATATCCCCGTCCACATCTATCTCGAAGAAACCCTTCTTATCCACAACATCCCTACCCTGCTGACGCATCAGATGGCTAAAGTGCGGATAATCATGCTCAATACTCTCGGGCTCGTTCTCCTCCATCGGAGCACCACTATCTCCTATTATACAACAAGCACCACGACACTCTTTATAGTCGCAGGCAAAATACTCCGTAATAACTTCCTCCGATACAAGAATATTCCCTATCTGGACAATAGTACCGAATCTTCCCATTTTAAATGATTATATATTCTACAGAAGCCCCTGAAGCCAGCATCTCAAGTACCGAGCGGACTTTTTCTATCGAGACATTCTTAAGAGCGTCGCCAAATCCGGACACCAGGTCCTTTCCTTCACTATATCTTACCATCACGGCTTCCATCACATATTCAGTATTTTGCATGCTGGTCTGGAAATCGTTCTGCAACTCTTCCTTGAAAGCTGCCAACTCGTCTCCGGATAGAGGAAGCGACGCTATCCTTTCCGTTACCTTCCTAACAGCTCCAAGCATATCAAGTGGGGCGGCGGCAGCAACCTCAGAAGGCAACCCACTTTCTATACAAGGATGACAATTCACAAAAAGTGAAATCCGCTCATCCGGGAACACCTCAAGTCTAGCCGACAAGTCAAAATATGCCCCCATATCCGAGAGAGTCCGCACCATCTCTTTCCGTATACATGAAGCAGCGAGCCTGAATGCAACATAATTCTCCATATTGTAAGGCATTGGAGCAGACATAGCCACATTAACCCCAATTTCACTGCCACCTACCAGTCCAGGGCCCGACTCCACCGTATAAGACACATCACCAGAGGCAAAACGACTTTTTACAGAAGGTCTTTGTGCAAATCTCTTCATCACACGGAAACCACCGAGCGCACGGCACAACTCCTTTTTGAGGGCTTCTTCATCAAGATCCCCCATAAGCACAATCAAGCCGTCATTGACCTTGTCAAACTGCGCATCAAAATACTTTTCACACCTCTGGGGGAGATCCTCAGCAAGCCGCTCAATATACTTCCTCTCCGTAAAGAAATATTCCGGACGCATTATACTGTCCATAAGGGAATTGACGTCACGGGCAGAAAGCGACTGCATATCAATCCTTACAGATTCACATTGCTTATAGTAGCGAAACGCGTCTTTATCCGGCTCCCGTTTTTCGGAGACAGAGAGAAGACAACGCAGAAGCAGACGAAGTTTCTGCTTAGGAGCTGTGCCGCAGATACGCATATCGGAAATGCCAGCACTTCCGCTCATCGTAATACCATTGGCTGCAAGCATGGCTTTGAAATCATAGGGATTAAGACCGGCAACCCTGTCCAAAGAAAGCATATCTCCCACAAAAGCGCTTTCACCATTGCGTATATCAGGAACTGAAGCTACGCCACCACGAAGCATGAGAGCATAATTAAATTCGCCTCTCTGTGACGTCTTCTTATAGAGTACTTTAATTCCATTAGAGAAAGTCCAAAGACTTCCTCCTGATATCGGCTCCCTGATTTCAGAACGAAGCTTAACCTTGCTTTTGGAATCATAAAGGCTCAATGTATCACTAAATGTCTTCTTGTAACTGTAATCCCTATCGCTCCCCTCCATCCAGGCCTCCGCGAAAGTCGTCCCGAGACTCTCGGCATCCAGACCACAGTCTGGCACATTAAACCTGAGGGTAAGGTTTTTATCGGCATCCAAAAGCGCAGAAACGAATGAATTAAAAAGCGGAAGTTCCTTCTCTGCCTCTATGTTATTCCCGGTCATCATGGAGGCAATCATATCATTGGATGCAAGGTTTGTCCCATATAGAAAGGCAGAGACACATCTGTTCACATAGGAAGCGTTGTCTTGTTCCGGAATAACCTTTCCACCCTTAATATCTCCTGAAAGTCGTGCCCTGGCATCAACGAACTCATCCAGGACGGCGCCACGCCTGTCAAGATCCGAAAGAATCCGCGCAAAGCAATCTGTCGCTTCGTTGACTTTCTTAGCTGAGGTATAGAACATGAAACGGTACCTCTCGTCTTCCGCATCATCCCCGCTTCCAGAGTAATTGAACTCGACATCGGCAAGAGGAATCCCCCTGCTTCTGAACTCACGTCTTACCCGATCGGATACCACATTGCCAAGGAGTTCCGCATACATGGAAGTAACGATTGGCTGTGGAGAGTTGAGAAGATCCCTGCTGGTCCTCGCGCTACTGATAATTGCACTCACAACCGCCACATCAGAAGACGGGTTTGTCACAAGCACACATCTCTTCTTCTCCCGTGGGCTCCACTTATAGTATCCGCTACCAGAAGAGGATTCAAGTTGAGGCACTGTCATTGACAACAGATTAAGCCTCTCCTTAAGTTTGGACGGCACTATATCCCCACTCACTATGACAGCCTGAGAACTTCTGGATAGGGCAGCCATATCCACCAACATGAGGAGCGTGGAATCAGCGACACTCTGGTTGTATACCGGCACATTGCTGAAGCGAAATACCCCGGCAGGACCTTCTTCCGTATAGAACCCCTCCGTAGAATACCCGACTCCATGATCTGCAAGAAACTCCCAAGGTTTGCGATCCGTAAAATGAGGAAGGTTACACAAAGCCTTGCGTTCATCGGAATTGCTAAGTGATACGGTCCTTACAAGAGCATAATCAGCAAATCCCTTATCTGACGTGTTCTGGACAAGGAAGTATTCTATTCCGTTGGGGAGAATTCCTTTTGTAATTTCTTTTGCTACTCCGAGAGACGAAAGCACCTGAGAATGCATCATTATCGGGAACAGCATAAAAAAAAGGCATAAAATATGTTTTAATAGCTTTCGCATAAACACCAAGACATTGGATACAAATGTAAACATTTTTTATTACATTTGCGATTCGTGACTTGTCATATAAAGAAACATTAATATACACAGATTATGAAGAAGATCATTGCAACATTTGCAGCCCTTGTCCTCGCTTTCGGCTATGTCAGCGCGCAGGACTTGGCAGAAATTACCGAAATGTACAATTCCGGTGCTGCGGCTATCGCTGCCGGAGACAAGGAAGGCGCACTAAAGTCATTCGAGCAGGCGTATGAACTTGCTTCAGTACTCGGAGCGGACGGAGCAGAAATTGCAGACAACTGCAAGAAAGTCATTCCAGACCTCAATCTCTCCATCGCCAAGGGTCTCGTGAACGCCACCAAATATTCAGAGGCTATAGAGAGGCTCAAAACCACCATTTCAGTAGCAGAGAAATTCGCTGATGCAGACATTCTTGCCGAGGCTAAAGATATTCTTCCTAAAGTAGTGATGCAGAATGCCGGCGCACTTCTCAACGCCAAGAAATATGTAGAAGCAGCCGCAGCATACAAGGAAGTGCTCGACGGAGATCCAACCAATGGTCTCGCCGCACTCCGTATGGGTCTCGCACTCAATGGGGCAGGTAAAGCAGATGAGGCCAAGGCCGCACTTCAGACAGCAGCCGAGAACGGACAGCAGACTCAGGCATACAAGCAGCTCACCAACATCTTCCTTAAGGAAGCAGCTGCAGCCCTAAAGGGAAAAGATTACGCCAAAGCAGTGAAAGCAGCCGTAACGGCCACAGAATATGATCCTAAGAGTTCTACTGCGTTCCAGATTGCAGGTCAGGGCTCACAGGTTCTCGGAAAGGACAGCGATGCCATCAAGTACTTCGAGAAGTACCTTGAGCTCGCCCCTACAGCCAAGAATGCTACACAGATTGCATTTACAGTAGGTGCTCTTTACCAGAAGGCCAAGAACAATGCCAAGGCAGTAGAGTACTTCCAGAAAGCAGTCAATGACCCTACTCTCGGAGAGAAGGCCAAGACTCTCATCAACGCACTGAAGTAAATCTGCCATGCGCTGTCTAGAGCTTCTCTCGCCAGCAAGAAACAAGGAAATCGGCATCGCGGCCATCGACTGCGGTGCCGATGCCGTATATATCGCCGGTCCGAACTTCGGAGCGAGAAAAGATGCCGGCAATAGTTTCGAAGACATCGCATTACTATGCGAATACGCACACAAGTTCGGAGCGAGAGTATTTGTTACTTTCAATATCTCCATAAGAGATGATGAGGTAGAAGAGCTTCATCACCAAATGCTGCAGGCACAAGAGGCCGGAGCCGATGCATTCATCGTCAGAGACGAGAGAATCTTCGAAATGAAGGACATTACCGTACCGCTGCACGCCTCGACCCAATGCGCCATCAGAGACGCTGATAGAGCCAGGCATTTCGAAGAGATCGGCAGCGCAAGAATCGTCCTCGAAAGAGAACTTTCCCTAAAAACGATCCGACAGATATGCGATAGCGTGAACTGCGAGGTCGAATTTTTCGTACACGGAGCCCTTTGCGTATGCTATAGTGGGGAATGCCGCCTATCCGAGTACCTCAACGGGCGCAGCGCTGACAGGGGCGAATGCATACAGGCATGTCGATCACTATATGACCTTGAAGATGCAGAGGGGAACATACTCGTAAAGAACAAGGCTCTCTTGTCGCTGAAAGACTACAACCTGTACTCAAGACTTGAAGAGCTTGCTGAGGTGGGGGTAATTTCTTTCAAAATTGAGGGCAGGCTTAAGAATGCATCATACGTTAAAAATGTCGTGAGGGCCTATTCCATGGCTCTCGACGACATAGTGGCCAGACACCCGGACAAATATCGCAGGGCATCATTAGGTGTAGTCAGAGGCGGATTCGAGCCAAACCTCGAGAAAACGTTCAACCGAGGATATACAGAACTGTTCATAGATGGGAAACGCGGGCAATGGTCTTCCATGAATGCCCCCAAGTCCATGGGGGAGGAAATAGGCAGCGTAGCCGGAGTGCGAAGCACTGGTCGTGGGACGGTGGATATCACGGTAAAACTCAGGAAACACGACATAAGGCTCGCCAATGGGGATGGATTCGCTTTTGTAAGCGGAGGAAAAATCACCGGATTTAGAGGAGACAAATGCGAAGGCACTCATATTTTCGCGAAAAGTTGTGACGGTCTCAGAAAGGGGACGATTCTCTTCAGGAACATAAGTGCGGAGTTTGAACGAATGGTGGAAAACCAGCTCCCACGGAGAGAACTTCACGCAAGTATATATGTACAGATCAGTGGAGAGTATACGCTCGAGATAAGCGTCGCGAGCGAGGACGGGCGGGAAGTGCGCAGCACTTTTCGAGCCGACGTCGACAGTGCGACCGACAGGGAGCGGGCGACGGCGATGCTGCGAGAGCAGCTGTCCAAGCGAAGTGGCCACTACGCGTTCAACGTCCGCGACATAGACATCTGCACAGAAGGCGGGGATATACCGCTTCTCAGTGCTTCCACGATCAACAGCATCCGGCGTCTGCTAGCAAGCGATTTGGACGACATCCCTTGCAAAGCAATCCCTCTTGCATTGGGCAAAAGACTTTCGGAGCCAAGTCAAGATAGCACCAGCCTTGACGCCTATAAAGAAAGCTACATAAATGCTCATGAACCAGCAATTGGAGTTAAGGAACCTCTTATGCTGAGCAAATACTGCATCCGTTATGAACTTGGTATGTGCCCACGCCAGCGTGCAGAATCTTTAGGCTCCTCCAAGAGGACGGTTTTCTCAAACGACAAGCAGCTATTCCTCCGCAACAATGGCAAGAGACTTGCCCTTCACTTCGACTGCACCCGCTGCGAAATGCGCGTTGAGAAGGATTTACTCCATCTCAAAAGTGACTGATACGTCGCCAAGACGAGAAATGGTATATCTTGATGAGGCAAGATAGTCCCTGCTCAACTGCCCTCTCCACACAATATCATCCTTAGAGTGGTAAGGTATACTGATGTTGACACCCCAAGATTTGGATTTGACCTTCACCGTGGCTTCACATTTCCATTCCTCTATTGTTCCGCCATCATCCTCGGTAATGAGAAATGCTATATTCTCCATTTGGTCCGTGAAGTCAGTAAGCATCACTATTCCGAGGGGAAGTGTCCTTCCCAACTGACTTCTCTTAACCACCACCATACAGTCCGTCACCGATGGAGTATACTTGGCGAGGTCTTCTTCCGTGGCTGCACGGAATCCATTGACAGCTCCGCATTTAATCCAAAACTCCGAAGCCCCGGCGAACCAACTATCGTAGTTTCTCATCATTTGAAAAGCCCTTATTTTCAATACTTTACGGGAATCATCCGTCTTTCCGCACAATACCGGCATCAAGTCATCATCCACGGCAAGACACTTCCCGTTCTCCGACATGAGGTATTGCTTGCCGCTAAAGATGGAAATAGGAGAATATTCCGAATCGTCATTTCTGTTGATCACCCATACCGGATGCTGCCGTGCAAGGTCCTCATCCACAGTCACTTCCTTCACACCAGTAGTTCCATCAGCAGAAGTCACCAATTCGTATCCGATATTAGACTCCTGCCCATTTTCCGGATCAAATGTGACTATCGGGAATGATTCCCCATCCCATTCTTCCGAATAAGGCCAGTATATCTGGATACCTGATTCCATGAGCGCACGCAGACTTTCTTCGGGACCTCCAGACTTGGTCCGCGGGTGCTCGGCAAAATAGTCAGAAAGAAGATTCCGTAGCGGATTGGAATATTTGCTCTCGGACATCAATGTTGCAGAGGTTCCGGCTGCCCCTTTCAGATTTCCGACTCCCTCGCCAGGTCTGGTAAGCAAATCAGAGAACATATACTCTTCATCGTAACCATTGTAAGAAGAACTGCTGACCGCATCAAAAACCTCATCGACATGAGCGATGCCAATAGGTAGTTCTGTCATGATTTTCGCTACCTCCTCAAGAGAATAGTCCGAAGAAACGTTCAAGTGGTCCCCCGACCCGTCTTTCTGGCAGGAAGATACACTAACTGCTGCCATACATAATGATAGAAAAAGTCCTTTTACTTTCATAGTTCTATAGTTTTATATCGCAAAGGTCGGAATAATTATCCGTTTATCCTCATTTTAATCGTTTAATTTTCAATTATTTACACAAAATGACAGCACAAGCCCTTCTGTAGGCGCTTTACCATAGCCTGAAAAGTTGGTAAAGAATAGTGTTTACCATATTTTATTTAGTATTTTTGACTATTTTTGAACTATGAAGTTTATCAGTTGGAACGTTAATGGCCTACGGGCCGTGGCAGGCAAGGGATTTGCCGACATATTCAAGGAGTTTAATGCGGATTTCGTATGCCTTCAGGAGACAAAGCTCCAGTCCGGTCAGATAGACATGGAATTTCCCGGCTACAATTCATGGTGGAACTATGCCGACAAGAAAGGCTATTCTGGAACTGCTATTTATTCAAGGCAGACCCCTATAAGCATCAGATACGGGCTCGGTGCAGAACCTCACGATCACGAGGGACGGGTCATAACTTTCGAGTCAGAGACGTTCTATCTAGTCAATGTCTATACACCCAATTCACAGGATTCTCTTAAGCGTCTCGACTACAGAATGAGTTGGGAGGATGTTTTCCGTGAATATGTTTGCTCGCTAGGCAAAGTCAAGCCTGTCATTATTTGTGGAGATATGAATGTGGCTCACAACGAGATTGACCTCAAGAATCCAGCCACAAATCACCTTAACCCAGGATTCTCCGACGAGGAAAGAGGCAAGATGACACGGCTGCTTGATGCCGGATTCTGCGACACATGGCGTTACCAGCATCCGCAGGAGGCTAAATACTCGTGGTGGTCATACAGGATGAGGGCCCGTGAAAGGAACGTTGGTTGGCGCATCGACTATTTCCTTGTATCAGACTCTTTAAAAGCGAGTATACTCTCAACTGACATACTTAATGATGTCTTCGGCTCAGATCACTGCCCGGTGGAACTTGTTCTTTCGGAATAATGTCAACACCTTAGCTCTTCCGGCTCCTCCTCCCGAGGATATCGAGGACCACCACCATCGCCACTCCAGCGACACAGCATATTATAGCTCCAGGAATCTGAAGATTCAGTTCATCTGCAGCACCTCCACGGAGCAACTGAGCCTGAAAAAGCACTTCCCGATCATACCACGGCCACACTTTAATAAGAGAGCCGAGTACAAATCCTAGCAGAACAATCATGGTCTGCTTCTCCCACTTACCGAGAAGCCAATGAAGGAACTTTGAAAAAGCAAGTATTCCAGCCACACAGCCGAAAGCCATAGCCGCAAGCACAGGAATGTTCAAGTCGGTAACGGCCTTCATGATATAGTCATACTTCCCTAGAATCAGCAGTATAAAACTTCCTGATATTCCGGGCAATATCATAGTGCAGATTGCCACTGCTCCACAGATGAATATGAACCATAAGTCATCGGGGGTACTCGTTGGAGAGAGGGTGCATACTGCCACACCTAGGACGGCACCCAAAAGAAGGAAAAGTACGTCACACAATTTCCAGTCTTTAATATCCCGAAACATGGAAAATGCCGAAGCGAGTATCAGACCGAAAAAGAACGCCCATGTAAGAACAGGATAGTATGCCAGGAGCCAGGTCATTAACTTAGCAAGCGAGAATATGCTTGCTACCACTCCGACAAGCAAAGCCAGAAGAAAACTTCCGCCAATACACTTCCAGAAATCCCCTATCCTACCATGAAAAAGGGAACTCCAAGTGCGCTTCTCGGTCAGCGAATTAAGTGAATTGATGATATCTTGGTAGATACCTGTAAGAAGGGCAATCGTCCCTCCGCTCACACCAGGAACCACATTGGCGGCCCCCATTCCAAATCCTTTGAGCGAGGTAATAAAGAAACTGCGTGGTGAAGTCATCGTATTTTACAAAGATAGTCCTTAATGGCGGCGAACACTGCACACTGTGAAGAGACAACCCCTTCCGGTGGAGTGATAACCACGTCGAAAACATTCCCCGGAATCTGTCTCCTCCCCACTTTGAACACAGCCGTGCTATGCGTGCTCTCGTAATCAGAGAGGAAATTATCCTCCAGGTCAATCAGCGAAATAAACATTTCCGTCTCTGAAGCAGGAAACCGGGTTCCCCGATAAGAACGCTTCAAACACCCGGCAAAAGTGATGTCTGATGGAGACGGACATAATATTCTAACTCTAATATGAAGATAGTCGAAAAACTGCTTTACCGACTTACAAGTAGCATCGGCATCCGCAGCAGACGAGTCCACCAGAACAGTAGCACAACTTACCTTCCCAAGCGGAAGAATCCCATGCGGAACGGTACTCTTGTCTCGCCTGAAAACCAAGCATCTTACAATATATTTCAGAGGATTGATCATATCTGCCTGCCGTGAGCGGCAAACAGCGCACGAATCTCCTGTTTCGCTACTTTCCAACGTGGAATATCTATCTTGGTGCCTACAACCTCCACAACCTTGGCGGCAATGATGGAACCAGCACGTCCACAAACCTCAAGAGGCATACCTAGAGAATGTGCATACAGGAATCCCGCAGCATAAGTATCACCAGCACCAGTGGCATCCTTAGTCTCTGCCGGATAGGCCTCAATAAAATGCTTCTCATCACCGCTTTTTATCCAACTGCCGTCCTTTCCGACTTTTACCACAGCTATTTTGCAGAGTTTAGCTATTTCGTCAAGTGCTTTCTCTGGCTCAGACAACTTTGTGAAAGCCTTAGACTCGGTCTCATTGGCAAAGACTATATCCACATATCTTTCCACTATGTCATGGAGGAAAGCCAGATTGGATTCCACTACGTTATATGAAGCCATATCTATGGATATGATGCACCCGGCATCATGGGCATACTCCACAGCCTTACGTATGAGAGCCTGATTCTGCACCAGATACCCTTCTATGTGGAAATAATCATGTCCCTCAAAGAATTCAGGCTTAAGGTCCTCTGGAACAAACTCAAGACATGCACCCATGTAATCAGCAAAGGTGCGCTCAGCATTTGGAGCCGTTATGAGCACCATGGCTCGCCCTGAAGGCTTAGTCCCCTTAAGAAGGACTGTACGAACCCCATATTGTTCCTGATCACTCTTGAATAGAAGCCCGAGCTCGTCATCACCGATTTTCCCTATGAAACTTGATGGCATTCCGAGTATGGATGTACAGGTAATGGTATTTGCGGCCGATCCTCCTGCCACATATTTCACACCCAAGGGCTTCAAGATAGCCCAGATTTTATCCCCAGTCTCCATATCGACATGCTGCATGCTTCCTTTCGGAAGATGAAACGTATCAAGAAGGGTGTCGTCCGGAAGGACGGCCAGGATATCAGTAAGCGCGTTGCCTATTCCAAGAATTGTTTTCATATTTTACAAAAATAGCATAAATTTGCGAACTATGAACAATAAAGCAAATAAAGCAATCAAGTATTCGCTGTCGTTCATTCTGGCTGCCGTACTCTTGTATTTCGCTTTCAAAAGCGTCGATTGGGCTGCTTTCCTATCCGATATAAAACAGACCCGCTGGGGATATGTAGCATTGTTCTTCGCAGCCTCTGTCCTCGCACTCGTCTTTAGGGAAGAACGTTGGCGGATTCTTCTCCGACAGTTCGACCCGGACATTAGGAGAATATCGGTGTGGAATGCCATAAACATCAGCAATGTGGCTAACATAGTTCTTCCAGGTGTTGGAGAGTTCCTAAGGTGCGGATATGTAAGCACGCACAAAATGAGCACCGACAAGGCACTTGGAACTATTGTATGCGAGAGGGTCTGCGATGTATTGGCAATAATCGTAATTTTCATAATAGCACTCGCATCAGGATGGAGCTTTTTCGGAGACTTTTTCTCCAACCAACTTATGGCCCCACTAAAAGAAAAGATGAGCTTTTCCCTTTGGTGGATCGCTCTGCTGGTAATAGCAATTCTGGTAGGATATTTTGTTCTTACTATTAAGTTTGAGCACAAGAACGAATTTTTCAAGACCAATGCACAATTGATACGCAATCTCGGTATTGGCATCGCAAGTATAGCCCACATCAAGAACAAGTTCCTATTTCTTGCCACTACGATTGGCATCTGGGTTATGTATCTCTTCATGAGCTGGTTCATGCTTCTAGCACTTCCAGAACTTTCACACCTTGGTTTCATAGATGCGCTATTCATCTCCGGTGTGGGAAACATTGCTTCAGTAATACCAGTACCAGGCGGCATTGGCGCATATCATTATCTTGTTGCTCTATGCATACAGACTCTTTACGGCACCGCATGGGAGACAGGCATTGTATATGCAACGCTAAGTCACGAACTTCACGCGCTTCTAATCATCATACTCGGCATCATTTCATATTTCAGTCACACGATGATCCGCAGGAAATGATACTATTTCGGAAATTATTCCTATATTTGCAGTCTATTTAGGTGAAGTGGTCGTCATACCATTCACCAGCAGTGTCCCCGAGCATTAAGGGGAGCTGCTTTGAGGATTGGTTCCGTAGCTCAGTTGGATAGAGCAACAGCCTTCTAAGCTGTGGGTCGCGCGTTCGAATCGCGCCGGAATCACAAAAGAGACCGACTAAATTGCTTTTAGCCGGTCTCTTTTCGTTTTCATATATTCACCTATAACCTTTTAAAGGTAAGGCTATTGCTCATTCGGAATGAGCATTACTTAAGTCCTTTTGTGAATGCATCCACTACCTCAGCGGTAAGTCCAGTGGACGAGAAACCTCCGTCATGGTACAGAGTCTGCATCGTGACATGCTTGGTCAAGTCTGAGAACAAGCTCACTATATAGTCAGCGCAGTCGGATGCAGATGCATTGCCCAGCGGAGACATCTTGTCCGCATACACAAACATTTCCTCCATTCCAGCAATACCGCTCCCCGCTGTTGTCTTTGTAGGAGACTGAGAAACAGTATTGATGCGCACATGGCGATGCTTTCCATATATGACTCCAAAACTTCTTGCAATAGATTCAAGGAGAGCCTTGGCATCCGCCATATCATTGTACCCCTGGAATGTACGTTGTGCAGCGATATATGTCAGTGCCACCACAGAACCCCATTCATTAAGGGCGTCCTTTTTGTACAAGACGTTAAGCAGCTTATGGAATGACAAGGCGGAAATATCCAGTGTTTTGCCAAAGAAATCATAATTAGTATCCTCGTATGGCTTATTTTTACGGATGTTTGGAGACATTCCGATGGAATGGAGCACAAAATCAAACTTGCCGCCAAACTGCCCCATGGCACCATCCACAAGACCTTGCAAATCCTCTAAAGAAGTAGCATCAGCTGGAATAACCTTAGCATTACACTGCTGCGCGAGTTGATCTATGGTTCCAAGACGGATGGAAACCGGTGTGTTCGTAAGTACGAGTTCAGCACCTTCTTCTGCAGCTTTCAAAGCAGCCTTCCATGCGATAGACTGATCATTCAGGGCACCGAATACGATGCCTTTCTTCCCTTTCAATAATCCGTATGCCATTTTATTTCAATTTTTCATTTGGAACCAACATAAACGAGAGTTTCCCCTGGCAAGCAAGTTTGCCATTTACCGAAGCCTTTGCTTCCACCACTACAAGTGGGCCCTTACGGCCTACAGTGCGAGCTCTGACACACACGGTATCCCCAGGAAAAACCGAATTCTTGAACTTCACATTGTCAAGACCTGCATAGAAAGCAGTATTTGATTTCAATTCCTCCTGAGGTATGAGCAGAAAACTTGACTGCGCCATAATCTCACAGAGTATCACCCCCGGCACTACAGGATACCCAGGGAAATGACCTTGCGTGAAAAATTCGTTGTCTCGGATAGTATATTTGGAAACCACATACTCTCCATCCATTTCTGACTCATCCACAAGCAGCATAGGCTCTCGATGAGGCAAGTGATTCTTTATTTCTTCTCTATTCATTTGTTATCATTGTTAGTCAATTCTCCTCAAAGCCACACAGACATTATGTCCGCCAAAGCCAAGAGAATTGGATATTGCTATATCAAGGTCACGTTTTTTTGCTGTAAGCGGTGTGTAGTCGAGATCACACTCAGGATCCGGCTGCTCAAGTCCGATGGTTGGAGGAACAATGCCCTCTTTCAAAGCAAATGCCGAAGCTACAAGTTCGGCAGCACCGGTTGCCCCAAACATGTGTCCGTGCATAGACTTAGTAGAGCTGATTGATGCACGTCTTGCCTCCTTGTCACCAAGGGCAAGCTTGAATGCATTGGTCTCAGATGCATCATTGAGGTGTGTTCCGGTGCCATGAGCATTGATATATAGATTCTCGCCATCACGATATCCAGCCTCATCAAGAGCCTCACGGATAGCTCTAGCAGCAGGAACACCATCAGGACGAGGCGCAGTATAATGATGCGCATCGCAAGTGCAACCGTAGCCGCACACCTCAGCGATGATATTCGCACCTCTTGCCACTGCGTGCTCGTATTCCTCAAGCATCATCAAAGCAGCCCCTTCTGCCATCACGAAGCCACCTCTACGGGCATCAAAAGGCAGACAAGCCTTGGTCGGATCCGACTCGGTAGTAAGAGCACGACTATTGGCAAAACCACCGATGGCAAGAGGGGTCACAGCAGCCTCACTGCCTCCAGTAAGAATAGCATCCGCTCGACCGTACTTTATGGCAAGATAAGCTTCTCCAATAGAATTGGTACCAGTAGCACAAGCAGATACATGTGTTAGACAAGGCCCTTGTGCCTTGTACTTTATAGCCACATTACCACCGGCTATATTGCCAATCATCATCGGCACAAAAAGTGGTGAGATCCTTTCTACACCTTCCTCAAAAAGCACTTTGGTCTGCGCAACCATGGTATTGATACCGCCAATGCCGGAGCCGATATATACTCCGAACCTTTCTGGTTCAATATTCTCACGGGACACCAGACCGCAAGCAGCCATAGCTTCCGAGGCCGCAGCAAGAGCGTACTGGCTATAAAGGTCATTTCTACGCTTCTCAGCAACCGTAAGTCCATGCTGGAGCGGATCAAAATCTTTGACCCTACCTGCAACATGAATCGGGAGGTTATATTCTGTAAAATCCTCTATGCGCGTAATTCCGCACTTTCCGGCTTTCAAGCTCTCCCAAAATGTATTAACGTCATTTCCCACTGGAGAAATTATTCCGGCTCCAGTAATGACTACTCTTCTTCCGTTATTATTCATACATAAAACGTTTTATACTTCCTTTCGGCGTCTTAGCGAAAGGATCATAGTGCAATTCGTATGCACTCACTTGAGAATATGAAGGGATCTTCTTGTTGAGTGCTTCAATATATCCATCCATAACACCCTTCAGTGCATTGGCATCCATATCACCGGCTCTATTCATATCAGGCACAATAAGCGCAACAAGCCTATCCTTACGAGAGACAATCAAAGACTCTGCCACAAAAGGGAAAGCATTGAGCACAACCTCTATCTCCTCCGGGAAAATATTCTGCCCGTTGGCTGACAGAATCATGCTCTTGCACCTGCCCACGATAAATACGCTATGGTCCTTGTCCATAGTACCGAGATCACCTGTGTGGAACCATCCATCCTCCGTAAAGGCAGCGGCAGTAGCGACTTCGTTCTTGTAGTATCCCTTAAACACGACATTGCCCCTGATAAGAATCTCTCCTGGAATGTTCTCTGGATCTGTGGAGTCTATCTTCAAGTCCACAGCCTCATCCACATACTCACCGCACTCCTTAAGCTTGTAGGTCCCTTTATGTCCAAGGCAGATGGTCGGTGCCGCCTCTGTCATGCCGTATCCTGTTACGAATGGAAGCTGAAGTTGCTCCACAAATAGTTTCTCCAGGTGCTCAGGAATTGCAGCGCCACCAGTCACAAACAAGCCAACATTTCCACCAAGAGCCTTCATAAAGATGGTAGAAAGTGCCTCGCAATAGTCAGGGTTATTCTTGTAGTCAGCAAGCTTGGCTGCTCCACTCTTGCTATGAATAAACTCTCCTATTGAATCCTCAAGCATCTTCACGAGAATCAGAGGAACAGCAAAGAACACATAAGGCCGGAACTCCCTCATAGCTGGTTTCAAATTGGCAGGTACAGGAGGAAGTCCAAGCACGACAAGATGCATTCCCAGGCACAAAGGAGCGAGCATATCATACACCATTCCGAAAATATGCGCATAAGGAAGCACACTTACATAATTATCCTCCCGGCGATACGGAAAATGTCTCGGAATAAGCTCTACATTAGCAGAGAGGTTGAGATTAGTCAGCATCACTCCCTTAGGGTTACCGGTAGAGCCGGAGGTATACATGATGGCAGCAAGGCTATCAAAGTCTGGGAGTTCATAGTGAATATCTGCTGGAGTCAGTCCATGAGGATGAGCCTCATGGAAAAGCTCGGACTTATGAGCATAAACCTCTGGTACATTGTCCCTGCCACAAAGTAGATCTCCGCTTTTGGTATCGAATACAGCCTTCACATTTGGGATTGTGGCAAGATCCATCTTGTCAACAATAGGCTTCTCCGAATAAAGCAGTTTTGCATCGGAATGAGCCACCAGGCTTGCTGTATCAGATGGGGTAAACCCATTAAAAAGTTGCACTGAGACAAAGCCTCCAACCTGAGATGCAAGGAAAAGTTTGGCCCAAGCCGCACTACTTCTGGCATTGATGGCTATCTTGTCGCCTTTCTTGAGGCCGATGGCATTCCAGAAAAGGATAAGTTCTTCGATTTCTGCAGCCAGTTGTCCATAAGTGACACTTGAAACTCTATAGTCATCAAGTGCAGGTTTGTCCCAGCATTCTTTAACTGAAGTCTCAAATGTGTAAATAAAATTGTCGGTCGGTTCTAGTTTATACATATATCTCTAGTTTTTATAACAGTCTTAAAACAAAAGCACTGGGGCGAAAACACTTCGCCCCGGTGCCTTACTCGTACATAAACCGCCTAATGCTTCCTTTCGGAGTCTTCGCAAAAGGATCATAGCGCAGTTCGTACGAGGCTACTTGAGAATAAATAGGCATTTTTTGGTTAAGAATTTCCAAATTACTGTCCATTATACTCTTCAATCCAGCCGCATCCAGATCTCCAGCAAGATTCATATCCGGAACAATTAGAGCGACAAGCCTATCCTTACGTGAAACGACAAGAGACTCAGCCACGTAAGGCAGAGAGTTAAGGACAACTTCTATTTCTTCAGGGAAAATATTCTGTCCATTGGATGACAGAATCATACTCTTACATCTACCCACGATGAAAAGGCTATCATCTTCATCAATAGTGGCAAGATCTCCAGTACGGAACCACCCGTCAGGAGTGAAAGCGGCTTTGGTGGCCTCTTCGTTCTTGTAATACCCCTTGAACACAATGTTTCCCTTGACAAGAATCTCGCCAGGAACTTTAGACGGATTGGAAGAGTCTATTTTGAGGTCAACACCCTCGCGTATCCACTCGCCGCACTCTCTTAGTTTATAGTGTCCAAGATGTCCGATACTGATAACTGGAGCTGTCTCGGTCATACCATATCCGGTAATGAACGGAAGCTGAAGCTGCTCCACAAGCAATTTCTCAAAATGTTCCGGAATAGCAGCACCACCAGTGGCAAACATCTCAATATGTCCGCCAAGAGCCTGATCAAAGATAATCCTAAGAGCGTTGCAGAAGTCCGGATTGTTCTTGTAATCCTCAAGTTTGGCTGAACCGCTCTTACTGTGTATAAACTCACCAAGAGTATCCTCTATGAGCTTTGTAAGCACAAGCGGCACAGAGAAGAACACACGCGGCTTAAACTCACGAAGTGCCGGCTTGAGGTTAGATGGAATCGGAGGAAGACCGAGTACCACAAGGTGCATTCCGTAGCACAAAGGGGCCACCATATCCACAGTCATACCAAAGATATGCGCATAAGGCAGTATGCTGACATAGTTTTCTCCCCTTCTGAAAGGAACGTGCGTAGGGAGGAAATAAACATTCATACTAAGATTCCTGTTGGCAAGCATCACTCCCTTAGGGTTGCCGGTCGAGCCTGAAGTATACATGATAGCAGCGATATCATCAAGTTCCACAGGAGTGAAATTCACCTTATCTGGGCCGTATCCGCCTGCATGAGAATCCTCGAACGCCTTGTCCTTAGTCGCGTAAAGCTCTTCAAAATTGCCACGACTTGCAAGAAGCACCCCACTTCTTGTATCAATCGCTGCCACAAGCTCTGGCAACTCGTCGAAATTCATCTTGTCAAAGATAGGTTTCTCCGTATATAATATTCGCGATTCGGAATGATTTACGAGACTAACCGTATCTGATGGGGTGAAAGCGTTAAATATCTGCACTGCCACAAATCCCCCGGCTTGTGCAGCATAGAAAAGTTTTGCCCAAGCTGCACTGCTACGTGCATTGATGGCGATTTTGTCACCTTTTTTAAGTCCAGCATTCTTCCACAGAAGGACAAGTGTCTCTATTTCTCTGGCAAGTTCACCATAAGTAAGTGGAGAGGACTTGTAGTCACTAAGTGCGGGCATATCCCAGCACTCTTTCACCGTCTGCTCAAAGCGGAGGACGAAATTGTCTGATGATTTAATGTCGTACATCTTCTAAAATACAATTTGTTTGATAGCAAATTTAGCCCTTTAAGAAATAAAGGCGAAACAAATGCTCCCCGTTTGTGGTGAAAAGCATAAATTTGGGGCAGAAATCCCCATTTGTGGCGAATTATTATAGATAAAAGTCTTTTGTCAATTCGGCAAACTTTTCACTCCGCGCACCGTTACATTGAAGGAAAATGGCCTCCAACGTTGTAGTTTTGATGTTACGAGAGAACTCTGCCACTACACGTGAAGCTTTCTTACTCTCGGTAGTGCTCACTTCGACAATGCGGTTTGCCACAAGCCCAAAAGAACCAGCAATACGGCGAAAACGCGGCATGCTATCTGACGGAAGAATCACACAAAACCGCCCGGACGGAGCGAGAAGACAGCCTACGCGCGAACATAAATCGCTATGCGACAAAGAATGGGTGTGCCGCGCCATCGCCTCTCTGGCATCCGGGTTCTTCAACGAGTCATCATAATAAGGAGGATTGGAGAATATCAGGTCATACTTTCTTTCCAAATGCCCGTCACAAAATCCATCAAGAGAGCAACACATCGATGATAAACGGTCTTTCCATGGAGAATGCTCAAAATTCCAGGCCGCCTCCCTGGCCGAAAGCGGATCAATATCAATTCCTGTTATCATACAAGAACCTTCAGTGCGCTGAGCAGCCATCAATGCAATCACGCCCGTACCAGTGCCAATGTCAAGAGCAGACCGCTCACTGCCATCAATAGTCATAACGGAGCCTAGCACCACAGCATCAGTTCCTACTTTCAATGCCGAGTCCCTGTGTCTGACCTCGAATCTCTTGAATCTAAATGAATCTCCCATCCTTCATCTTCAGGCATCTGTCACATAACGAAGCCAATCCCTCGTCATGCGTTACTATGACAATCGTCTGTCCAGTACTCTCCCTCAGATCAAAAAGAACCCTATGGATTTCCTGTTTTGTTGCCGAATCCAGACTACCCGTAGGCTCATCGGCAAATAACACAGAGGGCCTGTTCACCAACGCCCTGGCAATGGCAACTCTCTGCTGCTCTCCACCAGAGAGTTCTGACGGTTTATGAGACATCCTTTCAGAAAGCCCGAGCCGCTTCAACCACTCTTGAGCCATATAACGTGCTTCCTTTCGAGAAGCACCGGCAATCATCGCAGGGATCATCACATTTTCTTCGGCCGAGAACTCCGGGAGAAGATGATGGGACTGAAACACGAATCCAATATGGGTGCACCGAAAATCCGCAAGAGCATCGCGACTCATACTAGATACATTACATCCATCAATGACAAGAGAGCCGGAATCAGCCGAACTCAAAGTTCCGAGAATTTGAAGAAGAGTAGATTTACCTGCACCAGAGGCGCCCACAATCGCAAGGACCTCACTCTCATTCACATTAATATCCACCCCCTTCAGCACCTCAAGGGTACCGAAACTCTTCCGAATATTAGAAGCCTGAATAATCATACCTCAAAAATACTATATAAATTTTTCTTTTTATCAAAAAAGATGTATATTTGCAGTCCCAATCGGGAATACGGGGTGTGGCGCAGTTGGCTAGCGCATCTGGTTTGGGACCAGAGGGTCCTGTGTTCGAGTCACAGTACCCCGACAAGGAGAGGATGACAAGAAAGTCTGCATGACTTGATGGTCGTCCTCTCTTTTTTATGTCTACATTGCTACCAAAAGCCCAGCATGATCATCCAAAGCAGCAGATATCAATAATAGAGAATACGAAAAAAGGTCAACCGAAAACCGATTGACCTTTAATCATGGTGGAGATAAAGAGATTCGAACTCTTGACCCCCTGCTTGCAAAGCAGGTGCTCTACCAACTGAGCTATACCCCCATAACGTAGGCCCGCGCGGAGTTGAACCGCGGACCTCCACATTATCAGTGTGGCGCTCTAACCAACTGAGCTACGAGCCTATATAAATATGAAAGATAAGTACAAGAAGCATAGTTGCTTTCTTGTGCCTTGTTTCTCAACCGC
>DKDJ01000004.1 GCA_002451795.1 Bacteroidales bacterium UBA6851 | reverse complement strand
AGACCCATATTGCATATTACATCATTTTGTCGGAGAATGGCTTGATATTCGTGCATATTCACTAATTTTGTATTGATTCGAACAGGAATAAAATATGGACAGAAAAATGATACAAGATGCCGCGTTTCCGAAATGTCCGATACGCAATATCCTCTCAAGAATAGGCGACAAATGGACAATGCTCGTGCTCTACACCCTCGAACAGAAAGGCACACTGCGTTTCAACGATCTGTACCGCGGCATTCCTGACATATCCCAGAAGATGCTTACGGCCACATTGAAGACTCTGACGGAAGACGGACTCATATCAAGGACCCTTTATGCCGGAGTCCCTCCCAAGGTTGAATACACCCTAACAGACCGAGGCCGCAGCCTCCTTCCTCATCTTGACTCGCTCATCGGCTGGGCAATAGAGAACTTCGACTCCATACTGGCTGACCGGAAAAATGTTGCATTGTGATTATTGCGTAATCTTTGATGGAAGAATAAAAGTCGTGATGAAGAAGAGCCTCCAGAATGTGGAGGGCTCATGGAAAAAATAGGATCCCGACAATCACCGTTCCTATGGCACCTATGCCATTCCACCACGAAACCGTCCTTATGCTGAAAGCCCTCCTCGGACTCCGCCTCGCCATCGGCAGGAGGCTGCCATTCCTCCAGACGTTCTCCGACAGAGGAAACAGCCAGCCAGACCATATACAACTTGGCTGGACGATGGCCTTCTTATCCTCACATCAGACCGAACCAGAATCTGCACGTGGAACACGGCACTCCTCTGGAACTCCTTTTACATCTCATTGGACAGAACATTCGTCAAAATATATGCTATAAATCTTTCCGCTGCAATAAGGAGAACCTAGACAAGGAGGCTCAAAACTGGGTAATCGAAAACTCTGTCACATGGTGACGCAAAATTCGATTAGTGATGAAAACTATTGAACGAAAAAAATATCTGGACGAACTCATTTCTCTGCGAAATAACGGGATTTCCTTTTGAAGGACAACTCATTGGAATTGTAAACCTGCCGTACAAACAGTACCCACGGTAAGAATTTCGACTCCGCAGACTCAATGAGAAAGGTACTAAAAGATGAATGCAAGCGCCTCGTTCGACAGTCTGCACACTGCTGGCATACGCCGTTGACATGGGCTACACCTTCTTCGACACAACGGAAGTATATGGCACGCCGGACTGACCTTTGACGCTCCGGAAGCGGCAGGCCCTCACAAGCTCATACCTGATTCGAGGCCGGAGACAATCCGGAGATCCGTGGATTGTCCCGATTCCAGGAACCAGGCACCTCTCACGGCTGAAGGAAAACGCCTGGGCCGTGGACATACATTTGTCCATAGAAGAACTATGGGGCATTGACACCGAGCTCGACTCGATGGTAATGAGCGATGTCTTCGGCGGCTCGACGATAAAGCAGTAATAAAGGCACTTGTTTCCGAAATTGAGGTAATGTAAAATAACTGGGAACACTATAATTTTGTGACATAGTTCTTATTGAATATGAAAAAGATACTCACAACGGCAATCCTTGGGGACTTGTCTATGACGGCTGTGGTCGCACATCCTAACGGAGGTGTGAAGGAGCAGGTCGCCGGGCTTACAGCCAGAGGCTCGCCGATGCCTGCGCCGCCCGTCAGAAAGAGGCCGTCGGCAAGCTCACGGAATTCTTCGGGAAGAATCTATAAAATGAACGAATCTGAAAATGAAAATCAAGAATATATTTTTTATGGTTATGCTATCAACATTGCCGTTTTCCGGGATACAGGCCCAGACCGCAGAAGACTTCCGTCAGCCTTATCCATTGGGAGACAAAATATCTCCTAACCCCAATTTTACGGGCGAAGTATGGCTTGCCCCGTTGAGCGAGCACAAGGAATTGAACGTGCCGATGACAAATGTGACTTTTGCTCCTGGCTGCCGGAACAGTTGGCACTCGCACACGGGCGGGCAGATCCTTATAGCCACCGCAGGAATCGGTTACTATCAGGAGAATGGGAAACCGGCACGTCGTCTGTTCCCGGGCGACATTGTCGAAATCGCACCTGGTGTGGAGCACTGGCATGGAGCCGCCCCGGACAGCTGGTTCGCTCATATTGCCGTTTCGTGCAATCCGGACACCAACAAGCCTACTTGGCTGCAACCCGTGACAGATGAAGAATATACGTCATCCGTCAATGCCACGACATCTGTTTACGATAACCAGGCTCTGACCGCACGCGAACAAGCCATTGTCGCCATCGCTTCCTACACGGGCAAAGGTGATTTGGAACATCTGCCAATGGCTTTGGTACAAGGCCTTGAAAATGGAATGACCGTCAACGAGATCAAAGAAGTGTTGATTCAGGCTTATGCCTATTGCGGTTTTCCGCGCAGCCTTCGTGCCATTCAGACCTTTATGAAGGTGCTCGATGATCGCAAGTCTCAAGGTATCAACGATACTATGGGCAAGGAAGCGACGATGCCGAATCAAGATGGCGATAAGTACGACCGTGGGGCTGCTATTCTCGAAACACTATCCGGCGCGGACTCCGCTCATCCAAAGAGTGGCTATGGAGCATTCGCCCCCGCTATTGACCAGTTCTTGAAAGAGCATCTCTTTGCCGACATCTTCGAGCGCGGCTTGCTCTCATATCGTGAGCGAGAGTTGTCGACTGTCTCGTTCCTTGCCGGTGTGGGCAATGTGGAACCTATGGCGGCTGCACACATGGGCATTTGCCTGCATCTTGGCATCACCAAGGAGGAGCTCACGGAGTTACTGAATATCGTGGAAATAAACTTAGGAGAGGCATTTTCCGGATCACTAAGAACAGTTCTGGAAGATGTGGCAAAATAATAAAGGATTGCCGAGAAGTGCGGGTATAATATTTAAACAATAGCAGCTCAAGACCATCAACGTGATGGAACAAGGATATTTCCGGTCTTTGTGGAAAGGCCGGAAATTTGTATATTCGTGGTTCATAAGATTATGGTTCGATTATGGAATAGCAGAAAGGCATAATGGTCGTGGATAGGCTCGGTGTCGTCCCGCTTGATTAGGAAACTGTAATATGCAATATGGGTCTCCCTGTTTTTTTTGCAAAGTTAATTCCCTGTTTTATTCATTGTCGGGATTCTTCCTCGGGCGTCCTCTTTTAGTTTCTTTTTTAAGTATTGTTTGTCTGTTTTCCATCCGGTAGCTGGCGCCGGGATTTCGACTAGCTGGAGATGCGGATTGCGGACATCCTATCGTATGGAAAACCGTTCCGGCTTCCTGGGAAAAACAAATGGAGGGCATGGCGATGACTAAACTCTTCCATCAGACACTGACGGGCATCATTTTAAGGATAGATGAACTAAAACAATACCGGCGCACGGGCGGCCTTGATGATGAAGAGCGCGACAAGTTCCTCTCGGATCTCGAACACCAATACGAGATGCTATATGACACAGTAAAGGAACTTATCTTTCTGGACAAGTCTGAGGAAATCGACTCGTGTATGATAAGAACGTCCAGTCGTTATGAGATGCCCTTCTAAAAACACACAATAAAGTATAATCAGAACTTCGATCCGTCAGTGTTGTGACGGCCGTCACAACACTGACGTTAAACTATAATGAACAAAAAAAATGACCAACCTTATGCCGAATACAGACTGCCGAAATCCGCGGAAATGAAAACTACCTAAAATTGTTGAAGAAAAAGTTGCTTTTTACCCTAGTGCATCAGAAAATTCTCGGGAACTCCAGTATTCACTTCCGTCAGCACCTTGGTGACGGATTCCGTCAAATACAGATTGAAGTTCCTGTATGTTGTTTTGTAGTCCCATATTTCTCCAAATTTACGAAAATCAAACATAATCAACACCTGCGATCTTATCGCTATCGCCTCTTTCTGCTAAGGTTCACGAACTTGGTCTCCCTGTAGTCGCAGCCATACGCTTCGTTGGAGCAGGCATAGACATAATATGGATTGCCGTTCACGGCCTTACCTTTCTTCACAAGAACACGCCTCCCGCAATGACAGAGAGGACACCTCTCGTTCTCCGGAAAGTCCTGCTTCGCATTGCCTTTCTTTCCGACGCCGGAGACGAACTCCGATATGAATGGTGACGGATTTTCGGAGTCGTAGAGGACATAGGTGCATCTCTTCGCCCTGGTTATCGCCACATAGAACACCCTCCGTTCCTCGCTGAACTCAAACGAATCAGGCTCGCTGAGCACATAGTTCAAGACCGGGCTGTCGGCAATCTCGGACGGGAAGCCTCGGGGCCCGCCGTTGCAGTTCAGAAGTATCACATAGTCGCTTTCAAGCCCCTTGGACTGGTGCACAGTCATGAACGCCATTTTCCTATCTCCGCACGACACCGCCACTTTCCCGTCCTTACCATAATTGACAGCGAAGTTCCCATCAAGGGAATTGACATCACTTCCATAGCGTCCGAGAAGATATACGCTGCTGTCCTTCGGCAATGCCGATAGGATTTCCTTAACCCTCATGGCCATTCCTCCGGAACCCGATGTTGCAAAAAACTGAAGATCCGTCCTGGCGTCAGGGCTGAAAGGACGAACGGTCTTCTCCTTCTGCTCGCGATTGGTGAGAATGAATCGCGATGAACGCTCGACGCACGGATTCCCGAAGCGGTAGGTCGTCTCCATACGGCATTCCTTGCAGTATCCAAAATACTTTGAGAACTGCTTGAAAAGCGAAATGTCGCTTCCTGCGAACCGGTAAATCGACTGCCAGTCGTCACCCACACAAAAGAGTTTTGTCAAAGGTCTTACCCGACGCAGAGATTGCAGGAATCGGTATCGGTCAAGCGATATGTCCTGAAACTCATCCACAAGGATGTAGTCATAATCCGGGCGATGACCGTCATTGCAGAGAGCGGTAGCCTCAATGATAGCATCAGTGAAATCTATGGAATCCTTCTCCCGGCACATCTCCTTGTAGCGTTCAACAAACGGAATGACAATGCCGCATATTGTCTCACGGTCGCGACGCCTCACCTCGCTGCGCAACTGCTCAATTGATTCACCCTTTGACCGCAGAAGAAAGTTGAACGAGGTTAACATATCGAGTATTGACTGCTCCTGCCTGGCGATTTCCCTTGAAAGGTCATTGCGTCTTCCGTTGTCCGTCCGAATTCCTAGTGAATGCAACTGCCGCTCAAGTTTCAGAAACACATTCCCGTTATGGAAATCGGCGCTTCTGGTTTCCAACAGGATAGTACGGTGCGCCTTGTGGACATTTCTTTTCCAGTTTATGCCCTCAATGTATTTCTGTTCCTCCTCGCATGAGAACCAACGCGGACAATGCCCTTGATCATTCACGGCGAAATGTTCAAGATATACTCGATGTCGCCTTCCGTCTTCGCCCATATAGTAAATGGAAAAATCTGGGCAATACTGACGGTAGTCCTTATCTACCGTGTCGTATTCGTATCTTTCCTCATAACGGAAATGAATCCCATGCCGCCCAAAGTAGTCGCACAGCCGGCTTTCCTCATCGCTCTTGCAGAACACCGGCCTTCCGTCCATATCCTTGTAGTACGAATTCACACCGTATTTCTGACGGGCGGTGATGTACTCCTCCCTTGAAGAATACTCGAACTGGTCGGGCATACGGTAACGGCTGTTAAGGATGTAGTCGGAAACTGCCGACTTGAATGCGGACTTGTTGTCCATAAGGTCGTGATACACCAAAGCCGGCAATCCTGCATCCGCAATTGTGGGCTTACGCCCCGTAGCTTCAGTTATTATGTCAAGTGCCAACCTATGGAATGTGACGCATCTGAGCGACTTCTCCCCGAGTCTCTCTGAAAGAGATTCGGCAGCCTTGCGGGTGAAGGTGATCAGAAGAATCCTGGACGGATCCACGCCCTGTTTGTCCACAAGATAGCGTACCTTGCCGACTGTGGTCATGGTCTTTCCGCTTCCAGCGCTGCTGATGACGAGGACATTATCCTCCAGCGAGACAATCGATTCACGCTGCTGCGCATCCAGAGGATACTTGAGCACCGTATCAAAGAACTCCCTGTTGCGCTCCAGTTCTCGACGGATGAACTGACGATTGTTCTCCTTTTTGAACTCTTCTGTGTTGGACAATGCCTTGCACAGCCTATCCGCAGCCTTCCATTCCGGAGACCGCCTTAACTGTCGTGTCCCACAGACTTTCTTGAGCTTCTTTCCCAGGACTTCATACTTATTGCTCAAAGTTGTCCTTTCCGACTCCGTGATATAATGCGAGTAGCTGTAGTAAGCGGACACCTCCTCAAGCGCAGGAGCAATTTCCGGTTCAATCTCCTGTACCAATTCATCTCGCCTCGCGTCACGCGTCTTGTTCCAGATCACGATAATGACCGGAACAAGAATCGCTATGGCAAGCGTTAATATGATGAAGGCTGTTTGCATAGCATTTTATCGCACAAGCGTCATCAGCTGGTCAAAGCTGTCAATTTTACCATAGTGGACATCAGAGGTTGACAACTGCTCGAACAGTTTTTCCGCGCAGGCGATTTTGCCGGACTCGATTCCCCGCAAATCGAGTGAGGACATTGAGCCCTTCGTCTCTGCCACGAAATAGACATGCTTCACTTTGCCTTCTTCGAAAGCAATTGCCCAGTCCGGGGAATAATTCCCGACAGGAGTAGGTATATGGAAACCCTTCGGCAGCTTGGCATATACGACGACTTCTTTGGCTGCGTCAAGCTGCTCAACAAATTGTCTTTCAACGCTGTTTTCAGATGTGCCGTCAGTGAACACATAATCCATAATGCTCTTCTTCCCCACGTAGGCCCTGTCAAATGTGGTATGCTTCTCTTGGGTAAAGATATCACTTGAGTACTCGCCATCGACCTGATTGTAAATGATTCTTTCAACAATAATCGTGGCTTTCTGTTCCAGAATCAGACGAGAAACCTTTTGGATAAACTCCTCAGGATTGGCCGCATACATATTAAACTTGACTGGACTTATCTTCGACAGGATTCCGGCAACCGTCTTTCTGGTAAGCTTCGTGTTCGCTGCCACGGCTCCGAGCAAATCATATTTGATACCGGAGACCCTCCTGGTACGGAGTGTCTCACGAGATGTCGATTCATTTTCCAGCATGCTACCTTCCTTTAAGTCCTTGCCGGAGAGCTTATTCCTTTGAATGCCGCTCGTGACAACATAACTCAATTCGGAAACCACCAGTCCTCTATCAATCGCAGCGACTGCCTTCTCAATAAGTTCAGTGCTATCGAAATTGACCTTATACGCATATTTATGATTGATCCTGCGCCACAGCTGCTGAAACTCCTTTTTGGAGAAGTTGTCGTTCAGCTTGTTCTCCGGAGTCTGCGGCTTACTTGCATCTTCAATCATGCCGTCAAGGGCATGAGGATCGAATATGCTCTGAACGCGCTTATAGACTTGTTCAGTATATGGTTCAAGGTCGCCCGTCAAAGGAACTAACTTATTATCTGCAAGAGCTTCCCGGAATGTTTCGGTGACACTGCAGTCCTTGTGTATGTAATCATTCTGCCTGAGCTGGAAATAAATGTCGCTGGCCATCTCCTTGCCGGCGGTAATGCTCGTGCCGTCAGCCGAAATGAATATCTTACCGATGAAGAAATCAACGTCCGCCTTTGTCGGTCTGTCGTAAAGGTCTTCACGGATTTTACTTTGAAGGTCAGAGACAAATGCCGCATACCCCTCCGAAGCGACAACCGTAAGCCTGTTTATCTTCTGCACTTCCTCGCCAAGGACATCGATGTCCTGACGCACTCCTTTTGAGTTGACGCACAGACGCAGCCCCCGTCCGACTTCCTGACGCTTTTGGGAAACGCTGCCCGACTGTCTCAAGGAGCATATCTGGAAGACATTGGGGTTATCCCATCCTTCCCTAAGGGCGGAATGGGAGAAAATGAAACGGACAGGCTCATCGAGACTCAGCAGCCGCTCCTTATTCTTGAGTATCAGGTCATAAGCTGAAATGTCGTCACTAGTGTCGCTGCCGCGTTTCGTTTCGCTGTTGACGGCATGGCCTTTTTTATCTATCGAGAAATATCCGGAATGCGTCTCATGGGCACTTATGCCGCTGAGATAACTCATATAATCAGGATTGTACAGGTTTGAGCACTCTGATAGCTGCTCCTTGTATTCCTCCTCGAAGATTTCCCCATACATTCCCAAAACCTGGTTGCCGTCTTCATCGTACTTACGATAATTGGCCACCTCGTCGATAAAGAACAGGGAAAGACATTTGATTCCACGTTTGAACAGCTGCGCTTCCTTGCGGAGGTGAGCCTTTATCGTCTCCCTTATCTGGATGCGTGCCTTATATTCTGCGGTCACATTCCCTATAGCTTCCTTGATATGCAGAATCACACCATTACCGAAAGTGACGCTGCAATCAGCCGTATTGAATTGATTGACTTTAATTTCTGAGATGACAAATCCTCTGTACTGCTCCATTTCCCCGGAAAGCCAGTACAAGTCGTCTCCTTCCGACAGGTTCCTCAGCACTCTCTTGATGTTTCCGCCTTTATTTCGGATTTCAAACTCCAGACGCGCCTGAGGAGCGTGGTCTTTGGATATGATGATGTCTTCCAAATATGCATAGCTGTCGGTTCCCTTCAAGTTCCTCAAGTCAAAACCGACAACCTCTATCTGCTTGACCAGACGCTTGTTGTAGGCATCCAAGGCGTCAAGCACATATACCGGATTGTGGGTTTCCTTGTGAGTCGCCGAGTAATTGAGGGTGAATAGCGGCTTGAATCTGGCAAGTGCCGTCTGTGTCGCCGCGCCACCCATTTTCTGAGGCTCATCCAGAATCACGATCGGACGATTGGCCGCAATCACATCGATAGGACGGCGCGAACCGAACTCGTCACGCTTATCGTAAATGATACGGGCCGCCTTATTGCTCGCGCCCTCCTTCAGGGACGAGTTGAACGCCTGAGTGTTGATAATCATCACCGAGATCTCCGCACTCTGCGAAAAGATGTCTATCTGATTCAGATTGTCTGAATTATAGATGAAATAGCGGGCCTTCTTGCCATACAGTTCCATAAAGTGGTCAACTGTGATGTCGAAACTCTTCTTCACACCCTCACGTATGGCCACGCTCGGCACCACGACTATGAACTTCGTCCACCCGAACTTTTTGTTCATTTCGAACATCGTCTTGATATAGACGTAGGTCTTTCCCGTACCGGTCTCCATCTCCACGTCCAGCTGGCAGTGCCCGAGTTTCTTGACGAGGTCGTTGGATTGCCGGATGTTTTCCGATGCCTGGATCCTGTGGATATTCTTCAGAAGTTCTTCTTCGGAGAGAACGACATCTGCATTTTTATATCCCGTGTCCTCTTCATCGTCAGAAAACTCCAGCTCGCTTGCCTTCCGGGCGACATAAGCGCTGCCTCTATCCACCTTGTACTCTAAAGAATCCTGACTGGGCTGACCGTTGAAGACCTCGATAACGCTGTCAACCGCATCAGTCTGGTATTTCTGTATCTTGAATTGAAGTTTCATACTATAATACTTTCGTCACGGTGTTCGGCGCATAAGTCCTGAATATCTGCTCGAAATTGGTCGCAGTGCTGTCGTTTGACATTGACTTGTCTCGCAAGACAGCATACTGCGGCTGCATCTTGGCGATGGCGGTCACCACTTCATCGTCGATGTCCGTGTCAAAACAAGCAACAAGGTAATTGTCCGCCACATTGAAGACCTGTTTCCCGGCAATGACAGTCGTCTCAATCTTGCTGTCCAGTGTCGCGCCCAGCTCCAGCATCACCTGGAAGAGAAGGTCTTCCGGAGTCCTGTCGTCTTTGACATTGTCCACCTGGCTGAACAGATTGGCCTGTGTGGTGTCGGCAGGGGAATAATACACATCCTGCATATTTGAGGAATCCAGTTTCAGGACACGGAATCCGGTGTCGAGGTCCTGGGTGGTGAGAGGGTTATCCTCCTTGATCTTCCTGCCGGCCCGGCGGATGCGTTCCTTGCCGATTTCGCAGATGGTCTTGTAGCCGGCTTTATAGGCTTCACTCTTTTCGTCAGTAAGTTCGGGAAGCTGAACCATGATGAATTTACGATTACCCCCCCCCCCATCTCTTCTGCATTTAATTGCATTACCGCATGGGCGGTTGTGGCGGAACCGGAAAAGAAGTCGAGTACGATATCGTCATTTGAAGTTGATATCTGAATCATTTGCTTAATGTAGGCAATAGGTTTCGGAAAATCAAAATACTTATTGTCCTTGAATAACTGTTTTACTTCCCTTGTCGCAGTTTGATTGTGGCCCACTTCTTCGGAAAGCCAGATTGTACTTGGTGTCCTGCCATCTTGAACGTCTGACAAAAATCTTTTCTTCCTTGGGAATGAATTGCCGTCTTCGCCAAACCAAATCTGATTATCATCGACTAAAGCCAAAAGGTTTTCTTTTGCATAAACCCAATGCTTACCATGAGGTACATCGAATGTTTTTCCTGTTTTGGGACTGGTTACAAGGTAATGGCCATTACTTCTTTCCCCACTGGCAACAAGATCCCCGGATTGCCATGGCCCACGAGGGTCACCGTCAGGATTCTTATACCGGTCGTTCATCTCGGTCGTTCTTGGAAGAAGCCCGACCTTGTATAATTCTTTATTTTTTGCATGAACTATGACATATTCATGGTTCTCAGAAAAATACCTCGCATCATTTTTAATACTATGTATTTTTTGCCAAACAAGTTGAGTAACAAAATTGCGCTCTCCAAACAACTCACAGCAAATTCGTTTCAAGTTGTCCTGTTCATGGTCATCAATTGAAATAAATATCACCCCATCCTCAGTAAGAAGATCTCGTGCCACCTTGAGCCTCGGATAAATCATATTCAGCCAATCCGTGTGGAACCGTCCGTTGCTCTCGGTGTTCGTCACAAGACGCCGCCCCTGCTCATCGAACTGCCCTGAGTTTGCAAGATACTCGGAAGTTGACTCAGCAAAGTCGTCCTCATAGACGAAGTCGTTGCCGGTGTTGTATGGCGGGTCGATGTAAATCATCTTCACCTTATGCAGGTAAGTCTCTTTCAGGCATTTCAGGACATCGAGATTATCACCCTCAATGTAGAGGTTCCCGGTGCTGTCAAAATCCACACTCTCCTCCCGGCACGGACGAAGCGTAGCATTGATTGGCGAGTTAGCCAGCAAGATTGCCTTTTTCTTGTCCGGCCAAGTGAACTGATAGCGTTCCTCCTTGCCGGAGATAATCTCAGAGGAAAGATTCTGCTGCAACTTCTCGAAGTCCACCTTATGCCTGAGTATGGGACTGCCATCCGGTTCATAACCCGTGATTGTCTCGGTCACGCAGTCCGGGAACAGCGAGGCTATCTTCCCAATGTTTGCCTGCACGCCGTCGGCGCTTTGCATATTCAACTTTTCCATGGTATTTATAGTTTCTTTTTTAATTCAACCAAGGCTCTGTGCAGCTCGAACTTCTTATTCGGCTGCGTCTCCGCCTGCACTCTTCGCTCAAGACAGGCTATCTCATTCAGAAGAGCAGCTCTCTGATCAGTCCGGATTATCGCTTCCTTGATGTTCTTTTCTTCAGACATTATACTGTCTCCGGCAATTATCCTTACATACGATTCGTATATACCGTCCATAGTGTCACCGGACAGAGTGAGACAGGCAGAAGCTGCCGGAAGCCAATCGGTACTGAAAGTCATGATAATCCTGTAATGCTTCCCGGAATCGCTTACTTGCTCCAACGGCTCTTTATAGTTTATGAGAAAGCAAGTCTTCTCTTCAAAGCAGAGGATGAACAGCGTATGACGAGGCATCATCTCATCGATGAAAGAGAATATGTATTCCGCGAGGTCACGCTCCTTCATTGTCACGAGGAACACCGCAATTTCGTGAACATTCTTTCCGTCCCGGACATTTATCGTGGAAGGAGCGAGCTTTGCAAGCCACTCTATGCGTTCGATTTTCCGGGTGAAATTTTCCTTCATCCGGACATTCGCTCCTAAGTTGTCGATAAACGCCTTCTTGGGAACGAGCCTTTCAACGAGTGTCTGCTGCGGAAACAAATCTCTAATCATTTCTTCTCTCGTATTATCAGGAATGAAATAAGTTCAAAATCATCCAGACCTTTGATGTCATCCAACAGCGCAGTAGTCTCTCCCTCAGAAAACAGACTTTGTATATCTGATTCCTCCTTGACCTCGGCAATACTTTTTACAGCACAATGTAATAAAGAGCTATAGCGTTCCATCTTTCTTCCATCATCGGTCTCTTTATTGACTTCAGCACACAAGTCTCTGTCGTATTCCGATTTGCCCTTACAGAGATGACGCATCGTATCCAAAAGATTCTTCGGATGCAGGTAATCGCATAGGACCTGACCGTCATCTGCAAGATAAACCATATAGAATGGATGCAGAAGATTCTTCTTTCCGATGTTCACGGCATTGTTGCGGTTCTTCAGTATGAAGATGACTCCAGGTTTTGTGTGTTCGGAGGACCGGGCAACAGCGTCGAGGCCAAACGGCGCATACTCAATGTCCGGATGTTCCTTCACATAAGACAGCAAATCCATCCTAAACTCATTGAGCCCGAGATCCATAATGTTTATGCCTGTGTCCATATCCTCAATATCTACAACTTCCTCCTGAAGCCGTTTAAGCTGCCCCAGTCGATACTGCAAATCCGCCTCTTCTCCTGCGGACAAGGGATTGCCGGTTCCGGCAGCCGTCAAAATCGTGGCCTTCATTCTGCTCTCGACTCTTCCTTTGAGCTTGATGTAGTCATCGAGTTCCATGTCAGGCCAATAATTGACCAACTGTATGCAGTCGTTTGTCGAGCCTATCCGGTCAATTCGTCCGAACCGTTGGATGATCCGAACCGGGTTCCAGTGGATGTCGTAGTTTATCAGATAGTCGCAGTCCTGAAGGTTCTGACCCTCACTGATGCAGTCTGTCGCTATCAAGATGTCTATATCTTCCTTCGCATCGGGAAAGAGCGTGTCTCTATCTTTAGACTTAGGTGAGAAGAATGTAAGGATATTGTTGAATCCGGATGTAAAATTCTTTATCGTACATTTCTCGTCAGAATTTCCGGTCACAATGGCCGTGTTAAGACCAAGCCTCTCCTTGATTCTTCCGGACAGATTCTCATACAAGTATTCGGCAGTGTCGGCAAAGGCCGTGAATATTAGAATCTTGTGATTGTTGTCATTTATCGGGTGCTCGAATTTATGGCGAATATCTTCGATAAGCATCTGAAGCTTGCTGTCATGTTCGTGAGTTATGTCCTTGAGCATGAACAGGAGCAAGTCAAGCTGGGTTTTGTCTGCTTCCAGATCACGCCGCCACGATATGTAGTCCATATCCGCAAGCCTTATGGATGTCTTTTTATTGATGACTATATCGTCTTCGAGTTCAAGGCCTTCGAGGCCAATGTCCGGAATCCGAACGACGCTCGCTGACTTTCTGAGTCCATATTCATCAATCACGCGCAATACATTGCCAATACCTTCGCGTATCCTCGCAAGTGTGAGTCTGAACGAGTTTACAGAACTCTCAAGACGCTTTAAAAGATTCGCCGCCATGAGATTGCGAAGTCCTTTCTCGCGACCGTCTATTGACAAACCTTCTCCTTCGTAGTCAATGGAATAATCGTCTTTTGCACTTTCCAGCAAGTACAACGAAGGAGTATAGTATGAGAGATTAAGTGAGTTCAACGACTCCGCTATGTCTTTGAAATTTATTGCGGAATCAAGGTCTGTCAGAGCAGGCCGTCTGGATATGGGGGTAAGCCTTTCCGGAAATTTTCCGATGTCTTTCGTGTCATAATACTTCATGATGTGGCTTCGGCTGCGGGCGATTGTGACAGCGTCAAGCACCTGGAAGAAGTCAAAACTCAAATCGGACAATAATTGCTCGGTGGTACGTTCCTCAATCGGAAGCTTAGCCCATCTGTTATAAGCGGTTTGTGCTGCGCGGAAGATGTCATCAATTCCCTTGCCCAGACCCAATGCGTCATTTATAATCTGTGATTTCCCCTCGTATGCCAGTTGGAGTTGGTTTTTCAAATCGTTGAAACGGTTGTTGACAGGTGTGGCGCTGAGCATCAGGACCTTGGTCTTAACGCCGGGGCGAATGACCTTATTCATCAGCCTCTGGTAGCGATTCTCTTTTCTTGGCGGAGTTTCTGTCTCCGGGAAGTCTTCAACCTCGTCTATATTTCCCCCGTTTCTAAAATTATGGCTTTCGTCTATCACTATCAGGTCATAATTGCCCCAATTGACATTGGCAAGATCCAGTCCGTTGCTTTCGCCATGTTCTCTGGACAAATCCGTATGAAACAGTATATCATATCTTAGCCTATCTCCGGCTATAGGGTTGTTCTTATAATTGGCTCTGTAATTCTGCCAGTTGCCATTCAGTTTCTTCGGGCAGAGCACCAGCACGGATTTATTCTTGTTCTCGTAGTATTTGATTACAGCAAGCGCCGTGAATGTCTTTCCAAGACCCACACTGTCCGCAAGGATACACCCGTTGTATTTTTCCAACTTGTTGATGATTGCCAAAGCAGCGTCCTTCTGGAAGTTATAGAGCTTATTCCATATCAGGCTGTTCTTGAAGCCTGTACGCTCATTGGGCAAAACATCCTCTGAAATGTCTTCAAGGAACTCTCTGAAAATGTTGTATAGGGTGATGAAGTAGATGTATTCCGGAGCATTTTCCTGATAGACAGTATCGATATAATCAAGTACCTTTTCCGTGACATCCGAAAACTTGTCATCATTGTCCCACAGCGAATTGAAGATGCTCAGATAGCTGTCTGATGCCGGCGATGGCAAGACATTGACCATGCTATATACTTCGTTCCCCCTGACGCATCCCAGCTGTGAAGTCGTAAAATCATTGAAAGGCACATATACAGTATCAGATTCACCGGAAAGGTGAAGGAATCCGCCCATCTGCTCATCGGAAGAATTTGATTTGAATTGCGCCTTTCTGCGAATCCAATCTGCACATTCTTTTGCGATGGCCTTCTGGGATAATTTATTACGAAGCCTTATTTCGAAGTCTGTACCATAAAGGTTGCGTTCACGATTGAGTTTAGGTATGAAGAACTCCCTTTTTTCCTTGGCGTTACCTTCGCTTACAAATGTCGGAGAAGTAAAGATGAACCTCAGTTGTTCCACCTTTTCCAGTTCTTCTTTGAGAGCCTCATAGGCATAGATAGAGAACGATGCGGCCGCAATACTTATGCGACCTCCATCGGATATCCGTTCTTTAAGGTCATCTACAACTCTCTCACTTATGTTGTTTATCAACTTCAAACTCATGCCGTTTTATGCTTGCCCTCACAAATATACGAATTTAATGTTAAGCCTCTAATTTAGGAGGTGAAAATAAACATGTTAGGCTATGATTTGTGGGCACACGAGTACAAGTATTCTTTTCATATTGAATGCCCTTGCTGTATACGAGGGGCATTAGTTCGTATTTTTATTATATCGTGGCTGACTTGAACTGAAAATAGTGGTTCTTCCGCAATTTAGTTGAAGCATAGGTCGCTGAACACCATTTTCCTCTTCAAGAGTGCAAGGGAGGCGCGCCCATACATAGTCCGCTTTACCGCTTTCAGTTTGTTTACATACCCTTCGACGATGCCGTTTGATATGTTCGTAGCAATTGCGTTTTGGACAGCTTTCAGATCCATCTGGATACCATAGGCAAGCGACCGCAGCTCCCGCAAGGGTGATTGTGCGTAAGTTTTTAGCCACACAGTCAAGTCGTCCACACTGTCGCCCATTATCGTGTCATAAAAGGTGGCGGCCGCGTCGTATATGTCTCTGAACTAGCCAAGAGGCATTAGCCTCTCAACTATCAGAGCCTCCTCGTCCCGCATTTTCTTCTTGCGTATGCTCTTGTCAACGATATGGGCTATCTGGCGTATGGGAAGCAGCGGCTCCCGTCCGGTGTCAGGGGATTTCTGCATTTCTGCAACGTCTTGCTTCGATCTGAAGCCGCGATGTCCGTCGGACAGATGACGATAGTGGTCATAGAATGGCGTCAGAGTTCCGGGAAAGCCTTGTTCCTTGATTTCCAGAAAGATTTTCCGGAGATCCTTCCCATGCCGGTAGGCTTCCTCAACATATGTGTCGTAAAGGAAGTAGGGTATCCGCTCCTTGCTTGCCCGCTTCGGCAGCGAGTTTTATTTGATGTGCTTTCGTACGGTTTGTCTGGCGATACCCAACTTCCTGGCTATCTGGGCTGTATTGAGACTAGCCGCTTGCAGTTCCTTCACCTCGTTGGCCTGATGGTCCATATCCGGCGTCGTCGACGGTACAAGACCACGGACTCGAACCACCACTACAGGAAGTACCCGAACCTCTCATTAAGGATGTGGTTCCGCACAGGCCTAACGAAATATGGGTCAGCGACATTACGTATATAGAAACAGAGGAAGGCGTCTGCTACCTTTCGCTGATAACGGACGCTTACTCACACAAGATAGTCGGTTGGGCTCTCGGTCCCACCCTGGAGACCATATACCCTCTAGAGGCTCTTAGAATGGCATTGGATACGATTGATTACGAGACCTCCAACAGGCTTATCCACCATTCCGATCGTGGCTGCCAGTATTGTAGTGACGCTTATGTATCCGAGCTCAAGAAGCATGGCGTCAGAATTAGCATGACCCAGAGTGGGGACCCGTTGGAAAATGCCATCGCGGAGCGTGCCAACGGCATCCTCAAAAGCGAGTGGCTCTACAAGATGACCATCCCGACCAGAGAAGTCTGCAAGTTGGAACTTTGCCGTATCATTGACTTCTACAACACGCAGCGACCGCATATGAGCATTGGCTGGCAGACACCAGAACAAGCTCATAATCAATGTGGTGAGCAGCAGCGCTGTTGGAAGAACTATTGCCGTCAGGCGGTGGCATCGGAAGATCCACAACTTGGTGCATATGCCCCTGACTTATCCAGGCTTACTGAAGAAACTTTAACAGAGGAGGTGGCCGTGTAGAAAAAAGTAGTTACCTTTGATGCGCGGTTGGTTGTTGCCGGCCGTACGGCCAGCAACAACCAACAAAAAAGGAAGACTCTCGTCTTCCAGCATCATGTCAATGGAAACAGTACGTTTGACAACCACTTTAGGGGAATGGACCATCCGATGTAAACCGGTCCAGTGAATGTGTAAACAAACTTAGTTTAACCACCCCAAAAGTGTTAACCATTCTCAGAGAAGGTCAAACCGAGTTGCATTTGTTGTTTCTCTTTCGTACATTTGCCTTGATTTCGTGTAAAGACACAATGTTTTGTAGCTTGATTTCGTGTAATTTTAGTGTAATACAAAGCTTGATTTCGTGATGAAAAGAAAATTATATGACCAACTCGTCATCTGGAAGACCAAACGGCACGGCAAATCCGCAATGATGATAGAAGGCGCAAGACGTGTCGGGAAGAGCTATATTGTTGAAGAGTTCGCAAAGAACGAATACAAAAGCCATATCATCATTGACTTCTTCAAGGTAGGGGATGACATAAAGGATTTGTTCAAGAACTACAAGGGCAATCTGGATATGCTCTTCACATACCTAAGCACATTCTATTCAACAAAACTTTACCCACGGGATTCAATCATCGTATTCGATGAGATTGAGTTCTGCCCTGCCGCTCGCGCAGCCATCAAATATTTGGTGGAGGACGGGCGTTATGATTATCTGGAGACAGGCTCTCTCCTCGGCATGCAGATGAGCACCAGAAAGAAATTGAAAGGCAGTGAAAAACAGGAAGACTATCTCGTTCCTTCAGAAGAAGAAAAGGTGGTCTTGCAACCTATGGACTTTGAGGAATTTCTGTGGGCACTCGGTGAAGAAAATCTGATGGAGTTCGTGAGAATGAAGTTCGAGACAAAAGAACCGGTGGGGCAATCAATGCATCGTAAACTGATGGACTACTTTCGCCTTTATATGATAGTCGGAGGAATGCCTCAGGCTGTAATGGAATATCTTGAGACAAGGTCTTTCGAAGATGTAGACAGGGTCAAAAGGCAAATCCTGAACCTGTACAATAATTGCATCGACCAGTATGCTGGAATACATACATCAAAGGTGAAGGCAATTTACGAGGCCATTCCAGGTCAGCTGCAACTTCACGAGCATAAGTTTCAACTCTCAGACTTGCATAAGGATGCGAGATTCAGGGACTACGACAGTTCGTTCTTCTGGTTGAGAGATGCCCGTATGGTAAATCTTGCATTCAATACAACTGAACCAAGTATCGGGCTGGGACTCAAACAGAGGGACAATTCTCTCAAATGTTATATGAACGACACTGGACTGATGATCAGTCATTCTTTTGATGAACGGGGAATTGTTTCGGAACAGCTATATCAGAAGATCCTCAAGGACAAACTGGAAATCAATTCAGGAATGCTGATGGAGAACATTGTCGCCCAGATGCTTGCCGCAATCGGATGCAAATTGTTTTTCTATTCGAATCCGTCAAGGGAGAACAAGGACGACAGAATGGAGATTGACTTCCTGATATCGAAGAAATCAATCACAAGCCGCCATAATATTTCTCCTATCGAAGTGAAGTCTTCGTCAGCCTTTACAATCACGTCTCTGGAGAAGTGCATCAGTAAATATGCAAATTACCTTGCCCAGCCTTACATTGTCCATACCGGAGACCTCGAAACCAAGGGCGACCTCCTTTACCTTCCGCTATATATGGTTCCATGTCTATAAAATCAAACTCACTACTCTTATTTCCAGGAAGATTTGCCATTTCACTGGATAGTAATTGGGTAGTTTGAGCCTGTTTTTAGCCGGAAAAAGGGGCATTTTCGGCACGAAAAAAGCACTGGGACTTCCCAGCGCTTCAATCGTAAATTATTGAAAATCAATCAATAATGTTTCAATAATAGGTTAATACTCCTCCTCGTTAAAGAAAAAGTCGTCCTTGGTAGGGTAGTCCGGCCAGATATCTTCTATGGACTCGTACTCTTCTCCGTCATCTTCAAGTTCTTCGAGGTTTTCTATAACTTCATCCGGGGCACCGGAGCGATTGGCGTAGTCTATCAGTTCTTCTTTTGTGGCTGGCCATGGAGCATCGTCCAGGCTGCTGGCTAATTCAAGTGTCCAAAACATACTTTTAAAAATTTGCGCAAAGATATAAAAAAATCCGGATGCTCAAACAAGTATCCGGAGAAATCAGTATTATTCACAAACTACTGCTCGTCTTCAAGACGGAGGTGCTGCACGTAGATGGCTTTCATTCTAGCCACACGCTTCTTCTCTGAAGGCTTCTCAAAATTCTTACGTGAACGAAGCTCGCGGATTGCTCCGGTTTTCTCGAACTTTCTCTTGAATTTCTTCAATGCGCGATCGATATTTTCGCCTTCCTTTACTGGTACAATTATCATTCTAAATCACCTCCTTTTCAATTGTGGGCGCAAAGGTAGAAATTTATTTCAATAATTCCAAACAATCTTTCATGCCCTCACTCGCGATTTTCTTTATGTGGACTATTCGTGGGTCCCTGAATTTCATATCGGCAGGGTCAACAAGGTAGACTGGAGTACCGAGTGATGCGTATCTGTATAGTCCGGCTGCTGGGTAGACACTTAAAGATGTGCCGACAATGATGATGACATCGGCCTTGGATACGATATCTATGGCCCTCGTCATTTTGGGAACCGCTTCTCCGAAGAAGACAATGTGAGGCCTGTATTGTGCCCCGTTCGGAGCCAAGTCTCCTATCTCAACTCTTCCATATCGTATGTCTACTACATAGGCTTCCGAGAATCCGTCCTCGTCGTTGCATGTATTCTCCGGCCTTATTTTCGTTAATTCACCGTGGAGATGGAGTACATTGGTGGAACCGGCCCTTTCATGCAGATTATCTACGTTTTGAGTTATTACATCTACCTTATAGGTGTTCTCAAGTTCAGCTATCAGACGATGAGCTTCGTTGGGCTTTGCCTTCTCAAGTTCGTTGCGCCTTTGGTTGTAGAAGTCCAGAACAAGTCCAGGATCTGCGTTCCACCCTTCTATGGAGGCTACTTTCATGGGGTCGTATCCGTTCCAGAGTCCACCGTTGTCCCGGTAGGTCTTCAGCCCGCTTTCGGCACTTACTCCGGCGCCGGTGAGCACTGCTATTGATTTTTTGGACATCTTCTTCTATATTTTTATTCCATAATACTCTGTTCTCGCCCAATATTCGAATAATGGATCTGTTACCACCGGTTTGCCGTCATCGTTGAAAAAGATGATTTCTTTTTTGCATAGAGCTTCACGAACACGCAGGACATTGGCGGAAGAGTTCAGTTTATACTGCTCAATGATGTCCGTGCTTGAGAACTTGGTGTGTCCTTCCAGTATCGCTTTGAAGAAACTGGCCTGATATCCAGTAAGGTCGTACATCATGGAAGTGAATCTCGGTACATGAATGGAAATCAGAATGTCAAGGGCTGTCTTTAGGATTCCCTCCATAATGAACCCTCTTGTGAGAGAGTCACAGATGGAGCAGAAATGATTGATGTAGCAGATGTTGTTGCGGAAAAGTTTGCATGCGCCGAGCAGTAGCTCCCTGTCAATTACCTTTCCGCTTGAGTTGAAACCTTTGATAACGTGGTCGATGATGATGCGCGTGTCAATTTCACCGAACTGTATGCGCTCCGTGAATCTGCCAAGCCGGCTTGGGCCGCGAAGAATCTGCTCCATTGCATTGACTCTTGACCCGGATATTATATAGGAAGCATAAGTATGTTCGGACGCATCAAGAGTACCGAACAATGTTTCAAAGGCCTGGCATATTTCATACTGTCCATCTGTGAGGGCTATGTTCTGGAACTCGCTTAGAGTTACGAAGATTTTCTTGCCCGTCGTCGCCCCGATGCGATAGGGGAGTGATATGATGGCGCTGATGTCGTGACTATCCATGTCCCAATTTAGGGAAAGAATCTCGCCACTTCTTGAGAATGCCTCAGAGTCGAAGATGAAATGTGTGTTGGGAAGCAGACTTGCTATGGCATTGGAATAGTCCTGTGGCGTACTGAATGCGGCCTTCAGCGTTTCTGAGCCGAGCCTGAGGATAAAGTCTTCCTTACTTCTGATGCTCATCAGCTCCACAAAGACCGGAATAAACTGGCATCCACGGCTTTTCAGCGATAGGAACGTCTGTCTTATCAGAGACCCTTTTCCACTCTTTGGCGGCTCGGATATGAGTATGTTCTCGCCTTGGGTAAGCAGATTGCTAAGCGTGCGGGATTCGGCCTCACGCCCGATAAACCACTGCCCTGTGATGGGCTTGCTATAAGTGAATGGACTTTCCATAAATGCAAAAATAGAAAAAATTTGGTTGTGAATGAAATAATTAGTAAATTCGCGGCTCGGTAATTATGGCCGTTGAGCTTGATAAGTGCCGTCCGTGTGGATGGACGCTTGCGGTCGAAACTTTGATAAAAGAAGTTTTAATGTACGCAATCGTTGAAATTGCAGGCCAGCAGTTCAAGGTAGAGGCTGGCAGTGAAATCTTTGTGCAGAGGCTTGCTGATGCCAAAGGTGCTGATGTGGAGTTTAAGAAAGTCCTTCTCGTCGCTAATGACGCTGATGTGAAGGTCGGTGCTCCGTATGTAGAAGGTGCAGTAGTGAAAGCTACAGTGCTTGAAGATGATGTGAAAGCTGACAAGGTTCTTGTATTCAAGAAGATTCGCCGTAAGGGCTTCCAGAAGCTCAATGGTCACCGTCAGAAGCTTACCAAGATTAAAGTTAACGAAATCGCTTAAGGATTATGGCACACAAGAAAGGTCAATCAAGTTCAAAGAACGGTCGTGAGTCACAAAGCAAACGCCTTGGTCTCAAGAAATTCGGTGGCGAAGTAGTTAAAGCCGGAAATATCATCGTACGTCAGAGGGGAACTGTTCACAATCCAGACAAGAACGTTGGAATGGGAAAAGATCACACTCTCTATGCACTCGTGGACGGTACAGTGAAGTTCTCACGTAAGAGAGAGAACAAATCTTATGTATCGGTAATTCCTTTCGAGAACTAACTCGGGGAATGGCAGCTGACAAAGGACTTGCACTTCGAGTTGAGTGTGGGTCCTTTGTTTTTTAGTGATAAAGTAAATTTTAAAAATATGTTGACACTCAAGACTCTTCGCGATGACCCACAGGCTGTCATCGAGAAGCTTAAAATCAAGAATTTTGATGCTAAGCCTATAGTGGATAGGGTTCTGGAGCTTGATGCGCTCCGCCGTAAGTATCAGACAGAAAGTGATGAACTTCTGTCAAAGCAGAAGGCCAAATCTTCCGAAGTAGGTGCTCTTATGAAGCAGGGCCTAAAGGATGCTGCAGAGAAAGTTAAGGCAGAGGTCGCAGAGATGAAAACTAAGTCATCAGAACTTCTTGCTAAAATGGACGAGGCTACTGCTGAGCTCGAGAGTAAACTTGTGCTTATGCCTAATACTCCTTACAAGCTTGTTAAGCCTGGCAAGGGCGCAGAAGACAATGAAGTGGTCAAGATGGGTGGCCCAGAGGTGCACCTTCCGGAAAATGCCCTTCCGCACTGGGAACTTGCCAAGAAGTATGATATCATTGATTTTGATCTTGGAGTCAAGATTACAGGTGCAGGATTCCCTGTTTATAAGGGCAAGGGTGCAAAACTTCAGCGTGCACTCATTAATTTCTTTCTTGACAACAATACAGCTGCAGGATACAAAGAGGTTGAGCCTCCTGTGATGGTGAATGCTGCTTCTGGATTTGGTACTGGACAACTTCCTGACAAGGAAGGACAGATGTATCATGCCAATGTGGACGATTTCTATATGGTCCCGACAGCCGAAGTCCCAGTTACTAACATCTTCCGTGACGTCATTCTTGAGCAGAACGAGATTCCTCAGAAGCTTACCGCGTATACTCCTTGCTTCCGTCGTGAGGCTGGCTCTTATGGAAAGGATGTTCGTGGTCTGAATCGTCTTCATCAATTCGACAAGGTTGAAATCGTGAGGGTTGAAAAGCCAGAGAACTCTTATGCGGCTCTTGACGAGATGATTGCTCATGTAGAGTCCCTTGTCAATAAGCTTGGACTGAAATATCGTATTCTCCGTCTGTGTGGTGGAGATTTGAGTTTTACCTCTGCTATCACTTACGATTTTGAGCTCTGGTCAGCAGCGCAGCAGCGGTGGCTTGAGATATCTTCTGTATCAAACTTCGAGACTTATCAGTCCAACCGTCTTCATCTGAGGTATCGTGATGAAAATGGCAAACCACAGCTCGCTCATACTCTCAATGGAAGTTCACTTGCGCTACCTCGAGTAGTGGCAGCGCTTCTTGAGGACAATCAGACTCCTGAGGGAATCATTATTCCTGAGGTTCTCCGTCCGTATACTGGATTTGACAAGATTGACTAACAAGAGCAGAACTATATTAGGCATAGATCCCGGAACCAATATTCTTGGTTTCGGGATTGTGCGTGTTGATGTCCACGGAAAGCCTCATTTCGTGGATGTGGGTGTGGTGGATCTTAGAAAAGTGGATTCGCCATACGATAAGCTTGAGATTATTTTCGAGAAGGTCGGTGCTTTGTGTGACCTTCATCATCCAGATGACCTGGCAATTGAGTCTCCTTTCTATGGCAAGAATGCTCAGGTTATCTTTAAGCTGGGACGAGCGCAGGGGGCTGCCATGATTGCTGCTTTGTCCCATGGGGTCAAAGTCTATGAATATGCACCCCGAAAAGCCAAGATGGCCATCTGTGGCAATGGCGCCGCGTCTAAAGAGCAAGTTTCTCTGATGGTTCAAAAAACACTTGGCACAATAATTGAAAATAAGTACCTTGATGCGACGGATGCCCTAGCGTTGGCTATGTGCCATCACTATCAGATGATTAGTCCACTTGCAGATTCTGGCTCATCGTCTTCGTGGGAGAAATTCATCGCTTCCAATCCTGACCGCATAAAGTAAGAGAATGGGATAGAGAGTGCCCATTCTATCTCTTATTGTGGCTTTGTACTGAAATTTAATTATTGTACTATTATGAGCAGAAAAAAAATCGTAACCATGCTGGGACTGATGCTTGTGAGTGTCGGGCTTTTGGCGCAGAACAAGGTGAAACTGTCTCTTGTGGATGAACAGACAGGGGAGCCGCTTGGTTTTGCTACCGTTTCAGTAATGAAGAATGGCCAGTCAAAGCCATCAAACTATGCTCTTACTGACGAAAACGGAAAAGCAACCATCGAATCAGTCAAGAAAGGTTCTTATTCTCTTCGGGCCGAATTGATGGGCTATGTGACCTACACTACCACGGTAAAGATGGAATCTGAAGATCTCGATTTGGGCGAAATCAAGATGAAGCTTGATGCGGAGGCTATTGATGCTGCGTCCGTGTCGGCTACTGGTAATCCCGTTATCATTAAAAAAGATACAGTGGAATATACGGCTTCTGCATTCAAAACAACAGACAATGACGTCTTGGAAGATCTCTTGAAGAAGCTTCCTGGTGTAGAAGTGTCAGAAGATGGCTCAATTACTGCTAATGGCCAGACAATCAGTAAGATTACAATTGATGGAAAGACATTCTTCCTCGACGACCCGCAGATGGCGTCCAAGAATATTCCAGCCAAGATGGTCGATAAGCTCAAGGTGATTCAGAAGAAGTCGGAGCAGGCAGAATTTACCGGGATTGACGATGGTCAGGAGGAGACTGTGATTGACCTGACTGTTCAGCAAGGTATGATGAGAGGTCTTATTGGACAAGTTTCCGGAGGAGCTGGTGCTGATATTCCTTCTCAGGACGGCGTGAAGTCAGATGTCAGATATACTGGCAATGCTTTCATAGGAAGCTTTAAGGATGACACTCAGATAAGCCTTATCCTAAATGGCAACAATACCAATAATCGTGGTGGGACCAATAGGTCCGGCAATATGATGATGGGTATGATGGGCGGAGGCGGAGGAATGGGCCGTGGCCAAGGCGGTTGGGGTGGTGGTAATGGAATCACTACTTCATATTTGGCCGGTCTTAATGCTGCCAGCACGTTTTTTGATGATAAGATGGACCTTGGCGGTAACTACATTTACAATTATAACCGTAATGATGTGGAGGAGTCTAGCCAGAAGACTACTTATCTTCAGGATATGAATGTTATTACCAATAGTGATGGTATTGGCAACACTATTTCTGGCGGACATTCTTTCGGATTTAGATTGGATCACGATTTCTCTAAGAATACATCCATTCTTTTCCAGCCTCAGATTAATATCGGCACTGGAAGTTATATCCAGTCTAGTACTGATGCTACACTCAACGATGATCTCAATGGCAACGTTACCAAGGTGAATGATTCTTACACCGACAATACAGGAAACAATAAGAATCTAAGTGCCAGCGGCTTCCTTCTGTTCAGGCAGAGACTCGGGATTCCTGGACGTACTCTTACTCTCGCTGCAAACGTGAGTGCTTCCAATAATAATCTCAACGGACTCAATACTAATGGTATTACCTCTTATGTGGGCGGAACTTCATCCCTAACGGAAGTCAGGCAGTCGTTTGAGAATAAGGAGGATAGTTATAGTGCATCAGGAACACTGACATATACAGAGCCCCTGGGTAATTACTTCTATGTTGAGGCTAACTATTCTTATAATTGGATTAAGTCGACCTCTGATAAGCAGACCATAAATCTTCTTACAAATGAGATAGACTATGATTATTCCAATAAGATTATCAACGAGACCAATAGTCAGCAGATAGGAGCGAATATGCTCTATCAGAATGATAAGTTGCGTGCTCAGGTCGGTTTTTCTGCAATTCCTACCCGTACGTTCAACAGCACAACCAAGTTTGATCAGAGCACCGGTGGTTATACGCCGCGTGAATATGATGACTTCAGATGGAATTTCTCTCCTCAGGCAATGATGGATTTCGAGCCTAATGACAATTTCAATGGTCGTCTTTTCTACCGAGGTACTTCAAGCCAGCCTTCAACAAGCCAGTTGATGCCTGTTCCTGACAACTCCAATCCGCTTTTTGTCTCTTTTGGTAATCCTTCTCTGACGCCTTACTTTAGCCATAATATCAGAATTGAGTCTCGTTACTCCAATAGGGAAAAGTTCTCTTCAGTCAATCTTCGTCTTAATGGGGGATTTACTCAGAATCCGATTGTAAATGCCACATGGTACGGCACTAATGGCGCACAATACTCCATGCCGTTCAATGGTCCTACTACAGCCAATGCGGGGGCCAATATGTTCTGCAATTTCCCTATCGGAAAGACTAACTTCTCCATCAACAATACTCTTGGTCTTAATTGGAGAATGAGCTCTTCTTATGTTGGAACCAACATTGATATGGATATATATGAGGATAAGGATAGGGGATACTACGACTTCATGGAGTGGTTTATAGACAAGTTTAACGATCCTTCTTACTATAACTCTCATATAACTCTCAACAAGACCCAGAACATAAGTGCCAATGAGCGTTTCCGTCTTCAGTATAGAGGACAGTCACTTGAAGCCACCGTTGGAGCAAGTACCAGAATGAACAAGACCTGGTACTCCATCTCTACCACTAAAGATCAGACTACCACATGGAACAATCAGGTGTCTGCTAGCTTGACATACGATTGGGATCTTACTGGAATGAGTTTCGAGGGGGAAATGAACTACAACTGGTATAACGGATATGCCACTGCGCAGCCTTCTCAGTGCGTTCTTAACGCCACCATCGCCAAGACCATCAGGAATTTCACCATATCGCTCAATGGATACGATATTCTCGGTCAGTCCAAGAATCTTACTGTGACGGATAGCGGCAACTATCACAATGAGGCTGTTAATAATACTCTCGGAAGATATGTGATTCTTTCTGTGTCATGGCGCTTCGGTTCTATGGGTAGGCCGGGGTCCGGCCCTCGTCCTGGCGGACGAGATGGCCGACCAGGCCCTGGAGGCCCTGGTCCTGGCGGAATGCCAGGAGGACCCCGTCCGATGATGTAGAAAAACGAAAAAATATCAGTATATTTGTCGTCTATGACGATTGAACTCATCAAGGCACTTATGGTAGGTGTCATCGCAGCGCTTCCGGTCGGACCGGTGCTGCTGATGGTCATACAGAAAACCCTTAGAGGAGGAAAGACGGCAGGTATGATGACAGGACTCGGCTCGGCCGTGGGGGATTCATTCCTTGCCGCGGTCGGGCTTTTTGCGTTGGGCGCCATACAGGATTTCATTAGCCGCTTCTCTGGTATTATAATGATGGTGGGTGGCGTTCTTCTTGCTATTATCGGGCTGGTCATGGCTCGTAAAAAAAGCATCCCGGCGGAATCATCAGAGCTTGTGGCGGTAAGGGATACCGGCTCTATGATTTCCTATCCTATACAGTCCATGCTTGGGGTATTCTCCAATCCGGCGGCGTATGCCGTAATGTTTGGACTCCTTGGTATGATGGGACTTGGCGGAGATGAGCGTATGATTCCTGCGTGGTTAGTACTTTTGTGTGTGGCGTGTGGTGAACTGTTGTACTGGTCGCTTGTTGTCTTCGTGCTGTCAAAGTTTATTCGACTTAGTTCGAGATCCATTCATGTGATGAATGTTGTGGCAGGGGTTGCGATTTGCTGCTTTGCTGTTTTTGTGTTTGTAAAAGGTGTTCTGACATTATAGTGAGTTAGGCTTGTAGAATAGAATTAAGTATGAAACTGAAGGATATTTTAGGGAATTGGATATTCAGAAACGTGGCTTTGGCGGTGGTTCTGATATCTGTTTTTTTAGTTGTGGTGAATTGTTCTCTTTCTATGTGCACAAGACATGGACAGGAGATCCCTGTACCGGATTTCTACGGCAAGAGCTTTGATGAAGCTCTTGCCGATGCCGATTCTGCCGGGATATCGGTTGTGGTGACCGATTCTGTGTATGTTCGTGGTCTTGCTCCTGGCGCGATATATATGCAAACCCCGAAGGCAGGCTCCCATGTCAAGAAAGGCAGGACAATCCGTCTTACAGCCAATACTATGGCTCCTAGCGAAGTTTATATGCCTTCTCTAGTAGGTTGCTCTCTTCGTCAGGCCAAAGCCGAACTCCAGCGCTCCGGACTTGTGCTTGGGCGTCTGATATACGTCAGTGATATTGCTACCAATTATGTTCTTAAACAGCAGCGCAATGGGGCAGATGTGAAGCCTTTTATGCCATTGCCGAGCGGTACGACAGTCGATCTTGTGCTGGGACTCAGCAGTGATGATCAGACTGTAATTCCGAATCTTATAGGCAGACAATATCTTAATGCTGTAGATATGATTCATGACAACTCCCTGAATGTAGGCAGGGTACGATTTGATAGGTCTATAAAGAATCATGCTGACTCTATCGCCGCTGTGGTGGCTTCGCAGTATCCGAAACACGGTCATGAGAGTGTCCTGAAGGGATCATCGGTGGATATCTTCTTGACTGCAGACAAAGCAGAACCTTCAAAAGATTAAGAGCGGCATTATGGAAGAACTTTTCGAGCATTTCCGTTTTGAAGTGGATAAGGGGCAGGCCCCCATGCGTGTGGATAAGTACATGTGTACGCACATGGAGGATACTTCGCGAAACCGTGTTCAGCAAGCGCTCAAGGAAGGCTATGTGCGAGTGGGGGAGGAGACCGTAAAGGCCAATTATATCGTGCGTCCTGGAGATGTGATTCGTTTCGTGATGCCGTATCGCAGGCGTGGACTTGAAATACTGCCGCAAGACATTCCACTTAATATTGTATATGAAGATGATGATGTCCTGGTTGTGAATAAGCCGGCCGGAATGGTTGTTCATCCCGGCCACGGACATTTCGAGGGCACTTTGATAAATGCGCTCTCTCATCACCTTGGGATTTCTCAGGGCCCTGAGGCTGAAGATGAGCGTATGGGCATTCTTGTACATCGTATAGATAAGGATACTAGCGGGCTTCTTGCCGTGGCTAAGAATGACGAGTCTCAGCTGAAACTTGCAAAACAATTCTTCGACCATAGTATTGATAGACGATATGTGGCTGTTGTATGGGGCGATCTTAAGGATGACGAAGGAACCATAGAAGGCAATATTGGACGAGACCCCAATGACCGTATGCGATTCAGGGTGTTTGAGGATGAGGACAAGGGGAAGCGTGCGGTAACGCACTATCGTGTACTTGAACGTTTCGGCTTTGTCACTTGCGTGGAATGTAGACTTGAGACTGGACGCACTCACCAGATCCGTGTGCATATGTCACGTATAGGACATCCTATTTTCAATGATGAAAGGTATGGCGGAAATGAGATTCGTAAAGGAACTATATATTCCAAGTACAAGCAGTTTATAAGCAATTGCTTCGAACTGTGCCCGCGTCAGGCCCTTCATGCTAAGACACTTGGCTTTGTGCATCCTCGAACTGGGGAGTGGATGCAGTTTGACTCTGAAGTCCCCTCTGACATGACTGCACTTCTTGACAAGTGGAGAAAGTACAGTTCGGTAATGCCGGAAGAATGAGACGTAAAGTGTTCTTTCTTCTAAGCCTGTGCACTCTCTCTGCACTGATGCTGGCTCTACCTTGGCTGTGTAATCATGCTGGAGTGCTATCTCTTGTGGCATTCTTGCCGCTGCTATGGGCTGACTGGGCAGCTGATGAGATGAAAGTAAAGCATTTCTGGCCTTATGCCCTTTATACATTCGTATTGTGGAATGCACTGACAACTTTCTGGGTGTGCAATGCCACTATAGGCGGGGGTATCTTTGCTATTCTTGCCAATGCGGCGCAGATGACTCTTGTATGGAGTGTATTCCGGCTTTCGAAGAAGTATATTAGTGGAGTCGTTCCGTATGTCTTTCTTGCTGTGATGTGGATTGCATGGGAAAGACACTACTTTTCTGTAGACATTTCATGGCCATGGCTTGTTCTCGGCAATGCTTTTGCCGGCACTACAAAGTCGGTCCAGTGGTATGAATATACCGGGGCATTGGGCGGCTCGTTGTGGGTTTGGGCTTCTAACCTATCCTTGTTCGGGGTACTTCGTTCGGTATCCTGCGGCTACGTCAGAAGGTGGAATGTTGTTGCCAAGGTATTTGTTTTCCTAGGCGTGATATTGACGATATGCGGGCCTCTTGCCCTATCTGCATATATGTATTCCTGCTACGAAGAACGTTCCGAAGGGCGTTTGGATGTGATTATTGCACAGCCTAATCTTGATCCTTATGAGAAGTTCGAAAGCCTTAGTCAGGCTCAGCAGACGGAACGGCTTCTGTCCTTGTTCTCGGATGGACTTCGGGCATCAGATGATTCCTCTAGGAAAAAACTCCTTTTGGCTCCTGAGACATTTACTTCAGATATTGTCATTAATGATATAGAGTCTTCCGCTACTGTGAAGAGTTTTAGAAATTTCCTGTCTGATTATCCTGGTGCGGAGATGCTGTTTGGTGCAAGTACTATCCAGCTTTTTAATACATCTTCTTCCCCTAACGTCCTTGCCCGGCGCTACGGCAAAGGCTGGTATACATCACATAATACGGCTTTCCTGCTTAGGGGCGGCAGTGATCCACAGATGTATCAAAAGAGCCGTTTGGTGGTCGGTGTAGAATCTACGCCTTACCCAAAACTTTTTGTCCCTATTGACGACTGGCTTTCCTCAAAAATGGGTGTATCCGGATTGATGGGGCGCTGTGTGGGACAGGACAGGCCTACTTCTCTAATTCTCTCGGATGGAGTGAAGCTGGGCTGTGCGGTGTGCTACGAGTCCATATATGGAGAGTATTGTACTGGATATGTCAATGCTGGAGCGCAGGTGATGACTGTGATTACAAACGATGCATGGTGGGGTGACACCCCTGGCTATCGTCAGCACCTTAACTATTCCAGGCTCCGTGCCATTGAACTCAGGCGTGATTTTGCAAGATGTGGCAATACTGGCATTTCTTGCTTTATAGACCAGAGGGGGGATATTGTCTCAAAAACTGGATGGTGGAAAATGGAAACCTTAAGTGGAAGTGTCAATCTTAATTCCGAGAAGACTTTCTTCGTCCGTAACGGAGACATTACCGGCCGGGTATGCACTCTTATGTTCCTGCTTCTATCAGGCCTGCTACTTGGTCATATTCTCCTGAAGAAGAAGGTGTCATAACTGCCAGTTGATAGGTGTCCTGCCTTCTGAGGTGAGTATTTCATTGGTCTGAGAAAAATGCCTGCATCCGAAGAATGCTCCTCTGGCGAGAGGTGATGGATGTGCTGCTTCCAGAACATGATGACGTCTAGTGTCTATGAGACTCGCTTTGCTCTTAGCGTAATTGCCCCATAGCAGAAATACTACGCCGGATAGATTTTGTGAAATGGTGCTTATAACTGCGTCGGTGAACTGTTGCCATCCAAGTCCGCTGTGTGATGCCGCCAGTCCAGCCTTGACTGTCAGAACTGCGTTGAGAAGAAGCACTCCCTGACTTGCCCATGGCGTAAGATCTGTGTTCCCTGACATACTGATTCCGAGATCGCTCTCTATTTCCTTAAAGACATTTTTCAATGACGGAGGGGCGGTGACTCCTTGTGGCACTGAAAAAGAAAGCCCCATGGCCTGACCTGCTCCGTGATATGGGTCTTGCCCAAGTATGACAACCTTTACCTTATCAAGAGGACAGAGTTCAAAGGCCTTGAAGATACAATTTCCGGGAGGGTATATGGTTATGCCTTCCTTTTTCTGTCGATGCAGTTCTTGTACAAGTGCAGTGAAATACGGCTTTTCGAACTCTTGGGAAAGGGCCGTTTTCCATGATGTTTCCATCCGGACGTCCATATCTGATAAAGAATGATTGTTTAACTCTCAAATATAACTAAAATATGACTAACTTTGGAGTTATGAAACATAAAGCTTTATTTCCTGGCTCTTTTGATCCATTTACGGCCGGTCATCTAAATATTCTTACCCGGGCTCTTGGGATGTTCGATGAGGTGGTGGTTGCTGTCGGTATCAATCAGGACAAAAGGGGATTGTTCAGTAACGAACAGAAGCTGGATATTATCCGTCAAGCTACCAGGTCTTTGGAAAATGTTGAAGTTACGTCCTATGACGGACTTACAGTAGATATATGCAGGCAACTTGGTATTAGGCATATAGTTAGAGGAGTGCGTAATATGATTGACTTCGAGAATGAACGTGCAATCGCTGATGCTAACCGCCGGATTGCTCCTGAGATAGAGACTATCATTATTCCTACTGCTCAGGAATACGCTCATATTTCGTCTTCAGCGGTACGCGATCTTCTTCGGCACAACGGTGATACGTCACTTTTCCTTCCTGATGGTGTAATTCTTCCGGAGGTGCTATGATGAAAAAATTTATTTTTGCTGTTCTTGGGGCTCTTGTATTCTCTATGTATAGCGTATATGCTGACGATGACACGCAAGTTTATCGCTATGACGGGCTTGATAGTCTCCTTACGCAGTTCTATGTGGCCCTTGAGCCTGAGAGTATAGATGTCAAAAATCGTGAGTTTGATGGGCTGATTAGTACTTGTACTGATTCTCTTACCAGGCAGCATGTTACGCTTCGTGTTCTTAACCACTATATGCATGCCCGTGTCATGGGGGAGGAAGCTGTGGCCATACATATCTTTGATGAATGGCTGAAAAGCGGGAAAGTTGAGGCTACCAGTGAGTTTGAGTATATGGAGGCAGAGATGTTTGCCAATTGTAATCGGCGCTCTCTGATTGGTATGACTGCCGAAAAAATAGATCTTCTTAAGCCGTCCGGAAGGAAGATGACTATCCCGGAAGATGGTAAGATCGCTGTGCTTTTCTTCTATGATACCTCATGCGCAAAATGCCGTCTGGAGACTATGGTTCTGCCTGAAGTTCTGTCAGAAGTGGACTTTCCGATGAACTTTTATGCTGTATATGTCTCCGACAATAAAAGAGACTGGAAGGCTTTCAGACGTAATTTTAAGATAAAGAACAAGAATGTAAGAATGGTCCACTTGTGGGATCCCGAGATGGACTCTGGATACCATCTTGCGTATGGTGTTACCGGTACTCCGAGGATGTTCGTCGTATGGTCCGATGGCGAAATTATAGGACGCAGACTTGAGGTTGAAAATCTTAAGGAAATTATTAACTACATAAAAATAGCTAATGAAGAAGAGTAAGAAATACACTGGTGTTGACCCCTTGTATCTTGATCGCCAGCGTGAGTCTCTAAGGCATATCCATCGCAAGTCCGTGCTTTTCAACTCTCAGGAACTTGCAGCGATAGACGAGTACTGTAAGCGTTACAATGTGTCATCCCGTTCTGCGCTGATTCGCAAATCCGTGATGGAACAGGTACTTTCTGGGCTTGAAGAAAGCCATCCAAAACTATTCTAAATCGGAAGAAGCAAAAAAGAAGGCGTCACATTTATATGTGACGCCTTCTTTTGCTTTATAAAACCTAAAAGACGAATGATATGACATCTTCTATAGTCTTTACATAGTGGAAATCAAGTCCTTTTACATAAACTTCCTTTATGTCTTCGACGTCTTTACGATTGTCTTCTGATATGACTATTGTCTTGACGCCGGCTCTTTTGGCAGCAAGTATCTTTTCCTTGATGCCACCTACCGGAAGCACTCTTCCGCGAAGAGTCATCTCTCCAGTCATGGCAATACCGGACTTTATGGCTTCTCCCCTAAGTGCGGAAATCATGGAAGTGACCATGGTGATGCCGGCTGACGGTCCGTCTTTAGGGGTGGCTCCCTCTGGAACGTGTACATGAATATCTTTGGAAGCAAACTTTTCGGAGTCCATGTTAGCGAGTTCTGGGTGTGCTTTTATGTACTGATAAGCGATAGTGGCGGATTCCTTCATCACATCACCGAGATTTCCAGTCATGGTCATCACACCTTTTCCATTGGATACAGAACTCTCCACGAACAATATCTCTCCGCCCATCTGTGTCCATGCCAATCCTGTTACCACTCCAGGTGCTTCGTTGCCGCTCTGCTTGTCATGGAAAGCAGTTGGCAGTCCAAGATATTCCTTGAGCATGTCTTTCTTTATCGTACTCGGAAGCGGCTCGTTGAGCGCGACTTTCTTCGCGGTGACTCTGGCGATCTTGGCTATCTGCTTTTCAAGTCCACGTACACCGGACTCGTGGGTATATTCGTCAATTATATCTTCAAGAGCACTCTTGTCTATCTTAAGTGTGCCTTTCTTGAGCCCATGCTCTTCCATCTGCTTGGGTACAAGGAACTTACGTGCTATCTCTAACTTTTCTTCAGCAAGATATCCAGTCACATTAATCAACTCCATTCTGTCAAGGAGTGCCGGCTGGATAGGTGAAATACTATTGGCCGTGGTGATGAACATAACATTGCTGAGATCGTAGTCAAGATCAAGGTAATTGTCATGGAAACTTGCATTCTGCTCTGGATCAAGAGCCTCGAGAAGTGCGGATGACGGGTCGCCCTTAAAGTCTGAACTGAGTTTGTCAATCTCATCCAGAACGATAACTGGATTTGAGGTTCCGGCTCTGGCAATTCCGTTAAGAATTCGTCCCGGAAGCGCTCCTACATAAGTCTTACGGTGACCTCTGATTTCAGCTTCATCGTGCATTCCACCGAGGGCAATACGTACATATTTTCTACCTAAAGCCTTTGCAATGGATTTGCCAAGAGAAGTTTTTCCGACTCCTGGAGGACCGTAGAGGCAGAGGATAGGAGACTTCATGTTCCCCTTTAGTTTGAGTACGGCAAGGTACTCAATGATTCTATCTTTTACGGAGTCGAGCCCGAAGTGATCATGGTCAAGCACTTTCTGTGCGTGGGCAAGATCAAGGTTGTCCTTACTCATTTCTCCCCATGGAAGCTGGAGCATGAACTCTATGTAGTTGTATTGGACGCTATAGTCCGGAGAAGAAGGGTTATACTTCTCGAGCTTGGCAAGTTCCTTCTCGAAAGCCTCTGCTACTTCTTTGGGCCATTTCTTCTTGGCTGCCTTCTCCCTGAACTTATCGAACTCTTCAGCATCGTCCATACCAAGCTCCTCCTGAATAGTGCGGAGCTGGTTGTTGAGGTAGTATTCCCTTTGCTGTTGGTCAATGTCACTCTTGACTTTCTGGTTGATCTCTTGCTTGATCTTCATCAGTTCGATTTGAGAACTCAAGATCGTGAGGAGTTTGAGGGCTCTGAATTTGACGTCGTCATATTCGAGCAACTCGATCTTGGAAGTAAAATTCTCTACCTCTATGGAGGTGGCTATGAAGTTGACGAGGAACTTGAAATCGTCGATGGCTTTGACTGCTCCTATGGTATCACGCGTGCCCATGTTCGTGGATCGCATGATCTGTATAGCCTTGTCCTTGAGTGACTCGCTGATGGCTTTGATGTCGGTGGCATCTGCATCTGCCAACACTTCATCTCTATATGATACTTTGGCCGTAATGTAAGGCTCGTATCCAAGCACCGCTATCATCTCTATTCTTTTGCAAGCCTGAAGGATGGCGGTAATCGTCCCGTCAGGCATTTCCAGAGTCTTTATGACGCGACACGCGCATCCATAGTGAAAGAGGTCATCCTCCTGTGGGTCCTCTACCATTACGTCAAGCTGAGGAACGGCTCCTATGAAAAAGCCCTCTTTCTCTGCATCGTGAATGAGTTTTATTGATTTTTCTCTACCTATGGTAATTGGAAAAACTGCGCCAGGAAACAATACGGCGTTGCGAAGGGCGAGAATGGGAAGAATCTCCGGAAGCTCAGATTCATCAAATTTCATCATTGAATCCCCTTGAACTACCGGGATGATACTGACTTCCGCACCCGCCGGGAAAGTTAATTCTTTATCTTGTCTCATAATTTGTCTAATTGTCAATTTGTCAGTTGAACTGTCTTCTGATATTGAACCACGAATATACTCAATCTCCGTGCCAATGCCAAAATATCTTGTTCGTGTGACTCATCCCGAATCCCTTGAAAACGATGATGTACTATTGTCTACCAATATTTTTACGTTTCGAAAAATGATTTTGATTTCTAAAATAATTAATCTATTTTTGCACCTCAAAATTGTTGAGTATTAACAAACTAAAATTTATATATAATGACTAAAGCAGAAATCGTAAATCAAGTGGCCAAGTCGACAGGGATTGAGAGGGTTGCTGTGCAGACTGTCGTCGAGGCGACAATGGAGTCCATAAAGAAGTCTATTATTGATGGTGAGCCTGTATATCTTCGCGGCTTCGGTAGTTTTATAATTAAGCATCGTGCTCAGAAGGCGGCTCGTAATATAACCCAGAAGACCACCATGACTATTCCGGCACACGATATTCCGGCATTCAAGCCAGCAAAGTGCTTCGTGGATGAGGTTAAGAGCAAATAATTTACTTTATATATTTTTATTATATGCCAAACGGAAAGAAGCATAAAAGACATAAGATGTCTACGCACAAGCGCAAGAAGCGTTTGCGTTTGAATAGACATAAGAAGAAATAGTCGAGAAAAGCCTGACGGGGGATCCGGCGGGCTTTTTCTTTCTTGATTGTATGACAATGGAAACCGCGAAAACAGAAAAAGATCTTGTGGTCGATGTCTCGGCCTCTGATGTTCGTATTGCGTTGCTTGAAAACCATCGCCTTATCGAATATGACAGGGAGTCAACACAGAATCACGGCTTTTCGGTAGGAGATGTCTATCTTGGCCGGGTCAAGAAGATTCTTCCTGCTTTGAATGCCGCTTTCGTGGATATAGGTGACAGCAAGGAGGCTTTTGTCCATTATTTGGACCTTGGCTTGTATTTTCAGGCATTTGACTCTTTTGTAAAGGGTACCAATCCCAACCGGGATGCCCGTGAGCTCTTCTCTGAGATCAAACTCGGGAAGGCACTTGCAAAAGACGGCCGAATAGAGGATTTTCTCAAGCCTGGCCAGATGATAATTGCCCAGATTACTAAAGAACCTATTTCCACCAAGGGCTCTCGGCTTACTGCGGAGATTTCATTGGCAGGACGCAACATTGTATTGCTCCCTTTTGCTGAAAAGGTGAGCGTTTCCCAGAAAATCTCTTCCAGAGAGGAGAAAAAAAGACTTGAGACTCTTGTTAAGAGTATTCTTCCAAAGAATTATGGTGCCATCATAAGGACTGCGGCTGAAGATAAGACAGCAGCGGTGCTTGTAGCGGAACTTCGCTCGCTTATCGAGAAATGGGAGAACTCTTGGAAAAAGCTTTCTGCGTCGAAAGGTGTGGGGCTGTTGTTCACTGAGACGGACAAGACAATAGCTGTACTAAGGGATTTGCTGAATGACTCGTTTTCGAATATCTATGTTAATGATGAGTCAGTGTGCAGAGAGGCACGCAATTATGTGTCTCTGATTTCCCCGGAACAGGAAAAGATTGTCAAACTCTATGATGGCAAGGAGCCTATTTTTGACCATTTTGAGGTCTCAAGGCAGATTAAGAGTTCTTTTGGCAAGGTGGTGCCGATGAAGCAGGGAGCTTATCTGGTCATAGAAACGACTGAGGCCCTTAATGTCATCGATGTCAATAGTGGCACAAGAGCAAAGAGCTCTGATCATGAGGAGAATACGTATGAGGTCAATAGGATTGCCGCCGAAGAGATTGCTCGTCAGCTTAGGCTTAGGGATATGGGCGGTATTGTGATTGTCGATTTCATAGATATGGCTACGGCTGAGCATCGCAACGAACTTTTCAAGTATATGCGGGAGCTTATGGAGTCAGACAGGGCTAAGCACAATGTGCTGCCGCTCACGAAATTTGGTCTCATGCAGATTACCCGTCAGAGGATTCGTCCAGTGACGGAAATCAATACTACCGAGAAATGCCCTCTCTGCCACGGAACCGGAAAGATTGCCTCTACTCAGATAATTGATGAGGAAATTGAGCGCAGGTTGTCTGATTATGTGGAGAATGGCAAGAAGAGTTTCGAAATAAGAGTAAGTCCGATTCTTGGGGCTTATCTCAGCAGGGGACTTTTTTCTTTTGTCTCTAAGTGGAAACGTAAGCTGAAATGCAAGGTCAAGCTGACAGAAGTTTCTGATCATAGCATCCTGCAATATGAAATTCTTGACGAAAATGGAAAGACTCTCGATTGAGAGTCTTTTTTTCTTTTTTTTCGTAAAAATTCGGCATTTAATGTTTTTGGCCTTATCTTTCCGAGCCATATTTCATTAAATGCTGATATTTTGGTATATTTGTAGGATGCTAACACTAATTCTATTGGTCGCATGAAAAGATTTTTTCTATTGGCACTTTGTGCTTTCTGGTCTTTGGAGATTCTTGCTTCAGAGGTGAAAGTTGTTTTCTATTCACCAGATATCGTTCGTGTAACTAAAGGCGGAGAAAGCCCACAGTCAAGTTATGCCATAATAATGGCACCGCAGGAGACGGATGTCAAAGTTAAATCGTCTTCTGGCAGAACTACTTATGACTCTGGGGTTTTGCGCGTAGTGGTGGATGAGAAGACTGGAGCTGTATCGTATTATACATCCAAAGGGAAATTGCTTGTTAAGGAAGGCGGGTATTCATTCATTGAGAGGCTTGAGGGGGTTGATAAAGGCTCGTCCGTTGTTAAGCAGGAGTTCGCTTTGGGTTCTGATGAGCCTGTGTACGGGCTTGGGATCCTTCAAGATGGAAAACTTTCCCTGCGTGGAAAGCATATTAGAATGATACAAGGCAATACTGAGGATTTCATCCCTGTTGTACAATCTGTTAAGGGATACGGTGTTATCTGGGACAATCCTTCTCCTACGGTTTTTGACTCGAATAGTGAAGGAATGAGTTTTGAGTCAGAGGTTGGAAAGTGCATTGACTACTATTTCATATATGGTGGCAATGCCGACAAGGTGATTGCTGGTATCCGTCAGCTTACGGGCAAAGTCCCTATGCTTCCATTGTGGAGTTATGGATTTATGCAGAGCCGCGAGCGCTATAAGAGTTCTTCTGAACTTCTCGGTGTGCTTGATTCTTATCGTGATGCTGGTATTCCTATTGACTGCATGGTTCAGGACTGGCAGTATTGGGGAAGCAATTATCTTTGGAATGCGATGGAATTCTTGAATGAGAATTTTGCTGATGCCCAGAAAATGATAGATAGGGTGCATGATTCCAACGCACACCTTATGATTTCCATCTGGTCGTCTTTTGGCCCTGAAACGAAGCAGTACAGGGAGATGAAGCCAAAGGGCCTTCTGCTGCCTTTCCAGACATGGCCGCAGAGTGGTCTGTCTTTTTGGCCTCCTCGCATGGACTACCCTTCGCATGTCGAGCCTTATGATGTATTCAGCAGCGAAGCCAGGGATATTTATTGGAAGCACCTTCTCAGACTTGACAAAATGGGTATTGACGCGTGGTGGATGGATTCTACAGAGCCTGATCATCTGAGTTACAAGGAGTCGGATCTGGAACTTCCTACAGCGGCTGGCTCTTTCAGGAGTGTTCGCAACGCATATCCTCTTCTTGGTGTGGAGGGCGTTTACGAACATCAGCGTGCACATACTTCAGATAGACGTGTCTGCATCCTTACACGTTCGGCATACACAGGGCAGCAAAGAACCGGTGCTAATGTATGGAGTGGTGATGTTCAGTCTACATGGGAGTCTTTCAGGCATCAGGTGCCGGCCGGACTTGGATTTGCGCTTACCGGAAACCCTAACTTTAATACCGACCTCGGTGGTTTTTTTGCCAACCCTTATAATGATAGGGGAGTATTCGGCAGTGCAGTGCACAATCCAAAGTTCCAGGAATTGTATGTTAGATGGATGCAGTATGGTATCTTCTCTCCTATGATGCGTTCACATGGTACAGAAGTCCCTCGTGAAATCACCCTTTACGGAAAGCCTGGCGATGTGGTTTATGATGCCCTTGTCGGTGCTGTCAAGATGCGTTATTCGCTTCTCCCATATATTTATTCGACTGCATGGAAAGTAAGCAGTCATGATGGAACTTTCCAGCGTGCTTTGGTCATGGACTTCCCGAATGATCGCAACGTGTATGATATTGCTGACGAATTTATGTTTGGTGATGCCTTCCTTGTGGCTCCAGTTGTGAATGCTCAGTATACTGATGAGGTTCGGGAGTACAGCTCGGAGACTGTTGATTTTACAGAGAATGGTAAGTCCAGACACATTTATCTGCCTTCCGGTACTTCATGGTACGACTATTATACTGGGAAGATATATAAAGGAGGACGTGATATTGAATTCTGTACGTCTTTTGACAGAATTCCTGTTTTTGTAAAGGCTGGAAGCATAGTCCCGATAGGACCTGATGTGCAATATTCCAATGAAAAGCCTTGGGACAGGCTTGAAATCCGTGTTTTTGCAGGGAAGAAAGGTGAGTTTGTACTATATGAGGATGAGGGAGACAACTACAATTATGAGAAAGGTCTTTATTCTACCATACGGTTCACTCTTGACGGGACGAAACTTACCATAGGGGAGCAGAACGGAGCGTTCGACGGTATGATAAAAGAAAGGAAGTTTGATATCGTCTACTATAACGGTGAGACGGTGTCGCGTAGGACGGTTGAGTATTCTGGCGAAGAATTGGTCGTTAGTTTGAAATAATTTAATAATTTAAAAATGAATAAGTTAGTTTCTATTGTAATGGGCGTAAGCGCCTTGACTGCCGTAGCTTGTTCTTCTCCGAAGGATGAAGGTAACAAGATTTACAGTTTGAAGAACAACTCCGGAATGGAGGTTGATATCACTAATTATGGAGGCCGTATCACTTCTATTTTTATTACGGACAAGGATGGCGTTAGACGTGACGTTGTACTTGGCTTTGACAAGGTGGAGGATTATTATCTGGAAAATCATCAGAGTGACTTCGGCGCCGCTATTGGCCGTTATGCCAATCGTATCAATCAGGGCAAGTTCTCTATTGACGGTGTTGAATATGTGCTTCCGCAGAATAACTTCGGACACTGTCTTCATGGTGGTCCTACCGGCTGGCAGTATCAGCCATATAAGGTAGTGGAAGTTAATTCCAATAGCATCAAGCTTGAAATGGATTCTCCTGATGGGGACAATAATTTCCCAGGAGCTGTGACAGCATTCGTCACTTACACTCTTACTGATGACAATGCTCTGAAGATCTCCTATGAGGCTACTACTACGGCTCCAACAGTGATCAATATGACCAACCACTCATATTTTAATCTCTCTGGCGATCCTACTCATGACATCTGTGATGAGTATCTGTATGTGAATGCTTCCAACTTTACCCCTATTGACAATACTTGCATGACTACTGGAGAAATCATTCCTGTAGCTGGTACACCTATGGATTTTACCACCATGCACAAGATTGGCGATATGATCAACGATACTGATTATGAGCAGATTGTCAATGGCAACGGATATGATCATAACTGGGTTCTTGATACTGACGGTGATATGGATAAACTGGCCGCAAAGCTTTACTGCGAGCAGACTGGCATTTCTCTTGAGGTGTATACTGACGAGCCTGGTATTCAGGTATATACAGGTAATTTCCTCGATGGTTCTGTGGCAGGAAAGGGCGGTATTACATACAACAAACGTGCTGCTATCTGCCTTGAAACCCAGCACTATCCTGATACACCTAACAAACCTCAGTGGCCATCCGCAGTGCTTCGTCCTGGCGAAACATATAGGAGCAATTGCACTTTCGCTTTCTCTGTAACTAAATAATATTATTAATATCCAATGAGTATTTTAGATCAGATTTCGGCTTCGGGATTCAAGACAGTGGATCTTATCATTGTTCTTGCTTACCTTGCCATCCTTATCTTCCTTGGCATCTTCCTTGGTAGAAACAAGAAAGGCCAAGAGAAGAGCGCCAATGATTACTTCCTTGCAGGTAACTCCCTGACATGGTGGGCTGTTGGTGCTTCTCTTATTGCCGCCAACATTTCGGCAGAACAGTTTATCGGAATGTCGGGAACCAGTTACGCCGATGGTATTGCTACCGCAGCTTATGAACTCATGGCTGCAGTTACCCTTATCGTAATCGGTAAATTTCTTCTTCCAGTCATGCTCAAACGCAAGATTTTCACCATTCCGCAGTTCCTTCGTGAGCGTTACAATGATGGTGTAGGTCTTGCATTCTCTATTCTTTGGCTTTTCCTCTATGTGTTCGTGAACCTTACCTCTGTAGCATGGCTTGGCGCTCTTGCTATCGAGCAGATTCTTGGACTTCAGGGAGCATCTCTTGTATGTGGCAACTTTACCATCTCTATGAGGATGGTGATTATCATTTCCCTGTACCTTATCGCTGGTATCTATTCTATCTATGGAGGTCTTTCTTCCGTGGCATGGACCGATGTGCTTCAGGTCGTGTTCCTTATCGGTGGTGGCTTGGTAACTGCATTCTTTGCACTTACAGCTGTGGGCGGAGGTGAAGGTGCTCTTGCCGGTTTGAGCAATATCTTTACTGATCTTACTTCTGGTGAGCATCTTAACGACAGCCATCTTCATCTTGTGGTGCAGCAGAGTCATGGTGCTGAGGCATTTGCCAATGTTCCTGGTATCGCAGCAGTGGTAGGTGCCGTATGGCTCACCAATCTCGGTTACTGGGGATTCAATCAGTACATCATCCAGAAAGGTCTTGCAGCCAAGAGCATTGATGAGGCTCAGAAGGGTCTTGTATTTGCTGGATTCCTCAAAATCCTCATTCCTTTTATCGTTTGTCTCCCTGGTATCTGCGCATATTACATTTCTCTCCATCCGGAGATTATGGCCGGCCTTAAGGGCTCGATAAATGTTGCTGATGATGCATATCCGTGGCTTGTCCGCAACTTTACTCCTACCGGAGTCAAGGGACTTACTTTCGCTGCACTTGCCGCTGCCATCATTTCTTCTCTTGCATCTATGTTTAACAGTACTTCTACCCTCTTTACGATGGATATCTACAAGAAGTACATCAATAAGGATGCATCCGATAAGAAACTTGTGAATGTGGGCCGTATCACTTCTTTATGTGCTCTTGTAGTGGCTGCTATTGCTGTTAAGCCTCTTCTTGGTGGCCTTGATCAGGCGTTCCAGTATATTCAGGAGTATTCAGGATTTATCTATCCAGGAATTGTGATTGTATTCGGCCTTGGACTTCTTTGGAGACGTGCTTCCAGCAAGGCTGCCGTATGGACTGCTATTCTAACGATTCCTCTTGGAGTGCTCTTCAAGATTTTCCTTGGCGGTGTTCCTTTCCAGCTTCGTGCAGGTTACGTGTTTATAATCCTTGTCACCTTCTTCGTGATTATGTCACTTTTGGACAAGAAGTATGTGTCTTGTGAACTTCCTGAACAGAAGGATTGCAAGTCCATGATCAAGTGGGCCAAGATTCTTGGTGGCGTAGGTGCGTTCTTCTTCCTCGCTGCCGCTGTGGTAGTAATATGGGGTGCTTGCCTTCCGGAAACGGCTACTCCTGAGAATAATGCCATCGCCTATCTCAACGACATTGGCTTCCAGGCATTCTTCTTCTTCGGCGTCCTTGTCGGCGTACAGGGACTCTGGCTCTATAGCAATGCTACCGTGAAAAAGACTGATCCTAAGGGACTTCCTGTGGATCTTAGTCTCTTCCATACCACAAAATCTTATGGAATTGGCGCTATAGCCATCTGCGTTATTGTTGCTTTCATGTATGTTATTCTTTGGTAATTATGCTCGAAGAACTTAAAAAGAAAGTATGCCAGGCCAATCTTGACCTTGTCAAGCATGGCCTGGTGATATTCACCTGGGGTAATGTTTCTGCTATTGACCGTGAAAGTGGTCTTGTAGTGATAAAGCCTTCCGGAGTGAGTTATGATAATATGAAGCCTGAAGATATGGTGGTCGTGAACCTTGACGGCAAGGTTGTGGAGGGTGATCTTAGACCTTCTTCTGATACGCCCACACATCTCGTGCTCTATAAAGCATTTCCTGAAATAGGCGGTGTGGTTCATACGCATTCCACTTATGCTACAGCATGGGCGCAGGCCGGAATTGATATTCCTAATATCGGTACCACACATGCTGATTATTTCCATGATGCCATACCTTGCACAGCTGATATGACCGAAGCTGAGGTTAAGGGAGAGTATGAGCTTGAGACTGGAAATGTGATTGTCAAGAGGTTTGAGGGCCTGAATCCAGTGCATACTCCTGCCGTGCTTGTCAAGAATCACGGTCCTTTTGCCTGGGGAAAGGATGCTTTCGAGGCCGTTCATAATGCCGTAGTGCTTGAGCAAGTAGCCAAGATGGCTTCAATATCATTCGCTATCAATCCTTCTCTTACGATGAACCCTTTGCTTGTAGAGAAGCATTTTTCAAGAAAGCACGGTCCTAATGCCTATTACGGACAGAAAAAGAAATAGTTATGACAGACGCAAAAAATCTTATCGCATCGGGAAATGCGGTACTTGGAATTGAACTTGGTTCTACACGTATCAAGTCCGTCCTGATTGACCATGAGAACAGACCTTTGGCGCAGGGGAGTTTCGAGTGGGAGAATCAGTTTGAGAATGGCCTTTGGACTTATAGTATCGATATGATATGGGATGGCCTTCAGGGTTCGTATGCGGACCTTCGTGCCAACGTCAGATCCAAATATGGAATTGAGCTTGAGAACCTTGCAGCTATTGGGGTTAGTGCCATGATGCATGGATATATGCCTTTTGACAAGGATCAAAACATACTTGTTCCTTTCCGCACGTGGAGAAATACCAATACTGGTAAGGCTGCTGCTGAACTGTCTTCCCTTTTTAATTTCAATATTCCGCTACGGTGGAGTATTTCACACCTTTATCAGGCGATCCTTGATGGTGAACCTCATGTGGGAAAGATTGATTTTCTTACCACATTAGCGGGGTACATTCATTGGCAGCTTACCGGAAAAAAAGTTCTTGGCATAGGTGATGCTTCTGGTATGATTCCGGTTGATTCGTCTACGAAGGACTATTCTGATGAGATGGTGAATAAGTTTGATGCTCTTGTAGCACCTTACGGGTTCCCATGGAAACTCAGGGATATTCTTCCGAAGAGCCTGCTTGCCGGAGAGGATGCAGGACGCCTTACTGATGAGGGTGCCTTGAAACTTGACCCATCCGGGCATTTGAAGCCTGGCATTCCTCTATGTCCTCCAGAAGGTGATGCGGGAACTGGAATGGTAGCTACGAATGCTGTACGTCAGCGCACTGGAAATGTTTCTGCTGGTACTTCTTCTTTCTCAATGATTGTTCTTGAAAAGGAACTTTCAAAACCATACGAGATGATTGATATGGTGACCACTCCAGACGGAAGTCCGGTTGCTATGGTGCACTGTAACAACTGTACTTCGGAACTCAACGCTTGGGTCAATCTCTTTAAGGAGTATCAGGAACTGCTTGGGGTGCCTGTGGATATGAATCAGGTATTCGGGAAGCTGTACAATCATGCTTTGGATGGTGATGCCGATTGTGGCGGACTTGTGGCATATAATTATGTATCAGGTGAGCCTGTGACGGGATTTGCGGAAGGTCGTCCTTTGTTTGTCCGTTCTGCTACGGATAAGTTCAATCTTGCAAACTTCTTCCGTGCACAGCTTTTCGCTTCCGTGGGAGTCTTGAAAATAGGTAATGATATTCTCTTTAATGAAGAGAAGGTGAGTGTGGATAGGATTACCGCTCATGGAGGACTTTTCAAGACTCCTGGAGTAGGACAGAGAGTTCTTGCAGCTGCACTGAATTCTCCTATCTCTGTTATGGAGACTGCCGGAGAGGGCGGAGCATGGGGAATCGCGCTTCTTGCTCGGTACATGGTCTTTAATCTGGATAAGCTCAGCCTTGAGGACTATCTTGATAAATATGTCTTCGTGGGTGATGGTGGCGTGGAAATCGCGCCTTCTGTAGCTGCGGCGGAGGGATTTAATCGCTACATCGAGAACTACAAGAGTTGTTTCGGTGTAGAGAAGGCCGCTGTAGAATATAAGAAATAGTCATGGAGCAGATCTGGGATCCGCTTCGGAAAAAGAATGTCACTGCCACACCTGAAGAACAGGTGCGGCAGTGGTTTATTCTGCAGTTGCGACAAGCCTTCCATGTTCCTGTAGCCATGATGAATAGTGAGGTTGGTTTCCTTTTCGGAGGCAAGCGATATCGGGCGGATATCATTGTGTATGATCGTGCAGGTGCTCCGCTAGTTGTTGTAGAGTGCAAGAGGCCCGACGTTGCCATTGACGAAGAGGTCGCGCGTCAGGCAATGCAGTACAATTCTGTGCTTAAGGTGAAATATTTAATGCTCACAAACGGAAAAATGACCTATATTTACACTTTGAAAGGCGGAGTTTTCGCGCTATGTGACCATATACCGTCTTATGAGGAAATGATATGTCAGCAATAATGTCGCAGTTTCTTGATAAACCGATTTTCAGAATAATCGGGGAAGTCGCTGCAAAGAAAAAGGTAAAGGCCTATGTTATAGGCGGCTATGTCCGTGATTGCTTTCTTGGAAGAGAGTGTAATGACATCGATGTGGTAGTGGAGGGAAGCGGTATTGACTTCGCGCGTGCAGTAGGGGAGGTTACAGGAAAGTATGTCTCCTATTTTAAAAATTTCGGTACTGCCATGATGCACTACGGCGGTGACGAAATAGAGTTCGTAGGGGCAAGGAAAGAGTCTTATAGGCGTGAGTCGAGAAAGCCTATTGTGGAGGACGGAACATTGGAGGATGACCAGTTTAGACGTGATTTTACCATCAATGCCATGGCATTCTCTCTTCAGAAAGAAGATTTTGGAGCTCTCGTTGATCCATTTGGCGGCATCAAGGATCTTTCTCAAGGAATAATTCGCACTCCGCTCGATCCAGATACGACATATTCCGATGATCCGCTCAGAATGCTCCGCGCTATTCGCTTTGCGGCGAAACTTTCGACCGCTGATAGGAGGTTCAAAATTGTGAATGAATCGATGGAGTCGATGCGACGCATGGCTGATAGGCTCAATATACTTTCTAAGGAGAGAATTGCTGACGAACTTTGTAAAATGCTTGTTTGTGACCATCCTTCCATTGCATTCCGGCTTATGGATGAGGCCTCACTCCTGCATTACATTCTTCCGGAGCTCGAGGCTCTGAAGGGTGTGGAGACTGTAGACGGCCGTGGACACAAGGATAATTTTGAGCATACCTTGTCAGTTCTGGAGAACATCCGTAAGGATGAGGTGACACCTCAGGAAGGAAGGGATCATCTGTTGTGGCTTAGGTGGGCTGCCCTTCTTCATGATATCGGGAAACCGGCAAGCAAGAGGTTCGATCCACAGGCCGGCTGGACGTTTCATGGCCATGATGTTATCGGAGCCAGGATGGTGCCGAAAATCTTCAATCGTTATCATCTTTCGCAAGATGAGATGAAGTATGTGAGCAAGCTTGTTCGGCTTCATCTTAGACCCATTGCCCTCGTTGATGATGGCGTGACAGATTCTGCAGTCAGGCGTCTTCTTTTTGATGCGGGGGATGATATCGATGACTTGATGATGTTGTGCAATGCTGACATTACCTCCAAAAACGAATCTAAAGTGGCCCGTATCAAGTCCAATTTCCTTCTTGTAAAGCAGAAACTTGTGGAGGTGGAGGAGAAGGACGCCATACGGAATTTTAAGAATCCTATTGATGGGGAATATGTAATGAAGGTATATGGTATTGAGCCATGCCGTGAGATTGGACTCTTAAAAGATATGGTCAAAGAGGCAATACTTGATGGTGTCATAGGCAATAATTTCGAGGAGGCGGACGCTTATATGAGAAAGTGTGCTCCTCAGTTTGGACTCCATGAGGTCTGATTGCTCTGATTATTTGGAATATCTGTCTACTGTTCGACGATATTCTCCGAGAACATGCAGTATTTATGCTGGTGTCCTTGATGATTTCAGTACTTTTTCGTGTTCCTCTGAGGATGCTGATGTGGTGTCCTGTATGGACGTTCAGACTATCCGCTCGTATGAGGTATTCCTTATGGAAGAGAGGGGAATGAACCCGAGAACCGTCAATCTTCATCTGAGTGTGCTGAGCGGTTTCTGCCGTTTCCTCATGAAAAGGGGAGTCATGGCGTCTAATCCGGTTCATCTCGTGAAGAAGCCAGCTGTGCAGAAACGCCTCCCGGAATTCTTCCGTGAAGATGCAATGAAGGAATATTTCAGTTCTACTTCCGGAGTGATGGAATTCGGCTCTATGGATGCCAAGCGTAGACGTATGATTGTCAGCCTTCTTTATAATACAGGAATCCGACTTTCTGAACTCTTGTCATTGAAACGGAACTCCATGGACTTTCATAGGCGTGTATTACGGGTGGTCGGTAAAGGTGACAAAACGAGAGAAATTCCACTCCTTCCATCGTTATGTGATGAAATTTTACTATATTTACAATCACAAGATTCTTTGAAATGTGCTGATACATCTGACGGCTCTCCTCTTGTTCAGACAAGCAGTGGGAGAGCATTGTATCCGATGTTTGTGGAAAGGGTTATCCGTAAGGAACTAGGTGATGTCGGTGGTGGTATAGGTGGAAGAAAGTCTCCGCATGTATTAAGGCATACGATTGCTACCGAGTTGCTTGACCATGGAACTGACCTCAATTCCATAAAAGAGATGCTTGGGCACTCTTCGTTAGCTGCAACTCAAGTGTATACGCACAATTCAATAGAACGCTTGAAAAAGGTATACACTAATGCTCATCCAAGAGCCAAAAACGGAGGTAAAAATGGAGATTAAAATCAAAGCTCTTAAGTTCGACGCAGACGAGAAGCTCGTTAGTTTTGTCGAGAAGAAAGTGGCGCGTCTTTCCAAATTCTTCGATGGCGTGGCGCAGGAAGCTGAGGTTTCTCTTGAGGACATTAAGGAAGGCAAGAGAGCCAAAATCCAAATCGGCATTCCTGGAGACACCCTTATTATTGAGCGCGTGGCTGACACTTTCGAAAATGCTGTTACGGGTTGCGTGGATGCTATGAAGGAAAAGCTCACACGTGCCAAAGAAAAGAAATACGAGAAATAATATTTTCGGGCTGTCTCTTTGGGGCAGCCCGATTTTGTAACAATTATTTATATGCACATATCACGTTTGCTTTTGTTGCCTTTTCTCGCTCTGCCATTGACGGTAGGCGCACAAGAACCGGAGAAGGTTGCACTTGAGATTAATTCTACTCAAGTTACCGGAAAGATTGATCCTCTTCTTTATGGTCAACTTTTCGAGCACATCTATTTTTCTGCCAATAACGGACTTTGGCAGGAGCTGATTTTTGAACGCTCTTTTGAGACGGAGCATTTTCCTGGTATCCATCCGAGAGATGGCTATTTTGATGGTTGGTTTGTTGACGATGAAGACGTCCTGCATTCGCCTACCAGGTATGAGCAGCCGATAAGTCTGACATCGGTTGATAGTGATAGTTATGATATAGATATGGATGTGAAGTGGAGGTCCTATAAGCTTCCTGGGAGAATGTGGAGTGGCGGTCTGATGGATCTTCGGTTTGCATTCAAGAATCAGGCTTCAGGCGAGCCATATCTCTTGAGAATAACCGATCCTAAGTATGAGGCCAAGCGCCTTGAACTTTCACAGACTCAGGCACAGATCGACGCTAACAACAGGGCTAAAGCTCTTGAAAAGGTGCAGAAACAGGTGTCGGATGCCAACTTTTCGGTCGCTATAAAGCAGGAGAAGCAGGTTCCTGGCTTTGGTGGTGCGCTTCGCAGTATTGTCGCAGTGGAGCCGCTTAAGACAGTGCTTGCCAAGCCTGGACAGATAGAGGAGAATGAGGAATGGCATAAACTCAAAATCAGCTGCCGCGGCAAGAACGTCACTGTGAAATGGGACGGAAAGAAGGTGCTCTCATACCGTACTCCCGAAAGTGTAAAATCCAATGATATCGTGCTGTGGGAGAATTATACTGAGGCATATTACAAGAATATAACTGTCAAGTCCCCAGATGGGAAGACCGTATATTTCAGTGGTATTCCCAATGATGTAAAAACTCCATTGGTGGCACCTCAGTGGAATGCTTTTGGCGCAGGAGATTTCTCTTTGGTAAAGGGAGATGCTGTGAATATGAACTACTCACAGAAAATTACTTCTAGTGCTGATTTCTCCGGTGTGTCTCAAGGACCTCAGGCTGTACGCGCCGGCGATGTCTTCAAGGGCTATATCTATGCCAAGGGAGATGGAGTGCTTCAGGTGGGTCTCATGAAGAACGGAAAATGGATTGCAAGCAGTGAGCTTGGACGTCAAGGTAGAGATTGGAAGAAGCATGAATTTACATTCACAGCTGGCGATTACCAGGGAGATGCTGATTTTGCTATTGCGGTTCGTGGCGGCTCTGTTCAAGTGGATGAGGTTAGTCTTACTACCCAAAAGGGTCTTGATCTCGGTGGGTTCCGGCCAGATATCTTCAATGCTGTAAAGGAACTTCATCCGACATGTTTGCGTTGGCCTGGTGGCGGATATGCTGCCCAGTATGATTGGAAATGGGGTATTGGCCCTCAGGAGAAACGTCAGAGATGGGATCATTGGATGTGGATGGACTACGACCAGAATGCTTTCGGTACCGATGAATTTATCCGTTTCTGTAGGGAAATTAATAGTGAACCAGTGATTGTGGTGAGTGTAGGTTTTGAGCGCCCAGCATCCGAGTACGAGTCTCTCATTCAGAATGCGTGCGACTGGGTGGCTTATTGCAACGAGCCCGCTACTGGGAAATGGGGTAGCCTTCGTGCCGCTAATGGTCATCCAGAGCCTTATAATGTGAAGTATTGGGAGATTGACAATGAGATGTGGGAGATGGGTATAGAGAGATATGAGAAGTGTGTCCGTGATTTCTCTGTAGCCATGAGGAAGGTCGATCCTACCATCAAGATTATCGCTTGTGGCGGATTCCGTGGTGAAGACGAGGGATTCCTCAATAGATCAGGAAGATATTTCGACTATATGAGCCTTCATCATTACGAGCAGGCAGGTGGATATGCAACTGGTCCGGATAGACTTGAAAAACAGTATCTTGAGTATGCCGATATGATAGCCAAGTGCCCTAATCCGAACATCAAACTGTTTATCTCTGAGTGGAACCTCAACACTATTGATTGGAGAACTGGTTTGTTCGCAGGCAAGTTCCTAAATATGTGTGAGAATACTGATGTTGTAGCGATGGGAGCAGCTGCCTTGTTTATTCGTCGTACTGATGCTCCTGACTGGAACAATGCTTTTATCAATTTCGACTATAAGGATCTTTTCGTGGCTCCTAACTATCAGGTTACTGACCTTTGGTACGATCATTTCTCTACCGACAGGCTAGGATTCAAGGGTGATGTAAAAGATTTGAGCGTGAGTGTCACAAGATCAGAAAATGCTGCAGAGGTAATCGTGAAGATTGTCAATCCATCAGACAAGCCGTATCATCTGGAGTTTGATGGCGACTGGAAAGGTGTGACAGACTTGTCATACGAATATTTCGCTCCTGGAAGCCTCACTGTGGCCAACAGTATGGAGAACAAAAATGCCGTGGCGAAGAAGTTAGGCTCTCCTGTTAAGAACGGAAAATCCGTGATTCTTGACATTGATGCCTGCTCTGCCGGTGTGCTTGTTATCGGACTGGAATAAATCCGGCCTGACAATTCAGAATTTTCGAGATGAGCTCTACAAAGAGCTCATCTTGCGTTACGGGGCTACCCCCTTTGCTGAAATAGTCATAATCGCACAGAAGTGATATTATTGATATGCACTTCTGTGTGTTGTATAACCTTGCTGCATTCTCGTATTCCTTATAGAAATATGGGTTTACGCCCGTAAGGACTTTAGCTTTGCTTTCAGAGTCGACTCTTCCAGAAGAGAGAAGAATGCCATATTTAAGGATTCTCTGGAAATTGGTGAATAGCATGGCTACTGCTGCTGGCATGGAGAATTTGGCTGCGGAACTTATCCTTGCTGCAATTTCAAGTGCTCTTGTGCTCTTTCCGTAGTTGAGTGCCTTGTTAAGCTCAAATATGCTGAATTGTCGTGATATTCCGACGTTTTTCTCAATGTCGCCTATGCTAATGGCGGTGGTGCCTTCAGGCAGGCTCTTGGTGAGTTTGTCCGTTTCTGATGCTATCTTTACGAGGTCTGTCCCAGAATATTCTCCAAGCAATGCAGCTGCGTCCGGGCTTATGTCAAGGCCGAGGCTTCTAAAGTGGGTCATAATCCACCCTTGAATCTCATAATCCCTCATGCCTGGCGAGTCTACGACTATGCCGTTTTTGATGAATGCTTTGTAAAGCGCAGTTCTTTTGTCAAGTTTTGCTCCGTGCATTAGTACAACAAGAACTGTGGAGTCAAGTGGGGCCTCACAGTATACAGATAGTCCTTCCAAACCTTTCATGGCTTGTGCTTCCTTGAGCACGACAAGTTGCCTGTCGGACATCATGGGGTATCGCCTTGCGCATGATATGACTTGTTCGGCCGAGGTCTCTGTGCCGTAGAGTATGGTTTCGTTGAAATCTTTGTCGTCTTGGGAAATGCAGTTGCTTATGATAGCCTGACATATCTTGTCCGGATAGTAACTTTCTTCTCCCATCAGCAGGTAAAGAGGCTTAAATACTCCCCTGGTAGCATCATTGACTATCCTTTCGCACAATTGTTCTGTATTTTCCGTGTTTTTCGCCATAACTCTGCTAAATTACTCAAAAATATTGTAAATTTGTCATCTGTGGAAATTAATAACGGATACAATCTTTTAAAATATGCATAAGTTTAATTCATTCGCAGCAGGCGTATGTCTGCTCTTGGGCGGTTCTCTGCTTCATGCGCAGGATGCTACCGTTCGCATTCACGATGCCGGTACCGGAGAGGTCATTCCGGCTGAAATCTACGGACAGTTCTCTGAACATCTCGGACGATGCATCTATGGCGGCCTTTGGGTTGGCAAAGATTCAAATGTGCCAAATGTTGAGGGGTATAGGAAAGATGTGTTTGATGCTCTCAAAGCTCTTAAAGTGCCTGTAATGCGCTGGCCGGGCGGATGCTTTGCCGATGATTACCATTGGATGGATGGTATTGGTCCGCAGAAAGACAGGGCTTATATATCCAATAACAACTGGGGCGGGACCCTTGAGGACAACAGTTTTGGTACACACGAATTTCTCAACCTCTGCGAAATGCTTGGAATAGAGCCGTATATCAGCGGTAATGTCGGCAGTGGAAGTGTGGAAGAGATGTCAGACTGGGTAGAGTATATGACTTCTGATGCCAAGAGCACCATGGCTGATCTTCGTAGGGAAAACGGGCGTGAGAAGCCGTGGAAAGTTAAATACTTTGGAATAGGAAATGAAGCGTGGGGATGTGGTGGTAATATGACTCCGGAGTATTATTCTGACCTTTTCAGACGTTATGGCACTTATCTTCGTGATTTCAGCGGTAACAGACTTTATAAGATTGCTAGTGGAGCCTCTGATTATGACTACAATTGGACAGAGGTGCTTATGAATAAGCTTACCGGTAAGGGCATGCGTGGAGTTTCTCTGCATTACTATACAGTGATTGACTGGAATGACAAGGGATCTGCCCTCAAGTTTACTGATAAGGATTATTACAATATTCTTTCAAAGTCTATTGAAATCGAGGGTGTACTCAAGAAGCATATAGATATTATGGATGAGATAGATCCTAAGAATACTGTGGACCTTCTTCTCGATGAGTGGGGAACTTGGTATAATGTAGAGCCTGGTACGAATCCTGGACATCTTTATCAGCAGAATACTATGCGTGATGCTATTGTGGCTGCCCTCAACTTTGATATCTTCCACAAGTACACAAGGAGGCTTAAGATGGCCAATATCGCGCAGGTGGTGAATGTCCTTCAAGCAATGATTCTTACCAATGATACTCAGATGGTTCTCACTCCTACATATCATGTATTTGAGATGTATAATGTTCATCAGAATGCCGAGTATCTGTCTTCCGATATTATTACTTCTAAGCAGACTTGTGATAGGGCCATTGCTGTCCCAGAGGTGGATGTTACCGCTTCACGTAAGGATGGTAATATGAATATCTCTCTTGTCAATACTGACCTTAAGAAGTCAAAGAAAGTGCTTGTAAGCTTCGATGATGCTAAAGCCATCTCAAAGGTCGTTTCAGCAAGGGTACTTACCTCAAAAGATGTAAGGGACTACAATGATTTTGAAAAACCTCAGGTTGTATCACCAGTTGCATTCAAGGATTACAAGTTTACTAAAGCTGGTCTGGAAGTGACTCTTCCGCCATGTTCTGTAGTGGCTATTTCTGCGAACTAATACGTTTGTTCCATAATGACACAAAAAATCGCCTAATGGGCGATTTTTTGTGTATATTTGCGAGTTATGTCAATAATACAATGTAAAAATGTTAGCAAGTCTTTCGGTGAAAAGATAGCTATAGAGAACATTAATTTGGAGATTCCAAGTGGCGGCATTTTCGGTCTGCTCGGGCCGAATGGTGCTGGAAAGACAACTTTGATTCGTATTATCAACAGAATCACAATCCCCAATTCTGGTGAAGTGCTTTTTAATGGTGAACCTATCAGACAGTCAGATGTCGAAAAAATAGGGTATATGCCTGAAGAGCGCGGGCTTTATCGCAAAATGAAGGTTGGAGAGCAAGCGATGTACCTTGCCCGCCTAAAGGGAATGAGTTCTTCTGATGCAAAGAACGCACTGAAGGAATGGTTTATTAGATTTGGTATTGAGAATTGGTGGGATAAGAAGGTGGAGGAACTATCCAAGGGAATGGCTCAAAAACTTCAGTTCATTACTACTGTGGTGCACAAGCCGTCTTTAATGATATTAGATGAGCCTTTTTCCGGATTTGATCCGGTAAATGCCGAACTCATCCGTAAAGAGATTCTGCGACTTAGGGATGAAGGTGCTACTATTATCCTGTCTACACATAATATGGAGTCTGTGGAGGAACTATGCGACAATATCGCGCTGATCAACAAGTCTCATCTTGTGATTACAGGTGGCGTTGACGAGATCCGGCGCAAGTATGGCAATGATAATGTGGAACTTGTGTATACAGACGAGCAGGGAAGGCATACAGAGATACTTCCGCGTGAATCCGATGGTACATCTACGCTCAAGTCTTTTATTGACAAGGGGGTGGAAATTAATTCTTATAAGGAACTGATGCCAAGGATGAATGATATTTTCATAAAACTTGTAACAGGTAAGGAGGAATAATATGAATTTTCGTACTGTAGGTATAGTAATCGGACGCGAGTATGCTACGCGGGTGAAGAAGAAGAGTTTTCTTCTCATTACCTTCCTTTCCCCTATACTTTTTGCTGCCCTTTGTATATTGCCAAGCTTGATAATGCTTGGCGCTAAAGAGGAGGGGAAGAAAGTGGCCGTGGCGGATGCGTCAGGCATTGTGTTCAGTAATCTTCAGAGTAGTGAAGCTGTAACATATTCTATAGTTGATGGCGCTGAGCCTGATTCTTTGAAGTCCAATCTTTCTGCTCTTGGATTTGATGCTGTCCTTTTTGTATCTCCAATAGATTCTGCTTCTAAAAGTGTTTCTGCTGAGATTTACTCATTGAAGCCGTTGGGGATGGATCTGACGTCCAATATCAATGACAAACTTGACAAGTCTGTGGAGGATTACAGGATTTCATCTTATGGGATACCCGGTCTTGATAAGATTATGGAGGATGTCAAGGCGGATGTCAAACTTCGTTCATATACTTTGGGAGATGATGGTGAAGAGAAGGTATCCGAGGCAGGTGTCTATATGATGGTGTCTATGGTTTTGGGCATAATCATATATATGTTTATAATGATGTTTGGTGGCATGGTTATGTCATCAGTAATAGAGGAGAAGTCCAGCAGGGTAGTTGAAGTGCTGATCAGTAGTGTAAAGGCTACGGAGCTCATGTTTGGAAAGATTATTGGAATCGCGCTTGTGGCTTTGACCCAGTTCATGCTCTGGATTGTGCTGACGGTTGGTATAATAGGAGTGGTCAGTGCCGTGGCCGGTCCTGCATTCCTTTCAGGGGTGGATACTACTGAAATGGTGGGTCTTAGTGGAATGGATGCGGAGCAGATTTCGGCTATGGCCGAGCCTTCAGAGTTCTCTGTGATTGTAGATACACTTTCTAATATGCATCTCGGAGAGATTTTGGTCTCATTTATCATCTATTTCATATTGGGCTATATGCTCTATGCTTCCATGTTTGCGGCTATAGGTTCTGCAGTGGAAAACGAGGGCGATTCTTCACAGCTGCAGCTTCCTGTCACTATTCCAGTGCTGATAGGCTTCTTTATAGCTCTGTATGCATTTAAGGCACCTGATAGTGCCTTGGTATTCTGGGGCTCCATGATTCCGTTTACGTCCCCTATTGTTATGTTGGCCCGTCTTCCGTTTGGAGTGCCGATGTGGGAACTTGTGCTTTCAATTGTGCTGCTTGCCGGAACATTTGTGGCATGCGCTTGGCTATCGGCAAAGATCTATAAGGTGGGCATATTGATGTTTGGAAAGAAAACAACATGGAAAGATCTTTGGAAATGGATAAAGCAAAAATAAGTGTACTGATAAGCGTGGTTGTCTTATGCTCATGTGGCGGCAATCACGGATATACTTGGGAAAAGTATGAGATTGACGGTCATAGGACCGGTGTTACAGCTCCTAATGCCGATAATGTGCCTCAGGCTCTTGGTGTAGTTGATGGAGATAAGTATGTCTCTCCGAACGGTCATGTGTTTGAGCGTGGCAGTGCCACATATTCTGTGGCTGCTGATATGATTGATGTCCAGCCAAGTATGGCAGAACTTAAGACAGTAATTGGCCATGCATCCAAGGATATGATTCGTCGTGGTCCGAACTGCGAACTCTCAAACCTTATTGTAGACAGGCTCAGGGTGGATGTGGAGAAGTATACCGGGAAGAAAGTGGATGTGGCAATTGTTAATTCTGGCGGAATAAGGGTTGACCTCCCTGCTGGTGACATTATTTTGGATGATATTGTCTCTATGCTTCCGTTTAAGAATTATATATGTTATGTTGCTTTGAAAGGCAGTGACCTCCAGGCTTTGTTCGAGTCTATGGCCAATAATTCGGTACAGCCTTTTTCTGGAGCGAAACTTGTCGTCGATGGGCATAGGATAGATACTCTTCTTGTGGGAGGGAAGCCTATTGATCCCAATAGAATATATGGCGTGGGAACAATTGACTTCCTGCTTGACGGTGGTGATAAGCTGAATGTCGGCAAGAATGCGAAGGAACTTATAATTACAGATCACCTGATAGTGGACTCGATTCTACCATATATAAAGAGTTTCGAACAGCAGGGAAAGCCTATAGAGTATTTCACGGATGATCGACTTGTAATCAAGGGAGGAAATAAAGATGAATAGAAGATGGGGTATGATAGTGGCCGCGTTTGTATGTCTTATGGCGGCTTCATGCGAGAGAACTCCACGACTTGTCATTATTCATACCAACGATACTCATAGTCACTTCGAGCCGTTGCGCTCTGGTGAAAATGCAGGAAAAGGTGGTGTGATAGAAAGGGCAGCGCTTATAGATTCTCTTCGAATGGTATATGGAACTGACAAGGTTCTCCTACTGGATGCCGGTGATTTTAGTCAAGGAACTTCGTATTTTTCCGAGCTTGGCGGCCAACTTGAGCCGAAAATCCTCAACGATATGGCATACGATTGCGTGACACTGGGCAATCATGAATTCGATAATGGTATAGAGGCTCTTGAACAGAGACTCTCTATGTTGGAGAACACAAAGGTAGTGTCTGCAAACATAGATCTGTCGCAGTTCAGTATCTCAAATATTGTCAAGCCTTACACTATTGTCGAGAGGGGAGGACTGAAAATCGGGATTATTGGTCTGGAGTCAAACCTTTCGACCAATGTTAGTGCTACGATTTCTTCCAGAATCCCTCAATTGGATAACGTAGAGACTATTAACAAGTATTCTGATATACTCTATTCCGAGGAGAAATGTGATATCATTATTCTTCTTTCTCATCTTGGATATACAGAGGATCAGAGTGTCATCCCTCATACACGTCATGTGGATCTCGTTATAGGTGGACATTCCCATACCTTTGTGGATGATTTCATTTATGTCGAGGATATGGATGGTAAGGAAGTCCCTATCATAACAGACGGCTGTTGGGGAGAACAGGTAGGTGTAATCAGTCTTTGGTAAGGCTTTTCCTCTTGATGTTGAAAATTTTATTAGATGTGATATCGTAGCTTATATCGAAGCAGCAGCGAGTGTCGTGTCCATGGTTTTCCTTAGTGCGACTTGTAAAGCAGTTGTCATCGAAACCGAGGCTGTTGAGCTCCTTAAGACCCATATTGGGTAGTTTTTCCATTAGCAGACTTTCAAGAATTTCATAGTTTCTTGAGAGTCTGTTTATTGTTTCCTCCTTGTATCTGCGGATTGTTTGGTTCTTTCGGTTATTATACTTGTTCTTGCAGTCTGTATTGCAGAATTTTTTACCCTTTCGCCCCGTAAGTTCCGTGCCGCACTCAAGGCAGTAGCACTTAGTTTGTTTCTTGGTTCTCATTTTTTATTCGTTTTAATGTATTGCAAATATTATTTCTAAAACAGGGAAAGTCAAGAATCAGTAAAAAAGAAATAGGTGATTTTGCTTCTTTTTAGTGCTAACTCGTCAGAATATATTTAAGAAATAGAAATATCTTTTTCTTTTGTTCGTTTTATGTCATTTTGCTTTACTTTGTGCCTGGAACTTAAACGCGCGTTTGTTTACTTTAATACTATTGTAAAACTCAAACATTATGGAACAACTCAACAGAATTGAGATCAGGGGAATGATTGGAAACCTCAAACTTCAAACTTTTTCTGAAACGGTAATCGCGAGAATCACGATTGCTACCAACTACGCCTATAAAGACAAGACTGGCGCTGCCGTCATTGAGACCAGTTGGCACAATATTATGGCCCGAGAAGGGAAATATATCAAAGACCTCGAGAAACTCCAGAAGGGAGACAAGGTATATATTCAAGGTCGTTTGCGTTATCAGAAAGTGACAGGGAATGACGGAGTAGAAAGAATGTATACCGATATCGTGGCGAGTCGGCTTGTGGTCATAGATGATCCTGAGCCTATGTCCTATGAAATGTAGGAATAAATTCTTCCTTTTCCTACTTCTGTTTGCTGCTGTTTTGTCTGGATGTGCTACGAGTCGTAAACTTGCCGGTTTGAAGAAAGCACATGTAAATGCCAAATTAGGTCTGATAGATGATAACCCCGATGATATATCGGATCTTCCGGACTCACGTCTGATCACTGAACGAGATACTCTTGTGGTGAAGGATCCTGAAGGCTGTGATGTGTATATCATGAAAGCCGTAAAGGATGAGGGCAGCGGAGAGATGGTAGCTAATGAAGAACTTGTGGCAGCAGTTGTAACGGCTCGTTTTAGGAACGTGGCAGAACGCTTCGGCAAGGTGGACATCAGATTCCAGATTACTGTCCCAGCGGAGTTGCAAGATTCGAAATGGCAGGTGGTTTTCTCGCCGTGGCTTATGGCTCAGGAGGATAGTATCGATCTGGAGGACGTGATTGTGACAGGCAGGGATTTTAGACGTAGTCAGCTGAGGGGGTATCAGCAGTACCAGCGTTTTGTGGAGAGGATAGTTACGGATTCGACGAAACTGGTGGATGTTAGGAGTATGGAGATCTTTCTTGAGAGGAATTTCCCTTCCATAATGTCTTTCAGGACCGATAGTTCTTACGTTTCTGACGAGCAGTTTGAGAGTTTGCTTGGAGTGTCAGTACATGAAGTTGAGGAGCATTATAGGAAAACGCATCTGATAAAGCGCAATAAAAGGCTGATGTCTATGCAGGGAGAAATGTGGAATCGCTATGTTAGAAGACCCATTTCAGAAGATGGTGTTAGACTTGACACAGTTGTCACTAAAGACGGAGACATCGTATTTGATTATATTCAGACAATAGATGTTCCGTCTGGTTTGAAAAAAGTTGACCTTCATCTTAAGGGAAGTATCTCGGATTCTGAGTCCAAACTGTATGATATTCCAGAGACCGAGAAATTGACATTCTATATCAGTTCTTTGAGCACTCTGTCTTCGGATGAGGTCCGCTACAAGACCGAGGTGGTCATGAGAAATCTGGATGTGGTGCGTACTGGCCATATCGAATTCAAGCCTGGAAGTGTGGAGATAGATAAAAACATTTCTGACAACGCCTCTGAACTTGCCATGGTTAAGTCAACTTTACGGGAATTGCTCTCTGATAGCAGGTTTGAAATTGACTCCATACTTGTATCTGCCAATGCGTCTCCGGAAGGCAACTGGAAAATGAATAGGGATTTGTGTAATGCTCGTGCTTCCAATACTGCCCTTTACTTTGAGACTTATCTGGGTGAACTTGAGGACTCCCTCCGTGCTGAAACGGGGGTCTTGATAAGTGTTGGTGACGATTATGGGGAAAGCGGTTTTGTGGAAAAGATTGCACCAAAGAAATTTCGACTTGATTTCTTGTGCAGGAGTGGTGGGGAAAATTGGGCTGAACTTGAACGCCTGGTTATCTCTGATAGTCTTATGACGGAGAAAGATAAAAATGATTTTAAGGCACTTGTGAAGAGTGTTGAAGATGTGGATGTTCGTGAGTCCCGCATGAGATATAGTCCATATTATGACGATATAAGGAAAAGGCTTTATCCGTCGTTGCGTACAGTGGATTTTAAATTCTGTCTTCACCGGAGCGGAATGGTATCTGATACAGTGAGGACAAATGTAATTGATGCTGCCTATATGGAGGGTGTGGATGCTTTGAAAAATAGAAATTATGAGAAAGCGCTTGCTATGCTTGCACCGTATGAAGATCTCAATGCTGCTGTGGCCATGATCGCTATGGAAAGGAATCTATCTGCCCTTGAGGTGCTGCAACATCTGGAGCCAGAAGCGAGGGTTGATTATCTTTCTGCTATTGCCTACTCAAGACTGGGGGACGATAAGAGGGCTGTGGAGTGCTATTTGCACGCTTGCCGAAAAGACCGTTCTTATGTTAGTAGAGGCAATCTTGACCCTGAAATATCACGGCTAATTAGAAAATACTCACTTGATTTTGAATTGTAATTATAAAAAAATGAAAAACTTATTAAAAATTGGTACAGCGCTGCTATTTGCAGCATCGTTTATGGTATCCTGCATGAAACAGGATGCGTCAAGTCTAAAAGGTAATGATGGTATCGGAGACTGCGTCTTGACTGTGTCTATTGGAGATGAACTTACAAAGGTGGTTGGGCAGACGCCTGCTGCCGAGAAGAAAATTAATGACGTACAGGTATTTGTTTTCAATACTTCGACTGGGAAACTAGACGCCGCTGTTCATAAGGGTGGACTGTCATCTGACGGCGGTTTTACTCTTTCAGAGAAACTTAGCTGCACACGAGGGCCTCGTCAGGTGTGGGCTTTGGTGAATGCAAAAGTCAACTATGTTGACGGTCCTGATGCGGAGAGGGTTAAGACTATAAATGAACTTCAGGAAAAAACTTCTTTTCTTACTGATAACGGACCTTCTGACTTCGTTATGGCTGGAAAGGTGGATGTCAAGCTTGAGACTGATACCCAGACTGTATCGGTGGAAGTTAGAAGAGTTTGTGCGGCGGTTTTTATCAAAAATATTGAGAATGATATGATTGTGCCTGCATATCAAGTCCCTGGTGCTGTGAAGATTACAGGTGTGTACCTCTTGAATGTGCCGAACAAGCAGAATTTTACCATTCCGGATTCGGACAAAACGGCAGTAGGAAGCATATCATCAACTGTCCTTCCTCAGGAAAACTGGATTTCTCCGCTCAAGAAAACTGATGCTGCTTCAGAATTGGCTCTGACTTCGGATGTATATGATCAGATTGATCAGACTCTGGAGTTTAAATCAAAATTTTCGAAGCATAGTACGCTTTATGCGTATCCCAATGATGCCGAGACCCTTCCAAGTAGCACATGGGCGCCTGCTGTCACGACACTTGTCGTGGAGGCGGAAGTAGGAGGACAGCCGTGTATCTATCCTATTCGTCTAGGAAACCTGCACAGTAACTATAAGTATGAAGTGTCCCTTGTCATTAAACATATTGGAGGCTCTCCTGATAATCCGTGGAAGAAAATAGAGTTTTCTGACCTCACCGCTACAATCAACGTCGTTGATTGGACTACAGGAGAACTGGTTAGTCAAACAATATAGTTCCGGATTGACATGCCGTTGCTATCTGTGGCGGCATGCCGGCTTTTTGTTGTTATTCTATGAAGCCATGAAAGACAGACTATATGCTGTTTGGTTGCTATGTGTATGTGCAATTGTTGTCTCCTGTTCAGTAAAGGAGGATAGGGCCGTGTGCCCTGTATATGTGAATCTTGATTTCGATGGCGTGATTGCCGGAGGGAAATATGTAAGTTCTCTTGTGGGTGCTTTTGACGGCACATGCTATATGGAATCTATAGACTTGTTGAAATATGAGCGTACTGGATATGAGGTGGCCCGCAAAAGAGGTCCTCTAAAACTTGGCGCTGCATTTGGATTTGAAGGCTTCTCGTGGAAAGGGGATACTCTTTCTGTTCCACCCGGTGCCGAATGTAGTCCTCTGTTTGCATGGGCGGAGAAAATAATTGCAGAAGATGATTTGTATTATGCGGAGGTCATCCCGCACAAGCAATATAGTGTTATGAATATTATCGTGGTGGGACTGCTTCCTGGGGATGACTTCTCTTTCGATATAAGGGTGAAGGCCAACTGCAACGCATTCAAACTTTATGAGTTGTCCGCATTAGAGGGGGAGTATACAGTAGTGGCCGGGCATAAGAATGCTTCAGGTTATGAGGTGATTGTCCCAAGGCAGTTGCGCAATGAGATGGTTTTGGAACTTCTTGAACATTCTGCCAATCATATATATGGAAAAAGTGATTTGTTATCAACTATAGATGTTGGAAAACTCCTTGAAGCTAAGGGTTTTGATTGGAATAAACCAGACTTGGATGATATGAACGTAGTGGTGGATTTTACCAGGATGCAAGCTTCTGTGGAAGTGATAGGATGGACATCCTCAAGAATTGAAATAACTATATGATGACGTATTATGAGGAAAAGAATGCTGAATGAAAAACTTATAGGGTGGACAGTTATGTGCCTGATAGCGTTGTCGTGTAATCGTATCACGGATGCTGATATTTCAGTATGCTTGCCTGTTCCGAGTGGAGATCGCGTGTCGGTAACGATGGATATTTCTGGGGTTGGGGTTCCAGATGCCAAGTCACCTATGCTTGAGAGGAGCGAGGAAAGGTTTAGTGGAGCTGAAGTTTATGTGTATTACTCGGACAACGGACTTCTTGATTCGGTTCAGGAGATTCCATTGTCTGCTTTTGACGGGTCAAATGGGTCTGCATCTGCAGTACTGTCTTTCCCGGCCGGGAGAAATGTTAGGGTATATGTTTCTGGTTGTCTTTGGGCTGTCTCAAAAACTGATGGGTCTATATGCGGACTTGGCAGAGCCCTCGGCGCGGATTTTCCTATGAGAGAATCGGATTTCCTCTCTATGGAATATCGTTTTGACGGTAGTGATTTAAATGATATGTTTAGGTATGAGAAGATGTCCGAAGTGGCTGTATATGGAATACCATTTGCCGGAAGCGTTCAAGATGCTGAATACACCGATAAATCAATACTTAATGTCCAATGTGTGAGACTGTTTGCAAAACTTAGCCTTACTGTGGACCATTCCGCCCTTGATGGTTCAGGGGCAAATCCGGAGTATTTCAAAAACTGCCGTCTGTCCCTTCGTCAGGCAAACTGCAGAATACTGCCGTTTTCGGATAGTGGAAGCCTTGCGCTAAGTTCTGCTGATGTTGTAGAAGGTGACAATGATCCTTCTATGGTCGATGGATCCTCTGTGTCATTTGTCTTTTATGTTCCGGAGAATCTTCAGGGTACCCTGCTTCCAGACAATGCGGACCAAAGCAGGAAGACCCGTGAGAGTCTTGAAGCGCTGCTTGGACAGGAAAGAGAAAGGCTTCTGACGTATGTGGAGTTTATGGGTGAAGTTAATCCTGATGCTGGTGGCTATGGGGGGCCCGTCACTTATCGTTTTTATCTCGGTGAAGACAACTGCTCTAATTTTGACATAGTAAGGGGTCGGAGATACGATATAACACTATCTTTCAATGTTAATTCGCTTTTTGATCCTTATTGGAAAGTTACTCCTGACTTTACAGACAAAAGAAAAATCGGGATGAGTGCTTTTCCGGATTTTTCATCTTCCCTCCCAATAGGCCAGAATGTTGTTGTCCGGTGCAACAGGCCTGGCAGTATGTTCCTTTTTGTGGAGGCTGGTTCTGGGGGCAGAAGGGCTCCGGATGGTATAGTTGATGAGGGATACAGGCCAGAGAGCCTATCGGACTGTCGTGTGTCTACGAATTTCCTCTCTTCGGATGGGACTTTGATTTCCAAAGAACTCTCTGCTCTTGGTATAGCTCCGAGTTTTGACGCTTCTTCCGGAAAATTGTTGTTTGAAGTCACTGATGCATCTAAATTTAAATCGGGGGAAAGTGTAAAAATGAGCGTGACAATCCAACCTGGAGGAAAAACGTATGATTTTGTGATTTTTACGTGTGATGACATTTCCATCATTTGGAATAAATCTTTGACTGAGGGCTTTTATCCTGGTATGAAGCGGACAGCATCGATCAGTGGTTTCGTGGGCGAGGTTAGGGTCACTTGCACTGATTCGCACATGTTTAAATACAGGAACTCATCGGGTACAGGAGATCTTATAACTGGAGATTCCTCTTCTTCTCCGCTTTTGGGGAATGGTGATTTTGATGTCTATAACTATTATTTCTGTAATAATTCAGACTATGTGTTCTCGTTCATATCAAGTGATACATTCAACGACGGACCGCCCGTTAAGTCGGCGGTTAGGAATACTATGCCAGATATTCGCATCAGCGGATTGGTGTCCGATTTGCCTTCGGAGCAGATTCCGATAGGTTGGTCGGATAAGAATGCTATGTACCTTGATATTACAGGGGCTCCTTGGCTGTTACCAATCTCGGTGGAACTATATGCGCCGGGGAGTGGTGTGAAGCTCGATTATTCTGATTTTGATCCAACTGCATTCTCTCATGTGTACTCTCCGAGACTTATTTCCGATGATAATGCTTCGCGTCTTGAAGTAGATGGTGAGACTATCTATTCCGGTAGTGAGGAATCGTATGTGGGTATAGAGAAACGTCAATCTTCTGTTGGCTTCCCTGAATTCGATGTCTTCAGGAGAAGGATAGGGGATTATTTTGACACATACAAAAGTGAGAGTGTGCGTTTAAGGAATTGTAGGATAATGATGATGCCTACAGTATCATCTTATTACGGGAATGGATTCTTTCGTATATATAGATATATCAGCATATATTTGCGTCCATTTATGGTAGGAGGCTCGGAGGTATATCTGTCATCAAGATACGATGATTATACACTTTGGAAATCTGAACATCTTGATGAGCCGTATAGGGGGTTGACAGAGGCTTCGGCCAGTGGCAATGGTATAGATGGCAGTATCGGATTCAATATTCAGGATGACACCATGCTGAGATTGTGTGCTGTTCCTATGAAATCATCATCGTATTCGTATGGTGAAGGCAGTGAGAGTTTTCTGGTTTCATCTGAAAAGAAACCTGGACTTCCGGGTATTATGGGAGAATTCAAGTCATTGAGACTCTACTTCTTTGATAATGGAAGCAATTATCATTCAGCAGGGCCGCATGAAATCCGTGCTTACGTCACAAACCGTCATTCCAAGGAAACAAGATATGTGGGACTGGGAACTACAGATGTGTTTGTGCATTTTATAGTCGGTGCCGATTATGATAGATCTTCCTCTTTTTATGATGGGAGATATGGATACCTGAACATAGTTCCGAAAATCCGATCGGATATAGCGCGTACGAGTTTCGGAAGGTCTGAATATAACTCGGAGTTGTCAAAATCAGTGGAAATGTATTCTTCTGATGCTTCCGTTGATGGAGCCATGATGCTTGATAATTCATTGACAGGAGTGCCGTATAGTTATCGAATAAAGTCGGATAACGGATCGGGTATGGCCAGGGTATACGCTTATCCATATTCTTCTGTCAGTTCTACCCCTATTCGACGGTACAAAGTAGAACCGGGCGATGCCGAATCATCGGATGCTGCAGAAGCTCTGGCCAATTATTATGCTTTCTGTATCCAGTCAAGCGGTGGTGTCTGTCAGGAGTTTTCGGCAATTGCTCGTGCTATGGGGCCAAATGTTCTGAAACTGAAATTCTATAATACAAAAAATGGCCCTTCTGATAGCCGTGTCGCCTTAGATGAACTTGACTATACGGGATTCGGTGATTTGAAATATTATGATGGACGTAATGAAAGGGGGTATTATATATTCCATCTTTTGTCTGACTTAAATACCGAGTCAAGGGGATGGCTGCCTTATTATGAATGGATATGTACACGATGAAGAGATTGATAATATTTGGGGCGGAGACTGTTTTCTCGCTGTTATGCTTGTCCTGCACAAAGGATCTTAACCCGAAGCCTGAGCCTCATGTTGATGTGGATTTCTCTCTCAATGTGGAGGAATTGAGGCAGTCGCATACTTTCTTGTGGAATGTACTTGATGCTGGAGTAATGTGTGCCGAGCAGTCAATTCAGGAAATCTGGGTGACGGACTGGAATAAGTGCGAAGTGGTGTCATTTAGCGATGACCCGTCGTTCGACGGAGTTAATTTCTCCTCGTCTTCACCGGAAATTGTGAAGGTTGTGAAAACAGGAGAGGCAACGTGCCAGCTTGTCAGAGTCGGTGACTCTTCTGGTGAGGGCGTAGTAATCACAGCAAGCACAGGTGAGAATACGCATTCTTTTGTCGTCTTTTCCAAATCAGTAATTCCTCTTGAATCTGTGCATGTTAGGTATGGATATGAAGATTATTGGCTTAAGAAGGATGCCACGCAGAAATATCCATATATGGTTTATGCAGACCAGCAAGGATGCTATAAGTATAGGCTAGGGAAAAAGATGTTTGGGTATGCTGATGTGGAGGGCGTGCGGTTCTTTGATGAGAATATGGATGAGGTTACACTTGAATCGGAAACCACGCGCTTGGAAATCCTGGGTCTTGTTCCCGAGAATGCTTCTTTTAGGTATGTGGTGAATTGGTATTCCTGCAACTCAAATAAGGTGTCTTCATGGGACAATGCTTTTTGTATAATTCCAAAGGAGGTGGATCCGTGGCCTGCAGGCCACAATGAAAAGAGTGCTGGTTTTATGGGTCTCGATTGGGCAGAGATACAGGGAAGTCATACAGAGGTTTTGCTTCCAGGTTTGTTCTGCTCATTCTCTTTCCTCGTGGGGTGCGATGTCCCAGAACAGCCCAAACGGCTTTCTGAATATAGAATTGGTGAGACCGAAACATATCGCTTTTGGGGTGTCTATGAGGTTGAGGGCCTGAAAGAACTGCCGTAGAATATCCTTGTGGCTTCCATCAAGGGAAATCGTTGTGTTGTGGAGGATATGCTAAATTTGGCTAAATATAGAGGAGATTATTTTTGTTTGTCTTCCATTATTCAGTAACTTTGGGATTTGTTGATAACACTTTAGCGCAATGAAAAGATTTTGGATTCTTTTATTATCTACGGTAATGTTTGGACCAGTCGTCCAAGCTAGGGAAGTGCTGCATACGGAGAAGACTACTATTGTTCTTGATGCAGATGCAGGAAAGGAGCTTCAGATTGTCTACTATGGGGCGAGACTCTCCGAAGCGGACATCGAGAACCTGCGCTTTGCCGGTATTCGTCCGCAGCGTGCTTATCCGGCACATGGTCTCACGGGCAAGGATGAGGAAGCGTTGGCAGTTGTCTTTCCGGACGGAAATGTGACGTTGGATCTTAAGGTGGTTGGCGTGAGTCGATATTCGTGGGAAGACGGAGAAGTTGTAGAGATTACGAGCAGGGATTCGTACTATCCGTTTACAGTCAAGTCCTTTTTTAAAACATATCAAAAAGAAGATATGACAGGAACCTGGACTGAATTTGTAAATGATGGAAAAAAGCAGATGGTCCTAAAGAGATTTGATTCTGGTACGCTTCCTTTTAGGTTTTCGGATGCGTGGATTTCATATCTGTATGGTTCGTGGGGTAATGAAGGACGCGTCGTTAGTGAGCCTTTAAATAGGGGGATGAAAGTCATTAAGAATAAAGATGGGGTGCGTAATTCCCATACATTTCACTCTGAAGTGATGATTTCTCTTGATGGAGAACCTTCTGAAAGTGTAGGTAGGGTGATTGGTGCTGCTCTTTGCTATAGCGGTAACTATGAACTTCGTGTCAATACTGTCGATAGCGATTATCACAGGTTTTTCGCTGGAATTTGTCCGGACAACTCCGAATATACTCTTGCAGCAAAGGAGCATTTTGTAACCCCGGAGCTTGCGATTACTTTCTCTAATGATGGCCTTGGTGGCGTCAGCCGTAATTTCCACAGGTGGGGCCGCAACTGGAAGATTGCTCACGGGAACGTGGAGAGGAGAATCCTTCTGAATAGTTGGGAGGGAGTTTATATGGACATAAATGAAAGCGGAATGGACCAGATGATGGGTGATATTTCATCCATGGGAGGCGAATTGTTTGTTATGGATGATGGCTGGTTTGGTGATAAATATCGCAGGGTAACAGACAACTCTTCTCTTGGAGATTGGGTGGTGGACAAACAGAAACTTCCGCATGGGATAGGCTGGCTAGTCAAGACAGCCGAGAAGCACGGCATCCGTTTCGGAATCTGGATCGAGCCGGAAATGACCAACACCAAGAGTGAACTTTATGAGAGACATCCTGACTGGGTTGTAAAGGCCCCAAACCGTGATCTTGTGACAGGAAGAGGTGGTACCCAACTACTCCTCGATCTCTCCAATCCTGCTGTTCAAGATTTTGTGTTCGGTGTTGTAGATAATATCATGACTGAAAATCCTGATATTGCCTATATCAAATGGGATGCTAATATGGACATTTCGGCTCAGGGATCACAATATTTAAAGAATCAGAATCATCTTTATATCGAGTATCATAGAGGACTTGCTAGTGTATTGGATAGAGTAAGAGCCAAGTATCCGGATATTACCATTCAGGCATGTGCGAGCGGAGGAGGCCGTGCGAACTATGGAATCATGCCTTGGTTTGATGAGTTCTGGGTAAGCGATGATACAGATGCGCTTCAGCGTCTGTACCTTCAGTGGGGTACATCGTATTTTTATCCTGCTATTGCCATGGCTTCTCATATCAGCGCTGCGCCTAACCATCAGACGGGACGAAATGTTCCGATGAAGTTCAGAATTGACGTGGCTATGAGTGGACGTTTAGGAATGGAAATCCAGCCGATGAATATGACTGAGGCGGAGAAGGAGTTGTGCCGTCAGGCAATAACTGACTATAAGATGATTCGTCCTATAGTTCAATTTGGTGATTTGTATAGGCTTGATAGTCCGTATGATAACAATGGTATAACATCTTTGATGTATTGTTCGGAGAATAAGCAGAAAGCCGTGTTCTATTGGTGGAGGCCTCTTGGGTTCTGCGATGAGCATCTCCCTGTGGTGAAGATGAATGGACTTGATCCTGAACGAATGTATAAGGTGACCGAACTTCATTCCATTGATCGTTTCCCTATGCCTTGTGAAGGAAAGGTGTTCTCTGGAAGGTATCTCATGGAGAATGGGCTTGTTATACCGAGTACGCACAGCGCTAAGAATTCTGAATTCAGCAGTAGTTGGGCAAGTAGGGTCCTTTATCTTGAGGCTCAATGATGCGAAGGATTGTGACAGCGTTGCTGCCTTTTTTGGCGGCAACGCTTTGTCTCTTTTCCTGCGGACAGAAAGGAGACCTGCATGAGGTCCGTAATGGCGATTTGATATTTGTAGGTTTACCTGTGAATTATGGCTCCGGGTCTGACTCAATGTCGGAGGCCATTGGGGCGGCTACTATTGGGGATAATGAATTGAACATCATTCATGTGGCCATTCTTGAGGTTCAGGACGACTCTTTATGGGTTATTGACGCTACGATAAAGCACGGGGTGGACCGGCATCCATTGGATACTTTTCTTTGTGATTTTACTCTTAGGGACGGATCTTTGCCTCAATTGGATGTGAAACGTCTAAAAGGGTGTAAGGATGCTTCACGGTATGTTGAAAACGCCAAAGCGTTTGTTGGTGAGCCTTATGATGTGGCGTTCCTTCCTGACAACGGTGCGAAGTATTGTAGCGAACTCGTACGGGATAGTTATGTGAGCGAGGATGGCGCCTATATATTTGGACAGGAACCGATGAATTTCCTGGACTCTGAAGGGAATATGCCTTCTTATTGGACAAGATTGTTTGATAGCATCGGCATGTCAGCCCCTCAAGGCGTTTTGGGTACGAACCCACAGGCGATGTCTAAAGAGAGTGTGCTTGAGTCTGTCGAAGTCGGGGACTTTTGGCATATTCGTTAAAAATGAATACCTTTGCGGCACAAAAAATATGAATTATGTCACTACAGATATCTAATAAGACGAAACAGATGCCTGCTTCCGCGATTAGGAAACTTGTTCCTTTCGCTGATGCTGCCAAGGAGCAGGGCGTGAAAGTTTATCACCTTAATGTTGGCGCTCCGGATATTAAGTCTCCGCAGTGCGCAATAGATGAGGTGGTGAGAAGATGTGCATCTATGCATCATCTTTCTTATACGAACTCGGCTGGTCTTATGGAGTTGAGAAAAGGTCTGGTGGAGAAGTATTATAAGAAGATCGGAATTGATATTGAAGTACCTGAACTTCTTGTGGAGGTGGCTGGCAGTGAGGCTTTTGCCAGTGCAATGCAGATTGCAGCTGATAGGGGAGATGAGATAATAGTGATAGAGCCTTATTACACTAATTATCAAACTTTCGCTTTTCTGAACGGTATTACCTTGAAAGCGGTACCTACTTCTATTGACAATGATTTCCGCATTCCTGATATTTCCGAGTTCGAGAAGCTTGTTACGGATAAGACAAAAGCTGTACTTATCAGTAATCCTTGCAATCCTTCTGGAAAATTGTTTTCTAAAGAAGAGATGCTTGCCATAGGAGATTTCTGCAGAAGGCATGATTTGTTCCTTATAAGTGATGAGGTATACCGTGAATTCTGTTACACGGAAGAACCGCATTTTTCGGCTATGAATATTCCTGGATGTGAGCAGAATGTTATTCTGGTAGATTCTGTCTCCAAGAGGTATAATCTATGTGGTGCGCGTATTGGGTGTATTGTATCTCACAATAAGGATGTAATGGCAGCCGCGCTGAAGTTTGCACAGTCTAGGCTTTGTCCTCCTGTGTTCGGACAATATTCGGCAATAGGTGCTTTGGATACCCCGCAGAGCTATTTTGACGATGTCCGAGAGGAGTATATCCGCAGACGTGACTGTGCTGTAAAGATGTTAAATTCTATTCCAGGAGTCAGAGCGTCAATGCCTTATGGCGCTTTTTATACTATAGCCGAGTTGCCTGTTGATGATGCTGAGGACTTTGTAAAATGGATGCTTACTGACTTTAGGGTGGATTCGCAGACGACCATGGTTACTCCTGCCGCTTCTTTCTATAAGACACCTGGTGTCGGGAAGAGACAAGTAAGAATCGCTTATGTGCTTGAGGTCCCTGAACTCGAGAAAGCTCTTGATATCCTTGCCAAAGGGTTGTCAGCTTATTGCTCAAGGTGACGCCTGCATATTGTGTACTAAAATCCGAGAAATAGATGAAGCCATTTTTTAATACACTTGCCGAGGTGTATGAGTACTCAACGACGCATTTCCCGAAACAGATTGCGTGTGAATTCGTTGGTGGGGAGCAGAGTAATACTTATTTGCAGTTTAAGGAGAAAGCAGACAATTTGTCCCGAGTCCTTTCTAATTTCGGTATAGGTGCTACGGATAAGGTGGCGATATTGTCCGAGAATCTTCCAAACTGGAGTATAGCGTTTTTTTCCATTACTGCCTTTGGAAGAATCGCCGTGCCTATGCTGCCGGAACTGTCTCATGATGAGGTGGAGAATATCCTAAATCATTCTGATGCAAAGGCTATTTTCGTCTCTAAGAAGCAGCTTTCCAAGCTTGATGATAATACTATTGGGAGATTAAACCTTGTTATAGATATTGATGACTTTTCTTTTGTGAAGTCTGATAGTTCTACCTATACCTGTGACGGAAAGGTCGGTATTCCTATGTCTATGGATACCGCTGCTATAATCTATACGTCTGGAACTACTGGAAAGGCCAAGGGTGTTATGCTTAGTCATAGAAATTTCTGTACCAATATCATGAGTTCATGGTATAGTTATAGACTTGGCAAGAGAGATGTGATGCTGTCAATCCTGCCCATGGCCCACACTTATGAGATGAGCATCGGTATGCTCTATCCTTTTGCGGTGGGAGCGAAAGTGTCATATATTCAGAAGGCGCCTACCCCATCAGTGCTGATAGGTGCCCTGAAAAAAGTCCGGCCTACTGCAATGCTTTCTGTGCCTCTTATAATTGAGAAAATATATAAAAGTAGTGTTGTTCCTACTATAAACAAGAGCCATTTTTTGAGTTTCCTTAAAGATAAGATGCCGTGGCTGCTATACAAACTTGTAGGAATCAAACTTAGAAAGACATTTGGTGGACGTATTGGGTTCTTTGGAATTGGTGGTGCAAAGCTTGATCCTACTGTGGAGGCTTTCCTTTCTAAGGCTGGGTTCCCATATGCTATCGGATATGGACTTACGGAGACTGCTCCTCTTATTTGTGCTGCATCACCATATAAAACAAAGGTGGGAAGTACGGGGAAACCTGTTCCTGGAGTTCAGGTACGGCTTGATGATGTGAATCAAGAAACTGGCGAGGGTGAACTTGTGGTAAAAGGGCCAAATGTAATGCTCGGATACTATAAGGACTACGAGCGTACTCTTCCAGTGCTTGGCCTTGATGGATGGTTTCATACAGGTGATTTGGCTTATATGGACAAGAAAGGCCGTTATTACATAAGGGGAAGAATGGGAAATCTGATACTTGGCTCTTCTGGAGAGAATATTTATCCTGAAGAGATTGAGGCCGTGATTAATAGTATGGAGGGTGTTGGAGAATCGTTAGTTGTGCAGCGTGACGGAAAATTGGTCGCCCTTGTGCAGATGAATGACAATATCATTGACTGGAATCTGGAAGGGGAGGATAAGTTTATTGAGGATTTGGAGGCGCGCCAGAAGGCGATTGTGGATTTTGTGAATTCAAAGGTGAGCAAGTTTTCAAAGATTAGGTCTGCCGAGATCCAAAAGGAACCTTTCGTGAAAACCGCAACGCATAAAATCAAACGTTTCCTTTATGAGAAAGACAAGAAGAAGTAGGGGCGCCCTACTTCTTCCATTTTGAGTATGGACATCTGCTTAATGAAGAGTTGTAGTAGCGTTCGTCACCTGTAACTTCTTCTCCGAGCCAAGCTGGTTTGGTGAATACTTCTTCCTCCGACGATAATTCTACTTCCGCTATTGTGAGTCCTTTGTTCTCTCCAAGGAATTCGTCTACTTCAAAGGTGTGATCTTCGTAGTCTACCAGATATCTGATTTTGTCGATGACGCCTGGTTCGCAGAGTTTGAGCAGCTGTTCGGCATCTTCGAGTGGTATCTTCTTTTCCCATTCGTACCGGAGCGTTCCTGCCTTATTGTTCTTTCCTTTGACTGTTATGAATCCTTCGTCGCCTCGTATTCTTATGCGGACTGTTCTTTCTGGCGCTGAATTGAGGTATCCTTGAGTAATGCGCAGTGCCTGCTTCGCCGCTGACTTGTAGTCGCTTAATACAAGGTATTTTCTTTCTATTTCAATAGCCATTGCTGTATTTGTTAGTTGAAATCTCGATTGTGGAGACTATCATTTGAATTTTTACAAAGATATGGAGAATGTCAAATATATTCGTAAAATCTTTCCTTTCTTTTGTGTCCTCTTTTATTGCTCTTGTGCTTTAAAATCACTAATTTCGTATGGGATTGTCGTTGTTGGCGTTATTTTTCTAAGTAATGTTACGTGGTGATAAATTTTTGTTCAAGTTGTATTTTGCGTTTTCGTGGCAATAGTGCTATATTTGCATCGAATGGTTAAATTGGTTAAATTATTTGTTGCTACTGCCCTCTTGTTTCCTATGGTTCTTCATGGTCAAGAGGGCTTTTTTTTAATCAGTTTCAATTCTGAGGAGCACGATTTCGGTGTCGTCAGTGAGACTGATGGCCGGTTGTATCATTCCTTTGAGTTTATAAATTGTTCCGATGCGGTTGTCGAACTGCTCGAGCCAGTGCCGAGTTGTTCTTGTGTTACGGCCAAACTTTCCCCAAAATCTCTGAAACCCGGACAACGGGGGAGTGTTGATGTGATTTTTGACCCCTCTGGAGCTTCTTCGCTTGTCTATAGGACTGTGGATATTTACTCCAAGGACGGCACTCATCTTTCTACTTTAAGTATTACTGCTGATGTTAAGTCCTCGGATAATTCACTTGCCAGAAAGTTCCCGATTGTCCTTGGCAATGAATTGCGAGCGGATGTTGGAACCGTGCATTTCGGCTATTCTTATTGGGGAGAGACCTTGAAGAAAATCGTGGAAGTAGCTAATCTTGGGAAAGAGCGGGTTCGTCTTAGTGCCGAGTCTTCATCATCATCTCTTTCGGTAGTATGTCCAGAGTATATTGAGCCGGAAAGCAGTGTAAGCATTACTTTGATTAGCTCTATCCCGGATACTCCTGATGTTTATCAAATGAGAAATGACCACGTATATCTATATGTGGACGGGAGAAAGGTTGGCCACGATATATCTGTGGAGCGGATTTTACTTGGTAGATTGAAAAATGCTTCATTTTCTCCGTCGATGCTGACTTATCCGTCAGTGGCGCATCTGAAAAAGTCTTTTCTCTCAAAGTCATATTCGGGGGCTATTGAAATTTCCAATACAGGGAAGGGGGATCTTGTCATTCTTGCGGTTAACCATGATAATGACGTTGAGTGCTCTCTTAAAGCCGGTACTGAACTCAGAACAGGTGAGAAATGTCGGGTTAGCGCAAGTTCGATGAGAGATAGTTTTAAGGTTGAAATATTTACAAATGATCCTTTAAGGCCATACAAAGAGTTGATATTTAATAACTATAACCATTAATTTATGTATCAAAACGTAGTAAAGCTTGCAGCTTCGGCTGCGCTTCTGTTTGGGGTTGCCTCTTGTGGTCCCAAGCAGAATTATGAGTATCCGTTTCAGAATCCTAAGCTTTCTACCGAAGAGCGCGTAGAGAATCTTATGTCTTTGCTGACTCCGGAAGAAAAAGTGGGGCTTCTGATGAACAAGAACATCTCCATAGATCGTCTTGGTATTCCTTCTTACAACTGGTGGAGTGAGGCTTGTCATGGAGTCCGTCAGGATGGATATACCGTTTACCCGCAGTATATCGGCCTTTCAGCCACATTCAATCCGGACTTGATGTACGATGTGTTCACTACCGTATCTGACGAGGCGAGAGCCAATTGGAATCGTTCTGAAAGAGAATTCAATGTGGATTTCGGTGCAAGGTATTATCCTGGCAATCCAGAGCTTTCTTTCTGGTGTCCGAATGTGAATATCGTTAGAGACCCGAGGTGGGGAAGAGGTCAGGAGACTCCAGGCGAGGACCCTTATCTTTCAAGTGTCATGGGTATCCAGACCGTTAAGGGTATGCAAGGCGATGATGACAAGTATTATAAGACTCATGCCTGCGCCAAGCACTATGCGGTGCACAGCGGTCCGGAGCCACTTCGTCACAGGATGGATGTGAGCGTATCCCAGCGCGATCTTTGGGAGACATACCTTCCCGCTTTTAAGGCTCTTGTTACAGAAGCTGATGTTAGAGAGGTCATGTGCGCTTATCAGCGTTATGAAGGAGTTCCATGTTGTACCAACGATAGGCTTCTTGTGGATATTCTCCGTAATAAATGGGGCTATGATGCTATCGTTCTTACCGATTGCGATGCTATCAATAATTTCTACACCAAGGGCCAGCACGAGACTCATCCTGATGCCGAGCATGCGTCAGCTGATGCTATCCTGCATGGGACTGATCTTGAATGTGGCATCAGCTTTATTTCTCTGAAGGACGCTCTCAAGGATGGTCTGGTCAAGGAGTCTGATCTTGATGGTCATGTAAAGAAAGTGCTTACTGGAAGATTTGAACTTGGAATGTTCGATCCTGCGGATATGCTTCCTTGGGCAAATCTTGGTCCAGAGGTGATTAGCAGCGAATCCAATGACCAGCTTGCCATTCAGAGTGCACGCGAGTCAATGGTTCTTCTCAAGAATGAAAGCGTTCTCCCTCTCTCAAAGGATGTGAAGAAACTCCTTGTTCTCGGTCCTAATGCCGACAATGCTGAAATGCTCAATGGAAATTACGGTGGTACTCCTACAGAGGAGCACAAGCGCTCTATCCTTGAGGGAATCAAGCGTGCTGTCCCTGGCGCAGAGGTGGTTTACTCTAAGGCCTGTGAGCTTGAAGATGAGTTTAATACTACCAATGTCCTTGCAGATTTCAATGGCGGGCAAGGCCTACTTGCCTCTTTCTATGGAGATAAAAAGATTGCAGGCAAGGCTAAACTTGAGCGTTACTACGATAAAGAGATTAATTTCAGCACATTCGGAGCATGGGGATTTGCAGAAGGTGTTGATGCTGATGATGTGGCTGTAAAACTGACTGGAAGTTATACTCCTGATTTTACCGGCAAACTCAGTTACAATATCAGTTCTGACAATGGCTATGTGCTGAAAGTTAACGGAAAAGTGGTTGAGAAAGCCTCTGCAAGCGGACGTATGCGCAGGTGGGGTGTGCCTCAGTACAAGTCATTTGATGTTACTGCTGGAAAACCTGTCAATGTAGAAGTTGAGTATGTAAGAGGTTCAGGTGCTTTTGCTATGCTTTCAGCTGTATTCTGCAAGCGTGAGCGTCCTGATTTCGATGCTCTTGCTGCCATGGCTTCTGATGCTGATGCTATAATTGTTGTAGGAGGTATTACTGCTCAGCAGGAAGGTGAGGGTGGCGACCGCCCTGATATTGAACTCCCTAAGATTCAGCAGTCCCTCCTTAAGGCAATGCACGCTACAGGCAAACCTGTTGTGCTTGTGAACTGCTCTGGTTCCGCAATGGCTCTTGCTTCTGTCGAGGACCAGTATGATGCTCTTATTCAGGCATGGTATGCTGGACAGGGTGGAGCCTATGCTCTTGCCGATGTGATCTTCGGAGATTATAATCCTTCTGGAAAACTTCCTGTGACATTCTATGCTTCTACTGATCAGCTCCCTGATTTCATGAATTATGATATGGAAGGAAGAACTTACAGATACTTCAAGGGAACCCCGCTCTATCCGTTCGGATATGGTCTCAGTTACACTACTTTCGGATATGGCGAGGCTAAACTTTCCAAGTCATCCGTGAAGGCTGGAAACGGTGTTGATATAACTGTTCCCGTGACTAACACCGGCTCTGTAGACGGAGAAGAGGTTGTCCAGGTATATGTAAAGAGTCTTGATAATCCTGATGCTCCGATCAAGGCACTTAAGGGTTTCAAGAAGGTGGCGCTTAAGGCTGGAAAGAGTGCTAATGTGAAGATTACCCTTCGTCCGGATTCATTCTCATACTATGATTCTAAGGTGGATGGACTTTCGATACTTCCTGGTAAGTATCAGATTCTTTACGGCTCTTCTTCTGCGGACAAAGACCTCAAGGCGCTTGATTTTCAGGTACTTTAATGATTTGGTATGAATAGTAGATTGATATCAATTTGTGCTTTCATGTGCACGATGCTGCTTGCATCGTGCAAGTGTGAACAAAAGGAGCTTCCTCTTGTATATGAAGAGGAAAATACTGGTGCGAAGTATCTGACAAGTGGTAAATTAGAATTTCCAGAGTTTGGACTCGATAATCCGATAGAGGATCTTCCTTCTCCGTTTGCCTGGGCTTCTGGAAAAGGCGAGGTGAAGAGTTTTAAAGACTGGGAAAAGCGTCGTAATGAAATCTCTGCGATGATTCAGTACTATGAGACTGGTACCAAGCCAGTCACTGACAGAGAAAACATAGAGGCCAGAATGAGCGGAGATACACTTTTCGTGGATGTTACGGTCAATGGTCAGACTCTTTCACTATTCTCAAGAATCTTTTATCCTGACACAGATGTTCCTGGCCCGTATCCTATTATGATAGGGTCGAGCCGGATGTCTCTTCCAAGAGAGATTTTTACAGAGCGTCCAATAGCCTTGATGGACTTTAACGAGCGTCAGGTCTGCAATTACGGCCAGTGGGGACCACATGATTCACGCGGATCATATTCCTTTGATCGTTTGTTCCCTGAACTTGAGGCGAATGGCGCCTATATCGAGTGGGCGTGGGGATTTAGCCGAATCATTGATGGACTTCAGATTCTTGGCCCGGAAGTTACTAACATTGATACGAAACATATTGGCGTTACAGGCTGCTCTTATGCTGGAAAGATGGCCTTGTTCTGCGGTGCGTTTGATGAAAGGGTTGCTTTGACTATAGCTCAGGAGCCAGGTGGTGGTGGAGCCGCTGCGTGGAGAGTATCCCGTACTCTTGAAAATGTGGAAGATCTTGAACACACGGATTACAATTGGTTTATGACTAGTTTTAAGGATAAGTTTAGCGGAGAAAATGTCAATAAACTGCCTTATGACCGTCATGAACTCTGTGCAATGGTTTTCCCTCGTGCTCTTCTGATGCTTGGTAATACGGACTATCCTTGGCTTGCTGATGAGTCCGGCTATGTTTCTATGAATGCGGCTCGTAAAGTGTGGGAGAAATTTGGAGTGGAAGACAGAATGGGCTATTCTATCAATGGTGGCCATCCTCACTGTATGCTGCCTAAATCACAGTATCCAGAAGTGGAAGCTTTTGTGGATAAGTTCCTTCTCGGGAAGGAGGATGCCAATACAATTGTGACTAAAGCGGAACTGTTTGAGGGAAAAACAGACCTATCCAAGTGGATTAAGTTCTAAATTGTTTTGTGGTACATATTCAAAGGTGACTCTTTCGTAGAGTCACCTTTTTTTGTTATCTTTGTGAGTATTAGATAATCGTACACAAACACTGTGCTGATGAAGTGGTTTCGCAAGCCGCGCAGTGTTTGGAGAATATGAAACTTGCGGAACTTGAGCAGAGTAATTATGAAAATTGCAGTAGCGGGAACAGGGTATGTCGGTTTGAGTATCGCAACCCTTCTTTCTCAGAAGAATGAAGTGATTGCGGTGGATGTTATTCCGGAAAAAGTGGATCTTATTAACAGCCGGAAGTCTCCGATTCAGGATGAGTACATCGAGAAATATCTCGCAGAGAAAGAGCTCAATCTTACTGCTACTTTGGATGGGCGTGCAGCATATCGTGATGCTGATTTCGTGGTGATTGCCGCGCCTACTAACTATGATAGTAAGAAAAACTTCTTTGATACTTCGCATGTGGAGGAGGTTATTGAACTTGTACTTGAAGTCAATCCGGATGCTGTGATGGTTATCAAATCCACTATTCCTGTGGGGTATACGGAATCTGTCCGCGCTAGGTTCTCTTATCGTGAGCGTCAGTCTGATGGTACGATGAAGGTAGTCGTGCCAAATATTATATTCGCTCCGGAATTTCTCCGTGAGAGCAAAGCCCTTTACGACAACCTTTATCCGTCAAGGATCATTGTCGGGTATGACCACAATAATACTTTCCTTGAGAAGTCTGCCCATTCTTTTGCTTCTCTTATCAAGGGTGGTTCACTTAAAGAGGACGTTCCGGTGTTGTTTATGAATACCACGGAGGCGGAAGCGGTGAAACTCTTTGCCAATACATATCTTGCTCTTCGAGTCTCATATTTCAACGAACTTGATACTTATGCAGAGATGAAAGGGCTTGATACCAAAGCGATAATAGAAGGAGTCTGTCTTGATCCTCGTATCGGTACGCATTACAACAATCCGTCCTTTGGCTATGGCGGATACTGCCTTCCTAAAGATACCAAGCAGCTTCTTGCCAATTATAGCGATGTGCCGGAGAACCTTATACGTGCCATAGTGGATAGCAATAGCACTCGTAAGGATTTTATCGCAGATAGGGTACTGGAGAAAGCCGGGTATTATAGTGCTAATAGCACGTGGAATGAGGCATCTGAAAAGAAGGTGACAATAGGAGTCTATAGGCTTACGATGAAATCAAATTCTGACAACTTTAGGCAGAGTTCCATTCAGGGTGTTATGAAGAGGGTAAAAGCAAAGGGAGCCCAGGTTATTATCTATGAACCGACCCTTGAGCCTGGTACGACTTTCTTCGGAAGTGAAGTGGTGGGGAGTATTGAGGAGTTCAAGCGTCGTAGTGATGCTATCATTGCCAATAGATGTGACTCACAACTCTCTGATGTGATGGATAAGGTCTATACGAGGGATATTTTCCGACGGGATTAGCTCTTCTTCCCTGATACTACCATAAACAATACTGCGATAACGCAGATTGCGGCACCGATGACCATGTTTGAGGTCATCGGCTCTCCGTATATGAAAGTTCCGATGAAGATGGCGGTCAATGGCTCAAAAACTCCGAGTACGGATGTCTTGGTGGCTCCGATCCGTCGTGTGGATACTGCCAATGCGAGAAGTGAAACCATGGTTGGAAAAATTCCGAGCGCGATCAGGTTAGCCCAAAGTATCGGACTATTGATGCCATGTATCAGGTTGGAGTTGCCTCCAGCGAAATTGAATATCAGAAAGATCACTGCCCCGCTTCCAAGTGCATAGAAAGTCAGTGTATGTTCGGAAAGTTCCTTTATCGATTTGGATTTGTTTACTATTACAAGATAGAGTGCGTAGCTCAATGCGCTTGAGGCAGCAAGCAACAGTCCAAGCATGTTGAGGCTGACATCTCCTTTGGGCATGCATAGTAGAATTACGCCTGTGAATGTCGCAGCAATGCTAAGCCATACGCGCCATGTTGGATACTCATGCAGAAACACCATTATGAGAGCCGTAAAAACAGGGTAAAGGTATACAAGTGTTGTGGCCAGGCCGGATGGTATGTATTTGTATGAGAGGAACAGAAACAGACTGCTGAATGCAAACAATACTCCAAGTATCAGAACAGTAGTTATTTCTGATCGTCTGAGTCGGAAACTTTCCTTGCTGACTGACATCAAGACTCCCATGCATATCATAGCAAAGAGATAGCGGAAAAACAGCATTGACGGGACGCTCACGTCATTGCTCATCAGCGGATGCGCAAAAAGGGGATTGAGACCATAAGCTACTCCGGCGACAATACCTGCTATATATCCGATAAACCGGCCGTCCGTCTTCACCGTGTTCATATTTCTTGTCGCTTCAGCATGGATTCACAGGCTGAAAGTATATCTTGAAATGTTGTCTCGAAATCTCCTGTATACCATGGATCAGCTACATCTCTGCTCCTACCTGTGTATGACATCATCAGGTGAACTTTCCCATCCGGATCTGACGGTATTATATACTTCAGGAGTCGTAAGTTGCTGCTATCCATACATATTATCCTGTCAAATCGTGAGTAGTCGGATGCAGTGACTTTCCTTGCGGTTTTGGCTGGATCAAACCATACTCCATGCTGCGTCAGACACCGCTTTGCTGGCGGGTAGATGCTATTGCCAATTTCCTCTTCAGATACGGCTGCTGACTCTATGTGATATTCTGATTCTAGGCCTTTGGATTTTACCAAAGCCTTAAGTATGAATTCTGCCATTGGGCTTCGACATATATTCCCGTGGCATACAAACAAGATATTGTACTTTGCCATAATCAAGCGGCAAAGATATGATATTTTAGTGTTTTTTGAAAATGTATGTAGCGTGAAACCTCGCTATCATAGGAGTAGTCCACAACTCTTGATACCACATTCCAGTCGTGAAAGCACCTAAATCTATAACGTGCCCCAGTAAGGCTGATCTTTAAAAGTAATCAAATATTCGTCTCTTTCCTTCTTCCGTTTGTTTAGCATCACTTTTTCCAGATCTCTGCAGTCGGATAATACAACAAGAGAGCGGCTGCCAGTAAATGAAACCCCCGAGAGTTAATTGATAACTTTCGGGGGTTTATCATATAGCAGAAAAAATATTATTCAGGTCTCATTATAACTTCGATGAGGTTGCCAGACGAGATTAGGCTTTTTGCTGCCTCCTGTACGTCTGCTGCTGTAAGCGTGTTGACTGCAGCTTCATATTCAGCATTGAAATCAACTCCGAGTTTGTCTGATGTGCTGAGTGCGTTGCTCCAATAGCTGATGTTGTGCCTGCTCTCAGGAATCTCCTTTTTGAGGTTGTTTACAGCTTTTTCGAACTTTTCAGCATCTGGGCCGTCCTTTGCAATTGCCAAGAATCCTGACTTAGCGAGTTCGCGAAGTTTGTCGGCCTGCTCGACATTGGTCTGGAAAGCGATTTCCATGGCCTTTAGCGAGATAGGCTCGAATATGCACTGGGCGTTAGCTGATGCTCCGTATGTGCCGCCTTCCTCTTCGCGAAGTGTCTCTGTGTATACCATATTCAGAATGTATGACAAAGCACTGAACGCAACCTCGTCTTTCACTGAATATGGAGTCTTGACGTTATACATCTGGTAAACTGTCACCATTGGTGTCTCCATGGCTGTCTTGAAGTCGTTTACCTTTATGCCGTCCACATACAGATCACCCATGTACTCGTTTGTAGCAGCTTTTTTACCCTTAGGAAGAGAAGCGACATATTTCTCAAGAAGAGGCTTGATATCCTCTATCTTGAAGTCTCCGGCAATGTACATTTGTGCACCAGAGGCTCCTTTAAATAGAAGCCGGTAGTATTTCTCAATTACGTCAAGGTTTGCTTTCGCAAGAATCTCAGAGTTGATAAGGCTTCTTCTTGGTGAGTCAAATACGCTGTTGTAGAGTGCTTGCTGGAGTTTGTAGTTTGGCGTATTTACAAGGTTAGGAAGCACGGTTTCGAGCTGTGACAGACTTACCTTGAAGTCGTTCTCATCGAAGCGCGGTGCGGTAACAAAGAGGTAGAAGAGCTGCATCGCGGCTTCTAAGTCCTTCACTGTGGCAGAGCCTGATACTCCATGGCTGTAATTGCTGATGAACGGATTTACAGACAATTGTCTGCCGGCTAGCATCTTTGTCAGTGTACTAGCAGAGAATGATGATACCCCACTATTGCTGATATAGGATGACCAAATGTTGTCATTGAATGAATCAATGTCAGAAACTGGAATGATGTTCTTTCCACCGTCTTTTGTAAATGTGAAGGTAATCCTATTCTTCTGCAGGTCAGTAGGATAGAGGGTTACTCTTACTCCGTTGTTTAGTGTAAGTACGGTAGAGCCGTAACGGCCTTCAGTGCTTGACTTGATCTTTCCTGACTTGATCTTTGCCGGGTCGAGTATTTCGCTTGGTATCTCTTCTCCTTCCGCTCTTGATATTTCCGCGCTTTGCACCTTCTTAACAACTGACATTAGTTCCTCTTCGGTAGGCACATTTTTTCCATCGCGTTCAGGGGCAGTACAGATAAGAACAAGGTTTTCGTCAAGATTCATTTCTCTGACAGACTCATTTACCATTTGTGCAGTGAACTGAGGCATAATCTGACTGAGCAGTTCATACTCTGCTTGTGGATCCATGAATGGCTTGTTGTCAAAGAAGTTGTAAACCATGCCCATGACGAATTCGCTGTTTTTGCGAGTGTCAGCCTTTTTGGCTGCTGATTCGTATTGAGAAAGAATCTCTGTCTTTGCTCTTTCTATCTCGCTTTCGCTGAATCCGTACAGAGTCATTCTTCTGCATTCCGTGAGCATAGCCTCAAGTGCTTCAAGTGCTTTGCCTTCCTTGGCGGTAACCTGTGACAGTGTGGCTTCACAAGTCTCGCATAACTCGCCGAATCCAAATCCGCTGGAGATGAAAGGAGAGTCACTCTTGTTAGAGAGGTCATTGAACCTTTCATTCATGGCCGTGCTGACCACGTCTTTAAGAATATCAGAAAGAAGCCCGAGAGTGGTACTGTTCATCTCCTCTGGAAGAGGCTCGCTCTTCCAATATGCAGTGATGTCAGTAGTTGTGAGCTCTTTATCGGTGATAATGCCGATTATCGGCTCCTTGTTTTCTGGTATGCGGATGACATCCTTTTCTTTTGGGTTCTCTGCTGCTGGGATATCAGCGAATGTTTTCTTTATTTTGGTTTCGACCTCATCAACGTCGAAGTCTCCGACCACAACGAGCGCCTGCATATCTGGGCGGTACCATGTATGGTAGAAATTGGTGAGGCTCTCCGGCTTGAATGTTTTAAGGTTCTCCTCACTTCCTATAACAGTCGTGGTAGCATACTTGGTGTCACCGAAGATATATTTGCTTGAAGCTTCACGAACTCTCCAGTCTGCGGTGTTGCGGGAACGTTTCTCTTCGAGAATGACACCTCTTTCTGCATCAATTTCTTTCGGGTCACATGTGACGAAGTGTGAGTAGTCATGCATGATAAGAAGGCAAGTGTCAACTACGGTCGGACGTACAAGCGGAATGTTGTTCAGCAAGTAAATGGTTTGTTCCACGCCTGTGGAAGCGTTTACGTTGCCTCCAAATGAAGCTCCTATGCTTTCGAGCCAATTAAGAATCCCCTTACCTGGGAAATTTTTGGTTCCGTTAAAGCACATGTGCTCAAGGAAATGTGCCAGTCCATCCTGATCCGGAGTTTCCTGAATGGCTCCGATATTGGTGGCCAGGTAGAACTCTGCGCGTCCAGCCGGTTTGTCGTTGTGCCTTATGTAATAGGTCATCCCATTTTCAAGTTTTCCAACTTTAGTTGCGGGATCGTTAGGTAGATTCGGCATACTCTGTCCGAATGCAAAAGCAGCGGTGCTGAAGAGCACCGCTGCAATCAAAAGAATTTTCTTTTTCATTTGATATTTATTCAGTGTAACACTTCAATAGTACACTGCAAAGATATATCAAATTTATTTAAATAACAATAATTATTATTTATTATTTTCCTGCAAGCCTCTTGTAGCTTTCAAGCCTGAGCTTTGCAAACTCTTCTGTCTTCTCGAGGAGTTCTGCGGCATTCTCAGGGAAGAGTTTATAAAGGGATGCAAAACGTACTTCGCCCTTAAGGAAATCCTGGAATTTGGTCCAGTCTGGTTCCTTGGAGTCAAGGGTGAATGGATTCTTACCCTCTTCCTCAAGCATTGGGTTGTACCTATAGAGGTGCCAGTATCCGCACTCAACGGCAAGCTTCTCCTCTTTCTGGCTCAAGCCCATACCTGCCTTAAGACCATGGTTGATACATGGTGCATAGGCAATGATAAGGGATGGTCCGTCATAAGCCTCAGCTTCCTTGATAGCGTTCATATACTGAACTGGACTTGCGCCCATGGCAACCTGTGCTACATATACATATCCGTAGCTCATGGCCATCATTCCAAGGTCTTTCTTGCGGATCTTCTTTCCAGAAGCGGCAAACTTGGCAATAGCTCCTGCTGGGGTAGCCTTGGAAGACTGTCCACCTGTATTAGAGTAAACTTCCGTGTCAAGTACGAGAATGTTTACGTTCTCTCCAGAAGCGAGCACATGGTCAAGTCCACCATATCCGATGTCGTAACTTGCACCGTCTCCTCCGAAGATCCACTGGCTGCGTGCTGGAATATACTGCTTAAGCTTAAGCAGAGCCTTGCATGTATCGCATCCGCATGCCTCCATAAGAGGAACAAGATTGTCGCAAACTTCGCGTGTCACGGTGTAGTCATTCTTGTTGTCAAGCCACTTCTGGAAGAGGGCTTTCATTTCGTCGCTGCAGCACTCGCATGAAAGACCCTTTGTCATGAGGTGTCCGACTGTTTCACGAATGCGCTCTGAACCAAGTCTCATACCAAGACCGAACTCGCAGAAGTCCTCGAACAATGAGTTTGCCCATGCTGGACCGTGTCCGTGAGCGTCTGTGCAATAAGGTGATGCAGGGAATGAGGCTCCATAGATGGATGAACATCCAGTGGCATTGGCAATCATCATGTGGTCACCGAATAGCTGGGTGATATTCTTGATATAAGGGGTCTCACCACATCCTGCGCATGCTCCGGAGAACTCGAACAATGGCTGTGCGAACTGAGCGTTCTTCATATTCGACTTAGGGTCGAACGGAGTCTTGTAGCCGACCTTAGTGTTGAGATAGTCAAAGCTCTCCTGCTCGGCAGTATTGTCAAGATAAGGCTGCATAGAGAGAGCCTTGTCCTTTGCGAGGCATACATCCACGCAGTTGCCGCATCCGGTACAGTCTGCTACTGAAACTGAAAGGGCATATTTGTATTCTTTAAGGTTGGCCTTACCATCTGCCATTTTGACTCCTGCTGGCGCTTCGGCAGCCTGCTCTGGGGTGAGGAGGAACGGACGGATAGCTGCGTGAGGACAAACGAATGCACAAGTGTTGCACTGGATACACTTCTCCGCATCCCATACAGGAACATTGACTGCGATGCCACGTTTCTCGTATGCTGCTGTACCTGCTGGCATTGTGCCGTCCTTATATGGAAGGAATGCGCTTACAGGAAGGGTGTCTCCGCATTGTGAGTTGACTACGTCTGCAATCTCCTTGACGAATGGCGTAGCAAGACGGTTGGCGTTGTGATTGACGAACTTGGCATTAATGTTGGCCCACTCTGCAGGAACTTTCACCTCAACATATTCGCCTCCACGGTCAATGGCTGCATAGTTCATGTTGACTACGTTCTCGCCCTTCTTGCCATAGGACTTGAGGGCGGCGTCCTTCATGTACTTGACCGCGTCTTCAACGGGGATAATACCTGTAATACGGAAGAATGCACTCTGGAGAATGGTGTTGGTGCGTCCGCCAAGTCCAATCTCTGCTGCAATCTTGGTAGCATTGATGATATAAAGCTTAATCTTCTTGCGACCGATTACTGACTTTACGAAATCAGGAATCCTTTCGAGGGTCTCCTCTTCATTCCAGAGGGAGTTAAGAAGGAGACTGCCGCCTTCCTTGATGCCCTTGAGAACATCGTATTTTTCAAGGTATGAAGGAACGTGGCACGCTACGAAATCAGGAGTGTTCACAAGATAAGGAGCCTTGATAGGAGATTTTCCGAATCTAAGGTGTGAACATGTGTATCCACCGGATTTCTTGGAGTCATAGTCGAAATAAGCCTGGCTATAGAGGTCAGTGTGTGTACCGATAATCTTAATGGTGTTCTTGTTGGCACCTACAGTACCGTCTGAACCGAGTCCGTAGAATTTGCACTCTGTGGTTCCTTTCTTGACGATAGAGATCTCACCCTTTGTAGGAAGGCTCTTGAATGTAGCATCATCAAGAATGCCTATGGTGAAGTCTGTCTTTGGTTCTTTGCGATCCAGGTTGTCGAATACTGCGATAATCTGTGCAGGGGTGGTATCTTTGGATGAAAGACCATAGCGTCCTCCGATTACGATAGGAGCATTTTCCTTGCCCTGGAAGAGTGCCTTGACATCGAGGAAGAGAGGCTCTCCAAGCGCTCCTGGCTCTTTTGTCCTATCAAGGACTGCAATCTTTCTTACGCTCTTAGGAAGTACTTTGAGAAGGTATTTCTCGGAGAAAGGACGGTATAGATGAACCGTTACTACTCCGTACTTGCGTCCACGGGTGGCGAGATAGTCTACTGTCTCCTTTGCTGTCTCGGTAACGGAACCCATGGCTACGATAACGCATTCAGCATCAGGTGCTCCATAGTACTCAAATGGACGATACTGGCGACCTGTGAGCTCTCCGATCTCTCCCATGTAGCGGGCTACGATATCCGGAACGGCTTCGTATGCCTGGTTGCGGGACTCGACAGCTTGGAAATATACGTCTCCGTTCTGTGCTGTTCCTCTTGTCACAGGTGATTCCGGAGTGAGGGCGCGTGCCCGGAAGTTCTCAAGAGCTTTTTCGCTGACCATCTTCTTGAGATCTTCTTCGTCAATGGCCTCTATCTTCTGGATCTCGTGCGATGTGCGGAATCCGTCAAAGAAGTGGAGGAACGGAATTGAGGACTTGATTGCAGAAAGATGTGCCACAGCTGCAAGGTCTTGGGCTTCCTGAACGGAGCCTGAAGCCAGCATGGCGAATCCCGTCTGACGGCATGCCATCACGTCCTGGTGATCTCCGAAAATGGAGAGGGCGTGGGAGGCGAGGGCACGTGCTGAAACGTGGAACACCGCTGGCAACATCTCGCCTGCAATCTTGTACATATTTGGAATCATCAGGAGAAGACCCTGAGATGCCGTGTAGGTGGTAGTAAGGGCGCCAGCCTGAAGTGAACCATGGACGGCACCGGCAGCACCGGCCTCGCTCTGCATTTCCGTAACCTTTACGGTCTCGCCCCAAAGGTTCTTCTTGCCGTGAGCGGCCCACTCGTCAACATTCTCAGCCATTGTTGAAGATGGTGTGATAGGGTAAATGGCTGCGTGCTCGCTGAAAAGGTAAGCGATATTTGAGGCAGCCTGATTACCATCACAGGTGATGAATTTCTTTTCTTTTGCCATAATGATATCAATATTTTGGTTTTAGTTATAATCTGACTTTCGCCATTTAACATATATACGCACAAATATACTATTATTTCCGCGATTATTCAAAGATAATTCCAAAAAGAAAAAACTCTGTAAATCTTTATGGATTTCTTTTTTTATGCCTGCCAAATAAGTACCTTTGGAAACTCAAAATAATACACGATGAAGATAGTCTGTGATGACAGAATCCCTTTTCTGAAAGGGGTGCTTGAACCTTATGCCGAGGTGGTCTATAAGCCAGGCGCCATGACTACTTGCGAGGATGTCCGTAATGCTGATGCTCTGATTACGAGGACAAGAACTATGTGCGGCTCTGAATTGCTCGCCGGGTCAAAAGTGAAATTGATTGCTACTGCGACCATTGGCTTTGATCATATTGATACAGAGTGGTGTGCTTCCCATGGTGTGGATTGGGTCAATGCTCCCGGTTGCAACTCGTCTTCTGTGAGGCAGTATGTGGCTTCGGCGCTATGCGAGATTTCAAGGCGCTTTTCCTTGGATTTGAGTGGAAAGAAGCTTGGCGTAGTTGGTGCTGGGAATGTGGGGTCGAAAGTAATTGGACTCGGGCATCTTCTTGGGATGGAGGTGCTTGTCTGCGACCCTATTCGTGCCACTGCGGAGGAAAGTGGGGGCTATGTCAGCATAGACAGGATATGCGAATGCTGTGATGTCGTGACTGTGCATGTCCCACTGGTAAAGGACGGGCAGTGGCCTACTATGCATCTATTTGATGCCAAAAGACTTAGATCTCTAAAAAACGGTGCTGTACTGATTAATAGTTCCCGTGGGGCGGTAGTGGACAACATGGCCCTTTTGGAAGAGTTGGAATCTGGACGTATCAGTGCGGTGCTGGATGTGTGGGAGAACGAACCCCGGGTCTGTCGAGAACTGCTCGGCCTTTGCTCAATAGCTACACCTCATATCGCTGGATATAGTGCTGATGGCAAGGCGATGGGGACCGCTATGGCAGTCCGGGCGATTTCACGGTATTTCGGCCTTCCGCTCAATGACTGGTATCCGGATCTGGTGCCGGCTCCACAAACCGGTCTTGAAATAATGATGGATACTGAAGGTCGTGACTGTCAGTGGGTGCTTGGGCAGGCTTTGCTGAGGACTTATGATATAATGTCGGATGATGCTCTGCTTCGTGAAAATCCTGAGGGATTCGAGTTTCAGCGCGGGCATTATCCTATAAGAAGAGAACCTTCCGCATACACCGTTTGTCTGAGCCAGAATGTTGCGGGTGCAGCGGAAGTTCTTAAAAATGCGGGATTCGGGAAAGTTGTTATCCAAGGATAGCAACTTCGACGCCCTCGGCTGCTGAAATTCTCTTTACCAGGCCTTGAAGAACTGCTCCAGGGCCGAATTCGCGGAATTCTGTGGCGCCATCTGAGAGCATATTCTTTACAGTTTGAGTCCACTTGACAGGGGAGGTCAACTGAAGAAGCAGGTTCTGCTTTATGCGTACTGGATCTGTTTCTGCACTAGCGGTAACATTTTGGTAAATAGGGCAGAGTGGCATGTGGATGTCTGTAGCATCTATAGCCTTGGCTAATTCTACACGTGCCGGCTCCATGAGGGGAGAGTGAAAGGCCCCGCTTACACTTAGAGGAAGAGCCCTTTTGGCGCCTGCGGCTTTCATAGATTCGCATGCCTTCTCGACGGCCTCTTTCTCTCCTGATATTACGATTTGTCCGTTGCAGTTGTAGTTGGCTGGGATGACAAGACCGTCGGTCTCGCTGCATATTTTCTCGACCGTTTCGTCAGGCAGTCCTATGATGGCAGCCATTGTGCCTGGTACTTTTTCGCAGCACTTCTGCATCTGCTCTGCCCTCACGGCAACGAGTTTCAACGCATCTTCGAAGTTTACCGCTCCGCAGGCAACAAGGGCTGAAAACTCTCCGAGAGAGTGTCCTCCTACCATGTCCGGTGTCGGGAGCCCTTCTGTGCATAGGGCCTTGCAGACAGAGTGAAGAAATACCGCGGGCTGAGTGACTTTGGTGGCTTTTAGTTCTTCATCAGTGCCGTTGAACATTATGTCTGTAAGTCTAAATCCAAGAACATCATTGGCACGTTCCATCATATCATGAGCCTTATGGCTGCTGTCGTACAAGTCTTTCCCCATACCAGAAAACTGAGCGCCCTGTCCGGGGAACATAAAAACTCTCTTCATATCTTTTCGCTAAAAAAATTTTGGCAAAAATACGGAAAAATATCTATATATTTGTAATTCGGTTTCGCCCCCTTAGTTTAATGGATAAAATTTAGGATTCCGGTTCCTACGATAGGCGTTCGATTCGCCTAGGGGGTACAAAAATATGATACGATGGATGATGATAGCAGACGCCTTGAATCAATAAGGAGAGAGATTAATGGGATTGACTGCGATATTGCAGAGCTTTTCGTTCATCGTATGAGAGCCTGTGCTGAGGTCGCCCGTTTCAAGATGGAGCATGGCCTGCCCATCACGGATGCGGTACGCGAGGCTGAAGTCATCAGAAGGAATTCTGAACTTGTGGAAGATGATGTGCTCCGAGACTATTTTGTTGAATTTGAGCGTGATATCATCAATATCTCGAAGAAATATCAGGAACGTCTAACGAAAGGTCTAAAAGTGGCATATTGCGGTATTCCAGGTGCTTTTGCATCTATTGCGGCATCGCGGATGTTTCCAAATTCCAGGACGATACCGTATTCGGACTTCTTTAAAGCATATAAGGCATGCGAGGATGGAGACTGCGATATTGCTGTGCTTCCGGTGGAGAATAGTTTTGCGGGAGAAGTGTCTGCGGTAACGGACCTGATGTTCTCTGGAAATCTTTATATAAATCAGATAATTGAGCTTGAGGCAGTACAGAATCTTCTTGGGGTGGATGGCGCCTCATTGGATACTGTGAAAGAGGTTATCAGCCATCCGCAGGCCCTTTCGCAGTGTGATGAATACATAGAGAGCAAGGGCTATGTTAGGCATGAGTACCCTAATACGGCTGTTTCTGCTAAGTATGTGGCTGAGAGGAATGATCCGTCCGTTGCAGCCATTGCAAGCGAAGAATGTGCTTCTATCTATTCTCTGAAAATACTTGAGCGGCATATCAATACCAGCAGCACGAACACTACCCGCTTTGCGGCCTTCTCACGGTCTCTCAACCTGTCGTCGGGAAAGAGGCGGATGGATAGTCACTTTATCCTGATGTTTACGGTTAAAAATGAAGCAGGATCTCTTGCCAAGACTCTAAATATCATTGGCTCGCATGGGTTCAATATGTGCAGTCTTAGATCACGTCCCATGAAGGACCTTATGTGGAATTACTATTTCTATATTGAACTTGACGGAAATATCAATACCCTTGACGGTCGGAGCATGATGCAGGAACTTGGGACTCTGTGCGAGAGGCTGAAACTGGTAGCATCATTCTGAATAATATGAGAAATACAATAGGCAGCAACGTACAACTTACTGTATTCGGGGAGAGTCATGGTCCAGTGGTCGGCGTCGTATTGGACGGTTTGGCCCCTGGAGTGGAAGTGGATGAATCTTTTATCGCTGATAGGCTCTCGAGGCGTCGTCCTTCCGGTGCTACTGACACTGCCCGTGTGGAAAAGGACGTTTTTCAAATTCTGAGCGGGGTTTATGAAGGATATACCACTGGCGCACCTGTGTCTATTATAATTCCTAATGCCAATGTACGAAGTTCTGACTATCCTGTAGGGGTGGCCAGGCCTTCCCATGCCGATTACACGGCGGAAGTTAAGTATCATGGGTTTGAGGACTTGCGTGGAGGAGGGCATTTCTCTGGGAGAATTACGGCTGGAATTGTGGCAGCCGGAGCTATCTGCCAAAAAGCCCTTGAGGCGCGGAATATCAGAGTGGCAACACATATTCTTGAATGTGCCGGGGTGCATGACTATCCTTTTGCTCAGGATAATAAGGCTCTTAGAGAGCAGATGGATAGGGTGGAGTCATCCGTTTTTCCAGTAATCGGGAGCGTTGAAAATGATATGAAGGAGGCAATACTCGAGGCTAAGGCTGATGGGGATTCTGTGGGTGGAGTGATTCAGACTTGTATTGATGGACTCCCAGCAGGTGTGGGCGAACCTTGGTTTGACTCTTTGGAGTCTGTCATTTCTAAGGCGATTTTTGGCATCGGGGGAATCAAGGGAATAGAATTTGGCAGTGGCTTTGCCTTTGCAGGGATGAGGGGTTCAGAGGCTAATGATCAGATGCGCATTGCTGATGGGCATGTTGTTACGATTTCTAATCACAATGGTGGTATTAATGGTGGCATTACCAATGGAATGCCTATAGTATTTAACATGGCCGTGAAGCCTACCCCGTCTATTTCTAAAATGCAGGAAACGGTGGACTTCCGTCATGACGAAGAGGTGTCGCTTGCATTGAAGGGACGTCACGATCCTGCAATTATTAGGCGTATCTGTCCTGTCGTTACGGCTCTTGTGGCTGTGGTCGCGTGTGACGCTTTATCCATGCGATTCGGAACGGATTTTTTGAGTGGGGGGAAAAAGAATGGATAGGATTTTGATAGTGGGTCTCGGCCTTATCGGAGGTTCGTATGCACAAGGTTTGAGCGCTGCTGGATATGAGGTCGGTGGGCTTGATAGTCGTTCTGCAGCTGTGAAGTATGCTCTTGAGCATGGTTTTATTGACCACGGTCGGAGCGAGGTGGATGAGGATTATGTGAAAGGGTTTGATGTGGTGGTGTTCGCTCTTTATCCTTCAGCATTCGTGGAATGGATAGCGAAATTCCAGCACTGTCTCAAGAGCGGGGTTGTCATTACGGATGTGACTGGTGTCAAGCGCTTCGTAGTGGATAGGATAGGGAGAATCCTGCGCCAGGATGTTCAATTTGTTCCGGCGCATCCTATGGCTGGAAAGGAAGTGTATGGTATTGAAAATGCTGATTGTGCAATATTCCATGGAGCTAACTTTATCATCACTCCCATAGACGGGAATAAGCCTGAGTCCATACATGTCGTCAGAAGAATAGCCGAGGCTCTTGGCTTTAGAAGGGTGTCTGAAATTGATGTGGAAATGCATGATGAGATGATAGGGTTTCTCTCTCAACTTACTCATTGTATAGCAGTGTCCCTGATGACTTGCAAGGAGTCGTCGCACCTTGTGGATTATACTGGAGACTCTTTTCGTGACCTGACAAGGATAGCCAAGATCAATGCTGGCATGTGGAGTGAACTTTTTATTGACAACAAGGCAGAGCTGCTCTCGCAGATGGATCTTTTCATGGGGCAATTCAAGCGTCTACGTGACGCGATAGAGTCTGAAGACTTTGAAGAGATGAAGAGAATGATGGAAGTGTCCACGCAGAGGCGGTCCTTTTTTGATGATAAAGTGGAGGATATTCAATGAATATGAATTTCAAGCGGAAACTTATTATTCCGCAGGAGATAAAGGAGATGTATCCGGTGTCGGAGTCTGGCGCTGAAGCTAAGAGAATCAACGACGCTGCCATACGTGATATTTTTACAGGAAAGAGCGATAAACTACTTCTTGTCATAGGCCCTTGTTCTGCTGACAGGGAGGATGCGGTAATTGACTATATCACCAGATTGAGGGTTGTGCAGGATAAGGTGTCGGATAAGATAGTTATAGTTCCGAGAATCTATACCAACAAGCCACGCACCACGGGAGCCGGATATAAAGGAATGCTTCATCAGCCTGACCCTCAGGCTCATGCGGATATGCTTAAGGGACTGATAGCCATAAGGAAGCTTCACATGCGAGCCATCAACGAGACTGGTTTTTCGTGTGCTGATGAGATGCTTTATCCGGAAAACCACAAGTATCTTTCCGATCTGCTTTCTTATGTGGCAGTAGGGGCGAGGTCTGTGGAGAATCAGCAACATAGGCTTACGGCTAGCGGACTTGATATCCCCGTGGGTATGAAAAATCCGACCGGAGGCAATCTTTCCGTGATGATGAATGCTCTTCAGGCTGCGCAGAGTCCGCATACCTTTATATATCGTAATTGGGAAGTGGAAAGCCGTGGCAATAAACTTTCTCATGCCATATTGAGGGGATATGTGGATTCGCATGGCATAACTCATCCCAATTATCACTATGAAGACCTGGCTACACTATGTGATCTGTATGCGGAGAGCAGTCTTGAGAATCCGGCTGTAGTGGTGGATACGAATCATTCCAATTCCGGGAAGAAATATCTTGAGCAGATTCGTATTGCCAAGGAGGTCCTTCATAGTACCAGACACAATGATGACATAAGGCGGCTTGTGAAGGGTATGATGATAGAATCGTATATAGAGGATGGTGCTCAAAAGCCATGTGGTGGAGTGTACGGAAAATCAATAACCGATCCGTGCCTTGGATGGGAAAAGACGGAGCGCCTCATATATGAAATTGCTGAACTACGATAACCAATAAAATAACGATTCATGCAACTGATATTACTTTCCGGCGGTTCCGGCAAGAGGCTGTGGCCGTTGAGCAATGACGCTAGAAGCAAACAGTTCCTGCCGCTGCTTAAATCTCCAGCTGGTGGGATGGAGTCAATGATACAGCGGGTGGTGAGACAGATAAGGGACTCGTCTTTGGATGTTGAACTTACTTTTGCTACAAATGCTGTCCAGCGTGATAGCATTATTAACCAACTTGGCGATGGGCTTGGGATAGTGACAGAGCCGCAGAGGAGAGACACGTTCCCGGCTATTGCTTTGGCATGTAGTTATCTATCCATGGAGAAGCATTGCTCTGATGATGAGGTAGTGGTAGTAATGCCGTGCGATGTGTTTACTGAAGATGGGTATTTCAGTACGATAGGACGGATGGCTCAGGCTGTGTCTGAGGATTTGGCTGATATAGTGCTCATGGGAATTAGTCCGGACTGCCCGAGTGAGAAGTTTGGATATATTGTTCCTGAATGTGAGGGTGAGGTGATGAGGGTGTTGAGGTTTACAGAGAAGCCTTCTCTAGATAAGGCAACTATGTTGATTGGACAGGGTGCTTTGTGGAATGGGGGAGTTTTCTCGTTTAGGCTTGGCTATTTGCGAAAACTCGTTGACCGATATGTGCAAGCAGAAAGCTTTTCCGAATTGCGTGGCAGATATGGGGAGTTCCCGAAGATTAGTTTTGATTACGAGGTTGTCGAGAAGGCAGAAAGTGTGGCTGTAGTCAGATACGAGGGGGTATGGAAGGACTTGGGAACGTGGAATGCTTTGTGTGAGGAACTTCCGGGTACACATATAGGCAATGTGCTGATGGGTGATCACAATGAGGGCACTAGTGCCATCAATGAGCTCGGGATGCCGCTTTTCTGTGAGGGCCTTAAGGATATAGTGGTGGCTGCAAGTCCGGATGGAATCATGGTCTGCTCTAAGGAGCGCAGCGAATATATCAAGGATTATGTAGGAAGTATGCAGCACCGTCCGATGTATGAAGAGAGAAGGTGGGGGAGTTATCGTGTCCTCGATTCTACTGACTATGATGATGGATCAATGATGCTTACCAAGTCGTTGAAAATAAGGGATGGGAAATGCATAAGTTATCAGCTTCATCGCCATCGTAATGAAGTGTGGACTGTGGTGGATGGAAAGGGTGAATTTGTGCTGGATGGAGAAAGAAGGTCGGTTTCTCGAGGAGATGTGCTGAACATTCCTGCCGGACATCTTCATGCTGTGAGAGCGTATGGGGCGGATCTTTCCATTATTGAGGTGCAGGTTGGCTGCCCTTTGGTTGAGGAAGACATAGAACGTTTTGAATGGGAATGGTAATACTTGAGATATGAATTTCCGTTGTACTTTTTTTTCTTGTTTCATTTTTCTTATGCTGCCATTTGCCGTGTCTTGTAGTGCGAAAGTCCGTGAGTACAAGATTAAGGTGGTGTCAGAGTACGTGCACGACATATCGGCGTACACGCAGGGGCTTTCGTTTGATGGAGAAAGGTTTATTGAAACTACTGGACAGTTTGGAGAGTCCTCTATCCGGTTGGTGGAACTTAAGAGTGGAAAGGTACTCAGAAAGCTTGATTTCGGAGAAAAATACTTTGCAGAGGGGTCGGTTGTGCTTGATGAGAAGTTGTATATTCTGACATGGCTCAATAAAGTAGCTTTTGTGTATGATGCTGCAACTCTAAAGTACGAGAAGACTTTCTCGTATCCGCGTGAAGGGTGGGGACTGACCACTGACGGACAGCGTCTGATAGCCTCTGATGGAAGTTCGCGACTTTATTTTCTTGACAAGAACCTCAAACAGACAGGAAGCGTGAATGTTACGATGAATGGGCGACCAGTGAGGTATCTCAATGAACTTGAGTGGATAGATGGTAAGGTCTGGGCCAATGTGTATATGACAGATATGATTGTTGTCATTAATCCTGATGATGGCGTGGTCGAGTCTGTTATCGACTGTACTGGCCTTCTTCCTAAAAACCTGCGTACCAACACTACCGATGTGCTTAACGGAATAGCTCGCGACCCTTCCAGTGGCAAAATCTATCTTACCGGAAAATATTGGCCCCGTCTATATGAAATAGAACTTGTAAGGTGAGTATGGATGGCCGTAATAATAGTGAAGATGTTCTGAAGTTCGCTTCTGATGCTGGGAGGATTCTCCTTGAGAATGGTGCGGAGATCTCCAGAGTTGAGGAGACAATGGAGCGCATCGCTAGCAACTATGGCGAATCGGGGGAGAATTTCTTTGTGCTAAGCAATGGTATTTTCACGACTGGCCGGTCTTATGCCAATGCTGAGTTTATTCCTATCAAGGGGGCTCGGCTGGAGAAGGTTGTGGAGGTGAATCAACTCTCCAGGAAGATAGCTTCAGGGCATATCCCTCTTTCCGAGGCGAAAGAGCGTCTTGAGAAGATAAAGGCTCTCCCTTCTAAGCCTAAATGGGAGCAGTTTCTCGGGGCTGGGCTTGGGTGCGCTGGATTTTGTATTATATTCGGGGGAAGTTTTCTTGATTGTCTGGCTTCCTTGCTATCGGCCCTTGTGCTTTTCTTTTTCTCGATGAAAGTGTCAGGACCATATCTTTCCAAAACGCTTGGGAATATATGTGGCGGCTTTATCGGCACTGTTCTTTGTATATTGTTCCATCAGCTAGTACCCTCGACAAATCTTGGAAATATGGTGGTGGGTACCATGATTTTGCTTATTCCTGGAGTGCCGTTTACTAATGGACTAAGGGATGTGGCCAACGAAGATTATCTTGCCGGAATGACCAGACTTGCCGATGCTCTGATGATGTTCCTATGCATAGCTATCGGGGTTTGTTTCGCTTTCGTGGTGCACAGTTGGATGGCAGGGGGAGTTATACAGCTTAAAGGGACCGTGATTAATCCTATTACTGCGAAGGTGCCTATACAGATGTTGGCTGCTCTTGTGGGGACATCTTTTTTTGCTGTGCTTTTCGGTGTGCCGAGAAAATTTTATTTTCCTGCCGGGGTTGTTGGAATGCTTGGATGGACTGTATTTATAATAATGAGTCGCTTTACACCAATGGGGGATTTTGGAAGTACTTTTTTAGCTGCTACGGTAGTGGCTTTCCTATCTCGCTATGCTGCTGTTAGGCTGAAGTGTCCGAGTACTGTCTTTCTTATTTGTGGCATTTTCCCTCTTATCCCAGGGGCCGGAGTGTTCTGGAGTGCGTATTACATAGCTTCCAATCAGATTAATTCTGCATTTATGACAGGCCTTATGTCAGTGAAACTTACGCTTGCTATAGTACTTGGCATTATTGTGGCTGCTAGTGTGTTCCATCCTATGAAAAAAGGCTGACCGGTTTGGTCAGCCTTTCGGATAATACCTACGCAAATTATTTCTTGCGGGCCTTGTATCTCTGATAGAACATATCAACTCGTCCGGCGGTATCGACAATCTTCATCTTGCCGGTGTAGAATGGGTGAGATGTGTTCGAAATCTCAAGCTTAACTACTGGGTATTCTACTCCGTCAACAGTGATGGTCTCCTTAGCGGTAGCGCAGGAACGGGTGATGAATACCTCGTCGTTTGACATATCCTTGAAAGCTACAAGTCGGTAGTTTTCGGGATGAATTCCTTTTTTCATATTACACTAGTGTTTTGAATTATCGTGCAAATGTATGGATTTTTTTGTATTTTTGCAAGATATAATACTAAAAATGATGAGCTATGACATTGATTAAATCCATATCTGGAATACGCGGTACTATCGGAGGTCCATGCGGGGAAGGTCTTACTCCTGTGGATGTCGTAAAATTTACATACGCATATTGTGATTGTCTTAAAAGGCGTGTCGCTGCTCCACGAGGAGGTAATAAGTACAAGGTAGTGGTTGGACGCGATGCTCGTATTAGTGGAGAGATGGTTGAGCAACTCGTGTGCGGAACTCTTGTTTCCTGTGGTGTGGATGTGGTTAAGTGTGGCTTCGCCTCAACGCCGACTACTGAACTTGCTGTTCGCTTTGCTGGTGCTGACGGTGGTATTATTATTACGGCGAGCCACAATCCGCGTCAATGGAATGCTCTAAAGCTATTAAATGAAAACGGTGAGTTCCTGTCTGCTGCGCAGGGAAAGGAGATTCTTGATCTGGCAGAAAGGGGAGACTTTATTTTTGCTAGCGTTGATGAGCTTGGACATATTGAAGAGCATGACTATACGGATGAGCATATTGATTCCGTGCTGTCTCTTGAGGCTGTGGATGCTGAAGCGGTTAGAAATGCTCACTTTAAGGTGGTTCTTGACTCTATCAATTCTGTCGGAGGAATTATTATGCCTCGGCTCCTTGACAGACTTGGCGTAGAGTGCATCGTCCTGAACGGCGAACCGACAGGGGATTTTGCGCATAACCCGGAGCCGCTTCCTGCAAATCTTGTTGGTTTGAGCTCAACCGTGGTAAGTGAGAAGGCTGATCTTGGAATCAGTGTTGATCCTGATGTGGATCGGTTGGCGTTTATTTGTGAGAACGGTGAGCCTTTCGTTGAAGAGTATACTCTTGTCTCCGTGGCAGATTATCTACTTTCGATTGCCGAGAGTGCTGGTGTCATGCCTAGAAATACTGTGTCCAATCTGAGCTCCAGCCGAGCCCTGCGGGATGTGACGGAGGCTCATGGAGGTACATATTTCGCTGCTGCTGTGGGCGAAGTTAATGTGACTACGAAGATGCACGAAGTTGGCGCATTAATAGGAGGAGAAGGCAATGGTGGTGTGATATATCCGGCGAGTCATTATGGCCGTGATGCTATGGTGGGTGTGGCTCTATTCTTGAGTAACCTCGCGCACAAGAAGATGAAAGTAAGTGAGTACAAGGCTACTCTCCCACAATACTATATAGCGAAGAACAAAATTGAACTGAGTGACTCCTCTCTAATTGATAAGATACTTGAGACTGTAAAATCAAGATTCTCTGATGAGGATATTAATACGATTGACGGAGTTAAGATTTCTTTTGAATCCGCGAGAAAGTGGGTTCATCTTAGGCGCTCAAATACAGAGCCTATAATCAGAATATATGCAGAGGCTCCTAGTGAGAATGAGGCTGCTGCCCTTGCTGATGAAGTAATATCTATTGCAAAGTCGTGTTTTCCTTCCGAACAAGCCCGATAGAAGAGCAGCTTGATAAGGGGCTGCATGAGGGTAAGGTGGCCTGCTTCTGCACGCAAAACTGCTGGAACCCATATACCAGTAGTCATTTGTATGATATTTTCCGCGAAAGAGGGAATCTTCAAGGGATTTTCTTGCCTCACGATACCGAGTTAACTCCAGATACCAACCATATTGACTTCAGCGCTGAGGATCTCGAAGGCCTAAGCGCTGTGGTTGTGGAAATTCAGGATGTAGGTGCGAGGTATTTCAATTATACGCGTGACGTAATGCGGCTCATGTCTATGTGTGCGCGAATAGAGGATGCTCCTGCCATCTATGTCGTGGATCATATCAATCCTGCCGGAAGAGTGGTGGAAGGAACTATCCCTGCTATCGAATCGGATATATGGACGCCTAAGGTGGCGCATCGTCATGGTTTGACTCTTGGCGAATTGTGCTTGCTATATTACAACGAGATAGGCGCGAAATATCCTCTTCATGTCATATCGGCTATGTGTTCTCCTTATGGTCGAGACTTACTTCCTTGGGTTATAGCACCAGCTTCTGATATTCCAGGTATGTTTACTTGCGAAATGTATTCAGGAGGTGGTTTGTGGAACAATACATCCTTAAGTCCGGCTATTGGTACTGCAAGACCGTATGAATATCTCGGGGCACCTTTCGTGAAGATTGAAGATGTGCGTTTTGTCCCAGCTCCTTCTGGGGTGATGATGCGTCCATGTTCGTTTACTCCCGCAGCTGGCCGATATAAGGGACAGAAGTGCTATGGCTATCAAATTATGCTGCTTCCAGGGGCAAAATATCATTCGCTTCTTCATACTCTTCAGCTTATGAGGTATTTTGCTGACAGGTATGCGGAATTTGAAATGTTTGATTCTTTGTTTGTGAAAGTAGCAGATCCTGTTATTGAGGAGTATTTAAGGGGGCGTCTTTCATTTGATGTGGTGCAGGAGCATGTGAAGTCTGAGGAGCAGAAGTGGATAAGGAAAGCCAAGAGGTTCTGTCTGTATGAGGATGCACCGTATAGGCTGAAATAGTTTGTTCAATTGTATCGTTTTTTTCTTTTTTTAGAGCAAAAGTCTTTTGTGACGCCTAATCGGTATTTGATTTTTTGCATTCTTTTTATAACATTGCGTCAGTATTACCTTTTAATTTTATTGATGCAATGAAGAGGAGTTTTCTTTGTTATGCTGCTTCGGTAGCTATGTTGATGCTTGCCGCTGGGTGCGACAAACAAGAGGTTAAACTTGCGGCCCCTCAGCCTGAGTTTAGTGTTGTGGATGGCCTGTCTACTGTGACGTGGTCCCCTGTAGATGACGCTGCTCTATATCTTTATGAGCTGACGACAACCGATGGCGTTTCTGTGGCTAAAGGTTCTCGTACTGCTGGAAACGAAAGTGTTTCATTCTCTGATTTAACGGTAGGTCAGGAATATGATTTCTCAGTTTTTGCTCGTTCGATGGTAGGAAGCGGAATCTTGGATTCTGATCCAGCAACAGTTTCGTTTGTTGCCAAAAATCCTGCTCCGAAATTTACCGGTAGCGCTATTACTGATGCTGGTGCATGTGTTACATGGTCAGCTACTACTGGGAGTTATGCTTACCGTCTTGTAAAGAAAGGCGACGAGGGGACTGATCTTCTTTCTGAGACGATTTCTGATACTTATATTACGGTAAAGAACCTTCAGGCATCGACTTCTTATGTGGTTTATGTGAAGTCCGTTTCGGATGCTTCTGATTTGGATTCTGGTGAGGCTTCGTTCGAATTTACCACAGATGCTGCTGCTACGACTCCGTGGGTGGCTGTAACTTTTGAATATTGTGTTTATGCGGATGCAAATACTCTCGTATGCCATAATGTTCCAAACAGCAAAGTTGCTGCATATTATAGCACTACTGAAAATGTCAATGTTATCGGTGATGGCTATGACACTGAGTCGCGCTTGGCTTATTATATTGTAAGTGATTATGAAGATCATGTGCCTGGAGTTTACTGTAACACGCCTATACATAGGTTTAATAATTATAGCATGGGCTGGAAAGGTGGAGAAAAACTTTTCTATGCGGTTGTGGCAGAAGACAGTAATGGCAACGATGTGCTGAACTGGTTCTGGCTTGAAATGCCTGCGGCTCCAGGTTCTGATGTTATTGTAAATGATGCTAAGGTGAAGTAGGCTCTCTATGCTGCTTCGTTAAGATGAAAACTAGAAAGTCGTAATACTATCTGGAAATTGAGCGTCTGGAAGTATTGTAGAATCTGACTTTAACTAATATCGAAAGGGGTTGACTAATACTATATAGTCGAACCCCTTTTTGTGTACGGGTCGAGGGGAAATGGATGACGGGAGGCTTCTTGCAAGGAGCAATTCTATTAGTATTCTTGGTCGCTCGGTGGAGGCGCTTTGGCAGTATTGAATAGCTCCGCGGTACGCTACGGGTATGTTTCGGGTATGCTGCGGGTATGCAACGGCTATTTTTAGTGCAAAAGAACTTAAAAATAAACTGCGTTGCAAATATGATTCTTCTATTGTGCTGGATATGACGTGAAGTCATATTTTGCTGGAAGATTGTCTTTCTGACTTGACTGTCGGCGTGGGTGTCTTGACTGTGGTTGTATGTAGTTTATCTGCATAGGTAGATTGATTACCGGGTGTAAGCGGTAAGATTTCAAAGCGGCTGAATGCTTCCCTGCATTCTTCGCGCCTCTTAAAGAGTTGAATTCAGTATTAATAGTGGCACTGTACATGCTTTATGATTATGCCGACTTAATATTTTTCAAAAAAATTTTGTGGTTCTATAAAAAATACTTACCTTTGTGCTCCCAAACAAATGGTGGGTTCGTATAACGGTTAGTACTCGAGATTCTCAATCTCGCAATAGGAGTTCGATTCTCCTACCCACTACAAAATTTAAGAGGTTGGCTAATGATTTAGTCAGCCTCTTTTGTTTTGTCGAGCTATCAGAGCTATTCTGGTTTGTGTTCTCTTTTTGTTACGAGGTTCCGTACGAAAAGGGGGCTTTTGTTCTTTTCGATTCGTAAATGTCCATTATATAGGCCATAACGAAAAATCCTCGCTGTCTCAGCGAGGATTTACGGTTAGTTAGTAGTGTATTACCTTATAGAAGGTTAATTATTGCTGGCTAGATACCCCAGACCGAAGTCTGAAGTTGAGTTGTTTCATTTCCGATGCAAAGATAATCAAAATTTTCTATTTGCAAGAATTTTTCGAAAAAATTTCGTGAATTTATTTTTGATTATAAAAATATTTAATAACTTAAAATTTTCATACTTCTCCCTTCTATTTGCGGCAAGAAAAGACGTATGGTAATCTTCCTGGTGAAAGTTACTATTTAAGTAACTCTGGCCTAAGAAGTTCCGTCCTTTCCAACGCGATGTGATCTTGCCATTCCTTGATGAGTCGTGGGTTGCCACTTAAGAGAACATCTGGTACTTTCCATCCGTTGAATTCGGCCGGCCTTGTATATACGGGAGGGGAGAGCAGGTTATCCTGAAAAGAGTCTGACAGTGCAGATGTTTCGTCGGTCAGAGCTCCCGGGATGAGTCTTACTATGGAGTCTGTAAGAAGCGCTGCCGGGATTTCTCCGCCGCTTACTACATAGTCTCCTACGGATATCTCGCGGGTAATAAGATGCTCTCTTATTCTATGATCTATCCCTTTATAGTGGCCGCAGAGTATTATGATGTTTTCGAGCATCGATAAACTGTTGGATATAGACTGATTGAGCTTTTCTCCATCTGGAGACATGTAGATAATCTCATCGTAATGCCTTTCTGACTTGAGCTCCTCTATCATTTTGTATACCGGCTCGACCATAATCACCATTCCTGCATCGCCACCGTAACTGTAGTCGTCTACATTCTTTCTCGGCCCGATTCCATATTTCCTGAGGTTATGGACTTTGATGTCCACGAGACCTCTTTTGATGGCGCGTCCAACAATGGAATGGGATAGCGGACTATCAAGAAGTTCGGGAACAACTGTAATTATATCTATGCGCATTGTGTTAATTGATGAAAATACATCTGCAAATTTAGGAACAGTTTTGGAATTTCATTATATTTGTGGTTCTTAAATACAAAAACTCTGATATTATGAGCGAAAACATTATTCCTGAGAAGATTCAAGAAGTCATCTCAGACGTAGAAGAAAAGGATTCTGATGTCATTCAGGACCTCTCTGGCAAATCTTTAGCTGAATTGTCCGACTTGTTTGTTTCCATCCGTAGCAGTGAGGATGCGATGTCCCGTTCTAAGGAACTTGAGGCTGTGAAGTCGGCGTTCTATAAACTTCTTTCTAAACTTAAGGGTGAAAATGGAGAAGAGAGTGCTGCGGGAGATAATCCATTAGAAGTAGTGGAGCAGAATTTCAAGGCCATCTATTCTGATTATAAAAAAGAACGCTCTGAGTATATGAGTCGTCTCGAAGCCGAAAGGGAGGAGAACCTTGAAAAGAAAAAGGCTATAATAGAGGAGTTGAAGCAACTTGTGGAAGGACAGGAGGATGTAAGTTCACAGTTCTCCACATTTAGGGATCTTCAGAACCGTTGGCGTGAAGCTGGTCCGGTCCCTATGCAGTCTTATCGCGATATCAATGACTCATATCAGTACTATGTGGAGAAGTTCTATGATATGGTCAAGATTAATAGGGACTTGAGAGATCTTGACTTCAAGAAGAATCTTGAGGCTAAGGAAGCTTTCTGCGCGGCCGCTGAAAAACTTGCGGAGAACGAGAATGTTGTTAATGCTTTTCATGAGCTGCAGAAATTGCACGAGCAGTGGAAAGAGTTTGGCCCTGTAGCCAAAGAGAAGAGAGAGGAAATCTGGGATAGGTTTAAAGCAGCTACCTCTGTTATCAACAAGAAGTATCAGGCTTATTTTGAGGGATTGAAAGTCCAGCAGGAAGAAAATCTTGAAAAGAAGAAGGCCCTTTGTGAGAAGTTGGAGGAGATTGCCGATAGGGAGATTTCAAATGCGTCCGACTGGAATACCCTTTCTAAGGAGATTGAAGCCCTGCAAGCAGAGTGGAGGACTATCGGTTTCGCTACCAAGAAAGAAAATCAGAAAATATACGACCGTTTCCGTGCAGCGTGTGATAAGTTCTTTGCGAGAAAGAGGGATCATTATACCTCCATCAAGGATAGCATGACTGCCAATCTTGAGAAGAAACAGTCTATTATTGAGCAGGCGGAGAGCCTAAAGTCAAGCACTGAGTGGAAGAAAACTACTGATCAGCTCATCTCCCTTCAGAAGCAATGGAAGGAAATTGGAGCCGTTCCTCGCAAGAAATCAGAGCAGCTGTGGAAACGTTTCCGTGCTGCGTGTGATGAGTTCTTTGCCAATAGAGATGCCAATGCTGGCGGAGAGAACGACTATTATGGTAATCTTAAGTCCAAGAAGAGACTGATCGAAGAGGTCCAGGCTTATCAGTGTACCGAAGACGATGCAGCCAATGCTGCACAGATGCGTTCTTTCAATGAGAAGTGGCAGTCTATAGGTCACGTTCCGTTCAAGGAAAAAGATAAGGTTAATGCTGAGTTCAAGGCAGCAATGCAAGAGAAGTTCCCTTTGTTTGCAAAACAGCGTGGTGGCCAGTCTTATCAGGGGCATTCTTCAAAGAGCCCTAAAGATAGCCTTATTGCCAAATATAATGCTCTTCAGCAGGATATCACCACTTATGAGAACAATATTGGATTCTTTGCCGCTTCCAAAAACAGTGCGCCGCTGATCCAACAGATGCAGCAGAAGATTGATAGTGCAAAGGCGGAACTCCGTAGGCTTGAGGAAAAGATTAGACTTGAGGAGGAAAATAAATAATGGATAAGAATTCAGTAATCGGATTCGTACTTATAGCCGCTATCTTTTTAGGCTTTACAGTTTTTGAAAATAAAAGGGCTGCAAAATATGCAGAATTCAAGGCTCAACAGGACTCTATAGCCCTATCACAGATGCCATTTGACTCGTCCTTGGTATCTTCTGATATATCAGCTGATAGTGTCTCTTCCCTAAAAGCGGAAGTATCACAGCCAGTATATAAGGACTCCTGTCTTCAGGCTGCAAGCGAGATGGCCTCCGTTCAGGAAAAGGTGGTACTTGAGAACTCAAAGATCAAGGTGGTCTTGAGCACTCTTGGAGCGCAACCTTATTCCGTGCAGGTAAAGGACTATTTCAACTACGATAGTACAGCCCTTAACCTTTTTCGCCCAGGACAGTCTGAGTATTCTCTGAGTATTTATGCGGGAGAGTATATTAAGACCAAGAACTTCAATTTCACTGTGGCAAGTGCGTCCGACAGTGTAGTTGTGATGCGACTGCCGTTCCGCAACGGTGGTTACATCGAACAGAAATATACTCTTACCGAGGATAGTTATATTTTGAAGAATGACTTGTCCTTCGTAAATATGGATGAGATTATTCCGAAGAATGTGAGCATGTTCGATATGGACTTCAATATTACCGTCCCTCGTATGGAGAAGGGATACAAGAACGAAGTCCAGTATTCCAAGGCAGATTATTATTTTGAGGGGGATAAGAAACCAGAGGAACTCGGCCGTGGACGTAGTGCTTCCAAGAGAATTGATTCGAAACTCAGCTGGTTCGCTTTCCAACAGCAGTTTTTCTCAACGATTTTCCGTGCACCAAATCAGATGGCTTCTGCCGAACTTTCTATAAACTTCAGACCTGAAGATGACCCTCAGCGCAATCTTATGGATTGTTCTGCGAAGATGCGCTCCGAGTTGCCTGTTGGAAAAAATGTTACTGTCCCATTTGAGTTCTATTTCGGCCCTAACCATTACCAGACACTCAAGAGTTATGATCAGAAGTTCGAGAAGATTATTCCTCTTGGCGGGTGGCTCGTAGGCTGGTTTACGAAGTATTTTATCATTCCGATGTTTGATTTCTTCCATCGTTTTATCAGCAGTTTCGGCTTGATTATACTTCTCATGACATTGGTCATCAAGATTGTTGTATTCCCATTGACATACAAGTCATTCTCTTCCTCTGCCAAGATTTCGGCTCTGAAGCCTGAGATTGACAAGATTAATGCGAAGTATCCTCATGCGGACAATCAGCAGGAACAGCTCAAGAAACAGCAGGCCATAATGAATCTGTACAAGAGGGCAGGTGCGAGTCCTATGGGAGGATGTCTTCCGACCCTACTTACTTTCCCTATCTTGTGGGCAATGTTTAGGTTCTTCCCGGCTTCCATTGAGCTTAGGCAGCAGTCATTCTTGTGGTGTCATGATCTTTCAGCCTATGACTCGATAGTCGATTTTGGAGTAAGAATTCCTCTCCTTGGAGATCACCTTTCGCTTTTCGCTCTGCTTATGGCTGCTACCATGTGGATTTACTCGAAAATAACCATGGGCTCACAGCCGAATGCGAATGATCCAAGTGCGGCGTCTATGAGATTCATGTCTTTGTGGATGATGCCTATAATGATGTTCTTCATCTGCAATAGTCTCTCTGCGGCCTTGAGTTATTACTATCTTTTGTCCCAATTGATATCAATAGCCCAGACATGGATTATTCGCAAGTCAATAAAGCCGGAGACTGTGCTTGAGAAAGTTCGTGCTTCTGAAGGTAAGCCTATGCCGAAGAGTAAATGGCAGATAAAGCTTGAGGAAGCTCAGCGTCTTCAAGAACAGCAGCTTAAAGAGCAGCAGAAGAAAGCAAGAAGAAAATAATGAGCCAGATTAAGGACAATATAGAAAAGATAATAAAGGAACTGCCACCGGAAGTAAAACTGGTGGCAGTTTCCAAATTCCATCCTCTTGATTCCATATTGGATGCAATGAAAGCAGGACAGAAGTGCTTTGCTGAAAGTCGTCCACAAGAATTTGAACGGAAGTTTATGACGCTTCATTCTGAGATGGGTGTTCCAAGAGAGGAGCTTGAGTGGCACTTTATCGGCCATCTTCAAACCAATAAGTTGAAAATGGTTCTTCCTTATGCTGACATGGTGCAGTCAGTGGACTCGATTCATCTTCTTGACAGTATCAACGAGTGGGGAAAGGCTAATGGAAAGGTAATTAATGTCCTTCTTGAACTGCACATCGCTGCTGAACAGACCAAACAGGGATTTGCGGAAGAAGAAATTCTGGATGTGCTTTTCCGTGCGGACAAATACTCAAATGTGAAGTTCTGCGGTCTTATGGGGATGGCGACCCATACGGACAATCAAGAAGATATTCGAGCTGACTTCTCGCGTATATCCTCTTTTATGGATTATCTGAAAGACTTGTTTTTTGAACTTCCGGAGTTCAGGCAACTTTCCATCGGAATGTCAGACGACTGGCGTATTGCGTTGGAGTACAACGCCACGATGGTGCGTATCGGTACTTCAATCTTCGGCCCCAGAGAGTATTGACACCATGCGGCTGGCAACTCTTCTTGAGGCTCCTGGCCCGCCGAGAGAATCATGTATTTCAGCGTAGTCTGAAAGCATTCTTTGACGGTATTGCTCGTCCTCTATGATTCTTCGTGTCTCATCGATGAGAGAATCTGGAGTGAAGTCTTTTTGGATGAGTTCTTTGAATGCTGGTCTATCAAGGCAGAGGTTTCCTAAAGATATGAACTTGATGTGGTCCAGAACTCTTAGGATGTATTTCCCGATGAAATAGGTGAGGGGAGTTGTGCTCCATCCAACGACTTGAGGTGTACCTATCAAAGCCGCCTCCAGAGATGCTGTTCCTGAATTGATGACGGCGGATTTGGCATATTTGAGAATGTCGTATGTGCGGTTAAAAACCAGATGGACATAATCGCGATTGCCTATGAAAGAGGCATAGTCTGCGTTGTCGCGAGCAGGGGCACCGGCTACGATGAAATGATAGGAGCTATACCTTGGAAGAGAATGCAGCTGATCTGCCATTTCCATGCATACAGGCATCATTCTGGATATTTCTGATTTTCTGGAACCAGCAAGGATTGCAATGTAGTTTCCTTTATGGACTGGTGAGAAATCATGGCCTTCGATGGCATCTATAAGGGGGTTGCCCTCGTAGATATATGGGATTCCCTTGCTCTTAAAGTACTTTTTCTCAAAGGGAAAAACAATAAAGAGCTTGTCAACCCATGCTTTTAGTTTTCTGTTGCGGCTTTCTCTGGATGCCCAGGTCTTGGGGGCAATGTAATAGAAGACCTTGTGTGCGTGCTGATGACAGAATTTGGCGATTTGCATGTTGAATCCAGGATAGTCTATCAGTATCACAACATCTGGAGAGTATGACTCAATGTCTTGCTTGCACATCTTGATGTTTCCAAGAAGTTTTCCGGCTTTGGCGACTACATCAGTAGCTCCCATTACTGCCCCATTCCTATAGTGAACTACAAGTTGGTGAGGTCGGCTCTTGGCGGCATCTTCCATCATATCTCCGCCCCAAAACCTGAATTCGGATTCCGGGTCCTCAGCTACAAGTCCCTTGATTAGGTTGCTTCCATGAAGATCTCCAGAAGCCTCACCCGCAATCAGATAATACCGCATAGTCTCTGTATTTCTTCGTAATCCGTGTTGTCAATGTTTTGTGGGGTAATCGTGATGTATCCTTCTGAAAGCAGAAGGTGGTCGGATGGGTATTTGTTGTCACCGTTGTCGGTGAAATCTCCAGCCATTACATATACGGTTTCGCCATTCTGCTCGGCCTCCCTTACATATTCTATATCTTTGCTGCATGCGGTAGCTCCGATTTCATGGAGGTATTCAAAGTATGGTCTGTACTCGCGTTCCCAGTGAGCCTTGCCCATGTGGCAGATCTTTACCCCAGATATCTTCTCTGACGGGAGATTAGGAAAATTGATATTGTAGAACGCTCCTTGGGAACAGTACTTGAGTATCGGTAAGAGCTTGTCAAGAATGGAAGGCAGCCATTCCTTTACTGCACTGAAATCGGCATCAGGAGAATAACAGTCCAAACTCACTCCAATCCCTGGAATTCCGTTGACTGCAGCTTCCATGGCTGCACCTATTGTCCCAGAGTAGAGAGAGGCTGTCGCGGCGTTGCTTCCGTGGTTGATGCCGCTTACGATTAGGTCTGGCGTCTGCGGATGGAAAATATTGTCAATGCCATATTTTATACAGCTTGCTGGCGTGCCGTCAAGGTACCAGCTGCCAAGTCCGCTTGTCTGTCCTATCTTCTTGACTCCTATTGGCTTGAGTCCCATGGATACGGCCATGGACATGCCGCTCTGTGGCTTTTTGGGGGCTACGCTTGTGATGTCGCCGTAAGGCTTTAGAATATCGTAAAGGACCCCTATGCCTTTAGCTGTGTAGCAGTCATCATTGGTGATGAGAATCTTCATTTCTATGACGTGATTTATTTTTGACTTTTGCACAAATATAATTGAAAAATTCATACTTTTTTGATAAATTTGCACCGCGATTTTTGAAATAGAGTTTATTAACGATTTTTATAATTTAATTACGTTTTAGAAATGGTAAAACTTGGTATTAACGGATTTGGTCGTATCGGCCGTATGGTATTCCGTGCCGCAGTTGAGAACTTCTCAAATGACATTGAGGTAGTTGGTATCAACGACCTTCTCGATCCAGACTATCTTGCTTACATGCTCAAGTACGATTCAGTACACGGACATTTCAAGGGTGAGGTTTCAGTAGAGGACGGTGCTCTTGTTGTAAATGGCAAGAAGATCCGTATCACGGCTGAGATGGATCCTGCAAACCTCAAGTGGAACGAGGTTGCTGCTGATGTAGTAGTCGAGTCTACAGGTTTCTTCCTTACTGACGAGACTGCACGCAAGCACATCCAGGCCGGTGCAAAGAAAGTCATCATGTCTGCTCCTTCAAAGGATTCTACCCCTATGTTCGTTTATGGTGTTAACCATGAGACATACGCTGGCCAGGACATTATCTCTAACGCTTCTTGCACCACCAACTGCCTTGCTCCTATTTCCAAGGTTCTTAACGACACTTTTGGTATCAAGAGAGGTCTCATGACCACTGTTCACGCTGCTACTGCTACCCAGAAGACCGTTGACGGTCCTTCAAAGAAGGATTGGAGAGGTGGTCGTGGTATTCTTGAGAATATCATCCCTTCATCTACTGGTGCTGCTAAGGCTGTAGGTAAGGTTCTTCCTGTTCTTAATGGCAAACTTACCGGTATGTCACTCCGTGTTCCTACTTCTGATGTCAGCTTCGTTGATCTTACCGCAGAGCTTGAGAAGCCTTGCACATACGAGGAGATCTGCGCTGCTATGAAGAAGGCTTCTGAGGGTGAGCTCAAGGGCGTTCTCGGATATACCGATGAGGCTGTTGTCTCTACCGATTTCCGTAACGACTCTCACACATCTATCTTCGATGTTAAGGCTGGTATCCAGCTTGATCCTACTTTCGTGAAGGTTTGCGCTTGGTACGATAACGAGTGGGGTTACTCTAACAAGGTTCTTGAGATGGCTAAGGTAATTACAAAGTAATTCCCTAAAAGTCTTTAAGAATAAGTCAACAAGATGATGTCCAATATATTGGTCATCATCTTTTTTTTGTATATTTGTGTCTAAAACATTTGCAGGTTATGAAGAAGATTGCCATTTCATTTGCTCTTGTGTGCGTTAGTGTATTTGCATTTGCACAGAAAGCTACTCAAGTATCTGACCTTGAGTATACCTTCACTACCGTGAAGGCCAATCCTATTACATCCATTAAAAATCAGGCGTCAAGCGGTACCTGTTGGGCTTATTCAACCATCAGTTTCCTTGAGTCGGAGGCCATTAGACTTTGTGGTATCAAAGATCCAGCACAATATCCTGATTTTTCAGTTTTCTTTGCAGTGTCCCACTCCTATATGGACAGGGCTGTTAAGTATGTAAGGCTTGACGGCAATCTCACTTTTAGCGCTGGTTCCGAGTCGGAGGATGTTCTACATGTTGTGAAAGACTACGGACTTGTTCCTCTTTCTGAAATGAGTGGAATGAATTATGGCACGCCTCTTCCTGCTCAGAGTGAGCTTGATGCTGTGCTGAAAGGTTATATCTCGGCAGTGGCCAAGAATCCAAACCGTAAGCTTACCACAGCGTGGAAGCCGGGTTTTCAGGCAATCCTTGATACCTATTTTGGAAAGTATCCAGAGTCTTTCGTAAGCGGAGGAAAGCAGTTTGATCCTATCTCATATCGTGATGCCATGAAGATCGTTCCTGAAGACTATGTTTCCATTACTTCTTTTATGAGCTATCCTTTCTATGAGTGGAGTCCGCTTGAGGTTAGTGACAACTGGCGTTGGGATGAGTCCTTTAATGTCCCTATTGATGATATGATGGAGGTAATTGACAACGCTATCGATAAGGGATACACTGTTTCCTGGGGTACTGATGTGAGCCATCCGGGATTTACTCGCAATGGACTTGGTATCTACATTGATACAGAAGCCTCTCAGAAAGCCGGTTCGGATCAGGAGCATTGGGTAGGAAAGGAAGAAGGCAAGCCTGCTCCAATTTCGGTTGTGGAGAAAGAGGTGACTCAGGAGAGTCGTCAGGAAGAGTACGACAACAAGACTATTACCGATGATCATGGAATGCAGATTTATGGCATCGCCAAAGATCAGGATGGTAAGAAGTGGTACATGGTTAAGAACTCATGGGGTGAGACTGGTAAGTATAAAGGAATATGGTATTGCACTGAGGCTTTCGTGAAGGCACAGACAATTAGCATTATGGTACATAAGACGGCTCTCCCTAAAGATCTTAGGAAAAAGATAGAAAAATAATTGATGAAGAAGATTATCAGTTATATTCCTGATTGCATTACCTCGATGAATCTCCTTTGTGGAATCATCGGGGTAGTGTTTGCATTTAAATGCCGTTTTGATATGGCATTTTACTTCATGATGGCTGCTGCCGTTTTTGACTTCTTGGATGGATTTGTGGCGAGACTCTTGGGTGCTTATTCTGATATGGGCAAAGAGCTTGATTCCCTTTCTGATGTTGTCAGTTTCGGTGTACTTCCATCTGTGATGCTTTATTCTCTCATGAAGACATTTATGTTTGAGGAAAGCCTTGTCTGCTGGGTGCCACTGCTTATTGCGGTCTTCAGTGGAATTCGTCTTGCTAAATTTAATGTGGATTCTCGACAGCATTCGTCTTTCCTTGGACTTCCTACACCTGCATGTGCGCTGCTCTGTGCGTCCCTTGCGTATTTCGTGTGCGCGACGCCGAATTCGTTCCTCGCATTATGGGTGGCTGGACCAGTGTTCATTCCGGCGCTTTCTTTGGTGCTATGCTTTCTTCTTGTTTGCGAACTTCCGATGTTTTCCTTCAAGTTCTCTAAGGATGATTCGAAGTCGCTCAAACTCAAGAGACTGACGTTCCTTGCTCTCGTTGCGATAGTTTCCGTGGTCTGCCTTTTGTGCTCTCTTAACTGGTCACTTATCGTAATGTTTGCAATTGTTCTGTACATTTTGAAGAATATAGTTTATTTCTTTGCGAAGATATGAGAGTATGTAGGGCCGCAGTAGTTGCTTTCGCACTTTTGTCTCTCTCTTCTTGTGAGAGAAAATTACAGTCTAGCAGACAGACTATCGGGCTAGTCTCCGATATCCTTGACGGGAAGTATCCAGAAGAACTTAGCACGATATCATACGCATCTTCTCCAGTGAGGTCAGGTGAGATTTATTTGCTTGGAAGTACCTATTACTGCTCTGCTTTTGCCGATCGGTTTGAAGTTTTTGACAAGAGGGATAATGTGGACGGTTCAAGACGTCCGGACATGCTCCCGGATTTTGCCGGAGAGACCTTGGCTTCTATCAGTGATGATAGTGTGTTTGGGGATGATTCCTTGGGACGTATCCAGATGCGTGAACGTGTTGTTAGGCTTGCCTTGGCGGCGCTTGATACCGTTACCCATATTAGTCCGTACGACCTCGATGGACTGAGGTATAAAGCTCCGTCCAAGATGATTGTTCTCGGTGAGCCGTCTTTTGCGGAATTCGGAGGGTTTGATCTTGATACACTCTTCAGGAGCACAAACTGTGATGTTCCGATTATTTCTCCTGTGGATTTGATGCTAAAGCAAGTATTTGAGGCCAATAAGTCTAGAAGTGTCAACCTGGGTATCATTGCTAATACGGAAAGGGTCAGCGCATCGGTATATGCATCAAGATTTCGTGAGGCTGCGTCCAGGTATTGTTCAAATGGTGCGAAGTGCGTTATTGTAAATTCCTTTGGCAGAGACAGTTTGATCCATCGTCTTATCGGACAGTACTCCAAGGATAATACTGCGCCTTTGGATGCTATCATAGTTGATGACATTTCGCTCGATATTCCACTTTTGAAATCGGAGCTGGCGGATATCATTTCCATTCTTAACGAAGACTCCATTACTTTAGGGAAAATGATTGCGGATGGATTCTTGATGTTGGACAGTTTTGATACTGCCGCATCGGCATGCTATGACATCCTCCGTAGCAATAACCTTTTTACACATAATATTTCCTTGCCACAGTTGGTAACTTATCTGCCTGTCAGCAAACCAGAATCTGACGACAGATCCATAATACTGATTCCGGGTTCTTATGTACAGAATTAATATCCTGCCAGAAGAGATTGAAACCATGCCCCTTGGAACGTTTCCGGGGGATATTCACGTGATAACCAAGCCTGGCCTTGAATATGCCAAAGCCATTGCTTATCTGATGACTCAAAAGGTTATCGGTTTTGACACTGAAACACGCCCCATCTTTACGCCAGGGGCGCACCATTCGCATGTCGCACTCCTTCAACTTTCTGGTGCAGAAAAGGCATATCTGTTTAGAGTTAATGAGATAGGAATGAGAACACTCATGTGTTCTATACTTTCCAATGAGAAGATAATAAAGGTTGGTGCTGCCGTGAATGATGATATAAGGGGGCTTCAATACTATCACAAGTTCAATCCCAACTCTTTTGTGGACCTCCAGAAGATCGTGTATGAATGGGGTATTAGGGACAAGAGCGTGAAGAAGATGGCGGCAATTATCCTTGGGTGCAAGATTTCCAAGAGCCAGCAGTTATCCAATTGGGAGGCAGAGGAGTTGTCTTCGGCGCAGAGAATGTATGCGGCTACCGATGCATGGGTGTGCCGTGAAATGTACATCAAACTTCTTCGCTCGGAGAAACATCCTCTTACTCCGGAGCAGATGAATCCAAATTTGCTGAAAACAAATGATAAGAATAGTATTAAAGAAAAACCGTGACGAGTCACTCCGGCGGTTCCATCCGTGGGTTTTCAGTGGCGCGATCTCCCAGATCCAAGGTAATCCTTCAGAGGGGGATATCGTAGCTGTATATAGTTCTCAGGGAGAATATCTTGCCTCGGGGCACTATCAGATAGGCTCTATCGCGGTGAGGATTCTTTCTTTCGATGCGGACCCCAATGCTCCCGACTTCTGGCGAGTCTCTATTGAACGTGCTGTAGCGGCCCGTAAAGCTGTAGGCCTTGAATTGAGCGGTGACGGGCAGACCAATTGTTTTCGTCTGGTTCATGGGGAGGGAGATGGCCTTCCGGGCCTTATCATAGACTGGTATGATGGAGTATGCGTGCTTCAGGCACATTCTGTGGGCATGTTTAGGGCGAAATCCAAAATATCAGAAGCCCTTCAAGATGTAATTGGAGACAGACTGAAGGCAGTGTATGACAAAAGTTCTGGGACTGCTCCGTTCAAAGCTGGACTGGATCTGGTAGATGGGTATCTGTACCGAAAGGATGGGTTTGATATATCCGAGCATGCGGTACTTGAAAATGGACGGAAATTTATTGTCAACTGGGAAGAGGGGCAGAAGACCGGCTTTTTCCTTGACCAGAGGGACAATCGTGCGTTGGTAGGCAAATATTCTGCTGGCCGTCGGGTGCTTAATCTTTTCTGCTATACGGGAGGTTTCAGTGTATATGCTTTGAGTGCAGGTGCTAGTCTTGTGCATTCTGTTGATTCATCGTCCAAGGCCATAAGGCTTGTCGGGGAGAATATGAAACTTAATGATTCTACCCATACTGTTGAATATGAGAACTATTGCACTGATGCGATAGATTATCTGGCTGAGGTACCAGAGGGTAAGTATGATTTGATGATTGTTGATCCTCCTGCTTTCGCCAAGCATCGTGGCGCGCTGAAAAATGCCCTCCGCGCCTACCAACGGCTTAATGCTGCTGCCATATCTAAAGTCGCCTCTGGCGGTCTGATATTCACGTTCAGCTGCTCGCAGGTGGTAGACAAGATCACTTTTGCGAACACCATATTCTCTGCGGCTGCTCAGACAGGAAGGCGCGTAAGAATACTTGACAGGCTATGCCAAGGGGCGGATCATCCCGTAAATATCTATCATCCGGAAGGGGAGTATCTGAAGGGGTTGCTTCTTTATGTAGAATAGCGGGTCTACTCTTGTGATATAAGTTCGACGAGTTTGTCGATAGCCTCATAATCAGGGACATGCCTTAAAACGGGCTGTCCCTTTTTGTATATTGATACTTTTCCTCCGCCTTCTCCAACATATCCCCAGTCTGCATCTGCCATTTCCCCGGGTCCGTTGACGATGCATCCCATTACTGCAATGACTACGCCTTTTAGGTGTGAGGTGCGTTCTTTGACTTTCTCGAAAGTCCCCTGGAGGTCGTACATTGTGCGGCCGCATCCCGGACAGGCGATATATTCGGCTTTATAGAAACGTCTTCTTGCTGCCTGCATGATCTCGTCCTTGAGGTAGTCGCTGATATTCTCTGTGGCTGGTATTTCGTCAATCTCTTTTTTAAGGAGTTTCGGGCCCCACTTTATGGCTGCATCAAGCATGGGGGATGAATTGCCATCGGCTGAGGCTCCGTGTGCTGCCAAGTATTTGGCTACTGGAAGTTCGGCTACTGGCGGTTCCGTAAGTGAGACTCTGACAGTATCGCCGATCCCTTCTTGAAGGAGAGTTGCAATTCCTACGCAGGACTTTATACGACCGCTATCCGAATTGCCGGATTCTGTGACCCCCAGATGAAGCGGAAATACCGTACCGCTTTCTTGCATCATGGAGACGAGTTCTCTGTAGGCTTCTGTCATGACTATCGTATTGCTCGCCTTAAGAGAGACTACAACATTGAAGAACTTCGCCTCTGTGCACATCTTAACCCATTCCATAGCGGCAATGGCCATGGCATGAGAAGTGTTGCCGTAGAGATTGGTTATATAGGAACCGAGGGAGCCATGATTAAGCCCTATTCTAATGGCTGTCCCATGCTCCTTACACACGCTGATAAGGCTTTGGAACTGTCTCCTTGCTTCTTCGTGATCCTGGTGAAAGTTTCCTGGATTGATCCTGACTTTCTCCACTATTGAAGCGACGGCGATGGCTGTCTGAGACGAGAAATGGATGTCGGCCACCAAAGGGACTTCGCACCCTTTCTCGCGTAGCCTATGGTGGATTTCAGATATATGAGGGACATCCTGCATTCCAGGCACTGTGATTCTCACCATCTGTGCTCCTGCCTCGTATAGTTCAAGGCATTGTCTGACTGTGGCATCTACATCAGAGGTATGGGTGTTGCACATGGTCTGCACTACTATCGGTGCATCGCCGCCAATTACAAGTGATTTGCCAATATGCACCGGCAGGGTCTTAATTCTCTTTTCCATATACTATCTCGTATGCTTCCTTTTTTAGTTCAGCGCGCGTCTTCCCACGTCTTTTCGTGATCTGGAAATGCAGTCCTACCGTTGCGAAAATATCGAGGGGGTATGCGTATTTATAATAATACTTACTGCTATAGTCCGGCTCGTTAAGTGACGACCATGACCATCTTACATTGCAGTTGAAATGGAGCTCTACAGGAGAGAACATCAGGGCAAACCCAAGTCCACCTTGGAATCCGTAGTCCAGGCGGTTCTCGTAGTCCCTGAAAGATGTTGTCCACTCCGTGGCCAACTGTGGCCCGCTTCTGCTGACGCTTTGCCGCCAGCCTCCATAAACGCCTATATTGGCCATGAACTTAAAAGGGTCTGCATCAGCATGCAGTTGCATCATGGCCGGAATCTCGAATACTCTTATGCTGCACTGCTGAACGTCGTCATAATTGTCCGTGTATCCTGTTTCTGGATTTTCGGTAAAAGAAAACCCTTCTGTTCCTGTCGCCAGCCCCAGCACAAGAGCAAAGTTAGGAATGGTGCCAAACATCTTGCTATGCTTGGTGTATGTTATAGATAGGTAGTTAGGCGAAAAGACCGATGCCATGTTGTGTTTGGAAGGCGAAAAATACATGTTGGAGAATGTTACTCCGTAATTAACGCCTATCATTGAATAGTCGTTAATGAGTGTTTTTTTCGTGCTCTGTGACTGGGCTGTAATCCCACAGAACAATAGGCACATCAGCAGAATCAATTTCTTCATGACAGCATTATTTCTCGAACATTGATTTGACATTGATAGATTGGTTCAACTCGGTCGATGCCGGAATGTCAATATATTTTTCACCTTTTATCTCCAAAAACTTGACTTTCTCTGGCTGACGGTGGTTAAGGACCGAACCAGCGTCAACAATGGAGTTGCCGTTGGCGTCTTCTGTAAGACGCAGGCTGTACCTACCCTTGCTCAGATACGGGAAGTCAAGAATGCAGTCCTGGTCAATGACGTATGAGCGCAGCACGCGGTCGCGTTTCTCGTTGAGCAACTCCACAATATATTTGTGATGGACATCAGTCAGAGCGAAGTGGATGGTACTCAACTTGTCATCATTTGGAAGTGTCACCTTGACCTCAAGGCTATCCGAGTAGTAGCCATTAATATCACGGAAGGCGTGGTGAGGCAGTTTGACGCGGTATTCGTAGCCATGCTTAAGTGCAGACTCAGGCCTCAGAATATATTTTCTGAGGTTAAGGCTATCCCTTGTTATCGAATACTTCTCTTCTGATTCGACTTGTCTTGGGTTGATGGAAGTGAAGCGGACATCTGCGAAATTTTCGCTTATGATCGGGTACTTGAACTCAAGGACAAATCCATTCTGTTCAACAGTCTGAGGGTCTGCCTCCATCTTAACAACGCATGTCGTGTCTTGCTTGGTGAGGGTCTTTCTTGGTGTCTTGGAGAATGTCCGTTTCTCTTTTGCCAGAGGAAGTTTAATGTCCTCCGTGACGGGGGAGAGGGTACCGGTGGAGTCAGTCTTAAGGTATCGGACCCCGAGTTTTATGGTATCTGGGAATGCTTTGCGACTATTGATCCAGAGTTCTAGACTGTCGTTGCGTAAGTTGAACTGGCTAATAATCTGTGATGCTCTGTATCCATCAATAGTGATGGTATCAATTATGGCGTCCTCTGCCATGAACGTGATATATGCCGAACGTTCTGATGTGCGCTCCTTGTTGCGCAGGAACTGTTTCCCGGTTCTTTCCTTGAAAAGCCGTATTTCATATTCGCTAGTCCTTTCAAGGCATGATAGTGTGTCTTGCATATCGTAGCGAAGCATCTCTTTTACCGTATCTCCGGCTGTGAGTGCAGGACGGACCAAACTATCTACAAATCCTACAAGCTCGGTTTCCGCATCAAGGAGGTTATTGTTGTTGGCATCCTTGATGGCATAGAGTTTATATAGTGTGTCTTGTATATACGGCAGCACGAAGAATCCCCAGTCGTCAGTCTTGGTGGCAGCATAGGGCCTGGTCTTGTATATTGCCGAGTCAGAATGATCTTTGTGGAGCATGACTGTAGCTCCTTTAATGGGATCAAGAGTGTTGCAATCCAGTACGGTCCCGGTAATCATCATGGAATCGATTTTCTCGCCAGTGGAGAACACGTATGTATATCCTGCAAACATGTTTCCCTCGTTGACATCTGCAATTGCATCGGTAAAGCTGATGGTGTAGGTGGTATTGGGCGAGAGTGGTTCCTCAAATTTGACTATTAGGCTTTTTCCTCTGATTTTCGAAACCGGCATTTTCTGCTGAGGCGGAGAGAGGAATATATTGCTACTTTTCTTGATGGTAACGTATTCGTTGAATGTGAATACGAATGTGCATCCTTGGAGTGGTACATCGGTGGCGCCTGGCAGCGGCTTTATGTCTACGATATAAGGCGGTATCGTATCTTTCTTGCCACCAGACGGAGACTCCGTGGTGTTGGCACATGAGTGTGATACAATCATCACAGGAAATACAAGGAGCAATATGCCCAATATCAGCGGTATATACTTTTTCATCTTCTATATGTCCGTTCTGATTACATCTTCTATGCCGTCTATCTTCTTGAGCCCCTCTACCATGTTGTCAAGGATGCTCTTGTCTTTGACGCGCAATTCTATATAACCTTCAAACACTCCGTTTTCTGTCGAAAGGTTCAGTTTTCGCATATTTATTCCAAGTGTCTTGGATATGAAACTTGAAATCTCGCTTAGCAGTCCAATCTTGTCAAGCCCCTTGAGAGAAATCCTGATAGGGAAGTCTTCTTCCAGAGAACTCCATTGAGGTACGACCATACGATTACCATATTTACTGGCAAGTCTTTCTGCCTCTTCGCATGTTTTCTTGTGGACTTCGATAGTATCTTCCCCCACGAAAAATCCGATGACAGAATCACCAGGTATGGGTTTGCAGCAAGGCGCCATTTTGTACTTGATCTTGTCAGCGACGTCGGAGTTAATGACAAATTTCTTGCTGTTTCTGCTGCCTGAGAGCTTCTCTTCATTTATTATGGATCTGAACTGCTCTGGCCCGAGTATTCCGAGCCCAACCCGGAAATACAATTCGTCCACGTCACGGATCTGGCAGTATTCCAGGAACTTGCGTATGATTCCGTTACTTACTTTCAGCCCCATGAGCCTAATGCGTTCATCGAAAATCTGCTCTCCTCTGGTGGAAATGTTGTCCTTTTGAGCACGGAAATACTCTATAATGTGGCTCTTGGCATTACGTGTCTGTACGAACTGGAGCCATTCCATGTGCGGGTGTGCACTGGCGGCCGTGATTACCTCCACTTGATCTCCTGGCTTGAGAACCTGTGACAGCGGGACAAGCTTCATGTTGACCTTGGCTGCAATGGCGGAATTACCTATATGCGTGTGAATTAGGTAGGCGAAGTCCAGTGCAGTAGCTCCGTTGAGTATGGATTTTTGTTCTCCTTTCGGGGTGAATACCACTATTTCCGAACTTACGAGATCTTTGTGTATGATGTCAAGCAACTCAAGGGCGCTCACATCCTTGCTCAAGAGAATCTCCTGAACTTTGGCAAGCCATTTGTCCATCTCAGAGTCATTCTCGGAGATGTATCCGTCTTTCTTGTATGCCCAATGGGCAGCAATGCCCTTTTCTGCTATGTCGTCCATTCTTTTGGAACGGATTTGAACTTCTACCCATACTCCAGCGTGGCTCATCAGGGTGCAGTGTAAAGCCTCGTATCCATTGTTTTTGGGCCTGGAAATCCAGTCTCTTCTTCGACTTGTATTCTCGCTATATAGTGCGGTGATGGCTGCGAATATAAGGTATGCCTGGCTTCTTTCGTCCTGGACTGTGTCCTTGCCTTTCTCCGGCTCGAAGATAATGCGAACAGCATAGAGATCAAAGATTTGCTCGAATGGCACATTCTTGGTGTGCATCTTGTACCAGATGGAGTATGGGGTCTTGATTCTTTTCTTTACGGTGAACTTCAGTCCCATTTTTGTGAGCGCATCATTTATGGGGGAGATGAACTCATCTATATCCTTGCTTCTGTTGGCACTATCTTTATTGATAAGTTCCGTTATGGTCTTATAGTCTTCCGGCTCCTTGTGCTTGAGCCAGATGTTTTCCATTTCCGATTTGACTCCGTAGAGGCCGAGTCTGTGGGCGAGAGGAATAAATATGAACATGGTTTCGGAGAGAATCTTGTCTCTCTTGTGTTCGGGCATGAATTCGATGGTACGGCAGTTGTGAAGTCTGTCGGCGAGTTTGATGAGAACCACTCGGACATCATCGTTGAGGGTGAGGAGGATGCGCTTGAAGTTTTCTGCCTGCATGCTCTCGGTGCTCATCGTGTTGCCCTTGCGGTCTTCATTGTCAAGAACGGTTTTTATTTTGGTAAGTCCGTCTACCAATGAAGCGATCTTGTCTCCGAATAGGCTTCGGATATCCTCTACCGTATATCCCGTATCCTCTACAACATCATGCAGCAGCGCCGCACATATTGACTTGTAACCAAGTCCGATTTCGGTGACCACAATCTTGGCCACCTCAATAGGGTGTATGATATATGGCTCACCGGATCTTCTTCTGACATTCTTGTGGGCCTGGTTGGCGAACTCGAATGACTTGATGACCATCTGCACTTCTTCCTCATCACGGCATCGAGGACGCGCGACTTCCATCAGGGAGTCGTATTCGGCGTCAATCAGCGCGTAGTCGTTTTCTGTAAACTCGGAGAAACTCATATCTTTACTAGCTATCCCATTCGTGGGAATTATATTTTTCTACATTCTGGAACCCATAAGTAAGTTCCGCCCCATATATGATAATCTGCCAGCTCATGTTCATCCATATAAGGAAAAACGGAAGTGCGGCAATGATTCCGTAGATGTTGTTGAGCCTGGTTACCATGACTTGAAGCTCAAGATATATGTACTGGAATATAACGAACACTATTGCGTCAATGGATGCAGCCTTGATGGCGTTCTTGAAGTAAACCTTGGTGGCTGGAATAAATGTGTACATGGATGCGAGCGTGATGACGGTAATCCCGTACAATACGATGTATCCGAGGAACACGATTATGAACCGTAGGTCAGATACGTCCAGACCGAAGAGGTTTGGAAGGTTGGTGTAGAAAGCGATGCCTGCACCGAAAATGATAATTATGAGCGGAATCAGAATCAGCATCAAGATATAGTAGCCGAACCTCTTGTATATTTTGCGTGGTATGCGACTGATTCCCCAGACATTGTTGAAGACGCGCTCCACCTGAAACATCATCCATACTACGCCCCATACGAAGAGGAATGCTGATACTATACCAGTGCCTCCTGCCTTTACTGAATCCAGGATGACTCCAGCCTTTTCAATTACGAGTTTGGCAAATTCCGGGCTGGCTGGGAATATCTTATAGATAATGGCTGAGATATTGTCCGGAAGTCCTAGCCCCATAGCCACCGCGAATACGAGTCCGAAGAGTGGGACAAGTGCCATAAGCGAGAAATAACTCAAGGCGACGCATTGGAATCCCATCTTGTTGCGGAAGAACGAGCCAATGGTTATACGGATGATGCGTACGAGGCGCACAAGTCTTGCGTACCCTTTACTGCAGGATGCGGTGTCAATCTTCCAAAGCCCCTCTGTGAAGAGGTCAGTAATTTTCTTACCTGGTCTGAACTTCCTCTTCATCAGAATAATGTCAATTCTTCTACTTTTGAACCTTGGGGAACCCCAGTGTCGGGGAGCATCTGGCGGAACTGTTCTTCTGTCAAGACTTTGACTCCAAGTTCCTCGCATTTCTTGAGCTTCTCCGGACCGGCTTTAGTGCCGGATATGAGAAAAGCTGTCTTCTTGCTAATTGAAGATGAAGCCTTTCCTCCATGGGAAGCAATCAGTTCTTTCATCGCATCCCGGCTTATTGAAAAGTTGCCGGATATCACTATAGTCATCCCCTTGAGTGTATCTGATACAAGGGCGTGTTCGTCATGCATTTCGAATACGAGTCCGGCATCCTTTAGTCTTGAAATCTCTTCCACATGCTTTGGAGTGCGGAAAAAGCCGTATACGCTTTTGGCTATGACTTCTCCTACGTCTTCAGTGGCGAGAAGCGCCTCCATGTCAGCGGATGCTATTGCGTCAACTGACTTAAAGTGCCGTGCGAGAGTCTTGGCTGTATTTTCACCGACATATCTAATCCCAAGAGCAAATAGGACTCTTTCGAAAGGAACTTTCCGTGAGGCATCAATACTTGCCATGAACTTTTCAATAGACTTTTCTTGCCAACCTTCAAGTCCGAGGAGATCGTATCTATTGAGAGAATAAAAGTCGGCTGGAGTAATGGCAAGACCGCTATCGAACAACTGCTCGACAGTAGCTTCTCCTGCTAGAATATCCATAGCTTTACGCGAAACGAAATGGAGCATCCGTCCTTTGATCTGCGGTGGGCAGTTGTCGTAGTTCGGGCAGAACCACTTGGCTTCTTCTGCTGACCTGACTAGTGGGGTGCCGCAGTCTGGACATCTATCTGGGAATGAGACAGCTACGCTTCCAGCTGGCCTTTTTGATAATTCAACGGACGTTATCTTAGGGATAATTTCCCCGCCTTTCTCTACATATACGAAATCTCCGATACGGATATCAAGGCTCTTTATGATGTCTGCGTTGTTGAGCGTGGCTCTCTTGACAATCGTACCGCTCAACTGTACTGGAGCAAGATTGGCAACTGGAGTGACCGCGCCCGTACGTCCTACCTGATAATCTATGCTTAAAACTTCCGTGCACGCCTGCTCTGCCTTGAATTTAAAGGCTACTGCCCATCTTGGTGACTTGGCTGTGTATCCGAGCGAGCGTTGGCTTGTCAGTTCGTTGATCTTGATAACGATGCCATCTGTGGCGTAAGGAAGGAATTTTCGATGCTCGTCCCAATAGTCAATATAAGACTTGATTTCTGATATGTTGTGGCAAATGCGTCTCTTGTCTGAAACTGGTAGCCCCCATGATGCGGCTGCGTCAAGGGCTTCGCTATGCGAAGAGAATCCTGTAACGGATTCGGCGGGAATATGATAGAGGGTGCACCAAAGACCTCTATGTGCAACTTCTTCGGGGTCGTTGAGCTTTAGCGAGCCTGAAGCAGCGTTCCTTGGGTTGGCGAATGGGGCTTCCTCCTGATCGATGCGCTCCTTATTAAGGGCATCAAATGCCTTGTACGGCATCAGGATTTCTCCTCGTATCTCAAACTCGTCGGGGTAGTTGCCTTTAAGCGACGTGGGAATGTTAGAAATCCTCCTGACGTTGTTCGTGACATCATCGCCCTTGAGTCCGTCCCCTCTAGTCAGCGCCTGAACCAGCTGTCCGTGCCGGTAAGTCAGGCAAATGGCCGTACCATCGAACTTGAGTTCGCAGCTATATGTGAAATTACTTCCTCCGAGAGCCCTATCTGCACGCGCTACAAATTCTTCTATTTCTGATATGGAATAGGTGTTGCCAAGAGAAAGCATAGGATACTTGTGCGGTCGCTGTATGAATCCCTGCTGTTTCTTATCCGATATAGTGCCGGCAGATTCTACTGATCCTGATTCAAGGTCTGAACCTACTTTATGGGTAGGGGAGTCGGCACTATCTAATTCCGGAAACTCTTTTTCGAGATCTTCGAGTTCCCTCATCAAGGTGTCAAACTCAAAATCACTTATCGCTGGCGCATTATTTACATAATAGCGTCGGCTATAGTCTTCAAGCAGAGACCTCAATTCGAGTATTCTTTTCCTTGCAGTTTCCTTTTCCATAAAAGTACAAATTTAGTCAAAAATGAGGATATTTGAAATAGCTCATACAAAAAGAAATAGTTTGGGAATTATGAGGATAATGAGTAAATTTGCAAGATTTAATTTTCAAATATTGACAATGAAAGATTCTGTTATTATTCTGTGTGGCGGTGGTCCCGCTCCAGGTATGAACTCTGTTTCTATGAGTGTCGCTAAGACATTCCTGTCCAAAGGCTATAGGGTTATCGGTCTTCACGGTGGGTATTCAGGCCTTTTTTCCAAGAACGCACGAATTGAGGATTTGACATTCCAGACTGCTGACCGTTATTTCAACCGCGGTGGGTCTTATCTTCAGATGAGCCGTTTCAAGCCAACGGACAAGGATTTCGAGGAGAATTTCAATCTTGATCTTTTCAAGGAGAACAATATCAAGCTTCTTGTGACCATCGGTGGCGATGATACCGCTTCTACGGCTAACAGAATTTCCAAGTTCCTTACAGCCAAGGGTTATCCTATTGCCAATATTCATTGTCCTAAGACTATTGACAATGACCTTCCTCTTCCTGCTAACGCTCCTACTTTCGGATATAACTCTGCCAAGAACGAGGGCGCTCACATTGCTCGTACTGCATACGAGGATGCTCGCACATCAGGAAACTGGTTTATCCTTTGCGCCATGGGACGTTCATGCGGAAGTCTTGCACTCGGAATCGGTGAGGCTACACACAGCCCTATGACTATCATCCCTGAGATGTTTAACAAGACACACATCACGCTTGATAAGATTATTAAGCTCTCTCTGTCTGCTATCATCAAGAGAAAACTCATGGGTATTGATTATGGTACCATAGTTACTGCCGAAGGACTCTTCCATAATCTTGATATCAAAGAACTTGAGGATGCCGGAGTTCATTTCACATACGATGATCACGGTCACCCTGAACTCGGTAAGCTTTCCAAGGCTGTTCTCTTCAATGACCTTCTTGACAAGGAGTTCAAGGCAATCGGGCTTAAAGTCAAGGGCCGTCCTCTTGAGATAGGTTATGATGTTCGTTGCCAAGATCCTATCGCATACGATTTGACATATTGTACCGAACTTGCAATGGGTGTATATCAGCTCTTCAAGGAGGGTAAGACTGGATGTATGGTCTATGTAGATTCATACGGTAATGTTTCTCCTCTTTATCTGGCTGATCTTCAGGATCCAACTACTGGAAAGATTCCTCCTCGCATCGTGGATATCAACTGCGGAACTGCTCAGAACTATTATGAGTACATCGCACATTATATTACCCCTGATGACTATGAGGCGGTAAGGGCACTTGGTATTGCTAATCCTGAGGCTTACGATTTCAAGAAGATTCTTGAGTGGTAAATAGGATTATTCACTGAATATTATTAAATTTGTGGGGATGCGATAGTTTTCGTATCCCCATATTTTATACCACTATTATTACTCTTTTTATGCGATTGTTAACATCTATGCTTTTGTCCCTGGGAGTGGCTGCTGTGGCAGTAGCTCAGGACAAAACTCCTATTTACCAAAACACGAATTATTCCTTCGAGGAGCGTGCTGTGGATTTGGTATCAAGGCTTACTCTTGAGGAGAAAGAAAGCCTTCTTGGCAACAACATGGCTCCAGTGCCGCGTCTGGGTGTACGTCAGTACAATGTATGGAGTGAGGCTCTTCACGGAATTCTTTCTGGAGCCAATCCTTCGGTCGGACTTCAGGGACCTACTTCGTATCCAAACAGCGTGGCTTTGGGGTCCTCCTGGGACCCACAACTTCTCGAAAGAGAAGCGTCCGCCATTGCGGACGAGGCACGCGCGACCTTCCAGACGGGAACCAAGGGACTGACTTTCTGGTCTCCTGTTGTAGAGCCTATTCGCGACCCAAGATGGGGTAGAACCGGTGAGTCATACGGCGAAGACCCATTCCTGTCAGCTGTGATGTCTGGTGCCTATGTGCGCGGACTCATGGGAAATGATCCTGATTACTTGAAGGCAGTTCCTTGCGCCAAGCATTACTTTGCCAACAATAGTGAGTTCGACCGTCATGTCAGCAGTTCCAACATGGATTCTCGTGATATGAGAGAGTTCTACCTCTATCCTTACAAGGAACTTATCGAGAATGACAATCTTCCTTCGATTATGTCTTCATACAATGCAGTGAACCATGTTCCTACATCCGCGAGTGTGCTCTATCTTGACACTATTGCCCGCCGCACCTATGGTATGAAGGGATATGTGACTGGAGACTGTGCTGCCATTGAGGATATATACACCGGACACTATTATGTGGAGACTGCTGAAGAGGCTACGGCTGCAGGCTTAAAGGCTGGTGTTGATTCTGATTGTGGAAGCGTATATCAGAGATATGCGATCAGTGCACTTGAGAAGGGGCTTATTACCATGGCAGACATTGACCGTGCTCTTGTAAATGTATTCACCATCCGTATGCGTACCGGAGAGTTTGATCCCGATATGATGGTTCCGTATGCACTTTATCCGGCATCGATGGTGAATGCTGTAAGGTATCAGGCTCTTGCTGAGGAGGTTGCTACACGTACTCCAGTGCTAATGAAGGACGAGATTGTAAAAGGTACATCTACCCGTGCGCTTCCTCTCGACGCTTCTTCTCTCAAAAGCATTGCACTCATAGGCCCTCAGGCAGATAAGGTGGAGCTTGGCCCATATTCGGGACGCCCAGAGGAGAGCAGCCGCATCAGTCCTTATAAGGGAATTAAGGACTACCTTGCTGCAAAGGGTGTGGATGTGGAGGTTAAACTTGCTTCTGGCGGAAGTACCAAGAGCAAGAGTAATCTTCTGTATGTGGCATACTTCGAACTTACAAAAGCCGATGGAACTGTGACTCGTCATGATGCTACCAAGTACTCCGCTTCTTCAGAGGGTATTACTGTTGGTTCAGGAATGGGTACTGAAGAGCAGGTCCGCTCTATTGATGACGGTTCATGGACGGCTTATAACGACATTGATCTCGTCAATGTAGACAAGATTACAATCGGAGTGAATATTCCTACCGAGGGTGGTATCATCGAGGCTCATGTTGGCTCTCCAGACGGAAACCTCATCAGTACTCTTGAGGCGACCAAGGCTTCTGGAAAGAGGGTCGGCGGTGTTTACGGAGCCAGCACTCCTATGGAGTCTAAGGTCAACAGACTTGGATATAATGGTCTCCAGACCCTTTATCTTGTATATAAAGCGCCAGAAGATGATGAAATCGATCCAGCGGTTCTGGATGCTGCTAGAAGTTCTGATGTGGCTGTCGTATTTGTAGGTACCGATGAAAATACTGCTACCGAAGAGGCAGACCGTCTTACCCTCCAGCTTCCAGGCAACCAGGTCAATCTTATCAAAGCCGTTGCCTCAGTCAACAAGAACACTATTGTAGTGATGCAGACTCTCGGATGCGTGGAAGTGGAAGAGTTCAAGGATCTTGAGAATATTCCAGGTATCCTCTGGACTGGATACAACGGACAGGCGCAGGGTGCTGCCATTGCCAAGATACTCTTCGGCGACGTGACCCCTGGAGGAAAGCTCAATGCAACATGGTACAAGACCGTCAAGGATCTTCCTGCCATTACTGATTACACCCTACGTGGTGGTGAAGGAAAGAATGGTCGTACGCTCTGGTATTTCGCCAAGCCGGTCTCTTATGAATTTGGCTACGGCCTTTCATATACAACTTTTGAGTACAGCAATTTCCGTATTGATCGCACTTCTATTACTCCTGCAGACAGAGTACGTGTGAGCGTGGATGTTAAGAATACTGGAAAGTATGACGGAGACGAGGTTGTTCAGATCTATGTAAGCACACCTGACAGCCCTGCATCTGCGCAGAGGCCTATCAAGCGTCTTAAGGGATTCCAGAGAGTCACTGTTCCTATAGGCCAGACCAAGACTGTTAGCGTGGACATTGACTGCAACGATCTGTGGTTCTGGAATATGGAAGCTGACAAGATAAGCTATGACGCTGGTCGCTACGTATTCGAAATCGGTTCTTCTTCCAAGGATATCAGAGGAAAGGTTACGGCTACCATGACATCTACCGAGCTTAAGCCGGAGGTTAAAGTGGTAGTGGCAGATTGCGGAGTATCTGTACTTAAGGTGGGACAGACAGCCCAGACCAAGCTTACCGCTGCTCTTATGGATGATAGCTTCCTTGATCTCTCAAAGGCTGAGATAACTTATTCAAGCAATAATGCGTCCGTGCTTTCAGTAGATGCACAGGGAGTCATCTCTGCAAGGTCACAGGGTGTGGCCACGGTAACAGCTTCTGTCAAGTACAACGGAAAATGCGTGAGCGGTTCATATTCCGTGAAAGTCATGCCTGATCTTGCACTGGGAGAACTCAAGGTCGCAGGAAAGTCAATTCTTAAGGCTGGTGTACAGGAATACTCATTTATACGTAAAGCATCTTCTTCAGCTCCTGTGGTGAGCGCCAAGTGTGCTGATCCAGGCCTTCGTGTCGTAGTTGAACAAGCTCCAGCCGTTCCTGGGACCGCGACTGTGAAGGTGATAGATGATGTTACTTCTGATGAGTCTGTATACTACGTTCACTTCGGGGTGAAATCTGCATCAGATGAATTCAACGGAAAGAAACTCTCTTCCGCCTGGAAGATAGTCCGTGAGAATGCTTCAGCATATACTCTTGACAACGGTACTCTTACTATCACCACTGGTGCAGGAGATATAGATGGCGCTAACAACAACGCTGCCAATATCTTCGTCCAGAGTGCCAATAGTGATTGGACACTTAATACCAAGCTTCATTGCTCTGCTCTCCCGGGACAGCCATCACAGAATGCTGGACTTGTGGCATATCAGGATGATGACAATTTCGTCAAGTATGTTTATGCTGCCCCTGGATTCAGACAGGGAGGTAATGGCGTCCCTACCGCTACTCTTCAGCTTAGCTGCGAAGCGGACGGATACAATAAGGCAAGTGTAACCTTTAGGCTTGATGATGTCAAAGTAGTGGACAATACCATTTGGCTTCGTCTTGTAAAGAAGGGGTCTGCCTATACAGCCTATTTCTCAGCGGATGGAAAGAAGTATGAGCAGGCCGGTAAGGTCGATATCGTACTTAAGGATATCAATGCGGGAATCATTGCTTGTGATGGTGTACTTCCTGCACGTTTCGCGGCATTCATGAGACCAGGAATGGGCGCTCAGACTAAGAGCGAACCTATCAAGGCTTCATTTGACTGGTTCAGAATTGCTCAGTAGTATTTTACATATAATTGTGCTGTCTCTGGCCGGGATTCTCTCCCGGCCAGAGATTCATTATATGGATGCTGCAGCCTATTTGGATGGGTTCGTGCTTCTGACTTCGGATAGAAAGTTGGAGTATGTGAGTGCTGAAGCAGACTCGCTATCCGAATACAGGCTTGAGTCTTCAGATATGCCTGTGTGTGTAGATGTCATCGATGGCGTTACCGCTGTATCATATAGAGATAGGATAGTTGCTGTGGTGGATGGTCAGGAGTTGACCGTGCCCATGGAGGATGGCCTGTCTTTGGTGGATGTGGATGCTCGTGGGGAAAGCTGCTATGCCATTACAGAAAAGTCGCAGATAATTCGTTTCGACATGAATTTCACCCCTTTTGTATTCGATTTCAATGCGGAGTATTCCGATTACTATGGAGAGGTCCGGCTTACTGCTGTGGCTGTGTCCGATGATGCGGTTTGTGTGTGTGGAGTTCTTGTCTCGGATGGAACTCCAGTAGCATTCGTGTCTACGCATGGAAACGTATGGAGTCGTAGAGAACTTGAATATAGCATTAATGGAAGTAGTTATGTCCTTGAAAATGAACCATTATGCGCTACGTATTCGGCTTCTCGGGATGCATTTGTGCTCGGCTGCAGGGAAGGGATTCTGTTCGTGCTTCCAAAGTGCTCGCACTGTAATTATCCTGAGTTTACAAGGTCGGGAGACGTGTACGGCGTGGCATTTAACGGGGATTCATATATCGCAGTAGGAGAAAAAATCTATTGAATTGTTTGCTTTTCTTGAATTCTATTTCTAAATTGCGCAGCAATAGCAGTTATATGTTTTTTGTAGGCAAATATTGGTGGTGGCACTTATTACAACTTCAGAGTCGTAGTAGGTGAGACACTTTTATGCTTGCATAATGTGTAATTAGGAAAGGTCCTGCCGCGGCTTCGTGGTGGGACCTTTTTTTGTTTATTAATAATCATGTATATGAAAGAGACAATTCCTTACAAAATCTATCTTGCGGAGAATGAGATTCCCACGCAATGGTATAATGTCAGAGCAGACATGAAGAATAAACCTTCTCCGCTTCTTGCCCCGGACACTGGAAATCCACTGTCCATCGAAGATCTTAAGCCCATTTTCTGTGAAGAACTATGCCGTCAGGAATTGGACAACGATACGGCATATTTTGACATACCGAAGGAAATACTTGACTTCTACAGGATGTATCGCCCTTCACCTCTTGTGAGAGCGTATTTCCTGGAAAAGGCTTTGGGCACTCCTGCCAGGATTTTCTATAAGTTCGAGGGAAACAATACTTCTGGAAGTCATAAGCTTAACTCTGCAATTGCCCAGGCATACTATGCCAAGAAGCAGGGACTCAAAGGAGTTACCACTGAGACTGGTGCTGGACAATGGGGTACAGCTATGAGTATGGCTTGTTCCTATTTCGGTCTTGACTGTCAGGTGTATATGGTTAAATGTTCATACGAGCAGAAGCCTTTCAGACGGGAAGTCATGCGCACGTATGGTGCTAAAGTTACGCCGTCCCCAAGTAATACGACGGCTGTGGGTAGGAAGATTCTTCAGGAGTATCCGGGCACTACGGGAAGTCTCGGATGCGCTATTTCTGAGGCAGTGGAAGCGGCCACTTCTCAACCTGGATATCGGTATGTGCTTGGCTCTGTGCTAAATCAGGTGCTTTTGCACCAAACTGTTATTGGCCTTGAGACAAAAGCTGCTCTTGACAAGTATGGCGTCAAGCCTGATATCATAATTGGATGTGCCGGCGGCGGCTCTAATCTTGGAGGTCTTATAAGTCCTTTCGTGGGAGAAATGCTCCGTGGTGAGGCTCAATATAGAATAATAGCGGTAGAGCCAGCGTCATGCCCTAGTTTCACGAGAGGGAAATATGCTTATGATTTCTGTGATACTGGTATGATATGTCCACTTGCCAAAATGTACACTCTTGGCAGTCAGTTTATACCGTCTGCCAATCATGCAGGAGGCTTGAGGTTTCACGGTATGAGCACAATCTTGTCGCAGCTTTATCATGACGGTCTGATGGAAGCCCGTGCCGTCGAACAGACTTCTGTATTCGAGGCTGCCGAGCTATTTGCCCGGGTTGAGGGTACATTGCCGGCCCCGGAAAGCAGTCATGCCATACGAGCAGCGATAGATGAGGCATTGCGATGTAAAGAGACAGGTGAGTCCAAGACTATAGTCTTCGGCCTTACTGGTACAGGCTATTTTGATTTGAAGGCTTACGAGAGTTTTAATGATGGAAAGATGTCGGATGTGATTCCATCTGACGAGCAGATTGCAGATAGTCTTTCTAAGCTCCCTAAGGTGCAGCGGTAACTTTTTTTTAACAAATCTGTCATAATCCCGTAACTTCTTCTAGATATCTTTGCCCACGATAAAAAGGATATCGATGAAATTGATGAGGTTAATGTGTGCCTTGTGTACCTGCTGTGTTTTTGCAGGTGTGGCCTATGCGGGGCCAGGCATAAGGGGAAAAGTGGTGGATGCTTCTGACGGTTCCGCACTTGCCGGTGCAGGACTTGTCAGGATTGACTCCAAGTCTGATGTCCCTGTGGGGACTATAACCGATATGGATGGCAATTTTGCTGTCGGCGGAGAGAATTCTTCTTATGAAGTCTCTTATATCGGATACAAGGCGGTTCGTATAGATATTGTGGATGGTCAAGTGGCTTGCGCGGGTCAAACGCTCAAGTCACTTGATGGTTTATATATAATAAGTCTTGCGCTTGATGACAGTTTCCTTGAGCAGGCTACAGTCTCTGTGAGGAAGAGTTCGGAATCAGTAAAGGCACTTGACAATGAACGAATGGCGAGTGCTTTTGCAATAGAGAATATCGGAGCCAAGGAAATGGGGCTTAAAGGAATTTCCAATGCCCTTGAGAGTGTTACCAAGCTTACAGGAATTTCAGTGTCCGATGCTGGAAGAATTACGGTACGCGGACTTGGCGATCGATACAGTATCACTACCTTGAATGGAATGCCACTCGGCTCGCCTAATCCTGATAACAAACTTGCCCCGCTTGACATGTTTCCGTCAAGTACCGTAAAGAATGTGACGGTGAGCAAAGTGTATGAGGCGTCTTCCTATGCGGACTATTCAGGTGCGCATGTGGACATTTCCACCAAAGCCGGAGCCTTGGAACCTTCGTTGTCTGCTTCATTGGCTGCCGGTTCAAATCTTAATGCGCTGCTGCGTCCAAGGTTCCGTATGGTACCAGGAAAGTTTGCAGTGCAGCAGACTGCCGGACTTCCGGATATTGAAGGAATTATTTCTGGGGGGAACAGTTTTTCCCTTGGCGCCCAGACCCTATCTGTTAACGGTGGGGTATCTGTCAAAAGTTCTTCCGATGTCGTAAGAGATGCCTTTTTCAATACTTATGAGGCTTCTGGAACACGCAAGAGTTGGTTCCGCTACGATAGTTATGATTCGTCTCTTGATGTGGCGGCTATGCTTAATATCGAGCAAACTCTTCGTGACAATGACAGAATAGCGATGTGTGCTTTCTATGCAAGAAATGCTTCAGAGTCTTTCCAGAATAGAACTGGTGTGGATTATGAGGAGCGTGATTTGTTTGGAGAGAGCCGGTTAAGGCATATATATAGCCTGCTTAACGTACAATTGTCGGGTTATCATGAAGTCGGCAAGTGGTCTGTTGATTGGGGAATCGGTACTTCTTTGAATTCGGGTGAGGAGCCTGATCGTCGTCAGATGCTTTTCCAGAGAGATGATGATGGAAGACTCAAATTCTTTACCAATAATCTTGAGACATACCGTTATTATGGAGATCTTGACGAATCTGATTATACATTCTCCTCTACGGCTTCAAGGCACTATGATAATGGCTCTGTATTCAAGGCTGGGATGTCTGCAAGGTTCAAGAATAGGAACTTCTCAACCTTAAGGTATCTGTATGATGTGAGCAAGGTCAGAGATTCGTTTGAAGAAAGAATACTAATGGACGTGAATGACATACTTGAGAATGAAGCCCTTGTTAAAGTCATCCGCAAGCAGAATGCAAGGGACAGGTATGATGCGTGGAATGTTGTGGGAGCGGTGTTCACTGAATATGATGCTGTTATTACGGAGAAGTTCTCTGCTAATGTGGGACTTCGAATCGAAGCTGACAGGTGCAGGGTGGACTACAATGATGATGTGGAGGATACGTTCCGAGTTCTTGATTCGGTTGACCCATTTGTGGCTTTGAACTTAAAGTACCAGTTGCGTGACAGACAATGGCTTAGATTGTCACTATCAAGAACTATCACTAGACCGTCGTTCATAGAGATGGCTCCGTTCCTATACCAGGAGACTTATGGAGGCGCCATGCTTAGAGGAAATGCTGCATTGAAAAATGCCTATAACTACAATGTGGATTTTAGGTATGAATGTTTCCCGGATAACTATAGTGACAAGATTTCAGCCACGCTTTATGCTAAGTGGCTCAAGTCTCCAATTGAGCGGATCCAGCGGTATTCTGGCGGTGCTCCGGAGCACTCATTCCAGAATGCGGATAGCGGATATGCTGCCGGGGTCGAACTGGAATTAAGAAAGAGCATTACTGAATCGCTCGCCTTCAATGCCAACGTCTCAGTGATGTACACTGATGTGACTCTTCCTGAAGGCGGAGTATATACCAACTCGGAAAGACAGCTCCAGGGTGCATCCCCGTACATTGTAAATGCTGATGTGACTTACTCTCCCCAATTTAGCCGCGATCGTTCTCTCAGTATGGCACTCGTATACAACCTGACTGGACCGAGAATTCATTCAGTGGGACTGTCTGGACTGGGGGATGTGATACAGAGGCCGATTCATGACCTTGACTTTACGGCTGGTTGGACTTTTCGAAAAGGCTTGACGCTCAGCGCGTCCGTGAAGAATATTCTAGATATTCCGCTTGAGTTTGTGCAGAGCATTCCGAGTGTAGACCAAGTGGTTGATATTGAAGGCTGGCGTCAAGGCCGGTCGGTAAATATAGGATTGAAATGGACATTATAGTCAATATAATTATGCTTAACAAAAAGATGATCAAGGCGATGACTGTTGTCGCCTGTGCAGCCGGACTCGTGGCGTGCACGAAAGAGAAAGATGTTAAACCCGCAGGAGATCCAGATGACCTTAAGGGAAGGATTACCGAAAGCCTTACCCTCGAGAAAGGTAAGACGTATCGACTGACAGGAAGCTTGCAGGTAGTCTCTCCAGCAGTGCTTACAATTGAACCGGGCGTTACTGTGGTTGCAGTGGACAATGGAGAGATCAATTATATCCTTATTGAACAGGGCGCCAAGGTGATGGCAGAGGGAACAGCGTCAGAGCCAATTGTCCTGACATCCGAGAAAAAGGAATCTGGCGCGTGGGGCGGACTTCATATCTGCGGAAGAGCTCATTCCAACAGAGCACCTAAGCCAGGAGAGTCTTTGACATCCGAGATAGGCAATGCTGTCTATGGAGGAAATGTCGAGAATGACAACTCTGGCGTGCTGAAGTATGTCAGGGTGGAGTATAGCGGATACAAACTTGATGCTGAGCATGAGGCTAACGGTATCTCCCTCTACGGTGTAGGAAACGGAACAGAAATCTCATTCGTGGAGTGCTATATGGGCGCTGATGATGGTATTGAGTTCTTCGGAGGCTCTGTCAATGTGGATCATTGTGTGGTAGTAGATTGCACGGATGATAGCTTTGACTGGACAGAAGGATGGAACGGACGCGGTGAATATCTTGTGGCATATCAGACCGACCCTACATGTGACTGCCTAATGGAATGTGACAATAACGGTGATGATTTCAACGCTACTCCAGTAGCCCACCCTACACTGAATCATATTACACTTATTGGAAACAATTCTTCTGACAACAAGAAAGGAATCAGGTTGCGTGCCGGAACTGAGGTTACTCTGGAAAATGCACTTGTATGTGGAAAGGCTGAAGGCATAAGAGGGGAGACCGTGCAGACTTTGAACGCGCTTGCATCTGGAAAATCCGTACTTCGCAATGTGAGTCTTGAAACCACTTTCTATGAGAAAGTAGATGAGGGACAGAATTCGATATATTCCTCAAAGGAGTTCCTTGCGGATGGAACCAATAAGGAAAACGCCGTATTCACCTTCACTGACAGGTTTATTGGTATAACTGATGGCAGAGGTGCAGTAGATGCTTCTGACGATTGGACCAGTGGCTGGACCAGATAACAATACTTAATACTATTTCAAACTGCGTATCGACTTGGCTACGTTTATCAGGTGGTCAGCGATACGCTCTGTGTTTGATGACAACTCAAGATAGTGAGCTCCGACGGAAGGTGTGCATACACCTGCATTCATCCTCGCAACGTGGTTGTCTTCCATCATCTTGGTGAAATCATCAATCTGCTCCTCGATTACGTTGGCCTGCGCCATTTTGCCCATGTCTTCGTCAGTATAAGCGGCAATGGCATTGTCATAGAGATCATGAATCATCTTCTTGAGACGAGAGATTTCGCCAAGCGCGTCACTGCTGAAACTGCTTCCGGTTTCTTTCAGGTCTTCAGCATACTCGACGATATTCTCTGCATAGTCTCCGATACGTTCTATATCCCTGATGGAACGGAATGTGGTGGAAAGATAGATGTGGTCGTGCTGGCTCAAGGCTGTCTTGTTGGATAGTTTGACAACGAAGTCTACGAGGGCACGGTTGATGAAGTTGATCTCCTCTTCCGTCTTCATAAAATTGTCATGCTCCTTGAAGTCAAGGGTTGTGATGATGTTGATGGAGCGATCAAAGTTCTCGATTGCAAGCCCTGCCATTCTGATGATCTCTCTCTTGGTCTGTGCTACTGCAAGAGGCGGAGTACGGAGCATGTTATCATCAACGTATCTGAGTCTGAATCCGCCGTTCGTCTCCATATCTTTTGAGTCAGGAATGGCTTTGCATACAAGCGATACAAGAACCTCGTTGAGCGGCAATATGATCAGTACAGTGATGACGTTAAAGAACGTATGGAACATCGCGAGCTGCGTCTGTGGCGCATCTGGGAACATTCGTTCAAACATCACTCCATAGTTGAGGCTTCCGGAAGTCACAAGACTGAGAATCCATCCTACGAGTAGGAAGATGACTACGCCAGAGCAGTTGAAGAGTAGGTGTATGAGGGCTGTCCTTTTAGCGTTCTTGCCGCTTGCCATGCCTGCGATAATGGCGACGACACACGATCCTATGTTTGAACCCATGGTGAGGAAGATACCCTGGTTAAGGCTTATAAGACCGGTGACGACCATCGTGAGAGCGATGGAAGTCATGACGGAAGAACTCTGGATGATGGCCGTGAAAATGGCTCCGATGAGCACCAATATGATGGGGTTGCTTATGGATGCGAGGAAAGTCTTGACCCCGTCAAGTGCTGCGAAGTCGGACATGGAGTTGCTCATCAGGGATAGTCCCACGAAAAGCATTCCGAAGCCGGATAGGATGCCGCCCCATGTCTGCCACGTGCTTTTATTTGAAAAAAGCGCCATGAAGGCGCCTACGCCGGCAAAAGCCGAGAAAATAATGGTGGTGGAGAGGGTGTTGGCTCCTCCGAACATACCGAGAGCCACAATCTGGGCCGTAATGGTAGTACCTATATTGGCGCCATAGATGATAGTAGCCGCTTGGGAGAGTGAGATGATGCCGGCATTGACGAATCCTATTGTCATCACTGTCGTGGCTCCCGAACTCTGTATTGCTGCCGTTCCAAATGCGCCGATTCCGACTCCGAGGAGTTTGCTCTTGGATGCCTTTGCAAATAGTTGCTTTAGTTTGTCCGAACTTGCGGACTCGAGATTGGTGCTCATCATCTGACAGGCGATGAGGAATATTCCTATGCCTGCGAGAAGGGTGAAAATGGCAGAAAGAACGGCTGTTGTTCCCATTAAAAATGTATTTTATCGCGAATTGCGGAAAATTTTAGCGAAGATAGCAATTATTTGTGTGTCGGTCAAAAACATTTTCACTCTAATGCTTTTTCATCGCGTCAATTCCGCTATGCAGAAATTCCATAAATCCGTCTATGGATAGGTCGTAGCCTCTTACTGGGACGAGTTGCTCGCCGGAAGGCGAGAGCAGAATGTAATTCGGCTGGGCGTTTACGCCCCAACGCGTTCTTGCTATATACGAGTTGGCCCTTCCGAGATCTTTGTATACTTTCCCAGTCTGTGGGTCCGTGATCCAGTCACTTTCATCAAGTTTCTGTTTGTCATCGTTGTAAAGGGCTACTATAATGAAGTCTTCCCGGAGCATCTTGAGAACTCTTGGATCGCTCCATACTCTTGCTTCCATCTCGCGGCAGTTGACGCACCCATGGCCTGTGACATCCACAAATACTGGTTTCCCTTCTTTCTGTGCTGCCGCAAGTCCCTCATCAAGGGTGAAATAACCGCTGAGCCCAAGGGGAAGCTCGAGCCCGTATCGATTCTCTGATGATTCGGATGTGGAACTATAGGTAACTGATGACCCGCTGGTACCGAGTACAAAATCCTGGGTAGTGATAGGAGGCAGGTATCCCGAAAGTGCTTTCAGCGGCGCTCCCCACATGCCAGGAATAAGATATACCACGAATGAGAATACGGCGATGGATAGCGCGAGTCTCGGCACTCCTATGGTCTCTACCTTCTCATCGTGTGTGAATCGTATTTTCCCGAGAAGATAGAATCCGAGCAGGGAGAAAATCACTATCCAGATAGCAAGATAAACTTCTCTGTCAAGTATTCCCCAATGGTAGGTCTGGTCTGCAGTGCTAAGGAACTTGAATCCCAATGCTAACTCTATAAATCCCAATACTACTTTTACACTGCTGAGCCAACTCCCACCGCTCTTCTTTACTTTCTTTATCAGGGAAGGAAAGAATGCAAGTAGCGTGAATGGAAGTGCAAATGCAACTGAGAATGCCAACATGGTCACCATCGGGGCCCAGAATTCACCTTGAGTGGATTTGATAAGCACTGTGCCGACAATTGGTCCAGTGCAACTGAAACTTACAAGAACGAGCGTGAGGGCAAGGAAGAAAATTCCGCCAAGCCCGCCTTTGTCGCTATTCTTGTCCGCCGCATTGGTCCATTTGGATGGGAGAGAGATTTCAAAAGCTCCGAAGAATGATGCGGCGAAGACCATGAACACAAGGAAGAATATGATATTTGGAAGCCAATGTGTGGCAAGCCAGTTGAAAATGTCGGCTGTGACGGCATCCCCTCCTATAATGCGGGTAAGGAGGATAATCACTGATATAGGTATCGTGTATAACAAGATTATGAATAGCCCGTACATGCTGGCTTTGAATCTTCCTTGTGAAGGAGACCCGGAGCCTTTCATGAAGAACGAAACAGTCATCGGCACCATAGGGAATACACATGGCGTCAAGAGCATGGCAAATCCCCATAGCATGGCCTCCAAGATCAGTCCCCAGATATTGCTCTTGTCTTGCTCGGGGGCGTTGTCTTCCTTAGGGCGGCTGACTATAGTCTGTGCAGTTTCCTTCTGGATGTCTTGGTTAGTGGCTGCTACCTGAAGGCTATCATCTTCAAGATCAATCTTGAAATCATAGTATTCGGCCTTGCATACTCCGGTCTTGCACGCATTGGTGTATATGGTGCCACTGTAGACGGCGCTTTGTGAAGTGAGCCTGATGCTCTGGGAGATTTGCATGGTCCTTTCAAAGGCCTTGGCTCCGTCAATAATCTCCGGAGTGCCTGATTCTTCAAGTTTTCCGGCAAGCTCTCCTCCATCTATCTGAACATCAATGATTTCAGTAGGAGATGTTTCGTCTGTGATGGAGTATGTGTGAAAACCGCGTGCGATGCTGGCTGTGAATGTGACCTTATATGTGCTTTCATCAGTCTTCTCTACACTCGAAACCCATTTGACGACTTGCGTCTGTGCGAATGTTGACAGTGCGCAGAATATGGCGACAATTGACAGTATTAGTCTCTTCATTTCTTGAAATTGATTAGCATAAGAATGCAAATTTAAGAATAATATGGTTTATTTTCAGTATTTTTGTCTGTGTATGATGGATGGAAAAGTGATAATCAGGGAAGCTGACAAGTCCGACGCTCCATTTGTGGCGGAGTGTGTGTTGTGTGCAGTGGGGCTATCCAACTTCGAGGAGAGGCCGGAAACCTACCGTTTTATGGACGAGATTTGCACTATGGAGGATACGCTCTATTCATATCGGAATGCGTTAATTGCCAGTGTGGATGGGGCTGATGCTGGATGTATTGTAGCATATCCGGGAGATAGTTATGAGGAGGACAGAAAACGCACCTTTGCTGAAATTGAGCGCAAGTGCGAAATGCCTTTTGACTCGGCTTCTGATATGGAAACCGGACCTGGAGAATATTATCTTGACTCCCTTGCCGTGGCGCCAGGATATAGGGGATGCGGTCTAGGACATCTACTTATGCGAGCCCAGATCAGTCGCGGCAGGGAACTTGGTTATGGCAGATTCTCACTGATAGTGGATCAGTCTCATCCGAGGGTTAGCACATATTATGGCGAACTTGGCTTTCGGAAGGAGAGCGAAATTATCTTTGCCGGAGTGTCTTATGACAAGCTCGTACTTGATGATATTGTCAGAAACGATAGAGTCTAAAATGTTGTGCGTCAAACTGTCCGGCCGGGATACGGATGTGACGTCCTTGATGCGTCTGGTCTCCATTGAGCCGTCTCACCGGCGTCAACTGACGTCCTTCTACCGATACTGATTCGCATAGTGCGATGCCTATCCTCTTGTCGCCTTTTTTCCACTGTGTTCCGGCTTTTGCGTCCGAACAGGTGATGACTACTCCGCTTCCCAATACCATATAGTCTTCTACCCCGAGACGTAGTATGATGCAGGCTGCTTCGGGCCAGTTTTCGTCCTTGGCGCCCGCTTCCCACCCAAGCGAGTAACTATGTTTGACTGTGAACCGTATTCCGTCAGTTGTGATGATTTCCTGTTCCCTATGTTCATTGGTCAGCAGCACTGCATCCATGTCGGATGTGCCTTGACGGTCAATTATGAGTTGCTCTGCCTGACGAAGTAGACGGTAGCATGAAGCTATCGGGGACAAGTTGCCTGTCTGTGGCGTGAATGCGTTCAGCTGGTCATCTGCATTAAGGTCTATATTGTCGGACGAGTTTGTGCTTTTTCCCTGGTGCATCGGATAGTCTTCGATGCTGAACGGACAGAATCCCATTGCATCATGGTGTCCGAACGCGTAAAGGGCGTACATGGCGTCTTTGTCCTCGAGCCGTATCTCCGGAATGAAGAGCGGATTGTTATGGAGGTGGTATTTGTCCGTCCAGTCGGCAAATCCGGTGTCGTAAATGTCTACTCCGAGTACCTGAATGGATGGGGCGGATGCATGCCAGATGTCAATGAGGTGAGCAAGTGGCCCTCCAGATGGGTATTGTCCCGGTTTCCTTCCACGGCTATTGAGAGCGACATTGACATACATGGGGATTTTATATATCTCCTTGCCTGCAGATGCGAGCTGTTCAACGTATCTGGCATAGGTCCATGTCTGGAATATTTCCTCAGAATATATATCGTTTCCGAATACTTCTGGCCAGGTCTTGTGTGTGGAGTCATATTGAAATCGCTCAGCCATATAAGGATGAAGGGTCTTGCGATGGTCGGTCAGATATTTGACAAGTGACTCCGGAACGCGGCTATGATACAGCTTGTTAGCGTCTTCCGAATAGTCTCTTGGTACGTCTATCATCCCTATTTCATTCTCCACTTGTACCATGATTACTGTCTGGCTCTTGTCGTTATCTCTGAGATACTCAATTACTTTGCAAAAGGCTTTTTTGTCAGCTTCAAGGACGTTTTGGCTAAGGGAACTGGCTTCTTCGACAGGACGTCCGTTTTCGGCATGGGCGCGAGGAAATCTTTTGACATCCCGTTTGAACCATTCCGGAGCATAGCAGCTCATGCTGTTCTTCCATGCACCGAACCATAGCAGGACTACCTTCAAATCATGGCTTTGTGCCTGTATAAGAATGTTGTCCAGGCTACTCATGTCAAACTTGCCCTCCTCTGGCTCTATCAGTTCCCATGATACCGGGACGAGCACGGTGTTGAGCCCCAGCCTTTGCAGGTGATCAAAATGCTTCTTTATATCCGCCGCTGATGAGGCTGATGAATTGCCCATTTCTCCTCCGATGATGAGCATGGGCTTTCCGTTGGCTATGATGTGTGCAGTAGTCCCATTGGTTTGAAGTGTGGGCTGCGAATATGCCTTGAATATGAACAATGTCAAGGCTGAAAAAATGAAAAGGATGCGTTTCATATTAATCATGTGGGACTTGTTTCCCGATCATGACAAATATACGATTCTTTTTCCTAAATGCTAATTATTTTCTCTCCTGAAGCCATTTCCTTACTGGTTCGTCATAGAGCTTGAGCGCGGCATAGGCAACGAATACGGCTGCTGCGAAAGTACTGAGGGCAACTACTATATGGGCTCCTATTGGGGCGTCAGGGTGATTTTGTACCCATGCATGCTGTATGAATACCATCGGGTAGTGGGTTATATATATCGGATAGGATATCTCCCCACAGAATTTGCATAGTTTGTTGGCGAATTTTCCTTTTATATTGCTGCCTGCTGCGACTGATACAATTAGTGGCAGTATGCATAGAATCATGGCTGAATTGAATAGCCCTTCAAGCAGTGGCGTTCTGTTTCCTAGAAAAGGAACATTTAGGAGTGCGACAATGGCAATGGAACACCATAGAAATGCACCTTTCACGTCCAGTGTCAGGTGAAGTCTTGAAATCAGCAGACCTGCAAGGAATGGATAGAGAAGTCTTGTGAATCCAAGATATATACCTTGTCCTGTAAGGGACCATCCACCGAGAATCGCATAAGGAGTCTGGTAGTCGTCAAGAATACCGAAGATATTGATGTTCAATGCCACATCAAGAGTGAGTACGGCACTAAGAGCCACGAGTATTGCAATGGCTATTTTCGGCAAGCGCCTTAGGACAAATGCGTAAAGAATATTAGCGATATACTCATACATCAGAGTCCATGTCGGACCGTTTAATGCAGATACCTCGGCGGTTCCTCTGATGTCCATGCACGGAGGCAGCGGAATCATAAGCATATTGATGAGCATTACGATAAGCAGTTGCCCAGCCTGTGTGGTGTGGACTAGCGGAAAATCAGCACAGTCCTGAAAGTAGAAGCAGACCGCTCCGACTATTACTCCGAATATCACCATTGGATGTAGACGAATAAGGCGGCGTTTGAAGAAACCCCAAGTGCTCATTTTTGTCCATCTATCATCGTATGCGTACCCAATCACGAATCCGGAAAGTGCAAAGAAAAAGTCTACGGCGAGGTAACCGTGATTGACATAGGCATCTGCATAACTTGTCATGTACACTTCACAAATGTGATATGCAATGACCATAAGGGCGGCTACTCCGCGGAGTCCGTCCAGAATCTCAAATCTTGGCTTGGAAGCAAGGTATCTGTCTGTCATTCTGATGGTGTGTTTTGGCTGCAAATTTAGGTGGATTATGCGTTTTGGGATTGGTGAATAATATTATATATTTGTGTAAAATTCACAATATGTCAAAGGCGGTCTGTTTCGAAAGAGTTGTAATTCCAGACGGTAATTCGTTTCTGGTGAGGTGCGATCGCGATGCCACCATAGATAATCTTTCGCTCCATTGCCATCCTGAGATGGAGTTCCAATTCACTCTGAACGGAAGCGGTATCCGTACCATAGGCGATATTACGGAACCTTTCCGTGAGATGGAGGTGATACTTATACCTGGTAATATAGCGCATAACTGGATTTATGACAGTCTGTCACGCGGACACATTATGGAATATAACATTCAGTTTTCTCTGGAGACGATTTCTTCAAGGCTATCTGTTTTTCCGGAATTTAGGCGTATAGTAGACATGTTGTCAGGACTTGATTCTGCTATGGAAATCAGAGGGGAGTGCGGCACGCGGATCTCTTCGCTTATGATGAGGATGACGGCGCAGTCTGCTCAGGAAAGACTTATCTCCTTTATGGAAATATTGCGTCTTGTATATATCTGCAATGACATTAGGCGTATATGTCTAGACGTGTCCGACTTCAAACATTCCGGGACTTCAAGGATTGCCGGGATCCTCTCATACATTGAAGAGCATCTCTGTGAGGATATATCCCTATCTGATGTGGCTTATAAGTTCTCTATGAGCCGGACGGCCTTTTGTAACTTTTTCCGAAGAAGCACAGGGCGGACGCTTGTCTTTACCGTGAATGAGATGCGGATTAATCGGGCCTGCATGATGCTGACAAATGATGACTCGCTTTGTGTTTCGGACGTGGCTTATGCATGTGGGTTCAACAATACTTCACATTTCTGCCATGTATTCAAGCGGTTACGCGGGTGCTCACCTGGAGAATATAGGCAGAGGGGGATTGTTCTTGCTGACAGAGCATTGTCAGAGAAAAATAAAATTGCTAAATTTGATTTATAATTATATAAAATTCACATGAAGAAGTTTTTGTATTTATTTTCAGCCCTGGTGCTCTCTGCCTGCGCCGGGGAGAAAACTGTTCCTGTGCTTCACGTAGAAGGCGGTGATATTCAGGGAGTCATGACCGAGAAGGAGGGTGTATATGTATATAAGGGAATTCCTTATGCCGCACCTCCTATTGGAGAGAACAGATGGAGAGCTCCTCAGAGCGTGGTGGCTTGGGAAGGAGTGAGAATGTGCGACAAGTTCGGACATCCTGCATTTCAGGCAGCGCATTATCCAGGCGGATATACTACCGAGTGGGGCTATGGTGATGAGGCTCCTTACAGCGAGGACTGCCTTTACCTAAATGTCTATACCAAGGCTCCGGGACAGGTAGACAAGAAACTTCCAGTGGCTTTCTGGATTTTTGGAGGCGGACTTCGTGAGGGCTGGGGCTCAGAGCCTGAGTTCGATGGAAAGGAGTGGGCGGCAAAGGATGTCGTCCTTGTGACATTTAACTACCGTGTGGGTCCATTTGGTTTTTTTGCCCATCCTGAGATTTCTGCTGAGGATCCAGAGCATGCTACAGGTAACTGGGGTACGCTGGATCAGATAGCTGCCCTTAAGTGGGTCAAGAACAATATTGCACAGTTCGGCGGGGATCCTGATAATGTGATGATTTTTGGACAGAGTGCTGGCTCGAGAAGTGTCAAGTTCCTTTCTGCATCTCCACTTACCGAAGGTCTCTTTAACAAGGCGGTAGTGATGAGCGGAAGCGGACTTGTTGATCCAAGCAAGACTGCAGATGCCAAAGCTGCCGAGGGTGGAAGAATGACTACACAGGGACATCTTACTCTTGAAGAGGCTGAAGCCAGCATTAAGGAAGTGATGGACTGGGCCGGACTTACTGACCTCAAGAAGATGCGTGCTGCTTCGACGGAAACCATTTACGCGCTCGGAACGATTTATACCTCTGTGACCGGTAAGAGAAGCGCCCTTTCTGCAATGCCTATTGCACCATATCTTGATCATTACGTGCTGCCGATAACATTTGACGAGGCTTGCGTTACGGACAAGCTTGCCAAGGTGCCATTCATGATGGGATATACCCTTAATGATGCCGGAAATATGGGCCCTCAGATTGCTGATTTCTGCTTGAATAGAGAGTCTCTCGGTCAGAAGGCGTATGCTTATCAGTTTGCCCGTCCTCTTCCAGATGATGGCTCTCACCCGGAGGATTATCTCAAGGGAGCGTTCCATTCATCCGACTTGTGGTATGTCTTCAAGTCTCTGGAGCATTGCTGGAGGCCTTGGACTCAGGGAGACTGGGATCTCTCGGAGAAAATGCTTACCGCATGGTCCAATTTCGCAAAATATGGCGACCCTAACGGTCCTAAAGGTGGTGAATGGAAGCCATATACCGAAAGCAGCAAGTCTTTCATGATATTCAAGCTTGACGAGAATGATGCTGAAGCATCTGCTCCAGGAGAGCCTCTTGTTGCTTCTCGCCCATAGATGCATAAATAGTGTTCTTTGAAGATAATAATAGCGGCTGGCCATTTATTGATGTGGTCAGCCGCTTGTGTTAGTTACTTGCTATCTTACTCTGTTCAGCTCCTCGTGAGTCGGACTTCTGTAGAGACCTACGTTGAGGTTGCTGTTCTTGCATTCTTCCAAAGTATGGACAGGCGGCTCCAAAAAGTCTGGGAGAGGCAGTCTGTGCAGGCTCTGGAAATATAATACGCTTCCGTCTTTCCACCACTGAGCGTCTCTCGCCTGGGTCATGAGCCGAACCTGAACATCCCGGAAAATTTCCGGATCAATGGCGCCTTCAAGGCTATTCCACTGCCGTTGCATATCGCGAACCTCATCGATGCCGTGCTGGTAGCGGTAGCAGAGTTCTTCCCATACTGTCCTTCCGCTCTGACAGATGTGTGTCCACGGAACATGGTGGAACCATAAAAGGTATTTGTCCGGGCAAGTGCTGAGGTTTTCCATAATACCTCCAAACGCTTGGTCATACTGGGATGTGTTTCCGCTTCCTGTGGCTGCAGTGCGGTCAAATCCTATTCCCGATGAATCGGCCTGATTGTAAAAAGTAGGCAGCCAGTCACGCCTGATAGGCCGTTTGTCCCACACGCCTGGGGCATAGTGTGAGTCTCCGAACTGGTGATGAAGTCCAATAGGCATTTCGTAGTCTACAACGGCTTCACGGCTACGCATCAGCATGGAAATAAGGGTTTCGCGCTGAGAGTCGTTCAGGCTTGGGAAAGTCAGTTTCGTCCATTCCTGAGCGATTGTCTTGGCATCGAGTTCTGGATTCCATGCAAGCCGCCCGAATGCGTACCAATTGGATTGTGCAAGAGGGTGACCTGTCCAATCAGGGTCTGTACCAGTGTTGGCAACTCCGGCTATAGCATTGTATCGTGCTCTTTGCTGTGCCGGAATGTAGTCGGCGAACTGAGTTACCTCGTCAAAGAACTCTTCCCACATGGTTCCGAGGTAGGCGAGATGATTGGCCTGTCCCAGGTATTCTTGTGTAATCTGGAATTCTGCCATCTCGGCCGTTTTCTTGAGTGCTCCGAAGAGTGCATTGAAAGGTTCGCGAGGCTGGAAATCTACGGGACCGTTCTTGACCTGAATGATGACGTTGTCAAGGAATTGGCCGTCGAGGTCTTCGAATTCGAGCCTGGCCTGTTTGGCTCTGTCTGGATCAGTGGGGTTGTTGATGAATGCTCTCCACATGACTATTCCGCCGTATGGCCGTATGGCTCTGGCAAGCAGGTTGGCTCCGTCTGCGTGTGTCCGACCATAATCCATTGGTCCTGGCTGTCCTTCGCTGTTGGCTTTGACAAGAAAACCGCCGAAGTCGGGGATAAGGGAATAGATCTCCTTTGCTTTCGCTTTCCACCAGTTCTGAACTTCCTTGTTCATAGGGTCTGCTGTCGGGAGCCCTCCGACTATGATGGGGCTGGAGAAGTTGACTGAAAGGTAGATTCTGATGCCGTATGGCCTGAGGTTGTCAGCGTATTGCTTGGCCATCTTAAGTACCTCGGAACTGAGCATCATAGGGGAGGCATTGACGTTGTTGAGCACCGCTCCATTGATTCCGACTGATGCACATGCTCTAGCATAAGTGTTGTTGTTCAGCGGACAATTGACAATCTCTTTAGTGTCATTCGTCCCGATGGTGTCTGGATAGCCCTGGACGTTCCAGAAGATACTTTTACCAGCATAGCCTCGTTCGCTGTTGCCGTCAAGGTTGTCCCAGTGGTTAAGAATGCGGAAATCGTGAAATGGGCTGTCGGTATATTCGAACTCTTCCGGCAATTCGGCAGTCCTCTGCAGCTGAATAAGCCTATAAGCACCGTAAAGCAGACCAATGTCTGAAGGAGATGTAATGGTGGTGATGCTGCCACTTCTGGTGATGGCGAATGCATCTGGCTTCATCTCTTTCAACTTCCTGACTTTTAAGTGTACTTCGCCACCATGCCAACCAGTAGAAAGTTCTTCTTTTGCGATGTCTGTGGTCGCTGTCTGTTTGCTATCTACAACTATTTTGGCCTCAGTACCAGTGGTGGCTGGCTCAAGCCATAGTCGAGATCCGTCATCTGCGTGAATGTTGATGCACGCAAATAATGAGATAGTAAGAAATAATCGTTTCATATATGATGATTTATAATTGGCCTGTTTACTGTGATTCCTCTATCAAATCATAAGATTCAATGGTGTTTCTTATCTGCTCTTCGAGCATGGCATCATAACCGGAGAGTGCGGTGAATGGAGCGAATTGTGCTGCTCGCTCAGACATGCTCATACGGTGGTGTCTTATTGAAGTCGGATGCTCCATGCCGATGATGTCTTCGTAATTATCTGTCATGCCTTGTGTCCTCCAATTTGACAGTTGCGCTCTATCATGGTGGCCCCTTCTTCAAAGTTTACGCCCTTGAGGATGGCATTTTTCCCGTATTTGCGCTTGATTTCAAGTATGGCTTTCTGTCTCCTATGCTCTTTTTCGTCCATCAACAATTGATCTTGCTCGAAGAGATTTAGCTGGGATTCGGCCTTGGATTCGTCAATGGTGTGATTGGCAACGAGGTAAATCCTTCGTATGAAAAGACTGCGGCTGGCGAGTCTGTCGAATAGTTTTACTGCCGCCTCGGTAATTGCTATCCCGGAAGAAGTCTGTCTGTCCAGATTGATGGAGCCGTGTACGCCTTTGGGCCTCTGCCTGCCGTATCTGTCAGTCTCTGTGAGCCCCTGGTATGGAGAATGTCCTATGATATCTTGAGAGTTATAACCTATTCCAAGTACCAACTGGTCGGTGACCATGTGTCTTGATACGAGGTCTAGTGCTAGGGAGTCGGACATCTCGCGAACTATCGTTCTTGCCTTGGTGAACTCATAAGGGCTGGATAAGACCTGGGCAGAACTGATGCTCTTGCATGCTGGCTTGTTCTTCTTGATGTCTTTTATGGTGCATGGCTCCCATCCCCACGCATGGTCGATTATCAGCTCTGCGTTCACTCCGAAGAGCTTGTATAGCAACTCTTCTCTCTGTAGTGAACATCTTGCGACATCTCCAAGGGTGTACATGCGGTTGGCTTCAAGCCTTGAGGCTATGCCTGGACCGATTCTCCAGAAATCTGTAAGAGGTCTGTGGGTCCAATACTTTCTTCTAAAGGACATTTCATCCAACTCCGCTATTCTTACTCCATCGGCATCTGCCGGAGAGTGTTTTGCTTCTATATCCATTGCAATCTTGGCAAGAAACAGATTTGTTCCTATGCCTGCCGTGGCTGTGATTCCTGTTTGCGAGAGGATGTCACGTATCATTCTTATTACCAGTTCGTGAGCCGAGCATCCGTATGTAGTGAGATAGTCAGTGATATCTGCGAATATCTCATCTATGGAGTATGCGATTATGTCTTCGCTGGAAAGGTAGTTAAGGTATATTCCGAATATCTTGGTGCTCACCTCCATGTAGCGTTTCATACGTGGGGTGGCTGTGATGAAATCTATTCTGTATCCTTTCTGGCGGTATATCTCTTCTATTCGCTGCTTTACTTCGAATAACCTCGCCCTTCCGGCTATTCCATGGGCTTTTAGTGCAGGGGTTACAGCAAGGCAGACGGTCTTGTCTGTCCTTGTTGCATCGGCCACAACGAGCTTTGCGGTCAGTGGGTCAAGCCCCCTGTCCACACATTCCACTGAAGCATAGAAAGACTTCAAATCAATGGCTATGTATGTGCGCTGTTTCATGAACTAGTGCTCTTTTTATGGCTATGGTGTGCTTTTATTCCTTTCCAAATGTAGTGATTTTGTTTGGATTTACGGACGGTATGGTCTATATTTGGCGATGTTTTGTGCCGGTTTATGTGGTATGGTCTTGTATATTAAGAATATGGTCTGTCCGCGCTGCGTCAAGGCGGTGAAGTCACTTCTTGAGGAATTATCTATTAAGTATGACGCTGTGGAACTTGGACGCGTCGCTGTTCTGGGTGCTCCGTCTGCATCGCAGCTGGATGCTTTTCGTGCTGCTTTGCTTGATGAGGGGTTTGAACTGCTGGATGATCATCAGAGTGCGGAGGTGGAGGCTATCCGCATGGCTATCATTAATTGGGCGAGGATGGAAGGGGAGAGGCCGGCTCTTTCTGATTTTTTGCAGTCTAAGTTCTTGAAAGAATATAGTGCGTTAAGTAAATTGTTCTCGCAGATGAAATCCGTCACTGTGGAACGTTATGCTGTCCTTCAGAGGATCGAGTTCGCCAAGGAACTTATAAGTTACGGTGAAGAGTCGTTGAGTGAAATCGCGTGGCGTCTTGGCTTTAGCAGTCTTGCTCATTTTAGTAATCAGTTCAAAAAGGAAACTGGTATGTCTCCAAGTCAGTTTAAAAGTCTCAAATCGTCTTCTGCCAGAGCGTCAATTGATGCGATATAAAATTTATCCATGATTTTGTAAATCTGAATACTTTCAGAATGGGTATCTTCGCATCGTTTATTTTAGGAGATATGCAGGAGATTATTCATCTTGTCAACGAAATGTCACCCTATTTGCTTTTGGGATTTTTTCTCGCGGGGGTGATGCATGCTTTTCTTCCGGGGAGTTTTTATGGACGTTTCCTTGGGGGACATAATTTTAAGAGTGTAGTGAATGCGGCCTTGTTTGGCATTCCTCTTCCTCTGTGTTCGTGTGGGGTTATTCCCACGGCTATGTCGTTGCGAAAGGAGGGGGCATCAAAAGGCGCGACAGTGTCGTTTCTTATTGCGACGCCGCAGACGGGGATTGACTCGATTATTGCTACTTACAGCCTGATGGGTTTGCCTTTTGCACTCGCTCGTCCGTTGGCTGCTCTGGTGACTTCTCTATTCGGTGGAGTTGCCGTGAATCTGTCTGACAAGGAGAAAGTGGATGCGGCTGCGTGCTCCCGGACTTCAAGGCATAATGAGAAGCAGTCTTTTTGGAAAAGGTGCGTGTCTGCTCTCAGGTATGCGTATGTGGATATGATGCAAGATATCGGCAAGTGGCTTGTACTTGGCCTTGTGGTCGCTGGAATGATTACGGTGCTTGTCCCAGATGGGTGGTTTACCATCTTCAATGGTAACACTTTGGCCTCTATGCTTTTGGTGCTTGCCATAGCCATGCCTATGTATGTGTGCGCAACAGGGAGTATTCCGATAGCGGTGGCTCTTATGTTAAAGGGGCTTACTCCTGGCGCAGCACTTGTGCTTCTTATGGCCGGTCCGGCATGTAATTTCGCATCGATGCTTGTGGTGAGAAAGGTTCTTGGTGCAAAGACAACGATTATCTATATTTTGAGCATTGTGCTTGGTGCAATAGGATTCGGCAGCGCGGTTGATTACCTTCAGTTCTCGGGTTCTGTGGATTTTCTTGGGGCTTTGTCTTCTCATCATGCTCACTGCCATGAGGCAGATTCCTGGTTTGCATGGACTGCTACTGTTCTAATGGTGATTTTTCTTATCAATGCTCTTGTAGTGGAGCGGTTTAAAAATAAAAAAGTCAAAATGGATACTCAAGTTTATCACATTAGTGGAATGACTTGCAATCATTGTCGCATGTCAGCAGAAAAGGCTCTTTTGTCTGTCAAGGGAGTAACGGAAGCCACTGTCAATCTTGATACGAAAGAAGCTTATGTCCGAGGTTCTGCGGATAAGGAAGCCCTCAAGAAAGCAATAGAAGATATTGGTTTCGAACTCTATTAATATCGACGCGAGAAGGGTAGTCCGAAAGGGGATTAGCGCTTATAAGAGTCCGATAGTGTGAATGTAGAAAATTCGTGGAGTATAGGGGGATCGAACCCCTGACCTTAAGATTGCGAACCTTACGCTCTACCAACTGAGCTAATACCCCAGACATTTAACTGGAAGCCGTAGCTTGCTACGGCTTCCAGTGGTTTTATGGTCGTCGTGCGATGACTTTACTGTCATTCATCCTATATGGACAGAATAGATAAGACGTTGATGAGCTCCTTGTCTATAGGTTTATCCATCTTAATGGCACGTGATATAGGCACATAGACTATCTCATCATTCTTTATACCTACCATTACGTTTCTTTGACCCTCTGTCAATGCCTCTATGCTGGCTACTCCAAGACGGCTGGCAAGAATTCTATCATAGGCGGTTGGCGTTCCTCCTCTCTGCAGGTGACCCAGAATAGAAACCCTTACATCATACTGCGGATACTCTTTGCGAACTCGCTCTGCATAATGCATCGCACCTCCATCCTTTTCAGATACAAGGACAATACTACTGTTCTTGCTCTTTCGGATACCTCTGCCGATGAATGTGGCCAACTGGTCAATATCAGTGTTGTCTTCCGGAATGATAGCTGCTTCCGCTCCTGCTGCAATAGCACTATTCTGCGTCAGGAAACCTGCGTCCCTGCCCATCACCTCCACGAAGAAGATGCGATCATGGCTTGTAGCTGTGTCCCTGATTTTATCTACGCACTGAACGATGGTATTGAGCGCAGTGTCGTATCCAATGGTGGAGTCGGTGCCGTATAGGTCATTGTCTATTGTTCCAGGTAGTCCGATCACTGTCACATCGTGCTCGCTGGCAAGGACTTGGGCTCCAGCAAGAGAACCGTTTCCACCGATGACAATCAAGGCATCAATGCCGAATTTCTTAATGTTCTCATAGGCTTTTTGCCGGCCTTCGACTGTGCGGAACTCCTGGCTCCTTGCGGTCTTGAGAATGGTACCTCCACGCTGAATGGTGTTGCTTACACTCTCAGTGGAGAGTTCTTTGATGTCTCCACCAATAAGACCTTCCCAACCTCTGTAAATGCCATATACTTTCCAGCCCTCATATATCGCTGCTCTTGTGACCGCCCTTATGCAGGCGTTCATGCCCGGGGCGTCTCCGCCCGACGTGAGCACTCCAATAGTCTTAATTTCCATAACGATGACAAATATATAATATTTTCTATAATCTGTATCAATGTTTGTGCCTTTTGACAAGATATGGAGAAGGATGTAAAAACTATATTGGGTAAAGTTCGGCACCTATGAAGTCAATAAGGTCTTGAGGTGCAATCTTGAGTTGGAGTCCTCTCTGTCCAGCACTTATATATATGTATTCGTTGAGTAGTGCTGATTCGTGTATGAAGGTAGGGTATTGCTTCTTCATTCCTATTGGTGAACACCCTCCACGTATATAACCTGTCAGCGGAAGTAACTCCTTGACATGTACCATTTCGCATGATTTGTTGCCTGACAATTTGGCGGCGACTTTTAAATCCACTTCGAAATCTCCGGGTATGACACAGACAAAAAGTCCGTTTTTGTCACCTCTAAGAACTAATGTTTTGAATACTGTATCAATGTCCTCTCCGAGTTCGGCTGCCACGCTTTGCGCGCTCAAATCCTCCTCTGAATATGAGTATGGGACTAATTCGTACTTTACCCCAGCTGCATTAAGGAGTCTTGCCGCATTGGTTTTGTTGATTTCTTTATCTTTTGGCATGAATATTGCAATTAATTTCTTTGATTTTTCATAGGTTAAAATTGGTTAAATAAGACAAGGTCTACGATGTGATATCATGGACCTTGTTACTTTTTTACGCTACAAAGATAGTCAAAAGATATCTATTTTGTCTCTCGACACAAAATCAAGGGCTCTCGCACATGAATAGAAAAAGGAGGCAAACACCTGCAATTGGTATTTACCTCCTTCTTGGATAATAAAGCCTTTTTACTGTAGTTTGAATAGAACTACATCAGCACACTGCTCCGCATCGGTTTCTGGTGCCCTAACTCCGAAATAACCGTCGTCCTTGAAGAATGTCACTTCGCCAAAGCGTCCTGTCGGCTCTCCCCAAAGCATAAACTCTTTGGTCTTGAGTACGGCCTTCCCATCTGTAACAGTAATAGTCCACCAGCTGTTATCCTGACTTGCATAGTTGCTTTCATTCTCAAACCAGAAGAATCCTTTATACTCTACTCCGGCTGATACATTAGTAGGCGACTGGACGAAGCATGTCTTTCCAAGAGCATCGAACTTGAGTGCGAATTTCCCCTGATAATCTCCGCTACCAGCGATGAATGTGATGGCCAATTTCTCTGTGGCTTCTGTCTTTTGGATGTTCCCTTTCTCGTCCAGAGAGACGGTGGTAGCTCTCAAATAGTCATTATCTTTCTTGTATGCTACATAGTACTCGGTGTCGGATTTCTTGGACGCCATCAAGTACTTGCTTCCATCGGTTATATCGGCTGTTGAGCTGACCTTGACGAAAGCTTCCTCCTTAGGGGCTTCGTAATCAGGCAGTGTGACTTTGACCCTGAAAAGTCCAGTATTCTCGTCGCTAAGGTTTAACTTTCCATCTGCGAATGAATATGTTGTCAATTCAGTCTCTACGTCCATTTTAACTCCGGTATAGTCGCCTTTTGCCACGACTAAATAAACATACTTGAGGTTCCTTAGTTCAGGAGTGTCTGTAAGGGTTACCTTAACTGTGTTTGAACTCCCGGAGAAAGAGTATCCGTCCTTTTCAGATGCGGATACATGGAAACTGCCTACGCATGGCTGCTGGGTGGTAAGCGTTATTGACTTAACTCTCTCTCCAGCGTGTCCTGTGCTATCAATAGCCACTCTGACAACTGCTCCAAGTGGACGATAAGAAGCACTCACTTCCTTGCCTTCAGGAACATTAAACAACGCCACCATAGGTAGGGTGCGACCGTCAAAAGAATCTTTGCTTGAGACTTTGAACTCACTATCCATCTTTAAGGTTGCTTCACTATCTCCCAGGCTAAGAGTCTTGCTCGGATATACCACCAGCATCTTGTTGTCTTTCGTCGCAGAAGCCGATATGGATGCGGTGAATTTATCATTCGATACCACTGAACTCTGGAAACCATAGTCGCGAAGTCCCTCCGCATCATCGGTAAGGTACATTACGCTATCACCTTCAGTCCATACGAGGTGCGACAAATCTCCTTCGTAGTCAATGGTTGTCTTGGTAAGTTCGCTCGAAACGACAACTTCTCTTGTGCTATTCAGCACCACATCTTCTTTCTTCTCACAGGCCATTACAGTCACTGCCAGTAAGGCCAACCCATATATCTTTTTCATATTAAATACTTTAACTAGTTCCATGGATTAACATCTTCATCACCCCAGTTGTCGCCACCGCCAACTACATCGTATTCTGACGGAGCTTTCTGGTAAACCGTAGCCGTCTCATCACAGTCAAGAGTACTATAACTTGAGCCTTCCTGTACATAGATGGTGTGCAGCTGTGGATTGGTTCCGGCAAAAAGGAATGCCATATTAGAATTATTGCTAAAATCCAGCGTGGTCATCTTGTTCTGACGACAGTCAACATAGCGTAAAGCCGTGCACTCGCGGAAAGATACGTACGCTAACTGGTTGTTAGGTATATGCAATTCATCGATGGCGGTGCACCCGCGAAGGTCAAGTCTTGTCAATTTGTTGTTCTGGAACTCGCAGACTGTCATCTTGTTAAGTCCGCGTACTTTAAGGTCGGTCAGTTCGTTATTGCCCAAAAGTACTTCTGCAAGTTCTGGGCAAGAGCGAAGATCAAGACTTGTAATATGATTGTGGGTTGCATCCAGGGTGTTAAGAAGAGGCATGGCGCCGAACTTCAATTCTGCTATGTTGTTTGTCTTGCAATCAAGGAAATAGAGTGAAGAGGCGCAGGCAGTAACGTCCAGGCTGGTAAGAAGATTCTCCTGAATGGCAATGCTACCCAACTTGGTATTTGTGCTTAAATCCACACTTTCTAGCTGATTGTTATATAGGTAAAGCTGGCTTAGCTCTGTGCACCCTTTAAGATTTATGGAAGTGAGCTCGTTATCTTCGGCCTTTAGGACAGTAAGATTCTTGCAAGGTGAGACATCAAGAGCGGCTAATTTGTTCTCCTGAAGATTCAATTCAACAACTTTGGTGTTGTTTGACAAGTCTATTGAAGAAAGGCCACCGGTGTATCCCAAATTCAGTTTGACGAGTTCCGGATTATTGTGTACATCTATTTCTGTGATTCCGGTTTCATACAGATTCAGTTCTGTAAGGGCCGTACATGCATCAAGGCTGACAGTCTTCAGATTAGGGTTTCTGTAGGCGATGAGCTGGACAAGTTTGGTGCATCCATCTACATTCAGACCTGTGAGTTCTGCCTCCCACGCACCGAGATAAGTTAGTTCGGAGCAGTTGCTTAAATCCAAAACTGAGTTCAGATGATTTGTCCTAACACTTGCTAGTCTTAGTTTCTTGCAATTTGTTAGATTGATCTGAGTAAGTTCATTATATGAAGCATCCAATTCTTCAAGCTCGGCACAATCTGACAGGTCAAGACTCTCTAGCGCGTTGTCCTGGAGTTTGATATACTTAAGGGCAGTGCATCCCTTAAGGTTAACCTCTTTTAAAGAGAACTCTAAAGATGACTGAGCATCAGAATAATTGTCGTTGGCTACCAGAGAGACTAATGCGGAACAATCGCTTACATCAAGCTTTGAATAAAGATTGTGGTCTGCTGTCAGTTCTTTTAGGGTGGTAAGACCGCTCAGATTCAGTTCACCTTCGATAGAATTATAACGACAGTTCAACACCTCCAAAGATTTGAAATACTGAATACCATCCAGTGATTTGATGTCCAGGTTGGCACAAGAGATCTCAGTTACTGCAAGAGCCTCTTCTTTAGATAGCTTTCCGTCTGAATTGGTGTCAAAATTTGCCAGACAATAGTTGCGGAAATTCTCATCTTTCAGATAGACATAGTTGCTGCTCTGAGAGTTTCTGGCATACTGCTGAACTACAAATGTCTGCTGTGAGTCTCCACAGAGGAGTTTGAAAACGCCAACCCTATCAGCTGTGCCTTCGCTTGTATTCTCCTTAACGGACAGTACAACGGTTACATCATCTTCGGGCTGACCATATTCTGGGCTTAACTCATACCATGAATCGTCTGCACCGTCTTCTGTCTCTTTCTGTACCATCCAGATTTCCTTTGCGGAGAACTTGATCTGCTCGGATGTGGCATCAGCCTCAAATTCAAAATCGAAAACCTGACCTTCTTCGAAAGTCAGCACCTGATTCCCCTTTGTATTGGGGTCATCCTTTTTTCCGCACCCAAATAGAAAGAGCGCAAGACATGAAAGGAGCAAAAAATGTCCTAATTTTTTCATAAATTAACCTTTAAAATAACACATTAGTAAAACTACTACTATGCAAATATAAAAAAGAAAATTTAATAATTATCGTGGGATAAAAAGGTGTATTGGCGCTGTGATTTTAATAAAATTGACATAACGCGGCTGGGAAGTTATAATCTGTAACCGATAAAACTCAATTTGAGGTGATTTTATTTCTGGAACTTATGTAACAGCGATGATTTAATTTTTTGATTTTTCTAAAACATAAAAATTATTGCTTGAATGTGTCTATGTCTAAGTGGAAATTGTCAATTGGAGTGGTCGATGCCAGAGGAAATTCCTTTTGCTATATAAGACACCCTATTAGGCTTTTAAAATTTATCTTTGCAATTCGTGAATTTTAATGTTTGAACTCAAGTAATGTTGTTTTACCAACTCTGACAAAATGATAAGCAGATCAACTATTTTTTCATTTTCTGCAATGGCGCTGCTCGCGTTAATGCCTATGGCGGGATGTAACAAACAGCAGGTCTTACAGACCCCGACGGGGGACAATTTCCCTCTGGACCACGTTGTCCGTGTTAATCCTATGGTGGTTTCTACCAAGGGCAGTTATATTACGGGCAATCTTACGAAATTCGACCTTCTCGTGGAAGACTCCAAAAACCCTGCAAGCAAGTACACCTACTCCAACACCGTTTTCAAGAAGAGCGAGAGCGGATGGGTATCAGACAAGATGCTTCTATGGAGAAAGTCCGATGCGGATGTGCTTGTCTACGCCATTGCTCCGTCGTTAGGCCTTGAAAGTACGATATCGGTTGATGACATCAACTTTGGGCAGAACGGAGTTGCTCTTGGGGTGCAGGCCGAGCAGAGCAAGGATGACAATGGTTCCGACTATCTGGGCTGGGCATCAGGACAGAAGGCTGTAAGCGAGCTGCTTGACAAGGACGGCAGGCTTTCGTTTGCGTTCGCACATCTGCTGACACGGTTTATGGTTACGTTTAAGCTCGGCACGGAGTTTAATGCCTCCGGGGTTCCGACTCAGGACATCATCAGCGATGTGGTGCTCTCCGGGACGGCGCGTGATTTTTATCTCAAGGGTGCCACTGACTACACCTCATTCACTATCAAGCCTGGCACTGCAGCTTCCGATATCAAGCCTTACAATGTGGTCTGGAATCCCGCTGCGGATAAGACTGGCAACTGCACTTCCGTCTATGAGTGCATTCTCGTGCCGCAGACCGTAGCTGCCAATGGGTTCAAGATCAGCTTCAAAGCTGCCGGGAAGAATTACGAGTGGACATTGCCAGAGGATCAGGAGTTCAAAGGTAACACCGCCTATACTCTCTCCCTCAAGGTTGGTAAGGATATGGTGATCGCAGGGGGCTTCACGGCTACTGCATGGACGGAAGCGGAAGGAGGCTCATTGTATACTGAATAAAGAAGGAAAAGATATGAAAATCAACATAATATCCATACTCGCGTCTTTCGCGTCGGCTGCCATTTTCGCCGGCTGCGCCAAGACCGCTGCACCAGAATATTCATGGATAACTGACCCTAATGCGGTACGCATAGATGCTTCGGTAGGGGCGCTGACAAAGACCAATCCGTTTGACAATACCGAGAAACAGAAACAATTCAACGGCCCCGATGCAAATGGGAAGTTCTTGGGAGATGAGATTGCTGTTTCTATGGTGGACAATTATGGTAAGGTAGAGAAGACTGTGACGTATAGGTTTGACGCAGAAGTCTGGAATCCTGTGCCTGTCACTGACTATCTTGTCTGGAGGGCTCCTATTACCTACAAGGCATGGTACCCGGCTTCTGCAAAGGACGGCTTCATCCTGCCGACCAATCAAAGTGAAAGTCTTGAAGAAAATTATGGCAACTCGGCAAAGGCGGATTTCATGACTGGTGAATATGTCTGCGACTCTAAGGATAAGATTCCATCTGACCATAAGCTCAAGCTCGTGATGCAGCGCAAGATGTCCCTTGTCACTGTCAACGTGGACAAGAGCAGGCTCAATAGCCAGTTTAAAGGGAAAACCATTTATATGATCAATGTTGAATCCATCCAGTCTGGCCATAGCTCCGTCAGCTCTGACGGTACCGGAAGTGGAAACCCTGTGGAAGTGAAGCCTGGTCCGACTAATGTCGCCTATGATAACAATAAGGGTAAAGGTGAGTACCACGCCATCGTCGTTCCTTGCGACGGGGATGCTTCTGCTGAATTCTTGAAAGTGACTGTCTCTTGGAGAGATGAAGCTCATCCTATGGGAGAGTCAATACCATTTATCGTCACTGGTCGCCCGAAATTCGAGGCCGGCAAACACTACACTTACAATCTTACTATCGGTAAGGACAAGCTTGAGGTCGGTGACGTTACTGTCAATGACTGGGGCGGTAATGTTGACCTTAATGATGGCGGAGAGTATGATGCTGACAAAACTTCCGATCCTATCAACATGACAGATCTGCGAGCTCAGCTTGCTGCTTGGAATGAGTCCAATCCTAATAATCAGAAGCAACTCAAGGACCTTATTACTGTAGAACTGCTCAACGAGAATTGTAAAAACGGAAAACTCATCATATCCGGGGAGTTCGACAATACTACTCCTGCTTATGAGGATACAAAAAACAAAAAGTGTTATGGTATGTCCGTAGAGACACTTGAGGCTTTTGAGAAGATTACGGAGTTTGTACGGAATAGGAGTAACAAAATCAAGGAAGTTGATTTAAGCGGAGTCAAGGGCTTGACAGGTATCGGACAGTTTCAAAAGGAAAATGGTAGTGAACCATATAATCTGTCTTTTGTAAATGCTGATCTTGTGACATTTACTGGCTCTTCGGATATTGTCGCATTTGGTTCTGTGGGGGGTTGTTTCTGGGGTAATAGTAACTTGGTCGCAGTTTCAGGCTTGGAGAATGTAACTTATGCGAATGGGGCGTTCCAAAATTGCAGATCCCTTACTGAAATTCCAGATATGCCGAAAGCGACGTCATTAAGGCATACATTTTCTGGCACTTCCATTAAAGAACTACGGCATGATAATGTAGAGGATTTGGCTATTGGTGATTGTAGTGCACTTGAGATTATCGATTGCCCGAAGGTGAATTGGTTGATTGGCGGGGCATTTAATGGTAGTAGCAGTGCGCTAAATAGTCTTAAAGAACTGCACTTGACATCAGAGTTTTTCGAATTGGTAAATGCCGATGTTTTTAATGGTGGAATCCCTATAGGTCGCGTTACACTCTATCTTAACGCCAACCAGGAAAGCAATATTACACATGATGAGTCCAATGGCTACTATACGTGGATCCCGAAGAAGTCAGATGGCTCTACAGCTGTCCAGGCAATTGGTACTACTGACTATGTACTTCTTAATGATTTTACGGCCATTTACTGTGGAGAGAAGAAGATTAAATAGTGGACCGAATAAAAGAGGACTATTAAGGGAATATGAAGGTATCAAGGCAGATTGTACTGATGGTTGTGGCGGCGTGGACGTTCGCTGTGGGCTGCGATAAGGCGGATCAATATATTGCTGATTGGGAGTCTAACCCGGCTGCTGTTCGCATCAATGCTTCGGTGGAGACTATTACCAAGACTAACCCGCTCGGCACAGTCGAAGAGCAGTCCAAGTTCAGTGTCGGAGACAAGATCTCGGTCATCCATACTTCAGCCAATAAGTTGGTTAACTATGTGTATGACGGCTCTTCGTGGGCTCCAGAGGGGGAAGATTACCTTACGTGGCAGATCGATGCCACGAATATTTTCCGTCTTCAGTATCCTTATATCGGCCACGAAGGAGATTTCGGTGAATTTTTTAAGGACCAGTCAACTCTTGAGAAGATGTGCCGGTCCGATCTTATGAAATCGGAAGACATCAAGTATACCAAGATTCCTGATGACAGGAGGCTCAGGGCCTCTCTAGTGCGCCAACGTTCTCTTGTTACAGTCGTAATTGCTAAGTTCGGTGACGAGTTCGGCTCTGAAGACGCCAAGGTCACGGATCTGAAACTGCATCTATGGGATGGCGGTCAGGGTGAAGAAATCATCTCTGTAACCCCATATATTCGGGATGCTCAAGGTGCGGCACAGCAGGCAGGTTCGGCAGGTCTGGTAGGCTATTCCTATACGGCAATCGGGCGAAACGACTGCAAATATCGCGGTAATGCTTTCATTACGATGACGGTTGCCGGCAAGACACTTACGGTGCCTAATCCTCAGGACATGGTGATTGGAAAGCATTACACCTACAAGCTCGTCGTGGGCAAGGAGTCTGTGAAGATTGGAGGTGTAGTTGTGGAAGAATGGGCCAGCGGGGGTAAGATAGACGGTGAGTTCGAGGCAGAGAGTGGCGAGTATAACGAGTGGGATGGACAGAAAGTTATAGGTACTTATTATTTTTCAGGCTCTGGCACTTCGGAGAACCCGTATCTTATTGAATCAGCTACCGATCTTGCTGCTCTCGCTGCAAATGTCAACGGTGGAGAGGGCTACCAAGGGAAGTGTTTTCGTCTTGAAACCAATATTGACCTGATGGGGCATGAATGGACTCCAATAGGAAATAGGCGTAACTATTTTAATGGGGATTTCGATGGGAACGGAAAAGTTATTACCAATCTGACTATATCGGATGTTACAGGCTGTGCTGGGCTGTTTGGTGTCTCTCGCGGTTCAATCAGAAATGTAGTCTTGAAGAGTGCAAGTGTTTCCTCTTTAGGTAATGGAACGGTGGCATTACTTGTAGGAGATGCTGGCGGCTCAATAGAGTCATGCAAGCTTGAAGGAAAGGTTAGTTCTCAAGATTATGTGGCTGCTGGAATTGCTGGGTCGTGTTCGGGACTTGTAATCTCGGACTGTGAGATTAATATTGACTGCAGCAGCGGCTATCTATCAGGTGGAATATTTGGTCAGATGAGTGGCGATTATGCCCTTACCATCAAATCTTGTGTAGTTCGGGGACATATTAGTGCTAAGAGTTGTTTTGGTGGCATAGCAGGTTCGTTGCAGGGATCAAATGTATTGGTTTCGGGGTGTAAGTCTTATGCGACATTAAGTCAAGTGGATAAGGCAAATGCTCCTGTGGTCGGTGGAATAGCAGGTGCCGTATATTCCGGCTGCAGATTTGAAGATTGTGATGTCTATGGTGACATCAATATAGAGAGCGAGAATAGTGCGAACTCTCCTATAGTTGGTGGCATGATAGGCCATGCTTCACAAGCAACAATATCCAATCTAAAGTTCGCAGGCACGATGAATGTCAAGAGCAAAAAGGAAGAGAATAAGATCGGTGCCATTATCGGTGTGGTAGAGAAATCTCTCAATGTCTCCTCTGATTGTACATATCGGAAGTCAGGTACAGGCACACTTCCGCCTGTCGGCACTTACCCGGAGGGAACTGATATTTCTAAAATCAAAGGATTCTGATGAGTATGAATTATTTTAAACTATATACTACTCTGTTGCTTGCAGCGGTACTTACTTCTTGTGCCAAGGTTCATGGGCCAGAGGAAGGTAACTGCACGGAAGGGGAGACTGTGAGCATTAGTGTAAGCGTGGATTCTCGTAAGTTTGGGGGTTCGGCTACAAACTCTGGGCTTCCGGATACACGCCTTGATGCTGCGGCATCAAGTTTATATTCGGGAGGTACCCTTGGGTTATTTATCGACTATGGCAAGAACGCCAAATACACTCAGCCTAACGTACTGTGGGAGAATGACGGAACAAATACCTGGGCTCCGCAGATTGGAATGCTGTGGGGAAAGCCCTATGACAAAGTCGGTGTCTATGCCTACGCCCCTTATCTTGAAGGACAGAATGATCTATCCAGCTTGACCTTCACTATTCCGACTGATCAGTCGGATGGGATTAGTGAGGCAGACCTTCTATGGTGGTATCCCGGGATTGAAAACGGTGCTAAGAAGGACGTCACTGCCAATGATTTTGTAGAAGGTAATATCAACATTACTTTTCGGCACGCGCTTACGAAGCTTACTGTCAACTTCGAACTTGCTTCACAGTTTAAGGGGCAGAACATATTTATCAAAGAGGCCTGGTTCCACCAGTCAATGGATAAGGTAGCGATCAATTTTACAGGCTCCGACAACAACTCCGTACCTTATGTCGGGATGGCTTCTTCTACATCATCCAGCCCTGTTAGTATAAAGATGCATAATTGCTCAGGGAACGGCAACCTATCCTGTGATGTCCTATTCTTCCCATATACGTTTTTTAATACTAGATACAAACTGCTTACGCTGACTCTTTCCGATGGACGCGATTATATCCTGACTTATGACAAGGAACTTGAATTGGTGTCCGGCACTGCTTATGAAATGACCGTAAAGGTAGGAAAAGATAAATTGGAGGCAGGGGAGGTTACGGTATCTTCGTGGATCGACAAGGGGAGCCTTGGTGATAGTTTTGGCGCTGATGCTGCCGAGTATAGTGAATGGTCTGGGCAGGATGATATAGCCGAGGCTTATGCTGGAGGTACAGGCACTTCTGACGACCCATATCAGATTGCTACTGCTGCGCAATTGGCTTTTCTTGCCCAAGAGTGCAACAAAGAGGGGAGTGATTATAAATACAGTGATATTCGTAAGTATTTCAAGCTAACAACGGACATCGATCTCAAAGGCTATGCCTGGACCCCGGTAGGAACGATAGCGCAGCAATTTACTGGCTCGTTTGATGGTGGCAACCATGTGATCATCAATCTTAATGTTAGTGATGTCCAGTACGCCGGACTTTTCGGCTGTGTACAGAATGGTGCTACTATCAAGGATCTTGTGATCCGTAACGCTTCTGTCTCTTCTGTTTCTCAAGACCCTGAAAGTGTTAAGCCCCATAATCCAGAGGCCTATTCTGGAATTTTGGTTGCATTTAGTTCCGCAAGTTGTAAGATATCCGACTGTAAGGTGGATGGAACTGTGTCTAGTGATTACTGTGCTGGAGGTATAGTTGGTTATGCTACTGAAAGCTCGGAAAAGGATGGCTTAATTGCAAACTGTACAGCCGATGTTAACTGTTTTGTTGCCAATAGTACATCAGATTCTTATTGTGGTGGAATCGCTGGGATTTCGTATATTGGCAAGATGTATAATTGCGTGGTTCGCGGCAAAATTGACGGCCCATGTGATGTCGGTGGTCTAGTAGGATGGCTTGCCGATGGAGGTGGTTTTGTTTATCCATTTAGTTATGTCTATGCAGAGGTCGGTATTTCTAAGGTTGATCTTTCCAATCTGTCGCCCTCTATAGGAGGCTTGGTGGGTTCAGCATATAGTTCTAATGGAACAAAGATTCTGAACTGCTATATGCTGGGGAAGGTCTGGTGCGCTGAGGGGCTTGAACTTGATACTGTACAGTCAATTTGTATCGGTGGAATTGTAGGCTCTGCGAAGAACGTGGAGATTGGTGGATGCCATTATCTTGGAAGTATTTTTGTGCAAAAACCTTCCTCGGGTGGACTCCGTGCCGGTGTTTTTATAGGGGATTTGATGTCTGGTGTCAAAGCAAACGGCAATAATAGTTATATGATTGATCTTGCTGCTGGCTTGCCGGTGTATGGATATAAAGATGAGGGCGTTGATGATTCTTCTGTATATGTTATAGGCTTGGAATAACAGTTTTAGAATGAAAAAAATACTATATATTTTCGCTATTGCAAGTTTGGGTCTGGCTTGTTCGAAATCTGACCGGCCTGTAGGTGCTGGCTATCCTGCCGACGGAATAGTCCGGATAAGTCCCAGTGTGGGTGTGCCTATTACCAAGGCTAGAGAAGGCACTGAGTTCAATGGCTCCAGACTTGGCCTTGGACTATACTATGGCGAGGATGACCGGTACAACAAAACTTCTTTGTGGAAGAGAGGCGCCGATGGAAGATGGAATTCCAGTTCTGCACTGCTATGGAAGAATGCTGAGGATGAGGTGGTGGTCTATGCTTTTGTGCCAGATGGCAACAGTTTCTCTTATGGTTATATTTCTGTGAGTGAAGGTATTCCTTCTGATCAGTCTGCCGGGCTGGAGAGAGCAGATTGGCTTTGGTATTCGGAGAAGATTAGGCCAAAGGAAGCCTTGAACACTGACGGTGAACTCGATGTGGTGATGAACCATGCACTGCTTAAGCTTACAGTTAATCTTGAGTTTGGAAATGAGCTCGGTGACACGCCTCCTGAAATCAAGGAAGTCTGGCTTAACGGCACGATGCGGAAGGTGTATGTCTCTTATATGTATGATAATAAAGGCCAATTAATTATTCCTTCTCTTCAGTCTCCCATGGATATAAAGATGCATAAGGTTTCTGCTAATTGCTACGAGGCAATTTTCTATCCGTCCACCGGACAGATGAAAGGAGGGGATATGCTGACTGTGATCCTTTCTGACGGCCGGGACTATCGTCTTAAACTTTCTGAAGATCTTAAGTTTGAAAAAGATCCTCGGGACGAAGCATATTATCTTGGTGGCTGCGCATATTCGATGTCTGTAAGGGTTGGAAAAGATAAGACTAAGATGGAACTCGTCCATGTTGGAACTGATGATTTGCAGGGTTGGGTAAAAATAGATTAAACCATCCGCCGTGCTAGACAAGGACTTTGTCGTTTATTAGGAGTTAGCGGCTTATCATGGAAATCGTATCGCGAAAATAGAGAATTATTTCCTAATTTTGTGATATGATGTATCTGATATTGATTCTGGTTGGGTTTATTGCTGGATTGTTGTCCGGATCTGTTGGCTTCGGCGGCGGAATGATTCTGCTGCCGGTGATTACATATTTTTATGGAGTGGAGGTGGCTGTGCCTGTATCAACAATAGCGCAGTTGTTGAGCAACTTGTCTCGTGTAGGTATGGGCTGGAAGGAGATTAATTGGAAAGCTGTGTGGCGTTTCCTCATGTTGGCCGTGCCGTTTACGATACTCGGTGCGTTTGGGTTTGCCAAAGTGCCGAAGGACCCTATGACAAAAGTATTGTGTTCGTTTCTGATAGTCTTTGCTTTCATGAAGTTGATGGGTAAGATGCGTCTGCCGAACAAACCTGCGACGATGATCGTTGGTGGAGGAGTGACTGGTTTTGTGAATGGTCTTCTGGGTATTTCCGGTCCGTTGAGTAGTGCGGTGTTTCTCTCCCTCGAACTTGCTCCTGTGAGTTATATCGCTTCTGAGGCAACGGCTGCTGCATTTATGCATATTGTCAAGGCCATTGTTTACGGCAAGCTTAATCTCATGAGTGCTGGTATCTTTTTGAGCGGGTGTGGCATCGGGTGCGCTATGATATTAGGCAACTTCATTGCCATGAGGTGTATTAGAAATGTTAATAAGAAACTCTACCAGAAAATCGTTGCTGGAGTCATGATAGCAGTCTCATTATGGATGATTGTTTCGTAATGTTTTTTGGGAATTTAACATAATACTCTTGTGACTATGTCAGCGTATATTTACGCCATTATACCATATAGGAGCGGAATATCATTCGATGGAGATGATCCAATTACTTGTATATATGGACCTGTCCTTTCTGAACTTGATGAAATGGATGACCCGTCATTTTCATTTGATGAGTGGGCCCAATCACTAAAGGACAAGAAGGGACAATCCGTCGTTGAACTAAACACGGAAATACTAAGTGGAAATGCCTGCTACAGCTATTACTACGATGATTTCTCCGATATAATTATGGAGAGACCTGGAAGATGATCGGTCCGGTGATTGTCCGCTTGGAAGTGTAGACATGTTTGCGGATTGGCCGGAACCATTCAGCGTCTACATACATTGTCTGGCCGCTATATGGCTCAATTATCGGGAGGAATTTCGAATCCCCGCCTGCGCGCGGTCCGATGACCCATACTCTTTCTCCTGGAGCAAAGATGCGCCATGTGCTCAGCGCCTCGTCTGGAACATAGCAGGCGTTCCCGAAATAGGTCCTTCCGTTTCCTTCACCCCATGATCTTGCCTGATACCAGCCGAGCTGATGGGCGTGGGTACACTTCTCCGTAAGATCTATGGCTTCTTCTATGGTGCATGGCTTTTCTGGGGAAATCTTGCCCTCTGATGTTCCGTTCATAAGCCCGAGAGCTTCCATGAATGCCATGGCTTCAGTTGCCCAGGGAGCGATGCTCTCTCTATCGGTGTACTTGCCAAGGCGTGATTCATATTCTGTGTATGAGTATACTTTTGACTCTTCTATGTATCTGAGAGCACGGTAAAGCGTTGCTGCCATTTCCTGCCGTGTGGCTGGTGCATCATCTGGCCGGTTTTCTCCTCCGAATATAGTGTTCAGCCCGATGATAGAAGATTTGGATGTCTCGCCATTGTTCCCACGTGACTTCTTGGACGGCTTGACCTCACTCGCGGTAAGTTCCTCGACTAGTCGCACCGCTAAAGAACGAAGCTTCCCGTGGTTCAGAGGAAGAGTATAGTCATTGCCGAGGATGGTGTCATCTATCAGGTTGTCATTGAGGGCGAAGTTGACACTGCTCTGGTACTTTGTGCTTATCTTGGCTTCAGACTTTCTCTTCAAAATGAAAGTGCCCGGCTGCGCTGTGGTTGTCAGAAGCGCTTCTTCTTCAAACTCTTCGGCCTGATCTGCCATAGCCTTGCGGTACTGCTCATAAGTCATCTCGTTGCCGCTGCCTTTCCATTCACCTTTGGTGATGTGCTTTTCTCCGTAGCCATGTGACTGTCCGCACCAGATGCAGCTATGCCACCATACATGGTCTCCAGCTGCGTTAACTCCTATATAGGCGGCATCGTCAGCGATGGGCTGATCATACTGGTGTACAGGGACATCCCAGGTCTGCCTCTTCTGGCTGAAGACATGTGCTGGATTGTGCTCGCTCTCACCGCAGATCCGGCAAGAATAGTAGTATTCGGTCCAGTTGCTGCACGTGCTATACTTGTAAACCTTGTCGGCTGCGGCCACTTTATCAGTGAACTTGTGGGCGGTGCAGAAAGGTTTAGCTGCGTCCGCTCCGGCTTTTTGTGCAAGGTGTACGTCTCCGCTGTAAGTCTTGATGGTAAACAATACGTGGCGGTTCCATGTGGAGCGGCTGAACATAGCCATTACTTCATCTTTAGTGCTCTCGGGGATGAAAAGGGTTGCGCGACGTGCATGGAAGAGGACGCTTGTGTAAGGATAGTAGATGTTGTCATCATAATCGTCAAAGCCTTGCATGGCCTCGAAAATGGTACGGATGAATTTCACGACATCTACTTTGTCGCTCAGCCATACCTCACGAATATTGTATGTTCCTTGCACTGTATTGTTGACGTCTCCTGCCGTATGGGAGCAGATGAAATCATTGTCGGTGTCCAACACGATCTTTGTGACCAGCATGCACTTCTGTCCCATGTACTCCTTGTTGTCTATGCCATGGCCGTTGGCGTAGAAGAACGGATGGTAATCATCGTTGATGGTAATGACATCAAGCGGACTTACATCCGGGCAGGCGGCATCGGCTTCTGCAAGTGAATATGCTTTCTGGGAAGCACGGTATGAGTCCTTGTTGAGTTCGTAGTCGGTAGGCTTGCTTTGGGCAAGGTCACGTTCCGAACCTTTGCCTCCGGTTCCGATGGGCATGTTCAACTCTATGCCTATAACATAAGGGACACTGTCTCCTACCTTGGCTTTAATTCCATTGACCGTGGCGCTTATGCGAGTGCCGTCTATGGAGTATTCGTTGTTCTTGAATATGTAGTCGGTGTCATACTTGCCAGACGGGTTCACAAGGAACTTTAGTCTGACTTTATATGTAAACCCATCCTTGAAGAACATATCCCCATCATCGTCTTCTCGAAAGTCCCCGATCCAGTCAATCTCTTGCATCGTTATCTCCCCTGAGGTGGCGAGGTCTCCGAATTCAGTCATGGCGGAGATTATCTGATACTCCCTTGCGTCAAAAAGTGATGTCCCCGGGGTGGGAACGGGTATCGTCAGGTCTACGGACTTTATCTTTGGTTTGCTCTGGGCAAGACTTGTCAGCGGCAGAAATACTGCAAGCGTGAGTGCAAGTAGTCTTATTCTTTTCATGGCTTATTTGGTATCAACGAATATGAATCCTGCTGGGTAGACATACTCATTGTTGACGTATTTGACTTCAAGAAGTGGGCATTCCATAAACTCATCATAGGTTTCCATAAGGAAATCCTCCTTGAGGCTTGAGTTTAGTTTGACGGTCTTGAGTGCCTTGCATCCTGAGAAACAGAAGCCCTCAAACTCCTTGACATGTGAGAGGTCGAGTTCGGTGATGCCGCTATCCCCGAATGCGTGCATGCCGACCTTGGTAACTGTTGGCGGGACATCCAGCTTTGTGAGTTTCTTGCAGCCTTCGAACATCGAGGAGTAGATCTCCTTGAGATTGTCCGGGAGCACCACTTCCGTGAGGTTTGTACAGCCTCGGAACATATCGTAACTCATTAGTCCGACGCGGCTCGGAAATTTGATGCTCTTAAGGTTTGTGCACTCCTGGAAGCACCCGTGCAGTTCTTCCATAGAATCACCCTCGAAGACAACCTTAGAAAGGCTCTTGCATCCGTAGAACGCTGAACCCTGGATTTTCTTGACGGATGCCGGGATAACGATTTCTGTAATAGGTGTACCTCTAAAGGCGGCATTTGAAATTTCTGTTAGAGTGGATGGGAGTTTTACGGACTTGATGGTAGTGCCGTTGAAGACATCGGCCCGCATATCCCTGACTGGGTACTTCTTCCCGTTGTAGTTGACGTAGTCTGGGATTACTATGTCCTTGCCTGCGACTGCGGTCTTCACGGCCTCCGAAATAAAGGCGCTTCCGGCTTTGCCGCTGTTGGTGTTGTGAAGCACGTAAATTATGCCTCCGATGTCCACTGTGGCGCCAGAAGCATTTTCGTCCACGACCTTGCCGCTTTGACCTTCTTCCGAGGTGCCGATACTTTTCTTCTCAGGCTGAGGGTCCCAGACAGTCATCTTGACATTAATGGCGTTCTCGTATCCGCCATATAATTCGAAATATTTTTTTGTTTTTTCGTTTACGAAATTGCCTTTCAATAAGAAGAGGGGAGTCAGCGATGTTCGGACAACAGTCTTATATTCTCTGGAATCGAGGATGTCTGCAAGCTTGCGGTGGATGCCATTGATGACCCATTGGTATGTTTCTGAATTATATTCATCCATGGCTTCGTTATACTGCTCGACCATCCCATTCAGCGCATCGGCTCGTGCGAAAACCTCGCCTTTGACGTTGTCATATCTGGCCATGGCTGGGGTCAAGTTATGGATATAGCCGTCCTCGACGCATTGGTCTAGCAGCAGAAATTCATCCACAAGGCTCTGATTGTCAAGCTCATAAATATAGGGCAGTTTTTCGGTCCAGTCGACTTGTTTTTCGGCTTGTTTCGGGGGTAACTGCGGCTTCGCTTTCTTTAAACCGTAGGAGGCTTCGATTGGATAGCCTAACGGTGCGAATAGGGCTGTATGCTGCTTTGGGAGCTTGGCGGTAGGTGGCTCGTCTTCCGCGTTTCCAACACCAGGGCCGAGCATGGCCTCGTATTGCTTCTCAAGTTCTGCATCCCGGCTGGATGTGCCGCTAGCTCTTTTAGTTGTAGTACCTTTTTTGACAGGGAGATTCTTGGTGACTTCCTGCTCTATCTGCTTGCCGACTTTCTCGGCAGCTTTTTTCAGATTTTCTCTGAGCGACTGTGCTGACAGCGCTGGGCCCGTGGCGAGTGCCGCGAGGCTGAGGAGAAGGATGGTACGTGTGTTCATGAGCTTATTATTTTAATGTTTCAATTTTTGCTACATAAGTCCGGTGATGAAGATTACCGCGATAGCGATAGGGGCGATGTACCTAATCAGAAAGTAGATGACGGGGAAAGCCTTGTCGTTGGCTTTGAGCGTACCGCCATTAGTAAATTCGTCTCTGACAGTATTCTTGTCCATTTTCCAACCCACAAAGATAGAGAAGAGGAACGCTCCGAGTGTCATCAGATAGTTGGAGCACATCTTGTCCAGGAAGCTGAATATGTTGTTGCCAAAAATTTTAAGCCCAGACAGCGGTCCAAATGACAGGGAGCAGAGAACACCGACGATAAAAGTCGAGAAAAACAGGGTAATGGTCGCTTTGGCTCTCGTAAAGCCTTTCTCTTCAACCAAATATGCGACTCCAACTTCAAGAATGGAGATGGAAGAAGTCAGTGCGGCGACTAAGACTGTGAGGAAAAATAGGATGGCAACCACGCAGCTTACAATCTGCCCGAGAGCACCCATCTTGGCAAATATGTAGGGGAGTGTCTCGAACACCAGACCTGGACCGGCAGCAGGAGTGAGTCCGGCTGCGAATACTGCCGGCATAATGGCGAATCCGGCAAGCATGGCGAAGAGCAGGTCAAACGCGGCTGTGCCAAATCCGGATGCCATAAGATTCTCATTCTTGCTTACATACGATGAATATGTCAACATCGTCCCTACTCCGAGTGAAAGCGAGAAGAAACTCTGTCCCAATGCTGCGGAGAACGCGCCTGGGGTGAGTTTCGAAAAATCCGGCTTTAACATATACTTGATACCTTCTTCTGCACCAGGAAGGTTTATGGAATAGACGGCAATCAGCACAATCAGCACAAAAAGTATCGGTATGGAGATATTGCTGAACTTCTCAATCCCTTTCTTTACGCCGAGGAATACAATCATAGCGGTAATAAAGAGGAATAGGAGCATACAGATAATAGGGGCCCATATTCCTGATGCGAATTCGCTGAACATTCCAGTGACGGAGTCTGCGTTGTCCGGCGTGAAGCTGAACGTGATGGATTTGAAAAGATAATCAATGGCCCATCCGCCCACAACGCTATAGTAAGATACTATGATCAAAGGTGTTATGATAGTAAGAAGCCCGAGCCATTTCCATTTGGTTCCGGGAGCGAGGATATCCATGGCTCCGAAAGTGCTGCGGTGGGTCCTGCGCCCGATTATTGACTCTGAAAACAGAATGGGCAGAGACAGTACTAAAGAGCACGCGATATAGATGAGTATGAAGGCTGCACCTCCATATTCACCGACCATATAAGGAAATCTCCAAATATTGCCAAGCCCGATCGCCGAACCGGCAAAAGCCATTATGACGGCGGCTCTGCTTCCGAAGTTCTCTCTATCTGACATATACTTTCTCTCAAGGATTTATTTTACATCGAAGTGATCTTTGGTAGTACCATAAGGTCTGCTGGAAGCCATTTTACCGAGCCCGTCTGCGTGATGTCCAGCCAACGGGCATCTTCATGCTCTAAAAGAGACCACCCCTCCGATGAAAAATGACAGAGATAGCAGTGCATAATGAGATGAAATGCGGGATAATCATACTCTACGGTGCATACGAATCTGTCTATGGTAATCTTCGCCGCCATTTCTTCTTTAATCTCGCGGACAAGTGCAGCTTCTGGAGTTTCGCCCGCCTCAATCTTGCCACCCGGGAATTCCCAATAGCCTTTCCATTCTCCGTATCCTCGCTGTGTCGATAGAATCTTGCTCCCATCACGTATAATAGCCGCCACCACTTCAACTGTTTTCATCGTAATTCCTCCATTGACACAAATATAAACATTTTAGCGTTTTCAAAAGCAAGTTTCTCGAATATTTGGAAAGTGCTTGATGAAAGCTATGTTGCAATGCTGGGGTGGCGGATTAATCTCGTCCTGGCTATAGTTCTTTTAAGCCAAGGCTTTTCAAATATTCGTATGTGCCATTATAGAATTTTGGTAGTCTGGTTGCATCCTCTGGAAAGCCTCCGACAGTCATATTGCCGTTGCCTTGTGGGACACAGATAACCATTCCCAAGCGTGCACGGGTAAGAAGTACACGATAAGCATTCAGCATATATTTGGTCCGCTCAATACTGTTTTCTGTTTGTCCATTCTCCTCCCTCCATGCGGTATGTCCATTGAAGTTGAAGTATCTCCATTTACGGTCTGATGAATCTCCATAGCACCTCATATCCGCATCCCAAAGAACGCAAGTATAATCTAGTTCAAGTCCTTGAACTTGAATCTCTGTGGCAGCGTCTTCAAGATAATTGGAAGATCTAATATCAACATTGTCTTCTAGGAACCAGTGAACTGCGTTTTCGTCTCCCTGTGCCAAAATATCAACAGCAAGTGGTTTGAATCTCGCAGCCGCTTTGGTTACGAGTACTCCGGATCTTTGGGAGCCGCGAACATGGTCTCGCAGCCATTTGCGTGCCTTATCCATATCTCTCGTGAGCATGATTGGGTAGCGCTCTCGGATGCTTTCATATATAGACGCCGCGTCAGTGTTGAATGAAAGTAAAGAGTGAACAAAGGCAGATAGTTTCTCGGCTCTGAAAGAACGTAGACTGACTCCCAAATGTAGTTTGTCCGAGAAAGTCACATTGGGATTATCCTTCAGCAGTTCATTTACGCGGCCTTCTGCGTATTCTGCTTCCGTTAACTTGTTTGAAATATATACTTTCCAGTGAGGAAATAGCTCATTCAATGCTTTTATCCATTCTGAGATGCCTGCTTCTCCTGTATTGATTTCCTGTCCTCCACCCACAAGGCATACGATAGTTGCCCAATCTTCTCGTTGGTCAAGCGACCAAATCAAGAAAGCTGCTTCTGAATATGGAAAGTTGGGAACTTTTAATTTATTTCCATACGTTCCTCCTCGTTTGAGGTAATCTGCGAGTCTTTTCTTGGTCCATGATCGTTGTGCCTCATCGAAAATTGCTACATGCTCCACTTCACTATAACCGGATTTATCCATTTTTAAGGCTTTTTCTGGATCAATCTCAAGTTTGCCGTCTACTACTGGATTTTTAATTTTACAGAGCATATTGTCACGATAACGGTGGATTATCTGAATGAATTTTCCGACTTCGCGTCGTGAGTCGGACATATTCTTCTTTTCACCTTTTGACTTGCACTTCTTGTTATCATCAATTGCTAATGCTTCTGTGAGGACCGCAACGAGGGGGCCATTTCCGGATAAGTAAACAGCACCTTCGTCCTGGACCTGTTTGTCTCCATCTTTGTAAGATTGTTTTACAGCCACATCGAGTCCTACGAGAGTTTTTCCGGCACCAGGCACTCCTGTTACAAAACAGATGCTCTTCTGCTGACTTTCCTTACTTGTCTCGATGACTTTCAAAATGTAAGAAATGGTTGCGTCGGTTGATACTTTATCCGCCTCGTGTCGTGTAATGTCTTCTACGCTATGGTTTTCATACAGGGTTCGAGCCGCTTCAATAATCGTTGGTGTTGGAGAGTACGGGCTTTTTATCCAGTCTTCGTTTAATGATTTGTCTTGTTGTGCTTTGGAATATATGAGAACCTCGTTTATAAGACTCTGAAGCCCTTGTGCTCCAGAAATGAGTGGGTTGTAAATGGAGTCGTCGTAGACTGATGGGGAAAACACACTGCTTGTGTTTGAATACCTGGAGGGAATCAGTATCGGGACGATTGTCCTATCTTGGCTTAAAAGATGAAAATTCTTCAAATCTAGGGCATAATCAAGGACTTGCTCTATGTCAGATTGAAGCACGTCCTTTTCTCCGATTTTAAACTCAAGGCAAAATATAAGCCCTCTGAGCAGAAGAACTACATCGATCCTCTTACCAAGGCGAGGAATGTTATATTCGAATATTACGTGTCCATACTCTTCCTTCCAAGGCTGAAGGATATTTTGCATTATTTTGATTTCTTCTACCCATGCTTCATTGGTTGTAGCTTGAATCGTACCATGATAGCATTCAGCGAATTCTCCAAGAAGTGACTGTGGGGAGCTCTTAAGAAACTCGGATATTGAAGAGTTGTATAGGCAGCGTGACATTATTGAATAATGATTGATAGTTTTGCAAATTTAGTTGTATTGTGCATAATATCAAAGCTATTATTATTTTCGAGGAGGTTAAGTAAGTAGAATTCGGCAAACGCAAGTAGGCAATATGTTTTTTAAATTTGCTCAAAATAATTACATTAGTCTCGCAGTCCCGGTAGCTCCTCTCCCAGACATAAGTGCTGGTGATGAGTCCGGTTTTTTTCTTTTATGTAAGTCCATCCCTCTTGGGTGGATGGCTTCTCTAAATACAAAATTAGCAATTCTAAGTATATGAAAAAAATCTGAAAACATTGATTCGATAGCGGTTAGTGCGGTTCAGAAGGCACTGCAATAGGAGACAAGAATCTGAAGTTCCGGCTTGCCTTCCTTGTCCTTGACCTTAGAACCGGACAAGTAGCAAGGCTGCCAGTTGAAGGTCAGCAATTCTATGTGAATAACTCATATTGTAGCCGTATTTTGATTATGTGTGCGAAATTGGTGATATTCAGTTATATTTGCAAGTAAAAACTAATATTTGTGGATGTTTAATACTATGAATTGCGCTATTTTGCTGCTAACTTTCGTGGTAGTTTAGAACTAACTTTTGTGGCATTTCATTTGTAGTTTTTGAGGTGCTACAAACGGCTTGTTTATAGGCGGTGTGCAGTAAAGGAGAAAAGTTGTATCTTCGTGGTATGAATATATTGGTTGAAAGGGGGAGACCTGCCGATTGCGCGGGACGTATTGAAAACGAAGTTCGGAGCTATGACTTTCTGGATGGTTTGCATATTGATTTTATGCGTGCTGATCATCCAGTGGCTTTCGATATGGAGACTTGTGATGCTGTGGGGGCAGCTCTTGATACTCACATTTGCAAGAACTTGTTCTTGTGCAACCGTCAGGAAACCTCGTTTTTCCTTCTGATGATGCCGGGGGACAAGAAGTTTAAGACAAAAGACATTTCGGCCCAGATTGGCTCCGCAAGGCTTTCTTTCGCGAACGAAATGCACATGAAGGACTTTCTTGACCTCACTCCGGGTTCTGTCTCTGTGCTGGGGCTTATGAATGACTGCGAGAGGCAGGTGAGGCTCCTCGTGGATAGGGATCTCCTTGTGGGCCAAGACTCCACTGTCGGCATTCATCCATGCATCAATACGTCCACCGTGAGAGTGTCTGTTTCGGATCTTACGGAGAAGATAATACCAGCGCTCGGGCATAAACCGACGGTAGTTGATCTTCCTAGGTACGTGGAGGAAATTTTGCATACCTTTGAAATGTGAAAAGGTGATGCCGGGTGCTTGGAAGGCGTCATTGTTCACAAGTCGATTGAATGATGTGTGAAAGCAAACGGAATATGACCCCGTCGGAAAAGGGGAGAGTCTCGCGTGCGGCTATGGAGTCGGCCTACTGCATATTTCATCAGAAATGGCGTGTCTATCAGTATTCGAGTTCCCCGTCACAGCGCGACGATATCGAATATGCCGTTGCCTCCTATGCTATGGAAATGTCTCCGGCTCTTTATCGTGTTCTTGCGAGCGGAAGGAACGGATTCTTGATGGAGCACACGCACTTTGCCGCTGACATGACGGACGCGATTGCCAGGCTGGAGCAAATGCTGAACGCAGAAAAGAGGCAATAGAAATACAGACATTTGTAAGGGTAATTATGGAACATCTTCCGCAGAATGACATGGCGATGCTGGTGTCGGCCATAAATTTTCTCCTCCGCGACGAGGAGTTCAACAACCTTGACCAGATATGCTGGTATTTTCACGAGGATCGGGCAGCTCTGGAGTCCAAGCTCCTGAAGGCCGGTTACCGCTACTCGGAAGAGCACAAAAGATTTATTTGACGGGAGGCTGCAAGTCTCTGACGTTCTATTTGCCTGCACTCGTCGCCGGAGAGACCATGCGCGGCCAAGACCAAAATTTAGAATCACCAAGTACAAACTGAACAACCGCGGTTACAACCGCTTCCTTACAGCAATGACAGGAGACGCCTCCGTTAGGATTGACTACGACAAGGTTGCCAAGGATAAATGTCTGGACGGCTACAAGGGTTACACTACAAACAGCACGCTCACGGTGACATGGTGAAGCTCACCTGCAAACTTCCGTGTTTGACATGATGTGAATTTTCTTCCATGAAGGTAGATTCTGTGAAAGGAAGTGTCTTTGTGGTCATGGATAAGGATACTACACAAGCAAAGCTCTACGAACACTATCTCAGTTTCTTTCTTCCTGAGGGGATGTTGGACTTCTTCGGATTGGTATGGATGGAGACAGAGTCTCTCACGTCCAGGGAGAGCCAGCAGGACGTGCGCCCCAATGGCTTTACGGAACCTACCACAATGCCGGATTTTCCGGTACGTGACCGGAGAGTTGAACTGCACATCCGCAGGCGGCGGTGGCTTACCCCAGAAGTCAATAGCTTGATACTGAATATCTATCCGCTTGTCGCAGAAGGGACTCGGTGTTGCTTCCCGCCAATATGGGAGAGCGACTTAAGGTCAACATTCAGCCTCGAATAGAGGCTCGCCCAGGAAATCTTGCGGTCGTGGTAGTTATCTGGAAATGAACTACTTTCCGAACAGCCAGCGGAGACGTTCTGCCGTATAGGACTGCTCGCAGGTGGTCTGATGCGACCATTGCTCGGATGCCAGCACTATGGTGCACGAAGCATTGCCTCCGGCGGCATTGATGCTCTCGCAGAATGCCTTGACATCCTCGTATGCGGTCTTCATCACCTCGTCCGACTCACTCATCACCGTGCAGACACGCATTGACCTGAAATTCGCCGCATCTGCGGCTCCCGGCTTCCCTGCGACGGGCATTATCCCGCTGAACTTCTCCGGATAGGCGTTGGCCAATGACCAGGTGCCGGTGCCTCCCATCGAACCGCCGAGGACATATATCCCGTTACAGGCCGCTTCGTACTCACCTATAAGCTTCGCGAGAGGCTCGTTCATTTTCGCGCCCCAGTTTCCGGAGGATGGACATTGAGGGACAATGAATATGCTCGGAATGGAATTGTCCGCTAGATACCCGGCGATAACGCTGACGGCGGCCTCCTTCATTTGTGTCTCGTTGTCGTTTCCCTTGGACGAACCGCCGTGCAGATACATCACCAGAATCGGCTTTACGGCAGCATCAGCACTCGCTATGCTCTTCATCCTGTACGGCAATGTGCCGCTAACGTATTTTCCGAAGTCGTCAAGAGGGGAGATGGTTCCGTCTCCTGGGGCATAGTTGTTCATTTCCGAATACGGAATGCCTCGCGCTATGCGGAATCCTGCCTTTGGCTTGTAGTTCGATGTCGGAATCTTGGTCCTGAATGACACCCTCAGCCCGAATGAACTGCTCTGCCAATGCCCGCCGCGCAAAACGTGCGTAGAGACATTCTTCCCGGCATATACGTATTCATTGTCGGCGTCAGAAGGACCTTTGGGATTGACCTGCTCCACGTCAGAATATGGCCCATACCAGTCATAGCACCACTCGAACGCATTGCCCGACATATCGTATATGCCAAGTTCGTTGGCCGCTTTAAGCCCCACCTTGTTAACGTGGCTCAAGCCGTTTTCCTTGAACCAGCCGGCTTCATTCACATCATTGCTTCCACTGTAGCGGTAGTCCTTGCTTTTCACTCCACCTCTTGCGGCGAACTCCCATTCTGCCTCGGTTGGAAGCCTCCAGTCTCCTCCGGTCAGTTCATTGAGTCTTTCAACGAACCGGTTGGCATCATCCCAGTCCACGCCGTCCATTGCCCTGTCGTCATCCTCGCCATATTCCGAAGCCGACCAGCAAGGCTCCAATGTTCCCATTACTTCTTTCCAAAGTCCCTGCGTGACTTCATATTTCGATATCTCGAAATCGGACAGAGTCACCTTATGAAGCGGAAGCTCATCCGGACGCGGATCGTTGTTGTCCTGTGCATCTGACTCCGCCTTTGTCAATGCCCCGTTGTACAGACCGGAAGTCGTCTGTCCCATAATGAAGGTTCCGCCTTCGACCTTCACCATCATTGACTCAACCCTCTCTTTGAGTGTCAATGTTTCCGAACCCTTGTCGTCTCCGTCACCGCCGGCAGGCTGTTCCTCCTTTGAAGAACAACCCGCCAATGCTATCGAGAGGGCGATGAGGCCATAATACAGTCTATCTCTGCGCATTGCTCCTAGGTTTTGATGGTTGCTTCGTCCTTGGATCCTGCGGCTTCGGCTGAGAGAGCCTGCGCATCATATCGCGCTCGATTTCGTACACGCGGGATATCTGCTTCTGCGAGAGGAACGTACTGTAGATGTCGTAGTACTTCTTGCGGAGGTCCAGAATCTTCTGGCTGCGCTCGAAACGCTGCTTCATCTCCTCCTCGCTCGGATTCCCTGACTGCTGCTTGCCGAGGCTTGGTCCCAGTGCCCAAAGTTCTCGCTGGAAACTGCAGTATGTCTCCTCGAATTTTTTGCTCGTAGCCTCATCGAACGCCAGTTCCGTGGAAATGTGCTCGGCCTGTTTCATCGCAAGCTCCTCGCGGCTGATCTTCTTTTCGTTAGGCTGTGCGGCCAATGTCATTGACATAAGAATTGCGAATGACGCCGCGATTATTGTTCTGAATATTGTTTTCATCTGTATTCTAATAATTTATGTTCATGAATGTGTCTTCGTTGTAAATTTCGCTGAGGAACGCCTGGTCTGCATTGTCAAGGTTTGCGAACGCCTGCTGCACTTCCGCCAGAGAATCCACTTGGACGGGATGCCGGTGCCATGCGAATGTTGCTATCAATGTCAACGATGCTGCCGCGGCAAGGGCAATGCTGATTGTACGGAGTCTGTGAGGCTGCTTCCTTTCGCATCCTGTTGCTTTCAGGACATTGCGCTCGATATCGTCAAGCGTTCCGTCCGGGACTTTGTACGGCATACGCTTGCCGACGCCCATCATATTCATTTCTTTATCCATAATATTCTTTCAGATAATTGTAAATCTTGACTTTTGCATTGTGCCAGTTGGCCTTCGCGCTGTCCGGAGTAGAGTCTGTTATCTGCGCAATCTCATCGAAGCTCAGTTCGTCATAGTACCGGAGGTTGAATGTCAGCTGCTGCTTCTTTGGAAGCGAATGTATGGCTTTCTGGAGATTGACAGCCTCTATGTCGCTGAGGTCAATGTATTCGTCCGCAAGCATTGACATAGCCTCTGCATTGTCCTCGATATTGACCGCCGGGTGGCGCTTTTCGATGATTCTAAGAGCCTCGTTGGTCGCAATCCGGTAGAGCCAGGCGGTGAACGAGCGGGTGCGGTCGTATTGCCCGAACGAGCGGAACACCCTGATGAATGTCTCCTGGGTGGCATCCTGCGCGTCCTCGCTGTTCACGGTGATTCGCCGGATGTGCCAGTAGATGGGTTCCTTGTACTCTTTCACGAGTGCTCGGAAACCAACTTGGAGGTTCCACCCAAGCAGCCGTACTATGTTTTTCTCATTCATCAGCCAATGTGTAAACAATCTTCTTTCCCTGCGTCGTCCTGACAAGCGGAGTCTTTCTGTCCAAAGTGAAAGAATCCAGCTCCGCCTCAGCGAACTTGCGGTCCAGTCCGGTGAAGCCGCAGTATTTGCTGACCGAAAGATAGCCATTCTCCTGGATATATGCCACAGCCATTAGCTTGCGTTCCGGACGAGAGGTCTTGTTCACCGTGGTCGTGCGCTCCACCTGTACTGTCCTATATTCCGGCACAACAGCCGCCGCATAGCATCTGTGATATCTGCCGTAACATCCTCTGTGATTGTGTGGCCTGCGGGCTTCCGCGGATGCGTAGGCCGTGAGCATAAGCAATGCAGCCATCGCTGCTGTAAGTAATCCTTTTCTCATAATTCCAATGTCTTTAGATGTTGTTTTCTGAGACGTCTCACTACATATACCCAGCAGGATGGCGAAAGTAAAAAATGGAGAATGATTTTTTTTCGGAAGTCTTTCGGCATTGGAGCGATAGCGGGAATGTGATGGGGATTTCTGGGGCGTTTTTAGCTATATGGTGTGGTGTACCTGCAACGTGGATAATTTGAACAGCCGTAGAATTTGCCGTATTTGCCTTGACGTTCCATAAGGTCGAGACGGCTGAAGAAGTCCGCGAGGAGGGGATTGCGACGTTTGGACGGGACTGAAAGCGGATTCAACTGCTGAATCAGGCGGCCGTCAATCATTCCTCTGGGTGAATATACTTCCATTCGGTCGTCGTAGATGTCAATGTGGATCTCGCTGCCGAGCTCTTGGTAGTCGCGGTGGATGATGGCGTTGCAGATAACCTCCGTCACGGCTCTTTCAGGATAGTCCGGAAGTTCCTCCCGATGGTCGGATTCTGTGGATTTGAGCCGGTCGTTTCGCTTGCGGAGCTTGTCGGCAAGGGCGGAGCAGCGGTGCGAGCAGTAGGCTGTCGCCGATGTGTAGGCGATGAATTCTTTTCCGCAATGCTGGCAGACTTTGCGGTAGGTTCTTCTTGGTGTGTCCATAGTGGGTCACTTGGGCTTCGTCTACGGTTTTCGGCGTCCATCTTTGTTGCAAGGCATTTTGCTGTTTTTCTTTGTGTGTAAACAAGTTAGGAAGACGAAGTTCAAAATCAAGAAGAGATGATTTTGATACTTCTTTGAAAGTTGTTCCTGAACCTAGAGATTCGATTTCTCTAATGTGGTATGCAAGGTAGTAGTAGAGGTATTCTATATCACATATAGAGGTATCAGGTACAATATTCTTAAAGCCTTGATTTGTACAGCATTCAACCTCATTAATAGCTAATAGTCCGATAGGAGCCCTTGATGACATTAGGATGCTGTGCGCAGGGATAATTTGTGCAGAACAGATATTAAGCCCCTTTTGAGTAATAGAACGCTGCCCTCTTCTTACATATTTTGTTTTCTGCTCAGATAAATCTTTAGGTGTGAACTAAATGATATCCCCATCGTAGTTGTATCTGTCTTTTGTGGAAGGTGTTGCACCGTTCACAATCTCAGCAATGTCTCCCAATCTATATTTCTTCAGCTCCATACTTTATTCTCCATCTTTAAGTATCTTCCTGACTTCCTTATCAAAATCAGAGTCAATCTGCTGAGTAGGATCGAACAGGGAATATTCATCTTCCGCCTTTTTCTTTGCCTGAGCCGCGGAGATTTTGCCCTTGTCGGGAAGAATCTGGTAGCGGCGGAATGTCAGAAATTCATTGACACTGGCGGCGAACTGCTCCATATTGAAAGTGTTCTCTCGCTCTATAAGGTCTTCGATGTAGTCGAAGTACCCGGCTATAGTGCGTTCCAGCTGACGGATTTGCTTCTCCTGAAGATAGTTCTTGGCGGTGCTCACATCTGATTTCAATATGCGGCCGTCCGGAGAGTTCTTCCAAGTCGTCAGTCCCATATTCTCTTTGGTGTGATCGGCTTTTGTGTAGACGATTTCCGCAGCTGTCTGGCCTGTGATGGCGTAGTGGAAGCGGTTCTGAACCATCGTATAGAAATCCCTTGTCGTTGGAGAGTTCCGGTCATAGTCTATGCTGCACTCGGCGTAGATGTCCGTAATCTGCTGCCAGATACGGCGTTCACTTGCACGGATGGAGCGTACTCTTTCGAGCAATTCACGGAAATAGTCTTTCCCGAATATAGCGGTGCCTTGCTTCAGTCGCTCATCATCCATTGCAAAGCCTTTGCGGATATATTCGTTGAGAATCTTTGTCGCCCATTGACGGAATTTAGTGGCCTTGATAGAATTAACTCGGTAGCCTACGGCTATGATTGCATCAAGGTTGTAGAAGTCAATCTGTTCGCTGACTTCTCCACGTTTACCTCTATTTATGACTGTTTCCATTTTGGAAATAGTCATTTCTGGTAATAGTTCTCCTTCTTCAAATATGTTCTTTAGATGCTTGCTGATGGCAGGAACTCCTACCCCAAATAGCTGTGCCATAGCTTTTTGGGTGCACCATATCGTTTCATCTTTTATGACGACCTGCACTTTCCCGCTGTCTTCCGGCATATTGTACAGGAGAAATTGTACTTCTTGATCCATATCGGCTACTTTTGTTGGAAACTATACGTATGGTTCCTATACAAAGGTAGTGTTTTTTATGGACTTGACGGTTATCCGATGTATTTCCTATGGGACATTTTCACATTGACCTGATTCACTTTCGCATAGTGGAGAGTGGTGTCGATTTTGACGTGGCCGAGAATGCACTGAACTTGTTCTATAGGCATTCCTTTGTCTATGGCCATTGTGGCGAGGGTTCGGCGGAATTTGTGTGGGTGAATCTTGGTTCGGGCATTGAAATAAACCTCACGCTCCTTGTTGCCTTTTCCGAAGACTATGCATTGGCGCTCGTGGAAGTTCAAGTCGTTGCGATTCATTCTGACGAGTTCTCCGACTCGCATTCCAGTGGAGGCGAGCAGGTCTATGAGGGCAAGGTCCCGGATTTCTGTGCAGTTGTCGCGGAGTTGTTCGAGTTGCTCGTCAGTTATGGTTTCTTTTACCAGAGTGTCAGTGCGCACTTTGTGGATTCTGCGTACAGGGCTTTTGAGTATGAGGTCTTCATCTTCAAGCCAGGAGAAGAAGCTGGAGAAGATCCGGCGAATGTTGTCAACGGTGACTTTACTGAGATGGTGTTCCTCTTGATATTCCGCAAGATAAGTGCGTATGTCATTAGTTGTCATTTCAGCTGCCGGCTTCTTTATCGTGTTGAACATTTTTACTATTGTGTTCTCATAGTATGCGAGTGTCTTTGCTGAACTGCCTTCTATCTTCTTTGCGGAGATGAAAGCGGAAAGGAGTTCTGAATTTGCTTTACTGACGGATTCTTCTGATGTGGCTGCCGGGATTATGTCCAGTATAATGAATTTATTTGGCAAAGGGTATAAATGATAATTTAGAGGCGATGGCAAAGCAACTCTATGACTATTGGTTTGTGCAGTTTGACTTCCCGAACGAGGAGGGCAAACCGTATAAGTCAAATGGTGGGGCTATGGTTTGGAATGAGAAGTTGAAGCGTGAGATACCGAAGGGGTGGAACGGAGTTTCATTAAAAGATTTGGCGACAACAAGTAGGAATGCTATAACTCCTGTTGAAAATGAAATATATCAGCATTTTAGCATACCTTCTTATGACGCTTGCGGCTCATATTCATTAGATAATGGTGGCGATATTAAAAGTGACAAATTTGTTCTTCAAGAAGGACAATTGCTTGTTTCAAAACTGAATCCTTGGTTTAATCGTGTGGTTTGGGTTTCCAAAGGAACTAATATGATTGGCTCTACCGAGTTTGTCGTACTTAATCCAAATAACGAATTAGAATCTGGCTATATTTATTCTGTCATAAAATCGTCCAAATTTATAGCCTATTGTTCACAGGCTGCAACTGGTACTTCACATAGTCAACGACGTGTATCACCAGATGTTTTAATGGCTTTCAAAGTTGCCTATGAACGAGACGTTGTACAGAAATTTGGTTGTTTTATAGAGAAGATACAAAAGCAACAGGCTGAATTGTTGTCTGAGACAGCAATGCTCTCTAAGCAGCGAGACGAACTTCTGCCCCTCTTAATGAACGGTCAGGCTTCGGTTGTCAATATTTGATTCTGAAATAATCAAGGAGTTTCTTGTAATAGTCCTGTGCTGTCAGGCAGGTGTCTGTCAGGTAGCCGGGGAGTGTTTTCCATTCGTGCAGGCCACGGTAATAGAACATTTTCAGTTCGTCCGTGACGATGAACGGAACGATGTCGTGGTTCAGGCATTCCTTGAACATTATCAGACGCCCGACTCTGCCATTGCCGTCCTGAAAGGGGTGTATCGATTCAAAACGCTGATGAAAATCGAGTATATCCTCAAAGTGTATCGGCTTTTTGTCTCTGTACTCTTTCAGCAGTGCACGCAATTCAAGCCCAACCTTTTGAGGCGAAGTCGTTTCCATCCCGCCGACCTCGTTCGGCAGCTGTTTGTACTCGCCGACCGCAAACCACGTTTTCGACGCATCGGACGTTCCGCTTTTCAGCAACCCGTGAAGCTGTTTTATCATGCTTTCCGTCAATGGCTCCTTCGCATGGTCAATTATAAAGTCGATGCAGCGGAAATGATTGGTGGTTTCGATGATGTCGTCCACCTTAACCGCGTTGTTCGTGATTCCTATCGTGTTGGTTTCGAATATGTAGCGGGTCTGCTCTTTGGTCAGCTGGCTGCCTTCGATGTGGTTTGAATTATAGGTCAGGTCAATCTGCGTGCGGTGATATATTCCGCCTTTCGTTCCTGACTCTTTTTGCTCGCGCAATGTCTTCAATAGTGGAGATATTCTGATTCTTGCATTCTTGCGCTGCGGGAGAGGTGCATCGGCAGGTACATTCCATGTCTTGCCGACAAGCTGTGCTCCGGCAATTTTACCTTGAATACAATAGTTTCTTACTGTACGTTCTGCGACGCCATGTGCCGCCGCATATTCTTTGGTAGAGATGTAATCCATGCTTATCGGTATAAAAAATAACAAAAGCCGATACAAAGATAAGGTTTTTTGCCGTTATCGGCAAGAAACGGGATGCTTTTTTAGTCGGCTTAACTGAAATTATGCCGATAGGATTTGTCTAGACCATGCGCTCTGCTTAATTCTAAATTCCGACTGACGTCGGCATTTACGACTGCGCCTCGGCAAATCTCAAACCTCGTTTGGCTCTGCCCCCGGCTTGCACGCAAATTATCATTTATCATTCATTCTAAGACTTAGGACAGCGAAAAACATAGATATTTCACGAAAACAATCAATTAACCGTCATAAGTGGCTATATTTGTTGGGAGTAATTAATCCCAATAAACTAATGGCTAATTTCCTTTTTTTACAAGTACCGTTTCGAGAAGACCGGTGAAAAGACTTTGTTCTCGGCAGAGGATAATGCACATGTTTCCAATGAATATCTCAATGATAAGTTTGCCGGATTGATAGGAGAAAGTGCCGGGTCGAAAATTTGTAAGCTGAATCTTTACAGTGTCAAGGCTGACAAGAAAGGCGTGACGTCTCCTGAGATGTACACTAATGAGATAAAGCATTTTGCTGATGGTGTTGCCTTGCTGGAGGTGCGGAACAATAAGTTCAAGGAAGTTATGCCAAGGGATAAGAACGAGTCCGTGGATGTGGAGCATTGTCTGCTTTGTTGGGCGATTATCGACACGCGCCCAGATTCGATGGTGATTCTTGTGCAGCAGAAGAAGGATGTTTTCGGCAATGCTGATGAAGTGGCGGGGCTTATTGTGGACTGCTGTTCCCGTGAGTTGAAGATTTCGGAGCTGGACTGGAGGATGGTTTATGAGAAGCGGCTCCGGAGGGTGAGTCGAAGCTGATGTTTGATGATCCGGCGCGAAAGATCCTGGATGAGACGAAGGATGATGTGCGGAAGACGGTTGATATGCTTATCGAGAATAATTATCGGATGCGGATTGGTTTCGAAAAGTCGGGGTCAGTGGAGTATGGGCGTGATACTGAGGCTGTGTATGGGATTGCTGACGAGTATTGCGAGGAGTTTGTGAATGGGACTGCTTTGCTTGGCGGACGGTATAATCTGAAGGACTGGCTTGATACGCTGATGCCGGAAGATGAGGCGCATACTTATGTTCCGTCTGAAAAGAAGAAGAGGAATGGCAGGAGAGCGAGAAAATAGGATTCTGGAGTCTCCGCTTTGGCTGTTTGTCCGGAAGGGCTGGTTTCCAGGTGGTGAAAGGCCCGAAAGACAAGTCAAAGCATGCGCTTGCCATCAACGGGCAACTGATTGGCGAGTGGTTCAAGGAGAAGTTCGACAAGCTGTTCTCATCCATTCGAAGTACAAACACACCACCCCATAAAGGCAAAGGAATAGGACTGTAAATAATACCAACAAGAGGATAGCAAGTTTGTGTTTTGGGCAGACCAAAACCGCTTGCTGCCCATTACCAATGAATAATGAATATGGTATATATCTTAATTTACATTCTTGCTTCTTGTTCTGAGCAACTCGGGCACAATCCCCTGACCAAAATTTCACAGTCTTCTTCTTTATAACCTTCAGGCAAGTCATAGTGATTGACGGGAATATCTTTCAGGCAGAACACCTTATGGCATTGCCGACAATAGAAGTGCACATGCTGCATATCCCCGTCATCTGCGTTCAGGGCATATTCCACACGGAAATTATCTACATTTATACGGTGCACGATGCCTGCGTTTACAAGCACCTGCATAGTGCGGTAGAACGTAATCCTGTCATACATCTCACCCATATCTACTTTGATTTCATCTTCTCCGAGAGGCCGTTTAGCCGATTGCAGCGCATTGATGACCGCAATTCGTTGGGCACTTTTCTTGATGCCTTTTTCCTTTAATATGTCTGTAGCATTCATAATTGCTTAAATGAAATTCAATGCAAAGGTAGTCAAATATGAAAAATTAAAGAAATTTATGATAAATAGAATATGAAACAATGTTGCATATTCTAAAATGTGCGTATATTTGCAGCCGAAAAAGACAACAATGAAACGGACTGGGAAAAATAGGATAGCCATAGCATGGACGCTGCTACTTGTCTTGATGCTTTTTTATATGGTGAAGGCTTTTCACTTTCACCCTTCAGAGGTGTGCGGGACGGCTTGCAGCGGTAATGCAACCGGACACTCCGTGAGTGACGGTGGTGCATCGTGTCCGATTTGTAACTTTGTCCTTTCACCGTTCGTGGAAGCTGTTGCATTTCACGTTCCCCATTATCTTCAACTTGCTTCAGTTTGTATTGTTCCCGCTTGTGCGTCCTTATCTTGCGAAAACAAGTTGAATGTCCGCTTCCGTGCGCCACCGGTTTGTTTTTATTGATAATCAAGTTGCATCCATAAGCATGCATATTTTATGTTAGACTTGCCTTGCTCCTTGTCATGAGGCGCAAGAGGGATGGCTTTGCCTTTTTCAGAGCCGAGAATCTTTATTTAAACAGGGCGATAACAGCCCATAAACCGACATTACAAATGAGAACAAAAACATATTTATTGCTGATGGTATTCGCTCTGATTATACCATATATATCTGTGCATGCCGAACCGACAGGCGGAACGGACGCCAATATCTACGGGCATGTAACTAATAAAGAAACCAACGAGCATTTGCCCTACATCAATGTCTTTGTAAAAGGAACCACTATCGGTACGACGACAGACGAAACTGGACATTACTACCTGAAAAACCTACCCATAGGTACGCTGACCATAGAAGTGCGGTCGCTTGGATATAAAACCATGCAACAAGAAATTACTGTACAAGTCAACTCTACACACGAATTGAACTTCGTCTTGGAGGAAGATGCCGCTTCTTTGGACGAGGTAGTGGTGTCAGCCAACCGCAGTGAGACGAAACGAAGGCTGGCTCCAAATCTGGTCAGCGTGATTGACTCCAAATTATTTGAAACCACACAAGCCTCGTGCTTGGCGCAGGGCTTGAACTTCCAACCCGGCGTGCGCACTGAAGTGGATTGCCAAAATTGCGGTTTCACGCAAGTGCGCATTAACGGACTGGATGGGCATTATTCGCAAGTCCTGATAGATTCGCGTCCCGTATTCTCCGCCTTGAACGGAGTGTACGGATTGGAACAAATTCCCGCCAATATGATTGACCGAGTGGAAGTGGTACGTGGGGGTGGCTCCGCACTTTTCGGGGCATCTGCCATCGGCGGGACAATCAATGTGATAACCAAAGAACCTACAAGGAACATGGCGGAATTCGGACACACATTCATGTCATTGGGAGAAAAGAATGCCTTTGACAATACGACTTCCGGTAACGTATCGCTTGTTTCGGACAACAATAAGGTTGGGTTTTATGCTTATGGGCAAAGCCGTTATCGGCAAGCTTTCGATTATGACGAGGATGGTTATACGGAACTTCCTGTGCTGCGCAACAAGACATTTGGTTTCAACTCATACTTGAAGGTAAGTCCTTATTCAAAATTCTCACTTCAATATCATTTCATCAATGAGTTCCGCAGGGGTGGCAATATGCTCGACCATGCACCTCACGAGGCAAACATTGCCGAGCAAGCCGAAAGCGACATACAGGGAGGCGGATTGAACTACGATTATTTCTCTCCTAACGAAAAGAACAGGCTTAACGCATACTTTTCTTTCCAAGCTACCGCACGCAAAAGTTATTATGGAGGAACTGGCGAAGGTCTCACCGAGGAGGACAAAGAGGCTGCAGAGCTGGCATACGGCACTACGCACGATTTCACTTACGTACTGGGAACGCAATATGTGCATTCGTTTGACAAGCTGCTGTTCATGCCGTCCGACTTGACATTGGGTGTCGAGTTTAACTATGACGGGTTGAAAGATGTCATCATCGGTTACGACCGTCATTTCCGTCAAGACACAAAAACCGGGGCGTTCTTTTTCCAGAACGAATGGAAGAATGAACAATGGAGCTTTCTTGTCGGCGGCAGATTGGACAAACATAATCTGATAGACCATGTGATTTTCAGTCCGCGTGTAAATGTCAGGTTCAATCCAGTCAAAGACATCAACCTCCGTGCAAGCTATTCGGGCGGTTTCCGCGCTCCACAGGCGTTTGACGAGGATTTGCATGTAGGACTTGTCGGTGGCGAACGCTTGGTCACCGTACTGGCAAAAGGACTGAAAGAAGAGCGCTCCAACAGCCTAAGTTTGTCTGCTGACCTCTATCACGAATTCGGAAACGTGGAAACCAACCTGCTTGTTGAAGGCTTCTACACAGACCTGAACAACGTGTTCGCTCTCCGCCAGTTTGAGCAACCCGATGCGCAAGGGAACATCGTGCAAGAACGTTACAACGCATACGGAGCGAAGGTGTTCGGTATCAATTTGGATGCAAAAGCCGCGTTCACAGATTGGTTTTCTTTGCAAGCCGGAGTAACACTACAAAAGAGCCGTTACGATGAAGCCATCGGTTGGAATGACGAAGTGCCTGAACAAATGAGCCGGAAGATGATGCGTACTCCCGATACATACGGATATTTCACAGCTGCGTTCACTCCAATGGAAAGACTTTTCGCATCGTTGACAGGAAACTATACAGGCAGTATGCTTGTCGGGCACAATACAGGTTCTGGAACGGATGTACCCGTCATGGTTGACACTCCCGATTTTTTTACGCTCAATCTGAAAGTCTCTTATGACATTCCTTTATATGGAAGTTTGAAATTGCAGGTAAACTGCGGAATGCAAAATATCACAAATGCCTATCAAAAGGATTTCGACAAAGGTTGGAACCGTGATTCCGACTACATTTACGGTCCTTCGCTTCCGAGGTGTTATTTCATAGGAGCAAAAATAATCTATTGATTCCCCAAAAATGAGGCAGGCATGAAGCAGAAAAACTCTTTTCTATTTCTTACCTGCTTTATTTTCCTTTAACTTAGCACCCAAAGGAGTTGTTAGACAGAATGACGGATGCCCTTATACGCTCTTGGGATATGCCAGTGTTCCATATCCTCTTATGAAAGAAGCCAAGCTTGCCATCAATGACATAAAGGAGAAATATGGATTTGAAGGAGAGATGAAATGGTCTGGAATAAATAGGAGGACAGTACAATACTATCGTTTTTTAAACAGGTACAGTGTTGTTCTTAGTTAATGCCAAGGTGTTTGCTATGATGAAGGGGAGAGTGCTGAAGGTAGGACAGGCTGTTCAGCCGGGTGATATTGTCGGAATTACGGGCAACACGGGGCGCAGCACCGGGGAGCATCTGCATATAACGGCTCGACACAAAGGAGAGTATATCAATCCGCAGATTTTCTTGGATTACATCATCTCCGTTCAGGAATCATGTCTGACTGAGTTGGCTCAGATGGCTTCTGCTCACAGCTCTCTTGATACCACCTATAATCACAAACATACAAGGCATCTGTAATATCTACCATGCTGCTGCTTTGTGACGCTTCGCTCCTTTGCAGGTGTATGATATTCCATAGACCGTCCTTGCTTTGCTGCAATTGGAACCGATGCAGGAGAAAGCCGCTTCGATAGACATAGATCCAACCGTCATCGAGGTAGAACCCGTATCGTGCCTCCCAGCCTGTATCATACGCTTTGAGGATACGTCTCCGTAATTCATCGTTGATCCGTCTGTCCTTAAAAGGATTTTCAACCTTAGTCCATTTGTGAAGTTCTACGTTTGTCAATGCGCGGTTCTTGGGAAAGAACACGCGGACTTTCTCCTTATGAAGTTTGATTTCATCAAGAATGCCAGCGTACTCTTCGCTTACTTTGTGTGGTAGTTCAATATGATTGTACCAGTTTCCCTCCGGCCTGTATCTCTTTTTGAGAAGCGTCATTTCACAGCCATACATGGCTTCTGCGAATGCTCCTGTGAGGATGGTATTGACGTGCCTGTCTCCGGGAAGTTTCATGGCATTGTGCAGGGCACTTGTGTAGTCAAAAGCATCGTGGAAAGCATTCCACGCACGGACTACCATGCTGAGCGTACCTGTCCCTTTCTGCCAGTTGTCGTCTTGAACAAAAGAGCAGAATGTGCCACACAGTTCCACTTGTCCTGCTTCTTTCTTTGTCGCTCCATGCCGTAATGCGTAGATGATTTCAGCCATAAAGGACGCGGCATACAATTCCTCTTTGTTATCCCACAGACAATAGGATTTTATGGCGTGCCGCAGTTCCTCTTCATCCTCATACAGCCAGGCTATGGCAATTGCCCTCACAACGGAGTTAATGTGCTCCCTATCCCGTACGTCAAATGGAAACAGCTTTCGGTATTCGTCTATCGGCATTTCTTTCTCACGCATGAGGGCATTGGCTGTAATCAATAAGGTACGCCCATATTCCGACAATCGTGCTTGCGGAGAAACAAGCTGCGGATAAAAGCATTCATGGTCATTCTTCCATGTCCATGCAGCCAAGTCACCGATAATTGTGCCTAACATATTCAATATTGAGGTTTTTCTATCCCGAACAGCTCATATAGTCTGCCTGATGCCGATTCGGAAAGATATGCTTTCGGCTGATCGCTTTCCACCGGCTCTGCGTGCAGAAAATCAAGCTGCACACTATCCACGGCAACGGGACCTTTGACACAGGTGAATACATAGAAGCAGCAGTCATCAACGGCATGAAGGCGTTCCTTTTCTTCCACGAAATAGGCTGCGTCATCATCGCCCACAGCGATACAGTACATCAGATAGAGTTCAACCTCGTCTCCACGCTTATGGATGAATGCCACCTTGTCCTTCCTTTTCGGCAGATTGCGTTCCCAAGGCGGGAAGCCTCCCCAACGGAAATAGGAGCATCCATGATTGACAAGCGAAGATTTGAAGCCGGCAAATTCATCATCATCCAGTTCCAATGCCCTCAGCAGATGTCCGGTAACTTCAACCTCGTCTTTGCTCACAATATAGATTTTCATGAACAGCTTCCCTGTTCGGGGGTTGTCGCCCTCGATACGGCTAAGCTCGCATTCAAACGCCTCTGCCCATCCCAAATCCAGCATCATGGCTATGTGCTCGTTCTCGGTGCGTGGTACGTAGCCCAGGATAAAGTCGAAATCAAAATCTTCCGGATTGCCGTCATAATCGCCTGCCAGAGCCACGGCAACGGCATTCCTGTCGTGGCTGTTGTCTTTATCCCTTACCAAGGCGAGTTCGGCTCCCTCATAAAGTTCATCCCAAATCTCTTCAAGGTCATGGAATGAAGTTCCGGCGATATGGCATTCCTTGTACAGAACGCGCATTTTATGCCGAGGTATGGAGGGAGATGTCGGCATGCCCTTCAAGTATTCCGGTGCGGCCACATCACCTTGGAGAATGTGTATGCCCTCATTCTCCATCATATCATCTCCGTTGTCCTTTACCGGAATTTCTACGTTCAGGTCAATGTCCTTGATTCCCTTCCTTTCCAACTGTTCCTGCAAGTCGCGAAGTTCCGCATCGCATTTGGGGCAAGTGCCCGCACAGCCGTCCGTGTGAGTGCATTCTGTTGGGGTGTATTTCAAATCGTATTGTTCAGCTATCCGCTTTCGGATTGCTTTCAGCCTTTCGCATTTCTCTTTGCCTGTTTTCATGTCCGTAGTGTTATGAATTATTGGTTCTATATCTTGTTTTTACAATGTCTGTAAAATTGAAGTTCTGCTTAATCTCCTTGATGTCGCGTTCTATTTCGCAATCATCGGTAAATCCGGGTCAGTGTACTTTCCTGATTTAGGTTGACTCGGGTTTATAGATTATTACTGGTATAAGTTGACTTATCGTCGTTATCCCTAAGATGGGTTTACCATCCGAGCCTTATCACTGTCAGGGGTTGACTGGAGGCCGTAGGCCGGAAGGAGCCTCCTGACACTCCGACAAAGGTAAAGAATTTTCAGAGATATCCATGCGCGGTTGGTTGTTGCCGGCCGTACGGCCAGCAACAACCAACAAAAAAGGAAGACTCTCGTCTTCCAGCATCATGTCAATGGAAACAGTACGTTTGACAACCACTTTAGGGGAATGGACCATCCGATGTAAACCGGTCCAGTGAATGTGTAAACAATCTTAGTTTAACCACCCCAAAAGTGTCAACCATTCTCAGCGAAGGTCAATCTGGTACAAAGCGATTCTCCTTGTTTTTAGAAAAGTGGAAGAAATCCTCATAATTCCTTTGGAAAAGTGGAAATTTATCCATAAATTGCATTGGAAAAAAGGATGCGGTATGCTTAATAGAAAGATAGACAGCTATTTAAAAAATTATTACCAAAAATCTTCTAATGCATTGCTGATAACGGGTGCACGTCAAGTCGGAAAGACCTATTCCATCCGCGAGTTCGGCAAGACTTTCAAGAGTTTCATCGAGATCAACTTTATCGAGAATCCCGATGTCGTTGGATTGTTCAAGGATGCTAAGGGAAGCGCCGATATACTGATGCGTTTGTCGATCATCACGAATGTGCCAATGATAAAAGGGGACACGCTGATATTCTTTGACGAGATTCAGGAGTGTCCGGATATTGTGACCGCCATCAAGTTTCTAGTGGATGAAGGCTCATATCGCTATATTTTGAGTGGCTCTCTGCTTGGTGTGGAATTGAAAGATATCCGTTCAGTCCCTATCGGCTATATGGGCGTGAAGGAGATGTTTCCGTTGGATTTCGAAGAGTTCATTACTTGTGTGGGAATCAAAGAAAATGTTATTTCCACGCTAAAAGATGCCAGGACGAAAAGGATTCCGGTCGATGGATTCATACATAACAAGATGATGGAGTTGTTCCGGCTCTACCTGATTGTAGGGGGTATGCCGGCAGCGGTCAGCAAGTATCTTGAAAGTAATAACTTGCAGGATGTGTTGGCGGTACAGCAAGAGATTATTCAACTTTATAAGAAGGATATAGCCAAGTACGATCCAGATAATAAATTGTATATCGAGGAGATATTCAACCTGATTCCGCCGGAACTCAATGCCAAGAACAAGCGTTTTATCCTCAAGCGACTCAACGAGAATGCTAAGTATGAACGCTACGAGAACAGCTTCCTCTGGCTGAAGCATGCTGGAGTTGCCATACCAGTGTATAATGTAGAGGAGCCCAAGGTCCCTCTGCTGCTGTCTCGCTCCCGCAACCTTCTCAAGCTCTTCCTCAGCGACATTGGTCTACTGGCAGCCCAATATGCCAACGGTATCCAGATGCGGATTATCAAGGGCGATAAGGACATCAACTTCGGTTCTATTTATGAGAATGTGGTGGCGCAGGAACTTGTCGCACATGGTCTGGAGCCCTATTACTATAACAGCAAGAAGAGGGGAGAGCTGGACTTTGTCATAGAGCAGGGGGGTAGGATTCTTCCCATCGAGGTCAAGTCCGGGAAGGATTATACTTACCATCGTGCCCTCTCCAACATTATGGATTGCGATGAGTATGATATCCAGGAAGCACTGGTGTTGAACAATGACAATCTATCATTTGATGGTCGAATTACTTATGTGCCGGTCTATATGGTGATGTTCTTGGATAAAGGTGCGGCGGCGCCGATAGAATACAAAGTGGATCTAGGTGGTTTATCGAATGGGGATGTCTAACGGAGTGTTCATTTTCAACCGAAAACATCCCCGTTGAATAATAAGAGTTTTATTAAGATTTATGCTAGCATACACATACATCGAAAAAGGAAAGTTCGCTTTGGTGGAGAAACCGAAGCCTATATTGATTGAGCCCACGGATGCCATTGTGCGAGTGACGATGGGAAGTATCTGTTCCAGTGACCTGCATATTAAGCACGGTAGTGTCCCTCGTGCTGTTCCTGGTATCACCGTTGGGCACGAAATGGTGGGTGTGGTTGAAGAAATAGGTTCTGAAGTCACTAATGTGAAGCCAGGTGACCGGGTAACCGTCAATGTGGAGACCTTTTGTGGAGAGTGTTTCTTCTGTAAGAACGGTTATGTGAACAACTGTACTAACCCCAATGGCGGATGGGCATTAGGATGCCGTATCGATGGTGGACAGACGGAATATGTTCGTGTGCCGCTTGCCAATCAAGGATTGAATCGTATTCCCGATAGCGTTTCCGATGAACAGGCTTTGTTGGTGGGCGATGTCTTGGCCACAGGCTTTTGGGCAGCTCGTATTTCAGAGATTACAGAAGGCGACACTGTACTGATAATTGGAGCGGGTCCCACAGGCATTTGCACTTTGCTTTGCGTGATGTTGAAGCATCCCAAACGCATCATAGTATGTGAAAAATCTGAAGAGAGAAGACGATTTGTGCAAGAGCATTACCCCGAAGTACTCCTCACAACTCCCGAAGAATGTAAGGAGTTTGTTTTTAAGCATAGCGACCATAGCGGTGCTGATAGAGTGCTCGAAGTGGCCGGAGCTACAGATACCTTCCGACTGGCGTGGGAGTGTGCTCGCCCCAACGCTATAGTTGCCGTAGTCGCACTATATGACCAGGCACAAATTCTTCCTCTGCCCCAAATGTATGGCAAGAACCTCTGCTTTAAAACCGGTGGTGTGGATGGATGCGATTGCGAAGAAGTCCTCAGCTTGATTAAAGAAGGAAAGATTGACACCACTCCACTTATCACGCATCGTTTCCCATTGTGCGAAATCGAAGAGGCGTATCGCGTTTTCGAGAACAAACTGGACGGGGTAATTAAGGTGGCGATATTTTGATTATTTATTTCCCGATGCAGAAATTAGGTGAAATGTATATCTATTTGAAATATAATCCGGTGTCGTTTTGAGTATTTCATTATTGTCCACCGTCTGTCCACGAAATAGATTTTTTGTTTTCGGGGACAATTTTTCAGCGCAGCTCCTTGAACTCCATTATGTCCAGCATTGAGAACAGGACACTATCAATGCAGGAACTCCAGCTTTGATGAAAATGACCATAGAACCAATGCTCAAGCGGATGGTTGTTGGCTTTCAGATATTCGAAAATATGGTCCATTATCCTTCGTTCGTTGTCGCAGTCCGCAAGAAGGGTCGAGTCTCGTTCTGCCCATTCCAATAATCCGGACTTTGAAATCAGTTCGCAGAATGATGGAGATGTGTGCGTGATAACTGTATCAATCTTTAACCTTCGTCCGATGTCATTCAAGGCTTCTTCGTCAAAAATCGGCATTTCGTTTCCCCAATATGAAGCGATACCTGAAGCGGAATGTCTGGAATCGTTATCAATCCTATATGTGCGGTCAATGCTGACGGCTCCGCCCACGCATAATATGTTGTGTCCGCAGGCTTGGATGACACTGTAGTCGGGGACGGTGCGGAACCTTTGGTGCGATATCTTTTCTTCGCTGAAATATGACGGATCGTCGTGATTGCCGCGCATCATCACAATCCAGTTGTTGGATTTGCACAATCTTGAGGAGTTATGGCGGAACACCTGCTCATAATATCCTGGCTTTTCAAAGCCGAATCCGCAGTCTCCGGCAACGATGAGCAGCGTGTCCGTCAGCTGGTATTGGATGCATAATTTGTATATCAGAGAATTGAATTCTCCGTGAATGTCGCCGCAGATGACTATGCTCTTGGCTTCGGGGAATGTATATGTATGGAGAGTATTCATCACTTATTCAGATTGTCCCAATAAGGTTGGAGCCTTTCTTGCAGATATGCAACGACTTCTGAGAACTGAATGCTCTGCTTTGCGGTAATCTTTTTTATAAATGCCTTCCAGCGGGTCTCCATTATCGGATTTGAACCAAAGTCATCCCTGAAAAACATTGTGTAGGGGTCGTAGCCAGTATGCCTGTTCTCGAATGTCCTTGTAATTGCTTCTTTCAGAACCTCGGTGTCAAGTTCTTGAGTGTTCAGTATCTGGTATAGGTCGTAGTAGTCTTTCATCCGGCTGCTCTGATCTGCAAGGTTGATGACTGCGTGCATCTTTTCTGCAATGACAGTTTCAAGTGAGTATGCAAGGATATTGGCGGAAGGAAGATGGTTCAAGAGAGACGGGTAGTCAAGATCAACCGGAGCCGGTGTCACGATGTCTCCGAATCCTATATCCATCGTCAGAACTTGCGCGACAGTGTCCATTGATACCGGGATGCTGAGTCGCACTCCGTGGTAGTCCTTTAGTTCCGTGATGTTCTTAGAAGTAATGTGTTCAACATCATATTTTACTCCAACCTCCTCGCAAGGAACTGAACATATCTCGCGAAAAGCGGCAGCGATTCTTTCGCCGTTGTTGCTGATGTTGTTGCCGAGGAAGTCTATGTCCAATGTCGGTCTTGCCGCGAATCTCTCGTGGGCATACATCAGTGCCCCTCCTTTCAGATAGAAATTCTGCCGATAGGATGTCTGAGACATTCTGTATATCAATCTCTCCTGAAAGTAGCGCGTCAGAACAGTCTGATAATATATCCCTTCGCTTTTGGCAATGTTAAGCAGTTTGCTTCGGATAGACTTCCCGTAATTTTTGACAATTTCCTTGCTCATAGCCTGACCTCCAGATATTTCTCAAGAGTCGTGTGCACTCTGAGGAGTTTTGCATAGTCCATAAGTTTCGAGATATTTCTTTCTGGGCGTTCCAGATAGTTGCCGATAATCTCTGAGCACACATCGGTTCCGATTTTGTTTCTGAATTTCACGGCATCGCAGACGCATCGTTCCACATCGTATATGTTGATGGCGAACCCGTCAATGGTCATTTTCATCACGCCTACATTGAGAATTTTGTCTGTGTAATGGTGAATTTCAATCTGCGGGAATGCAGGGATTGTCACTTTTCTGCCCCTCGGAACTGCGATGTGAAATGCCTGCGGCATTGACGTGGTAAGCTTATGAATATTCCAGGCCGACCACAGACAGAGTATGCCACCTTTTACAATCGCATCAATGTCTATCATATTGCCGCTCAGCTGCTCAGCTGTTGCATAGACTCCACGGCGGACTTGGATCAGTTCGCCATTTTTCGCCTTATCAAGCATCTTGTAATACTTGCTTCTCCCTTGTCCTTTGACGATGGATGATGATATGAATTGTTCGGTATTACGCATATACATAAAATAATTCTGTACAAAGATACTACAAATTTCTATAAATGTAGTATGTTTGTACAGAAGATATGAGTAGGTATTTTCTCGAAAGACTATGCTGACGTACGTACTATATTGGTTTTCTGAGAATTAGAATGGCGATAATTTTCCCGAGCACAAAGACAAGTGCCGCAGTTCCTATCCATATCAGTGCTTTCTGCCACCATCTGAGGATATTAACTTCTTTCTCGATGACGGTTTCTACAACTTGGATTTTCTGCTCTTCCCGATACAGCTCTTTGTAGGTCAGATAGATTCCCATCGAATCCACGACAGTTTTTGCCGTGAGTTTGTTGTCTTTCAGAGCCAATGTATGCTGCACTCTTGCGGATTCTTTGAGTGTGCGAATCTCCTCCAATCGCGCTCGACCAGTGAAATCACACCTAATCAGAGCTTGAACGATGGAAGAGTCCGTCTGGACCTCAATGACGGTATCTCTGATGGCCTCGGTAATGGTGACCATATTCTCGGTGCTTTCAGTCTTGTGAGGATAGAGTTTCGGGCAGCAAGAAGCCACGGCCAATGCTGATAAGAATATGATTTGGAATTTCATTATGCTGATGTTTAATGATTTGTATTAACTTTGTGGGCGGAAATATATTCAACATATGAAGAACAAGAAACTGCGTATCACCGAAAAGGACTTTCTACTGGCCAATCGCAGGGCTTCGAGAGCCGAGGAAATCGAGAGGTACGGGAAGCAGATCCTGATGAGGTCAATCACCCACAAGTCGAAAAAGGTCTATGACCGCAAGCCTCTGAAAAAGGCAGGCATCAGTTACAACGATGACCTGCCTTTATTCATTTCTGCCGCTTAATCTGTTCCCTCAGTTGCCTCACCTCGTCCTTCAGCTTCGAGTTCTCCGTGCAGAGCCTATCGACGGAAGCCTTTAACTCCTCATTCTCTTTCTGACGGCCACAATCTCCGAGTTCACCGCCGTAATGTCCGCAAGCAGTTTTCTGTTCTCCGATGATAACAAATCAATGGTCTTTCAGAAAGTCGTTCTTCTGCTTGCGTGAACCGACAATCCAAGTTACGGGGCGATGAATTCTTTTCCGCAATGCTGGCAGATTTTGCGGTAGGTTCTTCTTGGTGTGTCCATAGCGGGTCACTTGGGCTTCGGCTACGATTTTCGGTGTCCATCTTTGTTCAAGGTTGTTCAACGTTGTCCAACCTGCGGAGTTCTTCGGCTGTGTGGTCGGAAAGGCGTGAAATCTTGTACCGCATAAGGTACAAATGCGGTACAAATCAAGACGGAAAAGCGTAGAAAAGCATTAACATATCAATAATCGTTAAACTTTTACCTCGGAGGTAAGAGGCTGATATTTAGTGCTTTTCTGCTTTGTTTCGATGGATTTTGATGTTCGGCTATTTCCCGATGCAGAATGATTAACATTTTGATTGATAGCCTTGTAATAGGGGAGTGGTTCAAATGCGGTTCAGACAAAAATGCACTAAACTAGCATTATCAAACACTATCGAAAGGCTGTTGATAACTTTTTCTTCGGGATAGTGTCGGTTATAACCATTCCTCCAACAATGTTGGAAGTCCGCATAGTTCAAATTGGGTACGCAATGCGTACCTTTTCCTCTATTGTTCTTCGTAATAATACGAATAATCAATCCCTTTCATAAACATTTCCCTATCATTCACCTTATCTGTCAGCGCATCTTTCAGAAGTCGTTTGATTTCTGTACTATCAGCCACACTCCTTTCCATTGCTGCAAGATAGGCATATTTATCAATACGACTCCAATCCACGCACATCCCGAGCCTCTTCTTCAGAATCAAATCCAACCAAATCCTCGTAGTTCGTCCATTCCCCTCACGGAACGGATGCGCAACATTCATCTCCACATATTTGTCAGCTATCTCATCAAAAGACCCTTCCGGCATCTGTTCAATGTTCTGCAATGCCTGCGAAAGAAATGCCACTGGAGCGAATGTGAATCCGCCTTTTGAAATATTTACCGATCGGATCTGCCCTGCAAAGTAATACAATCCGCCAAACAGATAAGCGTGAATCTGCTGAAGTCCTTTTACAGTTCCGACCTCAATGCTGTCAAGCAGAGAACTCTCGAACAGGGTGTAAGCTTTTGCCTTGCTCTTTCCATCGATGGTGTCCTCACCGTATGTAAACCACTCAATGAATCGCGCTGCCTTATTGTTCGGCATATTCTTGGTCAATTCCACAACGCCGGCCGCATCAAGGACATCGGTCAATCTCATCTTCCCATCAGGTGCTCGCATCTTCAACTGGTTAGTGTCACTAACCACTTCAACACAATCTTTCTTCAGTTTCCCTTTCAAGTACTTCCAATAGTTCCTGTTCTTGGTATAGTCATCCTGTGCATTAAGCACTCCGACAATATCAAGCACACTGTACCACCATTTGGAATTCTTCTCATCCCAAATAGCCCGGACCTCCCGGTCGTCGAAGAAACGGATTGATATTTTAGTCATAGACAAAATACTATATCAAGTATGCATTATGCTATATGCTAATCTAATGATTTAGTTGTTCCGTTATTAACGGCAACTTTGATTTTATCCAACAGAGCTTGTAATTTCGATTTTTCGGTTTCGTCTAGATTTCCCCACTTGCATTCTATATTGTTATCTGCAATTAGCAACTTTATCATTTCTACATAATCAAAATCCATCAGCTCGAGATCTTTTTGAATCTTTACGATTATGTTACCTTGTTCGTCTTTATTAAAATGTATAGTCATACTATTCTGTGAATTTCTTAAGGTTATACTTTTTTACTCGTTTCTTAATTGAAGGTTTCCCACCATCCGTTATTGATGCTATCAAATCTAGGACAGGCTTTCCGTCAATATCTCCTTCCAAAGAGGAAGATCTAATTGTTATTTTGCCGTCTTTGTTCTCGCAATATATGATTTGTTGTGCATCCCCCATCATCGGAATTGTTGCATTATGGGAGACTAATATAATTTGTTTGGTGCTCTTAACTCTTTTGATAGCCTTTACTAGACCATCATTTATATACTTGGTAGCAAGATTGTCTTCCGGTTGATCAATGATAATAGGAGCTGTATCTTGATTATATCCAAGTATAAGATCTAATAAAACAGATGTCTTCCACCCTGCACTTAAAGTGTTAAAATCTCGTCCGTCTTGAGTCGTTATACTATAAAATGTTTTATTCTTTTCCTCAAATTTATTATAAACTTTAGAGACGAAGTCTTTGTAGTCATTTACTTTTGGAGTCTGTTTGCTGAAATGTCTCTCATATAATTTTTGTGGGCATATATCTTCAAAAGAGCTTATCTTACATTTAGTTTTAAGAAGACTATTAACGGCTTCTAAAATAGTATCTTTATCTACAGCATATTGATTTTTGATGTAAAGGGTATGACCACTTGATTTGATTTCCCCTGTTTCAAATTTTACATTGTAAGATGAAATAGAATGAAGATATTTGGCGAATTTTCTATTCAAATAAACATATTGACTTATGGCATTAGTCAATTCTTCAAATTGTTGTGCCTTTGTTTGTTCTTCTTGGCTTTCTGTTCGAAGAATGTTTGCATAACTATCGTGTGCTGTCTTAATGATTTGAAAGACAGTCTCTTCAATCTCGCTGTAACTATATGCCTGTTTTAACGCTAATATCAAGTTATCAATTATCTCATCTTGTTTGGGAATAATAGGGTGATTGTATAAGAACTCCTTAATTTCGTTCAATGTGTGAATGTGCTGTTCTTTTTTACTTTGTTCGTATTTAAAAGGACAGCGCACATTGTCTTGAGGTTTCAGAGGTGATATGATATTCTGTTTTATAGGATTTGACGTCCATAACCGACCTATTTGTGGCGTTGTATATAATTTATTTTCAATGCTCTCAATTTCTTTGACAGTGTCGATTAAATCTGTAATATCCTTTTTTAACTGTATTAGGCTTGTATTAACACGTGTAGTAATCTCTTTATTGTCAGGGAACAAGCTTCGAATTATATCAATGTCTTCTATACTATGTTCTGAGTCATTGCTGACAACCTTCATAATATAGTTTTGACTAAGATAATGAGGACGCATTTCGGAAGGATTAACAATATTGATGTTTTCAACACCAAAGTTTTTATATGCCGAGTCCTCAAATGACTGTTTTGACAGCTTCCGCCACACAGAGTCTACAAGCAGAGTTTTTCCACTTGAAGACCCGCCAATAATAACATTCAATCCAGAACTAAATTGTACGTCAATATCAAGAGTGTCATTATGATACTTTACGCTTTCTATATTTTCAGACCATGATTCCGGTTTTGTTTGTGAATATACTAGACGTGATTTCTCAGACAAAGACAAGCGGAATCCTTCAAATGTTGGTTTTGCAAACATCCAAGTTGCAATAAATGGCTCTGCGCAAGATGTCTTTGCTTCAGGATAACGTTGAGGATCATAGTTGTCAGAACAGGTGACGAGGTTGACAAAATCGCTGATTCCTAGCCTATTAAAATACTTGTCTGTTTCGTCTCTTCCATTATCACTTCTCGCTGTAAAGCCATCGAATTGATTATAATATACACTTCGTTCCATCATCGTGTCAAATTTCTTATCAGTTGGAATTGCTTTATTAAATGTTGCATGTGATTGTCCTCCATGAGGCAATAGAATAAAGTCATAATTATCAAATTCATTAATTATTTTGTCTAAAGTAGGAATAGAGGCATCTTTTTTCTCAACCGTCTTATGAGGATAAAGTTTATTCAAGATGTTATTAATATCGTCAATTATATGCTCTGATATTTCATTTTTGAAAAACATATGACAATGATATGCTTCAGTTTCTATTACATAATGGATATGAAGTTCAACCCCAAGAATTATGTGAATATTATTCCCACACTTGCCTAGAGCCTTTAGATATGCATCTTTATTGATAGTATTATGATCTGTCAATGACATAAGTACGGATTGTCCTTGGGCTTGAGCCCTAATTTTTGATAATAGCGTATCTATATCATAATTTTGGTTGAGAGCATCTGGATTAGATGACGTATGAATATGTATATCAACGTAAACAGGTTCCATACACAAAATTGTTTTTAATCATTATTCTTTTCAAATTATCTTTTCATCCCCTCCCACCTAACAAACTGCGCCTCATACCGCGTCTTAGGCGAACACTCCACCAGAGTACAATCTAGCTCCACACTATCCACCTCCCGTTCACCGTCAAACTCCACCACCAGATAAATCTCACAAGTCCCCACATTCCTGTAAACACCCTCATCCAAATCATCCGCACTCGTCACCCCGCTGCAAGCCCTCACCGCAAACAAATGCTGCCCGTCGTGTCTTCGATTATGAAACATCACATACCCGATTTCCCCGATGTGCTCCACGATCTCCATAGATTCTCGTGAATACTTCAGTCCCACAGCAATCTTCCCATCCGCAAGGAACCTCGCAGCCTTCGCCCCGAAATTCTCCATCATAACCATCAACACCCCATCCTTCCCCATAGCCGCAACCGTCCGAACCTCACCTTCATTTGGTGGCAGCACCTCCTCCGGATTCCGCCCAAGCTCACAAGGCTCCACATAGAAAGCCTCTCTAAGAGATTCCAACACCGCCGCATTCTCCCTCTCGACATCACCTCTCCGAACTTCCGGCACAGCCGACGGCTCCTCCAAAGCCAATGAATAAACATTCTTATCCTCGAACGGAGTATATACCTTTCCAAGCAACTGTTTGAAATGCTCACGGATATACCTGACCCCATCTACACCAGGATGCTGCCTCATGGCATAAAACTGATACTGCTTCCCAAGAATCTCCTGAATCTTCTCTCTGAAAATCTCCCGCACCTTATTCTTCCACGCAGCCTTCTGCCCTGCGTTATCCCTCGCATAGAGCGACACCACATAAAGGAAATTCACATCATAATGGAAAACCAACAGCGTATCCCTGTCAAACAGCCTGTTCTCAAACTGACGGCTCACAAAATACGGCTGCCGCCTCTCCGTCTCATCCACACGGTCTGCATAAGACAACCCCTCATCCATCTTCGCGCTGATGAAGAAGTTCGGAATTACATTGTACCCTTCAGTCACATCATCCCGTAACTTTACATCCGATGCCTTTTGCTTCCCGTCCAAAAACAAATCCAAATTCCACTGGATCACATTCCGTGCATAGGTATATTGCTTATAGACAGACTCTTTTCCGATTTTGTTCCCAAGCTTGTAATACTTGCTGTCGCCAAGGTAATAAATCGGCTTTTCATCATTCTCGATGAGTCCTTGCCAACTGTACAAGTGATCGACCATTTTGCCGTCATACTGCTCCTTGAGACCAGTCGGAATGTCCTTGTCTCCGATCAGTTCGTCGATAATCGCTTCAAAGACAATGTTGAAGTTCTTCACCAACAAATACTCCTTCTGCTCTGCATCGATTCGAATCTGGTATGCCTTGTCAAAGAATGCATAGCACAGATCCCAAATCTGCAGAGCCTTGTCGGAAAAATATTTATACTTGATTTGCCGCAGTCTGACCTTCCCTTGACCATCAAGCAACCGTTCAAACTGCTTCCCTCGAATCAGTTTAAATCCCAATGTTATTGAAACAGGAAATCCGTAAGTCTCACTGATGTAGTTCAAAATCGAGAAGAATATGACAAGCAATTCCTCATCGAAATTGATCTGCCGTTTCTTATTCACTGGAGAAATATAGACAGGTGAGCTGTCCTGCACGATGGCAGAGGAGTGAGCAATAGTTCTTGTCCAGTTTATCTTGTTCAGCCCGGAGCGCAGATTCTTCATCGTAAACATAAAGAAATCCTGGTTCTCTCGGTTGAAACGCACGAGAGACAACAGCACATCCAAGAACGTATGGCTCTGATGTCTCTTGTTCCCGCCCATCTGAGTCACCTGCCGGTGATAGACAATGTCATTGTCTCTCTTAGACTTGTTGAACACCGTAATCGCACGGTAAATCCACACAGCAAACTCGTATATGAAGTTCCGCTCCTCCGAAGACACGCCTTTAGCGTTGTCAAAATCAATGATGTCCTCCGGCTTTAGACGCCCGAATACGAGATTCTCCTGATTCATCAGCACTTTCGGCAGAATGAAGACACAATCCCCGATAGCAGGATTGTAGAAGTATCCCACATAATTCACGCTGACCAGATGGTCGATATTCTCCAATGCGTCAAGTCCCGAAAGACTCTCCTTGACATCGGATGCGTTGTATTGATATTCTTCTATCAGCAGTCTCATATCCTACAAAAGTTTCTTCAGCAAGTTACCAGCAAGTTAAAATCAAGTTGCCGGCAAGTTGGCCGTATGCCTTGCAGTGGCTTCTATTAGCGTTTCGGCTCTTATTCTTTCTCGAAAATCAAGTTGCGAGCAAGTTAAAATCAAGTTATCGGCAAGTTAGATTAAGCCCAGGCCGGAATGTATTTCATATAGCGCGGTGCCGTGTCCGGATCAAGCGGCTTGATAAGCCCCTGTACTACCGCCTCCTTGATAAGCCTCGATATGCTACCTGTCAGCGATTCCTTGACTCCGAACCTCTTCCGTAGCGAGGCGTTGGTCAGACCGTCCCCTTGGATGTACATCAGACAAGCGTGCAGATAGCAAGACCACAACTTATCCTCCATCGGGATATTGGCGAAATCCATCCGCGAGAACAATGTCACCTTCGTTGAATCTGTAAAGATCTCGATGCGAGGAGCCGGCATATATAGCATCTCACAGGCCAAAACCATTCTGTCCCAACCTCTGCCAAGTTCCTCGCACATCTTGAGCCTGCGCATCAATGAAGCAAGCTTCTCGTTGCGCGACTTCGGCGGATTATCGACTATCCTCTTGATATCCACCAGAGGAATTCCTGGGTTAGTCACTTCAATGCGGTTCTCGAATATCTCCACCATCGGACCTGCGCCAGAAATGTAGAAATCCTGATGAATAAGAGCATTGGCGATAGCCTCTCTGATTACAGGAATAGGGAACTTGTTTTGCATCGTCAGCTGAATTGCAGAAATGTCCTCCTCGCTCGGCAGAAGTGCGCTCACATAACGCACCGCATTCTCGAATCCTACGGCATATCCTGTACTGAAAGTATCCTCCTTTTGTATTGCCAAACGATTGATGCCGACATACTGAACGACTCTCAACGCTTTTCTGCCTAGCCTTGAAAACTCGTTCAGATCCTTGGCAAAGAGCAGTGCTCCGAGATTGGTAATCGAATATAGCCCATTATCCAGTTTCGCAATAATCCCGTCTTCCAGAAGATAATGAGCAATGCCGTTTTCGTCAAATGGTTGAGGTATTCCAAGAAAAGAAAAATACGCATCGACATTTATAAGTCGGATCACATCAGTGAAATGAAGGTTCTCCTTGATGAAAACATCCTCAAATTGACTGTGCCGAAGCTTGTCCCAAAGCTGAGTCCTCAACGCCGGAAACTCGTACAGTTTCTTCGTATAACTTCCGCTTCGAATGTAATCCACGTTCTGAAATGCCACAGGCTCATTCATCGCTTTATGGATCTTCAGAACCTCGATGTGCTTCCCATCTATCTCCGTGTTCAAGAACTCGAAATCCGCATTCTTCGACAATAGATACCGAAGCCAATTCTCCAGCTCTTGATTCCCTTTCTTCACTTGTTGAAGTCTGACAGTCGTGCCAATGATATTGTGACTTCCATCCTCGACACCCCAGATCATATATGCGTAGTCGTGGTCAAGCAGTGTCGCGCTGTTCGCCAAGGCACTGATGTCCGCCCCAATCATCACTGGGTCGCAGTTGTTCTCCTTGAACTCCAACCATCCGGTCTCTGTCGGAAGTTTGCAGAGCTCCTTCACGAGCAAATCAATGTTCTCTCCCATAAACGCTAATTGTTTACGTTATCTCCGACCGGAGAATCTGATGGTTTATTGTCAATGCCATTAAGTCCAAGATTCTTCAAGAACTTCTCCACCATCATCTCATTTGCCTTCCCGTCAGCAAGGAAGAACTCCTGAAATGCAATCGGTTCTCCATTATCACCCTTGAAAATCTCATTATCAAATCCGTAGTCCTTGAAAACATCGTTCCAAAGATAGAACGCCACCTTTCCTACGAACTTGTCCGCCGAGATAACACCATTACCATCAGCCTTAGCGAAGAAATATCCAAGCTTCTTGTCCTCCGAAGATGTTGTGTCGCAAACAACACTGTTTATCTTTTCCAAGAACGCCCACCAGTCATATCTGTTTCCGTTAGCCTCAATTATCCAGCCTTTCTCAGCATTGGAAATAGGAATATACTTCCACTCCCAACGCCTCTTGAATGCCGAATCGATAGGGAAGAGACTCTGGTCGCTCGTGTTCATCGTTGCCCAAATGAAAAGATTATTAGGCAACAGCAGCACTTTCCCCTCCAAGACATCGGCGACAACATCATCATACTCTTCCGAGTATAAGCCATTTATGCTTTCTTTTGCCTTGATTTCAAGTTTACCCAGCGCCTTCTTCAGATGCTTGGCCATATCATTGTCTGCCTTGATAGGGTAGTCCGAGAATCCCGCATCATTCCGGTCCAGCAATTGGAACAGGTCACCGAAAATCTGTGCGCAGTTTCCACGGTTTATTTCTTCGATGATAAGGAACTGTACTTTCGGCTGCTCTCCGTCCTTTGCCTCGGAATACTTTGTCCAAGCCTTGATATAAGCCTGAAGAAAAGCCTGCTCCACAAATTCATAGACAATCTTGTCCTCAACAACTTCTTTCCCATCCTCCAACACAACGTGCCCCGATACGTCACGAAGCTTCATCTCTTTGGTCGTAGGCTTATACGCCCCGACAAAAGTAGAATAGTCACTGTCCGGATGAAACGTCGTCCTAATGACATCCTTCCCCTTCGTGCAATTCTTTATCGTATGCGACTTACCCGTTCCCGGTGCGCCGTAGAAGATTTGCTGGAGAGGGAGATGGGTGTTGATAGATACTACTTCTCCTACAGTCTGGTCTCCAAAATAATTAAAGAAACTCACTTCATCTAACGGGTGTTCTACATCTGGGACTAACGGAGGGACGATAGCAGGTGACCATTTCTGGAATGCCATATTTCCTGATTGATCAACATAAATATCTGTAAAGCTGTTTAGCATCAACTTTACTTTGTCCATATTGTTCAGCTGAATATCTCCAAACAAATGCTCACAAGCTTCTTTGTACGAAGCGACACCTTTTTTTATACAATCAGCAAAGTATGCATATAGTACAGTTGGCTTCGCTTCTTGATATTTATTCAAATCTTTTGTGAAAGGATTTGGAGCATAGTACTTTCTAGCCCAAACTCCCATATATTTCAAGATGTTCTCGGTCGTAACATTATTCTTAAATCTTGGATGACATACATCATCTTTCGTGTAGTACAAAGCCATCTGTTTTGCCATCTGATAATGGGTGCTAGTCCATCCGCTAAACTTGGCCTCGGTGGCATTATCGTAGTCTTTCTTAGGCATATCATAATTAGGCATCGCATTCAAGAATCTCTTAACGACATCAAGTTCAGGATTCTGTGCCCTGCAAATAGGCGCCGCCGTTTTAATAACTTCATCAGGCATATTAACAATACTTATTTAATAATTCATATAAACCATTTGCAATAACTTTTGCGAAATCTGACGGAACAGCATTACCGATCATTTTATATTGAGCCATAGTTGGCCCAATGAACTCAAAGTCATCCGCGAATGTCTGTAACCTAGCGGCTTCTCTTACAGTGATAGATCGAGCTTGCCTGGAATCAGGATGGATATGTCTCATACCGTCTTTGTAAAGATGTGCAGGAATAGTATTGCTTTGCTCATCCCATCGCAATACATAGTACTTATGAATATTGCTCTTCTTTCCGGTAAACTGGGTGTATAATTCTTTTAAAGAATCAGTGCTGACGTATTTATTCCTACCGCTTTCTATATCCTCTTCTAATAGACGAAAGATCTTCTGATCACGTTCGCTATGAAATCTTGGGGTATGATTCAATACTTCAGGAGAAGTAATTGGACCGTGGGAATATTTCTGGCCATTCTGCCGAATCACCACAGGAAGAGGTGTAAGTTTCGGAAGATCTCCAATTGCATCTCGAACCGTTCTTCTTTTTGCTTTTAATCTATATGCCGGCATGACGACATTGTAGAACTCATCAATAATTTTGTTAGAGAGACTTTCTACATTATCGTTCTTTGAAATATCAGACCTCACTCCAAGTATAATAACTCGTTTACGATGTTGTGGTATGCCAAAATCAGCCACATCGAAAACGGCTTTCTTGAAATCATCAATTACAGTATATCCGGCATCTTTGAAAGCGGAATGTATCTTGTCAACAATTGGTGTACCATCTGGAGATGCACTAAGCATTCCAACAACATTCTCAAAAACGAAAAATGAGGGCTTGTACTGATTAAGAATTCTGATATAACTTTCGAAAAGATAATTTCTATAGTCATTTTTCATTCCTTGTGGGTCACGAATCCTTCCGGCCAATGAGTATGCTTGGCAAGGAGGTCCTCCAATGATAACATTAATTTTCTTCTTGCCAATTAACTTATTCAGCCCTGGATTTTTTCCGAACTCTGAATCATCAAAGCCGTTTATAAGTTCGTCAGTTCGTTGGATGTCAAATCGTATCACCTCGTTAGAGGCATTCGTATGACCCCATCTGGACCTTAATCTGTTCTCTATAGTTAGGCATGGGTATTTATCCCATTCAACGCAAGCCAAAGTATTATAATGACCGGATTGCATAAATCCGTCCATCAGCCCACCACAGCCGGCAAATAGGTCTATTGTATTATAAACTTTACTTTTCATTTTTATCCAAATACTTTAGCAGCTGAACTCCTACTGCTTTTGCCATAAGACAAGGTACTGCATTCCCGACTTGTTTGTCTTGCTGACCTTTAGTGCCAAGAAATACAAAATCATCGGGGAAAGACTGCAATCGTGCACTTTCTCTGACGGTTGGACACCGGTTCCATTTGTAATGAAAATTATTCCTATGACCTGTATCAATCGTTCGAGATGGAGCATCACTGCGGTATCTAGTCCAAGCCATATGAAATTTTCTGCTTTCACCAACGCCGGCAGGTAAGTCTTTCCAATTACCGCCATCAGGTACCAATGCTATGGTATCTTTCACAAATTGCTTATGGTCAATGGCTTTGTGATTATGTAAGACAACGCATTTTCCCCGCATCATTTTTTGATAGCTAGTTTGAGGAGCAGACTCATAATCCATAGTGTCACTGCCGATACTGTGTTCAAGGCTTGGCAGGTCGCTTATTGCTTGCTCGCATGTAATATAATTTTCTTTCGTGAAAGACGGTTCAGGAAACTCAAACTTATCTTCACCGTCACGAATCCCGACAAAAATAAGTCGCTTGCGAATTTGAGGTACACCATAGTCTGCTGAACACAATATTTTGTTATTCATCTTGTACCCCATGTCCGTAAAACGCTTCATGATTTCATCTTTCACTTCTCCTTTATATAATGTTGCCATACCGGGAACATTTTCAATCATAAAGGCCTTGGGCTTGAAACGACGCACAGTCTCAATCATCGCAAGATATAGTTTGTTTCTATCATCATCAAACTGTCTTCTGCCAGTTAAGCTAAATCCCTGACAAGGAGGACCTCCAATTATGACATCTACCGTTTTACCTTTCAACTTCTCTTCTATTGCATCAAAGGTCTCATCTTTTGACAAATCAGCATATAGAGTTTGGCTTCCTTTATGATTGAAAGCATAAGTATTCAAGGCGGGCTGATTAAAATCAACGCCAAGAGCTATATTATATCCGGCCATTTCAAATCCTTTAGAAAGGCCTCCACATCCACAAAATAAATCAAGTACAGTATACTTCTTCCTCATATTTTCCCCTCAAATCTCGTCTATCTCGTTTATAGGTCTCAGTAAATCCCTTGTATCAACTTCGAGGCACCGCGCGATTTCCACGAGTGTAGCCACATTTGGTTGGGCCTTGTTCGTGCACCATTTTGACACTGTGGCAGGATCTTTTCCCATTTTTTCGGCCAACCATTTGCTGGTCCGCTTCTTCTCTACCAAGACAACCTTGATTCTGTTCAAATCTTCGCTCATTTCTGTTCTGAATTTGCTATAGACGCAAAGATAGTGATTTTCTCGACAATAGAAAGTGAAAATAAATTCAAAAATACGCAAAGACGCTAACAGTGGAGATTAATGTCAACAAAGCGGCCGCCAAACTCAATCGTTCTTAGCATCGCCAACTTCACATCTACCAACTGTTTGACGTATGAATTTTTGCCTTGAGCTAACAGATTGATTTATATAAACTTTAGCGATTATAAAGAATTTAGTTATCTGTAAGGGAGCAGTCTTTGGTTGTAATTGTCCCTCCCCAATCATCCGTCTTTGCGAAACAAAATCCTATATATGCGTATCAATACTTGCATATATCGTAACAAATATGTATTTTTGCGTTTCAATAAACATAACAAGCGAATCATGTATACTGAAATTGCAAAGATAATTGAGGGTGGACTTCAGAAGGATGTTTCTAAGGTCGCTAGCTATGCTAATCTTTTAGCACAAAAGTGTGAGTCGGCAGGAGACTCTTCTCTTGCGATGAAAATCAGAAAAATACTTGCTGGAGATATGAATCAACGCAATCTCGTAAAAGAAGACTTTTATAATATTCCTGTTGATTCTGAATCGAGACTTAGTATTGCTGACATATATCCTCCGCAAAAGCAAAATGATTTGATCTTGTCTGCATCTATTTCTCACGCTGTGCAAGATTTTGTTGATATGGTGAACCACTTCCCAAAGCTTTTGGACGCTGGACTTGATATTCATCTTTCATTACTACTTTATGGGCCTCCTGGTTGTGGAAAAACCACAATCGCTAAATCAATTGCAAATCAACTTGGCCTACCTCTATTAGTGGCCCGACTTGATTCGATGATATCCTCATTATTGGGCAGTACATCAAAGAATCTCAGGAAACTATTTGAATATGCGGGTAGCAAACCTTGTATACTGTTCCTTGATGAATTTGACGCAATCGCAAAAAATAGAAATGATCAAAATGAACAAGGCGAATTAAAGCGTGTCATTAATAGCTTATTGCAAGATATTGACGATTATCTTGTGGATGGAAATATTTTGATAGCAGCTACCAACCGTGACGAGTTGTTGGACGCTGCAATATGGAGACGTTTTGCTACTGTTGTCGCTGTTGACAAGCCTGGAACACCAGAGACTCTACGATTAATCGATTCTTTGCTATCAGGAATTGGCAATTCGATCTCATCTGAAGATAGGGCTTCACTGGCTCCTAAATTTGAATCATTATCATACTCCGAAATCAAAAAAATCACGATGGGGGCTATTACCAAATCTATCATCAAGGGGAATGGAGCAATCAGTTATTTAGATATGCTGTATTCCCTGTTCCAATACACTCACTTTAATGATTTCTCGGAGGAAAGTGTTGTGAAGTATTTTGCAGACAATAATATAACACAGCGAGAGATTGCCGCATATTTCGGAATTTCCACGAGGCAGGTACGTAATCGTTTAAATATCGGATAATTATGGACAAGTATTTACCAATCAAATTCTATCAACGAAGAGAGGATGTTGATGACCGCTTTACTCCAGCACTTGGAGGAGATGAACAACCCAAATGGGTATTGGAGGGCGAAGAACTTTCGTCTAGGTCTTCTACGCTTATTCAAGCAGTAGGTTCATTATCAGCCTTGTTTCAGGCTCGTAAAAAAGAATTCGATTATGTCCCTATAGTAGCATCAGTGTCGATTGATGACAGTGCAATAGCAAAATCTCACAGATCTGCTATTACTGAATTATTTGGAGATGAAAGAAAGCATTCTCGTGTTATCGGCTATGGTGGCGAGAATGAGTTATTCGTTAGGATAGACAGCGCGGTGGAGGCGAACCTTGTACAAACCAAATTGGGAAATAAAGTAAAGTATGCTAAAGGTATTTCAGCAATTACGGGAATAACTGTTTTTGAGCCAATGATATGCGATTATGATGAGAGTTTTGTGAAAACTTCTCTTAAGGCCTCGTTGTTCAACTATTATGATTACGGCTTAAACAATTCTGTAAAGCAAGCCTTTACTGATTTATGCGATAGCTTAAACATTGGAGTTCGAGAGGCGATATATAATGATGATCTGATTGTTTACCGCCTTTCTGATATTGAGTCCGTGGAACAATATAATCTTCTCAGACAATTTCCTGCTATCCAATATATTGAACCGATGCCTATGATTAAAATTGGTGCGAGCTTGATTAGTGCTCCATCGAATATTGACATTATGTCTCCTGATGAAAATACAGATTACCCTGTCGTGGGAATTCTCGATGGTGGCGTTTCCGAAATAGAGCATTTATCACCTTGGATTATTGGTCATTCAGGCCCGTATCCTGAGGAGTATTTGGACAAAAATCACGGCACGTTCATCGGTGGCGTTATAGCGTATGGCGATAAACTCGAAAAACGTGAAATCACAGGCGTAAATGGGATCAAGATATACGATGCCGTTGTAATGCCTGATACGAATAAAGAAACTCTTGAGGAAGATGACTTTATTGAAAATATTCGAGAAGCTGTTCGGACAAATCCGGATATTAAAATATGGAATCTTTCAATTGGCTACGATGTGTTGGAAGTTCAAGACTCATCCTTTTCTGACCTGGCTGTTGCCCTTGATGCTATACAAGAAGAATTTGGAGTGATTTTTTGTAAAGCTGGTGGGAATTGTCATAATTTTGAAACCGGGCGTCCTGTAGGCCGTGTAACCATCCCGGCTGAAAGTTTATTGTCCATTACTGTAGGCTCTGTCTCAAATGATGACACTCCATCTTGCTTTTCTAGAATAGGCCCAGGTTCGGCCAATACCATAAAGCCGGAGTTAGTGAGTTATGGTGGAGGGTATGTCAAGCACAATGGAAGACTTCTTCTCGATGGTGTGAAATCATTTAGCCCCGATGGACAAGTGTATGAATCTGCGGGGACAAGTTATTCTACCCCACGAATCGCGGCATTGTTGTCATCGCTACAAAATGAAATAAGAGAAGAGTACAATCCTCTATTAATTAAAGCTTTGGCTATTCATTCCGCAAACTATCCTAAGGATATTAAGCTTGAGCAAGAGGAGCGAGTGAGATATATGGGTTATGGCATACCTGCACCTATAAAAGACATCCTCTTTAATTCTGATCACGAGATAACAATGATACAGTCGGATCGTTTGATGAAGGGAAAGTTTATGGAGATACTCGAATTTCCGTACCCGGAGTGTCTTATTGATTCGGACGGATATTACTATGGAGACGTTACTATTACATTGGTGACTCAACCCAAACTTGTTGCATCACAGGGGGCGGAGTATTGTCAATCTGACATTGATGTCAAGTTTGGTACTTTTGATGAAATTGAAAATAAGATTACGACTTCGCGTCAACGTAATGAATATGGCCCAGATGGATTTTCGAATATCCTCTTGCCAGCAATGTTTCATACATATGCGTCCTCTAATAAGGATATTGACAATCCTTTTATGAGAGAACGTACATTGTTGAACTATGGTAAGAAATACCAGCCAATCAAAAAGTGGCACATCAACCTGTCGGAGATTACACCAGCAAACAAGGATAAGTATCTTAAATCTCCAAAAAAATGGTGCTTGAGGTTGAGTGGTTTGTTTAGAGATTTTTCTATAACTAGGGCCGCTTTAGGTGATAGAACATTGTATCAAGACTTTTCTTTGGTAATTACGATTAAAGATCCAAATGGCGAAAAGCGGGTTTATAATGAAGTGACTCAGTTGTTAGATAATAGAAATTTCATTCACAACGATATTAAACTTCGTGACAATGTACGTGAACGCATATCCATATAACCTTCTGAACCTTCGATACAGAGTTCTGCGGTGTACGTCAGCAAAATAAGATTTGTTGCGAATGCAGAAATTCGGTCAGACTCCATGTCAGGTTAAAAGTCTCCTCTATGTCGGTTGTGCCGCAAACCAAAGAAGAGGCAAAGGCGGCTTCCACCACTGAAATAAAGAGGATAGGTGTCGAGACTTCCGTCTTTCTCCGCTTCTCTCCGAAAGCCAGAAGACTCGACCTTTCTTTGCCCCACCGCCCCACAGGGGCCATAACCGACTCCGCTCCCAAAGTGCGACGCGAGCGTTATCCCTCGAATACCGCATCATAACATAATCTATCGAGATTGCGTAACAGATCGGCGGGTCCCTTCCCACCGTCTGTTTTCGCTCCGCACGCAATCTAGATTATGTTAAGTTGCTCCGTCAGTGCGAGTTCGACCGTCCTGCCTCCGAATCCGCTCCGTCGGGGCGGCTGGCGACATTGAACTCCCCTCAGGGGCCAACGGCCTCCAGGCCCGTCAGGGAGTTCAGGACTTCCGGCGTAGTATGCGATGGTAGTCTCTTCAATTTCAGCATTGTCCGAACTCTACCCTTATCACTTGAAAGACGGCCGGAAGTCCGAGGAGTCGCCAGCCTTAGCAGCGCAGCTGCGGGCCTTCTCCGTGATTCCTTCAAGTCTTCGAGCGGAGCTCTCAACTTCAAGAAATCACTACGTCGGCAAGGTATCGGCTTTCGCCGATGATTCTTTGGGTCGTTCGCATCCGCTCACTGGATGTCTGCGGTATTGCGGAAGACGACGGCTCCTTGCGTCACCGTCCACTTCCGCAATATCTGTTTTGGGAGAGGCTCGTTCCTCCACACTTCCCAGGCCTTGCGGCCAGAGAAGCGCGGCTCGCCACTCCCTATGTAATATGCAATATGGGTCT
>DKDJ01000009.1 GCA_002451795.1 Bacteroidales bacterium UBA6851 | reverse complement strand
AAAAAAAAGAAGTCCCGACTGATATTTCATCAATCGGGACTTCCGAAAAGCGGCAGCTGCCTACTCTCCCACCTGGTGGGGCAGTACCATCGGCGCTAGTGAGCTTAACTTCTCTGTTCGGTATGGGAAGAGGTGGTTCCTCACCGCTATAACCGCCGCAGTATATTACTTGAGAGAGATTACTCGTTCTGAAGTCTTGGCTTAACTCAAAAGATCTCGGGCTATTAGTACAGGTCGACTGAAACCATTGCTGGCCTTACATCTCCTGCCTATCAACGTGGTAGTCTCCCACGACCCTTAGGGAAGTCTCATCTCGGAGACGGCTTCGCGCTTAGATGCTTTCAGCGCTTATCCTGACCGAACGTGGATACCCGGCGGTGCAGCTGGCGCCACAACCGGTATACCAGAGGTTCGTCCGACCCGGTCCTCTCGTACTAAGGTCAGTCCTCCTCAAACTTCTTACGCCCACAACAGATAGAGACCGAACTGTCTCACGACGTTCTGAACCCAGCTCGCGTGCCACTTTAATCGGCGAACAGCCGAACCCTTGGAACCTGCTCCAGCCCCAGGACGTGACGAGCCGACATCGAGGTGCCAAACCGCTCCGTCGATTTGAGCTCTTGGGAGCGATCAGCCTGTTATCCCCGGAGTACCTTTTATCCTATGAGCGATGGCCCTCCCATGAGGAACCACCGGATCACTTTGCCCTACTTTCGTACCTGCTCGACTTGTTTGTCTCCCAGTCAAGCCCGCTTTTGCCACTGCACTCTCCGCGCGGTTACCATTCGCGCTGAGCGGACCTTGGGAAGCCTCCGTTACTCTTTTGGAGGCGACCACCCCAGTCAAACTACCCACCAAGCGGTGTCCTTCTCGCGAAGTTAGACCCCGGGCGAACAAAGGGTGGTATTTCACTTTGCGGCTCCACCAGTACTAGCGTACCGGCTTCTTAGCCTCCCACCTATGCTACACATCGTCCGTCCAAGATCAGCGCTAAGCTATAGTAAAGGTTCACGGGGTCTTTTCGTCCCGTTGCGGGTAGGCGGCATCTTCACCGCCACTACAATTTCACCGAGCTCATGGCTGAGACAGTACCCAGATCGTTACACCATTCGTGCAGGTCGGAACTTACCCGACAAGGAATTTCGCTACCTTAGGACCGTTATAGTTACGGCCGCCGTTTACTGGGGCTTCGATTCAAGCCTTCGCTTGCGCTGAGCTCCCCTCTTAACCTTCCAGCACCGGGCAGGTGTCAGGCCATATTCGTCATCTTAACGATTTTGCATAGCCATGTGTTTTTGGTAAACAGTCGCCTGGGCCATTTCTCTGCGCCCTGTCGCCAGGGTCCGCTTCTCCCGAAGTTACGCGGTTAATTTGCCTAGTTCCTTAGCCATGATTCACTCGAGCACCTTAGGATTCTCTCCTCACCCACCTGTGTCGGTTTACGGTACGGGTCCCTATACGCTTATCAATGTCCAGATTTTCTTGCAAGTCTGCTTACCTGCGCTATCCGCTCAGCCGTGGCTTCGCGGTACTGTCGGGGCTCAGTCTCCCTAACCCCTTCAACCGTCTATTCCGTCAGACGGCGGCAGTGTCACTCCTCGGTCTCTGTTCATCCTGTATAGCGAGTATTGGATTATTAACCAATTCTCCATCGTGTTCGCCTCTCGGCTGCCACTTAGGTCCCGACTAACCCTGATCCGTTTAACGTAGTTCAGGAAACCTTGGGTTTTCGGTGTGGACTTTTCTATGTCCATTGTCGTTACTTATGCCTACATTTTCTTTTCCGGACGCTCCAGCAAACCTCACGGTTCACCTTCGACGCTGTCCGCAATGCTCCCCTACCACGCATACTTCCGTACGCGTCCTTAGCTTCGGCGACAGTTTTGATGCCCGCTCATCATCCACGCATCACCGCTCGACTAGTGAGCTGTTACGCACTCTTTGAATGAATAGCTGCTTCCAAGCTAACATCCTAGCTGTCTTAGCGGTGTCACTTCGTTTCGTCTCAACTTAAACTGCTCTTGGGGGCCTTAGCTGAAGGTCTGGGCTCTTACCCTTTCGCCGACGGATATTAGCACCCGACGACTCACTCCCGGTCTCTAATCTGCGCGCATTCGGAGTTTGTCAGAAATCGATAGGCGATGAAGCCCTCTCTTCCTATCAGTAGCTCTACCTCACGCAGACACAACCGAGGCTGTCCCTAAAGACATTTCGGGGAGTACGAGCTATCTCCCAGTTTGATTGGCCTTTCACTCCTACCCACAACTCATCCAAGCCCTTTTCAACGGAAACTGGTTCGGGCCTCCAGCGCCTGTTACGGCACCTTCACCCTGGTCATGGGTAGATCACTAGGTTTCGCGTCTGCTCACAATGACTGAACGCCCTGTTCAGACTCGCTCTCGCTCCGGCTTCGTCCCTGAAGGACTTGACCTCGCCATTGTGACGCAACTCGTAGGCTCATTATGCAAAAGGCACGCCGTCGTCTCTCGACTCCGACCGCTTGTAAACGAACGGTTTCAGGTTCTTTTTCACTCCCCTCTCGGGGTGCTTCCCACCTTTCCCTCACGGTACTGGTCCACTATCGGTCTTCCGGTTATATTTAGCCTTGCGGCATGGTCGCCGCAGATTCAGACAGGATTCCTCGTGTCCCGCCCTACTCAGGTGGTCATCTCAACTTGTCCTCGTTACCTGTACGGGCCTTTCACCCTCTTTGGACGAACTTTCCAGATCATTCCAGTTCCTTGACAAGTCTTTGTGATAACTCCTACAACCCCGATTACGCCGTAACGCACTCGGTTTAGGCTCTTCCCATTTCGATCGCCACTACTTTGGGAATCGATTTTTCTTTCTCTTCCTGCAGGTACTAAGATGTTTCAGTTCCCTGCGTACGCCCCGTGTATACACGGTGCTTGGTCTTCAACCAAGCGGGTTCCCCCATTCGGATATCTCCGGATCTCTTCCTGTTTGCAAATCCCCGGAGCTTTTCGCAGCTTACCACGTCCTTCTTCACTTCCGGAAGCCAAGGCATCCCCCGTTCGCTCTTGCTCTCTTTCTCGTTCTGTGAATCTTATCAGACTATTTACAGTCTCATTTCACTCTTTGCCTTATGAAATTGCAGTCCCTATTCTCGCAACTCGAAAAAACTCGAATTTCTTAAATATCAGACTTAATCTCTTTACTTCTTTACCTCGTTATCTCTCTCAGTATTGTCAATGATCTTTGTTTTGTATCCCCTCGGAAGGGGAGTGCAAAGGTAGACATTATTTTTTAATCCACAAACTTTTTTCGGATTTTTTTAAGAAAATTTCATCATTTTCATTCACTGCCCTATAAATCAGCACATTAACACTACAGAGTCGCAATATATGCAAGATAAACGATTGCTACACAATCACTTACACTCACATCAATACCCATATGCCAAGGAATTGATATTCCGGACCTCGTCAAATAGCTCAATATTGCGCTCCTTAGTAAGGCTTTGAACCTGGAAGAGATCTATCAGCCACCATATACCCAGGCCGCCACCCGTGATAAGTTTTAGTACACCTGCACCAACCTGTCCAAGCATAAACCTATCTATTCCAAATCCGCCGACAAACACAGATACGAATTCCATGAGCATCGGGTCAAGATAACTCTGGCTAGTGAGACTCAGGATTTCATCATCACTTGCCTCTCGCAGACATTGATTTACATAAGCCAAATCCTCAGGAAAAAACTTTCGCGCATTATTGATCAGGAAAGAGCTGATGATAAAATCCCTGTTGCCAAGCTGTTGCATTTCAGCACGCGGCATTGCAATCTCTGAGAGTAGAGGAAGGTTCTTTCCAGCTTCGGATCGGGTCTCTTCAGCTTTAGAGCAGACGCTGCCAACAAGCAACATCACAAACGACACAAAAACAAATACTCCCTTTTCCATATAACTTAGATTCTTATTCCACCCACTAGCAGATTACTCCGCATAAAGGGATACAATATTCAATATAACAGATGTCGCTTTCTCCATGTTTTCGACAGTCACCCACTCAAATTTGCCATGAAAATTAAGGCCTCCAGCGAAGATATTTGGGCATGGGAGTCCCTTAAACGAAAGGTTTGCTCCATCTGTTCCGCCTCTAATAGGCTGGATATGCGGTTTGACACCAGCCATCTCCATGGCCTTGACAGCTTTCTCCACTATGTGATAATGCGGCTCCACCTGCTCGCGCATATTGCGATACTGGTCTTTTATCGTAAGAGTAGCCGTTCCCACACCATATCTCTCATTGATAAAGCGCACACAGTCACGCATAGTCTGCTTCAACAGCTCAAACTTGGCACTGTCATGATCCCTTATTATATAGGTAACATCACTTTCCTCAACAGTTCCCTTAAACCCAATCACATGAAGGAAACCTTCGTACCCTTCCGTATATTCAGGCTTCTGAGAAGACGGAAGAAGAGAGTCAAACTCTTCAGCAATCCTAATGGCGTTCAACATTTTCCCCTTAGCATAACCAGGATGGACATTACGTCCTTGAATATGAAGAGTTGCGGAAGCAGCATTGAAATTCTCAAACTCAAGTTCACCAACCTCTCCACCATCCATAGTATAGGCATAGTCGGCTCCGAATTTCTTGACATCAAACTTTACAACGCCCCTACCTATCTCCTCGTCTGGAGTAAAGCCGATGCAGATCTTTCCATGCTTAAACTCAGGATGACTCACGATATACTGCACAGCATCCATAATCTCCGCCACTCCAGCCTTGTCATCTGCCCCAAGAAGAGTAGTTCCGTCAGTGGTAATAAGAGTCTCCCCCTTGTGCGAGAGCAACTCCGGAAACGCTTCAGTAGTAAGAGCAAGGCCACTTACTCCAAGAAGAGGGATGTCTTTGCCGTCATAATTTCTAATTATCTGCGGCTTTACATTCGCCCCACTCGCATCTGGAGACGTATCCACATGAGCTATAAAACCGACAGAAGGTACCGTTTTTTCAATATTGGAAGGGATAGTAGCCATTACATACCCCCATTTATCAAGAGTAGCCTCCACTCCAAAAGCCAGAAGTTCGTCACGGAGCATTCTTAGAAGATTCAACTCCTTCTCTGCAGATGGTTGAGACTCACTCTCTTCGTTGGACATGGTATCCACAGCCACATACCTCAAAAATCTATCTTGTAACTTTTCCATATTATGAAATTTTGGTAAAAGTAGTTATTCTACTTTTCTTTTCCAACACAAACCAGTACTACATTTCCACTGGCTTATACCTTGGCACAAGAAGTTTCATTATGGTCCATGCAAGAATATATGCAACGCCACAGCAGCAGAACATAATGAAGTATCCGCCCTGTTTTCCTTCAAATCCAAGGAAACTAAATGCCGCGCCCATGCTTCCAGTTTTAGTAAACAGAAGGCCAGCAGTTTTCTGAACGATAAAAGAGCCGATACCGCCCGCCATTCCACCAATGCCGGTAATGGTTGCGACCGCCTTTTTAGGGAACATATCACCTATGGTACTGAAGAGATTGGCAGACCAAGCCTGATGTCCCGCACCAGCAAGACCTATAAGAATAGCCGGCCACCACGCAGAGTGAGCGCCCAAAGGCTGAGCGAACAGTGCCGCCAGCGGGAAAAAGGCAAAAATCAGCATCGAAAGCATACGTCCACTATATGGATGCATTCCTCTCTTGTCCACGAAATACCTCGGAAGATAACCTCCATATATAGATATAACGGTCACGATGGCATACAACACGGTAATCAGCAATATCCCTTCTTTGGTATATGAATAATACCCGAACTGGTCCGAAAAGTATGCCGGCGCCCAGAAAAGGAAGAACCACCAAACACCGTCAGTAAAGAATTTTCCCGCAATAAAGGCCCAAGTCTGCCTATACTTAAAACACTGCCATAAAGAGACACCGCTATCGGACGTGTCAGAACCTCCAGCAGGTGTCTTGCAAGCGCCAGAGTCTTTATCATCTTGATGGATATATGCAAGTTCCGCAGCATTGACATGACGGCTTTTCTCCGGCTTGTCGTACATAAAGAACCAAAGTCCCATCCATAGATAGCCGAGCGCACCAATAATAAGAAAAGCCATCTCCCATCCACTCCCTACTCCCCTCTCTTTGAAGAATTGAGCAATAAGAGGAATCGTGGCCGGAGCGATAAGTGCCCCAATGGAAGCGCCAGCATTGAATATAGAAGTGGCAAAAGCCCTATCCTTTTTCGGAAAATACTCAGCTGTGGTCTTTATGGCTGCAGGAAAGTTGCCTGCCTCACCAAGGGCAAGCACCGCTCTCGCTGCAACAAACAGCCACACACTCGTGGAAGCCACGGCCAATGCTGCAGCAGAACCTGTCTCAAGCGCCTGCATTGCAGGAATATCGGCAAACCCCTCTATCCTACATGTCAGGAATCCACAGACGGCATGCAGGCAAGCACCAGTCGACCATATTCCGATAGCCCATAAGTACCCTTTCTTCGTGCCGATCCAGTCCACAAACTTACCTGCAAATAGCATGCAGACAGCATATATTATTGAGAAAAGCGCCGTGATTGTACCATAGTCATCATCAGTCCAATGGAACTCCGGTGCTATAAAATCCTTCCATGTAAGAGACAGGACCTGCCTATCCATATAGTTGACAGTAGTGGCAAGGAACATCAGTGCCACCATCCACCAACGCCAATTGGTCATCAGCTTCTTTTGTGTATTCATTATGTGTGTGGTAAATTTTATCTGCAGTTTTTAATAATATCAAGAGCCTCACGGCACAATGCCGTAATCCGATTCCATTCGCCGCTCGCAAGCACCTCTTTCGGAAATAGGTTTGATCCCATACCCACACAGGTAACCCCAGCTTTGAACCAGGCCTCAAGATTTGTCTTCTCAGGCTTCACACCGCCAGTCACCATTATCCGACTCCACGGCATCGGCCCTCTAAGATCCTTAACAAACGCCGGACCAAGTACATCTCCAGGAAAGACCTTACAGATGTCACACCCAGACTCCTGCGCTGCACTGATCTCACTCACCGTGCCACAGCCAGGGCAATACGGAATGAGTCTACGGTTGCATACTGGTGCAACGGACGGGTTGAAGACTGGGCCAACAACGAAATTGGCACCAAGCTGTATATACATAGCCGCAGTGGCTGAATCCACCACAGAGCCAACTCCCAAGATCATCCCAGGGAGTTCCCGAGCCGCATACTTAACCAGTTCCCCGAACACTTCTTGTGCAAAATCACCTCTGTTCGTAAATTCAAAAGCCCGCACACCGCCGTCATAGCAGGCGCGGAGAACATTCTTCGCCACTTCAACATCGGAGTGGTAAAATACAGGTACCATTCCCGTATCTCTAAAAGTGAGAAGGACCTGAAGTTTATCGTATTGTGCCATATTATCTCTAAAAACTATCTTGATACACGACCAGAACCATCTCCGCTCATGAGTTTCTCGACTTCCTCTACGGTCACTTGATTAAAATCACCGAATACAGTATGTTTAAGACAAGATGCCGCCACGGCAAAGTCAAGAGCTTTCTGGTCATCCCCAGTGTATGTCAGCAGCCCATATATAAGGCCGCCCATAAAGGAATCTCCACCACCGACCCTATCTACAATATGGGTAATGTCGTATCGACGAGACTCAAAGAGTCTATTTCCGTCCCAGAGGACACCGCCCCATGTGTTGTGGTTAGCATTGATGGAGCCACGAAGTGTAATGATGACCTTCCGTGCACGAGGGAATCTCTTCATAAGTTGCTCACCCACACTTTTGAAACGCGACTGATCAATATTGCCGCCAGTGCTGCTCACATCGAAACCCTCCGGTTTAATGCCGAAAACTTTTTCAGCGTCCTCTTCATTGCCAAGAATAATATCACTGCATTCTACAAGTGAAGGCATGACTTCAGAAGCCTTCTTACCGTATTTCCAGAGGTTCTTCCTATAGTTAAGATCACAAGATACAGTAATACCCATCTCATTTGCTGCACGAACAGCCTCAAGACACACTTCCGCCGCACCAAGACTAATAGCAGGAGTGATTCCTGTCCAATGGAACCAATCCGCTCCTTTGAGAACTTCCTTCCAGTCAATCATGCCTTTTTCGATAGTAGCAATAGACGAACCAGCCCTATCATAAACCACCTTGCTTGGCCTTGACACGGCTCCGGTCTCAAGGAAATAGATCCCCACACGGTCTCCACCATAGATGATTCCGGAAGTATCCACTCCATAAGAGCGCAAATCCTTAATGCAAGCTCTTGCTATATCGTTGTCTGGAAGCCTTGTGATAAATTTGGCATCCACTCCATAATTGGCGAGGGACACTGCCACGTTAGCCTCCCCTCCTCCAAAAGTAGCATCGTATTGTTTGGCTTGACCAAACCTCAAGTATCCAGGAGTAGAAAGCCGGAGCATAATCTCTCCGAAAGTTATAACCTTTGGCATATTCGCAATTTGATTATTATTTATTGGTTCTCACAAATATAGTAAAAAAAACACGAGGCAAGAACTTTTTATGAGTTCATGCCTCGTATTCTATAGATTCAGATCAGTTCTACCTTGCTTGTGCAATGGCGGCCTGCGCTGCGGCAAGGCGCGCAATAGGCACACGGAAAGGTGAGCAACTTACATAATCGACGCCAATACTGTTGAAGAACTTGATGGAATCAGGATCTCCGCCGTGCTCTCCGCAGACACCGCACTTGAGGTCAGCTCTACGTCCACGTCCAGCCTGGATACCATACTCAACGAGCTTACCAACGCCCTTGGTATCAATGGTCTGGAACGGATCCGCATCAAGAATCTTGTGCCCAAGATAATCACCCATAAAGGTGCCGACGTCATCACGAGAGAAGCCAAAAGTCATCTGAGTAAGGTCATTGGTACCGAAAGAGAAGAACTCCGCAGTACGCGCCATCCTCTCTCCGGTAAGCGCTGCGCGAGGGATCTCAATCATAGTACCGAAATGATATTCAATGCTTTGCTCAGAATGAGCCTCTACTTCAGCCTTTATCCTATCACAAATAGCTTTCTGGAAACTGAGCTCACGTGCAGATACTGTCACAGGGATCATAATCTCTGCCTGAGGATGGAATCCATCTTTCTGGAGTTCAGCCACTGCAGTAAATATAGCTCTGTACTGTGTCTCTGCAATAAGAGGATATGCCACATGAAGACGAACGCCACGAAGTCCCATCATAGGATTGACCTCATGAAGGCTCTCTCCTCTCTTGATGACTTCCTCAACCTTAATGCCAAGTTCATTGGCAAGTTCCTGCTCCTTCTCGATGGTCTTAGGAACAAACTCATGAAGAGGAGGATCAAGAAGACGGAAGACCACAGGCTTGCCATCCATAATCTTAAGCGTACTCTTAACAGATGCCTTGATAAATGGCTCAAGCTCAGCGAGAGCGGCCCTACGCTCATCGTCAGTGTTGCAGAGAATCATCTTACGCAACTTAGAAAGAGGAACTTCTGAATTCTTTCCGTAGAACATGTGCTCAATACGGAAGAGTCCAATACCCTCGGCACCAAAAGAAAGCGCCTTTTGTGCATCCTCTGGAGTATCGGCATTGGTACGAATACCAAGACGACGATACTTATCTACAATACTCATGAACTTGATGAAGAGAGGGTTCTCACTTGCATCCATTGTTTCAATCTTGGTATCATAGACAAGTCCTTTACCTCCATTGAGAGAGAACCAGTCACCTTCCTTATATACCTTGTCACTGCCTGCGAATGTGACGGTCTTGTCATCAAGATTGATCTTAAGCGAGTCACATCCTACGATACAGCACTTACCCCATCCGCGGGCTACGAGAGCGGCATGAGAAGTCATACCTCCACGCATGGTAAGGATGCCAGCCGAAGCTCTCATTCCCTCGATATCTTCAGGAGAGGTTTCTTCACGAACCAGAATCACTTTCTTGCCATCCTTGGCGGCAGCCATCGCTGACTCGGAGTCAAACACAAGCATACCTACAGCTCCACCTGGAGAAGCAGGAAGTCCGCGCCCAACTACTTTGGCAGCCTTCTCTGAAGCTGGCTGAAGAATAGGGTGGAGAATTTCATCAAGCTGCGATGGAGCGACCCTCATAACGGCAGTCTTCTCATTAATCATTCCTTCTGAGAGCATATCCATGGCCATCTGCAATGCAGCCAGGCCGGTTCGTTTACCAATACGGCACTGGAGCATCCAGAGCTTACCCTCCTGAATGGTAAACTCGATATCCTGCATATCATGGAAGTGGTTCTCAAGCTTCTTGCGAATCTCGTCAAGTTCCTTATATACCTCAGGCATCGCAGTCTCAAGAGACTCAAGATTCTTGTTGTGATCATTCTTGGTAGCCTCATTGAGAGGGTTAGGTGTGCGAATACCGGCTACAACATCCTCACCCTGGGCGTTGATGAGCCATTCACCATAGAACTTATTATCGCCATTGGCCGGGTTGCGGGAGAATGCCACACCAGTTGCGGATGTATTACCCATATTGCCGAAGACCATAGACTGCACATTTACGGCAGTTCCCCAGTCATCTGGAATCTTCTCAATACGACGGTATGCGATAGCGCGCTTTCCATTCCATGATTTAAATACGCCTCCGATGGAGCCCCAGAGTTGTGCGCTTGCACTGTCAGGGAACTCGACGCCGAGTACTTCCTTCACCTTAACCTTGAACTTCTCACAGAGTTCCTTAAGTTCATCAGCAGTAATATCCGTATCTGAAGCATATCCCTTTGACTCCTTGAGCTCGTTCATCATACGGTCAAGCTGCTGGCGGATACCATGCCCATCTGCAGGCTCAATACCCTCTGCCTTCTCCATCACGACATCAGAATACATCATAATAAGACGGCGATAGGCATCGTAAACAAAGCGAGGATTTCCTGTTTTTGCTATCATTCCAGGGATAGTCTCAGAGCACAATCCAATATTCAAGATGGTATCCATCATTCCTGGCATAGAACTTCTAGCACCAGAACGGCAGCTTACAAGAAGCGGATCCTTCGGATCGCCGAATTTCTTTCCCATCTTCTTTTCAGTAGCTTCAAGTGCAGCCTTTACTTCGGCTTTCAGAGAATCAGTGTAGCCGCCACCAAGCTCATAGTACTCGGCACAGCATTCTGTAGTAATGGTGAATCCAGCAGGAACAGGCATACCAAGTTTGCTCATCTCAGCAAGGTTGGCACCTTTACCGCCGAGAAGCTCACGCATTGAGCCGTCTCCCTCCGCGGTCTTTCCACCAAAACAATACACGCGTTTTTTACTTTCAAACATAGGATAAATATTTTAATATTTCTTTTTCCCTAAATAAAAGTGCAAATATACTTATTCTTTGGAATTAAAGCAACTTGGCCGCCAACTCCGAGAGCCTACTTCGCTCACCCTTTTTCAAGAATACGTGCTGGAATATCGGCTGTCCGGCCATCTTTTCTCCCAAATGGGTAAGTCCGTTGGACCATTGGTCTAGGTAAGGCTGATCAATCTGGAAAATATCACCGGTAAAAACCATCTTAGTACCTTCTCCGGCACGGGTGATTATGGTTTTGACCTCATGAGGCGTAAGATTCTGGGCCTCATCGATGATAAAATAGCATTTTCCTAGACTTCGGCCTCTTATGTACGCAAGCGGCTCAATCACAAGTTTGTCTTGCGCAAGCATGCTCTCGATACGGAGGGCTTCCCTGGAATTAGGCTTAAACTGACCTTTGATGACATTGAGATTATCCATGAGCGGCTGAAGGAATGGGCTCATCTTCGCCTTCTGGTCTCCAGGTAGGAATCCTATATCCTGCGCGCCGAGAACTACAGTCGGTCTCGAAAGGATAATCTGCTCATAATCACGCTCTTGCTCAAGCGCCGCTGCGAGAGCAAGAAGTGTCTTTCCTGTACCGGCACCTCCCGTAAGAGACACAAGTTCCGTGCGACGGTTCAACAAGGCATCCATCGCCATCATCTGCTCGTCATTGCGCGGACGTATTCCGTATGCCTCTTTCATTTTGATAAGTACGACCCTGTCACGGGCAGCGTCATACCTTGCACATACATCATCTTCATTTCCGCTTTCCCAACGGAACCGGAAGAACTGGTTGGGAGCAGGCTTTGAAGTGCAGACTTCTCTCCATTCCAGAGCGTTGTCCGGACCATACAGCAATTTCTGCATCTTATCTGACGAGAGGGTAAACTGCTGGACCTCCCTCTGGGAGTTCTCTATCCTTGCTTCCTCCACCTTGTCTGTCAGATAGTCCTGCACAGCCATTCCGGCTGCTTTGGCTTTCAGACGAAGATTCACATCCTTGGTCACAAGAGCCACGAACGTCCCCGGATTATGATCTCTCACCCACATGGCTGTGGAAAGAATGCGGTGATCCTGGATGTCATCCTTGAACATATCCGCATATTCTCCAGAGAAAGGGTGATTCGGTTCCACCTTTATAAGTCCTAACCTCGGGCCTATCGGAAGGCCGTCCTTACCGAAAGATTTCCCTTCGGTAATACGGTCTATGTCTCTCATAAAGCCACGGGCATTGAAGGCCAGCGAGTCGTTGCCTTTCTTAAATTTGTCTAGTTCCTCAACAACGGCTATCGGAATCACAAGATTATTGTCCTGGAAGTGCCTTATAGCCTTGTGGTCGTGCAGGATAACATTGGTATCCAACACGAAAATTTTGGGTTTTCCCATCTGTTGATATATCAATTAAGTGGTATCAATCCTCTCCTTCCGCATTCTGCATCAAGGAGTCAAGTATCGTTTCTATTCCCGGCTTTCTGGTTGCACACACGCCAATACCAGCACCATGCACTGGATGACCGAGCGGATAATAAGCTACATCCTGAAGCAATAGTTCCGCATCAAGATAGTCAAAATCACTATCTCTTATCTGGATTACCACGCCAGGAACCTCAGAGAAAAGCACATCAATGGGACTGCTTTCCTGATAGGCCCTCATGATATCAGACACATTCACCTCCAAACCGCAGCCGGATCCGCTTACCATATCATCGACCGCTTTCAGAAGTCCTCCCCTGCCTACCGTAGCAGCCGAGAGAAGCACGCCATCTTCAGCAAACTCCCTGACAACCTCAAAGCAATCCATGAAATAATCGGCATCCTCTATCCTCGGCGGTGCCGCAGCAACCCCTTCAGCAGAGGCGAAAGCCGACCCGCCAAGGCGGAAATCAGCAGTATCAAAAGGAATGTATACTACCCAACTTTTGCAATCAGGAATCATCTTGCCCCCACATATACGATCTTGTCGCATCCAAGGGTCTGGACTCACGAATGGCTCCGCTACAAAAGGCTCATCCTCACTTCTATCCGCTCCAGAGAGCACTGCCAGAAACTCCATCCCGAAACTGTCTGACTCGGCCGTATCACATCGTGAAAAATGCATGCAGAGAGCATCTACATACTCCGAAGCCGACTGCACCGATTCATAAAATGCTGCCATGGAACCGACTTTCTCCCGATTCACTAGCCATTTGGCTTCAAGGCTAAGGTTGCCGATAGAAAACCGCCCGTCCTTCCACAACGAGTCAATCACAGCGGAAGCTATTCTGACACGGGTGCAAGCCGCAGCATAATGCAGGGGGATATCACCAAGGCACCTTTTGACCCCATCCAGAAATGAAAGCGGGCTAGAAGAATCAGGAACCACCGAGCTTCCAATCGAATCAATGGACTCATCCACCACCAGCGAAGGCTTCTCATCCTCATGCTGAACCAATACACCATCTCCTGACACAGCTTCAAGAAGCCGGGCCGGAGTCAGTTCCTGCTGAATACCATCAATCACGTATGCAGAAAAAAGAGCGGAAGCTTTTTCAGTCATTTTAATATATCGGGTCGTAAAAATAGTTAAATTTGACTTCAGATGCAAATATCATAAACATGGAATATTCAGAGTTATCATACAAAAAAGCCATAAACGACCTTTTCAATAGACACCCAAGCATACAGAATGCCGGATTTACCGCTGGAGCTTATAAACCGGGGCTCAACGGAATGTTATCATTCAGCAGTGCAACTGGAGACCCATGGAAGCAGTACAAGTGCATCCACGTCGCCGGCACCAACGGGAAAGGGTCAGTCAGTTCCATGATTGCAGCCGGCCTAGCCTCTACCGGACTGCGCGTGGGGTTATATACATCCCCGCATCTCGTGGACTTTAGGGAAAGGATGAAAATAATCTCAGGGGACACATGGGAGATGCCGAGCGAAGAAGAGGTGATGGATTTTCTTCAGAAACATAGTCTTGACGGGCTATCATTTTTTGAAATCACTACAGGCATGGCATTCAAATGGTTTGCTGACAGGAAAGTAGACTTCGCGGTAATAGAGACAGGACTCGGAGGTCGGCTTGACAGCACCAATATCATCACGCCCGAAGTGAGCGTTGTGACCAGCATAGGTCTTGACCACTGCGCACTGCTTGGCAACACAAGGGCAGAGATAGCATTCGAGAAAGCCGGGATATTCAAGCCGGGAGTTCCAGCCGTTGTCGGCGCAAGAGATCCTCAAACCCAGCCTGTATTCGAGAAGAAAGCCGCCGAGACTGGCAGTCCGCTCATTTTCGCGGAGGATTTCGAAGGCCCTCTGTTTGACACGGATCTAACAGGCCCTCACCAGAGGGAGAACCTGCGCACGGCACTATGCGCTCTTGACACAATCGGCATCTCGCCCTCAAAAACCGCCTTGGAGCATACGGCACACATCACAGGATTCAGAGGCAGATGGGAGAAACTTCTCGATTCGCCTGAAACCATCTGCGACATAGGGCACAACGCAGCAGCTCTTGAGCTAAATTTCAGAAGGCTTGAACGTAGTGGACGGCCCCTTTATATAGTTTATGGCATCATGGCCGACAAAGACATCGACGCCATAAGACCTTTAATGCCAGCTAACGCCAGATATTACCTTGCAGCTCCGGCAATCGAACGGGCATTACCGGTAGAAAAACTTGCCGTGCACATGGCCGGACTGCAACTATCTTGTTATCACAGTGTAAAAGAGGCAGTAGACGCTGCTATCTCAGACGCCTCCAAAGCCAAGAACCCCATCGTATACATAGGGGGAAGCAACTATCTTGTATCGGAATGCATCTTGACATTTGACAACATAAACAGACAGTAGTTATGCGCAAACAGATATTCCTCATCATTGTGGCAGTTGTTATATCAGCTACCACAGGTTTTTGCAAGACACGCAGTACACTAGAAAGACTTTGGGACGAATACCACAAGTACGAGAAACTTGATAGGCCCAAAGATCAGGCAGAGACACTTCTAAAGATCAAAACCGATGCAAGGAAAATCGATTCAGCATGGGACTTCTATGAAGCCTCAATAGAGTATGTACGGGTTTGTTCCTCTCTCCAATATACACGCAGGCAAGAACTACAAGCTCAGATGGACAGAGAAGTGGAGCAGTTTGGAAGTCCTATCATGCTCTTCTACCACAAGCGCTATGAAATGAGCATCGAAGGGAAAGTAGCATTTCTTCTACAGAACGAGGCTCTGCTTCAGAGTTCACACAACCAGAAGTTCTATCGCAACGGCCTTGACTACATTTTTCCAGGGATGCCAGATATCCTCCCTCAACTTATTGGCAATGACTATGATTACGTCCTATGGTGTCTCTATACCCAGAGTCTGGACGAGAAGACAAGCACATTGATACATAGACGGTTCACCTCACAATATCCTTTCGACAGTCTGCTTGAATACTATGATTTGAACTTAGAGGCAAATAACCTTGACGTACATGAGAGAATCAGCTCTTTAGAAAGTTTCGCGCGAAAACACGCAGACAGAGCTGTTTCACTCATGGCTGCTCAAGATCTCGCGCGGATAAAATTAAACACTCTCGACCAGAACAACGGGTCAGAAGAGCAGTTCCTACAGCTAGATCACGAATGTGATAGCATTATCGGCCGCACTGCTTTCTTTAGAAAATCGGGCAATGCAGCAGATAGGATTATTGCAAAGGCCTGCAAAGCCGCATCAGAGATAAAGAATGCGCTGAGAGACAAGGACATATCAGCAGTAGTAAAAAAAGACACTCTATACATCAACCTTATCAATATCAGCACCGTTAAAGTGGAAATCTTCCGCGACGGTGACAAATCTGCTATCCTTTCCAAACAGCTTAAGAATGAGAAACGGAGTTTCCATGTGACGGATTCCATCATTCTCCCCCTCGGCGTCCTGGAAGACGGCAACTACAATTTGGAGTGCAGCGGCAGCAAACTTCAGACCTCCATCACATACCGAAAGCATAGCATTTCCCTAGCCATGGAGGACTCTGATTCCGGTTTACGATTCTATGCTGCCGATTTTATGTCAGGAGAGCCAATAGACTCATATACTCTTACACTGTCTGACGGAGGCGGAAAGGCAATTGGATCAGGCAGCATGAGTGCCTCAAACGGATTTGAGACTCCTGAGCATCTTTATATTGACAGATGCAAGCGGAATATATTTGCACAGGCCAAATACAAGGACGCGAAAGGGAGGCTTCATTCAAGTGACCTGATAAGGCTAACCCCGAAAAGACCTCGTGATTTTTCTGACGCGTCCAAAGTTTCATGCATGATTCTTCTAGACAGAAGTGCCTTCAACCCTGGGGACACGGTCCGCTTCAAAGTTATTGCATATTCCGGCGTCCATGAATTCGCTACCGCCCCGGCAGGCACTGAGTTGGAAATGTCATTATCTGACCCAGAAGGAAGAAACATCTCCAACATTTCTCTCAAAACGGATGAGTTCGGTGCCGCGAGCGGCTGTTTCTTTCTTGAGAAAGGGCACATGGGAGGAACATACAACATTTCAGCGAGAGAGTCCGGAAAGACAATCGGGCTTGCCAGCATAACCGTAGATGAATTTGAACTTCCTTCATTTGAGGTAATATGGGATAATGATGAGAAGATGTATTTCTTCGGCGATAAAATTTGCGTAAGCGGCAGCATCCAGAGTTTCAACTCGCACAAGCTCTCTGGGGCGCATGTCAAATATAAGGTTTCCCACTTTTCAGACGTCATACAGTCTGGTGAACTGACCATACATGACAATGGGAGATTCGACATCAGATTTGACAGCGGAGAGGAGTTCAGATATGGAAACTTTGTGATCAAACTTAGCGTCACAGACGTTTCAGGAGAGACATTATCATTCAGCAAACACATAAACTGCCAGAGTGAATACCGCATGAATGCAGAGTTTCCTGGCTCTGGAAAAGGGCGTTTCACTCTTACAGACGGATCATCAGGCACCACCTTTATCCCAGGGAGCAAACTTATCGTAGATTATAGTATCAGTTCATGGTCTGAGCAGAAACTAAGGCCAGGACTCGCCATCAGAAGTTCTATCCTTAGGGACAGAGATACTGTTCTTGTCCAAGACTCAAGGTTGGGAAGGAACTCATTCGATATTAGCAGCCTGTCCTACGGAGTCTACACTCTCCTCACTGAGACATCGGTATACACGGATAGCGGAAAAGAGCTCAAAAGCAGCCAGAAAGACATTTTCATGGTATTAAAGGACGGTGAGGCCAAGGCTCTTCCAGAGAATGTAAAGACCTGTTTTTGCGAGAGTATAGATGAAAGCCTCTCTATATCAGTCGGCTCTGGAGATGCGCCGATATGGGTGGTTTCCGTATTATATTCTGATTCAGTCCCTGTCGAAAGCAAGCTTACGAAAATAGATAGAGGACACCTTGAAGCAGTTTCATTTTCAGCATGGAACAGTTCCAAAGACAACTTAAGCATAAGAATGCTCTTCTTTAAAGATGCAGCATCATATACATATCTATACACACGCCCTTCAGATGCAGCGCCACAAGACAATTGGGCCATGGCCTTCACACGATTCCTTGACACCACTGCACCAGGCACAGGATACCGATTCAGTCTGCATGGCCCGACTGAAGCCCAATACGCCATAGGGATATATGACAAGGCTTCGGAGACTGTCAGAAACAACCGTTGGTCCACAAGAACGCCGGCCCAGGCACACGATATGATTCCGGCAAGTATTGACTTCATCAACGGAAGCTTTAATTCCATGTCAGACATATATATGAGGTCGTTATTCAAGTCCTCTTCTAGAATGATGCTGGCCAACAACATGAGCATAGACTATGCAGAAAGTGCGCAGAGCGAAGAGTTTGAGGACTCCGTAGGCAGTTCTGACCAGATGGAAGAAGCCACAATCAGGCAGGAATTCAATAAAACCCTTGCTTGGGAGCCGATGGTACGAAGCGATGCTGACGGGAATCTGGACTTCTCCTTCAAGACTTCGGACAAACTCACCACTTACGTAGTGCAAGTATTCGCTCACGATAAGACATTTCACAACGCCGTCATTTCCAAAGAGATGACGGTAACACTTCCTGTCACCATATCTCTCATACAGCCTTCATACCTATATTACGGAGACAAATATTCACTTAGGGTCGGACTTTCCAATAGTACCTCAGAGAAGATCAGCGGAAAGGTACGCGTACGATTCATAAATGGAAGTGATTACAATAACAGGAAAAACGTAATCAGGGAAAAATCCATGGAAGTGATCGTACCAGAACACGGCAACGCTTCAGCAGACTGCGAACTGTCAATACCGGACATCAGCACTCTAGGTATATTAGTCAGTTTCACCCCCGACAAAGGTGGAAATTGCTCCGATGCCGTATTTGTAAAAGTACCGGTAAAAGTTCCATTCCAGACTATCACAGAGGCCCATTCGGCCATTTTAAAAGACGAAGCATCAAGGGCATCGATCATAAGGAATCTTAGGAAGGAGTTTGTAAATATTGCGTCTAACAAAGCAAAGGTTGAAGAAATATCCATTCTTCAAATGCTATCTGATGCTCTTCCAGAAAAAATTTCCGTGCGGAATGGCAGTGTTGACAAGATGCTTGAGACCATTTATGCTGATGTGCTTGCATCCCGACTTCCTCAGGACTGGCGTATAAAAGGCCTGTCAGATTCAGAAAGAGGGGGGCTCATAGACAAGATTCTTGCCTGCCACAACTCAGATGGCGGATTCTCATGGATGCCAGATATGCAGTCCTCCCCATCGATAACGGCTCTTGTAGTGGAATGGTGTGCTATGATGGGTGACGGATGCGACAGCAGTCTGCGAAGCATAATTCCATCGACTATAAGTTATCTTGACAGGTATATGACAAGCCGTCAAGAGCCAGGCATCTGGAGACAGAGGTTGTCATTATCCCAGTATCTTTACGCGCGCTCATTTTATCCATCGTTAGCATTATATACTGAAGGAGCGGATTCAGAAAGGCTAAAAAGCCTCCGCATTCAGGCAAAGGACTACCTTCTTCCAAAAGACTCACGCGGCCTTCAAGGGCAGATAATCGCCAAGGCGAGAAGGCTGTCCACACTTGACAATCTCTACAGTTCGGAAGACAATGCATTTGCCAGAAGTCTGCAACTAGGTCTCTTCGCTAACGCCGAGCTTCGCAAGTCTATAGCCAAAGACGTAGAGTCTCTAAGCCAATATGCAGTTGAGCATGGATCAGGAGGTTATTATTTCCCTAACGCCGCAAGTCCTTGGGGAAGTCTTCTAGAAAGCGACCTCTATGCACATACCATACTCTGTGACCTGATGGGCCACCATGGGCACAAAGACATAGCCGAAGGTATAAGGCTATGGATAATGGTACAAAAGGAATCAAGGCATTGGGAAAACGATTTCGCTTATATCAGAGCACTTGACTGCGTGCTGAATGGAGACCAAACAACTCTCCAGACCAAAGTACTCTCATTGAAGGCATCATCTGCACTTCCTTTCGACAAGATCAAGGCTTCCGGCAATGGGATGAGCATTACAAGGGAGTATTATGCCAATGGGCAGAGACTCTCAGAAGTCAGTCACCTTAAAGTTGGAGATAGTGTCAAGGCTGTTTATACCATTACCACTGAGCAGACCAGGGATTTTGTACGCATCACCATCCCAAGGAACGCCTCGCTAACCCCAATAGAAAATACATCAGGAGCAATATACAACAGAGGGCCAATATACCGTAATGTCACTTCAGACACCACCGAGTACTGGATAGATACTCTCCCTGAAGGTCGGCTTTTACTGACTGAAGAACTTCATGTCGTCCGAGCCGGAACGTTCCAGACAGCCGTACCTGAAGTTGTATCCCTTTATTCAGACCATTACCGAGCCAATGGCGGGTTCGAGCCGGCAGAAGTCATCAGTTTTAGATAATTTCCATGTCTGAGGACAGCAACCAGCCTTGACGTCCGTCCGAAAGTTCGATATTAAACCAGTCTCCTACCCGGTCGACTATAATCACTTTCGTGCCTTCGTGCAGCACGAATAAATCTTTGGCGTTGGAGCCTGAAGGCGCGCTCTTGACGGAGCATACCGGGCTCATGACAATGGCAGAATCCTCCCGCCCATAGTCAGACTTCTGAACGGCAGACATGGCAAATGCACATACAGAAATGACCAATGTCACTATAGCAGTGATAAAACCAGCCTTGGATGCAGAATTTGACCTCGCCAAAAGAAACATCAGCACCATTCCGAGACATAGCGCAAGGAACACGAATGCTATGACAGCCCAGACATTGGACGGCATCAAACGGCAGAACGAGTCAAACCATCTCTTCAGGAAGAAACTTGGGACTTCTTCTATTTTATCTTGGATTCCAGCACGCGCAAATTCCAGATTGTAGGCCGCATCCGAATATGATGGATCTATCTTCAATGCCCTCTCATAATAAAGTATAGCATGGGCCATATCGTTCTCCTTGTACCATGCATTGCCGATATTATAATACAGCGGAGCATTTTCAACTCCGATATTAAGTATGGATGACCATGCTTCCACGGCATCAGACCAATGTCCTTCAGAATAGGCATTTACACCCACGTTCCATAATGAATCAGGATACTCCGCAGCGCCCAAAGACATCGTACCAGCACCAGCTATCAGAAAAACTGCCAACATAGAGGCCACGGCAGACCCTTTCTTATGCTTTTTCATACACTCATCAATTCTTGAAATAACACTCACAGCTTTCTCAAAAGTAGAACTCATATCAGTATTTATGGTATCAGGTGCGTACCGCGCATATTCACACTCGTCAAGTAGAGCTACAAACTCCGCAGTTACAGCGTCCGAAACGCCCTTTTCAGAAAGCCTTGTGGATATGCTATCTTTCCCCAGGTCTGAAGCATCAAGCACAAATTTGTCTGATACATAGCCGAGAAGCGCCTTGTGAAGTTCTTCATAAAATGCAGACTGAAGTCCTTTCTTCATGAAAGACTCCGCCTGTGCAAGTCGCTTTCTTGCCATCTTGGTAGCGGTTCTCGTCTTGGTACCTACAACGTCATCCCTTCTAGCCCTGGCAAAACGAACGACAAAGAATATGGCGACTGCCGAAAGGAACATTAATACTAAAAGGACATAGAATCCGACAGTGCCAATAAAGAAAGAAGGAGCACCATTAAGCGCAGGGGCTTTCACTGAAATATATCTTATATCGCTCGAAAGAGTCTTCACATCTTTTCCACGGCTTCCCGCCATAGTCACCACTCGCACGGAATCAGACGCGTTTCCACTACCTTTACCTACTTTCAGTGGCATAGGCCCACTTGAGAGCGTGACATATTTCTTCCCTTCAATATCATAATAGGAGAACTCTACAGACGGAATATTAAAGTCTCCGTAACTTCTCGGAATAAAAGGATATTCAAATACCTTTCCATCCTTTACATCTGTAGTCCTCACATCATACGCTTCGAAATCGGGAGGGAAACTAACTGCCGGAGCCTCTACAAGAGCAGTATTTCCACTACCCTTTATAGTCACTACAAGAGACGCAGCATCATGAACAGCAAGAGAATCCTTGGAAAGTGACGCACTCATGGTAAATTTACCCACACCACCAGAAAACGAAGAAGGAGCACCGGACGGAAGCTTTGAAACGTTAATCTTTATAGGATCAGTGCTCACACGTTTCCTGATAGTCTGATAGTCATCCTGGAAGAAATCATCAAAAATACTTCCAGTGGACTGTCTTTGGGCACGTATGCTCACCAGACATACAAGTTCCGCCGGGTCTATTGTCAACTCCCCGGACTGCTGTGGGATAAGCGTCCACTCACGTAGAGTTGCCACATTAAAAATCTGATCACTGACATTTTCCCTATGGAATTCAATAGTGTTCGGAGCATACGTCTCCTGACTCCAAAACCCATGAAAATCAGGGAAAGACGCGTTCTCATAGCCTCTGATATTAGCTCGCTGATATATCTTCAGCACGGCTTTCACAGGCTCCCCTACAACCACATTGCGCTTGCTGAGCAGGAGTTTCATATATAAGTCGGAAGAGGATATAGTGCCACTGGAAGCAGAAGAGCCTCCAGATGACGATGAACTTGCAGAAGAATTGCCGGAAGACTTGTCAGAGACCACCTCTATCTTATGGGCGGGAGACTTATATGACTTTCCTTTTATAGTTATATCAGCTTGGGGAAGAGTATACTGTCCAGCCTTTTTCGGCATCAATACGTAAGTAAAACTCATCTGTACACTCCGACTTCGCTTGCCATTGATAATGGTCGTAGAAGACGATGAACCGCGCGACGGTCCCCATACAAGTTGAAAATCACTTCCGGCGTCCCAACTGCAGTCCACATTAGAAGACTCTCCTTCCACAGTAAATGTAACATTAAACTGCTCGTCAACCCCCACAAGTTCTGGAGCCTGAACCTTTATATCTTGCGCAGATGCGAACACATAGGTTGTCATCAGCGCCACAAGAATCATTAATTTCCTCATCACCAATTCTTTTCTTTCTGTCTTGACTTCATCATTTCGGCTTTTTCCTTCCGTACCTTATCTTGTGTCTCCTTCTCTTTAGCCTGTATAGCGTTCAGCATCTGACGGGCCTGCTGCCTAGATATGCTGCCTTCCTGAGGGTCTCCATTCTGGTCGTTTTTATCATCATTGGATCCAGGCTGATTCTGATTGCTCTGGTCATTCTGATTATCCTGATTATTCTTGGAGTCATCATTGCTCTGATTGTCCTGATTGTCTTGCTGGTTGTTGTCTCCATTCTGGCCACCCTGATTTTCCTGATTCTGAAGCATCTTCTTGGCGTAGGCATAGTTTTCTTTGGCATCCATGTCATCTGGGCGCAGGAGCAGAGACTGGCGAAAACTTTTCACGGCTGACGCATAGTCTTTAGAAGCAAGCGCAACATCTCCCTGATTAAAATAATAATCAGCCTTGACATCCAGACTCTCACTAGGGATAACATCAGAGATGGACGAAAGTGCTTTCGAAGCACCGTCAAAATCCTCCTGCCTATATAGCGATGAAGCAAGATTATACTGCGCAGCGATAGAGACAGAGTCCTTAAGCACCGCCTTACGATAATCTATCTCACTTTCTCTGAAATTTCCTTTCTTGAAGGCACGATTTCCAGCACGAACTTCTTTCTTATCCGTTTGCGCGGAAGCCGAGACTGCATAAATTACCGCCAATATAATAAAAATCAACCTTTTCATCTGAATAACCTCCTTTTGGCACGCCTATCCCCTATCAGCATTTCTATTACAAGAAGCACAAAAGCAATAGCGAAAAAGTACATATATTGTCCGTCATACTCCTCAAAAACGATGGAATTAAATCGTTCATCTTCGAACTTGCTTATCTGGTCAATAATCGGCTCAAGTCCGAAATCTTCCTTCCCTGCATGGACATAAATGCCGTTGCCCTCCCTGGCAATCTCCTTCAGGGTTTCTTCATCAAGTCTGCTGACGACTATTTCGCCATCCTTATCCTTAAGAAGTCCGGAAGACGTGGTAATAGGCTGTCCGCTGAGCGAGCCGACACCTATCGTATACACTTTTATGCCAGTCTTAGCAACCTCCTTGGCAGCCTCCACGGCATCATCCTCATGGTTCTCCCCATCCGTAATGACAATAATTGCTCTGCTTCTCTCACTTTGAGCGCTGAAACTCTTGGCTGCAGTCAATATGGCATCACCTATGGCCGTTCCTTGGACTGGAACAGACTTAGTGTCGATATTGGCGAGAAAAAGTTTGGCAGACACATAATCCGTGGTGATCGGGAGCTGGACAAATGATGTTCCAGCAAATACCACAAGACCTATTCTGTCGTCCTGCAGTTTGTCCACAAGCCTTGATATGGCAAGTTTTGCACGGGAAAGCCTGTCTGGCGTATAATCCTGTGCCAGCATAGAATTGGAGACATCAAGGCAAATCATTATTTCCGCCCCCTTGGTCTCATGCTCCGTAAGTTTAGCGCCTATCAATGGCCGTGATAGGCCGACTATAAAAAAGGCAAGGGCAAGATCGAAAAGTATTATTCTCCACCATCCTTTAGACACTGAGCGCGAAGGCATAAGTGCCTCCACAAGACGAGGATCACCAAATTCCCTGATACGCTTCTTTTTTAGAGCAGACATCACGGCATACACCACCGGAATCACCGGCACAAGCAGCAGTAGCCACAAGAAAATCGGATTGGCAAAATATAGCATTATGGCATCCTCCTCAACAACAATCTAATCAAAAGTTCAAGTAGCATACACACAAGTGCAGCTATCGCATAATTCCCGAAAAGTTCCTTGTATACAGGGAAACTGTCGACAGTGGTCTTGGACTTTTCCATCCTGTTGATTTCAGAATAGATCTCTGCAAGCTTGGTATTGTCCGTAGCCCTGAAATAACGTCCTCCTGTCGTTTCGGAAATCTGCTTAAGCAGATCCTCGTCTATCTCAACTTTGATATTCTGAGTCTCTATCCCCCATGGTGTCATCACAGGATATGGTGCTGTCCCATTGGCGCCGACACCTATAGTATAGACTCGAATCCCGTAATTCTTGGCTATCTCAGCTGCAGTAAGCGGAGACACCTCTCCGCAGTTGTTCACACCATCGGTGAGAAGTATCACTACCCTGCTTACTGCATCAGAATCCATTATCCTCGCCACAGCGGTAGCAAGCCCATTCCCTATAGCAGTACCATCTTCTATAAGATCAGTCTGAACCTCTTTCATAAGGTTTATGAGCGTGGCTCGATCCGTGGTAAGCGGACATTGAGTATAACTCTCGCCAGCAAACACCACAATACCCATACGATCACTTGGCCTCTGAGCAATAAACTCAATGGCTATATCCTTGGCTGCACTGATACGATCAGGAGTAAAATCCCGCGCGAGCATACTCGTAGAGACATCCATGGCAAGCACTATATCAATACCCTCGGTGTCTGTCTTCTCCATCTCGGAAGACGACCTCGGACGCGCTATTGCTATTATGATCATAACAAGCGCAACCGTGCGAAGTACAAAAGGAGCATGTCTAAGTAAAGAAAGGGCAGACTTCCCTGATGCAGTCCACGGCTGAAGCACAGGAACTCGCATGTGAGGCCGCCGCTCCTTAACCTCCCGGAAGATGTACAACACCACCAAAAGGATGGGAATAGCAAGCAGCCAGAGCAGATAAGGATATTCGAAGAACATATTACTTCTCAGGCTCCTCCGCAAGCCCCGTATTGTATGTACTCATAACGAACTTAATGGCCAAAGGCAGGGCTGAAACATTCTCTTCATCCGAAGCCACATGCTTGGCGAACTTAACATAGTCCGCACACTCAAATAGGTCCCTCACATCAGAAAGAAGGTCCTGTGGGATATCCCCTCTGTCCTTCAGTGCACCAAACAACTCGGATGTCGTCATCTCCGGTGCATCCACGCCGAACCTGTCTTCCATATAGAACTTGAGGGCATCAGTTATACCGGAATAGAACAACTTCTGCTTGTCCGGTGCCCAATACTTGTTACCCCTAAACTTATCCAGTCGTCGAAGCGCCACCACATACGCAGACTCCTTCTCTTTCGGCTCCTCAACAAGTCCAAAACGTTTCCTCCGAGCCCTAATAACTAGCCATACCACTAGTGCCACAAGAGCTAAAATGCCAAACACCACACCTACGTACATCGCCACTTCCCCAAATGACACAGGATATCTGATCTGTCCCTTAATGTCATGGGCGGAGAATGTCGCTGTATCCACAGGCATAGAGTATGCCTGGAATGACACCGGTTCAAATACAAGAGTATCCAGTTTTCCGTCCGAAGCCCTACGAAGCACCGAAATAGGAGGAAGATGGAAATCACCCTCTTCAAATGGAGCCACCGTCACATAGGCACGGATATCCATAGTACCTGATTTGCGATCAGTCTTGAGAGTATCCACTTTCCATTCAGACGCAAGTGCCAGTGTATCCTCCGGAAGAGCAGAGAAATCAGGAAACGCCAGCGCAGTGCCACGCTCTATCCCATTCAGTTCAAATCCGTACTTTAACTGGTCTGCAATCAAAATAGAGTCCCGCTTCTGAACAGGAGAAAGAAAAGCTTTTCCTTGAGGAATAATATCCAGAAAAGCAACTATGAATACGAACAACAGTTTCATCTTCTACCAAACAAAGTCATCAGACCCTTGACATAGTCAGAGTCTGTGGCTATATCCACATTGTCAATCCCATATTTGTTGAACATCGCTGATTCCTTTTCAGCAAGATGCGAGTACCACCTCATGTACTGCTCACGCATACGCTTGCTATCGGTATTAATCCATGCACAACGTCCGCTCTCGCTATCCTTGACGTGGACAAGACCCATAGGGACCAACTTTCCCTCACGAGGATCATGCACCTTTATGACACTCAGGTCATGGCGGCCGGCAGCCACCTTGAGAGCATCCTCATAACGAGGCTTGCCATCACCATCCACATCAACAAGATCACTCAGGAGAAAAGCAGTGCACTTCTTCTTTATCGCATTGGTCAGATAACGCAAAGCCACACCTATATCAGTTCCGTCAGAGGACGGCTGAAGCTCAAGCATCTCCCTGATTATACGAAGCAGATGAGAACGCCCCTTGGATGGAGGAATAAACTTCTCCACCTTGTCGGAAAAGAAAAGCACTCCCACCTTATCGTTATTGAGAATAGCACTGTATGTCAGCACCGCAGCCACCTCAGCTAACCTTTCCCTCTTGGTCTGCACCACAGTGCCGAAAAGTCCTGAGCGACTGACATCCACAAGAAGAACCACGGTAAGCTCCCTTTCTTCCTCGAAGACTTTGACATACGGGGAGCGCAACCTAGCTGTGACATTCCAATCCATAGAGCGCACGTCGTCACCCCATTGATACTCGCGCACTTCACTAAAGGCCATACCACGCCCCTTGAAAGCCGAATGGTACTCTCCAGCAAAAATCTGATGCGAGAGAGCCTTCGTCCTTATCTCGATCTTCCTGACCTTACGGAGAAGATCCGATGTGGCACTATGGGACAATGACGGCATTTATAATCTGCTCAATAATCTGCTCAGTTGTCACATTCTCTGCTTCCGCCTCGTAACTGAGCCCGATTCTATGGCGAAGCACCTCAGGACATACGGCACGGACATCTTCTGGTATGACGTAGCCGCGACGCTTTATAAACGCATAAGCCTTGGCAGCCATTGACAAACTAATGCTCGCACGCGGAGATGCGCCGTACGATATAAAATCCTTTATTGAAGAGAGTGAATAATCTTCTGGAGTACGTGTAGCATAGACAATATCGACTATATATCTCTCTATCTTTTCATCCATATAGACTTCCCTGACAACCTCTCTAGCCTTGATTATCTCCTGCGGAGTCACCACCGCTGAAGCCTTTGGGAAAACGCCACTATTGTTCATGCGAATAATCTGCTTTTCCTCGTCCTTCTTTGGATAACCTACAACCACCTTGAGCATAAAACGGTCCACCTGCGCCTCTGGAAGCGGATAAGTCCCCTCCTGCTCAATCGGGTTCTGTGTGGCCATCACAAGGAAAGGCTCTGGAAGCGGGTAGGTATTGTCTCCGAGAGTTACCTGATGCTCTTGCATAGCCTCAAGAAGTGCAGATTGCACCTTGGCTGGTGCTCGGTTAATCTCATCAGCAAGCACGAAATTAGCAAAGATAGGTCCCTTGTGAACTTCAAACTCCTCTTTCTTCTGGGAATAGATCAGAGTACCGGTAACATCGGCCGGCAGTAGATCTGGAGTAAACTGGATACGACTAAACTTCGCGTTGACAGCACTGGCCAATGTACTTATGGCCAATGTCTTCGCAAGTCCTGGCACGCCCTCAAGCAGGATATGTCCACCTGCGAGCATCGCTATCATCAGATTCTCCACAAGATGCTTCTGCCCCACGATGACCTTTCCCATCTCCATAGAGAGAATATCCACGAACGCGCTCTCTTTCTGAATACGGTCATTGAGTTCCTTGATGTTTACACTTTCCATATATTTTTAATATTTTTGCAGTCAGTTATGCGTTATTCCATCAATCTGTCATACTGCGGGGCTACCTTTCACGGCTGGCAAGTGCAGCCAGACGCGCCAAGCGTACAAGGCGCTTTGGAATCAGCACTTTCAGTCTTACTAAAGGAGCAAGTCTGCCTCACCGGTGCAGGAAGGACAGATACTGGTGTCAATGCAATAGGATACACTGCCCATTTTGATTGCAGCACCGCCTTTGACACCGGGCTTATCGCCTACAAATTAAATGCCATTCTCCCGACATCCATAGTCGTCCACGACATCGTTCCGGAAGCCCCAGACTTCCATGCGAGATTCGATGCAAACAGACGCGAATATACATATTTTCTGCATAGGGTCAAAGACCCTTTCGTTGAATCATTCTCCTACAGATATACATATCCGGTCCTCGATTTCAATAAGATGAACATATCAGCAGCGGAGTTGTGCGGAAGACACGACTTCAGATGTTTCGAAAAGGCTGGAGCCGATAGCAGAACATCCATCTGTACCATCCATAAGGCACTATGGGAGAGTTATGAGCCTACACTATGCGCCAAAAGGCGAATACTTGCCGACGGCACATTGTCAGAGGACTACTGGAAATTCACAGTCTGCGCAGATAGGTTCCTTAGGAACATGGTAAGGGCCTTGGTGGGAACACTTCTTGAAGTAGGAAGAGGCAAGCGGACGGCAGAATCTTTCAGCAGCCTGATTCTTGAAGATGGATTCAGTCCCGTCAAAAGCGTAATGCGCAGTAACGCAGGAGAGAGCGTCCCTGGCCATGCATTATTCCTTACAAGCGTTGATTATAAAAAATAATTCGTATATTTGCGTGATTGGGTTTGTTGGCCCTATATGTGTATTATCTATTTCGTAAAATAGGCTTTATAAATATGCTCTTCACGTTACTTCAGACAGAAATGTCTTATTCTCTGCTAGAGATGGCCGCCAAGGGCGGACCTCTGATGATTGTTCTTCTCGCCCTTTCAATTGTAGCCATATATATCTTCGGGAAGAAATGGTGGTCAATACGTCGCGCCGGAAAGATTGACAAGGACTTCATGAAAGATATCCGCGACTACATCCACGAAGGCAAGCTAAAGTCAGCCATGACACTCTGCTCCAAGTACGACACTCCTGTGGCGCGTATGGTGGAGGCTGGGCTCGCAAGAGAAGGCAAGTCACTGAGCGACATACAGACAGCTGTTGAGAACGTCGGCAATGTAGAAGTTGCAAGGCTCGAAAAAGGACTGCCTTATCTAGCCACAATATCAGGAGGAGCCCCTATGATAGGATTCCTCGGTACGGTTCTCGGTATGGTTCAGGCATTCTTCAATATGTCCAATGCTGGTAACAACATCGATATCACACTCCTCTCAAGCGGTATTTACACAGCCATGATTACCACAGTAGGTGGTCTTATAGTCGGTATTCTCGCCTATTTCGGATACAATTTCCTCTCCGCCAAGATTTCCTCTCTTGTCTATAGCATGGAGAGCGCGACCATCGAGCTTATGGACGCGCTCGGAGAGCCAGTCGGAAGCACATCTAAATCAGAAGAATAATGGCACTTAAAAGGATCACGAAAGCGGATGCAAGTTTCTCCATGTCCTCTATGACGGACATAGTATTCCTGCTGCTGATATTCTTCCTCGTGACATCGACACTTGTCAATCCTAACGCACTCAAGCTCCTGCTCCCTAAAAGCACCGGCCAGGTAGGCGCCAAGGCTACGGTGAGCGTATCCATCAAGGACTGGGGAGATGACAAATATACTTTTCACATCAACGGTGATCAGCAGCCTGTAACACTGCAGGAAGCAGAAAACGAGTTAGTAGACCTTCTACAGACGGAAGAGGATCCGACATTCTCCATCTACGCTGACGAGAGCGTTCCGGTCGGGGAGGTTGTGCAGGTGATGAACATTGCCAAGAGGAATCATTATAAAGTGATATTGGCCACACAGCCTGAATAAAAGGATGAAGGACCACAGAAGCGACGAAAGCAAGAGCGAGCGCTATTCAAGGCTCAGCGGTGTTATATTGACAGTAACACTGCATGCTCTCGTATTCGTCCTCGTGTCTTTCTCAAGTTTGAAATATATATATCCGCCACCAGAGGAGAAATCCATACTGATAGACTTCACCGAAGAAAGCGAATCGCAGGAACAGTTTTATGGGGATGCACCGGTATCGGAGAACCCCGACAAAGACAAACCCGTAGAACTTGCCCAACGTAGCGAATCTCCGATGGTCAACGACAAGCCGAACCTTACCCCACAGACCGCTCCTGATACTTTTGGAGACGTGCCGGTACCCGAAATAGAGACAAAGGAAAAACCCGCACTTGACCCGCGCGCTTCTTTTCCCGGAATGTCAAAAAAGGACACAACCCTAACGGCAGCCCACAGCGCCACGGAGAGTTCTGACAAGTTCAAAGGGGGACAGCCAGACGGCAACACCGACAAAGGACGCACTGACGGCAAGCCCAACGCACACATCAAGGGGCGGAGAGTCAACGGCAACATTCCGCGGCCCGTGTACAACGAGCAGGAAAGCGGCATCGTGGTCGTGGATATATGGGTTGACAACTACGGTAACGTAGTAAAAGCCGTACCAGGAGGGGACGGCACAACAGTTATGAACAAAGCACTTCTTGCCGCCGCGAGAAATGCGGCACTCGAGACTCATTTTAACATGAGTACGGATGCCCCGGCCATGCAAGAAGGCACAATTACATATTATTTTAATCTCAAGTAGAAATGGACCAGTTTACAAAGGAAGGTCGCAAACTTAGGCCGAGAAAAACGGCAAATCCATCGGTTAGTGCCGAGAAGGTTGACTACCGATCATCAGAAGAGACTCCACGACAGAGCAGCGAATACCGCCAGAATGGTGAGCGCCGCCAGTGGGGCGAGAAAAGATCATACGGGGAACGCCGCAGTTACGGTGAGAATCGTAACTACGGTGGGCAGAGACGCTCGTATGGAGAAAGCCGTTCTTTCGGAGAAGGACGTCGCCAATATGGCGACAGTAATTACCAGCAGGGAGAGGAGCGCCAGTCATACGGCGAGAGCCGTAGTTTTGGTGAAAACCGCTCTTTTTCAGAGGGACGCAGACAGTGGGGTGAAGGAAGGCCTTCACGCGGACCACGCCAGAACTCACGTCCTGGATTCAAGGCAAGCCGCCCAGGAAGCAGTCAGGGCAATGGTTTCGGCGCAGGAATGAAGAGAAAATCCACAGGAAAAGGGCCAAAGAAAGTCAACAAAGCCTCCTTCAGTAAAGACTCTTACGAAGGAATCAAGAGAATGATCAATCGTCGCCCAGTAGTGAACGGAAGCGAGAGCGAAGACGTATTTGTACCTGAAATAAAGGATGTAGTACGCCTCAACAGGTTCATTGCCAACTCCGGAGTCTGCTCAAGACGTGAGGCAGACACACTCATCCAGGCTGGCGTAGTTACTGTCAACGGAGAGGTTGTCACCGAGCTCGGTACCAAGGTTAATATCCACACGGACGACATCCGATTCAACGGAGAGCGCCTCAAGGGAGAAGAGAAAGTCTACCTCATCATGAACAAGCCTAAAGGCTATGTAACAACAGCAAGTGACCCACACGCCGAGAAGACCGTAATTGACCTTCTCAAAGGCTGCTCCTCAAGGGTATACCCTGTAGGTAGGTTAGACAAGAACACTACCGGAGTACTGCTCCTCACTAACGACGGAGAAATTGCAGAACGTCTCACACATCCATCATACGACAAGAAGAAAATCTATCAGGTATCGCTGGACAAGGAACTTTCAGATGAGGATTACCACAAGATTCTGGACGGAATCACCCTCACCGACGGAGATGTCAAGGCAGACGAGCTTGAGTTTATTGATGCTGGAGACAGGAGGAAGGTCGGCATCGAGATCCATTCCGGAAAGAATAGGATTGTCCGCAGAATTTTCGACTCTCTCGGATATAATGTCAAGGCTCTTGACAGAGTATATTTCGCCGGCTTGACCAAGAAGGGACTCAAGAAAGGCGAATGGAGATACCTAACAGAGGGAGAAATCAATATTTTGAAGATAGGAGCATACGTATAATGGCGCACCGTTCAGGATTCGTTAATATCATAGGGAACCCGAATGTCGGGAAATCCACTCTTATGAATGCTTTGGTGGGAGAGAAACTCTCCATCGTCACGGCCAAGGCCCAGACCACAAGGCATCGCATCATGGGTATAGTAAACGGAGAAGACTGGCAAATAGTCTACTCTGACACCCCAGGTATCCTAAAGCCCAATTATAGGCTTCAGGAAAACATGATGAAATTCGTGGATGGGGCTATCGGAGATGCCGATGTCATCTTATATGTCACTGACACTGTGGAAACCCCTGATAAGAACGGAGACTACGTGAGCCGACTCAACAGCCTTGAATGTCCGGTCATAGTTGTCATCAACAAGATAGACATCAGTGACCAGGCCAAGGTAAAGGAACTTATGGCATGGTGGCAGGAGCAGATTCCTGCCGCCACCGTCATACCTGCATCCGCAAGTGAAAAATTCAATCTGGAAAGTATCCTTGACACGGTAGTTGCCAAATTGCCGGAGTGCCCGCCATGGTTCGACAAAGATGCATTTACGGACAAGAGTCTTAGATTCTTCGCTTCTGAGATCATACGAGAGAAAATCCTCCTCAACTATAAGGAAGAGATTCCGTACTGCTGCGAAGTAGGCATAGAGACTTTCAAGGAGGGGTCGGAACGTTACGACATCGGTGCCGTAATATATGTAATGCGTGAATCCCAAAAGGGGATCATTATCGGCAAGCAGGGCGCTGCCCTGAAGAAGGTAGGAACACAAGCCAGGATAGAGATGGAGGACTTTTTCCAGAAGAAAGTATTCCTGAGCATATATGTCAAGACAGATCCTGACTGGAGAGAAAGCCGCAAGGAACTGAGAAGATTCGGATACGAAGAGTAAACGACAAAAGGTATGGAAGAGGAAAATATCAACACCATAGAAGATATAGCCGAGGACGACAACGATGTCATAGTGGACGAGGGTCCTGAAAGCAACAAATTCGACAAGATGCTTGCAGGGGAAGGGCACAAGTTCAAGCTCTCCGGCATGTTTAAGGATTGGTATCTGGATTATGCTTCATACGTAATCCTGCACCGCGCCGTACCTCACATCATAGACGGACTCAAGCCTGTACAACGAAGAGTTCTACACGCCATGTTCCGCATGGATGACGGCAAGTTTACCAAAGTAGCCAACATCGTTGGTCAGGCCATGCAGTATCATCCGCACGGAGACCAGTCCATCCTAGGAACGCTCGTGCAGCTAGGCCAGAAAGGATTTACTGTGGACTGCCAGGGGAACTGGGGAAACATTCTTACCGGTGACTCAAATGCTGCGCCTCGTTACATAGAGGCAAGGCTCAGCAAATTCGCCAAAGAGGTAGTATTCGACCCTAAAGTCACCCATTGGATGACCTCATACGATGGAAGGAATCTGGAGCCTACGGAACTCCCTGTTAGATTTCCGCTGCTTTTGGCCCAGGGCACCGAGGGAATCGGAGTCGGGCTCGCATCCAAGATCCTCCCGCACAACTTCAATGAATTACTTGACGCTTCTGTCAATATCCTTGAAGGTAAGGAATACGAACTGTTCCCTGACTTCCCGACCGGAGGATTTGCAGATTGCAGCAAATACATGGACGGACGCAGAGGCGGCTCCGTGAAGGTAAGGGCGCGAATCGAGAAAATCGACAAGAGCACCATCGCCATCACAGAAACCCCTTATGGCAAGTACACCAAGAACCTCATAGAGTCCATCCTGAAAGCCAAGAAAACTGGCAAGATAAAAATCAAGAAGATAGAGGATATGACCACAGACAAGGTGAATATTCTCATACATCTTCCAAGTGACGTATCTCCAGACAAGACTATTGATGCGCTTTACGCATTCACTGACTGTGAATATACAATTGCACCTAACGCTTGCGTCATCAAGGACAACAAACCTGCATTCGTATCCGTAAGAGACATCCTTGAATACAGCACCTATCACACAAGGGACATCCTTCTTCAGGAGCTCAATATCAAGCTTTCGGAACTCGAGGACGAGTGGCACAACTGCTCGCTCGAGAGGATTTTCTTCGAGAACAGGATCTATAAGGTGCTTGAGCAGAACCAGACAGACTGGGACACCCAGATAGCTGAGGTATTCACAAAAATGAAAGAATACCAGGAACTCTTCCATAGGGAAATCGTTATGGATGACATCCTAACACTTGTAGAAAAACCGGTAAGGAAAATCTCCAAGTTCGACACCAAGGCGATGGACGAGAAGATTCTAGGCATCGAAGACAAGATGAAGGAAATAAAGTCCGACATAGAAAACATCAATGCCTATACCATCAATTGGTTCAAGTCCCTGAAGAGCAAATATGGCAGCGCTTTCCCTCGGCAGACGGAAATCACCGGGTTTGAAACCATTGCTGCTACCAAAGTCGTCAACAACAACGCCAAACTCATGGCCAACCTTGCTGAAGGATTTGTGGGTATCGGGCTGAAGAAAGACGATGGCGGTGAGTTCATCTGCGACTGCTCGGATCTCTCCGAGATAATCGTCATAAGTAAAGATGGCAAATACCGCATAACCAAGGTTAAAGACAAAGACTTCTTCGGAAAAGACCTGCTCTACGTGAATGTTTTCAACAGAGGGGACTCTCGCACCATATACAACATAATTTACCGTGAGGGCAAGACTTCCATATACTATGCAAAGCGTTTTGCCATCACTTCCGTGACAAGGGATAAGGAATACGATATCACCTCCGGAACAGAAGGCTCAAGAATCGAATGGTTCTCTGCCAACCACAACGGAGAAGCAGAGGTCGTAAAAATCCAGCTCAGGGCCAGAGCAAAACTCAAGAAGAGTGTGCTTGACTATGATTTCTCCTCCCTGGCTATCAAGGGCAAAGCCTCAAGAGGCAATCTTGTCACCAAGAACGTAATCCAGCGTATCAGTCTCAAGAGTAAAGGAATAAGTACTATTGAGGGGAAAGACATCTGGTACGACACAGACATACAAAGGCTCAATGATGAAGAGCACGGACTATATCTAGGAAAATTCGAAGACGGGGACAAGGTGTTGGCCGTATTCCGGAACGGTACTTTCTATACCACTTCATTCGACCTCGTCAACCGATACCAGGGAGATGTCCTATTCGTAGAGAAATTTGATCCGAATAAGACATATACTGCACTATACTTTGATGGGGCATCCAAGAGTTTCTATGTAAAACGGTTCTCTTTCATTGTCAGTGACAACACGCCGATATGCTTCATCTCCGACCATCCTAAATCATATCTCGTAGAGTTATCTTCAGACAGGCATCCACAGTACGAGGTGATATGGGCGCTCGAAGACAAGCCGGCAGAGGCAGTAGATGCAGAAGAATGGATAGCTAAGAAGGGTATCGCCGCCAAAGGAAAGAAATGCTCATCCAGAAATGACGTCAAGTCGGTCCGCTTCATAGAGCCACTCGTCAAAGAAGACGATAACGAGATCCCTTCTGAAGATGACGAGACCCCTCAGAGTTCTTCTGCAGAAGAACCTGAAGCCATAATCGAAGACTCTGAAGAAGAGACATACGAAGAGCCGACCTTGTTCTAAAGGAGGTAATGATTATATGAAATCAAGGTTTCTCTCCCTGAGATCCTTGATTCTCAGTTGTATTGAAGAGTTACCGCGATAATAGTTTTCGACTATAGAGTAGCAGATATCAAACGGGTTGCCTTCCTTGATATAGTCGTAATGTTCGGCCATATTGAAAGCGATCGACGATATCTGATGATACGGTTGGTCTTCTTGTATAAGGTCAAGTTTCATGTGTACTCCGCCAGCACCCACTTTCCGGCCAGTCCCAGCATCGTAGACATTTTCGGTTAGGAACACAGGATTGTGATTGCCAGGGCCAAAAGGCTGGAACTGCTTGAGGATCCGGAAGAACTTAGGTGTAATCTGGGCAAAATTAAGTTTACTATCCACTTCTATCACGGGAGTCATCATCTCAGTCTTGATCTTGGAAGAGATGTACTCGTCCATGCGTCGTGCAAACTCTGGTAGGTTTTCTTCCTTTAGAGTCAGTCCAGCCGCATACACATGTCCACCGAAATTTTCAAGAATATCCGCACAACTCTCTATTGCGCCATAGAGATCAAATCCGGCAATGCTCCTCGCAGATCCGCTAACGAAACCATTTGACTTGGCGAGCACGACAGTAGGCTTATAATACGCCTCTACAAGCCGCGACGCCACAATACCCACCACTCCTTTATTCCACTGCGGATTGTAGACTATCATGGCGCTTCCATTGCAAACGCAACTTCCTGTCTGCACCATTGTAAGCGCTTCCTGAGTGATTTCCCTATCGATATTCTTCCTCTCGTTGTTGCTCTCGTTAATCTTCTCGCCTATCCGCATGGCTGCGGAGAGATTCCGTGAAGTGAGCAGTTCAACTGCCATTCGTCCAGTCTCCATTCGACCAGCAGCATTGATACGCGGACCAATCTTAAAGACAATGTCATCTATGGACACATGCCCCGGCTCAAGGCTTGACAGGCTAATCATGGCCTGAAGCCCCTCACAAGGACTTTCATTGAGCTGTTTCAAGCCGAAATGGGCAAGAATACGGTTCTCTCCAACCATTGTCACAAGATCAGAAGCAATGCTAACCACTAGCAGATCAAGCAGAGGGACCAAAGTCTCAAATGCAATCCCATACCTCGCAGAATAGGCCTGCACAAGCTTGAATCCCACACCGCACCCCGAAAGGTCATCAAAAGGATAGTTGCAATCTTCCCTTTTCGGGTCAAGTACTGCCACCGCAGCAGGCAAGGAGTCCTCAGGAAGATGATGATCACAAACGATCACATCAATACCCTTGGAAGAGGCATACTCCACCTTGTCAATAGCCTTAATACCACAGTCAAGCGTAATAATGAGCCGTGTACCATGCTCATGCGCATAATCTATCCCCTTGAAAGACACTCCATACCCTTCGTCGTACCTGTCAGGAATATAGAAATCAACATTTTCTGTATACCTATGGATAAATGAATAGACCAATGCGACAGCGGTAGTTCCGTCCACGTCATAATCACCATACACGAGGATATTCTCCCCACCAGCAATCGCCTGGCGAAGCCGCTCCACAGCAACATCCATGTCCTTCATCAAGAAAGGATCGTGAAGATTGTCAAGGCTGGGACGGAAGAAAGAGCGTGCCTGAGAAAATGTCTCCACACCACGTTTGATAAGCAAATCAGCCAGCACCTTATCGATACCGACCTCTGCTGCCAGCCTATCTACCTTCTCAGGATCTGACGGCTCGCGGAGTATCCATTTACTATCCCTGCCTTGAACCATATCTTTACAAAGTTAGTCAATTATTTCGACATTTGGTAAAATTCTATAAAAATAGTAATTTTGCAGACTTTGGGAAAAAGATATATAACAATATGGAATACAGCGAACAAGAACTTTTGCGCAGGGAGTCTCTGTCCAAGCTCAGAGAACTCGGCATAGAGCCTTATCCAGCAGCCCTTTATCCGGTCAACACTAATGCCGCCGAGATAAAGTCTGGTTTCGATGCCGAGAAGGGCAATTTTCAGGAGGTCTGCATCGCCGGAAGGCTCATGAGCAGACGAATCATGGGAGCAGCCTCTTTCGGAGAGATTCAAGATGAGACAGGACGCATCCAGATTTACGTCAAGAGAGATGAAATCTGTCCCGGTGAAGACAAGACCATGTACAACACTGTCTGGAAGAAACTTCTGGACATAGGAGATATCATCGGAATACGAGGATTCGCGTTCATCACACAGACAGGCCAGCTTAGCATACACGCCAAGGAGCTGACCCTACTCAGCAAATCCCTCAAGGTTCTGCCTATCGTCAAGGAACTTGACGGACAGGTGTTCGACGCATTCACAGACCCTGAATTACGCTACCGCCAAAGATATGTAGACCTCATCGTCAATCCGCAGGTCAAGGACGTATTCGTAAAGAGAGCCAAGATCATCGCGACCATGAGGCAGTACTTCAACGAAGCCGGATGCCTCGAAGTCGAGACGCCTATTCTCCAAAGCATTCCCGGAGGCGCCACCGCAAGGCCATTCATCACACATCACAATGCCCTGGATATTCCTCTCTACCTGAGAATCGCCAACGAACTCTATCTTAAAAGACTCATCGTGGGCGGATTCAACGGTGTATACGAGTTCGCCAAAGACTTCCGCAATGAAGGTATGGACAAGACCCACAATCCGGAGTTCACATGTATGGAGATATATGTAGCCTATAAAGACTACAATTGGATGATGGAGTTTGTGGAGAAGATGCTTGCAAAAGTGTCCACAGCGGTAAATGGTACCACCAAGGTCAAAATCGGAGACAACGAAGTTGACTTCGCAACGGGCTACCGCAGACTTCCTATCCTCGAGGCCATAAAAGAGTATGCAGGAGTAGATGTGAGCGGCATGAACGAAGACGAACTGAGAGCAGTCTGCGACAGACTTGAGGTCCGCACAGAGCCGTCCATGGGTAAAGGCAAGCTCATCGATGCCATTTTCGGAGAATACTGCGAAGACAAACTTATCCAGCCTACTTTCGTAACTGACTATCCGGTGGAAATGTCACCTCTGACCAAGCGCCACCGCAACAACCCTCAACTCACCGAAAGATTCGAGTTGTTCGTATGCGGAAAGGAACTTGCCAACGCATACTCTGAGCTCAATGACCCTATTGACCAGCTTGAAAGATTCGAAGAACAGGCACGGCTCAAGAGCAATGGTGACGACGAGGCCATGTTCATCGACTACGATTTCGTACGCGCACTCGAATATGGAATGCCGCCAACATCAGGACTCGGAATGGGAATTGACCGTCTCACTATGTTCATGACCGGGCAGACCACCATTCAGGATGTATTGTTCTTCCCGCAGATGAAGCCAGAGAAGAATCTCAAGAAAGAAGAGAAGCAGTGACGGAACACATCACATCTTTCTCAAATCCGAAATTCAAACGGCTTCTCGCGCTGCTCCAGAAATCTTCTGAGCGGCGCGAGAGCGCTTTGTTCACAGTAGAAGGGATACGAGAGATCACACATTGCAACGAAGCTGGATACCAGCAAGAGTGCATCTTTTTCTGCCCAGAGATTACAAACGAGAAAGAACTCCCAGAGTGCCGTCATTTCGCCTTAAGTCGAGATCTTTACGCCAAGGCCGCATATCGCGAAGGCACCGAAGGAGCAATAGGAGTGTTCCATACGAAAGAGCATCCCCTTTCGAACCTGCATCTTGGGAAGACACCTTTGGTTGCAGTACTAGAAAGTGTAGAAAAGCCGGGCAATCTCGGAGCAGTGCTCAGAACTTGTGACGCCGCTGGGGCAGATGCACTTATCATCTGTGATCCACGCACGGATCTCTATAACCCCAACCTCATACGGGCCTCCATCGGAGCCGTTTTCACAGTTCCCACAGCAGTCTGCTCCACATCCGAGGCTATAGACTTCCTCAAGAAGCAAAACATACAGATACTCACAGCACAACTCCAGGACTCGGCTCTCTACTATGACTGCCCTATGAAAGAAGGCACGGCAATAGTAATGGGCACCGAATCCACAGGGCTCTCCAACGAATGGAGACATGCAGCAGACGCACATATACGCATCCCAATGCTCGGTCGTCTGGATTCCCTCAACGTCTCAGTGTCAGCAGCAATATTACTATATGAAGCAGTCCGACAGCGCAACGGATAGATTTGGGCTCATAGGTTTCCCCATTGAGCACTCTCTGAGTCCGAGCCTTTTCAAAGCAGCCTACTCAGGCAAATACCAGTATGACCTTATACAGACAGATGACTTTGCTACCGCATGGGAGTATTTCAAAATCGGATATAAAGCCATAAACATTACTGCACCCTTCAAGGCAAACGCATTTCAGAGCGCAGACATCATAAGTGATGAGGTCAGAAAATGCGAAGCGTCAAACTTGTGTATAAAGACGGACGAGGGCATAATAGCATACAATTCAGATTTCCGCGGAGTCAAATCCATTCTATCAGAATGCAGCCGCGGTAGCGTAGCAGTAATCGGATACGGAGGTGCCGGAAAAGCGGCTCTTGCCGCAGCAAGAGACCTAGAGCTCGAAAGCAGACTATACCGCCATGACGAAATCACGGACGGTGTAAACGCAGACATCATAATATACACTTTGCCACGCAAAGCCGAGGGCGTAGACCGCCTTGAATGCGACATCCTACTTGAAGCCAATTACAAGAATCCATGCCTTGACTGGCATAGCGGCTATATCAGTGGAAAACGATGGCTGCTTATGCAGGCTGTCACAGGTTACGAACTTATGACAGGAGAAACACCTGACTCGAAAGCTATGGAAGCAGTGCTTCTCTGATTTCTTCAGCTATCTGACGTGGGGTCTTGCCATCCACATCTATTTTCAGAAAAGCCCGCTCATATAGTGGGAGCCTTGAAGCATATAGTCTTGTAGCATCGGAAGATAAAGGACGGGACGGATCCTCTATGCCAATACGAGAAATAATAGTTGTGAAATTGCACCTTAGGTAGACCGAAGAAGTTCTTTCAAGAACAAGTTCCACAGCACCAGGTATAGTGGGAGTTCCCCCTCCGAGAGCAAGCACTCTTATCGAAGAAGCATTTTCCTCCGTCAGATAGTCCTCCAACGCCGCCATTTCCGCATTACGGAACGTCTGCTCTCCATCCCGAAACATATCTGGAATACTACGGCCCTCCCTTTCTACCACATACTCATCAAGGTCAGTAAACTCTGCTCCCACAAGAGAAGCAAGTTCCTTTCCAACAGTGCTTTTCCCGCATCCCATAAACCCGAGAAGACAGACAACCGAAAGTTTTTTTTGCATAATTCCACCTGATTGTACCCGTAAATATACGGCAATTTCATCGCTTTTAGCGAAAAAATCTGTATCTTGCAGTTTCGTTAACATATATATTATGTCCATCAATAAAGTTATCCTTATCGGTAACGTGGGCAAAGACCCCGAAGTTCGTTACCTCGACCAAAATGCCCCTGCAGGACAGGGCAGAAAAGTAGCATCTTTCACCTTAGCGACAAGCGAGAGATACAGAGACCGCAATGGCGAAACCAAAGAAAACACAGACTGGCACAACATCGTGGTATGGGGCCAGAGTGCTGATATCGTTGAGAAATATGTCAAGAAAGGTAGCCAGCTCTATGTAGAAGGCAAACTACGCAACAGGTCATGGACCGACCAGAGCGGAAACAAACGCTATACTACTGAAGTAAACGCTGACAGTATACAACTCCTTGGGCGCAAGGACGATAGTCCGGTCCATGACACAAATATTGGCACTCCGATATCTTCATCCACGCCAAATAACAAGCCTTTCACTCCTCCAGTCCAGGCTAGCCCTAGAACCCAACAGGGGTCTTGGACAACAACACCAGTCCAGCCAGTTGACCCAAAGCCGGAAGTTGATTCGCCGGAAGATGATCTCCCATTCTAAACTCAAGTTACCATGACACAGAAAATCCAGAAGATGATGAACGACTCGCCTCTGGCGAGATGGACAGTGCTCATACTCGTAGCACTGATGATGTTCTTCGCGTATATGTTCGTGGACGTAATGTCCCCACTCAAATCCCTCGTTGAAGGGAAACTCGGATGGGATAGCGGAGTGTTCGGGAAATATGCTGCTTCAGAGTACATACTTAACGTTTGCGGCTTTCTCATCCTCGCCGGTATCATTCTTGACAAACTAGGAGTGCGCTTCTCCGGTATTCTCTCGGCAGGGCTCATGGTATTCGGAGCCAGCATGAAGTTCATCGCAGTTAGCGACTGGTTTCAGGGGACCGCATTCTGCGGATGGCTTGATAGCTGGTGGGTAGAGATGCCTGGCAGCGCCAAAATGGCATCCCTGGGATTCATGATTTTCGGATGCGGATGCGAGATGGAAGGCACGAACGTCTCCAAAATCCTTGCAAAATGGTTCAAGGGCAAGGAAATGGCTCTTGCTATGGGCCTCGAAATGGCTATTGCCAGGCTCGGAGTTTTTGGAGTGATGTGGATTGCTCCTCTGATTTCAGAGAAATTTGACAATTCCATCCTCGCACCTGTAGGATTCTGCGGCGCCCTTCTTGTGATAGGACTAATCAATTTTATCATATTCGGCATCATGGACCGCAAGTTCGACGCACAGCTTGTAGAGGCTGGCCTTGCCACTGCAGAGAAATCTCCAGAAGATGAATTTCACATCAGCGATCTCAAGGCTATCTTCAAAAGCAAGATGTTCTGGATTGTATCTCTTCTGTGCGTATTGTACTATAGTGCCATCTTCCCATTCCAGAGATACGCCACCAACTTCCTCGAGGAGACACTTGCCATCGATGCGGCCTCGGCAGCTAAGCTTTTCAGTTGTTTCCCTATTCTTGCCATGGCAATGACCCCTCTCCTTGGAATATTCCTTGATCGCAAGGGCAAAGGCGCCACCATGCTTATGATCGGTTCAGTCATCATGATAGCATGCCATCTAAGTTTTGCTTTCCTTCTTCCTGCTTTCCCGCACAAATGGTTTGCCTTGCTGCTCATCGTAGTGCTCGGAGTCAGCTTCTCACTGGTACCAGCCGCATTATGGCCATCAGTACCTAAAATCATTGACGAAAAGATTCTCGGAAGTGCTTACTGCCTAATCTTCTGGGTCCAGAACATAGGGCTCTGCCTCGTGCCAATGATGATCGGTTCACTACGCGAATCCACAGGAAGTTACTTCGTCCCTATGCTAGTCTTCTCATGCTTTGGAGTTCTCGCTTTTATATTGAGCATATACCTTAAGGCCGAGGACAAGAAGAAAGGATACGGACTTGAATTACCAAACATCACAAAATAAAATCTAATCCGAGGATGGAATCCGCTACGGGGAAAGCAAGACGTGTCGCGGTACTCGCGTGCCTAATGGTACCGATGTTCGCATCGTATTTTTTCGACGACATGTTCTCGACATTGTCTCAGTTGTTCCAGCATCCAGAGTGTCTCGAGCTCGGCTGGAATAGTGCTGACTACGGCTTCTACGCTGGAGGATATAGTTTTCTATGTGTGTGCGGCGGGCTAGTAGTATGCGGGGTATTGCTCGACATATTCGGGGTTAGGATAATCGGCTCCATCTTCGTGGGGATGATGGCACTTGGAGCAAGCATAGTTCTGGCGGCTATCCGAAGCGGGCTTCCACCTCAGACTTCTCTCAGCATAGCCTATTTAGGATGTATGCTCTTTGGGCTCGGCAGTGAAATTGCCGGGGTAGCCGTCACTAGATCCATTGCCAAATGGTTCAAGGGAGGGAGAGTTGCCCTTGCCATGGGTGCTCAAGTAGCTGTAGCCCGACTCGGAACAGCAACTGCATTCATACTTGCCCCGGCTCTTGTAAAGCAGAAAGCGGCAGGAGAAGTTTATTCACTCGCCGAAACGTCTTTGCCTGCAATCGTAGGACTGACACTTATCATGGTCGGAGTACTACTTTGGGCATTGTTCGTAGCCATGGACGCACGTTATGACAGAGTCAACGGCATAGTCACAGGACGGGGGAAAGTCAAAGACGAAGACAAATTCAAGTTTTCCGACATTTTCAAGGTGCTTACCAACGGAAGATTCATCCTGGTTGCACTGCTTTGCGTATTCTTCTACTGCTGCATCATATCATTCAAGAAATTCGGCACGTCCATCGTCATCCCGCGTTTCGGAATGAATCTCGACAGTGCCAAATGGGTCATTTCCATGATACCTTTTTTTACTGTGGTATTCACTCCCCTATTTGGTTCTCTTGTAGATAGGTTCGGCAAAGCCAGCACATGGATGACCATCGGTGCGGTAATGGTACTCGCAGCGCATCTGCTTCTATGTTTCGCACCACAGGGAGTTCCATTTTGGGGCTACCTGTCCATCGCCATTCTCGGCACTGGGTATTCCCTTGTCCCATCAGCGATGTGGCCGAGCGTGCCTCGGATAATCCCAGAGAAGGACCTCGGAACCGCATATTCGTTACTATATTGGATTCAAAATATTGGTATGCTTTTGGTTCCAATAGCGGTAGGTAAAATATTTGATTCGTACCAAGGGGTACAAGCCGCCACGCGAGCAGAATACATCTTTATATTCCTGGGATGCGTCGCAGTACTTACCGCATTGCTGCTCAAAAGATCATCCGCCATGCACCCTGAACTTGGCATAGACAAAAAAAGCGGAGAATGAAATACGAACTTCTCGAAAGCATCAACTCCCCTTCCGATATAAGAGGGTACAATATTTCCCAGCTCAAGCAGTTGTGTTCAGAGCTGAGGGCATATATCGTGGAGTGCTGCTCCGTCAACCCTGGACACCTCGCTTCAAGTCTTGGTGCCGTGGAAATAATCGTGGGACTTCATTATGTTTTCGACACCCCAGAGGATAAAATAGTATTTGACGTTGGCCATCAGGCATACGCGCACAAAATCCTCACTGGACGACGAAACTCTTTTAAAACGCTCCGCACCAAAGGGGGTCTAAGCGGATTCCCGGATAGGAACGAAAGCGAGTATGACTGTTTCGGAGTCGGGCATTCATCAACTTCCATTTCAGCGGCTCTCGGATTTGCCGAAGCGGCAAAAATGCAGGGTCTAAGAAGAAAGACAGTAGCAGTAATCGGAGATGGAGCCATGACTGGCGGACTGGCTTTTGAAGGGCTCAACAACGCCGGAGCAAGCCACGCGGACCTACTCACCATCCTCAATGACAACAACCAGTCAATTGATCATAATATCGGTGCCATGCATGACTACCTTCTACGTGTCACTACAAGCAATTCTTACAATAGGCTAAAGGATCGCGTGTGGAACATACTCGGAGAGGGGGCATTCAGATATTTCGTACAGCGCTGGGTAAGGAGCCTCAAATCATGGTTTGTCAAAAAATCAGGCGGAGACCTTTTCGAGTCATTGGGACTCAGGTATTTCGGCCCCATTGACGGCAACGATATAGAAGAAGTCGTCTGTGCGCTGCAGAAGCTCAAGGGCATGCAAGGGCCTCGCATTCTCCACTGCAAGACAGTGAAAGGCAAAGGATACAAATATGCAGAGGAAGACCCGGTGACATGGCACGCTCCAGGACGTTTCGACATAAATTCAGGAGATAGGCTCGGCGGAGTACATGACTGCGACAGATATCAAGACGTATTTGGAGAGGTATTGCTAGACCTTGCACTGAAAGACCCGAAGGTCGTGGGAGTAACCCCAGCCATGGCACAAGGCTGTGGAATGAATCTGCTTGCAGAGAAAAAAAGCGATCAATTTTTCGATGTGGGCATAGAAGAAGAACATGCAGTAACTTTTTCTGCCGGACTGGCGGCAGGAGGAATGAAACCATTCTGCAATATTTATTCAGCTTTTTCACAGAGGGCTTACGATGAAATCATCCACGATGTTGCCCTTCAGAAGCTACCAGTTGTCCTATGCTTCGACCGCGCAGGGCTTGTAGGAGAAGACGGAGCCACGCACCATGGCGCATTTGACATAGCCGCATACAGAAGCATTCCGAACACAATAATATCATCCCCGAAGGACGAAACAGAGCTAAAACTTCTGATGTACACGGCATATAAGCATTCATCTGGTCCTTTTATAATAAGGTATCCACGAGGGATGGGCAGAGGAGCAGATTGGCGGCACACGGAATATACTACACTGGAAGTCGGAAAGGCAGAGACTCTATGCGAAGGCTCACGGATAGCAGTAATTGGCTCTGGTCCGTCTGTTTCGGTCGCTCTCGATGCTGCTCGCGAAATTGGCCCGGAAGTAGGAGTCTATAACTTCAGATTCATCAAGCCCCTTGACGAGGCTCTTCTTAAAGAAATCGCGTCAAGATACGAGTATATAGTAACCGTGGAGGATGGATGTCTAAAAGGAGGACTCTACGGAGCGGCATGTGAATTCGTAAATGACAGGGAACTTGGATGCAAGGTCAGAGGAATTGGAATACCCGACAGGTTCATAAAGCAGGCCAAACAGAAGGAGCAACTTCACGAATGTGGACTTGACAAAGACGGAATTATCGCATTTCTTCAAAAAATTTTACTAAAAAGTTTGCATAATGACAAATAATCCCTATCTTTGCAATCCCTTTCAGTGAGAGGGTCTTTGAAATACAAGATGCCGATGTAGCTCAGTTGGCGAGAGCGCGTGATTTGTAATCTCGAGGTCGTGGGTTCGACTCCCTCCATCGGCTCATCAGCAAAAAGGGCAAGTACCAGAGTGGCCAAATGGGGCAGACTGTAAATCTGCTGGTTTTACCTTCGGTGGTTCGAATCCATCCTTGCCCACTAATCTTTAAAGAGAAAACACTAAAGCGGGGTTCGTATAATGGCTATTATGCCAGCCTTCCAAGCTGGAAATGGGAGTTCGATTCTCCTACCCCGCTCCAAAAAGCCGATGTAGCTCAGGGGTAGAGCGCATCCTTGGTAAGGATGAGGTCATGAGTTCAATTCCCATCATCGGCTCGTTTGCCGGTTATAATAGCCGGCTTGTTTTTGCAACAACTTTTATACGTAATATTATGGCAAAAGAAGTTTTTAAGAGGGATAAACCTCATGTTAACATTGGTACAATTGGCCATGTTGACCACGGTAAGACCACACTTACCGCTGCCATCACCAAGGTTTTGGCAGACAAAGGCTTTAGCGAGGCCAAGTCATTCGACCAGATTGACAATGCTCCAGAAGAGAAGGAGCGTGGTATCACCATTAACTCTTCACACGTAGAATACCAGACCGCCAATCGTCACTATGCGCATGTAGATTGCCCGGGACACGCAGACTACGTTAAGAACATGGTTACCGGTGCCGCTCAGATGGATGGTGCTATTCTTGTAGTAGCTGCTACTGACGGTCCAATGCCTCAGACCAACGAGCACGTTCTTCTTGCAAAGCAGGTAAATGTGCCGAAGATGGTAGTTTTCCTTAACAAGGTTGACCTTGTAGAGGATGAGGAGATGCTCGATCTCGTAGAGATGGAGGTTCGTGAGCTCCTTAACAAGTATGATTTCGATGGTGATAACGCACCTATCATCCGTGGTTCTGCACTTGGTGCTCTTAACGGAGAGCCAAAGTGGACCGAGAAGGTGATGGAGCTTATGGACGCTGTTGATACTTACATTCCGCTCCCAGTTCGTGAGAACGAGAAGCCATTCCTCATGCCTATCGAGGACATCTTCTCAATCACCGGACGTGGAACCGTAGTTACCGGACGTATCGAGACTGGTACTATCCACGTAAATGATGCAGCAGAAATCGTAGGTTTCAGCGATAAGCCAAAGAGCACCGTAGTTACCGGTGTCGAGATGTTCCGCAAACTCCTAGATCAAGGAGAGGCTGGAGACAATGTAGGTCTTCTCCTCCGCGGTATCGACAAGAAGGATGTTAAGCGTGGTGAGGTTATCGCAAAACCTGGTTCAATCACTCCTCACAAGCACTTCCTCGGACAGATTTACGTCCTCAAGAAGGAAGAGGGTGGTCGTCACACACCATTCCACAACAAGTATCGTCCTCAGTTCTTCATCCGTACCCTCGATGTAACTGGTGAGATTACTCTCCCAGAAGGCGTAGAGATGGTTATGCCTGGAGATAACGTAGAGATTAACGTTACACTCATTACTCCTGTAGCCCTTAATGAAGGTCTTCGCTTCGCTATCCGTGAAGGTGGCCGTACAGTAGGTGCAGGTCAGGTAACCAAGATTCTCGACTAATTGAGACACCTCATAGGTCGGTGCAAAATACACCGACCTTTTATAGGGGAATAGAACAATGGTAGTTCAGCGGTCTCCAAAACCGTCCATGTGGGTTCGATTCCTGCTTCCCCTGCAAATATCAAAGGTTACGATTTGGTAATTGTTTAACAGATACCGCCTCTCTTGCTTCCATTTAGCGGTGTCCATTAAATGTAAAGATGAGAAAGTTTATCAATTACTGCAAAGAGTCTTTCGTAGAGCTGACCAAGAAGACGACTTGGCCAACATGGCAGAAACTTCAGAGTTCTGCACTATTGGTTATAGTCACGACTGTCATTCTGGCCGCTCTTTTGTCGGTTATAGACTTCGCTTTCCAATCTCTGATGACTGCAATTTATACTCTGTAATCTATCTAGGCTGGTATGGGCGAAATGAAATGGTATGTCCTGCGCACAGCAGGCAGCAAGGAGAAAAAAGCCAAAGAATATCTTGAGAAGGAGATCGAGAAAAGCGGTCTCCAAGATCAGGTTGCACAGGTGCTTGTTCCGGTCAAGAAGGAAATCGTCACCAAGAACGGCAAGAGAAAAGCAGTGGATAAATTGCTCTTCCCTGGTTATGTCCTAATTCAGGCAGAACTCAGTGCCAAGTTGGAGAATATCATCCGAAATCTCGTGCCAGGTATGAGCGGTTTCCTTACTGAAAAGAAATCCACCAATGGAACCCAGTTCGAGAGAGTACCAGTACCTGTTCGAGACGAAGAGGTACAACGTATTCTCGGTGGCCAGGACGAGAACGCAGACAGCGCAGCTGAGACATTGGTCAATTACTCCATCGGAGAGTCTGTCCGCATCACAGATGGTCCGTTCAGCGGATTCAACGGTGTAGTGGATGAGATACTCGAGGATAGAAGCAAAATGAAAGTGATAGTTGAGATCTTCGGAAGGAAGACACAGGTTGAACTCAGCTTTACTCAAGTAACAAAAGCATAACAAGGATTATTATGGCAAAAGAAGTTACCGGATATATCAAGCTCCAAATCAAAGGTGGAGCTGCCAATCCAGCACCTCCGGTAGGACCGGCTCTCGGTTCCAAAGGCTTGAACATTATGGACTTCTGCAAAGCTTTCAATGCAGCTACGCAGGGTCAGGCAGGCAAGATTCTGCCTGTTGTAATTACCGTTTACAACGACAAGTCATTCACATTTGAAGTTAAGCAGCCGCCAGTAGCTGTATCGCTCAAGGAAGCAGCGAAAATCAGCAAGGCATCAGGCGAGCCTAACCGTAAGAAAGTGGCATCCATCACATGGGATCAGGTGAAGACAATAGCAGAAGGCAAAATGCCGGATCTCAACTGCTTCACCCTCGCATCAGCAATGCGTATGGTAGCCGGAACAGCAAGAAGTATGGGTATCACCGTGACTGGTGAATTCCCTGAGAACCTTTAATCTATACACGCGATATGAGCAAAATGACAAAAAATCAGAAAGCAGTTGCGCAGAAGTACGATTCAAGCAGACTGTACCCGCTCGCTGAGGCGTGCAAGATTGTAAAGGACATAACATACACCAAGTTTGACGCAAGTGTAGAGCTTACCGCAAACCTCGGAGTTGACCCACGTAAGGCCAATCAGATGATTCGTGGCGTGGTTACTCTTCCTCACGGAACTGGTAAGGTGGTTCGCGTTCTCGCACTCTGTACTCCAGACAAGGAGAATGAGGCGAGAGAAGCAGGTGCCGACTATGTAGGACTTGACGAATATCTTGAGAAGATCAAAGGCGGCTGGACCGATGTAGACGTAATCGTCTGCACCCCTTCAGTAATGGCCAAGGTCGGTGTTCTCGGAAAGATCCTCGGACCTCGCGGACTCATGCCTAACCCAAAGACTGGTACAGTTACCATGGAGATTGGAGCAGCAGTCAAGGCCTCAAAGGGCGGAAAGATCGATTTCAAGGTTGACAAGACCGGTATCGTTCACGCTGCTATCGGCAAGGTTTCCTTCACTTCAGAGCAGATCTATGACAATGCAAGTGAGGTTCTCCGCGCCATCGCCAAGCTAAAGCCACAGTCTCTCAAGGGAACGTATATGGAAAGTGCGGCTCTTTGCTCAACAATGAGCCCAGGTATTAAAATTGATCTCAAGGCATTCCTCAACAGTGCTGAGTAAAAATTCAATATTATGAAAAAGGAACTTAAAGGTCAGATTATTGAAAGCATCTCAGCTCAGCTCAATCAGTATCCAAACTTCTACATCACTGACATAGCTGGTCTGAATGCCGGACAGACAAGTAGACTCCGTCGCGAGTGCTTCAACGAGGGCGTGCAACTCACAGTAGTGAAGAACACACTGTTTGCTCACGTACTCAAGGGAATGGAAGGTGAAGTAACCACACTTGCAGATACCCTCGTAGGCAATACTGCCATCATGTACACCAACACTCCTGCAGCTCCTGCAAAACTCATCCAGAAGCTCCAGAGAGAGGGATTCCAGAAACCTGTCGTAAAGGGTGCGTTCGTTCAGGATTGTGTCTTCATTGGAGAGGACAAGCTCGCTCAGCTCGCAGCTATCAAGACAAGAGAGGAACTCATCGGTGACATCATCTCACTTCTCCAGAGCCCTATGCGCAATATCGTATCTGCTCTTGAGAACGCATCTGAAGGAAAAGCTGAAGACGAGAAGATCGGCGCAGCAAAGCCTGCTGATGCACCTGTAGCAGAAGCTGTTGAAGCCGCTCCTGCAGAATAAAAAAGATTTATATTAACAATTAAAAATTATACTTATTATGGCAGATATTAAAGCCCTCGCAGAAGAGTTGGTAAACCTCTCTGTAAAAGACGTTCAGGAACTCGCTAAGGTTCTCAAAGAAGAGTACGGTATTGAGCCTGCAGCTGCAGCTGTTGTAGTTGCTGCTGACGGTGGTAACGGTGCAGCCGCTCAGGCTGAGCAGACAGAGTTTGACGTAATCCTCAAGTCAGCAGGACAGGGCAAACTCAACGTTATCAAGGTTGTCAAGAGCGAACTCGGACTTGGTCTTAAAGAAGCTAAGGACCTCGTTGACGGTGCTCCTGCAACACTCAAAGAGAAAATTTCCAAAGCAGACGCTGAGGCTCTCAAGGCAGCCCTTGAGGAAGCTGGCGCTGAGGTTGAGATTAAATAAATCAACCTCTCCCTGCTTTAGGGGACAAACAGGTTTAGAGCTGGGATTAGTGGCTCTAAACCTTTTTTCCGTATTTAAGTTTTTCTCTATTTCCAAGGCAGAATATGTCAAATAAGACCATCAACAAGCGAATCAACTTTGCAACATCCAACATTCTGGAATATCCGGATCTTCTGGAGGTGCAGCTGAAATCGTTCAAAGATTTCTTCCAGCTGGAAACCACTCCTGAGAACAGGAAAAACGAAGGTCTATATCAGGTTTTCCAGGAAATATTCCCGATAGAGGATACGAGGAACAGCTACAAGCTGGAGTTTATCGATTACTTCATCGACCCACCTCAGTATTCCATCGAGGAGTGTCTTGACAGAGGACTGACATATAGCGTTCCTCTGAAGGCAAAGCTCCGCCTTTCATGCACGGATTCAGAGCACGAGGGTTTCGAAACGAGGGTTCAGGACGTATATTTAGGTAACATCCCATATATGACTCCTGCCGGCACTTTCGTCATCAACGGATCCGAGCGAATCATTGTCTCTCAGCTCCATAGGTCTCCGGGCGTCTTCTTCGACCAAAGCATGCATGCCAATGGAACGAAACTCTATTCAGCCCGTATCATTCCTTTCAAGGGTTCATGGATCGAGTTCGCTACCGACATCAACAATGTGATGTATGCATACATCGACAGAAAGAAGAAGCTTCCTGTGACCACATTGCTGCGAGCAATCGGCTACAATGCCGACAAGGATATCATTGACATCTTCGACCTCGCAGATGAAGTAAATGTCAATCTTGAGGAACTCAGCGCAAACAAAGGCCGCAAACTCGCCAACAATGTGCTCAGGACCAAATTCGAGGACTTCATCGATGAGGATACAGGAGAAGTGACCCCTGTGGAACGCAACGAAATTATCGTCAGAAGAGGAGAAGTCCTCGATGATGATACAATCGATGCTATCCTTCAGTCAGATGAGAAAACAATCCTTCTGCAGAAAGATGAAAACAACTCCAACGAGTATGCTATCATCTTCAATACCCTGCAGAAAGATCCGACATATACAGAGATAGAAGCCGTTAACTACATCTACAAACAGCTCCGTAATTCAGAACCGCCTGATGAGAGCACTGCAAGAGACGTGATTGACAAGCTCTTCTTCTCTGAGAAAAGATATGACCTCGGCAACGTGGGACGCTACCGTCTCAATAAGAAACTCAATCTTTCGATTGATCCTCAGACGAGAGTGCTCACCAACACCGATATCATAGAAATCATTAAGTACCTCATAGAGCTTATCAACTCCAAAGCTACAGTTGATGATATTGACCACCTTTCAAACCGTCGTGTTCGCACAGTAGGAGAGCAGTTGGCCAATCAGTTCAGCGTGGGTCTCAGCCGTATGGCACGTACCATCCGAGAGAGGATGAATGTACGCGACAGCGAGCAGTTTAACCCGATTGATCTCATCAACGCCAAGACACTCTCATCAGTAATCAACTCATTCTTCGGCACGAGTCAGCTATCCCAATTCATGGATCAGACCAACCCACTCGCCGAGATTACTCACAAGAGACGTCTCTCTGCCCTCGGTCCAGGAGGATTGAGCCGAGACAGAGCTGGATTCGAGGTACGAGACGTACACTATACGCACTACGGAAGACTCTGCCCTATCGAGTCTCCAGAAGGACCAAACATCGGTCTTATCTCATCTTTGTGTGTGTATGCAAGAATTGACGACCTCGGATTCATTGAGACCCCATACCGTGATGTAAAGGGCGGGAAAGTGGATCTCAGCGACGCAGGCTGCCACTATATGAGCGCAGAGGAGGAGGAATCCAAGCTCGTTTCGCTTGCCAATGTCAAGATGGACAAGGAAGGTAACATCCTCGAAGACCGTATTCAGTGTCGTCTCGAGGCCGACTTCCCTGTCGTGACAAAGGAGCAGGTAGACTATATGGATGTAGCTCCTAACCAGATGGCTTCTGTTGCGGCTTCACTCATTCCTTTCCTTGAGCATGATGATGCCCACCGTGCATTGATGGGAGCCAACATGATGCGTCAGGCCGTGCCGCTTCTTAGACCGGAATCCCCAGTTGTGGGTACTGGACTTGAGCAGAGAGCCTGCCTTGACTCTCGCACACAGGTGGTAGCAGAGCGCAGTGGTGAAGTCACCTACGTGGACGCCAATGAAATTCGTGTAAAATACGACAAGAGCGAAGACGAGAAATTCGTCAGCTTCTCACCAGAAGAGACTACATACAAACTCCCTATTTACCGTAGGACCAACCAGAGTACGACAATTACTCTCAAGCCTATCGTAAGGAAAGGCCAGAAGGTCGCAGCAGGACAGGTGCTTACCGAAGGCTACGCCACACAGAACGGCGAACTTGCACTCGGACGCAACCTCAAGGTAGCATTCATGCCTTGGAAGGGTTACAACTACGAGGACGCCATCGTTCTCTCAGAGGAAATGGTAAAATGGGATGTGCTCACATCTGTGCATGTAGACGAGTATCTCACTGAGGTGCGCGACACCAAGCGAGGAATGGAGGAACTCACCTCTGATATTCCTAACGTAAGTGAGGATGCCACTAAGAATCTTGGAGAAGACGGTGTTGTACGTGTGGGTGCTCACATTGAGCCAGGTGACATCATGATCGGTAAGATCACCCCTAAGGGAGAAAGCGATCCATCTCCTGAGGAGAAACTCCTCAAAGCCATTTTCGGCGACAAAGCAGGAGACGTAAAGGATGCTTCTCTCAAGGCAAATCCTTCACTTAGCGGTACAGTCATCAAGACAGCCCTTTACACCAAGCTCTCAAAGGAAGGGACCAAGCGTTCTGCTGCTAAAGCTGAGCAGAAGACCAAGCTTGATCTCCGTCAGGCAGATTTTGACCGCAAGGCTGAGAAGCTTTACTCAGACTTCCTTCAGAAGCTCATCATTCTCACGAAGAATCTTAAGAGCGCAGGAATCAGCGACCTCTATGGAGTAGAAATCCTCGAGAAGGACAAACCTATCACCACAGAGGTACTTAAGAGCATTGACTACAATAACATCAATTCCAACAAGTGGACAAATGACAAGGATGCCAATGTTCTAATCCGTGACCTCATCAACAACTACTGCATCGCACTTAAGACCGAACAAGCCATCTGCAAACGCGACATGGACAAGATTAAGGTCGGAGATGAACTCCCTAACGGAGTAATGCAGATAGCAAAGGTTTACATTGCCAAGAAGAGAAAGATTACAGTCGGAGACAAAATGGCGGGACGCCACGGTAACAAGGGTATCGTAGCGAAGATTGTCCGTCAGGAGGATATGCCGTTCCTTGAGGATGGTACTCCTGTAGATATCGTACTCAACCCGCTCGGTGTGCCTTCACGTATGAACCTCGGTCAGATATACGAAACAGTACTCGGATGGGCCGGAGAGAAGTTGGGACTCAAGTTCAGCACTCCGATTTTCGACGGTGCGAGCATCGATGAAATCTGCGACTACACAGACAAAGCAGGAGTTCCAAGATTCGGTAAGACTTGGCTTCGTGACGGTGGTACTGGAGACTATTTCGATCAGCCAGCGACAGTGGGTGTAATCTACATGATTAAGCTCGGTCACATGGTTGATGACAAGATGCACGCACGTTCCATCGGACCATACTCTCTTATTACACAGCAGCCTCTCGGAGGTAAGTCACAGTTCGGAGGTCAGCGATTCGGAGAGATGGAGGTTTGGGCACTTGAGGCATTCGGTGCAGCCAACGCTCTTCAGGAGATTCTTACCGTCAAGTCAGATGACGTTGTGGGAAGGGCCAAAACTTACGAGGCTATCGTAAAGGGCGACCCTATTCCACCGGCAGGAATCCCAGAGTCACTCAATGTGCTTCTGCATGAACTTCGTGGCTTGGGTCTAAAGGTAACATTGGAATAATTGTTTGATTGTATAGTAATATGCCTGCATTCAATAATAAAGACAATAAGATAAAGAGCAACTTCCAGACCATCAGCATTGCTCTCGCGTCTCCGGAGGACATTACCGCACGCTCGTGCGGTGAGGTTCTCAAGCCGGAAACTGTCAATTACAGAACATACAAGCCTGAAAGGGAGGGTTTGTTCTGTGAGATGATTTTCGGACCGACCAAGGACTACGAGTGCTACTGCGGAAAGTACAAGAGAATCCGCTACCGCGGAATAGTCTGCGATAGATGTAAGGTAGAGGTGACTGAGAAAAAAGTACGCCGAGAAAGAATGGGTCACATCAACCTCACCGTTCCTGTAGCTCATATATGGTACTTCAAGTCTGCTCCAAACAAGATTTCCGCACTTCTCGGACTTCCTGCCAAGAAGCTTGAATCTGTAATATACTACGAGAAATACATCGTAGTTAAACCAGGCACGAGCGGATGCGAGAAGATGGACCTTCTCTCCGAGGACGAATACCTTGATGTACTCGCCCGTATTCCAGGCAATCAGAATCTCCCGGCTTCTGATCCGGATAGGTTCATTGCCAAAATGGGTGCAGAAGGTGTATATGACCTCCTTAAGGAAATTGACATAGAGGAGCTCGGAAAAGAACTCCGCCAGAGGATGCTCACTGAGACCTCTCAGCAGCGCAAAGCGGATATCCTTAAGAGACTTCAGGTGGTCAAATGGTTCCAGGAGTCAAAGGGCATCAACCGTCCTGAATGGATGATTATGAAGGTCATCCCGGTCATCCCGCCAGATCTTCGTCCTCTCGTCCCTCTTGACGGCGGACGTTTCGCGACCTCTGATATAAACGACTTGTATCGACGTGTGATTATCCGCAACAACCGTCTCAAGAGACTTATTGAGATTAAGGCTCCGGAAGTAATTCTTCGCAACGAGAAACGTATGCTTCAGGAGGCCGTGGATTCACTCTTCGACAACTCCAAGAAGTCTTCTGCCGTGAAGAGCGAGTCCAACAGAGCTCTCAAGTCACTTTCTGACTCACTTAAGGGTAAGCAGGGACGCTTCCGTCAGAACCTCCTCGGTAAACGTGTCGATTATTCAGCACGTTCAGTCATCGTAGTAGGTCCGGAACTAAATATGCACGAGTGTGGTCTTCCTAAATTCATGGCTGCCGAACTTTACAAACCGTTTATTATCCGCAAGCTTATTGAGCGTGGAATCGTAAAAACGGTCAAGTCAGCCAAGAAGATTGTCGACAGGAAAGACCCTGTAATATGGGATATCCTTGAAAACGTAATGAAGGGACATCCGGTACTTCTCAACCGTGCACCTACCCTTCACAGACTTGGTATCCAGGCCTTCCAGCCACGAATGATAGAAGGCAAGGCCATACAACTTCACCCTCTCGCTTGTACAGCGTTTAACGCCGACTTCGATGGTGACCAGATGGCAGTCCACCTTCCTCTCGGAAACGCAGCGGTGATGGAAGCTCAGCTCCTCATGCTCGGCTCCCAGAACATTCTGAACCCAGCCAACGGAGCTCCTATCACTGTACCTTCACAAGACATGGTGCTCGGCTTGTACTACATCACAAAGATTCGTCCTGGTGCAAAGGGAGAGAAAATGTGTTTCTATTCTCCTGAAGAGGTGATTGTGGCATACAACGAGAAGGCTATCGAGATGCATGCGCTCATCAAGGTCAGAGTCCCTGTAGACAAGCAGGACCCGTCCAAGGGCACACAGATCATAGAGACTACGGCAGGACGTATCATCGTCAACCAGTTCGTCCCTGAGGAAGTACCTTACGTGAACGAAGTTCTCGGCAAGAAGTCTCTCAGGAAGATCATCACCAATGTCATCAAGCATACTGGTGTGACACGTACAGCCAAGTTCCTTGACGATATCAAGAACCTCGGATACTATCAGGCGTTCCGCGCAGGTATCTCATTCAACCTCGGAGACGTACTTGTCCCTGCAGAGAAGACTACTCTCGTAGAAGATGCCTACAAACAGGTTGCAGCCATTCGCGACGATTTCGAGAATGGTTTCATCACCAACAACGAGCGTTATAACAAGGTCATCGACCTCTGGTCAGCTGTGGATAACAAACTCACGAAGATCGTGACCAAGCAGATCTCTGAGGACCAGCAGGGATTCAACCCTGTATACATGATGCTTGATTCAGGAGCCCGTGGTTCTACCACCCAGATCAAGCAGCTCTGCGGTATGCGTGGACTTATGGCCAAGCCGCAGAAAGCGGGAGCTTCAGGTGCGGACATCATCGAAAACCCTATCGTCTCCAACCTTAAGGAGGGAATGACAGTGCTTGAGTACTTCATCTCTACCCACGGAGCTCGTAAAGGTCTTGCAGATACCGCCCTCAAGACAGCAGATGCAGGTTACTTGACTCGTAGGCTTGTAGATGTGTCACATGATGTGATCATCAATGAAGAAGACTGCGGCACACTTCGCGGACTTATAGCTACTGCCATCAAGAATAAGGATGAAGTGGTAGAGTCCCTTGGAGAAAGAATTCTCGGACGTACCTCTGTGCATGATATTTTCAACCCTCTTACCGGAGAGCTTATTATCAAAGCAGGAGAGGAAATCAGGGAGAAAGAAGCAGACCTCATTGATTCTCTTCCTATTGAGCAGGTGGAAATCCGTTCAGTACTCACCTGCGAGAGCCGCAAGGGCGTGTGCGCTAAGTGCTACGGACGCAACCTCGCTACAAGCAGAATGGTGGAGAAGGGAGAAGTAGTCGGAGTCATCGCCGCACAGTCCATCGGAGAGCCTGGTACCCAGCTTACGCTCCGTACCTTCCACGTCGGTGGTACAGCATCTTCTTCTGCCGCAGACTCATCCATTGAGTCCAAATATGACGGTATTCTCAAATTCGAGGAACTCCGTACCATAGACAGGACAACAGATGATGGCAAGATAGAGACTGTCGTTGTGAGTCGAATGACAGAGCTTCGCATCATAGATGAAAACACAGGAATCACCTATTCACAGTATGATGTTCCTTATGGAGCCGTCCTCTACAAAAACGACGGGGACAAGGTAAGCAAGGGAGATCTCATCTGCGACTGGGATGCATACAACGCCACCACCATCGTGGAGACTTCAGGTATTGTGCAGTTCGAGAACATGATCGAAGGTGTAACCTACAAGAAGGAAAGCGCCGACGAGTTCTCCACAAGTACAGACAAAGTCATCATCGAGTCTAAGGACAAGACCAAGACCCCTACCCTGCATATTCTCAACGAGGCTGGAGATACCATCAAGACCCTCAACCTCCCTGTAGGAGGACATATCCTCGCTGAAAGTGGAGACAAGGTCAAGGTCGGTGACGTCATCATGAAGATTCCTCGTGCAGTCGGAAAGGCAAGCGATATCACCGGAGGTCTTCCTCGAGTTACTGAGCTCTTTGAAGCCCGTAACCCTTCCAGCCCATCTATCATCTCCGAGATTAACGGTGAGGTTGTCATGGGTAAGGTCAAGAGAGGAAACCGCGAGATTATCGTACAGAACAAGTACGGAGTTGAGAAGCACTATCTGGTACCTCTTACAAAACAGATTCTGGTACAGGAGAATGACTATGTCAAAGCAGGAACACCGCTTTCAGATGGTGGAGTGTCCCCAAGCGACATCCTCAATGTACTCGGACCTGTAAAGGCACAGGAATACATCGTAAACGAGGTTCAGGCTGTCTACCGTCTTCAGGGTGTGAAGATTAACGACAAGCACTTCGAAATTATCGTTCGCCAGATGATGCGCAAGGTGGAGATTACCAATCCAGGAGACACCGAATTCCTCGCAGAGGAGATGGTGGATAAGTGGAAATTTATGGATGTAAATGACAGTATCTATGGTAAGTTCTTCATCCTCAACGCTGGTGGTTCCCAGAAATATCATGAAGGAGATATCATCAGTGCTCGCGAACTTCGCAGTGAGAACGACTCTCTGCAGAGACAGGGTCTTGAGATGATCGCGGTAAGGCCGACGAGACCTGCCACTGCGAAGCTCATCCTTCAGGGTATCACAAGGGCAGCGCTCAAGACCGATAGTTTCATCTCAGCAGCTTCATTCCAGGAAACCACCAAGGTTCTCAGTGAGGCAGCGATCAGAGGAAGAGTCGATCATCTTGAGGGGCTCAAGGAGAACGTCATCTGCGGACATCTCATCCCTGCAGGTACAGGTCTTAAAGCATACCAGGACATCATCGTCGGACGAAAGGACGAAATGGCTCAGGAACTTAACGACCTTTAGTCTGTACATAGATAAAAGCAACGAGAGCGTGGCCGAGAAGTCAATGGACTGAAAGCCGCGCTCTTGTTGTATTAATAATATTTTAAATCCCATTAAGAGACTTGATAAGACTCTTACATCAACCCCGCATAATTGCATACTATGCAATATCAAAAGTTTGTAGTATTTTTGCCATCAAAAGGACTTTGGGAAATGGTTTTGAAAGACAGTAACGTTAAGGCTAAGCCTTTTGTGAAGTGGGTTGGTGGGAAGTCTCAGCTTCTGGATGAGGTGAGACGGTCTCTGCCCGTTGATTTGAGCAGGAGAAAAGGCATTACTTATGTGGAGCCTTTTGTCGGTGGAGGGGCTGTGCTGTTCTGGATTCTTCAAGAGTTTCCGAACATTGAACAGGCTGTCATCAATGACATCAACCGGGAACTTGTTTGCACTTATTCTGTCATCAAGAATAAGGTTGAGGAACTGATCGATGTATTGGCAGAATATCAGGCTGAGTATCAAGCTATGAATGATGACGGTAGGAAAGATTATTTTCTCGGGAAGCGTAGTCGATACAATGAGCATCCGGAGAGCGATGTCGAGACTGCTGCGTTGTTCATATTCTTGAATAGGACTTGCTTTAATGGTTTGTATCGTGTCAATTCAAAGGGGGCCTTTAATGTTCCGTTCGGGAAGTATTCAAATCCTAAGATTTGCGATGCAGAGACTTTGAGGGCTGATTCAGAACTTCTTAAACGGGTGACTATTCTTTGTGGGGATTTCGCACAGACAGAGGAATATGCTGACGAGCATTCAGTTTTCTATTTTGATCCTCCATACAAGCCTATCACGGTGACATCTTCATTTACTTCATATTCAAAGGAAGGATTTGACGATGATGAACAGATTCGTTTGAGGGATTTCTGCAATCGCATTGCGGAGAAGAAGGCACTGTTTGTCGCCAGCAATTCGGATCCGGCAAAGGATACAGCTTCCGGTAACTTCTTTGACAATATCTATCAGAGGTTCAGCATCAAACGTGTTTCCGCATCCAGAATGATCAATGCCAATGCGGCAGGACGGGGAAAGTTGTCCGAGATAATGATTACCAACATAATATAGCACATTATATGAGGGATTTTAACGCTTGGCTTGGTGAGTTCCGCAGCTCCATTGCCGATTATAAATATTACATTGACTTCCCCAAAGTGTTTGCCAATGTCGATACGCTCAGGATTGAACTGAACATTCTTAATTCATTGATAGGGTCACAAAATATCGAGGAGGATTTTGAGAAAATAATCGAGCGTTACCCGGAGACTCTACAGTGCATTCCTATACTTCTGGCCAAACGCGAGATGGATATTTTCGCTATGGATGAAGAAGGAGCATTCTGCTACAATTTCGTAAAGAGAAACCATCCATCATCTCAGTATAAGGTCTTTATGAGAAAGACTGGTTTGTTCGATCTTATGAAGAATCATCTGATAAACAATCTGGTGGACTATGTGACTGGTGTCGAGACTGGACTTGACTCTAACGGACGCAAGAATCGTGGTGGTCATTTAATGGAAAATCTTGTTGAGAGTTATCTCATTCAAGCCGGCCTTGTAAAAGGTGAGACCTATTTCAAAGAAATGTATATTCACGAGATTGAGGAAAAGTGGAATGTAAATCTGTCTTCAATCTCCAATAATGGAAGTGCGGAAAAGAGATTTGATTTCGTCATCAAATGTCCGAATATGATTTATGGCATCGAGACGAACTTCTATTCCAGTTCTGGTTCCAAGCTGAATGAGACCGCGCGGAGTTATAAGACAATAACATTGGAGACCAAGGATTTGGATTTCTTCAAGTTTGTGTGGTTCACTGATGGTCAAGGCTGGATAAATGCCCGGAACAATCTGAAAGAGACTTTCGATGTTCTTGAGAATCTCTATAATATCAAGGATTTGGAGGATGGTGTTATTTCAAATCTGATTCGTGTATGATTACTCCTTTCTTCAAGTCTGAAAATAAGGATTTCACTTTGGCTAAAGGTGATTGTATCAAACTTTTATCTCAATTTGAGTTCAAGTTTGATATGATTTTCGCTGATCCGCCATACCATCTGTCTAATGGGGGCATCAGCGTTCAGAGTGGGAAGATGGTGTCTGTAAATAAAGGCGAGTGGGATAAATCTAAGGGATTTGAGGAAGATTATCGGTTTGACAAGGCTTGGCTTTCGGCTTGCCGAGAGAAGTTAAAGAGCAACGGTACAATCTGGGTAAGCGGGACATATCACAATATCTTTTCTATCGCCCGATGCCTGACGGAACTTGGATTCAAGATTTTGAATTGCATTACTTGGGTGAAGACCAATCCCCCACCAAACCTTTCGTGCCGGTATTTCACGTACTCTGCTGAATATATCCTTTGGGCTCGAAAGGAGCAGAAAGTCGCTCACTACTTCAATTATGAGTTGATGAAAGAGATAAATGGGGGTACTCAGATGCGTGATGTTTGGACACTTCCTGCGATTGCCAAATGGGAGAAATCGTGTGGGAAGCATCCTACGCAGAAGCCACTGTGTGTATTGTCGAGAATAATTCAGGCTTCCACAGAACCTGGAGCTTGGATATTGGATCCATTTACCGGAAGCAGCACGACAGGGATAGCGGCCAACTTGCTTGGGCGCAGGTTCTTGGGAATAGATATGGAGGATAAGTTTCTGGAGATCAGCAAAGCACGAAGAGAAGAACTTGACAATTTGTCTCTTCGCACTGAGTATCTGGAGAAACTGCAAAAACAGGCAAAACTCTTCGAGGATAAGGATATTCGTGTCCTCAGCGAGCCGCCTGTTTATTATGGTGCAGGGTTGCCGTTTTAATATTCAAAATGACTTTAAAATACATAAGTTTTTTGACTTTATTATATTTTTAATATTATTTATTATATTTGAGTGTTAGTTAGTTTTTAGAATATGAAGTCAAGTCTTATCAAACATGCAGTAATGGTCTGCATGACACTTATTGCGTTGGTGTCCTGCAATAAAGAAAAGGGACCAGAAACCACCAAAGACAAGGTGGAAGTAAATATGGAAATCACGGAGATTGGCAATGATCACATCTCGTTTTCCGTATCTGCCAAGCACTCGGATTCATTTGCATGGTACTGCACCTCTAACCCGGAAGAGGAAGTAAATGGAGTCGAATACATTTTCCAGCACGGCAATTTAGAGAAGGTTACAGAAGAGCCCCAAACTATCACAGTAGAAGCCCTCACCGCCAATACCAAGTATTGGATTTACGTGGCTGCAAGAAATGAAGTCTCTGAAATGGAGAGTTCCATCTCCGTGAGCACGGCTGAAGCAGAAGCGAAGTTGGTACTCTCCCCAGGAGATGTATCCAAAACCAGCCTTTCTTATCACGTTAATTCAGAGCCGGGACGAACCTACCGTCATGCTTACATCGAAGGATGGTATTTCAACCACCTCCTTGCTTCAAGCATGGAAGATGAGGGATCAGAGTTTGACATGAACGTTTTCCTCTGGAATCTCCTTGCAAGTTACGGTTCAGAGGCCTCAGAGCCATCTGACTACACTTGGGCCAATGATCAGGAGAATACATTACGCAACCAAGAAGTCACACTATATGGCGGTCAGTCATATTATGCCCTCTTTAGTTACGTTGACGGCGAGACTGGCTGGACCGGAACACCTGAATATATCGAAATGACTCTGCCTGAGGCAGGTTCAACCACTGGAGAAGTAAACTTTACCGATGAAACGGTGAGCCCAGAACGCATCTCTGTGAGAATGGAGTTCTCCGATTATGCTATCAGCTATATTTGCTACGACCTGTACAAAAAAGACCAGTACGACGCTAAGTTCGAAGGCTCGGACGAGAAGAGGATAAAGGACTTCCTCTATGAATATGGGCTTCACGCCGGTAACACCTATACAGACTCATGGAAAGTTGAGCCAGGGAGAGAATATGTGCTGGCAATAATGGGTGTGGATCCTAACGGGGACTCTTTCCTTCAGACCAAGATGTACACGACCCCAGTTCCTGAACCAGAACTCGAAGTAAGTCTTTGTGCATACGATAGAGAACTTGAAGGCTATCACGGATACAATACTGCTCGTGCTGATGTTACCATAAGGAACTTCATGGAGCTTGACCCTTCAACCATCTTCGCTACTCTGATGAGCAAGACACAGTGGGACGCCACATGCATGGCCATCTTCGAGGGAATGTCAGTGAATGATGTTCTTGCGTCATCGCCAGAACTTATGACCTACGTAGTCAACACGCCCCTCCAAGAGAACGAAGTATCTGATATTCAAGGCAAGGGAGGATTCTCAAGGATCACAAGTGACCTAGACCCAGAAACAGAATATATCTTCGCCGTTCTCTTCCCTTACAATGGCAAGTGGTATTTCAAGTCAGCAACTGCAACTCTTGAAGCGGAACCGACAGGAGAGATTGATGACGCATACAAAGCTTTCCTTGGAGAATGGACCGTTACCGGGAAAACCACCAAGGACTGGAAGTCTTCCCTAACATATACCATCAAGATCGAACAATTGACCCCCAATAAATCTTTCAAGGTAAGCGGATGGTCAGAGAGCAATGCAGGAATAGACTTCCCTTTCGTGGCAAAATATGACGCAGCCACGAAAAAAATCATCATAGACGGATACCAGTACCTCGGAAAGACCTCTATTGGCGGAGTAGAATATGAAGTCCGTCTTATGGCATGTCTGTCATATAGCGGATCATTGTATACGTCAGACTATGACGACGTCATATACAAAGGTTCCATTGTGGATGCCGGAGCAGGAAAAGAGAAAATCTCCATGTTCCCTGAGTTCTTCCAGAAAGACGGAAAGTACTTCGAAGTCCAGACAATGTCTTATGGATTCGTGAAAGATGGGAAAATTGCCGGAAGCCCTGACGAGTATGATATCGTAGAATTCCAGATTACTAGAGAGAAGTAATTAATTACAGATAAAAGCAGTTCTTTTGAGCTTCATCAAGTTTTTCTGGAGAGCCGATATCTATCATCCGAAAACCCTGAGGGACTATCACTCCTCGGATAATCTCATGAGCTGCAGCGGCAAGATAAAAATCAATAATGGAGAACCGCTCTGGCCAAGACTCCATCATGGGTAGAATTCTCGCAGATAGAATATGTATCCCGCAGAAAGACAATCTGCGGGATTTTTTTACATCAAACCCAGGAAAAGGTGTCTTAACTTCTCCAGTGCGCACATTGGTCCAGCCAACAAGCCTCATACCTTCATCGAAAAGGAGATATCGATCTGACTCAGAAGACTCGCATACAAGAAGGCTCGCAAGAGGCTCTTCAGCAAAGGCAGCATCCTCAGATATGAACCATCTTATGTCCAAATTGCTTAAGATATCCACATTGTGCACAAGAAAACGTGCTTCCTTATCAAGAAAACGCGCAGCCCTCTTAATTCCTCCGCCTGTCTCCAACGGCTCCGTCCCCGGACGACCATCGATGAAACGATCTTCGCGTGAAATACATATATGTGAGCCAAAGCCATCATGTTCACAAAGGAACTTCTCCACCATGTCTGCAAAATGGAAGACATTGATTACAAATTCATTGATACCAGCAGACTGGAGTTTTCGAATCACCATCTCAAGCACAGGAGTTCCGTTCACCGGAACAAGAGCCTTGGGCATATTATCAGTAATAGGCCGCAATCTGGTACCAAGTCCGGCAGCAAAGATCAGGGCTTTCATAAGTTAACCTTTAACCCAGGAAGAACTGTACTTCCATCCCATTCTTCTGATAGACGACCAAGGAGACTATTGAGATAAGGATACCTCGAGAACGGCTCAGAAATCAACTCTCTTATACAGCGGAGCCCCGGGGCGAAACAGTCAATAAAGAGCTGCTTCCTCTCCACAAGGCCTCTAAAGCCATAGGCTCCGAATTCTTGGAGCAGTCTCACAAGGGTAATCAGGCGGTACTTCTCCCGAAATGTTTTCTCATCAAATGTGATAAAATTGGAAAGTGAGCGCAGATAACACTCCTCAAACTCTCCCCTCAACTCCGGGCTGAAAGACGTGCCGGCATTCCATAGAAAAGACGCAAGGTCATATTGCAACGGTCCACGGCGGCCACCCTGAAAGTCAATAAAGCAAGGCTCTCCATTCTTGATTATAATATTACGCGCCTGAAAATCCCTGTACATAAAGCAGTTGCCGTCATAGTCAAGCGAATCAGCACGAAGCCTGTCCAGATCATCTTGGAGTTTTATTTCATCGAATTCGAGTCCGGTAAGCTTTAAAAAGTCGTATTTGAAATAATTAAGGTCGAAATTGACCATGCGCTCGTTGAACTCCTGATCCGGAAAGCATACGCTCCAATCCATCCTCTCCCCCACTTTGAACTGCACAGCTGGTAGAAGAGACAGAGTGTCCCGAAGCCAGTTCTTCTGATCAGAAGAAAAATTCCCGGATGGAATCTGTGGTTTGAGAAGCTCAAACAATTGCCCATCTCCCAAGTCCTCCTGAATATATTCCATTCCATCTTCCGACACAGCATAGACTCTAGGAGCATGGAAACCAGCATCACAGAAGGCTTCATCAATAGAGAGGAAAGCCTTGTTTTCAGCAGGATTTGTTCCGATGCAGCCTATTAAAGTACCGCCTTCTCCGGAAAGCCGATAATATTTGCGTGCACTGCCAGAAAGCGGCAAAAGATTCATTTCGAAAGGCTTGTAGCCTGTAAATGACTGATATAAAGACTCGAGTCGTGACATTGTATTATTTGGTTTTGTCCTACGAAGATATGCATTTTACTCAGGTTTCGCAAACAAGACTCTTTTCAGCCGCTGCCCAGCTGGCCTAGCGCATTTGTGCGATTAGCAAAAAGTTACTAAATTTGCCAGTTCCATGCATATAGGTGAATGAAGCGTTTTTCTCGCATATTGTTTCCAGCCGCAGTGATGCTCGTCAGTGCCGGGGTCTCCCTAGGCACAGTAATGACTTCCCCACTTAGAGACTCGTCACCCTCCCGCAATATAGACTCTCCTGCAATGGACACTGTCCTCTACCCGTCAGACGCCTACAAGCACAACACAAGGCATAGTTCTGATATCGTTATAGACAGTCTTGCCGCCGCCCTTGACAAAGCCGGACTAAGTCTTGAATCAGACACAGACAGCACCAAAAAACTCAGCCCTAGGGACTCACTCAGACAACTGTTGGACTCTTCGCTATGGGATAAGATAGATTCCATATACATAGCCGACTCCACCGCCAAAGCCAAGGCTGCATTCGAGAAATGGTATAATTCTCTGGATAGGAAAGAGCGGAAGAAATATGATGCTGAACAAAAGGCCAAGCGTATGACAGCTCGCGCCGATTCCCTTCGCAAAGCCAAGGAGCAAGAGAAAGAAATCCGCGATAGTATAGTGGAGAACACACCGAGAATACTTGAAACCTACGCCATACCTGATTCCATGCAGTATAAGAGGCTCATAACATGGACAGCAGGACAGGATTTTGGGGACATAAAGCCATCGGTTCCAGATACAAGTTACAATTTCCACTATTACGACTATCCGTTCCAACGGCGCGATGTAAATGCAACCTGGCTCGGAGTGGCCGGCTCGCCGGTCCAGTATTACAACTGGTTCAACCGCAAAAGTGACGAAAATGTGGAGTTCTATGATGCACTGGAAGCCTGGAGCGCATCACCGCGAACAACCCTTCACTACAACAGCAAGACCCCTTACACGGAGTTATGTTACTTCGGCACCCTCTTCGGAAAGAGTGCTAGAGAGTCCGACAATCTGCATCTATTTACCACCCAGAATATCACACCAGCACTTAACTTCAGTCTCCTCTACGACAGATTCGGAGGCGGGGGCATGCTAGAGCGAGAGGAAACAGCCAACAAAACCACTGCCGTGCAGGTCAATTACCTCGGGAAAAAGTACACCTTGCACGCAGGCTATCTTCGCAATATGGTAAGCCGCCAGGAGAACGGCGGAATGCAGGATATCAAGTGGGTGAACGACACCACCGTTGATGCCAGAGACATCCCAGTAAATCTTCAGTCAGCCTCATCAAAGACCAAGAAAAATACATTCTTTCTCGAACAGCAGCTCCGCATCCCATTTACCTTCATCGAGAAGATGAAGGCTTCGCGTGATAGCACCTATCATTTTAGTTCTGATAGCCTGAATAGGGACATCACAAGTGCTTTTATTGGGCATAGCAGTGAATTCTCCACCTACACTCGCAACTACACGGATCTGATCAGCGATGCAGCCGGAAAGGCATTCTACAATCAAGTATTCAACTACAACCCCACTGCCAGTGCTGACTCGATGAGGGTCCGCAAGATTGACAACAAGCTCTATATCAGGCTCCAGCCATGGTCCAGTGAAGCGGTAGTATCCAAGCTTGATATTGGTGTGGGCGACATGCTACGTACATATTTCGACAGCACCAGCGTACGGCCAACCACCCACAAAGAGAATAGTTTCTATGCCTACGCCGGAGCCGAAGGACAGTTCAGAGGGTACTTTTTCTGGGGTGCAAAGGGCAAGATCAATCTTCTCGGCGCCAATGCCGGGGATTTCTCCGTCCAGGCCAACGGACAAGTGAATTTCTACCCTTTCAGGCGTGCCCGCAATAGCCCGCTAAGCCTCAAGGTAAACTTCGAGACTAGGCTTGACGAGCCTACATACTATCTCAAGCATTTCAGTTCCAACCACTTCAAGTGGGACAACGACTTCTCCAAGATATCCACCACTACCCTTCAGGGTGAGGTAGACATACCGCGATGGAAGATCAATGCAGGGGTCGGATACGCACTTCTCTCAGGCAACACTTATTACGATGCCAAAGGCATAGCAAGGCAGGGTCAGAAACCAGTAAACGTACTGTCTGCACATCTAAGAAAGGAATTCGTGCTTGGACATCTTCACATGGACAACAAGCTGCTCTTCCAGCTTTCCTCAGACGAAGATATTGTACCAGTACCAACATTAGCATTAAATCTCAGGTATTTTCTACAATTCGTCATTCAGAAAAACGATGAAGGGAAAGATGTGCTCGCAATGCAGGTTGGAGCCAACGCATTCTACAACACGGCATGGAACTCTCCGGCATGGAATCCAACGCTTGGCGTATTCTACAACCAGAATGAGCGCACCTACACGAATGGCCCGTATTTTGATGTGTTTCTGAACTTCCAGTGGAAGCGAGCCTGCATTTTCGTTAAATTTCAGAATGCAGGACAGGGATGGCCGATGCGAAAATCAGACTACTTCAGTGCTGACAGATACATCGTCACGCAGAGAGGATTCGATGGGCTGAAGATAGGTATCTATTGGCCTTTCTACATCCAGCCTACGGGAAAACCGACCCAGAGATAATCCTCCACCGAGGGGACACATATTTTTTATGCATAGAGAAGACAGGAGTTTCTACATAGTATCAGGCATCACCGCAGCGATTTGCGCAGCTGTCATCATCGCATCCTTTTATACCATTAAGCCAATCGAAGAAAGAAGTCTCACGCCACACCTTGTCAGCGTACTTGAACTTGACGCCCTTGCGGACACCACAAGTTCCCTTGTCGTCGGCTATAATTACTATCTTCTTGAACGCTATGCGCAAAGCGATGAACGCACCATAGATATCAGCATAAGGGAGAAGAATGCCTCATATCTTGACTCGCTCCGCAGAGGAGTTATTGACATATTGGTAGTCCCATTTGAGCACGGGTTACAACTTGATAGTCTCATTGCTTCGTCGCCCATAGACAGTCTTAGTATATGGATAATGCGAGAGGATGAGGAGCATGAGATGGAAAACCTCAATAAGTGGATTGACCTATGGCGCAGCAGAGAAGAAAACGATGCTGTACGCGAATCTTTCATGTCCCGGTACAATGTTTTCAGAAGCCGCAAGCGTGAAAGACTTAGTCCGTACGATAGTATCATCAAAGAGAAGGCAGACTCTCTCGGATGGGACTGGAGGATGCTTGCCGCCATCATTTATCAAGAGTCAAGATTCCACATCGAGGCACAATCGCACCGTGGCGCACGCGGCTTGATGCAGATGATGCCGCACACAGCTAAAAACTACGGAGTCACCGACCCTCTCGACCCTGAAGAAAATATCAGTGCTGGAGCCAATCTTCTCAACAGCCTGCTAAAACGATACTCCAAAGTAGCAGCAAGTAAAGAAGAGTTGTTCAAATACGCTCTCGCCGCCTATAATGCCGGAGTCGGAAGAATAGACGACATCATCCGGCTTGCAGAGTTGCGCGGAGTGGATACGGGGCATTGGGAGAGCGTCATTGAAGTAATCCCGGAAATGAACGACGAGTCTGTGTTAGATACGGGAGTTGTCAGGCTAGGAGTATTCAAGGGCAAAGAGACCATAAACTACGTCGAGACGGTTATATCAGTGTACGAGCAGTTCAAAAGAATCTGCCCAGAGCAGGAGAAACATACTTCATCAGCATCCCAGGCAGAAATGCCATGATTATGGTACCGATACCGTTCACAATGCCCGGGACTCTAGAGAAAAGCACGTCAGCGAAGTTCTCGAAATGGCCACTTCCAAAAGGATTGCCAAAGAAAACCCAAGAAAGAGCCGCTGCTATCACGACCATTGTTGAGTCCATCACGACCTTCACCTTGTCAAATGGCTTTCCAAGCGTAGAGGAGAAAGCATCCACTGTCATCTCAGCAGAAAGCATCCATGCCTTAGAATGCACCTCCAGACTCACACCTATTGCCGTAACCACACACCCACCAACAAGAACAATAAGCCTAACCGGGATAGATTCCGGATAGAATCCGGACAATATCCATAGAGAGATGTCGGTAAGGTAGCCAAAGAGCAAGGAAGCGGGAATCTGCATAAGGTTACGTGGCCTGAATCTTCTCCGGAGCACAACCATCTGCACGAGCATATACACCATATTGACGATGAATATAAAAGTCCCCACGCTCAATGACGGAAACCGGAGATTGAGTACGTATGCAGCGCACGAGAGTGGCGCGGTACCAAGATTGACCACTATCGAGACGGCCACGCCGAATGAGACAAGGAATAATCCCAGAGTGGCCATAACATAACGATATAGTATGTTTGTTCTATCTATACGAACCATTTTTCCACTTCTATCAAGTAACCAAACGACACAAAAATAGCAAATTAGAGTGATTTTCGCTATCTTTGTGCTCGTATTAAAAGTTTTTCTAATGAAAAAAACAGTAGTGTTGATGCTTCCTTTACTCATTGCGGCAGTTTCATGCCAGCAGAAGGGAGACAAGGTCCCGGCTCTTGATACTAGCTATATGGACCTTAACGTAAGCCCTAAGACGGACTTCTATTCTTACGCCAACGGCAACTGGGTCAAGAACAACCCTCTCAAGCCTGAATATGCACGGTTCGGCTCATTCGACAAGCTCCGAGAGGACAACGTCGAAAGACTCAACAACCTCTTCGCAGAGATGTCCAAAATGAATCCTGCAGCAGGCACGAACGACCAGAAAATCGTAGACCTCTACAAGCAGGGACTTGATTCCACAAGGCTGAATTCCGAAGGGGCTACACCAGTGCTCAAGGATTTGAATACCATCTATTCAGCCTCTGACAAGCAGGAACTTGCCAAGGTACTTGCCGAATTAAACAAATATGGCTCCGGAGGATTCTTCGGTGTAGGGGTCGATGCAGACCTTATGGACAGTGATACGCAGGTGCTCTATCTCGGTCAGGGAGGTCTTGGCATGGGTGACCGTGACTACTATGTGGATCCGTCAAATGCTGAACTTCACGATAAATATCAGCAGATGATGGTGAAACTCTTCTCCCTGTGCGGTGTTGAAAACCCTGAAGTTAAGGCACAGAATGCCGTCAGGACAGAAGACGCTCTCGCAGACTTCTCATGGACAAGTATCCAGAATAGGGACTATACCAAGCTCTACAATCCTATGAGCACGGCACAGATTGTCTCTGCATACAAAGGATTTGATTTTGCACTTTTCTTCAAGACTCTCGGACTTCCAGACCAGGACAAGGTAATAGTTGAGCAGCCTTCATTCTTCGAGGGATTCTCTAAACTCTATGCAGACAGCAGCCTCGAGACTCTAAAAGATTATCTTGCAGCCCATCTTATCATGGACGCATCCACCTCACTTTCAGATGATTTCTACTCAGCATACTTCGATTTCTTCAGCACGGCAATGAGCGGCGTCACCGAGCAAAAGCCAAGATGGAAGCGCGCCATGAGCGTCCCTAACAGCATTCTCGGAGAGGCTGTGGGACAGATGTATGTAAAGAAGTACTTCCCTGAAGAGAACAAGCAGAAGATGCTGGAAATAGTCAATCAGCTCCAGAAATCTCTTGGAGAGCACATCGCTTCTCTCGAATGGATGTCTGACCAGACCAAGGAATATGCCGAGAAAAAACTTTCTAACTTCACAGTTAAGATTGGCTACCCTGACAAATGGAAGGACTATTCTAGCCTTACAGTGGATCCGAAGCTCAGTTACTATGACAACCTCCGCGCTGCCAACGCATGGTATGTAGCTGACAACTTCAGCAAACTCGGGAAGAAAACCGACAAGAGCGAATGGGGAATGACTCCACAGACAGTCAATGCCTACTATAACCCTACCACCAACGAAATCTGCTTCCCTGCAGCCATCCTCCAGCCACCATTCTTCAACATCGATGCTGACGACGCTATCAACTATGGCGCCATCGGAGTGGTCATAGGGCATGAGATGACTCACGGATTCGATGACCAAGGCAGGCTCTTTGACTCTGACGGCAACATGACCAATTGGTGGACAGCAGAAGACGAAGCCAAGTTCAAAGCCAAGACAGCTATTCTTGTCAATCAATACAGCGAAGTGGAAATCCTTCCGGGACTTCACGCAGACGGACAGCTCACACTCGGGGAGAACATCGCAGACCACGGCGGAGTTAGCATCGCCTACACCGCTCTTCACAATGCCCTCGGTGACAAACAGCCAGCAGATATTGACGGATTCAACGTTGACCAGAGATTCTTCCTAGGCTTTGCCCACCTCTGGGCACAAAACGCCACCGATGAAGAGAAAGCCCGTCTAACCAAGTTGGACGTACACTCTCTTGCCGAGAACCGCGTCAACGTCACAGTAAGGAACTTCCCGTTCTTCTTCAAAGCATTTGACATTCAGGAAGGAGACCCAATGTGGAGGCCTGAAAGTGAAAGGGTTATCATCTGGTAATTTTTTCACCGTGAAAGCTGAAAGGTTCATAGCATCCCGGCTCAAAACCAAAGGAGAAATGGCTATCGTACTGATAGCCATTTCTTTCTTTGTTATTATCATAGCGCAGTCCGTATCCTCTGGATTCAGAAGGACTATCGGAAGGGAGATAAGCGCTGTGAGCGGAGACATCCAGATTGCACCAACCTTTCAGAATTATCTTGACAAAGATGATCCCATTACGGACAGCCCAAGCTACCTCGAAAACATTTTGAATACCAAGGGTGTCGAAGTGGTTCAAGGAGTAATATATGCTGCAGGAATTGCAAAAAAAGGTTCAGTCATACGAGGAGTCCTCTTTAAGGGAGTAAGCAGCCCGGACTCATCACTCCATGCAATTGTTCCGAAAGAACTTGCATCTAGCCTAAACCTTTCAGAAGGCGACGAATTCTATGCATATTTCTCTTCCAAAAGGCTGAAGATAAGAAAACTCACCGTAACGTCCGTCAAGGAAGATATGCTTGGCAGCACACAGAACATCATTGTTGAGATGCCTATTTCTGACCTCAGACGAGTAAACGGATGGAAAGAGCATCAAGTGTCGGCACTTGAAATCACTCTCGATGAAAAATATCGCTCCTCCGAAGCGCTAAAAGAGAAAGCAGCCGAGATAGGGGCAATAATATACTCCAATGCATCAGATGAGGATGAAATGCTCGTAGCTGTATCCTCAGCAGAGTCTTTTGCTCACATCTATGACTGGCTTGAACTCATTGACCTCAACGTGATTGTCATTCTGGCACTGATGATTATTGTCGCAGGATTCAACATGATATCCGGATTGCTGATACTCTTATTCAGAAACATCTCAACTATAGGCACGCTCAAGTCCTTAGGGATGAGGGACAAGGGTATAGCGTCGATATTCCTTCGCATTACCGCATCTATCGTAGTCAAGGGAATGCTAGTAGGTAACGCCTGCGCTTTAATACTGTGTATCGTACAGAAAATCACACATCTGATAAAACTCGACCCCACCAATTACTTTGTCTCATATATACCAGTGGAGATAGATTTCGCACGCATAGTGATATACGACTCTATAGCATTCGTTGTCATCATGCTGCTGATGCTAATACCATGCATGTTTATTTCCCGGATTGACCCTTCTGAGACTTCGAAGACTGAATAATTTTGAGATTAGTAGTGGCCGCATAGTCCTGCGGATCTATCTTGAGAGCCTTCTTGTAATACTTCTCCGCTTTCTTATTGTTCTTCTTGGCTACCTGCCAATAGGATCCGATATTATCGATAAACACAGGGTTCTTCGGCTCAAGTTTGTTCATCATTGTGGAGAGCTGAAGGAAATAGTCATACGCAAGCGGTGTTCCTACCTTGTAGAGGGCATAGCAGTATTCACCCATTGCCTGACTGAATTCCGGAGATATTCGGGAATCAACCCCGGCAGCCAAAGGCTTAGAATCAAGCGTCCATTCATCATTTTTTGAAGAACTATACTCGCTTACAAGCGTCTTTATTTCAGAATAACTCATGTCTGGGCTATCCTTCTCATAAGCAACAAGCGCATTGATTTTGTCGAAACGGTACCTCAACTCACGTGGCTTCAAATGCACAGCCCGGCTTATACTCTGCAGCGCTATTGAGAAGTACTCATCATTGAATTCCGCCACCTGATAATAGAACACATCAGCGCCGGTAGAATCCTTCAGAGTTAAAATAGGCTTTTCACCAAGATACCTTTGAGTCGGCCTCTGAACCACTCCGGAAGAAACTGATTTAGCGTAGTTAAAATCAAACTTAGCCACAAGCATATCTGGATCATCCGGACAATCCTCTTCCCACCTGCTTACTATCGTTTCCACTCCAACCCCAGTAACACCGACATTGCGAACCTGCCGATCAAACTTCTGCCTGTACGACGCCGAGAGTTCCTTGTCCTGCGCTGTCATTGTAACACCAACGAGCATAGAGAGCATCGTCAATCCAAAGTATATCTTATTCATTTTACGTTATTTACATCCATTAATATTCTTCTCCCAGAAGGATAAAGATTGTTACATCTCCTTCCAAGATTCTTCACAAAGCCAAGCGGCACCCCTGAATAACTCACCACGTTGTAACCAAGAGGAGCATCGGGAAGAACAATTGTGTCTCGATGAAGGAAACGAAGTGCCAACTGCTCATCCAGATCCACCACCGGATACGCATCCCTATCAAAATCAATACTGAGAGCCCAATCTGCGTCCGGAATAAAATCCTTACCTTTCACTATCCCTCGCCGCTCATTAGGTAGGAACACCCTCCTCAACGGCCTCAATGAACTAAAATCGTGCACACTCGTGAATTCAGAAGAGAAGGCTGTTTTCAGAAGAGCACCTACCCACTGGCCTTCGCCGAGAACATCTCCAGCCTTGAGAAGACTGCCTGCGCGAGTGAGTTTCACTCCATACTCCGGAAATTCATCTTCAGACGGGATGATCTTTCCCCCAAGAGTCTGCGCCGCCCACTCAAGATTACTATCATTCTCAGCATCCTCGTAAGTGCATGTACTGTATATCAACACACCGCCCTCTTTCAGAGATGGCCACACATCTGCCAATATACGTTTCTGACGGGCTGCACATAGCTCCACAAGGTCCTCACTCCACTGCCGCTGCGCTTCCGCATCTTTCCTAAACATTCCCTCTCCACTGCACGGCACATCCGCCACTATAATATCAAAAGCCCCGTCAAACCGAGCGAACACGGAAGGATCCACACTTGTGACCATCACCCGCGGGTCTCCCCACTTCGCCACATTATCATCCAACACCCTAACGCGGTCTCGCATCACTTCATTCGAGACGAGAGTCCAATCCTCTCCAAACCGTTCACGGAGAGAAACCGACAGATCAGTCGTCTTCCCACCAGGTGCAGCGCACAAATCCAAAACCCTGAGCCCAGGACCAAATGAAGAAAGAATCTTCCTGAACACATGCCCAACATACATGGCAGAACTGTCCTGCACATAAAAGCATCCGGCATGGAATAGAGGCATCAGAGTAAAAGACGGCCTTTGCGAAAGTATAAGGCCGTAGCGAGACCAAGGAACCGGCGAAGCATCATCAAAGATGGATATCCGTTCGCGAGGAGTCTTGAAAGGATTGAGCCGTACTGAAACCGGTATCATCTTCCGAAGCCCTCAGGCATATTCGGCATCCGTCCCTCAGATATGTCTACCAGAGTATCCACCGCTTTATCAAGCCCTTGCTGAATCTTGCTCCCAAGCATTGATTTCATCATAAAGTTGAGGTTGGCATCAAGAACGACGCTAAAGTCCGTCTTTCCAGGGACTTCCGAGTTATCAAAATGAAGCGCCGCCACGAATTCCACCGGAGACTCTGTTGATATTACCCTAATAAGACTGTAAGGCAATCTTTCATCTATCTTCACCCCGATACGGAATCCTTGAACCTCAATACTGAGGCTATCATAATCCGCCTTGACATCGGCCTTGACTTTGTCACCTGCGAGTTGCGAGAAATTCCGCATATCGCAGAATGCCATATAAAGTTCTTCTGGACGTTTTGAAACTAGTCCGTGTTTGCTTGTATAATGTGCTGTCATAAGCATGTTTTTTCTTATCTTTGCAAAGATAGTAAAAATCCGATGCACAAGATATATTTCAAGGACCGCTGCATAATCATCTGCGGACCAGACGAACAAGCGCTAGCCGATCCTAACTCCATAGAATTTCACATAGGCGAACGTATCTCTATCCACACTCTTGTGGATATGTTCGAGGCCTCAGAATCACTTTCCAGAATATACATTCCCACCGAGAATATGGAGTGGATGTACAGAAGGGTATGCGCAGAATTCAAGGAAGTGGATGCAGCCGGAGGACTAGTATCCAACAAGCGAGGAGATTATCTACTCATCCGCCGTGGCGGTTTGTGGGACCTACCCAAAGGGCATAGGGAGGAAGGAGAGGACATTCGCACTACCGCACTCAGAGAGGTACAGGAAGAAACAGGAGTAGATGAGCTCAAACTCGGTCGACTTATATGCGTTACGGACCACTGCTACTTCAGAAACAACATCTGGCATCTCAAGCACACATGGTGGTACGATATGCTCTATACCGCGCCAGTGGATCTGACACCACAGACAGAAGAAGACATAAGCAAAGCGGCTTGGGTAGCGCGTTCCAGCCTCCCACCGTTCCTAAAGAACACGTTCCCTTCCATCGTAGAAGTGTTTAGAGAAGCAAAAGTTTAGTTCGCATGAAACTTTTTGCATTGTTTCACCGTATAGAAAAGAGTGTAAATGCAAATACAATAACGCGATATGAAACTCTCACAGTTCAACTTTGACCTCCCAAAAGAGAAAATTGCTACAGAACTTATGCCGGAAGTAAACGGCAGAATCCAGTGGAGGGACGAATGCAAGCTCCTCGTACTCCACAAGGATACGGGCGAGATAGAGCACCGCAGGTTCAAGGATATAATCGAATATTTCGGCAAGCACGACAGGTTCGTGCTCAACGATACCAAAGTTTTTCCGGCTAAACTTCTCGGCAAGAAAGAAAAGACGGGAGCCGATATTATGGTATTCCTGCTACGCGAACTCAACAAAGAGCAGAAATTGTGGGACGTGATTGTGGATCCAGCTAGAAAAATCCGCATCGGCAACAAATTATATTTCGGCGAGGACGAGAGTATGGTCGCCGAAGTAATTGACAATACCACATCCAGAGGAAGAACTCTGAGATTCCTCTACGATGGACCTTATGACGAATTCAAGGCCGCTCTTTTTGCACTCGGAAAGACTCCGGTTCCAGAGTGGGTCAAGGAGAATCCAGACGAAAGGGACGCAGAAGAGTTCCAGACGATATTCGCAAAGAACGAAGGAGCAGTATCCGCCCCGGCAGCAGGACTACACTTTAGCAGAGAGCTTCTCAACAGAATGATACTCAACGATATAGATAAGACATTCATTACTATACACATGGGTATTGGACATTTCCGTACCGTGGATGTTGAGGACTTGTCCAAACACAAGATGGACGGAGAGAGAGTTATTATTTCAGAGAACGCGGCCAACGAAATCAACGCAACCAAACGTGCTGGTCATAAAATCTGCGCCATAGGAGTGACAGTAATGCGCGCCCTTGAGACCTATGTCACCACGGAGAATGAAGTAAGGCCTATGGACACATGGACCAACAAGTTCATCTTCCCGCCATACGAATTTTCCATTCCTGACGCCATAGTCTCCAATTTCCACCTCCCGCAATCCACAATGCTCATGACAGTGGCAGCGTTCGGAGGATTCGAGAAAGTGATGAATGCCTACGACGTCGCCCTACAGCAGGATTACAAGTTCGGGCCTTACGGAGACGCAATGCTCATCATTTAGTCAGGATATCCGGGAGCGCAATAGGTTATTACCTAATTGTTTCTTACCTTTGTCTCTAATAAACGTCAGTGGATAATGCCGTTAAGAGTACATATCGGCATCTCCATTGACAGATATACAACTTAAACTATAAGAAATGGACAAAGGTGACTATCCTATCGTATGCGCGATTGCGCTCAACTCCGCATTCGGAGACAACCCCAAATTTTCACATCGTCTAATAGATAGACTCGGCTCGATTGAAGAGTTGTTTTCACTGGACAGGAAGTCCATTGAGAAGATATTCGGTCCGTATAGCCGTTTCCCATCAGCCCTTCGTGAGCAGTCGCTGGAAGAGGCATGGAAGCAGTACCGGAAACTCTCAGCTGAGGGCATCCAGTTTGTCAGTATTTTTGACGGCGCATATCCAAGCTTACTCAAAGAATGCCCCGACGCACCTCTTCTCCTGTATGTCAGGAGCAGCACTCCGCTGAAAGAGATTTTCAGTGACGGCAACTACCTCTCCATAGTGGGTACACGAGACATGACTGACTACGGCAGGGAATGGTGTCAGAAAATCATTTCTTCTCTTCCCGATACTACATCACACACAAAAGGGACAAGGCAGCCCCCGGCAATAGTAAGCGGACTTGCCAGAGGCGTGGACATCACCGCCCACATTGCGGCACTGGATCATGGGCTTAGAACCATTGCTGTCAGCCCTGTGGGCATAGATGACATATACCCACGGCATCATATTTCCGCCGCTGAGCGAATCTCCTCATCACAAGGAAGTGCCATTATCACTGATTATCCTCCTGAAACGATCCCATATCCAAGCAATTTCCTGAGGCGCAATAGGATTATAGCCGGCATGAGCCAGTCCACAATTCTAGTGGAATCACGTGCCCGGGGCGGAGGGATGATGACATCAAGGCTCGCCGCCGGATATGGAAGGATGGTATTTGCATTGCAGGGAAGAATTGACGACCCACATTCTCAAGGATGTAACCAACTTATTGCGGAAAACATAGCAGCACCAGTTGTATCGATGCCCTCGCTAGTAAGCCAGCTTTACCCTGGATGCGAGAGCAGGAGAGGGGAAAATCTTAGCACAGCTATTAATGCTGCCTTTAATAATACCAATGATACAGAGAATGCCATACAAATATGTAACAAAATAAGGGCGCACAGAGGAATCGATATAGACAGGCTATGCGAGCTCTCTGGAATGGATTTTCCAAGTTGTTCATTCATCATAGGAAGATTAGAAAGCATAGGCGTGATTCAACGTGATATTGTCGGCTGCTGCTCTATCAATGCTATTTTTGATTAACTTTGCGCTCTATGGCAACATACATAGATACACATGCACACAACTCTGATGAAGCATTTTCCGGATGCGAAGACGAGATAATCTCCAAAAGTGTAAGCGCCGGAGTAGTCATGATGCTTCAGCCAGACATTGACTCCAAAGAAAGGGGCAGGATGTTGAGTCTTGTTGAGAGACATCCAGACAGGCTTCGTGCTATGCTTGGGCTCTACCCTGGTTCGGTAGACGACAGGTGGAAGGAGGAGATTGACGCCATACTACCACTACGTAGCCCACGTATAGTGGCTCTGGGGGAAATTGGCCTGGACTACCACGAGGGAAAAGTGTTCCGAAAAGAACAGATGGAAGCATTCCGAACCCAGCTGGAACTGTCTTCAGAGTGGGATCTTCCAGTCAATATACACCTTCGTGACGCGACAGAGGACTTCTTCGACATATTGGAAGACTGCCGACATCTGCACTTGAGAGGCAACCTGCATGCTTTCGGAGGGAGTTATGAGACATTCTGCAGACTACAACGGCTCGGTGACTGGTATGTAGGAATTGGCGGTGTTGTTACTTTCAAGAATTCGCTTGTGGGCAAGGACATATCAAGAATACCTCTCGACAGAATAGTACTTGAAACAGACGCACCATATCTTGCCCCTACCCCATATAGAGGGACACGCAACGACAGTTCCAATCTTCCTATCATCGCTCGTTTCATCGCTAACCGCAAGTCTATCTCGGAAGAAGAGGTAGCATCAGCAACCACTTACAACGCCAAACAATTGTTCGCCTTATGATCGGTTTCAATTTTTTTAAAGACCGCAGTGACAATGTAAAATCCGCAGTGCTGCTCATCTACACAGGCGGCACTATAGGGATGAAAGAAGACCCAGAGAGCGGAGCACTGGTCCCTTTTGATTTCGACAGCCTGCTTGAAGAAGTGCCTGAACTAAAGAAGTTCGGACTACGGATTGACCACTATTCATTTTCTCCACTGATAGACTCATCTGACGTGGAGCCTTCTATATGGCAGTCGCTTGCAAGGCTCATTCAGGAGAAATATGACTCGTATGATGGGTTTGTTATTTTACACGGTACAGACACTATGGCTTATAGCGCCTCTGCACTGAGTTTCATGCTTAACAACCTCACCAAACCTGTCGTCTTCACCGGAAGCCAATTGCCGATAGGCAAGCCGAGGACGGACGGCAAAGAGAACTTAATATCCGCGGTAGAGATAGCCTCAGCACGTGATAACGATGGCAAAGCAATCGTGCCGGAGGTCTGCATCTGCTTTAATTCCAACCTTTTCCGAGGTAACCGCAGCACCAAGATTAACGCCACCGGGTTCGATGCATTCAGTTCACCAAACTACCCGCCACTAGCCACTGCTGGCATCAATATCAAATACAATAGCGGATTCATACACTATCCTAAAGAGCACTCCAAGCCATTCAGCATCAACACTGACCTTGATACCCGCGTTTCAGTATTGAAAATTCATCCCGGCATCACTGAACAAGCCGTCAGCGACATACTCCTTGGCAGCGGAACAAGAGCGGTCATACTCGAGACTTATGGCTCTGGCAATGCCATCTCCAAGCCTTGGTTTCTCCAAATCATCAAAGAGGCGGCCTCAAGGGGAAAGATCTTGCTCAATGTAACGCAGTGCCTGAGCGGAGAAGTAGACATGAGTCTATACGCAACAGGCAAAAGTCTAAAAGACGCCGGAGTGGTATCGGGATACGACAGCACCACGGAAAGCGCGCTTGCTAAGCTTTTCCACTTGATGGGTACGGAAAGCGATGCGGAAAAGATTAAAAACCTATTGGCAAAGAACCTAAAAGGCGAAATATCCAAGTAAACCCTTGCTATGTGGATTTTTTTTACTAAATTGCAGCGATTTTTATATGCGAATATTATTACAACTAATACAACATCAAAATTCGTTATGAAAAAGTTTTTCATGTTTTTGGCAGTTGCCGGCGTAATGGCTTTCTCTGCCAACACTGTTTCTGCTCAGGACGAGCAGGCTGCTTCCGCAGCAACTGAAGTCGCAGCTCCAGCTAACGACCTCGCTGCCCTCACAGCAGCCGCTCCGGAGGTTCCTCTTCACCAGGCACTCAAGACCAAGTTCATCGAAGGTGGTCCAGGCTTCATGGCCCTCATCATCATCTGCTTGATCATCGGTCTTGCACTCGCCATCGAGCGTATCCTTTATCTTTCTTTCTCAAAGACCAACACCAAGAAGCTTGTTGCTGCTGTTGAGAAGGCTCTTGAGAACGGTGGAATCGAAGCCGCAAAGAAAGTATGCCGCGACACACGTGGACCTGTAGCAAGCATCTTCTATCAGGGACTCCTCCGCTACGAGCAGGGTATTGATGTCGTTGAGAAGACTGTTGTTTCTTACGGTTCAGTACAGATGAGCGAGATGGAGAACGGTCTTTCATGGATTGCACTCTTCATCGCTATCGCACCTTCTCTCGGATTCCTTGGTACCGTTATCGGTATGATCCAGGCATTCGATGCCATCCAGGCTGCTGGTGATATCTCACCTAACGTTGTTGCCGGTGGTATGAAAGTCGCTTTGATCACCACAGTAGCAGGTTTGATCGTTGCAATGATTCTTCAGATTTTCTACAACTACATCCTTGCCAAGATTGACTCCATCACCATTGATATGGAGGACTCTTCAATCTCCCTCATCGATGTACTTACGAAATATAGCGAGAAGAAATAATCATTTTGCACACGTTTTAATATGAAACTCAATAAGTTTTTCAAAATACTTATGCTCGTGCTGATTCTCGTCAGCGTCGGCTTGTTGGTATGGGGCTCCATTGTGGGCTTTACTGCCAAGGATGGCCAGGCTGTTGATGTACTCTTCTACTGGGCATATGTAATGGTCGGGCTCGCTCTCGCCTCTTGGGTGTTGGTAGGCCTCGTCCTAATGGCGAAGAACAACCCGAAATCACTTATCAAGGTCGGTGTTATTCTCGTCGCAGCCGCTGCGATTTCGTTTGTAGCATACCTTCTCGCTCCAGGTAACCCTGCAGTAGGAAGGGAGAATGTCTCACCTGCAGATACAGTCGCAACGCTCAAACTCACTGATACCGTTCTCAACCTTACTTACTTTGCCGCTGCTGCTGCCGTATTGGCAATCATTGTCGGCGAGGTTCGTTTGGCAATCATTAACAGGAAATAATTATGGGCAAGAAAACACCGGCAATCAATTCAAGTTCTACGGCTGACATCGCATTCCTGCTCTTGTGCTACTTCCTCATGACTACAACCATGGGGTCACAGACAGGTCTGTCCCGTCGTCTTCCTCCTATGCCGACAGAAGAACAGCAACAGGAGAACCAGAAGGTCAACCGACGCAACATCATCGTAGTGAGAATAAACTCTTCCGACAAGATTTTTGCAGGTGGTGAGCCCATTGATATCAGTCTGCTTAAGGACAAGATTAAGGAGTTCCTCCTGAACCCGCGTAACGATGAATCCCTTCCTGAAAGGACAATGACAGACATTGAGGGATTCGGACAGTATCCTGTCTCAAAGGGTGTAATTTCACTCCAGAACGACCGTGGTACAAGTTATCGTCAGTATATCGCAGTTCAGAATGAGCTCGTAAAGGCCGTCAACGAAATCCGTGACGACTTTGCCCTTAACAACTACGGAAAGAAGTTCATGAGCCTCGATGAAGAGAAGCAGGAGATAGTTAAAAAGGCTATCCCTCAGCAGATCTCAGAGGCAGAACCTAAGGATGTAGGTAAAAGAAGATAATAGGAGATAAAGAATATGTCTAAATTCAAGAAAGGCGGCAAAAAAGAAATGCCGGCAATCACTTCAAGTTCACTTTCTGATATCGTGTTCATGCTCCTGTTCTTCTTCATGGTGACCACCCAGATGCGTGAGACCGAAAACAAGGTAAGCGTAAAGGTTCCAGAAGCTTCAGAAGTAGTCAAGCTCGAAAGAAAAGATCTCAACTCATACATCAACATCGGAACTCCTATCCGCTCTCTTCAGGCGCAGTTCGGAACCGAGCCACGTATTCAGTTGAACGACTCTTTCAAGACTACCACAGATATCCGCGACTTTATTGCTGCGGAGCGTGAGTCAAAGAGCGAGTCAGACAGACAGTTTATGACTGTTAGTATCAGGGCTGACCAAGATGTCAGAATGGGTATTGTAAGTGATGTTAAGCAGGAACTCAGAAGATGTTCTGCGCTTAAGATCATGTATTCAGCAAGAAAACCGTCAGAATAATACTCTGCGGCAATATATGAAAGCAGCCCCCTTTTGAGGGCTGCTTTTTGAAAATATGAGAGATGCAAAGCGTTTCTCAAGACAATAAAACACAAAACAGAGATGAAGGATATACTTCGCACAAAGGTAAGGGAACTGCTGAATATGGAAGCAGGTCAGGAAGTTCTTGCCAAAGGCTGGGTAAGGACCAAAAGAGGCAACAAGGAAATAGTATTCGTAGCACTCAATGATGGCTCCACTATCAAAAACATACAGATAGTTGTAGACAAAAATTCAGACACAGAGGCGATCCTACCTAAAATCACAACCGGTGCCTGCATCGGAGTAAGAGGGCGTCTCGTGGAGTCTGTCGGAAGCGGACAATCAGTGGAAATCCACGCAGAAGAGATTGTCCTATACGGCCCTTGCGACCCAGTACGCTATCCACTTCAGAAGAAAGATACTTCTCTTGAGTACCTGAGAACCGTAGCACACATGCGCCCACGTACCAACACTTTCGGTGCAGTTCTCAGACTTCGTAGTCAGATGGCATATGCTATACATGAGTATTTCCACCAGAAAGGCTTTGTATATCTCAACACTCCGCTAATCACAGCTTCGGACTGTGAAGGGGCAGGGCAAATGTTTCAGGTCACTACACTCGACCTTAACAACGTACCCAAGAACAAGAAAGGAGAGCCTGACTATTCAAAAGACTTTTTTGGAAAGCAGACAAGTCTAACAGTAAGCGGACAACTCGAAGGAGAGCTCGGTGCAACAGCACTCGGAGAAATCTACACATTCGGGCCTACATTCAGAGCAGAGAATTCAAATACTCCTCGTCACCTCGCAGAATTTTGGATGATAGAGCCTGAAATGGCGTTCTATGATATAAAGGACAACATGGACCTAGCAGAGGACTTCATCAAGCATCTCGTAAAGTACGCTCTCGACCACTGCATGGAGGACATACAGTTCCTCAACGATAGGTATGACCCGGAACTTGTGGAAAGACTACAGGGTGTAGTAAACACAGAGTTTGTAAGGCTTGAGTACACCGAGGGAATACGCATTCTTGAAGAAGCAGTTAAGAATGGAGTCAAGTTTGAGTATCCAGTGTATTGGGGAGTTGACCTTCAGAGCGAACACGAAAGATATCTCGTGGAGAAACACTTCGGAAAGCCAGTAATTCTAACAGGATACCCTAAAGAAATAAAAGCATTCTACATGAAGCAGAATGAAGATGGAAAGACAGTACGAGCAATGGATGTATTGTTCCCGAAGATTGGTGAGATAATCGGAGGTTCTGAGAGAGAGTCAGACCTTGCCAAGCTTGAGGCCCGTATTGATGAGATAGGGATGAGTAGACGCACATTGGAATGGTATCTCGACACCAGGCGCTTCGGAAGTTGTCCTCATAGCGGATTCGGACTCGGATTCGAGAGACTTCTTCTCTTCGTCACAGGAATGGCAAATATCCGCGATGTGATTCCATTCCCTCGTACTCCTAAGAACTGCGAATATTAATCTCTCATAATATGCTCGTAATAGGAATTGCCGGAGGCTCCGGCTCAGGGAAGACAACCGTAGTAAAAGCCATAACAGAAAGGCTCAAAACAGAAAAAGTAGTAGTAATTCCACAAGATTCTTACTATAAAGACTCGAGCGACCTTACCGATGAGGAGAAGCGTAATCATAACTTTGACCACCCAGATGCTATCGACTGGGAATTACTCAGTTATCAACTCTCCGAATTAAAGAAAGGACACAGCATTGAACAGCCAGTATACTCATACATCTCATGCTCCAGATCCAAGACAGAGACCGTGAGAGTCGAACCGGCAGATGTAATCATCATTGAAGGAATTCTTGTGTTTAACTGCAAGGAGCTTCGTGATCAGATGGACATCAAACTGTTCGTGGACGCAGATGATGATGACAGACTCATGCGAGTAATGGCAAGAGACATCTCGGAGCGGGGCAAAGACGTGCATTGGGTAATAGAAAGATATACTCGCACCGTGAAGCCAATGTATCTGCAATTCATCGAGCCAAGCAAACGCTACGCTGATGTCATAATCCCTCAAGGTGGGCACAATAAGGTGGCTATTGATATCATCATCAACACAATAGAGAAATCTCTCAAAGAGCAGAAGAAAGCGGAAAAGTGAAAAAGCTTTCACAAGAAGATAAGGCAGGACTATATCTCACCGTAATAGTGCATCTTGCGGTGACTATAGTCCTACTTGTCGTTGGACTTGGATACTCCTTGAATAAGGAGAATAGTTTCGTGCTTGACTTCAGTAAATATGACGAACTGGAAAAAATGCAAGCCGAGGCAGAGAAACTTCGGAAGGAAGCAGAATTCAAGGAAAGCATAAGTAAAAAACTACAAGAAGAACTCGGCGGAGAAGAAACATCTGAGATCAAGAGCGTAGCTGTCAATAGAGGCTCACTAAAGGACGATAGAGGCACAGATGCAGACCAGTTGTACAAAGACGCGGAGAGGCTTCAAAAAGAGCTAAAAGGAGGCTACGAAGTATCCCCGGACGAGGTAGCTGCTCTATCTCAAAAAACCGATAGACCTAAGCAAAACAACACACGGACAGAATATAAGGGGCCTTCAGTAATATCCTATGACCTTGGTGGAAGAAAAGCAAGTCATCTTCCCATTCCTGCGTACCGCTGCAACGGAGGCGGAGAGGTGAAAGTCATCATAACGGTTAATCCCTCTGGAGCCGTAACGGCAGCTAAAGTGGAAGAGCAGGCTTCAACAGACGACGCATGCCTGCGTTCATTTGCAATACGCGCTGCAAGGCTATCCAAATTCTCCATCCAAAAAGATGCGCCAGCCAAACAAACTGGATACATCATCTATAACTTCATCGCGCAGTAAGGACGCAGCGAAATCATCCTAATCAAAGAATAAACCATCAATTTTACGCGTAGTAGACGACAAAAAAAGGGGGCTGTTCAATTGACAGCCCCCTTAAATAAATCTCAATTAAGAATTATTTATAAATCACCTCTATGCTTGACATATAGACTGCATAAATGGAGTTATTGACAATCTTAAAATACGTATAATCTCCAGAAGAGAGGTCGTACACAGAACCAGACTCATCATCTGAAGAAGACAAGGCTATTTCGATAGAAGGATTGGAAGAAGACCCTGCATACACAGTAACGTTGTCCTTATACCATTTCTTAGTCTCAGACTTATTGAGTTTGATAGAAGAAATGGCCTTCACAGCAGACTTGTTGTAGATATATGAGCCTTCCTTCTTCATCTGAATACCATTGCCGTAATTTGCAACATTGTTAATCACAATAGTTGTACCGGAAGCGGAAATCTCTGAATCATCAGCTGCGTATGAAGAAGGGAACAAATCAGATGAAACTGTAAGTTGATCGCCTCCCGGAGTCGGAGTCGGATCTACGGCAGAACCAGACTTGTGAGAAACATAGAAGCAGCCGTCAGCCTCAATAAGGTCCTTGTAACTAGTCTTATAGCATACGATGGTAAGTTCATCACCCTCAGCAACTCCAAGTTTATCAAAATTGCCTTTCGCACCGCCAAAACCATTCCTTACACCATAGACGTAAACCTCGGTAGTACCGTCAGTAAGTGCGAAGTTGCCATAGGTAAGATCCCATTTAGTATTGGCCTCGGTACTCTTGGCAACCTTTCCAGAAATACGATAGTATGCTGTTTTATCGTTAGGAAGAGCACGGAACCCTGCAAGGTCAATATCTTTCACAGGTGTGACTGACTCCACAGAAGCATTTACAAGCTGTCCAGCCCCATTGTATGAGCCCTTAGCACCAACCACTGTAATGATATCACCATTATTTACGGTAAGCTCACCATAGCTCACCTTATAGAGGTAAAGTTCTCCAGTAGCATCCTTGATATAAATCTTTCCAGCAGAAAGATCATTTACCTTAGACACATATCCAGAGACCCTATACTGAGTTGAACCATCCTCTGCAGCAAGAATAGTAGCAACATCAGCATCTATGATAGCACCCTTCTGGCTGATAGTTGCCACAGCTGAATAGCTCTTTCCTGAATTTGTAGTAACGAAAGAGACTTCCACAGAACGGTCGCCGACTTCGTTGGCGGCAGCGGAAAGTGTTACAATAGTCTCCTTAGCACCAATCTGAATTCCAGTTACGGAAAGCCAGCTCTTGGCTTCCTCTGGAATAACAACTGAAGTTCCTTCACCCTTAACAGTAAGAGCAACATTCACATCACCACCTTCCTTGGCGATAGTGGCATCAGCAGGATCAATTGAAGCGACCTTGATAAGGGACTTCTCGATAGCGATGACGTCTACATTCACCATCTGTGGACCATTATATGTGCCCTTCTTTCCTTGAACTGTAATGATATCACCAGCTTCAATTCCAAGAGCAGCGAACTTCTTCTCCTCACCATTGTTCAGAGTGCCGTACACATACACAGAACCGTATGCATCATCAATGTAATAGTTACCGTAAGTTGTATTAGAAATGCCCCTCACAGTACCCTTTATACGCCATGTGGTACCATCTTCAGCCGCATTGACATCAGTAGTCTTGGAAATAGGAAGTTCCAACTTGCCGGCCTGCTGGAGAACGTTGATCAATTGAGTTTTGCCTGCACACACAAGCCTGAGGGTAGTGGTGTTGGAAGCAGTACCTGCCTTTGCGGAGAATACCACCTTGGACTCACCGGCCTCACCCTGAACAGGTGAGACGGTAAGCCATTCCGCATCCTTTTCACTTACAGCGATGGACCATGAGTCCGTAGCCGTAACAGTTATCTCCTGCTGACCACCCTCAATTGGAATGGCAACGTAGGAAGATGATACGCGAACTTCTGAGAGGAACATCTCCTCATTCTTGTCACATGCTGTGAAAAGAGTCAAGCCCGCGAGAAGAGCTGCAATTATATTTTTAAGTTTCATAACGACTCGTCCCTATTAGTTGAATAGATATTTGATACCAACTGATGCATACCAGCACTGGCCAAGGTTGTGATAAGGCTCAAATGTCTCAGTGTTGCCATTGACAGCCTTAGGAGTAGAGAATGTAGCATAGCCTTCCTTATCAACACCCTCGTATTTGAGAACACGAGGCTGATCTGAGCCAAGAGCAGGATTGAGATATTTGATTACACCCCAACTTGAATTGAAGAGATTAAGAATATTCTTAACATCAAGGCTGAGCTGAAGTGTGTTGGTAGACTTGCCGACCTTGACAGAGAAATCATGCTTGTAGCTGAAGTCAAGTCTGTGCACCCATGGAGAATATACGCTGTATGCCTCTGCATACTCACCCTGATGCTTGCTGAGGTACTTGTCTGCATGAACATAGTCCATAAAGCGAGCAGCATCATCATCAGATACGAAACGGAACTCCTTGTTTGCCACCTGCGCATCCGTAGGGATGTAAATTAGGTCGTAATTGAATCCGTCGTTATTGATGTCATTTGTGGTCATATAAGCATAGTTGAAACCGCCTCGCCATGTCTCGTATATGAAACTGTAGTGGTTTCCGCTGCGATCGCTATGTGTAAGAGAAGCGACGAAACGGTCAGGGGTCACATTCTGTGAGTTATGAAGACCTGGGTTGTTAGGTCCGTTGACGGTACCCATGTAGTTAAGCACCGAAGAAGCGTTAGAACCAGGCATGCTGGTAAGCTCCTTGCTTGCAGTATGAGTATACGCAGCCATAAGACGAAGTCCCTGTACAGGCTCCATGTTCACGGTTACAGAGCCAGAGTATCCATAACCCTTGCTAGTATTCTCAAGAACATATGCGTTAGGCATATTCTTATACTGCGGAGTATAAGTAGTCACACCGTCCTTTGTCTCCACCTTGTAGGAAGCAAGGTAAGTAAGCTTGGAGTTGGTATCGTAAATAGGGCGGTTGTCTACACCATTGAACCTTGCAAATCCATTAGGATCCTTGACACTCCAGTCGCGCAGAACAACACCGTTGATAGTCTTGTTAAAGATACCCTCAACACTCACAGTGAATGGGAATGAAGTAGGGAATGCATAGTCAATGGCAAGAGAGGTCTTCCAAACCTGAGGCATCTTAAACTTAGAATCCACAGCAGAGAAGTTGGAAGGAATAGTTCCATCTTCAGGGGAGATAGTAGAAGGATATCCAAGAGAGATAAGCTTCTCGTAAAGCTCGGCGCGGCTGAGTACTCCACCAGCGAACTCGCTCATGTCAAAGTATGTCTTGCCGTTCCTTACCTCAGTACGTCCGGTGTATCCATCAGGGACAGTCTTTCCTGCATTGATGGCTGCCTGATACTGAACCATACCGGAGTTTGTAGGCATATTGGTAAAGAATACTAGAGGCAGACGTCCAGAGAAGAGTCCGGTACCACCACGGAGTTTGAAACTCTTGTCACCGAGTACGTCCCATGTAAAACCGACACGAGGAGAAACGGTAATGCTGGCAGAAGGCCACTTACCGGTATCAATAGACTTACGTCCTGGGATGGTTCCGTAAGTACCGTCATCATTCTTGATATAGTCGCCCTTGGCGTCATAAACATACTCACCAGCCTCATTAACTGAGAATCTTCCTTTCTTATAGAGGTCAGCGTTATCTGCATTCCAATCAATAGAGTAGATGGAAGCATTGGTCATAAGATCCCTATTGTCGAAGAACAATCCGTCGAGACGAATACCGGCGGTAAGTTTGAAATTGTCATTTACCTGCCACTCGTCCTGAGCATAGATGCTCGGCTTGTGGAAACGAACACGGGCAGCCGGATTAAGCTCTCCGTCGTAACCGTATGTAAGGGCGACAGTCTCAGGAGTAGCCTTGCTGATGAAATCATCGACACTGCTATAACGATAATATCCAGTGCCGTTTCTCATGTATGAGTTGTCAGCCATCTGATACTCGTAGCTGATACCTCCAGTAACCTTGTGGTCACCATTGTACCATGTAAGGTCGTCCTTAACGGTAGCGACAGTGTTGTGAACCGCATTGTTCCATGTGAAGAGCTCGTATCCAAGAGCCATATAGTTGTCTGTATTTCCATCCTCATCAGTCTTGAGAATATCGATGAATGGGAACTCTGAAGAGTTAGTTCCACGAAGGTCATCAAGTTTGGAGAATGTGGCGAGGAACTGATTGGAAAGGTTGTCTGTGATACGGCTATTGAAATCTACTGACCATGTGTTCACATAGTTGTCAATGGAGTACATGGAGTTAGCGTACGACATGGAGTTCTTGGACATACGAGAACTTGGCATACGAGAACCACCATCCATAGAAGAACCGTTAGGCGAACTCCAGGACCTATTAAGAGTATAGTTGTATCGAACAGTCAACTTGTTCTTATCATTGATATTCCAGTCAATTCGTCCGAGGAACTTCATATTGCTCTCATCGGCAGGGAAATCCTCCCATGAGCCTGTGTCATATCCATACTCAGACTTAGCGAACTCAGATACTTTCTGAAGATCGGAAAGGGTGGTTCTGGAAACGAAATCGTCTGCATTAGCAACACCGTTCTTTGAGCCATGCCAACGATTAGCGATGGTTGGAGTCTTAGTATACTCTGCATTGACGAAGTAGAAGAGTTTGTTCTTCACAATCGGACCGCCGAGGGTAAATCCGTATGTGGTCTGGCGGTCGCTGTCACGGCCACTAGTGATAAGATCTCCACAAACGGCATCACCGCGCATATTCTCATTACGATGATATACGTAAGCAGATCCTTTTACAGTGTTGGTACCGGATTTAGTGATGGCGTTAATACCACCGCCGATAAAGTTGGTCTGACGCACATCATACGGAGAGATAACCACCTGCATCTCTTCGATAGCATCGATAGAAATAGGGCTTCCGCCTCCAGGAATCTTATCAGAAAGACCGAAGTTATTGTTGAAGTTAGCACCATCAACGGTAAAGTTGGCAGTACGTCCGTCAGCACCAGCGAATTTCATACCGTTTCCGCCGTATGGAGAAAGGCGGGTCACATCAGTGATGCTCCTGCTAACAGTAGGAATAGCTGTAATCTGTGCGTTGTTGATGTTGGTAGCTGCACCTGTTTTCTCCGTTGCGAAACGAGTAGCTGCTGTAGAGATAACCACTGCTTCTGAAAGCATTTCCTTGTCATCAGCGAGCTTAGCTGAAAGATTGTAACTCTCGGCAAGCTGAAGCGTGATATCAGTGTAATTCACTGTCTGATAACCGAGGGTGCTGATTTCTACGGAGTAAGGACCGCCAGCACGCATACCATTGATGAAGTAGCGACCTTCCTCGTTGGTTACAGAGTAGTACTGTGACCCGGAAGGTGTGTGTACGGCGACGACTGTCGCTCCGGGAATTGGCTCTCCGCCCATATCGGTAATCCTACCGTTCAGGGAAGAGGTTGTTACCTGCGCAGAAGCAGAGATAACAAAAAGCATTGCTGCGAAACACAGCAACAGGCTTTTGATTGTTTTGTTCATACAGTTTTATATAATTAGAAAACATTTCAGGTTTCCTTTCTCGCAAACTATTCCCAAATCGCTCGCAAATATAACCCATTCCGACCACTCCTGCAAATATGAAACGTTAAAAAAATATTACACATGCGTCCAATGTATCTTTACTCCACTACGTTCCATACCCCTAAACCATGTCATCTGTCGCTTGGCAAATTGGTGTATTGCTATGGCAAGTTTGTCCCTCATCTGGTCATACGAAAGCTCCCCAATAATATATTGCGTGACAAATCTGTACTCCAAACCATACCCAAGAAGAACATCCACCGGTACGCCTCTTTCCAAAAGTCCGCGAATTTCATCCACCATTCCCTCTTTAAGACGCACATCCAATCTAGCATCAATACGAGCATTGCGAACTTCACGGCTCACAAGCGTACCAATAAAATATGGAGAACGAGGCAGCCCATCTATGCTTACAGGCGCACGACTCGCGCTGAGCGGTGTATTAGATGAGAAATCATAACCTGCAGTCACAGCATTAATATACATACCAGTCCCGCCACACAAGATAGGTACCGAGCGACGAGAGCGGATATCTGCATAAACTTTCTTAAAGTCTTCGACATAGCGGAATACATTATACTGCTCCCCGGCATCAGCAATATCAATAAGATGATACGGAATCTCACCATATTCATCGAGATCCTTGCCAGTTCCAATATCCATACCTCGATAGACCTGCCTCGAATCAGCAGAAATAATTTCCGCCCCACTTACCGGACATTCGTCTGTCATCCTTCCAGGACAACCTTCAAACATACCCACAGCCACCATGGCATTAATTTCGCGGGCAAGTTCCACAGCGTACCTCGTCTTCCCAGAAGCCGTAGGGCCGAGTACTACCACAAGGTCAAGTTCGCCACGAAGCCACTGCCCTGCAAGAGAGCCCATATCTATAGATTCAGGCTCAGGAAGTTGGGCTAGGATATTATGAACTTTTGGCATAGATCAGTTTCTTTCCATCTCACGACGTATATCTTTTTCCTTAATGCTAGCCCGCTTGTCATATTCTTTCTTTCCGCGGGCAAGCGCTATATGAACTTTGGCATATCCATTGTCCGATATATAGACTCTCGTAGCGACGATGGTAAGGCCCTTGGTCTTGACAGCCTGTGCTAGATGCCGCAGTTCCTTGCGAGTAAGCAGAAGCTTACGATCTCTAAAAGGTTCATGGCTGCTCCAGGCAGAAGCCCAGAAATAAGTCGCGATATTCATGCCTCGGAGGTACAATTCACCTCCGGAGAAATAGCAATAGGCCTCCTGCAACGAAGCCTTTCCGGCACGTATGGATTTAATCTCCGTACCCACCAGTACAAGCCCCGCATCATACTGTTCAAGAAACTCATATTCAAATGAGGCTTTCTTGTTGTTGATCTGCACTCTACTCTTAGCCTTTGCCATATATGGTATTATAAGCCAAACTCCTTCTTGAGAAGTTCGACACTATCAAGTTTCTCCCAGCCAAAGAATTGGATACCATCCTTTACATAAGGCTCGCGTCCCATGTGTCCGTATGCGGCACATGGCTCATAAATAGGGTTCTTGAGGCCGAACTTGCTAATGATGGCAGCCGGTCTTAAGTCGAACACCTTTCGGATGACAGAAGCGATATAAGCGTCTGCCTGCTGACCCTCGTATCCAGGGATAGATGCACTGCCGTACGTATCCACAAACACGCTCACAGGCTCAGCTACTCCAATAGCATAAGCTATCTGCACAAGACACTCTTTGGCCACACCGGCAGCAACAAGATTCTTAGCAATATATCTGGCAGCATAAGCAGCGGACCTATCCACCTTTGACGGATCCTTTCCAGAGAAAGCGCCACCACCATGAGCACCGCGTCCGCCATAGGTATCCACAATTATTTTTCTTCCCGTAAGTCCCGTATCTCCAGCAGGACCACCAATCACGAACTTCCCGGTAGGATTGACATGAAGGATGAAATGATCATCAAAAAGGGCCGCCGTTCTCTGCGGAAGTGATGCTATAAGACGAGGAATGACAATTTCCCTGACATCCTTCTCTATACGCTTCTGCATATTCTCATCCGTATCGAACTCATCATGTTGTGTACTAAGCACAATGGTATGAATCCTAATCGGCTTATGCTTGGCTGAGAATTCCACTGTAAACTGGGATTTAGCATCAGGCCTAAGGTAAGGCATGAGAGCCGGCTCATTGTGACGGATATCGGCAAGAATCTGCAGCATCCTGTGAGAAAGTGAAAGGGCCAAAGGCATATACTCCTCCGTATCAATGCAAGCATAGCCGAACATCATACCCTGATCTCCGGCCCCCTGCTCTTCAGGCAGCGCTCTCACCACACCCCTGTTTATATCGACGCTCTGCTCATGGATAGTAGAAATCACGCCGCATGAAGATGCGTCAAATCCATATTCCGCCTTGTCGTAACCTATTCTCTTGATGACACGACGTACCACAGATGGTACATCCACATAAGCATCTTCAGAACGGACCTCTCCTCCTACCACTACAAGGCCCGCTGTACAGAATGTCTCACAAGCGACTTTTGCCTCATTGTCCTGTCGGAGGAATTCATCAAGAATAGCATCTGAAATCTGGTCAGCGACCTTGTCGGGATGACCTTCGGAGACTGACTCCGATGTAAAAAGATAATTCATATTTTAGCATTTTTTTGAGCGAGGTTGCAAGCATTCAAATCTGTCCTCGTCTGCGTTAAAAGACTGCAAATATAGCAAAAATATAGTACTTCGCCAATTACGGCATACAAGCCACCCCCCACCGCCCATAAAAGAGCCACAGCATTCTACTGCCCTACCGCATCTAACAACTTGCGCCTACGGGTCTCTGCAGAGTCATGCCCAAAGAGAAGCCTCGGTCCCTCCACTGACCTCCAATAATCAGAATCAAACTCCTGAGGCACCATTGGCTGGCGGTATTCCCCTTCATGGTCAATAACAAATGCGAGATAGTTAATCTTATATCCCTGCTCCCGGAACATGGTCTCATAGAATGTGGATACTTCATACACTTCGGTGTCTACAAGAGGCCTAAGTCTATCAAGTTCTCCATAAAGATCTTCAGTCTGCACCAACACCTTTAAGGAATTCACCTCACAGACAGCCTTAGTATATTCGTACAGAAACCGTGAGTCTGTCTTAAGGTGAACGACCCCTCCCCGCTTGAGCATCCCTCTGTACTTGTTCAGAAACACCGGAGAACTAAGCCGGGAGTTAGGGCTTTTGTACTGTGGGTCAGAGAAAGTGAGCCAAATCTGCGACACCTCTTCAGGCGCGAAAAAAGCGGAGATAAACTCTATTCTTGCACGAAGAAAGGCAGCATTCGATATATGGTTAGATTCAACATATTTGGCACCTTTCCATAGTCTTGCCCCCTTAATATCTACCCCGACAAAAGCCTCATCTGCGCGACGCTCAGACATAGCCACAGTATATTCCCCTTTTCCGCAGCCAAGTTCTAGCACAAGCGGACACTCTGGACTGCATGACGAAAACTTATCTTGACGCCAATGGCCCTTAATCGGATGGTCAGCAAGATGTTCATACCCGTTGGCAAGCAACTCGCGAGAAGAGGCTTGCACAAGACAAGAGAACGTGTCATTCTCCGCAAACTTTCTGAGTTTGTCGTGTCCCATTACTCAGACGGATTCGGTTCCTTGCGTTGACGACCCTGCTGACGTGGACCTTTACCCTGACGCGGGGCAGCACCTTCTTCCCGACGTGGAGCTCCGCCTCCCTGTTTCTGGGCACCTTTTTTGGCTCCGCGCGACCGCTTGCGCTTTGGAGAGTCGAAACGGCTAATGCTATCATCGCCCACAGCCGTAATGAACTCCGGTGCGGTCTGCTCTGGCTCTGTGCGAAGAGATTCTGGCTTGATGCCGTTGCGATTCATCTTGATGATCTCCATGACCTCGGAAGCCGCAAGGGGATAAAGGTTGGCATCAGAAGTCTTGTCATAAGAGAAGTACATCGTCTCCCTGAGTATATCTGTCTTGCGAAGATAAGCTTGGCCATCCTCGAACTCAAGAGGCTCATTCACCCTCGGTATCCTTGACTGGGCATCCATATACGTAGCCACCTCGTAGTTGAGACAGCATTTGAGCTTTCCGCACTGGCCGGCAAGTTTCTGCGGATTGAGGGAAAGATCCTGACAGCGCGCAGCAGCCGTGGAGATACTCTGAAACGAAGAAATATAGTTGGCGCAGCAGAGTTCTCGCCCGCATATTCCTATACCACCTATCAACCCGGCTTCTTGACGAGCACCTATCTGCTTCATCTCGATCCTAATACGGAATTCCTCCGCGAAAACCTTGATGAGCTGTCTGAAGTCCACACGCCCATCGGCTATATAATAGAATATGGCCTTGGAGCCATCTCCCTGGAACTCCACATCTCCGATTTTCATCTCAAGACCCATCTCGGCAGCAATGCTTCTAGCCTTAATCATGGTCTCTTGTTCTCTTGCGATGGACTCCTGCCAGCGATCGATATCCGACTGGCGTGCCTTGCGATAAATCTTCTTAAGTTCTGCGGTATCAGGGTCCAGTCCCTTGTATTTCATCTGGCGACCCACTATAGGGCCCTCAAGAGTAACTATTCCAAGGTCAAGCCCGGATGTAGCCTCCACCATCACCATATCCCCCACCCTTACATTCTGCGGAGAATCATTGATATAGAAACCTTTACGCGTATTTTTGAACCGTACTTCAAAGATATCCTTATATGTGCCATCCTGCGCATCCTTGAGCCAGTTACGATCGCCAAGTTTGCAGCATCCAGGGCGGTATGAGCAGCATACCTCACCAGACTCCTGATCATTGGTCACGACGCAACCCCTCAAGCAGTCATATTGTATAGATTCGTTATTTTGCATATATAATCAGTTTGTCAACCATGTCGGTAAACAGAATCTTAAGGTTAATATTCAAGTCTATTTTACGTGCGGCATCATCAAGCACGGAAAGCGTCTTTCGCGGAAAACTCTTAGGAAGAGAAGAAGCGGCACGTCGAGAAATCTCCGAAGCCGAAGTGGCTGGCAGCCCTTGCTGGATCAGAAATATCTCTCTCAATGAAAAGGCCGCATATTTGCAGAAAGACTTCGCCATATCCCTTGAAGGCAATGCAGCCAGAGCATCAGATACATCAAGAGCGGAAAGGAAATCCCTCTTGCATAAAGCATCTATAAGATCAGTATATAGTTCCGGAGACTGAAAGGAAACCGATGCCCCACACCCAGAGCCTGCCACCATAATCCGCTGACACCGAGAAGATATAGTCTGAAGGACCTTCTCTGGATGATGGGTAATCATCACGAATACAGTCCTGCTGTCGGGCTCTTCAATGCTCTTAAGAAGCCTATTGGCAGCCTCCGCGTTCATAAACTCAGGCAGAAAGACAACCACCGTGCGGAATCCGCCTTCCAACGGGCTCACCGAAAGTTCGTCCAGAAGATGCTTGGACTCGTCCACCCCTATCATCTGCTTCTTCCCCTCTATACCAAGCGCCGCAGCAAGCTCGTCCTCAGTAAAGCGAGGATTCTTCAAGACAAGTTCTCTGAACTGTCGTGAAAACTGCACTGACAGCATAGACGAGGCTGTAGGGAAGATGAAATGCACATCCGGATGAATGAGTTTGCCTGTTTTATTGCACTGCGGACAAATCCCACATGAATCTCCGGTTGCGCGCGAACGGCAGTACAGATACTGGACAAATGCGAGGCAGATCTCCATGGCCTGGCCCCCGTCTTCATCCTGAAACAACAGTGCATTAGGAACTCTTCCGGCATCTACCATACCAGCAAGAGCCCTTACTACCTCTGCATTTCCTTGTATCTGACTGAACGTCATATATTTCTTAAAGTATTGTATTCCACTATAGAAACAAGATAATCCTTGGCGGCCGAATCTTCAATATCACCAAGCGCTGCCTTAGCCTTTCCAATAAACTTTTCAAGGCACTCCGCAGCATAATCAAGCCCGCCATTATCCATCACGAAAGAGCGGATCTCATCCTGATATTCAGGATGAGCATCCATATCCATAATCATCGACCTTATCTCGGCCTCCCGAGGGGAGTTTTTCAATGCGCCGAGTAGCGGTAATGTGATCTTCTTCTCTTTCAAGTCCACACCGGTCGGCTTTCCAAGAACGTCTGTCCCCACATAGTCAAGGATATCATCCTTAATCTGAAAGGCTATTCCAAGTGAAGTCCCATAATCTTTTGCAGCCCTCACCATCTCGCCAGAAGCCTTGATGGACTTCATCGCCGAAACAGTGGAAGCATAGAAAAGTGTAGCGGTCTTACACTCCACAATCCTATAATAATCAGACTCTTGAGTATCAGCACTACTGGCTTTTTCAAGCTGAATCATCTCTCCCTCTGCAAGGCTGGTAAGGCTTTTGGAGAAAAGGCCTACAACTTCGCTGTACGACGAAGCTCCGAATACGAGTTCCACAGCCTTTGACAGCCAAAAATCCCCAACAAGCACAGCCGCAGACGGTCCAAGAAGGGAAGATACCGTAGGCAGTCCACGCCTTTCAGAACTCTCGTCCGCAACGTCATCATGAAGCAAAGTAGCATTGTGCAGAAGTTCAATAGCCGCAGCATAACGGTATGTATCATCATTCGGCTGTCCGCAGGCCTTAGCCATAAGCAGTGCAACTATTGGGCGAAGCATCTTGCCAGAATGCGACCTAATGCTATTATTGACCGAATCAAGAAGACGGACATCAGTGCTCAACGCACCGTCCATATAATTCATCACCCGTGTCCAATCGGATGACAGATAAGCCAATATCTCCTCCCTACTCACAATAACGACTTCAATTGCTCTACTGTCTCAGGAAAAGAAATCAACTCCCGAGACGCCCTATCAAGCATCCCCTTTTCCACAAACAAGTCAAGTTGTTGCTTGTATGGTTCATAGAAACCATCCATGTTAAACGCCACAACCCGACCTTTGTACAAACCCATCTTGGCAAGACAATAGGTCTCTGAAAGCTCATCCAGAGTACCAATTCCACCAGGAAGAGCGATGGCAAGGCATGTTCCCTCGCGCATGGAATCTTTTCTCTCCGACATTCTATCCGTCCACACGCAACGTGTAAGCAGAGGATGCTCAAGCCCGCTCATAAACCGCGGTATGGCACCAATAACCTCGACCCCACATGCGGCAGCTTCATCACACACGACTTTCATGGTCCCCTTGACCGTACCCCCAGACACTATATCGTATCCACACAAACAAGCCGCACGTACTATTTCACGTGCAGCTTGATTGTATATAGGGTCTATATCACTGCTGGCGGAACAGAAAATGACCGCCTTTTTATCTGACATATTTAGAATAGCAATGTAACTGTAGCGGAGATACCGTTGACATTCTTGGCATTTATGTTTCCGATGCCGGAAATGATATTATCAAGCGTGGCGTCATTTGCACCGTAAAGGTCACTCAGTGTCCAGAAATACTTCACGCTCAGCTGAAGATGACGAAGCACCTCCACACCAGCGCCGAGGCTCACACCGTACTCAAGACGATTCTTAACATTATCCCATGTCTTCTTCGGCTCAGAGGCTGCTGCGAGTGCTCCGGAAGCAGTAATCTCATTAGTGACAGCATATCCCACGAAAGGCTCTGCCAGGCCATACAATCTCACCACCTTGCCAATTCCGAAACCAAGCTGAACCTGTACGGGGACCTCTACGAAGCCTGTCTTGAAATTAAGTTTGGTATCACCGATCTTTGTCACATCGAAATTGCTTCCCTTTACGTTGTAGAGGATAGCCGGCTGAATGGCAAGAATATTACCCAGTCCCAATTTGTATGAGAGTCCGACGTGATAACTGTTAATAGCACCGCCTTTAACATCATTGGCAGCAGCTTCAAGTGTAGCTGAAGCTGAAGTAAGACCGACGCTCACACCTACCTGGGCATAAGCCGAAACTGCAAGCGCAAGGGCCGCAAGGGTTACAAGAATCTTTTTCATCTTTAAGAATTTTAATTAAAATAGTTTGTCTATACGAGATGTGATATCCTGCTTGGATACAACTCCCACCGTTCTATCCACTACCTCCCCATTCTTAAAAAAGAGAAGGGTAGGGATATTACGAATCCCGTACTTCATAGAGATGTCTTCACAATCATCCACGTTGCATTTTGCAACAATAGCCCGGTCGGAATACTCTTCAGCCACTTCTTCAACGGTAGGACCGAGAACGCGGCACGGACCGCACCATGTAGCCCAGAAGTCTATCACAACCGGCTTTCCAGAAGCAAGAACTTCTGCAATATTTGCATCATTTATTACTTGTGCCATAATTCAATATATTTATAAAAACCCGCCACCAAAACGGTGACGGGTACAAAGATAGCAAATTAATACAAAGTTTCAATATTCCATACAAATGCCCGTAAACCAAGTTCCGGTGATGCTTCATCCTTGGCTTTTAGAGCCGAAAGTATCGGTTCCACCTTGTCATCCTTGACCACGACAAGCACAGCGTGGTTCATTTCAGGCCATGCATGGCTTCCGAGATGAGGCTGGCCGTTAAAACTGCCCTTTCCTTCGATATCCTCCCACCTTGTATAACCGCGCTGGCCGAAACTTGCCAAGATGTCGCAAATCTCCTCATTGTAGGACTGATTATATGCTATGAACATCGCTTTCATTTTCTTTTCCTCCTTTCTTGAATAGATGATACCATACAGTATACGGTAGGAATCAGCACGAGAGTCACCAATGTGGAGATAGTAAGACCCCAGCAGACAGTGATTCCGAGTGAGTTCCACATCTCAGAACCCTCACCATGGCCCACAGCCATAGGAAGCATACCGAGCACAGTGGTAAGTGTAGTCATAAGGATAGGACGAAGACGACTCTTTGCTGCTGTAGTAGCCGCATCCCTTATGTTCATACCTCTTTCACGGCACAGAATAGTATAGTCAATAAGTACAATACCATTCTTCACCACGATACCTAGTAGAATTATCACACCTATCAAAGCCATAAGTCCGAGTGCAGTGCCAGTCACCCTCAATCCGAAGAATACTCCAATGAGGGCAAATGGGATAGAAAGCATGATAACCAGAGGTCCCATGTAAGACTCAAACTGAGATGCCATGACCATATACACGAGGACGACCATAAGAATCATGAGTACGAAAAGATCCTTGAACGAATCCTGCTGATCTTCATAATCACCAGCAATCACAGTACTCAATCCAGAAGGCACAGGTGTATCAGCAATCACCTCTTCCGCTACTGCCACAGCGTCACTCAAGGCAGCCCCCTTGGCAAGCATGCCGCTCACAGTAATTACTCTTTCACGATCCTTACGCTCGATGGTAGGAGGGACCAGAGTTTCCACGACAGTTCCCAAATCCTTTATTCTTACCTGTTTGCCAACAGCATTAGGAATGCTGATATTCTCAATGTCCTCCACATTAGTACGAAACTCCGGAGCATATCTAACACGGATGTTATACTCTTCTCCATCTTCCCTATAATATGAAGCCACGGTTCCACTCATGGCAGCGCTGAACGCAGCACCTGCGGTAGTAGAATTGAGACCATTCAGAGCAAGTTTGGTCCTGTCAAAGTCCACCTGAAGTTCAGGAGTATACTCGTCACGACTTAGCGTCACCTGTGCAAAGATTGGGCTAGACTTCATCTTGGCCTGAATCTGCTTTGCCAGAACATCGGAATCATCAAAACTATAGCCGTAAATCTCGACATCAACAGAAGAAGCGCCTCCCATACCCATGCCGCCATCAGTAACCGTAGCTGTTCTAACCTCAGGATACTTAGAAATAATACCACGAACCACGTCAGCTATTTCCGCAGAACTGCGCTGCCTGGTACTTGAAGTACCGATGTTGATATTAAGGGAGACGATATGTGTACCGTTACTCTGCATACTTGCAAAGGCATTATCAGAGTCGGCCTGACCGAACGATCCATTGAACACCTTGATCTCAGGAACCGCAGCCTCTATCTCATTGTAGATTTTATTGTAGAAATCACGAGTAACATCCTGCGCTGTACCATTAGGAAGATTGATGGTAGCAGTTATACGCTCCGAGTCCCCGCGAGGGAAATACTCTGTCTTGATGCCTGGAACAAGGAATACAAGAGACAGAACGAGCATGACCACAAAGACTGACACTACAATAACTCCACGTTTCACAGACCATCTGATGACATGAGCATATCCTCTTGAAATCCAGTTTATAAGTTTATTAAATGGCACAAACAGCCACTGATAAAGTTTTCCATGACTCTTCTCCGCTGTAAGCCAGCGAGAGCAAAGCATAGGAACAAACGTAAGGGCCGCTGTTGTGGAAACAATCATGATAATGCTCACAATCCATCCGAGCTGGCTAAACATGATACCTGCCATACCCTGAACCATAGTTAGAGGCAGGAATACACATAGCATGGTAAGAGTTGACGCAACAACGGAAATACCTACCTCTCCAGTCCCATGTACGGCGGCTTCTTGAGGTTTTTCTCCTCTGGCAAGATGCGTGGACACATTCTCCAATACCACAATGGCATCATCCACAACCATACCGATAGCTATAGCAAGCGCCGACATGGAGATAATGTTCAAAGTGCTTCCTGTCGCAAACAAGTACACCAAAGATGCAAGGAGCGCAATAGGGATAGACAGTACGATAATGATGGTAGACTTAAAGTTCCCCAAGAATAAGAATACCACGAGCATTACGACCAAGAATGTAATCAATATGGTTTCCACAAGAGTGTGAATAGTATTGATAATCTCGGTGGAACCATCATTAATGACAGAAATCTGAATATCGGAAGGGAGCGTCTTCTCTATCTGTTTGAGCTGCTTCTTAACATCACGAATCACATTGACTGTATTTGCTCCGGTCTGCTTCTGAATAGTGACACGCGCAGCTCTCACTCCATCAGTATAGGACTCCTGCTCGCGCTCCTCAGGTCCATCGTCAAGGGTGGCCACGTCGCGAAGATATACCACATCTCCATTATGGTTACCCACCACTACATCCAGAAGTTCAGAAGGATCTGTAAACTCTTTCTGGACCCTAAGGGTATACGTCTGGCTACCAATATCAATATTTCCAGAAGGGATATTCTTGTTCTCAGCGGAAATGACTTGAGCCAAAGAACTGATAGTAAGCCCGTATGCCTGAAGTCTGGATGGGTCACAATATACCTTAATCTCTCGGCTCGGAGCACCTATGACAGATACTGTACCGACCCCACTTACTCTGGCAAGAGGTGTTGCAAGTTTGTCGTCAAGAATCTTGTCAAGACCCTGAAGGCTCTCGTCTGCCGTGGCGGAAAGCAGCATAATAGGCATATCGTCCGCGCTGAACTTGAAGATTGTAGGCAGAGAAGCTCCATCAGGAAGCGTCGAACTCACCATATCAAGTTTATCCCGGACATTATTGGTTGCTTCATCTATATCTGTTCCGTATTCAAACGTAAGAGTAAGCAGGGAGATGTTCTCCTTGGACTGGGAATTAAGTTCCTTGAGATCCGCAACACCGTTGAGCGCATTCTCAAGAACCTTGGTCAGGTTATTCTCTATATCCCTGGCATTTGCTCCGGGATACGAGGACATAACCATAATGGTGTTTGCATCAAAATCCGGGAACTGAGCAATGGAAATCCTGCTCAGCGAGAACAAGCCCAAAATCGCACAAGCGACGAATATGAGCGTGGTGGTTACCGGATGTTTGACCGCTGAACGATAGATACTCATTTTACAACCTCCACTTTATCACCAGACTTCAGCAATGACTGACCTTTAACAACAACTTTTTCGCCCTCTGAAAGTCCTGTCACAACTTCATACTTGTCATCAAAGAAACGTCCGAGAGTAACGACCCTCGCATCCACGGTGGAATCATCATTGAGGACATAGACAAGCTTTTGTCCAGAGCCCTGCTGTTTAACTACGGCAGCGTCCGGAATCACAATACTATTTGTGTCGCCCATATTGAGAGACGCCCTTGCATACATGCCAGGACGCAGACGAGCAGATGTGTTTGCTACCTGCACTTCAACATTGAAAGTATGCGAAGCTGCATCCATTATAGGATACAGACGGATTACTGAACCCTTGAACTCTTCTCCAGGAAGAGCATCAGCGATGACTTTTACCTTGTCGCCCTTTGATACCTTGGTGTAATCCGCCTCAGAAACAGCTACAAGAAGTTTAACAGGAGAAATCTGCTGCACGGTATAAATAGGTGATGACATCGCATACATATCCCCCACATCATAATTTCTGGCCGTAACTACACCGCTTATCGGCGAACGAAGAACCGTGTTTTCCAAAAGATTGTCATAAGAACTCTTGGATACTTTGAATGAAAGCTCCATGGACTCGAAATCAGACTGTGAAAGTCCGCCTTCCTTGTAGAGCTGACGGCATCTCTCAAGTTCCGTCTCGTCATTTTTCAGTTTGAGGGCTGCCTGATCAAGCTGCACCCTGTCTATCTCGGCGAGGATCTGACCAGACTTTACGAAATCACCCACTTCCACATTCAATTTACGAATTCTACCTGCATTCTGCGGTGTGATATTGTTAATCACATTTGCCTGAACTGTAGTAGAATAGTTAGTCTCATGAGACACAGTCTCCTTGACTGTAGAATAAACCTCCACAATAGGGGTCTTGTCTTCTTCCACAGGTGCAGCTTCCTGCTTGCGTGCACCACAAGAACTTGCCAAAACCATGACGGCAAGTCCGCACATTACACTTCTTATTTTCATTTTTCCGCTATTATTCATTTATAAAATCAGCACCTATGGTACTTTCAAGGTTTGCTTTGGCCACAAGATAATTGTAGACTGCCTGTGAAGATGTCAATCTGGCCTGCGTAAGAGCAAGTTGTGCGTCATTAAGGTCAGTAAGAGTATTCTTGCCGACACTATATGACTTGCTGGCGATATCGTATGCCTTTCCAGCGGACTCAACCGCACTCAACGCAGACGAATAACTCTTGACAGCAGTATCCATTGTATTAAGATACTGTCTGATAGCTATACGAAGTTGGCGCTCTGTCTCCTGTGCCTGTACATCAAGTTCATCAGCTTGCACACGGGCTTGACGCACCGCATTGGCACGTTTACCTCCAGCAAAAATAGGAATCTGAAGGCTCAATCCGACATAAGAATATGGAGACCAACGGTACGCGCTAAAATTAAAATCGTTGGTCATGGCATTCATACTATATGAAAAGGACAAGGCAAGACTTGGAAGACTTGCATACTTCTGAGCCTTTATGCTCGCTGCCAGCTGCTGCGCCTGAATATCAAGCTGACGGAGAGATGAGTTGCCGGAAAGATCAGGCTGTTCCATCGAAACTGACGCACCAAGAAGTTCCTCATCATAGTCAAGAAGCGTTCCTTCCACATCAATGTCTTCTGAAAGGTCCACTCCCATCACAGCCTTCAACTGCCATAAAGAGAGCACTACCGAGTTCTCTGCATCGAAAACATTAGGGATGGCATTGGCAAGGCTCGTCTTGGAGCGTGCAAGATCAAGATCAGAGGCTTTCTGCGCATTATACTTGCGCTGAGTTTGCTCAAGATTGGCAAGAGCATTCTCATAAACGGACTTATACACCCCGAAGGCTTCCTTAGCAAGCAGACAAGCGAAATAAGCCTGCTTAACCTGCTTAACCATCTCAAGTTTGGAGCTACGAGCCTTCTCAACAGCAAGTTCTACATCAATATCTGATATCTTCAGGCTCTGCCACAACTGGGCATTGACAAGTGGCATGGAAGCGGACACACCAGCAGACCACGTATTCCAGCGTCCGACCTCAATACCGCCTCCAGAAGTAGTACCAGAAGACGCTTCTTCTCCCCCGCCAAAGCCAGACATATCGAAATCCATGTACATCACCTGCTTCTTGATAGTGCGCTGATATGCAGCATTTCCATCAATCTGAGGGAACAGCGAAGAATAAGAACCTTTCCTGGCATAGCCAGTTCTCTTGATTTCCATCTCCGCCACTTTGACAGAAGCATTTTCACTAAGCGCAATCTCAAGTGCCTGATCTACGGAAATCACTTTCGGAGCTGCCTGACTACTATCCGCACTCTCTTGCACCTCCTGAGCCGGAAGTACCGCTGCAGACATCATGACAGCAAACAAAAACAACATCACTCTTTTCATATACATAAAATAACTGGCGGCAGTATTGCAAACACCGCGCCAGATAACGAAAGTTATTAAAAATATTTCTAAAATTTAGAATGCGCCACTGGTGCATCGTCTTTCTTGGATGGTTTCCTTACTGCATTGTCAGGCTTTACGAGTAAGTCTGGTGACTTTCTGACATACGACATGACAAGCATAACGACGCCAGCAACGATAAATGGAATAGAGAGTAACTGTCCCATATCCAACACCATAGACTCTTCAAAGCCGACCTGTGGCTCCTTGATAAATTCTATGAGAAATCTCATTCCAAAACATCCGAGAAGGAAAAAGCCGAAAAAGAATCCCCTATACACCCTGTCTGCCTTGTAGCGGTATATCAGGACCATAATTATACCAAGTATGAGGTACGAGAATGCTTCATATAGCTGAGTCGGGTGCTTCGGCACTGTCTCTCCTCTCAAGTCAAAGATAAAACCCCAAGGCAGGGACGTCTCATCGCCATAAATCTCGGAATTGAAGAGATTACCAAGCCTGATCATACAGCCAGCAAACGCAACAGCAATACACAGACGATCGATAACCCACAGGAAGTCAATCCCCTCCTTTTTCCCATACTTAGCAGAAAACCACCACACCGCAAGCAGCAGAGCAATCGCACCGCCATGGCTTGCAAGCCCGCCTTTCCAAGGCATGAATATTTCCAGGAAGCCACTCCAGGAGCCGAAATAATAGTCTGGCTGATAGAAGATACAATGCCCGAGTCTCGCACCGACAATCGTAGCAAGAAGCACAGACACAAACAATGGATCCATAAGCCTCTCGTCAGCCTTTTCCCTTTTAAAGAACCACTTAAATAGGTACCAGCCTATCACAAACCCAGAAGCGAAAAGCAGCCCATACCAACGAATCTGAAGCCCACCGATATGGAACAGCACTGGATCGACATGCCAATGAACAAAAAACAGATTAAACATATCTTGTTATCTTTTCAATCTTATCACAATAGATAAAGGAAGCACTTTTCCAAATCTGTCACGAAGAGCCAACTCCCCTGACTGCATCTGATATCCGCTATCACCCAGTCCGAACGCCTGACGAAGCACTGTCTCACCGAGCAGCGGCGAGAATCCGTTTGAGTACAGATTAAGCACAAGGAAACTATTCTTTGGAGAAAGAATTGCAGAAACGGTCTTCATCATATCAAAAAGACACTCGTCAAGCTTCCATTTCTCTCCATCAGGGCCATGACCATAAGCGGGAGGGTCCATGATGATTCCATCATAAAGATTGCCACGACGCTGCTCTCGCATAGCGAACTTCATGGCATCTTCCACTATCCACCTTATGCCATCAAGCCCAGATTTCTCCATATTGCCCCGTGCCCATGTAACGACCTGACGGACAGAATCAAGATGTGTTACATCCGCACCTGCTTTCTTTGCGGCCAATGAAGCAGCCCCAGTGTAGGCAAAAAGATTCAGAACCTTTGGAGCTCGTCCCAATGCTTCCTTAATACCAGAAACACTGCGATAGATATACTCCCAGTTTGGAGCCTGCTCCGGGAACACCCCCACGTGCTTAAATGACGTAAGTCCGAGTCTAAGCGAAAAACAAAGTCCTTCAGACTCCCCAGGATATGCAATATACCACTGATCATCCGTTCGCCTGAGACGCTCCCATGTACCACTATCTTCCTTTCCGGCTCTTGCAAATCCAGCCCCGGGACGAAACTTTGTGTGAGCGATACGGTTCCATTCTGCCAGACTCATACTTCTATCCCACAATGCCTTAGGCTCAGGTCTTATAATGCAATAAGAACCAAATCTTTCAAGCTTCTCCCCATTTCCCGAGTCGATAAGCTCGTAATCTTTCCATGTCTTACCCGGATATTCCGTCATAACGATTTTGTCATTAGAATACAAAGATATTGATAAAATTGCTAAATTTGCACTTCAGAAAACAATAATTACGCTATATTATTATGCAGCAACACATTGACTCTTACGATTTCGCTGGCAAAAAAGCCATCGTTCGTGTGGATTTCAACGTTCCTCTTAACGAGAATTTCGAAATCACCGATGACACCCGCATCCGTGCAGCTATCCCTACTCTCAAAAAGGTACTTGCAGGAGGCGGTTCTCTTATTATCATGTCTCACCTCGGCCGTCCGAAAGGAGTTACCGACAAGTTTTCTCTTAGGCATATTGTAGCGCACGTCTCAGAGTGTCTTGGAGTCCCTGTAAAATTCGCACCGGACTGCATGAAGGCACAGGCAGAGGTGGCTGCTCTTAAGCCAGGAGAGGCTCTTCTTCTTGAAAACCTCCGTTTCTACGCAGAAGAGGAAGGAAAGCCTCGTGGACTTGCAGAGGATGCAAGCGATGACGAGAAGAAGGCAGCAAAGGCTGCCGTAAAGGAAAGCCAGAAAGAATTCGTCAAGACACTCGCATCATACGCTGATTGTTATATCAACGACGCTTTCGGAACCGCACACCGTGCGCATGCTTCAACCGCACTCATCGCCAAGTACTTCCCTAACGACAAGATGTTCGGATACCTCATGGAGGGAGAAATCAAGGCCATTGACAATGTACTCAAAAATGCTCAGCGTCCTTTCACCGCCATTATCGGAGGTTCAAAGGTATCTTCAAAGCTCGCAGTTCTTGAGAATCTCCTTGACAAGGTAGACAACCTCATCATCGGTGGCGGTATGGGCTACACCTTCATCAAGGCACAGGGCGGAAAGATCGGCAAGTCTCTTCACGAAGACGAACTCATCCCTCAGGCCCTCGAAATCCTCGCAAAGGCAAAGGAGAAAGGCGTCAACATCTACCTCTCCACCGAGACCGTAGTTGCTGATGACTTCAGCAATGAGGCCAACACCAAGTCAGTTCCATCTCACGATATCCCTGACGGATGGGAAGGAATGGACGCTGGCGCAGGCTCACTTGCCACATGGAAGAAAGTTATTCTCAGCTCCAAGACTATCCTTTGGAATGGTCCTGTAGGCGTATTCGAAATGCCTACATTCGCTAAGGGAACCCTCCAGATTGCTGAAGATCTTGCAGAAGCTACCGCAGCCGGAGCATACACACTTGTCGGCGGAGGAGATTCAGTAGCAGCAGTTACCCAGATGGGATATGCCAACAAAGTAAGTTACGTATCCACCGGTGGTGGCGCTATGCTTGAGGCTCTTGAAGGAAAGGAACTTCCTGGCATCGCCGCTATCCGCGAATAATCGGAAAGCACAATACAAAAATCAGGCTGACCCTCTTCACAAAGGACCAGCCTGATTTTTATTTGTTTTCAGCCTATTCGGCACCAATCATTCCACTGAACTTCTTCGTCAGAGTCGAAGCCATATCCGCATCTCCTCCTCTTTTCAACTCATCTGCAAGGGCATAGATATAATAACCGGCAGTCTCAAACTCATCGCGTCCCCAATCATAGAAATCGAAGTAGAAGGATGCCGTATGAAGGAGTTCGCCTGAGAACTCGTCAGCCAACTGACGCGCCTTCTGAGGAAGTCCGAGTTGATAATAATCCTTCACCATCTCTATGACCATATAGTCATTGCCAGGGAATCCAATAGGAATGGTCTCAATAGGATATCGATGCATAACTTCGCCGCACTTATCAAGCATTTCCACTGCCCTATCATTCTGGCCGGCCTTCATAAAAGCTTCAGCAGCGCATACAAACATATTCCTATATGACAAGACTCCAAGGAAAGTGTAATAGTTCTGATAGTCAACAAAGTAATTATCGGCGCTGACAGCATCCCAATGGAATGTACTTGTCATCAATTCATAAAGTTTGTCCGGCTCTATAAATCCGGCTGCGGTACTGGTAGTCTTATTTTTAATAGGAACTATCTTATATGAGAATCCCTGATACTCAAGGTACTCTTTGATGCCTATATTCAGGTCGCCACCCATACTGAGCACGTTAATTGGACGATCCCACTGATAATTAGAGAGAAGATCAAGCAAGAAGAGTTCCGGCTTGGTAATATAATCCTTATCCTTGGAAATATTCAGCACTATTGAGTCAGGAATCTGATCGGCAAATTCAGCAGACAAGATTCCGCTCTTGATGACATTCTCCTTATTGACTGGAACCGAAATCTTTCTAGAAGCAATGTAATCCACTTTTCGACCGCTTGTCATCGGCGCCTTAACCTGAGGATGCTTAAAGAGAGTCATAACATCCCTAATATCCATCACTTCTTCTCGCACATCGAAGATAGGAATCATCTCATTGGTTCCATAGAGATATTGATCCTGTCCAACGCCGAGAGGCAGAGGTGCAGACTCGTTAACAGCCCATTTCATCTGGTCTATATGCCAGTCAGTACCAAGCAAGGACGTATTGGCTATCCTAACATCTGGACGAACATTCTCTACCTCCTGCGCATACCATGTAGGGAAAGTATCATTATCGCCATGAGTGATAAGAATACCATTCCGGCCCACAGACTCGAGGTAGTTATAAGCCATCTCCACTGCAGTGGTCCTATTTGATCGGTCGTGGTCATCCCAATTCTGAGCACCCATGAGAGTAGGAACCCCAAGACAAAGAAGTGAAGTGGCACAAGCCGTCAGCACCTGTGCACGTCCCTTAGTGAGTCTATCGATCAGCGAGAACAAGAAAGCCACTCCAAGTCCTATCCACACACTAAAGAAATAGAAGGAGCCAGCATAAGCATAGTCACGCTCTCGAACCTGATAAGGAGGCTGGTTGAGGTAAAGCACGATGGCAATGCCTGTCATGAAGAACATTAGGAAATTGAGCCATGTCCCACGTTTATCCCTATCATATTGGAAGAAAAGGCCAAGAAGTCCAAGCAAAAGAGGCAGGAAGAAATAGTGGTTTTTCCCCTTATCCTGCGCAAGGACAGCGGGAGCATCGCTTTGGTCACCGAGCCTAAAATTATCAATAAACTTTATGCCGCTCTCCCAGTTGCCATGGAAGACATTACCTGGGGTAGGAGAATATATCTGATTCTGTCTTCCGACAAAATTCCACATGAAGTAACGCCAATACATCCAGCCGAGCTGATAGTCAAAGAAGAACCGCAGATTGGTACCCATCGTAGGTTTCTTATGAGTAGACCCAGAGACCTTAGTACCTTTCCCGTCCATATATGACTCGTAGAATTCCTCATAGCGACCGTCAGGACTTGAAGCCCACATCCTCGGGAAAAGCATCTTACCCTCTGGAAGGAACTTGGCATCCACTGGAGAGTCTACCTTCTTGTACTTTCCATCAAGTGGTGCCCAATACTGCTTGGTCTCCAGCTCATAAGGAGCATCAAAATATTGTCCATACAGAAGAGGCGTGGAGCCGTACTGCTCTCTGGAGAGATACCTCACAAGGGTAAAAGGATTATCGGGCTGATATTCGTTGGTCGGTGTCTTGGCGCACGAGCGGATGATATCTACGCTGAACACGGAGAATCCGATCACAATAGTGGTAAGGCAAAGAAGCGCCGTATTCAGCACTGCTTTTCCTTTCTTCAGAGAAACAAACAGTCCCCAGAAACAGAGTCCGAGGAAGAGGACCATGAAGAACACTGCTCCACTATTATATGGAAAACCAAGGACATTCACAAAGAACAGATCAAAATAAGCTGCAAGCTTCGGAAGATATGGGATTATCACGAAGAAAATCAAGGCAAGCAGAGCAACGCCCACCAGGAAAATCTTGCACAACTCCCAGAAAGTAAACGGTCTGTCCTCCCTCCTGCGATAGTAGAACATGAACACCAATGCTGGCACCATCAGCAGGTTGAGCAGATGCACACCTATACTAAGTCCAAGAATAAAGGCGATAAACACTATCCATTTATCCGCATGCGGGTTATCGGCTCTATCATACCACACTGTCATGCACCAGAACACGACAGCAGTGAAAAGCGAAGACATGGCATATACCTCTGCCTCCACGGCGGAGAACCAGAATGTATCCGAGAAGCAGTACGCAAGAGCTCCAACTAGTCCGGAGCCCATTATCGCCACTGCCTGACCTACCGTATAAGTACCGTCAGCAGAAGTCTTGAATAGTCGCTTGGCAAACCATACGATTGTCAAATACAGGAAGAAAATAGTCAAAGCGGAGCATAACGCACTCATTGAATTAATAAGAGCGGCCGCGTGCATATTATCTCCAAACAGCGTAAAGAAACGCGCAATCAACTGGAACATAGGGTTTCCTGGAGGATGCCCAACTTCCAGTTTATACGACGAAGCGATAAACTCCCCGCAGTCCCAGAACGATGCGGACGCTTCGATTGTCAACAAATAGGTCACAGCTGAAACCACAAAGGCCAACATAGCGCAAAGTCTGTGATACAGCGTGAATTTTTTATTATCCATATTGTACTCTTTTCGTAAGTGCCAAAACACAAAGATACATCCAAAATCCGTATCTTTGCAAAAATTATGCTTTAATGATGGATTGGAAGAAAAGGCTTGGGGTAGTGTATTCCACAAACCCCGATTTCAAATATCAGACAGAAGAGGTTACCGAGGAAACGACGCTTCCTCCTTCGCGTCAGAGGCTCATAGTCAAGATAGACCGCAGGCAACGCGCCGGGAAGCAGGTGACCCTTGTCGAAGGTTTTGTAGGGAGCAGCGAAGACCTTTCCGCCCTTGCTAAGACACTCAAGACGAAATGCGGAGTCGGAGGAACAGCCAAGGACGGAGAGATCACCATTCAAGGTGACCTCAGAGATAAAGTCACAGAACTGCTTACTTCCATGGGATACAACACCAAAAGAGGAAACTAATGGAAACCGCCACATCTATGCCGATGTGGGGAGACATTTTGACCAACAAAATTCTCGCTACTGCATCCGTAATCCTATTTCTCCTATACCTCGGAGATCTTTTCAAACTCATGCCGCCCATGATATATAGCATGGGAAGACCGCGAGGAATATCCACCTTCGAGCACAATGTCAGCATTGCACGCATCCGCAACCGCATTGCCATCATCTGCATCCTTCCGTTTTGCCTGATAGCGGACAGATTCTCGCTATACGAACCAACATTTTTCAGAAGCATTCCACCCCAGTGGTCTGCAGTAGCCACCACAGGAGCGCTCATAGCATACTTATCACTCCGTCAGATCCTTAATCTGGCCATTTCTCCGAGACTTCTCGGAAGAGACAACGCAATAGCAGCCAAAAGAAGTTTATACTCGTTTTTCATCCTTCTCTGCTTCGTAATGATACTCACTACAGGAGCGGTTATATTCTTCAAGGCTGACGGCTCCGTTTCAAGAGTTGTATTTTATTCTGAAATTGCCCTATTCTTTCTATGTTCCATGGTGAAGACCACGCAGTTTTTAAGAAACGTCTGTTCGAAATTGCACACTTTTTTGTATCTTTGCACCCTTGAAATCGTGCCGGCTGCTGTTTTGGTGCTGAGCACTTTAGTGTAATTGAAGGTTAAAATGAAGATTCTCATATCACAACAGACTCCGACGAATCTCGCCTCTTATGAGTCGCTCCAGAGCAAATTCGGCGCAGATGTGGAGTTTCATCCTTTTTTCATAATGGAGCCGCTTTCTGCCAAGGAATTCAGAGCAGAGAAAATCAATCTCCCTGACTATACAGCAGTAGTATTCTCCTCAAGACTTGCAATTGACGCATATTTCAAGATCTGCGAAGAAATGCGGTTCAAGGTTCCAGAGACGATGAAATATTTCTGTTCCACTGAAGCTGTGGCTATGTATCTCCAGAAGCACATTGTATACCGCAAGCGTAAAATATTCTACGGAACTGGCACCCCGGAATCCATTGTAGGTCTTGTGAGCCAGAAGCATAAAGGCGAGAAATTCCTCATCACTTCCGCACAAGGATCCAATATCACGCCGCTGACAACTCTTTTTGATAAGGCGAAGCTTGACTACGCCACCTGCACCCTCGTTAAAGGAGTATCCCAGGATCTCCATTCTCTGGATCTTCACTCCTTCGATATCGTGGTACTCTACAACCCTTCTGACGTGGTCTCACTCAAGGAGAATTTTCCGGATTTCCAGCAGGAGAACATCAAATTCGTTTCATTCGGCAAGTCTATAGTCAAGGCAATGGAAGATGCTGGTCTAGACATAGCATTCAAGGCACCGACCCCAGAAGCACCATCAGTCGGTAAAGCCATCGAACTGTACCTCAGCAATTCCAAATAAGATGTCCGAGCCCGCCAACACTTTCTCCAAAGAGGAGAGGCTGTGTGGGAAGATATCCGTCTCCGCACTCATCAATGACGGACGATGGGGAACGACCGCCCATTTCCGCTATTGCTGGAAGAAAAGCCGCGAAGATGGGCTAAACCGCATAATAGCATCAGTTCCAAAAAAATATTTCAAACGCGCCGTCAAAAGAAATCTTCTGAAGAGACGCATTCGCGAAGCGTACCGTACACACAAAATAGCACCGATGGGAGTGGACGTAATGTTCTCATATTCCAACAAGGAAATAGCAGACTACGGCGTGATTTGCTCCGAAGTAGATACGATACTCGCCCGGATATCAAAAGCCAACTCCCAGCCGCAATGAATCAAGGGCACAGCATCACAAAAGCAGAGACTGCGGGGCATCATGGCCTTCGTAGGCTATTCAAAAGAGTGCTATCTGCCCCCTTTATACTTCTCATTAGGTTTTACCAGATCTGCATCTCCCCGCTCAAGCCACCTACCTGCCGCTTTACCCCTACCTGCTCTCAATATGCACTAGAGGCTTTCCGCAAATATGGTCCCTTCAAGGGATTCTTTCTCAGCTTGAAACGAATTCTTCGCTGCCATCCGTGGGGCGGAAGCGGATATGACCCTGTCCCATAGCAGAAAAGCCCTACAACGCACCAAGCAGAAGCGTCCACACAAGGAATCTCAAAGCTTTTCCCACAAGCAACAGAAAAATAGTCGGAAGCGGCCTGGTACGATAGAACCCAAGCGCAATCACGAGCACATCACCTATGAAAGGCACCCAGGCTATAAGGGCGAGCCACACTCCGTATTTATCTACCTTTTCTTTTTGAGAAAGAAGAGTCTCACGCTTGACCTTGAACCACTTCTCAATCCACTCCCACTTGCCAAGCCTTCCCATGTAATAGGTTACCACGCTGCCAAGCCAATTACCAATGGTAGCAACCACGAAGCACTCTACCGGGCGCTTCATGGCAGCAAGTACCGCTATATATAAAGCATCCGAACTAAAAGGGACTACAGTCGCGGCTAGAAGATTACCGAGGAAAAGTCCAAGGAGTCCCCAGTTCTCAAGACCAAGCATTACGAGTCAAGCTTGAGCACAGCCATAAAGGCGCTCTGCGGCACCTGCACTGTACCTATCTGACGCATACGTTTCTTTCCTTCCTTCTGTTTCTCAAGAAGTTTGCGTTTACGAGAAACATCCCCTCCATAGCACTTAGCCGTCACGTCCTTACGCACCTGCTTGACGGTCTCACGAGCAATTATCTTACCCCCTATAGCAGCCTGGATAGGAATATCAAACTGCTGTCTTGGGATCAAGTCCTTAAGTTTCACACACATCTTGCGCCCGAAATCATAAGCATTATCCTCATGAATAAGCGTTGAAAGCGCATCAGCAGGCTCACCGTTCAGTAGAATATCAAGTTTGACAAGCCGCGCCGGACGGAAATCCTTGACATGATAGTCAAACGAAGCATAGCCCTTCGAAATAGTCTTGAGCTTGTCGTAGAAGTCGAATACAATCTCTGAAAGAGGCATATCATAAGTCAGTTCCACGCGATCGGCCGTAATATAATGCTGTCCTATGAGCGTGCCTCTCCTATCAAGACAGAGTTTCATGATAGGTCCGAAGAACTCAGACTTGGAAATGATCTGCGCCCTGATATAAGGTTCCTCAATATGGTCAATCATAGTTGCCGGAGGAAGCCCGGAAGGATTATGCACATCCACAACTTCTCCTTGCGTCGTGTACACCTTGTAAGACACATTGGGCACCGTAGTAACCACATCCATATCGAACTCCCGGAAAAGCCTCTCTTGAACAATCTCCAGATGCAGCAGTCCAAGGAATCCGCAGCGGAATCCAGAGCCGAGTGCCAACGAACTCTCTGGCTCATACACAAAAGAAGCATCATTGAGCTGGAACTTCTCAAGCACGGTGCGGAGCTCCTCAAACTTGTCGGCCTGCACAGGATACATACCAGCGAACACCATAGGCTTAACCTCTTCAAATCCAGCGATGGCCTCACTGCAAGGGTTGGATACCTGCGTAATAGTATCACCCACCTTAACTTCAGCAGCACTCTTGATACCGGTGATGACATACCCCACGTCCCCGCAACCGATTACATCCGCCGGAATGAGTTTCATCTTCAAATGGCCCACTTCCTCCACTTCGTATTCCATACCAGTGGCAAAGAACTTGACTTTGTCTCCTTTACGGATAGAGCCGTTCTTAATCTTGAAATACGCAACAACCCCTCGGAAAGAATTGAATACAGAGTCAAAAATCAAAGCCTGAAGCGGGGCCTGAGGGTCGCCTTGCGGTGCAGGGATTCTCTCCACGATGGCGTCCAGAATAGGAGCAACACCCTCACCCGTACGCGCAGATACTTTAAACACATCCTCAGGATCACATCCTATAAGCTCGCATATCTCATCAGTAACCACCTCGACCTGAGCTGACTCCATATCAATCTTATTCAGCACTGGAATAATCTCCAGGCCATGGTCAATGGCCATGTAAAGATTGGAAATTGTCTGCGCCTGCACACCCTGGGAAGCATCCACTACAAGAAGGGCCCCTTCACATGACGCTATGGAGCGGGAAACTTCGTATGAGAAATCGACGTGTCCCGGAGTGTCAATAAGGTTAAGTTTATAGTCCTCTCCCTTATACCTATGAATCATCTGAATGGCGTGGCTCTTGATGGTTATACCCTTCTCCTTCTCCAACTCCATATCATCAAGCACCTGTGCCGACATATCTCTCGCACCAAGCGTGCTAGTAAGTTCTATAAGCCTATCAGCAAGAGTGCTCTTGCCGTGATCAATATGCGCTATGATGCAAAAATTGCGAATGCTTCTCATTTCCATAATCATTCACAAATATAACGCATTTTTTTGCTATATTTGCACACTATGTCAGTACATAAATTATAACCAAGCATATATGGCAACAATAGAAGATCTCAAAAAGATTTCCTCACAGGTCCGTAGGGACATCGTCAGGATGGTTACTATAGCCAAATCCGGACACCCGGGCGGATCTTTGGGCATCACAGATGTGATGACAGCGCTTTATTTCAACGAGATGAAGCACGACCCAGCCACCTGGACCCGTAGTGGAAAAGGACAGGATGTATTCATCATTTCAGCTGGGCACCTCGCCCCTGTTTATTATTCAGTACTCGCCCGTTCAGGCTATTTCCCTGTAAGTGAGCTCGCTACTCTCCGTAAGTTCGGCAGCCGCCTTCAAGGACATCCATGCGTGACTGATGGACTTCCAGGAGTATTCAAGCCATCAGGCTCACTCGGGCAGGGTCTTTCAGTAGCTGCTGGCATCGCTCTCGGCAAGAAACTCGACGGAGACGAAAACCGCGTTTTCTGTCTCTGTGGAGATGGAGAAAGTGAGGAAGGCCAGATCTGGGAAGCTGGAATGTGGGCTGTTCACCACAAAGTGGACAACCTCGTGGCATTCACTGACTGGAATGGACAGCAGATTGACGGTCCTACCACCACTATCACAGGAATCGAAGACCTCAGCGAGAAATGGGGTGCATTCGGATGGGACGTCATCATTGCAGACGGCCACGACTACGAGAGCATCCTTAACGCATTTACTATGGCACACAAAGCCAACGGCAAGCCAAAGATGATCCTTTTCAAGACCGAAATGGGACATGGAGTGGATTTCATGGCAGGCACACACGAGTGGCACGGCAAAGCTCCATCTGCAGAGCAGTGCGAAGCAGCCATGAAGCAGTTACCTGAAACTTTAGGAGATTTTTAGTATGAAGAAGTATATTGACACAGGCAAAGTCGACACCCGTAGCGGTTTCGGTGAAGGTCTTGCTATAGCAGGACGCGAAGACGAGAGAGTACTCGCCCTCACGGCAGACCTCAAGGGTTCCCTCAAAATGGGAGCTTTTGCAAAGGCATTCCCTGAAAGATTTATCCAGTGCGGTATCGCTGAGGCCAATATGGTCGGAGTAGCTGCCGGACTCGCCATTACCGGGAAAGTTCCATTTATCGGTTCTTTCGCAGAGTTCGTGACTGGTCGTGTATATGACCAGCTTCGTCAGGAAGTGGCTTATGGTCACACCAATGTGAAGATTGCTTCTTCACACGCTGGTATCACACTCGGAGAAGACGGTGCTACCCACCAGACCATGGAGGATGTGGCTTTAATGCGTGCTCTTCCGGGAATGGTAGTCATCGTCCCATGTGACTACAACCAGACCAAGAACGCTACCATCGCAGCAGCCAAATATGTAGGCCCTGTATATCTGCGTTTCGGACGCCCTTCAGTACCTAATTTTACTCCTGCAGACGAACCGTTTGAAATTGGTAAGATATACAACCTCAACGAGGGAAAGGATGTTACCATCATCACCAACGGACATCTCGTATGGCCAGCTCTTGAGGCAGCAGAAGCTCTCGAGGCAGAAGGCATCAGCGCTGAAGTCCTCAACGTAGCTACCGTCAAGCCTCTTGACGAAAAGGCTCTTCTCGAGTCTGTAGGTAAGACAGGATGCGCAGTTGTAGCTGAGGAGCACAACATGACAGGTGGTCTTGGAGAAGCAGTCGCAGGCGTACTCGCCGCCAATGCTCCAGCTCCGCTTGAGTTTGTAAACGGAAAGGATCGTTTCGGTCAGTCAGGTACTCCGGCTGAGCTTCTCAAGGCCTATGGACTTGACGCTCCGCATATTGCAGAGGCAGCCAAGAAGGCTATCGCACGCAAGAAATAATTTCTTGATACATACCCAAAAGAGCGACCATCACTGGCCGCTCTTTTTTATTCTATGAACGATCTCACTACTCCCTAAAGCCGGCGACATCCGCCATGCTCGTAGGAATAATCTCGTAAAGATCACCGAATATTTCCATAACCCCGGACAAATCCGCTGTCTTATGGGCTATCTTCTCATCTTTATAGACAGCATACTTGGTAACGTATGACGCTACAATTCCGCCTTTCGCTCCAGTGAATTTGGTTGTTGTGCTCTTTCCTCCCACACACCATGTGGAAGCAGTATCAGGAGCGGTGAGGTTCTTTACCGTAACATATTGCCCGAGATAGTCTGCACACTGCGAGTCATCAATCACCGGCACTACAATATCCGCTTTCTTGTCAGTCTTGTATATTGTAGCCTTCCTAATCTGAGGCAATCCTTTATTTAGGTCGTATGTGGCACGCTGAAGCCCTACGATAACCTTAGTTCCGACAGGAAGAGTCTCCTCAGTAAAGTCCTCATCCTTGACGATAATGCCAGAGTGCGCCTCTCCCGTATTGTCCACAATGGATATTACCTGGTAGAGCGCGCCGCTTTCATTGTTCGCAGCCACATATCCCACGACAGCCACAAGATCTTTCAATGATGCCCCAGACTGCATGCCGGCAAGCTTAGCATTAAGCTCCTTCACACTTATGGCCTGATCTTCAGAAGGTCTTTCTTCCTTCTCGGCAAACTCAACGGAAGTTGCCATAGTGTTGGCATATTTGGTGTCATTGCCGGACACAGCCACCAAGAAGCCTGTCACAACTACTGAAGAGCCGACATACTTGTCAATATTAAGATCTGTTACAGGATAGGCAACAGTAGCGACAACATCAGTACCATCGATTGTCACATTATAATGAGGCTGATAAATCTCATCCTTATAATAGGAAAGTACACCCGTATACTTCACGTACTTTATGGATGGAGACTTGGCATAAGCATCGAAGTCAGCAGCTTTAAACTCCACCGGAGTCGGATACGTAACAGTTCCTTCAGACACTTTCTCTATCTCAGAGCTCTCTCCGAACTGTTTCATGCCTCCATAAACGGTGGTAGCACCCTCCACGATGACATTATATCCGACCGCCATTCCGTGTTTTTTCTTGAACACCAGGATTGTTCCCGTACCATCATCCACAAGGAATCCTTTAGTATGGATGCCCACTATCTGGCCCTGAATTTTATAAATTTCATCAATAGGAGAGTCTAGTACATCTGCAATGCTTGACATAGGAACTTCCTCCGAGCCACCGAAGACGACCTCCTGGCCACCCTCTCCAGGCACAAGAAGAACATCATCAATACGGTTCACACTGCTCATCTTAGCCACGAATTTGATATAGAGTTTGTTTGTGCCTTCAGGAAGGGTAAAGTCAGCACTAGCAAGCCTCCAATCACCTGGCACATCCTCCACATCACCAAATCCGTAATCAAGAGCCTGAGACCAGGTTTGTCCGTCAGCAGAAAGACGAACCTCGAAATCAGACTTTACAAAAGTATTGGTAGCACCCTGCGAATAACGCTGCGCACCAAAACTCAGATGCAACTTTGTGCCAGGAAGCGAGATATTCTCTATAATAAAGTAGTTTGGAGCAGTACTGAAGAAGACATTGTTTTTTCCGGATCCGTCATATAGTGAAAGCGACCCCTTGGAAGACTGGTTTGTACGAAGACTCATCTTTTGGAAGCTATATGTAACGGCGTCTGCTCCAGAGCCCTTATGACCCTTCCAACCGTCAAACTCATCAAGATATGGCCATGAACCTCCGTCCGAGCCAAATGTCTGAGAAGAGAGTTCCTTATCAAATGTATTGTAATAAATGGCCCCTTCAGGAACCTCTTCCTCATCTAGACCATTGTCTTTCACATCCACAGGAACTGTATACATGTAGGTCTTATACGATCCGAATAGCCATCCAGTAATAGTAAGGCTATGACCCTTATAATTGGTACGGAAGTCCTCTGACATAAAATCAAGACTTCCAACTACATCAGTACCATCAATCTCAAAATTGGTATAATTGCCAGAAATGAGCACAGTACCAGTATAAGTAACGTATCTTATCGAAGGAGCCGACATGTAAGCATCAATCTCCTCCACGCCAAAAGCTTCAGCCTCTGGAAGCACCACGTCAATATGCTCACCCGTCTTCTCAAGTTCACACCCCTTACCGAATTGGATAAGACCATTTCTTGCACCTGTCGCACCCTTTACATTCACAACATCGCCAATCTCAAGTCCATGCTCTTCACCCTTAAAGGCATAGATGCGATCTTCACCATCCTGCTGAAGAATCACCCCCTGCTCATTGGCTCCAACCACTACCGCCTTAATCTCAAAAGTATCACCGACCTTGCCTTCCAGGACAGAAGCGATAGTGGTAGTTCCCCAATCAACTTTTGGCTGCGGGGTCGGCTCCGGCTCTATAGCCTGTTTGGTACAGGAGAAGCACACAGCCACTACAAGTGCGGCAAAAGCCGCTTTGAAAAAAAGATTTGAATTTTTAAATAAACCCATGATTATAACATTTGTATAAAGTTCGGAAATGACTTCTCCACACATGCTTCATCATCTATTATTATAGGCGATGATGCACCAAGAGATGCAACCTTAAGAGCCATCACCATACGATGGTCATGATATGAAGTGTATTCCCCTCCTCTAAGGAGATGGTCAGATAAGATTCTGGACGAGAGACTCTGACCAACGATGAACATATCATCCCCGTCTACGCGCGCCTCAACACCCATTTTGTTAAGAGTCTCCAATATAGCCGCAGCACGGTCAGACTCCTTGGATGAAAGCCTGCCGACTCCACTCAACTTGCTTTCCCCGGAGCAGAATGCCGCCAACACTGCAGCAATCGGGAAAAGATCCGGTGCATTATTGAGATCCTGCTCAAATGCCTCGAGAGGAGCTTTCTTCACGCACACACCACCATCTTCCAACTGGGACACCACAGCACCAGCCTCCACAAGAATATCAAGAATCGTGATATCAGCCTGCAGTGAACGAGTATCCAGTCCTTCGATACAAACAGACCCGAACACCGCCCCTGCCACCAAGAAGTTAGCAGCAGCACTCCAATCGCCTTCAATAGGGAAATCAGCCGCTTTATAATGTTGTCCCCCTTTTATCTTGAATTCTATCGCACTGCATGCAGACCAATCATTGTTCTCTAGCAGTTCTGCATCTCCCTCCATCTCACTTCTTGTAGATACCCCGAAATGCTTAAGGACATCAAGTGTGATATACATGTATGGAATACTCTTAGGGTCATTCACCACAAGTCTCGAATCCTTATCGCACAAAGGTAGAGCCATCAGCAAACCAGAGACGAGTTGGGACCCGCCGCTCCCTGGCACACTAGCATTGCCAGGAATAAGGCGTCCTCTGACTTCAGCTGGGACGAATACTTCCCTTTCCTGTCCGTCCTTACTAGTCACAAGTACACCGAAAGACGCCATAATATCGGAAGCAGACTTGAGAGGGCGTGAAAGCAAAGTGCCAGTGCCTTCGATAGTAAAATTCTTTCCATTTATAGCAGAAAGCACTGGAATACAAAGCCTTGTAAGCAGCCCGGACTCACCCGTATTCACAGAAGACAGGCCAAGATCTCTTTTCCCTGCGGAAATACCGGTAATATGCAGAGAATCACCCTTCCGTTCAACTGTAGCACCCAGAGACTGCGCAAGTGAAATAGCTGACTCCGAATCGCCACACTTACTGTAGCCGCCGAGCACAGATGTGCCTTCAGAAAGGGCAGCAGCAAGGATAGCACGCTGTGCAAAGCTCTTGGATGCGGGCATCACAAGGGAATCACGCAAATAAGGTTTCCGATCACCATATACAGCCCTACGCATAGCCGAGTGGGACAATTGCCCCGGAGCAGTAGCATCTTCCTCACAAAGAGCTGCATAGCTAAAAGGAGCACCACGCTTGAGGCACTCCACTCGGGAAGCCTCGCCATAATCTCCCATCCCGAAAGCTATCAATTTCCCCTCAAGAGAGGAGATATCCTCAAGTACGATTGAATAAAGAGACTCCACCCTCGCCGCATCCTCCGGAGAGTGGCAAGTGGTTACTATCTTGGCTATATCAGCCCCATAACGGAAACATCTGGCAAGAGCCATCTGCAGCACTTCGTCAGTAGGGGTTTCATCAAAATTGTGATACGAACGGATGATTTCAGTGCCCTGTTCTCTACAGAGATGCTGGAAGTTCTTGCTCATCTGTGCAGGAGCTTCAATCTCCAAATCAGCAAATCTAGCACCCGATTCTATAGCAAGCCGGAGCTTTTTCTCTGCCGTACGTGCCGAACCGCAGACATCTATCCGACAGGTAGCAACAAGCGGAGTATCGCTATTGGCAAATATATCTTCTATCTCATCGTCTGAAAGAGGACACAAATCAAGTCTGATTTCAGCCATTTCTGTGTCAGGAGAGGAAAGAATGTCAAGAATCTCCTCGTATCCCCTATTCTGAATACTTGTGCAGATCATCTAAATCTTTTATTAAAACGTTTCCTATTGAGTGTATCAGTACGAAATGTATCTTCCCGTTTTCCACTTTCTTGTCCTTCCATAGAGCTTCTTCAAGTAGTCCTTCAGGGCAAGGGAATTCTACCGGAAGACGACAAGAAGTAAAATCCGAAGCAAGCCTATCTGCGAGCCCACACTCAGCTATCCCAATAGACTCTGAAATACGGGCAGCCTTGACAATACCTACAGCCACAGCCTCTCCGTGTGTCATTGGCATTTCTGTCTGATGAGAATGCTGATACCACTCTATTGCATGAGCGTAAGTATGACCAAGATTCAGAAGGCGTCTGTCTCCATGTTCGTAAGGGTCACGCTCAACTATCCTACGCTTGACGTCCGCTGCAGCCTCCACAAGAGGACCAAGAGCCTCAATATCAGGGCTATCCGCAGAAAGGATAGACACTGCCTTGGAGTAGTTGTCTCCCATATTGTCTATAATGAATGACTTTAGGAGTTCGGCCGCCCCAGAGCGCAGTTCTCTTTCGGGAAGGGTTTTGAGAGACAAAGGCAATATCCTCGTCTGCTCCGGAAAATTGATTACGCCAAGAATGTTCTTGTATGCATCCAGGTTAACGCCTGTCTTACCACCTATTCCGGCGTCTACCTGACTAAGCAGAGTCGTGGGATAATTTACATAGCGAACCCCGCGTTTATATATGCTCGCCGCGAATCCAACCATATCCGTAGTCACACCTCCTCCAATAGCATACAGAAGGGCATTACGATCAGCGCCCTGTTCCAGCAGCCACCGACATATCATCAGCACGCTGTCCATATTCTTATGGGATTCATCCGCAACAATAGACAATATCGGACGCCCTTCCGCTATCTCTTCCGCAAGGGCCCGAACGTTACGGTCGCATACGACAAACACGTTTTTATCCATATCGCAGACGAAGATAGTGCAAAAATTTGATATATCCCGATTTTTCCATACCTTTGCATTCCAATGCACTTTGCCCGAGTGGCGGAATTGGTAGACGCGATGGACTCAAAATCCATTATCCCTTAAAGATGTGCCGGTTCGAGTCCGGCCCCGGGCACTCAGATTCACAAAAAGAGACTGGTTCAATTTGACATGAACCAGTCTCTTTTTATAGTATAAATAGTCCTATTCTGGACAAGTGAACACTTTGGTAAAGATCTTGGTAGATTTATCCCCATCCATACCGAAAGCGTACGCTACATATCGCTCACCAGCGTGAAGCGACTCGGTGGTCATCTTCGCAGTGCCCATAGTCATCTTATACTGCATCATAGAGCTGTAACGATACATCATCTCAGCATAGAACGCATCTTCAGTTTCAAACTGAGAATAGTCTTCATACGTGATGAGATCGTAGAAGTAAGCCTCCATCTTAGATGGTTTATAAGCAATCTCTACTACACCATCCTTTGATGTAACGTCAAAGTCAATAGTCATGTCAGAAGGCTTTCCAAGAGCAGTAGTAGTAACAAAGCTCTGCGAAACTGGAGTAACACGATAGCCATTGTCATCAATACCAAATGCGCAAACTATCTGCTTAGTAGATGAGTCAAGCACATAAGAAGCCTGGAGTTGATAAGATGAAAGCAGTTGAGTTCCGGTATGTGTCATTGTATTACCATTCCACCATCCCTCATCAAGCATCTCATTGAATGTGTCTATAACTACCTCAGTCATTTCATCCACGCTATTGTATTTTTCTGCTGTCTCTGCCGGCAACGTATACGCCACCCATTTCACATTTGAAGAAGGTGTGATCTGTGCTGCAAAAGTAGTTGCACGAACATCCTGGAAGCTGAAAGTAAAATCACAATCCTGCCGGCTAATGGTCTTGGCCGTAAACTCGTAGGACATAGCCTCTGTCGTTGCTGAACCACTGATATCAGCCCCAAAAGCATAAGCGACATATTGCTCTCCATCTACAAGGTTAGAATAATTCATATAGCGATTGTGATAGCCAACATAGTCACGCCATGTTCCACCTTGAGTTGCCATGAGTTCTTTGAGACTTTCAATTATAGCCTTGGCCTTATCTCCTTCAATGGCGTCATAGTCAGATTTCGGGCAGACTCCCCAGATGTATGAAACCTGTAAGTCACTCGGATATACATTGATGCGTCCGAAGTCAATTCCAGGACGATACTTAAATGTGAATGTACAATTCTGCGGCTCTGGAGCTATTGTTTTGAATTCTACATGAAAAACATGAGGCGATGTCGTAGAGCCGTCCACATTGAGTCCATAAGCATAGAACACATAGTCGTGCTCTGGTTTGGAGAGTTGAATCTCATAATCAACCATCGGACCTTTGCGAAGGAATTTTGCCCAAGACGGATTATTCGGATCATGTTCGCCTTCGTCCTCAAAAGAGTCTCCCCATGACTTAAAATACTCCAAGTCACTTGCTACCAAGTCTTCTTCACTCTTATACTTATCAAAATCAGACTTATCGGCAGCCATTCCAACATAAGTAGCCTCTGGATCTGAAGGGATGCAATCCAGTGTAACTGTCCTTGAGGTAATCTTCTTAATGGTAATCTCAAATGTGAGAGTCTTAGGGGCAACGGCCTTAGGTGACTGAACGACATTTATCTTAACATTCACAGCCCCCTCATAAGAGAGAAGGACCTCTGTAGATCTCGCAACGTCACCCTCATTGCAAGCAGCCTTGAACCTAACCACATCAGACTCCACACCCAACACATCAAGCCAATCTGCCTTGGTAAATGCCTCAAGAGAAACATCCTCTACGGCATTATCAACACCAAACTTTATCGTAAACTCCTGCTCTTCATCAGAAAGGCTGACTGAGGTCTGCTCAACCTCAATCAGCGGAACTTTCTTTTCTTCCTGCGCTGGCTTTGTGCAGGCAAAACCAAATATCAGCAATGATGCCAGCGCAGAAAAACTTAATAACTTTCTAAGATTCATAATTTATTCAAATTACTCAGCATACTGCTGCTTTACAGTAATAGCAGCCTGATATGCATCTGCATAAGTGAGATTTATGGAACCCTGCCTATAATCTGACCAACCCTTTTTGTCCTCATTTTTAGGAACATCAAAAGAGATGGTCTGCTTCTCGGTATCGACAGTAAGATTCTGAATAAACTCTGCGCCCCACCCGAGCGAATATTTAATCTCCTCGCCCTCTTTTGGATTCTCAATGCTATAGTTGAGTGTATATGAACCACCATCAACAGGCACGATATCAGTGAATGCATCTACCGCTATGACCGAACGGGCAGCCGCAGTAAAAGGAACACGTGTAACCTTAGGGGAAGTCATATTACCTTCAAGGTCAAGACCAAAAGCGATGAAATAATAATCTTTCACATAATCAGAGATACTATTGTCTGTGATCTCAACAGTTCCTTTCCACACATCTCCCTCATAGTATCCTCCCCATGAGTCTTCAACCCACTTCTTCTCGTCAATGGTACCAGGATTGCCATACCAATCTTCAGCGGTAAACTTCTCAACATAAGAAGCCACGATCTCCGCATCGGTCATACCATCGGCACGCTCCTTGTTCATAGTATCCGCCACGTATGTATAATTCGGATCTGAAGGAGAAACCTCAAAGACGACCTTATTAGCCCAGAGAGTCTTGACACTAAAATTGAAAGCGAGAGCAGAAGCCTGAGATACAGTAACTGTAGCGGGTTCAGAATTACCACAAGTCAGTACAATATCAGCAGAACGTGATTCCTCGACATTGTTTGCAGCTACAACAAAAGTAACAACATCAGCCTCTGACTTAACCTCTGAAATCCAATCAGCGTCTGTAACAGCTTCAACAACAGTCCCCTCTGCAGCATTTGTAACAGAATACTTAATCTGGCCCTGACCACCTCCAAGAGGGAAAGAAACAACTGACTCAGGATCCACCGTGATAACGGGAACAGGGGCATCCTTCTTGCACCCTGCAAGGCAGGCAACAACTACTAAAGCTGCACCTGCAGATAAAGATTTACGCATTTTTATAAAATATAATACACTTATACTAACCAACCGCGTATAAAGGTAAATAAATATTTTTAATAAAACAATTACAAACGTTACAACATCCACAAATTTCACTTCAATGGGCTTTAAATTCTAGGCAAGACAATAGTAGTGGGCATAAAAAATGGGTCTGGCCAGAATTGGTCAGACCCATTTGAATAACCTTGAGAATATTACTCTGCTGCAGGTGTCTCTGCAGGTGCAGCCGTTTCAGCAGCAGGAACTGCCTCCGCCTTCTTGGCACGACTACGACGAGTGGTCTTCTTAGTTGCTTTCTCAGTAGATGCGAGAGCTGCCTCGTTGAAATCAACGAACTCAATAAGAGCCATTTCAGCAGCATCTCCCTGACGGAAGCCGACATGGAGGATACGGGTATATCCACCTGGACGCTCAGCCACCTTAGGGGCGATAGTACGGAAAAGCTCGGTAACAGCCTCCTTATTCTTGAGGTAGCTGAATACTACACGACGGTTGTGTGTCGTGTCATCCTTAGACTTGGTAACGAGTGGCTCTACATAGCTTCTGAGCGCTTTGGCCTTTGCCACAGTAGTGGTAATTCTCTTATGAAGGATAAGAGAGGTGGCCATGTTGGAAAGAAGGGCCTTGCGATGACCGCTCTTACGTCCAAGATGATTGATAGCTTTATTGTGTCTCATCTTTATACGTTCTTTTTAACAACAGTGATATTATACTTGGAAACATCCATTCCGAATGACAACTTCATCTTGTCCACAAGCACCTCAATTTCATTGAGGGACTTGCGACCGAAGTTGCGGAACTTCATCAACTCCGCACGAGTGTAGACGACAAGGTCAGCAAACGTGTCGATATCAGCAGCCTTGAGGCAGTTGAAAGCACGTACTGAAAGTCCCATGTCAGAAAGTTTCGTGAGAAGAAGATGACGTGTACGGAGTGACTCCTCGTCAAGTTCCTTAGTCTCAGGCTCAAGAGCATTCTCCACAGACATCTTCTTGTCGTCAGTAAACAACCTGAAGTGATAGATGAGAATGTTGGCAGCCTCATGAAGTGCGGAACTTGGGCTGATGGAGCCGTCTGTTTCAATTTCGAGGGTAAGCTTGTCGTAATCTGTTCTCTGCTCTACACGATAGTTCTCCACAGACCAGTTCACCTTACGAATCGGAGTATAAATCGCGTCGATAGGAATGGTTCCAATAGGAGTATTCTCGTCTCTGAGTTCTTCTGCAGGAACGAAACCGCGTCCCTTGGTAATGGTGATTGCGATTTCGAGCTTTACAGAAGGCTCAAGAGTGCAGATATGCTGATCAGGATTCAACACCATAAAAGAAGACAATCCTTTGGAGATATCTTCTGCCGTGAACTCCTGCTTGCCGCTGATGACGATATTTGCTGTCTCAGTATCTACAGACTCTACCATGCGGCGGAAACGAACTTCCTTAAGATTGAGGATGATATCCTGCATTCCCTCGATAACGCCCGGGATGGTAGCGAACTCCTGATCAACTCCGGAGATCTTTATCTGACTGATAGCAAAACCCTCCAAAGAAGCAAGCAAGATGCGACGAAGAGCGTTACCGATAGTCTGACCATATCCCGGCTCAAGAGGACGGAATTCAAAGCGGCCGTAAGAATCGGTGCTTTCGAGCATAATGACCTTGTCAGGTTTCTGAAATGCTAAGATTGCCATATTATACTGGTGTTAAATTTTACTTAGAGTAGAGGTCGACGATAAGCTGCTCGTTGATGTTCTCAGGAATCTCAGTTCTGGTCGGAACATTGAGGAACTTTCCTACGAGAGTCTTAGTATCGAAGTCAATCCATGAATACTTAGTAACTGATGCTACGCTGTTCTGGATAACTTCAAGGCTCTTGGACCTTTCCCTTACTGCGATAGTGTCACCAGCCTTAACCTGTGTGGAAGGGATGCTGCACACAACTCCATTGAGAGTAATGTGGTTGTGTGAAACAAGCTGACGGGCAGCAGCACGAGTAGGGGCAATGCCCATACGGTAAACGATGTTGTCAAGACGAGACTCGAGGAGCATAATGAGGTTCTCACCTTTCTGACCCTCAAGACGGCAAGCTTTAGCATAAGTATTGTGGAACTGACGCTCAAGAACGCCGTACATATACTTAACCTTCTGCTTCTCCTTTAGCTGCATGGCATAGTCCTTAGACTTCTTGCGCTTTGCAGCAAGACCATGCTGTCCTGGAGGGAAATTTCTCTTCTCAAAATACTTGTCTGATCCGAAAATAGGCTCGCCGAACTTACGGGCGATTTTGGTGCTTGGACCTGTATATCTTGCCATAGTAATCTAAAATTAAAATTAAACTTTACGACGGCCTTTCGGTCTACATCCATTATGAGGCATTGGGGTCACATCAATAATCTCTGAGACGATAATACCTGCATTGTTGATAGTACGGATAGCGGACTCACGACCAGCACCCGGACCTTTTACATAACACTTTACTCTACGAAGACCAGCATCAAAAGCGGTCTTGGCAGCATCCTCAGCGGCTACCTGCGCTGCATAAGGTGTGTTCTTCTTAGAGCCTCTGAAACCACTCTTACCTGCAGAGCCCCAACTGATAACCTGGCCCTGGGCATTGGTGAGAGACACGATAACATTGTTGAAGGTTGATGAAATATGAGCCTCGCCATAAGCTTCAACCTTGACAACTCTCTTCGATGTTGTAGTTTTCTTTGCCATAATTCATCAATTTTTACTTGGTCGCCTTCTTCTTGTTGGCAACAGTCTTCTTACGACCCTTGCGAGTACGTGCGTTGTTCTTGGTGCTCTGGCCGCGAACCGGAAGTCCGAGACGATGACGGATTCCGCGATAGCAACCGATATCCATAAGGCGCTTGATGTCCATCTGGATGGAAGAACGGAGCTCACCTTCGATCTTGTACTCTTCATTGATCTCGAGACGGATCTTGGCAATCTGATCGTCATTCCAGTCACCAACCTTGATGGTAGGATCGATACCGCACTTCTCAAGAATCCTCTTTGCTGAAGGGCGGCCGATACCGAAGATATAGGTCAAACCTATCTCTCCCTGTTTGTTGTTTGGTAAATCAACACCGGCTATTCTTGCCATAATTATACTTTACTTAATTTGTTACTAAACTATTATCCTTGGCGCATCTTGAACTTTGGGTTCTTCTTGCAGATAACGTAAAGACGACCTTTGCGTCTTACAATCTTGCAATCTTCGCTACGCTTCTTGATGGATGTCTTGACTTTCATATCTGTGAATTTTTATTTGTATCTGAAAGATATTCTGCCTTTAGTTAAATCGTATGGTGAAATTTCTACTCTAACCTTGTCGCCAAGAAGTATATGGATAAAGTTCATACGCATCTTGCCCGAAATGTTGCAGAGCAAAACATGACCGTTCTCAAGCTCGACCTTGAACATCGCGTTTGGAAGGGTCTCAATCACCTTTCCATCTTGTTCTATTGCTACTTGTTTAGACATAAATTACACTAAAATTTAATCTTGCCATCTTTCTCGATAAAATCGAAGGTCGAGAGCTGCTCGGCATGGCCTTTTCGGATAACAACCGTAAGCTCAAAGTGAGCGGACTTCTTGTGGTCTGAAGTGTGCACTGCCCAGCCGTTTCTTGCCAGGTAAACACCCCTAGTACCAGCATTGATCATCGGCTCAATACATATAACCATTCCGTCCACAAGGTGAGTGCCATGACCCGGACGTCCATAGTTCGGAACTCCAGGGTTCTCATGCATATCCTTTCCGATACCGTGGCCTTCAAGCTCACGGACAACGGAGAAACCGAATGATTCAGCGTACGACTGTACCGCGTATCCAATATCTCCAACTCGCGCACCACCCACAGCTGCCTCTATGCCCTTATAGAGCGATGCCTTAGTGACATCAAGGAGTTTTCTGGTGTTGGCGTCCACCTCCCCTACCGGGAAGGTGTAAGCCGAATCACCGTTATAGCCTTTATAGAGAGTACCTATGTCTGCGGATACAATGTCACCTTCTTTGAGGACATATTCTGACGGAAAACCGTGAACAACAACATCGTTAACCGAAGCACAGATAGCTGCAGGGAAGCCTTCAAAACCCAAGAAACTTGGAATGGCGCCATGATCACGAATAAAAGTCTCAGCCACCCTATTCAACTCATTTGTTGTCACACCAGGGGCAACTACCTTACCGACCTCTGCCAAGGTTTTAGAAACCAAAATGGCGTTTTCGCGAAGGAGCTCAATCTCCTCTTCAGTTTTAGGCTTAATCACAACCTCTAAAATTTAATCAAAGAACTACATACCTGAGCGCCCACTCAGACGGCCTGTCTTCATAAGTCCATCATAGTGACGCATCAGCAAATAACTTTCCACCTGCTGCAGAGTATCGAGAATCACACCTACCAGAATCAGAAGCGAAGTACCGCCGAAGAAACTAGCAAATGAGTTGTTGATACCGAAAGACATAGCGAATGCAGGAAGAATGGCGATAATACCAAGGAAGAATGAGCCTGGGAGTGTGACTCTCGTCATAACAGTATCGAGATACTCCACGGTCTTTTTTCCAGGCTTTACGCCAGGGATGAATCCTCCGTTGTTCTTCAGGTTATCAGCCATCATAGTAGGATTTACTGTGACAGCAGTATAGAAGAATGTAAACAAAACGATGAGGATAAAGAATACAATGTTATACCAAACGCCAGTATAGTCGCTAAATGTGGCAGCAAGTCCACGGGTAGCGTCAAAGCGTGAGAAAATCATAGGGAAGAGCATCAGCGCCTGTGCGAAGATGATAGGCATCACACCTGCAGCATTGATCTTCATAGGAAGATACTGACGGACACCACCGTACTGACGGTTACCAATGACTCTCTTGGCATACTGGATAGGAATTCTACGGACGGCCTGCACAAGTGCAATAGCAGCCGCAATCACGAACATCCACACGAGAAGTTCTACAAGGAGGAGGATAAGACCTCCGTTGTTGACAGAAAGCTTCTCTGAGAACTCGGCGATAAGGGCGTATGGAAGACGGGCGACAATACCAATCATAATGATAAGGGAAATACCATTTCCAATACCACGATCGGTAATACGCTCACCAAGCCACATTACGAACATAGAGCCGGCCATGAGGATAATCGTAGAAACAAGATTGAAGACGAAGTTACTCCACCCAAGATTGTTGACAGCCACAAATGCGGCAGCGGGAATCTGGCTGTGTACGGTCGCAAGGTAAGCCGGACCCTGGATTGCAATGATGGCAATTGTAAGCCACCTTGTAATCTGGTTCATCTTCCTTCGTCCCGCTTCACCCTCCATTTGGAGTTTTCTGAAATATGGGACGAACATACCGAGAAGCTGAACTACGATGGAAGCCGAAATATACGGCATCACACCGAGGGCAAAAATCGATGCATTTCCGAATGCGCCTCCTGAAAACATGTTCAACAAGCCCACAAGGCCCTGTGAAGATGTATTCTGAAGACCGGCAAGCATGGACGCATCAATACCCGGAAGCACCACGAAACATCCAAACCTGTAAATAAGGATAAGGATAAACGTGTACGCGAGTCTCTTGCGAAGCTCCTCGATCTTGAAGATGTTCTTTATAGTTTCAACGAATTTCATAAAACTACTCGTTTACCACTGCCTTTCCACCAGCAGCTTCAATTTTGGTAATTGCTGACTTAGAGAAAGCATCTGCTGTTACAGTCACGGCAGTCTTAATCTCACCATTGCCGAGCACTTTCACCAATTCGTTCTTTCCGGCATATCCGGCAGCCTTAATCTCAGCTACACCAAACTCCTTGAGCCCGCTCTGTGAAGCGATAGCCTCAATATCTGTAAGGTTGACAGCCTTGTACTCTACACGGGTAGGATTCTTAAATCCGAACTTAGGAAGACGTCTCTGAATAGGCATCTGACCTCCTTCGAATCCAATCTTATGTTCGTAACCGGCACGAGCCTGAGCACCCTTGGTACCACGGGTAGAAGTACCACCCTTACCAGAGCCCTGACCACGTCCCAATCTTTTGCTTGTGTGGGTTGAACCAACAGCTGGTTTCAAATTCTCAAGTTTCATCTCTGGGATCCTCCTTAGTCAATCACTTCAACTTTGCAAAGATGGGCAATCTTGGCCACCTGACCTGCGGTAACCGGAGTCTTCTCCACCTCTACTGTCTGATGCATACGACGGATACCGAGACAGCGAAGGTTGTCCTTCTGACGCTTAGTCTCGCCGTTGCTGCTAATAATTTTGGTAATCTTGAACTTTGCCATAATCGTGTCCTCCTTAACCGTTGAAAACTTTAGTCATAGGAACTCCACGAAGACCAGCAACCGTATATGCGTCTCTCATCTGGGTAAGAGCTGCTACTGTCGCCTTCACAAGGTTGTGAGGGTTGGAAGAACCCTTGGACTTCGCAAGTACGTTCTGGATTCCTACGGACTCGAACACGGCACGCATAGCACCACCAGCCTTTACACCAGTACCTGGAGCTGCTGGTTTCATAAATACGCGGGAACCACCGAACTTTGCTTCCTGCTCATGAGGGATAGTCGTATTGATGATAGGAATCTTGACAAGATTCTTCTTTGCATCTTCAACTCCCTTGGAGATGGCAGCTGTAACTTCATTAGCCTTTCCAAGACCATAACCTACAACGCCGTTCTCATCACCCACTACGACAATTGCCGCAAAGCGGAAGTGACGACCACCCTTAGTTACCTTGGTAACTCGCTGGATGGCAACGAGTCTGTCCTTGAGCTCAAGGTCAGATGTCTTTACTCTTTTAACATTTGTATTTGCCATAGTCTCTTCTCTTAGAATACGAGGCCACCTTCACGGGCAGCATCGGCCAAACTTTTAACTCTTCCGTGGAAAAGGTAACCGCCACGATCGAAGCAGATAGTGGTGATACCCTTAGCGAGGGCGCGCTCTGCAATTGCCTTTCCAACGATGGCAGCAGCCTCTACGCCAGTCTTACCCTTGCACTGTGCTGCAAGCTCCTTATCATTAGAAGCGGCTGCGCAAAGGGTTTTACCAACTTCGTCGTTGACAACCTGAACGTAAATCTGCTTATTGCTGCGGAAAACAACCATACGAGGCTTCTCGGCAGTACCGTTAACGTGCTTACGTATACGGTAGTGAATTCTTCTTCTTCTTTCAATTCTGTTGAGTGCCATAATTCTATCCTCCTATTATTTTGCGCCCGCAGTTTTACCAGCCTTACGACGAAGCTGCTCACCAACGAACTTGATACCTTTGCCCTTATATGGTTCAGGCTTACGGAATGAACGAATCTTTGCTGCAACCTGGCCTACAAGTTGCTTATCGCAACTCTTGAGAATAAGAATAGGATTCTCACCTTTACGTACATCCGGAACCTCCGCGATAATCTCATTAGGGAGCATAAGGTGAATCTCATGAGAGAAGCCAAGTGAGAAAACAAGAACATGACCGTTGAGGGCTACACGATAACCCACACCGACAAGTTCCTGCTTGATAGTGAACTGCTCGCTCACACCTACTACCATGTTGTGCGCAAGAGCACGGTAAAGACCATGCATTGAGCGATGACGAGGCTGATCAGTAGGACGTGCGAACTTGATCTGATTGTCCTCAATGGTGACCGTAATATCCGGATCGACTTTCTGGGTCATCTCACCATGAGGTCCTTTAACCTTCAGCACGTTGCCGGCGAGAAGCTCAGCGCTGACACCGGACGGAAGGCTTACAGGCAATTTACCAATTCGTGACATTTGAATAATTTGTTTATTGATTAATATACGAAGCAAATAACTTCACCTCCAACACCGAGTTCCTTGGCTTCCTTGTCGGTGATAATGCCCTTAGATGTAGAGAGAATAGCGATACCGAGTCCGTTAAGAACGCGAGGCATACTCTCCACGTCAGTGTACTGACGAAGACCAGGAGTAGACACGCGCTCAATCTTCTTGATAGCAGCCATCTTGGTCTGTGGGTGATACTTAAGAGCAATCTTTATAGTGTTGAACGGAGTTCCCTCCACTACCTTGTAGCTGAGGATATAGCCTTTCTCACAAAGAATCTGGGTAAGAGCCAACTTCATTTTAGAAGAAGGGACCTCAACTACCTTTTTTCCTGCAGCGTATGCATTGCGAATGCGAGTGAGAAAATCTGCAATTGGATCAGTCATATCTATTTTATCCTTTTAATTTTTACCAACTTGCCTTCTTTACTCCCGGGATAAGGCCATTGCTCGCCATCTCACGGAACTGAATACGGCTGATGCCGAATGCTCTCATATATCCCTTTGGACGACCGGTGAGAGAGCAACGGTTGTGCAGACGGACAGGAGAAGCATTCTTAGGGAGCTTGTCAAGGGCAGCCCAATCGCCGGCCTCTTTAAGAGCCTTTCTCTTCTCTGCGTACTTAGCAACAAGTTTCGCGCGCTTTACCTCGCGGGCTTTCATTGATTCCTTTGCCATAGTATCTTATTTGTTATGTTTTTTGAAAGGCAGACCGAATGCAGCGAGAAGAGCATGGCACTCCTCGTCGGTACGGGCCGTAGTTACGAATGTAATCTCAAGACCATGGATACGAGGGTTCTTGTCGATATCGATTTCAGGGAAGATAATCTGCTCCTTGAGACCGAGAGTGTAGTTTCCTCTACCATCCATATTCTCAGCGATTCCGTTAAAGTCACGGATACGTGGAAGAGCGACTCTAATGAGCTTCTCAAGGAACTCATACATCTTCACGTCACGAAGGGTTACTTTGGTGCCGATAGGCATACCCTTACGGAGTTTGAAGTTAGAAACGTCTTTCTTGGAAGTGGTGATAAGAGCCTTCTGTCCAGTAATAAGAGAGAGTTCCTCAGCAGCCTCCTCGACAATCTTCTTGTCCTGAGTAGCATCGCCCACACCCTCGTTGATGGTGATCTTCACGAGGCGCGGAACCTGCATCACGGTAGTATAGGAGAACTGCTTGGTAAGCTTCTCCACGATTTCCTCTTTGTAGACCTTCTTAAGGGCAGGGACATATCCTGCAGGCACAACCTGAGCCTCTACTGGTGCGTTTTTCTTTGCCATAATTACTTGATCTCCTCTCCGGATTTTTTAGCGTAACGAATCTTCTGGTCGCCCTCCATCCTATATCCGATACGGGTAGGAGTCTTGGTCTTAGGATCGAGAAGATTGAGGTTTGAAATGTGAATAGGGGCCTCCTGCTTGATGATTCCTCCCTGAGGCTGCTTGGTGTTTGGTTTGGTGTGCTTGCTGACCATATTGATACCTTCAACGATAGCGCGATCTTTTGAAGGATCAACAGACATGACCTTTCCAGTCTTGCCCTTGTCATTACCGGCATTCACATACACGGTGTCACCTTTCTTAATATGTATCTTCTTCATAATGCTAACAGATTAAAGGACCTCCGGTGCCAGTGAAACGATTTTCATAAAGTTGGCGCGGAGCTCTCTGGCTACAGGGCCGAAGATACGGGTTCCGCGAAGATCTCCGGCATTATTGAGAAGAACGCAAGCATTCTCGTCAAAGCGGATATATGATCCGTCCGGACGCCTGATCTCTTTCTTAGTGCGTACCACTACAGCTTTTGACACTGTACCCTTTTTGGCGTCACCGCCAGGGATAGCACTCTTGATTGCAACGACAATAGTGTCGCCGACAGTCGCATAACGATGGTGGGTTCCTCCAAGCACACGGATGCAAAGTACCTCCTTTGCTCCGCTGTTATCGGCCACCTGTAAACGTGTTTCCTGCTGTATCATAATATGCTATTTTGCTTTTTCTACGATTTCTACTAATCTCCAGTTCTTGGTCTTGCTCAAAGGGCGGGTCTCCATGATGCGTACAGTGTCTCCCATACCGCACTCATTCTTCTCGTCCTGTGCAACGAACTTGGTGGTCTTCTTGACGAATTTTCCGTACAAAGGATGTTTCTCTTTGATTTTAACGGCAACCACGATGGTCTTATCCATCTTGTTGCTGACCACTACTCCTATTCTTTCCTTACGAAGATTTCTTTCCATAAGACTTCTCTGATTTAGTTCTGTTTCTCTTTTTCAGCAAGGATAGTGATCATAAGAGCGATATCCCTTCTGGTCTTACTGATTTTGGATGTGTCCTCCAATGGAGAAATCGCGTGATTAATCTTCATTGTGTCAAGATTGCTCTTTTCAATCTCAATACGGTCGCGCAGGTCTGCTACAGACATTTCGCGTGCTTCTGATGCTTTCATTTCTCTTTCTCCAATAACTATTCGACATAATCCCTACGTACCACGAACTTGGTAGCGATAGGAAGCTTGTTGGCACCGAGGCGCATAGCCTCTTTTGCAACTTCGAGCGAAACACCCTCTGCCTCAAAAATAATGCGACCAGGAGTGATAGGCGCTACGAATGCATACGGATCACCTTTACCCTTACCCATACGAGTATCAAGAGGCTTCTTGGTGATAGGCTTTACAGGGAATACCCTGATCCAAATCTGACCTTCACGGTTCATACGACGTGAGATTGCCTGACGTGCAGCCTCAATCTGCTGCGCAGTAAGCCAACAATTTTCAAGGGTCTTAATACCGAAAGATCCGAATGCAAGCTGGTTGCCCCTCTGGGCATTACCTTTCATACGGTTCTTCTGCTCCCTTCTAAATTTTGTTCTCTTAGGTTGTAACATCTCAGTATTACTTTAAAAATAAATATTCAACTAAACCCCTGAAAATCAGTTTCTTACGCGGAAAGAAGCCAATTTTTGGGACTGCAAAGATAGTAAAAATATCTGAATTATCATCACTTTCTCAAGATTTTTTCAAATATTTTCGACAGAGAATTTTACCATTCAACTCACGCTTCCTCAAAGACTTGCAAAAGTAGAAGAAAAGTTTTTTTATACATTTTCGACCACTCATCAACATACGTAAATAAGACTTCGCCAGCCATCTTTTAGAAAGGCACCAGGAGAGAAAGAGGCACAGGCTGCGCTATCGAAAAAACTGCTATCTTTGCACTTGATGAAACGGAAAACACTCCTAATTCTTTTTTTCATCCTGCTGCTCCCCTCTATCTGCCTCGGACAGAGAAAGAAGAAGATCACAGGATCCCCGATGTACTTTCAAGTCACCCCACAGGGAGACACGGTGTTTATGGACACCCTTGACCCTGTGTGGATAATGCCTAAAGGCAAAAGGATGCGAGACGGAGACTGGCGCAAGTATTACAAACTTGTCTACAATTTCAATAAGGTCTACCCGTATGCACTCGTCGGGCGGAAAATGATGGCGCAGGTAGACAGCACGCTTGCCGCAGATGTAAGCAAGCGTAGAGAGCGCAACCGCTACATCAGCGATGTCGAGAAAGAATTGTTGAGAACATTCGAAAAGGACATCCGCAGCATGACGGTGACCCAGGGCCTCGTGCTTATGAGACTCGTAGACAGGGAATGCGGAATGAATGCCTATGAAATTATCAAGACATACGAAAGCGGGTTTGCGGCCAATTTCTGGCAACTCGTAGCCAGACTCTTCTCACAAAATCTCAAGACACGTTACAATCCAGCCGCTGGGGGAGAAGACGCCAAGATCGAAGAGTTGTGCAAGATATGGGATCGGGGCGAATGGAATAGTTTCTATTACTCTATATTCATGGAATACCCACAGCGCACTGTCATAAAGACTGAACGTCTGTCGAGTGAAGTGAAAAAGTAACTCCGTCAAACTCACCGTACGACCACCCGCCGTCCATCCAGTCCTTGAGTACCACGAATCGGGCACCATCCGGCAGAGTCATATTCACCGCATCATGATAGTGACCGAAGACAAACCAATCCACTTTTCTTCCTGACGACACAGACAAGGCAAACCGGTATAGCGGCTCGGACTCTCCCTTGAAACGATAAGGTTTATGCGTACGCCTGCTCGAATCCGACCACCCGAGCCCTATTCTATAGGCTATCCAAGGGTGCAACAAAGAAAAAAGCCGCTGGGCGAAACGATTTCTAAAAACCTTGATCATCAATTGATATCCACGCCGCGCGCCACCAAGCAGATCCCCATGTCCAAGGCAGAACACCTTGCCGTATAGATCAAAAAAGCCAGGCTGGTCAAAACGCTTCATGCCAAGACTCTCAAAGAAAGAAAACGTCCAAATATCGTGATTTCCTGGACAGAACCATATCTCCACACCATTCTCCATAAGCGTAATGAAATGTGCGACAACACGAGCCCCTTCTTTAGGAATCACATCCCGATATTCGTACCAGAAGTCCCAAATATCACCAAGAAGATATAGCGCTTTAGTACGGGGATTGTCTATTGCCTTGAGGAACGACACAAACCGCTCCTCCCTCTCGACAGGATCCTTTATAGGAAGTCCAAGATGAACATCCGACACGAAATAGATCAACTCCCTGCTTGCCATTTACATAAATATCAGCAGAAGAGCAGCCACCACCACACAATAGAGGGCAAACCAACGCATCTTGGCCTTCTTAACCAGAGAAACCATTAAAGAGCAGGCCAACAAGCCCGAAACGAAAGCTGAAACAAAGCCACAGATGAGCGGAACAAAACCAATAGCCGAAGACACACCCTCACCTGAGATCATATCGATCACGCTAAGCAGCTGCTCGCCCATAATAGGCACGAGCACCATCAGAAAAGAGAACTGTGCCATATTCTCCCGCTTCACACCGCAAACAAGCCCAGTAGCAATAGTTGTTCCAGAGCGCGAGAGACCTGGAGCAACAGCACAAGCCTGACCAAGTCCTACAAGAGCGGCCTGCCAATATGAAATGCCATTCCTGTATTCTTTTCCAGAGACACCCTTGAAATGGAAGAAATCCGAAAACATCAGCAGAGCGGCTGTCACAATCAGACAAATAGCCACCGTGCTTACGCCATCTCCGAAAAGAGCCTCGACCTTGTCCTTAAATAGCAGTCCAACTACTGCAACAGGTATCATAGATACGCAAATCTTCAGAAAGTAGTCCGTCTCGTCATTGTACTTAAACTTCAGCACCCCTTTCAGAATACGGACAATCACCGACCAGAAAACCACAATAGTGCTTAATACCGTGGCAAAGTGCACCGTTACCGTAAAATCCAAAAAGCCTTCCGGATCCACGCCAAGAAGTTCTCTAAAAATAGTCAAATGCCCGCTGCTGCTGACTGGAAGAAACTCCGTCAACCCTTGAACAAGTCCCAATAAAAGGGCTTCCCACCATTCCATAGTCCTATTTCTTTATGTTATCTTTATTATCTCCGAAATTTCCGAGGATTGACACAGCTATAACCACGATTCCCGCGAGAATTACAATTGGGGCAGCCACAAGGCGTCGGAAGTCAAACATATCATAGTTAAACACCTGTGGGTCACTCATTCCTCCCCCACTGAGCAGGACCAAACCAGCCACCATTACAAGGACACCGGCTATCAGAATGCGGAGCCCCTTGGCAGTTATAGGCATCTTCTTGTCATCCATAATCAAAATCAATAATACAAATCATCCTTATCGGCAGCCACAAGTGAATTAACCACCACAAAGGTGCTCAACTCACAGACAGCTATTCCACATACAAGCATCGCACCGAATGCCATAAGAAGCGAGCGCGTGTCAGCGATGGAGTAAAGTAGCGGGAACGAATGTTTGAGTGCCATAAGCAAGAGCGCAAGAACAACCGACGCCACTACAACAGACACCACTGCCTGCACCAGCGCAGCTTTTAAGAAAGGACGCCTAATGAAAGAGCGCGTCGCCCCCACCAATTTCATAGTGTGAACCGTGAATCTCTTGGCATAGACACTGAGTCTTACCATATTACCTATCAGCACGAAAGAAACGAACAGCAGCAATAGTACGACTGCAGCAAAAGCAAAAGAGACTCTACGGATATTTGTATCCAGCATAGCCACAAGATCTCCTTGGTCATCCACCTCCGCCACAAGCGGAGAAGAGGAAAGCGAACTAGAAACCTTGTCGAGACTATCCGGAACCATATACGCAGCATCAAGTGTAACCTCCACGGAGACCGGGATGGATGCTGAACCGAAAGCGGAAAGGAAACCCTCTCCCAACATATCCTCAAGCTCTTTTTTCCCTTCTTCACGCGTCACCACCCGTGCATCCTTTACAAACGGCATCCAAAGAATTGAAGACTTATACTTCTGCGCAGACTCGTCCGAAACATCATCCTGTAAGACGACAGACACTTTCACGCTCTCCTTGATGTAACGAGAAACACTGCCAGCATTGACAAGAACAAGCAAAGCGACACCAATCAGCAGAAGCAGAAGACTGATGCCGACCACACTTGAAAGATAGGCATTAGCCATACGCCTCCGCATCATTTTTCTTTCTTGTCTGGACATATCTCGCGTTTAGAACCCCCAAATATAGTGAATAATCCGGTACCAACTCATACAAAGAAACGAAAAAATTAGTATCTTTGTATCTATGAGTGAAATAAAGAAGAGAATATTGTTCGTCAATTCCGAGATTTACCCCTATCTCCCGGAGACTCCCATTTCCAAAATTGGCAGATTCCTTCCGCAGGGTATTCAGGAGCACAAGAGAGAAATCCGGTCTTTCATGCCTCGCTACGGGTGTATCAACGAAAGAAAGAACCAACTTCACGAAGTTATACGCTTGTCTGGCATGAACATCATCATCAGCGATGTAGATAGGCCGCTGATAATCAAAGTTGCGTCCATATCACCAGCAAGGATGCAAGTTTATTTCATTGACAACGAAGACTATTTCAAGCGCAAGTATCTGTTCTCTGATGAGAGCGGTACATTCTTTCCGGACAACGACGAAAGAGCAATCTTCTTCGCAAGGGGAGTACTTGAGACAGTTAAGAAATTAAGGTGGGCTCCAGACATAATCCATTGTCAAGGATGGATATCACACCTCGTGCCAGTTTACCTTAAGAGAGAATACAAAGACGACCCTATCTTCTCTTCAAGCAAGGTAGTCCTTTCATTGTACGACGACATGCCTGCTAATAATTTCGCTTCTGATTTCGCAGAGAAAGCCTGCTTCGGACAGGTTACATCAGAAGACATCAGTCAGCTCACCGAGGCCAATGGCATAAATCTTGCTCGTACAGCGGTTCAATACTCTGACGGCATCATTCTCGGCGCAGAGCATACGGATAGCGATGTGGTAAACTACGCACAGCAGCGAGGATTACCGATATTACCTTTCAGCCAGGAAGCGCTTGAGAACGGTACATACATTGACGATTACTGCAATTTTTATGACACTCTTTAAAGTAAGATCCCGCATTCTCGGAATGGCAGCCGTTATTTTCGGTTGCCTTTCATGCGTAGAAAACGACACCTCTCTTGGATCAGACCTCATACCACTAGGGCAGAAATACAAGTTCTACACCGCATCTCTGCCCCTTGACAATATAGAAATCTGTATGGCAGACAGCCTTACGGGGTTCTCAACCACCCGTATCACCACGGGAGCAATACTTGACCAAGAGTACGGGATGACCACAAGGACGAGCGCGGTCACCCTAGTACCAATGTTCATAGATTCGCTTGAGATAGGAGACAACCCGGTATTCAAGCGTTTCCGTATGTCTATCTGTAAGGATACAGTCTCCACAGCAATCTCAAGCCAGAAGAACATTATCCAGACTATAAATATTTTCGAACTCAGTTCCCCTATCGATGAGGAAAAAGACTTCGACTGCAACAAGCCGTTGTCCCATGCTTCAGAAAGAATCACCAAGGGAATCCCCGTGTACAATGGAGGAGACTCCCTATCCATTGAATTCAATGAAGCATTCGGACGAAAGATCCTCAATCTCACGAAAGAAGACCTCAAGAGTTACGACAACTACGTCAAGAAAATACCAGGAATATATTTTGAGACAGACAAACCTGCCAATGAAGGGGGTCGTATCAACATATTCAAACTCCAACTCGGATACGATAGCAATGAAGGTGTATTCACTGGCAACCTCGCCCAACTCGACTACAGCGCAGAGTTTGAAGGCAAAAGAAAAGATACATCCATAATGTTCTATTTCGGAGCGACCAAGTTCCATGACATTGATTCGCTTCTTCAGAACAGTTCCTCTGGAAAATTTCCACAATATGCCCTCAACCTGACCTCCCAGCAGACACAGTCAAAGCTTGGAATGGCTTCAGATAAGATTTACATAGAGGGAGGCGGAGGACTCAAACCTGTTATAAGGGCATCAGAGCTTAAGAGACTGGCAGAAGAGATGATTATTGCCAAAGGCGGGGATCCTGCACACACTGTCATCAACAAAGCGAGTCTTGTGCTTCCATTCGAATTCCCTTCCGACTATAAGGATATGAACCGTTGGCCACAGATATTGTCCCCTACAGTAAAACTAAGTTCAGACGGACAGGCAAGTTTCATGGGACTTACAGACTCAAGTTCAAGTGCAGAAAATCAAGGAGATGTAAACCGGTCCCTATCCAACTATGCGCCAGATATAACATATCACATGCAGGAAATCCTCAAGATTGACGAAAGCAAGGCCGAAGACAGCAAAACTAAAAGATTCCTTAAGGGAAGTTATGATATTTGGATGCTTATTATGGCCAACGAGAGTATAACCACCACCAGTAGTGGCAATAAGGAATTGAGCGACATGTACAATTACCTTGCTTACCAAAGTTACTATAATAGCATGTATGGCGGAGGATATGGATACGGAAGTAGCTACGGAAGTTATTATTCAAACTATTATAGTTACGCCATGATGGCCCAGTATGCTGCAAGTGCAAAAGAGTCCACGACAGAGTCTGTTCTTTTGGACAAGGACCGTTTCTATCGCGCCACTCTCAACGGGCCGACATGTGAAAATGGAAATGTACCGCGACTTGAGCTTACTTTCGCAGTACCACTAGAATAAGCGGAGACACGAAGCCTCAGAAGGTACGAATCGGGGAGTTCGCATCGAAGGTAAAAACAACGCACTGCGCGGCACAATTCAGTAAAAAATAAAGGGAGCGACCAGATCTTTTGGTCACTCCCTTATTTCATGAAAATAAATTTCAATTACTTTGCAAGCTTCTCAGCTACCTTGTCGCAAGCATCCTTGACAGTAACGATAGCGCTGGTCTCCTCATCTGGAATCTTGATTCCGAAAACCTTCTCGAACTCCATAAGAAGCTCAACAGTGTCGAGAGAATCAGCACCTATGTCATTGGTGAAACTAGCGGACTCAGTTACTACAGAAGGCTCTACACCGAGCTTATCAACGATGATAGCCTTTACCTTGTCAAAAATTTCTGAATACTCCATTTTCTTTTGATATTAAGTTAATAGTACAATCTAACTTATCTTCCATTGATATTCAAAGGAAAAGCACGCAAATTAACAAAAAAAAATCCGAAATTCCAAATCTACCCCTTAGCGGACCCCATAGACGACCTGAATAGGACCTACTTGAGGATCACCGAAATCATTTTTTAAACGCAGAAATATTCAAAAAATAATTAAAAATATTTGCGCTTTTAAAAAATAAATTATCTTTGCAACTATACTAATCAAAACCATTATTTTATGAAAAAGTTAATTTTAACTATGGGCATCCTAATGGCGTCAGTAATTTCTATTACCGCCGAAGTTCACCACCACGCTTACGTTTTATAGTGCACGACAGTTTATGAAAGTTACTGTTTCACCCCATCGGATGAATATCTTCTGAACCGATACGATGAACTTGAAAAAGAAAAATGCAAGAATGTTGGAACCATAGAAACACCAGAGAAGGACAGAAATGACGATCCAAGACTTAACCCTTAAAAGACTTATAGTAGTTCTTTTGACTATCGCTTGTTGTGCGCCCTTTGCGAGCGCACAACAGTTGCGTGTGACATACGAATACAGATATCACCCGTACAAAAATGAGAGTTTCCAAAACGCCGATATGAACATGACTCTCGACATCGAAAAAGAGAGGACCGCTTTCTATTCGGAAACCGCATTCATGATAGACTCCCTCAGCCGTATAGCATTTAACGACAATGGAGAAACCGTAGACCATGAAGCATACAGCAAATTGACACGATTGCTGACTGGGAGCTGCAAGGACTATATCTTGATTGAAAAGGGAAATACCACACAGGTGCTACTAAGCGACGGAATGATTCATCTCTCTTATTCAGATACATACAGCCCGCCTGAGTGGACAATCGAAGAGAGTGACTATTCTTATCGCAGCTATACTACCCATAAAGCCACATGCCACTTTATGGGAAGAGATTGGATAGCTTGGTATACAGAAGAAATCCCTTCTTCAGCTGGCCCGTGGCTACTATCAGGACTTCCCGGCCTTATACTCAAAGCTCGAGACACTGAGAAACTCTTTGATTTCAGTTACCGATATATAAGCGAAATGGAAGACACGGACTCACGGTACGAGCAGTTGTCGTCTTTCTGTTCCCCTCGTCCAAACGAACGAAAGTATTTCTTCTCAGGTTCGCCTAAAGAAATGGGGCTTCTTCATGACAAAATCGAAAATGACGCAAGTCTGAAAAACCAGTTATTAGGCATACTAAGCAGCAAACAGCTAAATAAAGACGGAAGTTTATCAGACTCGGTACAGAAAGAACGGATAAGCATCATCCCGGTAGAGTATTGGAAAAGTAAATAATGATGAGAGCCCGAGACATCACCCTTATCACGATACTGCTTTTTCTATTAAACCCAATAAACGTATTGGCACAGAATATCATACGAGGAACAGTCGTTGACAAAGAAGATAACGCGCCTGTTCCTGGAGTTTATATTTGTGCTTTCTCCGACAACAAATTATTGGGCTATTGTACTAGCGAATCTGATGGGACATTCTTACTGAGCTGCCCAAAAGCGCCAGAAAGAATCAGCGTGTCTATGCTGGGCTATGAGGTATTCAAGACTGACAAGCTTAGGGACAATATCACCATCAGACTCACTCGAAAAGCATTGGAGCTAAATGAAGCAGTTAAAAAAGGGAGTCTCATAATGGCACAAGGAGACACATTGGACTATGCAGCATCTGCATTCAAGACAGAAAACGACAGGTCTCTTGGAGACCTTCTAAAGAATCTCCCCAATATAAGTATCTCACAAGGTGGGGGCATAATGTACAATGGCAAATACATCAGGAAATTCTATGTGGAGGGCATGGATCTTATGGGTGGAGGATATGGGGTCATTACCAACAACCTTGACGCGGACAAGATTGCCAGAGTGGAAGTGTATCTCAACCATCAGCCAGTCAAAGCTCTTAAAAACACAGATTCAGAAGGAAAGACAGCCATCAATATCATACTGAAAGAAGACTATCGAAACACTTGGATTGGAAGTGCAGACGCAAGCCTCGGAGCGCCAGTGTTTCCGTTATTCAGCGCCAAGGCTATGGCAAGCCAGTTCGGCAAGAAAAGGCAGGAGCTATTTCTCGTCAAGGCAAATAACCTTGGGCAGAATTATGAAGAGGAGCTGCAGATAAAGCCGTATGGCAATATACAATCTTTTGACTTTATTCCTGGAGTTATAGAGAAAGACTTTAGGACCCCTCTCACAAATACTTTCCCAAAGGCCGATATCCCGGATGAGTATTATGTGGACAATACCGCCGCATTAGCCACTGTTAACCAACTTATAAAGATAGACAGTACACGTCAAGTCCGGTTTTCAGCCAACTATTCATATAATCTCAGGAGCAATGAGTATTCAAAGGAGGAAACCATCACGCTCGTGGGTGAGGACTATTTCTATAGGCTGGTCCAGAACGATGAAATCAACTCAAGGACAAGCTACCTGAGAGTCGGCAGTTTCTATGAAGACAACAAAGCCGAACGGTACTTTTCAAATGAATTTCTGATGAGTGCCCAATACACAGGTTCAGACACCAAAACGAATGCATATAGCACAAGTCCCGACTCCGATAGCAATGATGAGTTCAGACAGCACTACACACTTCCTTCTCTGAAGATAGAAGACAACCTTGTATGGGCTAAGAAGTATAAGATTTTCTCAGTAGAAGCAGCAAGTAAAAACAGTTTCGTCCGCAATACCCATAATTCAATGTACTACACCTATTTCCCCACCAGTTCGGGGAAATTCTGGACAAACGTAAACCAGTCATACCAGGAAAGTTCATACAAGAGTAACAACTCAGCCGAATTCACCACACATCTGCACGGATTTAAAATCAAACTTGTGCCAAGTCTTGAAGTCGGCTATATCAGTCGAAACACAGTGCTCTCCAACTCACTCGAAGACATACTAGCACGTACTTCTATCAACGGAAGATACGGAATCTTCTACTTATCTCAAGAAGTAAAAGCCGTCATCTCGAAATATATCGGACGGACAGAAGTCACCCTTAACATCCCAGTAGGCTACATGGCAATACTTCCTAACATAGGAGAGAAGGTCAAGACTCCCTATTTCCAACCGCAGGTGTATCTCCAACGCAATTTTGGCAATCGTCTGTCGGGCTCGATCCAAACATCCTTCTCCAAAAAACCTTCTTCACCAGGTACAATCAATAGGACAACCATAATGACTGACTATAGGACAGTGCTATACGGTGACACTTTCCATAGTAGTAACATGTTTGATGCAAATATGAACATCAAATACTCAGACGTAATTAATCTCTTCTTCGCTACACTCAAGGCATCACACTACAAGTATTCAGACGGCACAGCTCCCATGTATACCATAAAAGGGAACTTCTATATCAAGGAGTTCCTACCGACAACGTCTTCAAGCACCTCGTCAGACATCAGGCTAATCTTATCCAAATACATAGGAGCAAAAACACTGAACATCAGCCTCTCAGGCGGACTGACAAGCACAAGTTCTGAAGACTATGTCAATTCTTCTCCCTACAATTCGCTCACTTTCACCAAGGACATAAGGCTCTCTCTCAAAAGCAACCCTGTAAGATGGTTGCAAGCGGAAGTCACAGGTAGCTGGGACAACTCTGACATCCGGACTATTGATAGCAGACTCAAAGCTAGTACATTCATGCTCAATGCAATATTGGGAATATATCCTACCAGAAGGCTTAACCTTACAAGCGATGTCTTCATGAGCGAAAGGCGGTTCAAGGACAATCATATTGTAACTCCTCCACTTATCAAGGTTATGGCAGAGTGGAAATTCAGCCTTTTCTCTCTATTCGTCACGTGCCAGAACCTGCTTAATATTTCCTCTCTCGACAATATATCTCAAGACAGATTCATCACAAACAGCACGAGTCAGGCTTTGCGTGGGAGAGAATTCCTAATCGGAATCAGGATGACGAATTGACCTTTCTTAGGAGCGGCTCAGAGCAAGCCAGATACGAAGTCCATTGAGAGAGTTAAGAAGATAAAAACTATATTTGACGAGATATATCAGAGCATAAGAGTCATTGGGTGAAGACGATAGTGTGAGAGCCCACATCACCACAGATGAAACATTCACTCCTATCCAAAACACCCACTGCTCCATATAAGCAGTAGACATCAGAAGTTGCCCCATAATATTACAGATAGTAGACATAGCATCGGACAGGATACCAAGTTTGAGCACTGACGCCACTCCACTACTAGACACTGGACTTGCAGTTCCCGACACTCTATATAGTATATAATAGCAGACTGCTGAACCCACGAGAAACGCCCCAGCCCCCATCCATCGTGACCTGGCGCCAAGTCTTCGCGCCTTAAGTTTAGCACTTGAAGAAGTTCCCCCGCGTTTGCGCCACTGGAAGAAGCCCACGAACTGCATCGGCAAGAAATAAAGCAGATGAAGAGCCGCATTCCCATATTTCCCGCTCATATAGCACATAACGCCATAAATACTGACATCAAACAGCCCAAAAAGGAAAGTCAGAATCTTAGCATTTGCCGAACATACAGTGCTTAACACTCCCATAAGAGAGCCGAATGCGGCCACAATAAGAAGTGCGTGGTCGGTCTGTGATGAGCGCAACTTATACAAAGTAGCGGCTACCATAGCCAAGGTCATCCCCGTAAGGATGAAGATATTAAACCACTTGTTGAATTTGTCGCTATTGTTCATTTCCTAGTTGCGTTTTAATTCTTTCTGCCAAAGTATGACCAACAAGAGCCGAAAGCTCTTCTTCTGAGGCTGACATTATCCTTGCCACGCTGCCAAAATGCATCATAAGACGCTGCTCCGTCTGCTCCCCGACTCCCTTTATATCCCGAAGTGCAGAATGTACAGCCGCCTTACTGCGGAGCGATCGATGGAAGGTGATTCCGAACCTATGAGCCTCATCCCTGATTCGCTGAAGGACTTTCAATGCTTGTGAATTGCGGTCAAGAAACAGAGGATACGGATCTCCTACACGTATCACCTCTTCGAGACGCTTGGCAAGGCCTATTACAGTGAGCCTGTTTTGGATACCAAGCTCACAAAGTGCCTGATATGCGAAGTCAAGCTGTCCTTTTCCCCCATCTATTACAATCAGTTGCGGCAGATCGTCCGGAGCCTCTTCAAGCATTCTGGAGTAACGTCGATTAACTACCTCCTTCATAGAAGCATAGTCGTTGGCCCCGATGACCGTCTTTATCTTGAATTTACGATAGTCTTTCTTCGATGGTTCAGCATTTCGAAAGACCACGCAAGAAGCCACAGGATTAGTACCCTGAATATTGGAGTTATCAAAACACTCCATGTGCACAGGAAGGGTTTCCATCCCAAGGGCCTTTCTCAACTCTTCCAGTACCGCAGAGCGAAACTCTTCCGGATTAGTGTGCTCTCTCTGCTTGAGGGAGTTGAACCGGAACTCCTTAGCATTCTTATCACTCAGTTCAAGAAGGGCAAGTTTATCTCCCCGAACAGGAATTCTAAAGTCCACTCCAGGCATCTCCACATCTGGAAGGAACGGAACAATTACCTCGCGGCACAAGGCACCGAATTTAGACTCAATCTCCCCTATGAATGTACTCAACACAGACTCTCGGGACTCCTCAATATTGAGTTTAAACCCAAGATTCAAAGACTGTATGATGGCGCCCCCTTTGATACGTAAAAAATTTCCGAAAGCCTCACTACCGTCCTGTACAAGGGCAAATACGTCAATATCCCTATCAGATGAAGCCGTAATTATGGACTTGGAATAATGACTCTGAAGGGCTTCCATCTTGGTTTTATACACAAGCGCCTGTTCAAACTCAAGTCTGTCAGCGGCTTGCTCCATAAGGGACTTGTACTTGCGGATTATCTCACCCACTCCCCCGCTCAGAAGTCTTGTAATCTCGTCAATATACTCCATATAACGATCTCTGGAGACACCACCAACACAGCATCCATCACATCTTCCGATATGCATCTCAAGACAAGGTCTGAACTTATGTCTAAGCACGGCATCGGAAGTGATAGCATATTTACAGGTACGGAGCGGATATGTCGAATGAAAGAACTCCAAAAGCGTCTTAGCGTGCATCACAGAACTATAAGGGCCGAAATACTTTGATCCGTTACGGAGCACGCGCCGGGTCAGAAACACGCGAGGAAACTCCTCCGAGGTAATGCATATCCACGGATACGTCTTAGAGTCCTTAAGTAGAATGTTGTAACGAGGCTTATACTGCTTGATAAGGTTATTCTCAAGCAAAAGGGCATCGGCCTCGCTATCCACCACAGAATATTGGAGATCAGCTATCTTGGAGACCAGGACACGCGTTTTGGTATTAAGCCGTTCCGCAGGGACGAAATATTGGGAGACACGCTTGTTGAGGTCTTTAGCCTTTCCTACATAAATCACATTCCCCGCAGCGTCATAATATCTATAGACACCCGGGGAATGAGGTAAAAGTCCTATTTTATTCCTAACGTCCAAGAGCTTCTGCTACAGCTTTCTCAATGTTCTCGCCACGCAGATCGCGCTTTACGATAGTCCCGTCAGGACCAACAAGCATGATATGAGGAATACCCTCGATTCCATAAATATCAGTAGGAATCTTCTGTGCGTTTATAATCTGATTCCATACCACACCGTGCTCGGCAGCAGCCTTTTTGGTATCCTCAGGCTTATCCCATACAGCGACGCTCAGAACATCGAAGTCATCCCCTTTGTACTTGTCATATACGGCAGCGATATTAGGAATCTCACGCTTGCATGGACCGCACCAACTTGCCCAGAAGTCCACAAGGACGTACTTCCCATTTCCCACATAGTCAGAGAACTTGACTGTGCTTGTCTCGGCGTTGTCAGGGTCCTGAACTATAGTAAAGTCGGTGAACATCTGTCCTTCTGCCGTGGCCTTCTTGGATGCGAGAGCCTCCTTAAGGGATGCAATGAAAGCACTAGTGTCAGCCACATCTCCCTTAATCATACCAATGAATTCCTCAAGCTCGGCGTCTTCGAGCGAAGAATATACCTCTTTGAGAGCAACGAGAGCGACCGGACTTGAAGGGTTCTTCTTGATAACAGACTTAGCGTCTGCAAGATACTCTTCAAGGGTCTCATTATAAAGACTTTCAAGCGATGCCCGACGTGCCTCGTCTGTCAGTGTAGAATCATTCACGATGGCATCCGTCTTGGTCTGATAACTCTCCATAAGAGCTTCAACTTTAGCCTCATAGTCAGACACCTTCTGCTCCTCAGAAACCGACTTACAGCCGACAGCCATAACAACAAGGGCTGAAACGGCACAAATAATAGTTTTTCTCATATTGAAATATAATTAATACTACCAGTAATAAAAAACCGGCTCCGCAAAAGCGGAACCGGCACAAATATAGCAATTTTATTGGAATTACTTTTGGTTGTCTCTGCGAGGACGACGATCAGGACGACCACCGCGACGCTCACCACGTCCGCCGGCACGGTTCTGTCCAGCTGCCTGTGCATTGGCTGCCGAAAGAGCTGCAGGAGTAAGATCCTGCTTTCCATAGCGCTCACCGTTGCAAATCCAAACCTTGATTCCGAGAGTGCCCACCTTGGTATTTGCTACTGCAAGAGCGTAATCTATGTCAGCACGGAATGTGTGGAGTGGAGTACGTCCCTCCTTGAACATTTCGTTGCGTGCCATTTCGGCGCCGCCTACACGACCGCTAATAAGCACCTTGATGCCCTCAGCACCCACACGCATAGTATTGGCGACTGCCATCTTGATAGCTCTTCTGTAAGACACACGGCCTTCAATCTGACGAGCAATACTGTCTGCTACGATGTGAGCATCTACTTCCGGACGCTTAACCTCAAAAATATTGATTTGTACATCCTTCTTGGTTACCTTCTTAAGCTCTTCCTTAAGTTTATCCACCTCGGTGCCGCCCTTTCCGATAATGAAGCCAGGACGTGCAGCATAGATGGTCACAGTAATGAGCTTGAGGGTTCTCTCGATGATGATGCGGCTGAGGCTCGCCTTTGCAAGACGGTTGCCAAGATATTTGCGAATCTCGTAGTCCTCAGCGATCTTCTCTGCGTAGTTACCACCGCACCAGTTAGAGTCCCAACCACGGGTGATACCGATTCTGTTGCTGATAGGATTTGTTTTCTGTCCCATATTATTTATTCTCTACTGGTTGTTTTACATCGAGAATGACGGTAACGTGGTTGGAACGCTTGCGGATGCGACCAGCTCTACCCTGTGGGCAAGGGCGGATGCGCTTGAGCATACGACCACCATCGACCATAATGGTCTTTACATATACGTTTCCGTTATCCAATTCACTGCTCTTGTCCGGATTCTTGGCCTCCCAGTTAGCAATTGCACTGCGAAGGAGCTTCTCCAGACGAGATGAAGCCTCTCTCTTTGAGAATTTCAAAAGATCGAGAGCACGGTTAACCTCTACTCCGCGGACTGTGTCAGCCACAAGACGCATCTTACGAGGTGATGTAGGCACATCATTCAGCTTGGCAACAGCTGTAACCTTCTTCGCCTCCTTGAGGCGCTCAGCCATAAGTCTTTTACGCTTTCCCATAATGATTACTTCTTATTGTTACCTGCATGTCCTCTGAATGTACGTGTAGGGGCGAACTCGCCGAGCTTGTGACCAACCATCTGCTCAGTAACGTAAACAGGGATGAACTTGTTTCCGTTATGAACTGCGATAGTATGGCCGATAAAGTCAGGAGAGATCATACTGGCACGTGACCAGGTCTTGACCACTTCCTTCTTCTTGCTACCATCATTCATAGCAAGAACTCTTTTCTCCAGAGCTTCCTGGATATATGGACCTTTTCTTAATGAACGACTCATAATCTCTAAAGTTTATTCCTGTTATTTCTTTCTTCTTTCAATAATGAACTTGTTTGAAGATGCCTTAGGATTACGTGTCTTGTAGCCCTTAGCTGGCAATCCCTTACGTGAACGTGGATGTCCACCGGATGCACGGCCTTCACCACCACCCATCGGGTGATCAACTGGGTTCATTACAACACCTCTGTTGTGAGGGCGAACACCAAGCCAACGCTTGCGTCCTGCCTTTCCATGGCTCTCCAGACTGTGGTCAGCATTGGACACGACACCGACTGTCGCACGGCATGAAACAAGGACCATACGAGTCTCGCCTGAAGGCAGGCGAAGAACTGCGTGGTTTCCTTCACGTGCAGCGAGCTGAGCGAATGTACCAGCAGAACGTGCCATAGCAGCACCCTGACCAGGACGAAGCTCGATGTTGTGAACAACTGTACCTACAGGAATTTCACTCAGAGGGAGACAGTTTCCAAGTTCAGGAGCAACCCCGCTACCTGATGCAACAACCTGACCTACCTTGAGTCCTTGAGGAGCGATAATATATCTCTTCTCTCCATCCTCATATTGAACAAGAGCGATACGTGCACTGCGGTTTGGATCGTACTCAATGGTGAGAACGGTTGCAGGGCAGTTGTCCTTGTCACGACGGAAGTCGATGATACGGTACATTCTCTTGTGGCCGCCACCGACATAACGTACGGTCATCTGACCAGTATTGTTACGTCCGCCTGTGCTCTTGAGAGGCTCGAGCAATGATTTCTGAGGTTTCTTAGCAGTGATCTCGGCAAATGTGCTAATCACTTTATTTCTCTGACCGGGGGTAACCGGTTTGAATTTTCTTACTGCCATTGTCTTTACCTCCCTTAAATATTAGCGTAGAAGTCAATCTTATCCTCACCTGCAAGAGTGACATAAGCCTTCTTGAAGTGATTCATACGACCGCGGAGCATACCTGTCTTGGAATAGCGGCTCTTGCGCTTGCCGTGATAATTGACTGTGTTAACATCTGCAACGGAGACATTGAACATCTTCTCCACTGCTTCCTTAATTTGAAGTTTATTGGCGTCACGATCTACGATGAAGCCGTAACGGTTCAACTTTTCGCCCTGAGCCGTCAACTTCTCTGTAACTATTGGCTTAATGATAATTCCCATCTTCTGAGTCGTTTATCGCATGTTTCTCTCGGCAAGTACGTCCTGAACACCATCTACAAGAACAAGAGTCTTAGCATTCATGATGGTATAGGTGCTGATCTCATCAACTGTGGTGACGTTTACCTGAGGAAGGTTGCGTGATGAAAGATAGATGTTGGTTGAATTCTCTGGAAGCACATAAAGAACCTTGCGATCTCCAGCCTTAATAGCGGCTGTAATCTTGAGCAGTTCCTTAGTCTTAGGTGCATCCATTACGAAAGGCTCAAGCATGATAATCGCATTCTCGGAAGCCTTATAAGAAAGAGCTGACTTGCGTGCGAGGGCTTTAACCTTCTTGTTCAACTTACTGTGATAGAAACGAGGCTGAGGGCCGAATACGCGACCACCGCCCACGAAGATATTGGACTTAAGGCTACCGTGACGTGCACCACCGCCGCCCTTCTGGCGTCCGAGCTTCTTGGTACTATGAGCATTCTCGCTACGATCCTTGGTCTTGGCATTACCATGACGCTGGTTGGCGAGATACTGTACTACATCGAGATAGATGGCGTGATCATTCGGAGTGATACCGAATACGCCTTCCTCAAGAGTAACGTTCTTTCCGGAAGGAGTTCCGTCGATTTTCAAAACTGGTAATTGCATACTCTTAAGCCTCCAAAATTACATAAGAACCCTTGGCTCCCGGAACGGAACCCTTGACAACGATAAGATTGTTCTCCGGAATCACCTTAACGACCTGAAGGTTCTCCACCTTCACTCTTGCGTTACCCATGTGACCTGCCATACGCATTCCAGGGAACACGCGTGAAGGCCAAGATGATGCACCCATTGAACCAGGGTGACGGAGACGGTTGTGCTGACCGTGTGTCTGTCCGCCTACACCGGCGAATCCATAACGGTGAACAACACCCTGAAATCCTTTACCCTTAGAGGTACCGATGACATCAACATAAGCCACATCCTCAGTAAAGATGTCTGCTACAGTGAACTTGTCACCGAGTTTCAGCTCTCCCTGGAAGTCCGCCTTAAACTCGACGAGCTTACGCATAGGAGCGGTTCCTGCCTTTTTAAAGTGCCCCATAAGAGGCGCGCTGGTGTGCTTTTCGTTGGTTTCGTCATAGGCGAGCTGTACAGCGGCATAACCATCTTTCTCTACTGTACGGAGCTGCGTAACTACGCACGGACCAGCCTCGATAACGGTGCATGGTATATTCTTACCATCGGCACCGAAAACGGAAGTCATTCCGATTTTTTTCCCAATTAATCCAGGCATTGGTTTGATAATTAATTGTTTATAAATACTTTATAAGTAACCGCATAATTTGCGGGCTGCAAATATACGACTTTTTTCCCAATCTGCAAATACAACACCTTGATTTTGTTTGAAATACTTACTAAATTTGCCTTGCTAATGACGTACTCGGGCATTCGCATATGCCATGCTTGAGCCATTAATTTGACGAGAATGCTTGGTTTTCTGAATTTCACACTGACAGACCTCCTGGACATCGTGATGGTGGCAGTTATCATCTATCTGGCATTCAGATGGATAAAGGGTTCTAATGCCATCAATATCTTCATCGCCATCATCATAGTTCTGCTCGTCCAAATAGTGTCTTCCGCACTTGGAATGAAAATGCTATCGTCCATCCTCGGCACCCTCATCGATGTGGGCGCTGTGGCCATTATAGTGATATTTCAGCCGGAAATCAGGCGTTTCCTCAACAACATCGGCCGACACGCAGGGGACTCGCTCGAAAAGAGGCCAATGCTCAGACGGCTTTTGGTCAAGACCGAAGTCGAGTCTGTAGATGCCAAGTCTGTTACTTCCATCGCCCAGGCCTGTCAAGAAATGTCCGAACAGAAAACTGGAGCGCTTATCATAATAAGGCACAAAGATCTTCTCCAGTCGGTCATTGACACAGGGGATATCATTGACGCCGAGATAAGCAGTCGGCTGATTATGAATATTTTTTTCAAGAATTCGCCCCTTCACGACGGAGCTATGGTCATCGGTGACAACCGCATCATAGCAGCACGCTGCACTCTTCCGATTACGGAGAGGACAGACCTGCCGGCGCGACTCGGAATGAGACATAAAGCCGCGGTGGGAATATCAGAGCAGTGCGATGCAAGCGTAATCGTCGTAAGCGAGCAGACAGGGAAGATATCATACGTCAAAGGCGGAGATATTAAAACAGTAGATAGTATCAATAAACTCAAGCTACTATTATCGGAGAAAAGCGAATGAAAGACCATAGGCTTGAATCACAACTTGGATTTGACAAGATACGGAAAACCATCTCAGATCGCTGCATGACAGACTATGCTGCACAGAGAGTGGAGGAGGAAGAGTTTTCTACAAAGGAAGAGATCATAGCACAGAGGCTTGCCCTAACAGACGAAATGCGGCTAATTCTCATGTTTGAGGAGAACTTTCCGACAACGGGCTACATCGACACACTACCTTTCTTGGACGGACTCCAAAAAGCTGGCTCTTGCATAGATATATTATCACTAGCCAAGCTCAAAACCCTCACAGACACCCTAAGAAGGCTACTGCATTTCTTCAATAGTGTCAAGGATGGAATATACCCCAAGTTAAAGAAGCTTGTCTCCACCATAAACTCTTTTCCTGAGATTCAGCGAAGGATTGAGGCTATTCTGGATAAGTACGGGGAAGTCAAGGACTCCGCCTCGGACGCCTTGATGGACATAAGGAATTCACTGCGCAATAAAGAAAGCGTCATCTCCAAAAAGGCAGCCGCCATACTCAGACAGGCCCAGGATGCCGGAATAGCTGATGAAAGTGCCTCGGTCGGCATAAGGGACGGCAAATATCTCATCCCAATAAGCAGTTCATCCAAAAGAAAGATTCAGGGCTTCGTCTACGATGAGTCCGCATCTGGCAAGACTACTTTCATCGAACCGGCAGAAATCGTTGAACTTGAGAACGAAATCAGCAGCCTTCACTTCGAGGAGGCACGCGAAATACAGAGAATCCTGTATAACTTCACCGAGTTTCTACGCCCTTACCTGCCAGAATTGATGGCCGGAGCATCACTCATAGGAGAAATAGACTTTCTGATGGCCAAGGCCCAGACAGCACTTGACTTCATAGCCGGAATGCCTATAATATCCACCGACGGCAGTCTGTCCCTGAGAAAGGCAAGGCACCCTCTACTGGAAAAGGCTCTTGATGCCGAAGGAAAGAAAATCGTTCCTCTCACGGTTTCGCTTGACTCACGCAAACGTATCCTGCTCATATCCGGCCCTAATGCCGGAGGAAAGTCAGTGTGTCTGAAGACTGTGGGACTTCTCCAATATATGTTCCAATGGGGAATGCTAATACCAACATCAGAGACATCAGAACTTCCGATTTTCAGCAGGATTGCTGTCAGCATAGGAGACAACCAAAATATTGAGGATGACTTGAGTACCTATAGTTCGTTTCTCGCAGATATGCGCGACATGCTTACGACAGCGGACGAGCGCACGCTCGTACTCATAGATGAGTTCGGCTCGGGAACCGAGCCGGCCGCTGGCGGCGCCATAGCAGAAGCCATACTCAGCGAAATAGACCAGAGAGGGGTATACGGAGTCATCACCACCCACTATACAAACCTCAAGCTTTATGCCTCCGGCGCGGACACCCATGTCACCAATGGAGCCATGCTATACGACTCATCGAAAATAGCCCCAATGTTCAAGCTGGAAATAGGCCTGCCCGGCAACTCATTCGCTTTCGAACTTGCCCGCAAGATGCGCCTTCCGGAGAATATCGTCAAAGATGCAGAGACCAGGGCAGGAGAAGAATTCGTCGGCATAGAGCGCAACCTTCGCAAGATAGCCCGTAATCGAAGAGCACTTGACGAAAAATTGCAGAAAGTCAAAAATAGTGACAAGGCACTTACCGGACTCACAGAGAAGTATGCCAAGGAACTTGAGGATATAAAGAAACAGAAAGAGGAAATTCTTGCTTCTGCAAGGAAGGAGGCGGAAGAGATTGTTAAAGGAGCAGGTCGACAGGTCGAAAAGACCATTCGCGACATAAAGGAAGCACAGGCCGAAAAGGACCGTACCAAAGCCGCACGGCAGGAACTTCAAGGTTTCCTTGGAGCAATCAGGGAGAAAAAGGTTGTCGAGAAAAAAGCCAAGGACGAGTACATCGACCGTAAGATAGAGCAGCTCAGAAAAAGGAATTCAAAGAGCACAATCGCTGATGCCAAACCGGAAATAAAGAATGCTGGACCGCTGAAAGTAGGGGAAAAGGTACGCATAAAGGATAGCGGGATGGTGGGCGAACTCGCAAAAATAAGTGCCAAATCAGCCACGGTAATAGTAGGCAATATCAGCAGTACGCTGAGTCCATCACGCATAGAACGCATCTCATCCAACGAATTCCGCGATGCCTCCAGAAAGGCCTTCGCACCCGTCCAAAGCAAGATGGATAGTTCCATAACAGAACGCAAACTCAACTTCTCTCCAGAACTTGACATACGTGGAGAGAGGCTTTCAGACGCACTGAACATCGTGATGCACTACATTGATGACGCCATGATGCTCAACATAGGCAGTGTCCGCATCATTCACGGTAAAGGCACGGGAGTTCTACGCGAGGAAATCCAAAAGTATCTCCGTACCATCCCTGGTGTCAGCGTCAGTGACGAGGATGTCAGAAACGGAGGCGCCGGAGTAACTGTCGTAAAACTATGATGTACAGCAAGAATACCATCTGGAAGCAGGGAGAGGACGCCGCGGCAGCGTATCTTGAGAAGCACGGGCACAGAGTTCTGGCACGAAATTGGAGATATTCACATATTGAAATTGACATCATAAGCATCAAAGGCCAGGAACTTCACATCGTGGAAGTCAAAAGCCGGGAGATCCCGTCCAGTCAGGCCCCAGAAAGCCGGGTGGACGCACACAAGAGAAAAATGATGGTCAGCGGTGCAAGGGCTTTTCTTAAGCTAAATAGAGAGTCTCTGCCGGATGACCTTGAAGTCATCTTCGATGTGATCTCGGTGCTTATTGACGGAGAAATGTTTGAAATAGATTATTATCCACAAGCTTTTATTCCACTATATGCTTAATAACCACTCATATTGCATAATAATGGCCGGCGGATTCGGCTCCCGTTTCTGGCCAATCAGCAGAGCCGACAAACCGAAGCAGTTCCTGGACTTCACATCAGAGGGGAAGTCTTTCCTTCGCCTGACGTACGATAGGATGAAAGACATAGTGCCAGATGACAATATCCTGGTAGTCTCCCTCAGTAGATTCGAGGACCTCGTAAAGGAACAACTTCCGGAACTGAAAGAAGAGAACCTCCTGCTTGAGCCGTATAACCGCAACACCGCCCCATGTCTGGCGTATGCCAACTACACTATTCTCAAACGAGATCCTCTTGCCGTAACACTTGTAATGCCTTCCGACCAGATAATCGGAGACCACGAAGAGTTCAACCGTATTCTCGCCAACGCATTCAGTTATGCCGCTGGCACGAATGCACTTATAACAATAGGCGTAGTACCGACAAGACCAGACACCAACTTCGGATATATCCAGATGATGGACACGGATGTGAGCAAGGACCACCCTGTAAAAGTCAAGACATTCACAGAAAAGCCGGATGTCGAATTGGCAAAGGTGTTCATAGAAACAGGCGAGTTCCTGTGGAATACCGGTATTTTCATCTGGAAAGCGGCAGAGATCAAGAACGAATTAGAGAAACACATGCCGGAGATCACGCAGTTGTGGACCGGATGGCAGGAGAAGCTTGGTACTGACGAGGAACGGAGTTTCCTTGAAAGGATATATACCGATATGCCACGGGCCTCCATCGATTACGCTCTGATGGAGAAAACGGAAAACGCATGGGTGTACCCAGCCAAATTCAGTTGGGCTGACATCGGAAACTGGGACTCGCTATACGACTATCTTGCCACGCATGATGCCAACGACAACGCTATCAGCTTGAAGAACAAATGCCTCATTCAGGAGTGCAAACGCAATATCATTTATTCGGACAAGCCAAACAAACTTTTCGCCATGCGTGGACTTGAGGACTGCATAGTCATAGATACGAAAGACGTGCTGATGATATGTCCTCGCGATGTGAGCAAGCTTAAAGAATTCCTATCCAGCCTGGCTATGCCGGATTTTGAATCATTCAGATAAATAAAATCTCAGATTGGAAAATGGATTACTCAGAACTCCTATCAGATGACGTACATGGTTTTATGAGATCTCCAGTGAGGGAGATTTTCAAGAAAGTGAACCTCAACGACATATATTCTTTTGCTGGCGGATACCCCAACGGAAGCACTTTTCCCATTGAGGACATAAAGCAGATCTGCGCAGATGTACTCTCAAAATATGGAAGCATGGCCCTCCAATACGGGGCCACGCAGGGAGTTCCAGAACTTCGGCAAGCAGTAGCCAGAAGATACAATGTCCCGCTTAGTCGAGTGCAGATAACCACCTCATCCCAGCAAGGAATTGACATCTGTACTAGGATTCTTGTCAATCCAGGTGACGTCATCCTCACATCCAGCCCCACATACCTCGGAGCAATACAGTCATTCAAATCATATAGAGCAGACATCCAGCCGATGTCGGGATGGAAGGAGGATACTTGTGGAGTAAGCCATGAAACGCTCAAAAAGGCCAAGTTCTGCTACGTAATACCCGACTTCCAGAACCCAAGTGGGGAGACCATGACCATAACGGAAAGACAAGCGTTAGTGGACCTGTCCCGCAAATATGGATTTGTTATAGTAGAAGACAGCCCTTACAGAGAACTGCGGTATAGCGGAACTCCAGTAGAGACCATTTACTCTCTCGCGCCGGAACGCACAATCCACCTCGGCAGCTTCTCAAAGATATTTGCTCCTGGATTCAGGCTCGGTTGGGCAATAGGTCCAGAAGAACTACTTGATAGCATATATGTCTGCAAGCAGTCGCTCGACCTATGTCCGCCAGTACTGGACCAGTACCTGGCCGCTGAATTCATGAGCAGCGGTGCACTTGATAGGAACCTCAAGAAAAGCATAGCATACTACAAAGAAAAGCGCGATTACATGATCGCGCTCCTTGAGAAATATATGCCAGAAGGTGTAAGTTGGACTCACCCTGAAGGTGGGCTATTCCTATTCCTAACTCTTCCGGACAGTATTGATACCGTATCACTCTACGACAAAGCCCTCTCGGCAGGCGTGGCTTATGTGGCTGGTTCGTTTTTCTATCCGGACGGAAGTCACCGCAACACCATGCGGCTCAACTTCTCGTTCCTTGACAAGAACAAGATGGAAAACGGCATCAAGATACTATCAGAGGTCATCACTCACTGATAAGGCCCTGAAGGGTCATGGCATCTGCCCCAAGGGTAACTGTGATAAAGAAAGTATCCTTGGCATAAGACAATTCATATACTGCATCAGTAGGACGTCCGTGTTCCTCCAGATCAGCAAGCATATCGTCTGCAGTGTCAAAAACGCCACTCTGTTCTTTGCCGTCTTTAAACACCTTCACAGTCTTTAGCGTGCCAAGTCCAAGGATAGCATCTGGCTTGGCATACGATTTCCACACAGTTAATACCTGGTCCCAGGAAGACTCATTCAAGACGGCATCCACAGTCTTGACCTTTCCGTTCTTTTCATTGAGGAAGGCTTCAGCAACAAATTCATTTCCAAGTGGATCCACAGCTCTCTTGAAGAACAGACTCTTGTCCCGCTCTTCAGCAATAGTATACGTAAGTGAGACAAGGTCCGTATATGTGGCTCCAGGCCAACCTCTCAAGACAGACTCGTCAAGAGTAAGGTAGTTGTCCATGATAAGAAAGGAAAAGCTGCCACTTCCCAAGAAAAGCACAATCCTCGTATCTCCACCGGCATATTCAAAAGCCGTCATGAAAGTGGCGGACATAGAATAATTGTCGCCGAAGAAAGACCGGGCTTCATCGAAAGACCCTATAGTTCCAGAGCCATTCAAAGTCTTGTACTTGGCTGAAGCGAAATCACCTAATCCCAGTGATGCCGAACTGTCCATAAAGAAGTTCCACAAATCCTTTGAGTCATCACTATCCACAGGCTGTGCTACAATCCTATCAACAAGTCCATATCTATCAGCGGTGGCAATAATATTGAGATTATACTCTTTCTCCCCTACAACATATACGCCTTTGAGAATCGTGACAGAAGAATAGTCATCCTGAATACTCGTATTCTCCTTATATTTAGTTACAAAATCCTTGTATGGAGTATTGAGCTCATCTACAAATGCCTTATAATCAAATGTAATAGCCTTTGCTTCCGTTTTGGGGGTATCCTTTTTACAGGACAGCACAACCATCGGGACAAGCAAGATAGCCAAAAGAAAAGACCTTATTCTCATAATTATTTGATAAATTTAAGATAAACGGCTGCCACAGAGGTAACCGCAGCAGTCTCAGTACGCAAACGGCTCGGGCCGATATGGACAGGAGTCCACCCGAGTTGCATGGCAAGTCCCACTTCTTCTGCGGAGAAATCCCCCTCTGGTCCAATCAGTATGGAAATATCCGGTATCTGGTCTTCGGGAACAGTATACTCAGCAAGAGCCTCAACAATAGACTTACGTTGCGAGATGTCAAGTTCTTCATCACAGAATGCTATCAGACGAAGTTTCTCTTTCGGCACCTGTGCCAGATAAGTCTTGACACTAACAGGGGCCAAAAGCTGCGGCACAAATGCTTTGAGCGACTGCTTGGCTGCAGAGAGAATCAGCTTGAAAGTCCTTCCAGTATTAATGACTCGACGCTCGGAATGTTCTCCAAGCACAGGAACGATGGTGTCCACACCAATTTCTGTGGCCTTCTCCAGAAACCAGTCATATCTGGAGTTGTTCTTGGTGGGACTGACGGCCATCTGAAGACGATACGGATGACCTCCGAACGCCTCTGTATATGACTCTACCACAGCCTCAGCCTTCTTGGTATCAGCTGTAGTAAGACGGCACTGATATAGACCTCCTCTGCCGTCGATAATGTTAATGCTGTCACCTTCTCTGTGACGAAGCACTTTCACGCAATGTGCGGATTCCTCTGGGTCAAGCCTCACAACCCCGGCTTGAATGTCCCTTGAAAAAAACAGTTCCATTATCTAAAAAGTGTTCTGACCAGCTCGGGCACATCCCGGACACGAACAATCTCTATTCCCTCCGGGGAAGCATCGATACTGGAATATGATGATACAAAAATTCTCTTAAATCCAAGCCTTGCGGCTTCTGCAACCCTACGCTCGACCTGTGCAACAGGCCGGATTTCCCCACTAAGTCCTATTTCTGCAGTAAAGCACACGTCTGAAGGCAGAGCATGGTCGAAATTCGAAGACAGAACTGCACAAATAACCGCCAAGTCGCAAGCTGGGTCATTGACCCTGAGCCCACCCGCCATATTGAGAAACACATCCTTGGCGCCGAGCTTAAAGCCTGCTTTTTTCTCAAGCACGGCAAGAAGCATATTGAGCCGGCGTGTGTCAAAACCAGTAGCACTCCGCTGAGCAGTACCATATACAGCAGAACTTACCAAGGCCTGTACCTCGAAAAGCAGCGGTCTGGTTCCATCAATGGTAGCAGCTATCGCTGTCCCGCTCAACCCTTCTTCATGCATCGGGATCAGCAGTTCAGACGGATTGGCCACTTCTCTAAGCCCCGTACTTGTCATTTCAAACACAGACAGTTCAGAAGTGGAGCCAAAACGGTTCTTTATACTGCGGAGCAGCCTATATGAGCCTCTATTGTCTCCCTCAAACTGAAGAACCACATCCACTATATGTTCAAGAATCTTAGGACCGGCAATAAAGCCATCTTTGGTGATATGTCCTATGAGTATTACGGGGACACCGCTCTCTTTAGCAAACCACAGCAGACGCACCGCCACCTCCTTAATCTGGCTCACAGAGCCTGGTGCGGAATCCACCGAATCAGTGTACATAGTCTGTACGGAATCCACTATCATAAGGTCGGGGACCAACTCCTGTGCCTCACGGATAACTTCATCGATGCATGTCTGTGAATATACAAGACAGCCAGAATCCTTACCTCCGAGTCTTACAGCACGCATCTTGACCTGCGCGGCACTCTCTTCTCCAGACACATACAAGGTTCTCAACCCATCGCAATGAAGTGGAATCTGAAGACTAAGGGTAGACTTACCAATACCAGGCTCGCCGCCTATCAGCACCAAAGACCCCGGGACAATGCCACCTCCTAGCAACCTATCTACCTCCCCCATCCCAAGACTGATCCTTGTTTCGGAGCTTCCTGATATCTCACCCAGTTTCACCGGCCTAACAGCATCACGACCCGATGAAGTACTATGAAAAGAAGAAGACCGCCCAGATTTCTCTGCAGGAGCCTCCTGCATCGTGTTCCATTCTCCGCATGCAGGACACCGTCCCATCCACTTAGGACTTTCGTTGCCACATGAAGTACAATACCACAGCGTCTTAGTCTTTCCTGCCATAATTCTCAATATACATTTCTAGGGAGCCGGAAAAGTTCCATATCCTTTATCTCCCCACTCTCTATTTTGAAACGCAGCGCAGTGCGCTCAATGTGCCATCCCTGAAGTCCGGCAGCTCCAGGATTCATATATAGGAGCTTGCGGCTTCTGTCATTCATGATTTTCAATATATGCGAATGTCCGCATACGAAAACATCCGGCTTAAATGAGTCAATCAGAGCCAATGCACGCAAATCATAATGTCCAGGGGACCCGCCAATATGTGTCATCAGTATTTTCAATCCCTGCTCAGTCATCTCTTGAAACGAGGGATAAGAGCGTCTGATATCCTGTCCATCACAGTTGCCGTACACACCCACAAGAGGCTTAAACTCTGCAATCGAGTCTGCAAAGCCGATACCCCCACCGAAATCACCAGCGTGCCATATCACATCCACAGGCTCAAAGAATTTCTTGAATTCATCGGAAAAGACTCCGTGAGTATCGCTTATCAGACCGACAAACATACTACTGCTTCTGCGCCAAATGTTTCTCCCACGCCCATGCAGCGGCAAGAGTCTGATCTATACTCCTCTCGGCTTTCCACCCAAGCTTGGTCTCGGCAAGTGAGGGATCTGCCCATATCGCCACAACATCACCGGCGCGACGTGGAGCCATCTTCCAATTAAGTTTAACCCCATTGACCTTCTCGAATGAATTTATCAGTTCAAGAACTGATAGCGGACGGCCCGTGCCCACATTGAACACCTCATATTCCTGCTCCATCTTCCCATCCACCATCCTCCGTACAGCGCAGACATGAGCCTTAGCCAAATCCACAATATCAATATAGTCCCTAAGACACGTTCCGTCAGGAGTCGGATAGTCTCCGCCAAAAACAGAAAGGCACTCGCGCTTCCCAATAGCGGTCTGAGTAATAAACGGGACAAGGTTATTCGGCACGCCCCTTGGAAGTTCACCGATAAGGGCTGACGGATGCGCTCCGATGGGGTTAAAATAACGCAAGGCTATACCCTTGATTCCTTCGTATGCTTTCACACTGTCACTTAAAATATCCTCACATATCTGCTTGGTGTTCCCGTATGGAGAAGTGGCACTTTGTCTTGGAGTCTGCTCTGTAACTGGCTTCTTCTCTGCCTCCCCATATACAGTGGCGGAAGATGAAAACAAGACGTTACATCCCTTTACACGCGCGGCTTCAAGAATATTGATAAAAGAGTCAAGATTGTTGGAATAATACTTTAGAGGCTCTGACACAGACTCCCCTACTGCCTTAAAAGCAGCGAAGTGGATAACGGCATCAATATCGTGTTCTTCAAATAGTCTACGTACAGCTTCAGCGTCACAGAAATCCATTCTGACAAGAGGAATTTCTTTACCAAGTATCTGGCATACACCATGATAATTCGTCATATCACAGTTAGAGAAATTATCTGCAATAATGACATCATATCCCGCTGATACGAGTTCCACAGTAACATGGCTTCCAATAAATCCGGCACCTCCGGACACAAGTACAGTGCGTTTCATAATCTAATACTAACTACGTCCCGCGAATATAGTGAATTATTTGGAATTCTTCACGGAAGACTCGTGCGAAAACTCGCACCCGCAGAAAGTTTGATTATAGAATTTCCGTTCTCGAATAATTTCGGAGCGACGCGGCTGAAGACCGCCTTTCCGCCAGTTCATATCCCACCACAAAAGCGGACGTCCACTCTGCTCCCCAGCATGAGAGCAGGCATAGAAACCTGCCTTGTTCACTTGCTCTAAATCTTTCCACCTAGACGAGGCAAGAGAAGTAGTCAACACGTCAAAACCATTTTCACAAGCAAAAAAAGCCGCACGACAAAGCCGGAATCGAAAACATTCGAGACACCTCGCACCTCTTTCCGGTTCCCGCTCCAGCCCACGAATAGCATTAAACCATGCACGATGATCATACTCATCATCCACAGTTTCAACGCCAAGACTACGGCAGTACCTCTCAAGTTCCGAGCGACGCAGTTCGTATTCAGAGACTGGGACAATATTGGAATTACTGAAAAATACCGTTGGGCAGATGCCATTGGCAAGCAACGCCTCGATGATAGCTCCTGAGCATGGCGCACAACATGAATGAAGAAGCAGCCTTGTGCCAGGAGAAGGCAGTTTTAGATCTACCATTACCCTTTTCTCTTATGACATCCGGAATCACAGCAAGAACAGCACGAACCACCACATGTCCCCCCTTTCTTCCTAAAGAATGACAACGCGTAGCACACTAAAGACAACACCACCAATAGCACCATCAGGGTAGGGAGATTAATATGATATGCAAGGAACGCGCACACCCATGCCACGAGACACTGAAATACGACTTCTACCACTGCCCATTTGCCACCAAGTTCGCTCTTGACAGCGGTAATGGCTGCCACGCATGGCGTATACAAAAGGCAGAAAGCAAGTAGAGACACCGCCGACTTCCCAGTAAGCACCGCTGCCCCACCGAGGACCTGCAGCGTAGCCACAACACTCTCCTTGGCAAGAAATCCGGAAATCAGCGCAGTCACTATCCGCCAATCTCCCAGTCCAAGTGGAGCAAATACCGGAGCGATCACGCCAGCTATCATGGCCAACATACTATCCGCCGGCTCCACTAACCGGAGTCTAAAATCAAATGATTGAAGGAACCATATCACAATAGAAGCAATGAAAATCACACTAAATGCCCTCTGAAGAAAATCCTTAACCTTATCCCACAACAAACGGCCAACATTCTTCAATCCAGGCATACGGTAGTTTGGAAGTTCCATCACAAAAGGTGTCGTCGCCTCTCCGCGGTGCAGAAGTTTGGCGCACAAAGCTACCAGAACTCCCACCATTATTGCAGAAAGATACAGGACCACCAACACCAGACCTCCTTTCCCGGGGAAGAATGCACTAGTAAGGAATGCGTAGATCGGTATCTTGGCAGAACAACTTATAAAAGGTGTTAGAAGGATCGTCAATTTCCTATCTCTGGCAGAAGGAAGCGTCCTTGTAGCCATCACTGCAGGAACTGTACATCCAAAACCTATCAGCAGCGGAACGATACTTCTTCCACTCAAGCCCACCTTCCGAAGCAGTGTATCACTTATGAATGCAACCCTTGCCATATATCCACTATCTTCAAGCATAGATAGGAAAAAGAAAAGAATTACAATCACCGGAATAAAGCTTATCACCGTACCAACACCAGAGAAGATACCCCCACTGACTAACGATCTCACCGCCGGAGATACGCCCCAGCGTGCAAAAGCAGCATCACAAGCCCCTGAAAGCGAGGATATGCCACCCTCCAACAAATCCTGAAGCGGAGCACCAAGAACATCCACCGAGAGCCATATCACCAGTGACATCACAAGTACAAATATCGGAAGGGCAAGAAAACGATTGGTAAGAACGCTATCTATCCTCCTGCTTCTCTTATATTCCTTACTTATACGCGGCTTGACAACAGTCTTGGCGCACAACTTACCTATGAACGAGAATCTCATGTCCGCCATAGCGGCATTTCTATCAAGCCCCCTCTCATCCTCCATCTGAAGAATAATGTGCTCTATCATGTCCTTCTCGTTGGGAGAGAGATTCAACGCAGCTACTATCTGGTCATCCCCTTCCACAACTCTGTCGGCAGCGAAGCGAACCGGGATTCCTGCCGCCTTGGCGTGATCCTCAATCAGGTGCATTATTCCGTGAAGGCAGCGATGTACAGCACCATTCTTCCCGTCAGGGCTGCAAAGGTCCTGCCTTACTGGCTTCTCCTGATATTTGGCTATATGTACAGCATGCTCCACAAGTTCTTCTATTCCCTGATTGTTGGCAGCCGAGATAGGAACCACTGGAAGGCCAAGCAGGTCTTCCATCATATTCACACGCACGGAACCGCCATTGCCAGTAAGCTCGTCCATCATGTTCAAAGCAAGAACCATAGGGATATCAAGTTCCATAAGCTGCATGGTAAGATAGAGGTTACGCTCCATATTACCTGCATCCACGATATTAATTATGGCTTTCGGCTTGTCATTCAGTATGAAGTTCCTGGAAACAATCTCCTCGGCACTATATGGAGAAAGAGAATAAATACCCGGAAGGTCTGTCACACATGTATCTGGATTACCACGTATGACACCATCTTTACGGTCTACCGTAACTCCCGGGAAATTCCCCACATGTTGATTCGCTCCAGTAAGCTGGTTGAAGAGAGTAGTCTTCCCGCAATTCTGGTTTCCAACTAAAGCGAATGTCAGTTCTGTCCCCTTTGGAAGAGGATTTGAGTGATCTTTGGAATGGTACTTTCCGCCCTCTCCAAGACCAGGATGCGGGATCTGATTGGCTTCATCCACAGCCTCCGTATACGCTTCATCATCTTCCTCTCCGGAGCATACCTCTACCTTAATCATAGCAGCCTCCGCCTTTCGCAAAGTAAGGCTATAGCCATTAATCTGAAGTTCCATAGGGTCACCAAGAGGGGCATATTGCATCAGTTTAACCACATTGCCAGGAATCATTCCCATATCAAGAAAGTGCTGTCTGAGCGATCCACTTCCTCCAACCTCAAGAATCCTCGCCTTAGTGCCTATCTGTATCTTATCCAGCGTCATAATAGTTGTTTCTCAAATTCGGCACAAATATGCATAAAACCGAACATTATTTCAATCATTATTAGTAAGTATTATCACAAAATTACTATATTTGAGCCCGAGGTCGCTTATCCTCAATGCAATACAAATAAATAGATCAAATACCATCCTTATGAAAAGAACCTTTTTATTGTGCGTTTCCGCACTTGCTATCGCTTCTGCCGCAGTGCTAAGTGCCGCCATTAACGTGAACGCAGCAGAGTCGGCAATCAAGCCACAGTATTCCAACGACCCACCTGGTCCACAAGGCAACAGACACTCCCAAGCCGTTCAATGCGGAGTTGGAGGCTGGGTTATCAAGCCAGGCTGCTGCTTCGGAGATGAGAACTGCTTCATAATGGACCCTTGCAAGGGATCATCTTTCTCTTGTGACGGATTACACTACGTGGCCGCAGGAGGCTCCAAAGACGATATAATTGCTAATCCATAAGTCATTAATCGATATTACCATCTTAACTATTTATGAAACCATTATATTTTATCTCAATAGCTATATTAGCTTTGAGTTGCTCCAATCCCAAGTCTATCATTTCTGAAACTGACGCAAAAAAAATTGACCTTTTCGGCAGCACCAAAAAAGTTGACAACTTGTCACCCTACATAGATGACATCAGCGTCATTCGTTTGGAGGCAAATTCTGTGATTGTGCCGACCGCGAGCAAAATCCTTACCCTTGACGACAAGATCTTCTTGTTCTACGGTTCAGAGATACTTGAATTTGACCAAAAAGGAAATTACTGCCACACCATCGGGAAAATTGGTAACGGACCAGAAGAATTCATCCATCTTGGAGATGTCTGCGTAGATTCAAAACGTAAAGAGATTATAGGCGTTACAAGCAAAAATGAGATCATCAGATACAACTCAACAAACGGCTCCTTTATAAAGAAAACCAAATTAGACATCAGTGGAAACACTGTAGACGGCATTCTTCCGCTCAAGAACGGAGGTATTGCTGCTTATTTCTCGAATCCATATAAAATAGAAGACAAGGAATATAGACTGTTGCACTTTAACGAAGACGGAAAGATCGTTAACAAAAGCATGGAAGCAAAAGATAGTGATTTCTGTATCTCAATGTCTTTTAAGCCAAGTGTCTTCCAAGGATATGACAACTCTTACTTCCTTTCATACGAGTTTGGCTCTTGCTATTCTTACATTGATAAGGACGGAGAAATAAATAGTTCTTTCTATATGGACTTTGGGAGCAAAGGGCTATCAAAAGACTACTTCAAGGATGTATCTGACCCATGGATGCTGGTTGGAGATGCCTTTGAAGACAAGAGAATCAAATGTCCAACCTCACTTATGACTAAAAATAACATCTACGTCTCTGCATTCGGAGAAAATAGTTCTGTATGGAACTTCATAACTGATGGGGAGAAAGGAATCCGTTGGCAATCCTCTTCTGCTGATCCTGTCCCACCTGTCTTCTTCTTAGCTGCGGACAAAGACTATTATTATTTCCTTTATCTGGAATATGGGCATAGCGAGACTACCGATCCACTCAAGAGGTACGTCATTGACAAAACCGGCCTTGAACTCAAGGACAATGATAATCCTGCAGTAATAAAAGTCAAGTTCAAAATATAATGACCATAAATGGGGCTGATATCAGCCCCATTTATTCTTTAACATACGACAAGAACTCAGCACGTACGCTCGCACTTTTACGGAAGGCCCCTGTAAGACAAGTCGTAGTCATCTCACCGCTCTTCCTTGCACCTCGGCTCTCCTTGCACATGTGCCTTCCGCGCATCATGAGCGCCATACCAAAAGGAGGATTCTCATCGCCCAATGCTTCGGTGAGCATCTCCACCACATCATGAACAAGTCTCTCTTGTACTTGCAGACGAGCAGCACAATAATCCACGACTCTCCCTATTTTGGAAAGGCCAAGAATGCGACCATGGGGATTAGGAAGATATGCAAACCAATACTCTCCAAAGAAAGTGCGGCAGTGATGTTCACAGAGTGAATAGAAAGTCCCGCTATCCACAACCATATTGTCGTATATTATCCCGTCTTGCCCATTTGGAAACGTGGTGATAAGAGGCTTCTGCCCTAAATCATAGCCTCTAAAAACCTCTTTGAACATCCGAAGCATCCTTTCTGGAGTGTCCTTAAGGCCTACTCGATATGGATCCTCACCTATATATTCAAACAACTCTCGAATGTTCTGTATAGCCTTTTCTTCTGTAATCATGGCAGAAAGTTAGTGATAAATGATTAATAAACAAAAAGCTGACAGAAAAACTTCTGCCAGCTTTTGTGCGGACGGTGAGACTCGAACTCACACAGGCCAACGCCCACTACCCCCTCAAAGTAGCGTGTCTACCATTTCACCACGTCCGCAATACTTTGGGACTGCAAATATAGTCCATAATTTGTTAAATCCCAAAAATATTTGACATCCTTTCTATTTTTTCAAAGCAAATACCGGGAGAAGCAATATTAGTGCTGCAACAGACATCACCAATCCTGCAATAGTACCAATAGCAAAGTCAAACCAGAACACCTCCGAAGGTCCATCAAAAAGGAATGGTACAAGCCCTATGACTGACGATATTATAGTAAGTGATATCGGTACAATCTTGGTGTTGAAGGCCCTTACATAGGAACGTACCTGAATATCACTGGAGGAGGAACCGCTGCACCCTGAAATCATTTTTCTGAAAGCAGAGACAAGATAAATACCAGCATTGACCGTAATGCCACTCAACATCACAAAAGCAGCAAATCCACCCTTATCAAAGGCAAAATCAGAAAGTCCAAACGCGAGGAACTCTCCAATAAACGACACTGGAATCATCACTATTATGGCTATCGGGTACCTGAGAGAATTGAAGTGTACTGCGCATATCACGAAAATACATGCAATCACAAGTAGGATAAGCGCCGCATACTTGTCTTGATTGTCATAGAACCAGCGACCTTGATAATCCTCCGCCTTATACCCCACAGGAAGAACACTCCCGTTCATGTAATCAACCATTTCCGCAATGTATTTCGTACTCATCTGCATAGGTCCAAGAAAATCAAACCGCACCGCTATGGAGTATGATTGATTCTCCTTCTGAATAGGAAGTGAAGTGTTCTTTTTGGATATCTCTCCTATCTGAGAGAGTTTCATCCTCCCTTCTCCTGCTTCTACCGCTACATTGCTTACGTGCCATAGGTCCATGGCATCCCTGGCGGAAGACTCAATCCGGACAAGAACATATTCATCATTGTACGGAATGGACATAGCATACGAATCATACAGAGGCGAACGCAACGAATTATAGTATTCATACGGACTGATGCCCACAGCATTGAGAGCCTCGAAATCATAATCAACACTATACTCACCCTGCGGCCGGTCAAAACTGCCAGCGCCCCATATTTCAGCTGCCGAGACTCGCCTATTGGAAGACATCTTGTCCAAAAGAAGTTCCCCATACGCCACGAGTTGGTCGTAATTGTATCCCGTCAGTTTGATGCCGTTACTGCGATAAGCGGACACGACATTATTATTAAATCCGTTGTCATCTATTCCAAACACAGTCCAGTTTGCTCCGCCAAATGATGCAGCCATAAGGATGACATCACTCTTTACTCTGGACGGAAGGGAAGTATTCTCCACTTCTGGTCTGAAATACACCTGGATATTCCCGGATGAGGGCGAATAAATGCCTGTCTCGAAACTCTCTATTTCCTCTATGCCCGAAAGATAGTTCTCCATACTGCGAAGTACCTCATTGAGTTGCTGAACAGTACATCCCTCCGGCATACCGGCTCTGATGGTGAGACATGGGCGGGACGGCTCCCGATAGAAATCAGAGCGGTCCATAGCCTTATAGAAAAGAGCGAAACTCGTACCGAGCACCTTATCTATCACTTTCCTGTGATCAGAATATGGCTTCCACTCGAAATCTTTTGGTATCAAGCATGTAGGGATGCCAAAAGCAATCACTACCCCCAACACCAAAAGCCACCTGTGACGAATGCCCCAGCCAATATACCGTCCATATCCCCTATTCCACCATGCTATCCGACGGAGTCTCTTCGCACGAGCGCTATCCTTGACATTGAAGTTCACCGGGAAATAATACAGCAGTGCGGGCACGAAGAGATATGCTACTAGTAGTGACACACATAGATTGATGATGATGGCTACTGCAAATTCTGTCAGGCTGGCACGCTCCTGCTCAGGAAGAAGGAATATGACCAGCAGCGCCGCCACAGTAGTCAGCACCGCACTCAATAGGGCGGGAAACACGCCCCGATTGCCATATCGCGAATAATGGTCCACCATTACAATAGTGTTGTCAATAATGATACCGAGCGAGACGGTTACGCCAGCAAGGGTATATATATTGATTTCAAGTCCCACAAGCCAATAAAGACATACAGATATAAGGATATTGACAGCAAGCGTGATGGCAACCACCACCATATATCGCCAGGAACGGTTTACCAGGAAAGCAAAAACAAGAAGTATCAGCAGGCAAAGCAACGTCCGGAAGTAAATCTTATCCAACTCTGCGCTAATATATTCAGATGAATCATAGTTGACCTTGACACTGATTTCCGCAGGGAATGAAGCCTCAAGCTCACGCATCTTTCCTTTTACGTCGCCGACTACGGATATCAGATTTACATCAGAGCCCACCGCTACTGCAAGATTCAGCGTATTAAGGCCATTGATGCGATAATAACTCGTAGGAAGAGCCTCCTGGTAGCGAAACTGCGCTATTTCCCCAAGCCGCACTATTCTTCCGCCCACCTTCTTTACCGGTATGTCAGACATATCACCGACAGACCCATCCTTAAGCCGCACCCCATACCGCATATCCCCAGAAGTCACCATTCCAATCAGACTTTCCGAATACCTATCGTTGAAAGCCTTGGAAATGTCATCCGCCGTGATGCCGAGGCTCCTTGCTATATCATAGTCAAAAGTTACCACCCATTCGTACGGTGTATTGCCATAGAAACTGACATCCTCCACTCCTTTAATGGTAGAAATCGGATAAATTATACGGCTCTCAACAAAGTCGGCTATCTCCTTGGAAGGAAGACTGCTAAGTATATTGAAAGAAATAGCAGTCTGAGACTTGTTCCCTGATGAATTGAGGGAAATGACAGGATATGAGCATGACCTGGGAAGGCTCGGATACACATTGCGTATCTGAGAGGCTATCTCAAATCGCGCAGATTGCAAATCCACCTTCTTTCCAAATTCAAGAGTAATGCTCCCATCTCCATTGTTAGAGACGGAACTGACGGACTTACACTCTTTGATATTAGACAATATGCCCTCCAGTTTGCTGGTCACTTCCGCTTCTACAATACGCGATGAGGCTCCAGGATAACCATAAGTCACAGTAATCTTCTTGTCTTGAGAAGACGGGGTATACTGGACTTTAAGCATAGAAAAGCATGCAGCGCCAACTACTGCAGCCACCGCCATAAGCAGAAGCACAGAAAACGGAGATATTCCTTTCCTCTTATCTACCATTTTTATGCTTATAAATGGCAAAATAGACTGCCGGTACATAAAATAGACTGACAAGTGTACCCACACTCATACCGATTATTATCACCATAGCCATAGGGAATTGGAGATCCGAACCCATATTGCCACGACTGAGGAATGGCGCCACTGATAGGATAGTAGTAAGAGAAGTCATGACAATAGCCTTCAGACGTCTATGCCCAGCCTCATGAATAGCGGCTTCTGTTTCCATTCCATAAGCGACAAGCTTGTTAATAGTATCAATCTTAAGAATGGAATCATTTATCACAATACCGCTCACAACCACAAGACCGATAAGAGACATAATATTGATACTTGTGCCAGTAATCCACAGGACAGCTAAACAAAACGCCATATCTATCACAATCTCTGAAAGAATAATGAACGGTTGGAGCAAAGACTCAAACTGCGATGCCAAAATAAGGAAAAGCATAGCCAGAGCTATAAGCAAAACCACTATCATCTGCCGAATCATCTCGTTGTTGGAAAAAAAGGCGCCAGAAAACGAAACCTCGAGGTTGCCGTATTTATGAACCGCCTCACGCACCGCAGACATCACACTCTTGGCTTCGGAAGATTTGACATCCAGCTCCACTGGGTAGTAGTTCCCTTCTTCTCCAGAGACAATAGACTTAAAGTCTTCTTCATATGTTTGTCTTAGTATTCTTTTCAGCGGTATCACAACCCCTTCTTCCTTTTCTATGACAGCTTTATCAAACAGATCCTCCATCTCAAGCATATCTGTTCCAAGCACCACAGGAACCGAACGGTTTCCCTGAATGATCTCAAATACAGCATTCCCGTTAAGACTGCTTCGAATGGCAGAAACCACCTGTTCACGGGCAATACCATAAAGCGCCATACTCTCTGCATCACTTATATACAAGACGTCTTTCTTGACAGGAATTCTGGCTACATTAACCTGAGGCACCGCACTATCAATATCCTCAATAAGCGATGCAAGACTTCCAGGGACAAGCCCCTCTCCTCCGACTTCTCGCACACGTGCCACAAGTTCAGGCTCTTTCTCCGCAAATACCATGTCGAAAATATTGCCCGAGGTGCCAAATTCATACACAGCATCCGGCCATCTTGATGATATTGTCTCTGACAATCTCCGCTTAAGTGCTTCTAATGATGAAGCGTCTGCACATTTGAAATATACCGAAGCCTCGTTCATAGACTGATCTCCGCTATGGTTCAGTACAAACTGCTGGACACCAACCATGGAACTAACCTGACTGCTTGAAACAGAAGCAGCCTCCTCAATCTGAATGATGCGGTTTCGGTTCTCCTCAAGTGAGATGTGGTCGTTCCAGTCTATTTTGAGAATGGCATCCGAGTAACTGATTGGCGGAAGCTTAGTCTTTGGCATAAATACAAGACATACACCAGTCAACATCACACACAGCAATGGTACAACCCACGAAATCCAATGATGGTGCAGAAAAAAGTTGACCCCTCCATCATATATACGGACAGCGCTCTTGCACTGAATACGCGACAACACTTTGTTGGGCTGGAAAGAGTCAGATCTTTTGTAAAGCACCCAGTAGTATACCGGCAAAAGCACCACTGTTACAAGATATGAGACAAGCAGCAGGACTGTGACAGTAATAGCCTGGTCAAAGAAAAGATCGCCCGCAAGTCCATTGAGAAATACGAGAGGAATAAATACGGCACACGTTGTAAGCACAGAGCTTAGCATCGCACCAGAGACCTCTTTCGTGCCTTTTACGACAGCTTTCCTAAGAGAATCCCCTCGCTGCCACCTGGCGGTAATGTTATCGGTAAGAACTATCGTATTATCCACCATCATTCCCACACCGAGCAGAAGTCCCGAAAGCGAAATAATATTGATGGTAAGGCCACAAGTATAGAATACAAAAAAAGAAATGACCAAGGACACCGGAATCGTAAGGGAGACAAGTAGCGGAGATCGCAGGTCCTTCATAAAAAGGAAGATGATCACGCAGTCCAGAAGTATGGCCAATATTATATTGAGTATCAGATTATGAATGGAATACTCAAGAAGTTCTGTCTGATCACGCGTAGGCGTGAATTCAAGATCTGGATAATCGCTTGCAAATACATCAAGCAAAGACGTTATGCTCTTGCGCAGGTCGGACATTCGTGCGGTACTCTGCTTTATCACAGCCATTGATATGGCATCTTTTCCATCAGAGCGGTCAAGTCCCGTACGAGTCATACTCTGCTCCGTAACATTCGCCACATCTTTAAGTCGAAACAGCTTTTCGCCAGACGTCAAATACACATCTTCAATATCTTCTTTAGAGGAAGCGAACGAACGGAACTTGACATTATAATGATATTCTCCATCACGGATAGTAAGATTGGACAACCTTACATTGGCCGCACCGAGAGCAGACTCGAATTCATGGACAGTAAGTCCGAGCGAAGAAAGCTTTCCAAGATCAGGAACCACAAGAATCTCCCGATTCACAGTACCGCTGATATCCACCATAGCGACCTCATCCAACTGCTCAATTCTTTTGGCTACCACCCCGGACACGAAATCGCTGAGCGAGAGGAAGTCATCCCCACCGTTTTCCTTCATGGTAACATTGATGAAGAAAGCCGGTATATCGGTTGCACTAGCCTTGAATACTTTAGGACGGGAGATATCCGGAAGAGACGACATACTTCTGTCTATCTTCTCATTTACCTCAATAAACGCGAAATCAGCATTCTGTCCCTGCTCAAAATTAAGCACCAGAGAGGCACTTCCATCCCTGGACTCCGTACGTATATCAGACAGGTGGCCTATCTGCACAAGATTCTGCCTTAGAGTCTTCACTACCGCATCATCCAATTCTCGTGCAGACATATCTGGAGCATCCACCTGCACCGTCACATAAGGAATGTCTATTTCTGGAATAAGCCCGACCGGAAGAGACGCAATCCCCACGCACCCCAGAACTATCAGCACCAGGGTTATCATTGATACAGATATAGGCTTATCTAGCAGTCTGTTGAGCATATCAGCAAGAATATTATTGCTTTAGTGATACGACAGATCCGTCAGCAAGGTTAAGGTTACCACTAACTATTATCTGTTCGCCCTCTGAAAGTTCGGCACCACGGGACGCATTAGCCTCAACAGCATAGCTATCACTATTAGCAGCGAGAATATTAACATACACCCAGTCAGCACGCCCGTTATTGTATCGGAAAAGTACATCCAGATTGTCTTTTACGACAACCGCTGATTTAGGCACAACAAGCTTGCGATCCAGAACCTTGTCCACCGTAACCTTCACGTTCATACCGTCAATCAAAGAAGGAGTACCATCAAGTACTGCACACACTTCTATCTGGCCATTCTCATCAATAGACGGATTGACGTTCTTAATCTTGCCAGAATATGAAACAACAGCGTCTTTACCGAACGGAGTCACCATCACGTTCTGCCCCTTGCTTACGATCGGATACTCGGATTCAAGAATATTGAACTTGACTTCAAACCTGCTATCATCAATCACGCTACAAAATGGCTTCCCATCAGAACTATCCCATTCCTTAAGTTTAATATTGGCCACAATGCCAGAAAATGGAGCTTTAAGACATGTACCATCAAGTGCATATTTAGCTTTCTCATACTCATTGCGCGATGCACTAAGTCCGGAGCGGATGAGCGAAAGATCTCTGACATCTTCAGGAGCAGACTCCGGCTGTGAGTAACCAAGTCCGGCAAGTACGTCAAGATAGTCCAGTTCTGCTTTTTTGAGAGAGATGGAGGCAGACTCAAGAGCCATGCGCTTATCCGTGTTCTCAAGTTCGGCGATGACATCACCTTTCTTTACGCGATCTCCGTTGCAGAAGTTGACTTTTGCTATGGTTCCGCTTCCTGCAAAAGAAAGGCTACTACCCGCAATGGCACTCAACTTTCCATTTGACAATATCTGGAGGGAGAACGGACGCTTCTCAAGAGTTATGACACTGACTTCATTCACGGCCGGGCGGTATTCCAGTTTACCGGCTTGCTCTGTCGAATGCTCCGTTCTGCATCCTGTTATCAATAAAGCAGCCATAACTGCAATCATTATTTTCTGTTCCATAAGCTATCTAATCAATTCTTCAAAAGAAACGTTCAAGTCTTCCCCCGCCACAAAATCATACAAGGTGTATTTCCTCAGAGTATAATAATAATTCCAATAATTACTTAAGTCTGTAATATATTTCTCAATGGCATTATCGCTTTCGCTTCGAGCCGTATTCAAATCGGTCACAGTAGCACTTCCATTACGAAATTTCTCCATTACAAGAGCATAACGTTCGGCGGCGATCCCCTGCGCACGCTCGGAGACACGGCATATCTGCGACTGATTGTTGAACTGCCCCACGGCAGTGAAAATGCTGATCCGCCTATCATTACGCTCCTGACTTACGGTGGCACGTATGACATCTGCGGCCGCTTCTGCCTTTTTCACCTTTCCGCGCCCTTCGCCCCAGTCAAAAATAGGAAAAGAGAAAGACAGCCCAACAACTTCCTGGTCAAGAAGATTCTTATACACGGAGCCAATATCCTTTGCACTGTTGGAAAGGCCAAAAGTCGCACTTATGGACATGGTGATACCTCGGTCTGCCTTGGCCTGTTCAATGGCAGCTTCTGCATTGAGCAGATTAATCTCGCCGTCCAGGTAAAAAGACGAGTTGGAGCCCGACTTATCCAAAACCATCTCATAGTCCATCACCACATCGGGAAGAGCGTCCTCAAGGACAGGTTTCACCTCCACACTCTCGTCATATCCAAGCAGAGAATTCAGCTCCATTCGGGCTTTTCGAAGAGTGACACGGTTCTCATTGATGGACAGGCTGTCGTTAAGCATGCGCAACTCAAGTTGCAGGAAGTCATCTCTAGTCACACTACCGATCTCAAGGCGACGCCTGGCGACATCAAGCATTTTGGTGGTATTGACATAATTGGTCTGGGCAGTTTCAAGATTACGACTCGCAAGAAGTACATTGAAATAAAGCTTCACTGCGGAGAGCGTAATATCTTCCATAGATTCAAGGTAACTGCGTCTTGCTTTCTCATACTCGTTGGGCGATATCAGTTTCTGCCACTTGAACTTGTTGTATCCAAATAGAGGCTGTGAGAGCCGCAGGTTTAGAGGCTGCGTATACCACGATACACTCGGATTATCTCCAAACTGATCAAGTCTCGTCAACTGGGAGAAGAGGTATATGGTTCCGCCCGTAGCAGTAATATTCTGTACCGCCTGAAAACCGATGGTGTTCTCCATGCTAAAATTGGACCGATATACAAGCTTTCCCGTGTCAAAGTCTTGAAGAAGTCTCAATGAGCGGTCAAGCCCTCCGACATTACCATACATGTGAAGAGAAGGCAGCCGACTCGCTTGATAAGAGCGCCACGACCAGTAAGACGATACAAAATTCGATTTTGCAGCCACCGCCGACACGGAACGTGTGCGCGCAGAGTCTATTACCTCCTGCAATGTCATTTCTTGTGAATATAGTGAAACGGCAGATGCTACAAGAAGAAGTATGGCTATCGTTTTCTGTTTTAAGAATAGCATAAGTAGTTATTGTTACCGCTCAAAGATAGTAAAAAATCATATGATTCCTATAATTCCTATAATAAAATCTTCGGGGACAAAACCAAAATATCGGCTATCCTTGGAATCTAACACATTATCCCCAGCAAAGAAATAATAATTCTCTTTAAAAGTATAGTATTTATCCCGCCAACACTCCTCAGAGCCATGTGTTTCATATACAATTACATCTTTGTATAAGGCAAGATTATCCATATTCATTAATACGGTTATTCCTTTACCTGGAATCATAAGCGGTCCAAAATTTTTTATGGTCCAAACGTCTTGCAAACCAGCAAAATGACCAGCGTTCAGAACGCCTGCCCGAAGAAGAAGAGAATCTTCCATTGCACCAAGCTTAATTTCGTTTTCCATCGGAATGCCAATATCAGAAACACAAGAATTATGGTATTGTGAATTTATAATAGTCACAGTATCCCCAGGCAGTCCCACACATCTTTTACAGTAAACATAGTTAATCTTAAAACTGATATGCGAATCGTCCCACCCACGAGGGTAGTTAAAAACGGCTATGTCACCCACTTTGATATTTCTTATTCCAGGTAGTCTAAAGCAAGAAAGAGTATCTTTATCAAAATCAAAGCACTTGTAGATTCGAGCGCCCATAAGCAACTTATTTACCCACACTTTCTTCCCATGTCGCATCGTCGGATCCATCGAATGACCTTTCACTTTGAATCCATCGCACAAGAAAGCCTGCCGTGCAAAATGTATCCAAGGAAGAGCAACTATTATCGCTAAAACCCAAACAATTTTCTTCAGATTTTTCTCTCTCATATCACCACCCTCCTTCACGGTTCCAAAAGATATATTTTGACTCCGGAAAAATCTTCCGTCGGAGGCACATCATCCCAGTGCCCATGCGAATGACTCTCATCAGTCAAATAACGCAATGTATAATATCCAGCATTCAAAGAGAGAGTATCCTCCTCTCGGCGGTTTTTAAGCGCTCCTCCTGCATGAAACGTCTTTCCAAGATAAGGACGCCAAACTATATTACCAGACGAATCACGCAGCTCTGCCCTATCAAAAAGCACCTCTGCCATTTTCTTTATATCATCCTTAACATCAATTAGTACATAAAGCGCATACTCGTCCCAAATCATCCTAAAATTTGCAGATAAGTCAGAAGAATCTCGTATTTTCCCAATTATCACATTGTCAAGGCTAAACTCTGGAAATTCACCCCATAACTTCTCTGCCACCCCGTCTATTCTCGGAGAACAAATCGTCTCTAAACCTTTAAGAGGCATCTGTCCATGCTTCTCACTTCCCTGATATATCTCTTTATCCTTGCAAAACCATGAAATTTGAGTCTTTCTTGATTCTGCATCGTTATCAATAACCGAACAATCCATTGTCAAATAGCCATTTTCTCCTGGGCACTCTATTCCGAGACTTTTCCAAGGAAATTCCACCTCAAAACAATATCTATCTGGTGCCGGATCTCCTTGAGCAAAGCGGATTCCACTCGTAATCGCACTTTTACCCGTAAGAAGCGTAGAGCCCCACACGAAACGGAACTGACGATCAGTCCCCTTTGTGTCAATATAAAACTCCACGCAATCGTTGTGATATGTTTCCACAAGACTTGGAGCCATATCCGAGTTTGCCCCCTCTCCTTGATACACAATCCTAATCGTAGCATTCCTGTCAAGTTCAAATGATTCAGACAATCTCTGATTATTGGAGGTAGAGAGTAGCGAGACAATACAATCACTATCATGTAAAACAATAGGGTCTGCAGAGTGAGAGACACTCACCCTCGTAGAACACGACGCGAACATAGTAATCAGCATACATAAAACTATGTCAATATTATATTTCTTCATGGATAATCTCTTTTCTTCAACCCAAAAGCAACAATCAGTACCAGACCTGCTTGTCTTTCTGATATACAAATATCCGCTCTTGAACCCCTTCGTCCAAATTTCTAAGCCATAAAAGCGCATTAATTGGCACATTATCAAATTCTATGAAGTTATCCTGAGCCACCTTACAACCTAATGACTTCCACATCCCATCCCAATAAAAAAGTTCATAATGTAAACCTGAGATAATAAGGTTACTTTCATCTTCGGGATATTTGGCGGTAAGACGCACATGCTCTGCATGAAATCTGTCTGGTTTAAGAGATTTAAACCCTCCATCCTCATTAATAAGAATAGGATATGAAATAACCTTACTATATCCGTCTATCGCTTCGGAAACCGGCAGATATACGACATCTCGCGCCATATCCTTGAATATTGCTCGACCGCACCTTACAGAAACAGAAGCAACTACCCTCCAATTACTATTGTCAAACGAAGCCAGACTCACAGATTTAAACTTTCGAGAAATGCCATCAATTTTCACATCACAAACGGGAATGTACTCAGAAGTAACATCAATCCGTCCCTCTTTATAATCGCGACGCCATACCTTCGGCATTTTAAATAGCATTCTTCCCACACCCACAAACTGCACTTTATGAACTCCCGGATTTCGATCTGGTCCGTTGAAAGTGCAAATAGATCCATTATTATAGACCGCATTCCAAAAATGCGCACCGCTTCTATTGACCCACCTCGGCACACCATCAAAAACCGCAGGAACACCAACCGCACGAAGAGGATAAAGAATCATCATTGAGGCTTCATAACATGATCCCTCTCCTAACTGCTTCGCTTTAAAATAATTTACATCCAACCGATACGGATTATCCCAATTAATGGTAAACCATTCGTTGACCGAATCATTAATCAGTCGGCATATCGTTTCAGCATTATCCTCAGCACTATAAACATCAAAAATCCATGAATACTCTTCCCATAGTTCACGTCGCCATCTGACAGGCTCCTCATCCGCCATCTTATACGGCAATATCCAGTGACAAAACTCTTCAAATGTCAAATTCCTACACCAGGGAAGATTCCACGCCTTAAAGGCATATTCAATATTCTCCCTCAAATAATCAACATCAATAACGTCTATATCCCATACTCTCTTTTGTATGCCTGTAGAATCATATAAACTCATGTCATAGTGCCACTGACGCGGAAGTGCCTCCAATAAATACGCAGCCGCTTTTTTCTTCAAGCTATCCTCTGGAGCTAAATAAGTGTCTGGAAGCAGTCTGACAGCTTCAGGAAGTTCGCAAGCCATATCATCCAACACAACATTGACCTCTTTAGAGCAGCCAACAATAAAAAACACAAAAAACAACAGATGGCACCAATCATAACGCATATATAATCAATTTCTATATTCTATCAACAACACTCTATTCCCCATAAAACTCACCCGTGGCCTGCAAAAGAGAGTCTCTTACTGTTACAACTTCTTCATGAAGTTGCATCATCGTATTATGCTTCTCTACCACAGGGATACTAATAATCTTTTGACATACTTCCATTGCTTGTGAATAATCTCCTTCCTTAAGTTTAAGACGCATAAGACGCACGAGTGGGTATATCCTGCACGGAACCATATAATATGCCTTAATATATTCCTTTTCAGCAACATTATATTCTCCAAGAGCTTCATGACATCTCCCAATGACTACATGAAAGACTGGATCAGAAGAAATAGCCGCACCACGCTCAAGAATCTCAATACTTTTAGCATATTCGCCATCTTGATAGAAAGAATACCCTTGCTTATATAAATCTCTATACAGTCCTCTATCTATTATGCGGAAATCTTTATACCATCCCCAAAAAATTGAAAGAGAAACAATAACGACAGCGCAAGAAATCAAAATCACATTAACTAGAAAGGAAACCTTTCGTTGGGGAATTGCAGCAGCAACAAAAAAAAGGAATAAAATAGAAGTCTGTGGTACACTCAAAGGGTACGAGGCCATAGCAAAAACGCACCACGCGATAAGACCGGCTTCAAGGACACTTCGTCTCTTATGAAGAATAAATAAAACAGCCAAAACAAGTGATACGAAGCATAACATCCCCATCCAACCATACTCCATCCCTATCCCAAGGAACTCATTAAACGGATATTCTGGACAGCCAGCCACTCTCACAACCCGGTCTGAAACTGTCCCAAGGTATTCACGAAAAAATAATTCCTGCTCCTTACCATACGTTCCTAATGCAGTACCAACACCTGTCCCCATAGGATTGTGTATCATACTTAGAAGTTCTATACGCCAGATATGCAACCGTCCTATTGCTGAATCAGGTTTTATACAGAAAACCATAACGCCAAAAACCAACGCCAAGAATACAAAAGACGGCATAAGCCACTTCTTCCACCGACGCAAGTGATGCATTATCTTTTTATCCGATGCAATAAAAATCACTACAGACAAAAATAAAGCAAGCCATGCCGTTCGGCTCATCGAAGCAGGAAGCACAAGAATACCAAGAACAAAAGATAAGGCCGCAAGAATAAAAAGAGTTCCACGATACCATCCCTTTCGACAACAACGGTATTTCAAAAGATATGCAGCACTCACCGACATTGTAATAGCAATAAAGCCACCATAAGGGCCTGGATTATCAAAATGACCCGTCAAAACGAATGCAGCATGACGAGAAGCATTAACTCCAAAAACTTGTGTGAGGCCATATATAGATTCTATTGCACTCCATAAGAATATCAAGGCCAACAAAAATGCCCGCATTGGAGTCTTTCCAATGCGGAACATTATGCATAAAGAAACAAATACTAATATAAGCCTCACCTTCTTGCTATTGAAGGGTATATCTTCTAACCTGCTCTGAACCTGCTGATACTGTCCAAATATCTTTCCCGTGGATATCAAGTGATGACACGTTCTCAGGCAGACTAATCCGTGATAGTGGTTTGCCGTCCCAGCCAAACTGAAGGATACTCATATCTCCGGCACTATCTCGATACAACAAGGAAAATGAACTTTCTGAAGACACAGTCTCCTTAACATGAGAACAATCATATATTCCACTCTTCATAAGGGCCTCAATATCTGAAATCAGCACCGGTTTCTTCCCTATCTGTATACTTTCATGGTAATTGGAATGAAGAGAATACAAGTTAATGACATCAAGATGCAGTGATACTTCAGCAACTACATCAAGTTCTGGATTATATTCCACCAACGTACCTAAAGTATTAAAAACAAAGCCATCATTCTCCGTTTGCACTTTAGCTTTATCCAATTCTGAAAGAAAACCAGGAGTCCTGTCCGTCCCATTCACAAGCACTTCGCGAACAACTCGAGTATTATTGTCCACAAGTGTTTTGCACAGCACAGTAGAATCATTAAGGATCCACCGATATAATGCAGATGGAGCAAAATTATATTGCACTTCTTTTACAAACTCACCTTGACCATTATATGCGGCTGTAAGATTCCACCTAAGGTAGTTCTTCATACCATTTCTAAAGTCAAGATAAAGAGAATCTCCTTTGTTCACAAAACGACTGCTACTGCTGTAAGGAAACGCAAACGGTTGCACTTCGTTAGGACCATTACCATGGCGAAGGTATCCTCCCTTAGACTCAAGCGTTTCGTAGTCAAAAAGTTCTATCACAGGCTCATCGCTCCGCGTTACTACCATAAGCATAGAATCGTGAGAATACAAATCTGCAATTCCCAAAATTCCAAGATCCACATCCTGAGCATCAGAGAGGCCAAGCGTTATTTCTTTAGGAAATGATGATACGACTTTTGCTTTCTCGAACATTACCCCTTCATCCCTTTCGCTTGAGCAAGAGACAAACAAGAGAGGCAGAAGAAGCCCCCATATAATTCTACTAGTTCTCATATTTTAGCACATACCTGTACCCGAAAAGGTTGTAGGAACACCTTCTACAATTACACATCCTCCACAAAACAAAACCCATTGTCCTCCTTTACATGTAGTAACAGAATTATAACATAACCCAGTAGCAGACTCTCCGTCCAAAAGAGCCTCAACATTTTGATTAAGAATTGTACTTGTGTTCCTTTTGATAACGGCAGAGGTCACGACCGCCGACACCGTCAGTGCAATTACTGACACTGCAATAATGATTTTTTTCATAAAAAAGTGATTTAAAAAATACTAATTATCATCGTTATTAATAACTTCTCTGAACAACCTCATCATTTTTTCGCTCCCCGTGGGATCGCCAACCAACAGAGGTTTCCCTTCTTTTCCAATCAACATACAGTGAAATCTGACATCATTCGGAATCTGAGGATTTAATTTAAGGAACTCATGATTTACATCTATATAGATAGGATACTCTGGTTGCACAAGAAGTATATGCTCTCTGATCGCACACATATCTCCATCCTTCGGTGATACAAGAAACATAACGTTATACTTACCCGTACCCTCTCCCTCTTTAATTATGTCTATAAACCTATAGAATTTGGATATCTGGCATGTTCCGCATTGTAACGAATCAACGAAAACAAGAAGTTCGGCAGGTCCAGTCATACCACAATCCAGAATAGCGTCTTCTCCATTATAAATCCGCTCCACGACACGTGGCATGAGTATCTTAGACTGCATTATAGAAACTAACGAGTCTTGTACTCGACCTCTTTCCGTCCGACAAGATACAAATAATAAAACTAGTGTTATAAATAAAATGCAATTCTTCACGTTACAGCTTTTATTCTTAATGTGACAAATATACAAATAAATTAGTAGTTACACTATTATATCTGCAACTATTTCACATTTCTGATAGGTCATACTCAATAATTTTACATTCAGGATACGAAGTCACGCCATATAATGTATGTCCATTTACACACATTGCGCAAATATGTTCAGAAAGGACAATATGACGCCGAGGGACACCTTCCCAGTCATATACAATGAGATGATGGTCTTCATAAGCCGGCAAATTATCCTCGCTCCCAGAAAAAGGGATACCTGAATACAAAAGATACACGTATGCATCATCAGACACTGGTCTAGAAAACGCTCTTTTCGAAAGTCGACTAAATGCATCACCCCCTTCTGAAATAATAGGCCCATCATACTCATAACGCTTATACTCATGAATCTCTGTTTTCATAATACCAAAGAAAGAAACAGTTGATGAATTAACAGAGACAGCGCACAGCCTTGAGTTATGAGGGTTAAAAGTACAAAATGAAGACATTATAAATGAGTAATAAACACTTGTATTCATTTCGGACAACACTGGATAACTCGGTGCGCGTAGCTTCGACAACACCTTTCCTTCACGATTTCTCAGAACATACCAAGCATCACTTTCATATGGATATGGAGAGAGAAAAAAGTCCCCTGCTGCTTGCAGAGGAGCGGGCATTCCTCCGTTATTGCGAAGCACGGATATAGTGTCAAGTATTGGGCGCGAAGAAGCAATCGAAGAATCAATATTCACCCTCACACATGCTCCAGATCCCATGTCACAGAGGAATGGTTCATCTTCACAAAAGGAGATTGAATAAGCAATAACCTCACAAGGCCCACGACCCTTACGAATAATTTCAGTCTTTGTCTCGTGCTCAAGATCCAAAACATTAAAACAATACTTTGAATGAGAGTCAAGAATCACAAAAAAGCCATGATGATAAAAAATATCTGTCGGACTTTTAACATCATATTTCTCTAAAGAAACTGAGCTGACAGGGCGAAGGATTTCCTCCGGAAGTTTTCTCAGTGAATACAAATAAGGATCTTCTACGGAAGCGCAAGAAGAAAGTATCATTACCCAAATAAATAAAAATCGCGTCCGCATACAAATAGCCTATTATTTAAGCAAATATCCATCAATTATAATTAAAGTTCCCAAAGGATCATGATACACACAAGTTTCACCAGGCTGATAAGTACACAAATCACCAACAGAAATCTCTCCGTCCAAAAGAGCCTCAACATTTTGATTAAGAATTGTACTTGCGTTCCTCTTGATAACGACAGAGGTTACGACCGCCGACACCGTCAGTGCAAATACTGACACGGCAATAATGATTTTTTTCATAATACTTAATTTGAATAATACTAATCATCGTCATAATTAATAGCATCCTTGAATAGCCTCAACATCTTTTCACTCCCAGTAGGGTCACCAACCATTAGTGGTTCTCCATCTTTAATTATGTCTATAAACCTATAGAACTTGGATATCTGGCATGTCCCGCATTGTAACGAATCAACGAAAACAAGAAGTTTAGCAGCTCCGTTCATCCTACAATCCTGAATAACATTTTCATCATTATATATCCGCTCCGCGACACGTGGCATGAGTATCTTAGACTGCATTATAGAAACTAACGAGTCTTGTACTCGACCTCTTTCCGTCAGACAAGATATAAATAGTAAAACTAGTGTTATAAATAAAATGCAATTCTTCACGTTACAGTTTTTATTCTCAATGTGACAAATATACAAACAAATTAGTAGTTACACTATTATATCTGCAACTATTTCACATTTCCGATAAGTCATACTTAATAATTTTACATTCAGGATGCGAAATCACGACCCCGCCGCAACGATAACAGAAGCATATAATCAAAAATTAGGTAACCTTTTTATCATATGTGACTTTTGCCAGAATAATATTAAAAATCGGAATTACAATCACCAAAGCACCTATATAGCGAATATCAAACAAACATCCAATATTTGGCAATACGGCACTAATTCTCTAATTTTGGCATTATATGCAGACACGAAGTATTTTTACACGCCCTATTTGGGTATCCATATTTGCACTTACGGCCGCAGTGTTATGGGGATGGGCATACCCACTGCTAAAACTTGGTTTTCACGAGTTTGGAATCTTACCTAACATGACAGGAAGCAAAATGATTTTTGCGGGCTTGAGGTTCGGACTCGCAGGATTAGTCGTCATGCTCATTGCCATGGCCAGAGGCAAATCATTCAAAACTTCAAAGCCTTCAAATTGGCTATATATTCTATTGTTCGCCATAGTCAATACCACACTACATTATGCATTTTTCTATATAGGAATGTCTCATAGCGAGGGTTCTCGGGCAGCCATTCTCAATTCCACAGGAACTTTTATATTGGTCATTTTAGCATGCATATTCTTCAAGAGCGACCACCTGACAGGAAAGAGAGTAATCGGATGTGCGGTTGGCATATCAGGAATTATCCTTCTAAATATCGGAGGCAGCAACGGAAATTCATTCACTATGTCTGGAGATGGAATGATTCTGCTTAATACACTGTGCTCCGCTTTTGCCGGACTAATGACTCGAGGCTTAAGCAAACGGATCAATATTTTTGCCGGCACAGGATGCAGCCTCGCTATAGGAGGAGCCATACTTATCGGTATTGGACTCGCAGCCGGAGGAACTGTCCCGACAATAACCCCAAAGGGAATATTATACCTGTGCCTATTAATTCTCATCTCTTCAATAGGATTCTCACTTTACAACAAGCTAATCAGCTGCAATCCCATAGGTAAAGTCGCCATCTACAATTCACTAATCCCGATTGTCGGCACTCTCACTTCATGCCTATGCCTGTCTGAACCATTCAGATGGACATATCTCATGGCAGCATGCCTTGCAGCATGCGGAGTATTTATTGTCAATAAAGCAGAATAGTAAAAAGTAAGTTTGCTTGCCGATTAATGCGAATGTTAAAGTATCATCATTTGGTTAAATTCTCTGTCGTAGGGCAGGCAAACTTACATTATAAGAACATGAAGTAATCAATAGTCTTCGGTTTTGTAGTACTTTACTAATGACACCAAGCCACATCTAAAATCACTTGCAAAGTTATGCAAACAGAACCGACCGACCAAAAAATCAGCCCTAAAAAGCCTTACACAAGAACGCCCCAAAACAAGAGAAAACCCATAGTAAACGCAGCATTTTTAACTCTGGGACGAAAAATAATCTTACAAGGCGTATTTTCGACACTTTTAGAAAAGGTAACACAAAAAAAATGAAACGTCAATAAAAAACTCATTAATGCCTTGATATGAAATCAAGATATCTTGATTTTTCCAGCACATCAGAGACTGTTATCATTTTCTTGAGTCTACTCTTCTTAGTATGCACGGAAGACAAGGACGGCATATCCATTATCAACATGATGGTAGTCGCATCAAATCCCGCAAACACAAAACACATAAACCTATAGTCACTTTCAGGAAGGCCTGGGAAATCCATCCTAAAAAAAGACATAATTCCATCGAAATAAGAATCCACTTTTCTCTCAAATCGGCTCTTTTCCTCCTTCGACACATCCATACTTCCGAGAACATCACGCAGACGCCGTGCAAGTTCAGAATCAGAATCCGTCTTTCGCATAGACAACTCATATACATTAAAGACATCTTCAAGACAAGCCATCTGGCTTCTATAAAGCTTAAGATACTCTTTCTTGTAATAGTCAAGCGACTCTTCCTTTTCTTTAAGCCTGGTATTGCTGCCCATCCAAAGTCTACGAACAGAATCAATAAGGAGCTGATCCTCTTCCATCTTTTTCTTCTTTGCAATAGACACAGAAGCAATAGCACCCGAAAGCACAAGGATAATGAGTATAAACACCAACCCATGTATGCGCCTATACTGTATCTCTTTCCGGTACACTTGGTTACTCATCTCAAAATACTCCTTCCTCGCCTTTATAGTAGACTGTTTTAGCTGTTCATTTACCAACTGCTTCTGGAATGTCAATGACGAATCAAGATAGTTATAAGCTCGCAGATAGTCTCCCTGCTCTCTCATTATTCTCTCCTTCCAATGATAATATGCAGGTTTGGCTTCGTAAATACGAGAGATAGAACTGATAGCAGCGTCAGACTGGGCTTTTAACCCTTTTCCGTACGACACAAAAGCATAAGCACCAGTAGCATTATACGAATCAAGTGCATATCCACTATCTATCACCTCAGAAAAGAGTTGGTAAGCCTTATCATAATCCGGAATTGCTTTTAAAGCATTTAGAATAGCATAATCGCAGAGCATAGCATTCCTAAAACCAATAGGGAAATGCCTTTCCTCCATTAGCCGGACATATATCGAATCTGCCTCATTATACCTATTCTGTCCAGTATATACAAGAGCAATACGGTATGCACAAAGAAGAGTCATCGATGTATCAGACACCTGCTTAAAGCATTTGTACGCTGAAAGGGCATAAGGTTCAGCTTCATCATAAGAGTAATCTTTCATATATAGTCCTGAGATAGACCTATATAGCATTCCTCTAGCACGCATGTCCTTTGTATCATCACTAAATTCAAACGCCTTCGAAAATGCATTGATGGAGGATTTCCTATCACCGGCATTCTCATACACACGTCCGAGATAATAAAAGGCTTTCATCTTATTGTCAGCGGTACCGTGCTTGTAATAATAATTTACCGCCGGCATCACAACTGACACATCTGCAGTATCAACGAAATTCTTATCAAGAGCCATAGAATACAATAAGGAATATCTTGCTCGATCACGCCTATGTAAGCGTGTTCCGTCTATAGTCTCTAGCTCAATTAGGGCACTATCAGGCTTTTCAGACATAATCATCTCTGCCCTATCCATCACTTTTCGGGAACTAACCGTAACGCACGAAGATACAATCATGGATGAAACCATGCATAATATCATTTTTACGACAGTGCCCCGATTTAAAATCATAGTCTCCAGGTATTTAAATCAAATAATATCTATTTATTGATTACATCTACACGCATTCCAAGTCGCTCTGCTTCATTAAATAAGTCCTGACATGCACGAACTGAAAACTTCTTAGAGAAAAAGCCTATCCTATAGCCACTGGACTTATCAATAAGACGGATTTCCAGCCGTGTGTTGCCCTTGTACTCTTTTAGCATACTGATAAGGTCTTTTCTGAATCCTGCATTAAGGAGAGCCGTGTCTAAAGTAAATTCCACTGACTTAATAAGGCTCTCAGCCACAATTCCAAGAAGAGACACTGACTTGAGTTTGAAAGAAAAAGTCGGTTTCTTTCCAGCCGCCTGCTCCTCTGGGGACAACCTATACCGTGGCGCAATCTCTCCTTCTATGAATATCTGCTCGTGGAGCTTGAGCATCGGATAAAAACTCTGATATTCCTTCCCAAAAAGTGCAAACTCGTAATTACCGCTAAAATCCTCTACTACAACCCTTGCTCCAGGACTTCCGCTCTTGGTGGTCATAGTTTTGAGGTCCGTCACTATACCTGCCACATTGAGTTTCATACTCTTTCCCGTACGGCCACACTCATCTATAAAAGCATCAATTCGAGAAACTGGTATTGCAAACCTTTCTATCTCAAAACGATAACGATCAAGAGGATGAGCAGAAAGATACATCCCCACATATTCCTTCTCCTTCTGGAGAGACTCCAATGTATCATCCATGTCGGCAGGAACCATCGGCGGCTCTGGGCGCACAGGCTTCAACTCCTCCACATCACCAAACAGAGAAGAAGAACTGTCCATCACGTCATTACGGAAAAGTGTGGCATAACGCACCAATTCATCTATAAAAAGGTCACCACTCCTGCCAGGAAGGAAGAACTGACACCTCCGAAGGCCAAAAGAGTCCAATGCACCGGAGCAAACCAGAGTTTCAAGCGGCTTACGGCCAACTACAGCCCCAGTTCTCTCGATAAAATCATACAAATCAGTATACGCCCCAGAAGACTCCCTTTCTGCTATGATAGCAGAAACCACATTCTCACCAAATCCCTTAAGTCCTCCTAAGCCAAAACGGATATCGCCCTTGGAATTGACAGAGAACTGCGCTTCAGACTCGTTTACATCTGGACTGAGCACACTGATTCCAGCCTTACGACAGTCTGCCATAATCTCTTTCATCTCCTCCATATTGGAGATGTTCTGGGTAAGGTTGGAAGCCTGGAACTCGGACGGATAATGCGCCTTGAGCCACGCTGTCTGATAACTCACCCACGCATAGCAAGTGGCATGTGACTTATTAAAAGCATATTTGGCAAAAGCCTCCCAGTCTTTCCATATTTTCTCAAGCACTTCTTTAGGGTGCCCTTTGGCAACAGCGCCATTGATAAAAGAATCTTTGAGAGAGTCAAGTACATCTTTCTTCTTCTTTCCCATAGCCTTGCGGAGTTTGTCCGCCTTTCCTTTAGAGAAACCAGCAAGTTTCTGGGAGAGAAGCATCACCTGCTCTTGATATACTGTTACCCCGTATGTCTCCTTGAGGTATTCCTCCATAGCCGGCAAGTCATAATGAATCTTGCTAGGGTCATTTTTACCGGCTACGAAATCAGGAATATAATCCATAGGGCCCGGACGATAAAGCGCATTCATGGCAATAAGGTCCTCAAAACGCTCTGGCTGCAGTTTGATAAGCCATTCCTTCATACCTCCAGATTCAAACTGGAATATACTCTTGGTGTCTCCCCTTGAGTAGAGAGCAAATACCTCAGGGTCGTCTATCGGAATCTTCTCGATATCTATTTCCACACCGAAACGCTTTTTGACCAGCGCCAGGCACCTATCTATGATGGAAAGAGTCTTGAGCCCGAGAAAATCCATCTTGAGCATTCCTACATCCTCAATCTTGGTTCCCTCATACTGGCTAACCCATACCTGCTGACCAGTAGCCTTATCAGTGCCAAGAGAAATCGGTATGTAGTCGGTAAGGTTACCACGACCTATTATCATAGCACAGGCATGAATTCCCGTCTGACGGATACACCCTTCAAGAGCGAGAGCATATTTCAGAACCTCACGGACAAGCGGATCACCATTCTCATATTCATTCTTCAGTTCAGGTACCAATTTTACGCTATTGGCAAGCGTTGGCTTATACTCAACGTCAACACCATTCTCCTTTACTACTACTGGCCGGTCCAAAATCATCTTGGTAAGACGGTTAGATTCGGGAATAGGGAGGTTGGATATGCGAGCTACGTCCTTTACTGCAAGTTTTGCAGCCATAGTTCCAAAAGTGACCACATGAGAAACATGATCGGCCCCGTAATGCTCCTGAACATACTGAATTACCCTAAACCTTCCTTCATCATCAAAATCCACATCTATATCAGGCATGGAGATTCTCTCCGGATTAAGGAATCGCTCGAAGAGCAAATCATACCGAATTGGATCAAGATTGGTAATTCCGAGACAATATGCCACGCAAGAGCCAGCCGCAGATCCTCGTCCCGGGCCAATGGATACACCATTGCGGCGTCCCCAGTTAATAAAATCCTGAACTATAAGAAAGTAATCAGGGAAACCCATGAACGATATTGTCATTAGCTCGAAGTGCAGGCGCTCCTGCTGCTCCTCCGTCAATGTATCTCCATACCTATCCCTGGCACCTTTATATGCAAGATGGCACAAGAATGCTACAGACCTGCAGAACTCGTCACCACGATAACTCTTTTCTATGACATTACCATCATGGTCCTTACGAATCTCATATTTACCGTTATCAATAATATCAGAGTACTTGTCAAGATAATAATCTATATTCTCAAGGAAAGACTTGTCAATCTGAAACTTAGGAAGAACGTGCCCACGGTTAATTTCATACCTTTCCACCTTGTTGAAGACTTCCATAGTATTGCTGAGAACTTCAGGATGGTCTGGGAATATCTCCGCCATCTCCTCTTCGCTCTTCAGATACTCCTCTTGCGTATAACGCAGTCTGTTGGGGTCATCAATGTTGGCATTGGTGGTAAGACAGATAAGTCTGTCATGCACAGGGCCATCCTCTTTACGAACAAAATGGACATCATTGGTAGCGACCACCTTAACGCCATGTTTTTCAGCAAGCTTGAATATTTCCGCACAATACTCCTTTTGGGTTTCGTAGAGGTCAAGAGGAAGCCCTGGGACCCTGGTCTTATGCATCATTACCTCCAGGTAATAGTCATCCCCAAACACCCTTTTGTGCCATTGTATAGCCTCGTCTACGGCCTTTTCGTCTCCAGCCACTATTCCCTGTGGTATCTCGCCAGCCAGACAAGCAGAACAACAGATAAGATTATCATGATACTTTTCAATCACCTCATGACTCACCCTCGGCTTATAGTACATACCCTCGATATGACCAATAGACACAATCTTCATCAGATTCCTGTATCCCTCATAATTCTTAGCCAAAAGAATAAGATGATAGTATCTCTTATGCTCGTTATCTTTCAGTTTATGATCATAGTGTCTGGTAACATAAACCTCACAGCCGATAATTGGCTTGATATCAGGAAATTTCGCGGAAATATCATGAAAGTCCTTAACTCCATACATATTACCGTGATCCGTAATGGCAATGCCAGGCATTCCGAGCTCTTGAGCCCTTGCAAAGAGTTTTTTGATATCACTCAAGCCATCAAGGATTGAGTATTGGGTATGGACGTGAAGATGTACGAAAGACATAGTAAGTGCAAATATACATAAAAAATACCCGGCCTTTTCGGACCGGGTATATTTTTATATTAAAGAAAAATACTATTTCTTTTTAGCAGTCTCTTTAGCTGCAAGTTTCTTGCGACGGGACAATGTTGCGTCAAACATAATAGGAGTACCAATCATGATGGAAGCGTATGTTCCGATGCAGATACCAAGACACAGGGCCACTGACAAACCTCTGATAGACTCACCTCCAAAGATAGCAATTGCAAGCATAGGAAGGAGTGTTGACACAGAAGTATTCACGGTACGTGTCAATGTAGCGTTAAGGGACTTATTGACGGTTTCCTTAAAGTCATCATTGACATGAAGACCGAGGTTCTCACGGATACGGTCGAAGATAACCACGTTGTCATTGATAGCGTAACCAATGATTGTAAGGATAGCCGCAATAAAGGTTTGATCCACATCAAGGTTGAATGGAAGTATTCCGCTGAACAGGGAGAAGAATCCGATGATGATGATAGATGTATGAGCAAGTGATACAACACCACCAAGACCCCATGTCCAGCCCTTGAATCGGAAAGCGATGTAAGCAAATATTACGATAAGGGCAAGAATGATAGAAATCACCGCATTGCGCTTAATGTCATTAGCTATTGACGCTCCAACCTTGTCAGAAGATATGATACCATTAGGGTTATCAAGGGTGGAAACAAACTCATCAAGAGTAAGTCCGTCATCATAGAAGCCCTTGAGAGACTCATAGAGCATACCCTCGATTTCAGCATCTACGCTAGCCCCTTCATCCTCATACTTGAACGATGTGGTAATCTTCATCTGACTATCACCACCGAACTGTTTAACCTCAACAGATGTACCTGAAAGGCCCTGCTCTGCAGCAGCAAGATCAAATACTTTACCAGTAGCCTCACGTACAGCTTCAGCAGTTACAGGCTTATCAAATCTTACAACGTATGTACGTCCACCAGTGAAATCAACACCATAAGTAAATCCCTTGATGAAGATAGATCCCAAAGAGATGAGGATAAGGGCACCTGAAATAATGTAAGACCACTTACGACCACCGATGAAGTCAATCTTGGTATTCTTAAGGAAATTCTTGGTAAGTGCTGTCTCGAAACTGATATTCTTACCACGGTTAACCCTATCGTCAAAGATAATACGAGTAATGAAAATAGAGGTCAGCACTGAAGTGATGATACCAATAATGAGAGTAGTAGCAAATCCCTTGATAGGGCCAGATCCAAAGAAGAAGAGAACAAGACCGGTAAGGAGCGTGGTTACCTGACCGTCGATAATGGCAGAGTAGGCATTGTTATAACCGTCATGAATGGCTTTTCCAAGGCCCTTTCCAGCTTTAAGTTCCTCTTTGACACGCTCATAGATGATAACGTTGGCATCCACCGCCATACCTAATGTAAGGACAAGACCAGCAATACCAGGAAGAGTAAGCACCGCTCCGAATGCAGAAAGCACACCGAAGAGGAGTACTACGTTGGTAAGAAGTGCCAGGTCGGCAGCCACACCAGCACCCTTGTAGAAGAAAATCATATATACAAGGACGAGGAGGAATGCTATGATGAATGAGATGAGACCTGCGCGGATGGACGCAGCACCAAGAGAAGGACCGACAACCTGCTCCTGTACGATAGTTGCAGGTGCAGGAAGCTTTCCTGACTTGAGCACATTGGTAAGGTCAGTAGCCTCCTCAATGGAGAAATGACCTGTAATGGAAGAAACACCACCACTAATCTCATTTTGAACATTAGGGTATGAATAAACGGTGCCATCAAGCACAATGGCAATCTGACGGCCAACATTTTCCTTTGTAAGACGCGCCCACACGTTGGCACCTTCTGCGTTCATGGTCATGGACACACTTGGTTCACCACCCTGGCGGTCATTATACTCTACGCGTGCATCAGTAACGTAACCACCATCAAGAGGGGCTTTGCCATCACGTGATGAGGCCTTGATAGCTACGAGATCGAAGACATTGCTATCCTGTACGAACTCCGAGGACTTAACTGTCCACATAGCGCGGAACTCAGAAGGGAATACGGCAGCAACCTCGGGCCTTGCAAGATACTTGTTGATAAGGGCGGTATCTGCTGCAGCTGCAAAACCGATACATGCATTATCACGGAATCCAGTAGGGGTAAGCACGGCAAAGAGAGGATTTGCTTTCTTGTATGCCTCCACAGAAGCATCATCAGATGCGCTCCCCTGTGCCTTCAGTTCCTGAGATACGATATCGTCAGATGCAGTCTCATCCTCAACCTTAACCTCACTTTCCGGGGTATCAGCTGCAAGACTCTGTGCAAGAACAGCATTGGCCTCTTCAAGATAAGGAGCAATTTCAGAAGCATAGTATGTAGTCCAGAACTCAAGGGATGCTGTACCCTGAAGCAGCTTACGTACACGCTCAGGCTCCTTTACACCAGGAAGTTCCACAAGGATACGGCCAGTATTTCCAAGTTTCTGGATAGACGGCTGTGTCACGCCAAAGCGGTCAATACGGTTGCGGAGCACGTTGAATGAGTTGGCAATCGCACTCTCAGACTCCTCCTTGAGAACAGAAATAACCTGCTCGTCTGAAGTCTCAGGATTGATTCTTCCAGCCATATCGATAGTACCGAAAATAGTAGAAAGTCTCTGTCCGCCGCCTACTTCCTTCCATGCATCACCGAAAAGGGTGATGAAGTCTGACTGCGAGCTGACGCTACGCTGCTTGGCGAGAGCGACAGCTTTTTCAAATTCAGGAGTTCGGTTGTCACCGGCAAGAGCCTTTACAAGGTCTTCGAGCTGCACCTGCAGCATGACGTTCATACCACCTTTAAGGTCAAGACCAAGATTAATTTCCTTGCTCTGAACCTGTTTGTAGGTGTTACCGAAATAAATGACTTTAGATGAGATAGAGTCGGTATATCGGCGAGACTCTATCTTCCTAATGGAATCAAGATAGAATGCCTTGTCAACATCCGGCACCTTTGCGTATGCGGCAGACTCCTTCACACTCTCAACCACCCTGTCTGCTGCCTTATCTGCCTTTCCGGCATAAATACTGCTGACCAGGGTAAAAGAGAGCTGCCATATACAAGCGAGAACGAAGCAGATGGCCACAACTCTGATGAAACCTTTGTTTTGCATAAATATGTTTTTTACATTATAATTCCAAAATAGTGTGCAAAGTTAGTATTTTTCTCAAAAGAAAGAAACAATGGCGTAGTTTTTTGTATATTTGTAAGTCATTAAAAATAACTAATTATGTGGTGGATAACATTAAGCCTAATTCTAGCAGGAATCATCTTTATGCTTGTGGAAATGCTTCTTATCCCAGGAGTGGGCGTTGCCGGCATAGCAAGTCTAATTTCATTGGGCGCGGCATGTTGGTACTCTTTCGTGTTTATAGGTCAGACTGAAGGTTGGTGGGTGACAGCCGCTGTATTAGCTACTCTCGTAGTAATGATAGTTGTTATTCTTCGCAGCCGAACATGGAAAAGACTTGAACTTGACACAGAAGTAACTTCCAAGGTCAATACAGAGCAGCAGAAGCTAAAAGCTGGTGATATAGGATACACAAAGACAAGACTCGCACCTATAGGCACTGGATGCTTCGGACAGATAACTTGCGAAGTTAAATCTTCTGACAATTCGATGATTGATGCCGGGACAGAGGTTACAGTAATAGCCATCGTTGACAATCAAGCACTTGTAAAACCTATTAACAAATAATATAATGGAAACAATCATCCTTGTGGCAATATTAGTAATTGCCCTTATCATCCTCCTTTGGTTTTTCCCTGTAGCATTGTGGTTTCAGGCCGTCCTTTCAGGAGTCCACATCTCCCTCATCCAGCTTCTGCTGATGCGCTGGAGAGGAGTAAACCCCAAGACCATTGTCATGGGAATGATTACTGGTACCAAGGCTGGTCTTTCACTGAAGGCCAACGAACTCGAAGCACATTACCTCGCCAAGGGTAACGTCACAAAAGTGATAATGGCTCTCATCTCTGCCAATAAAGCCAATATTTCACTTGACTTCAAAATGGCATCAGCCATTGACCTTGCAGGACGCGATGTTCTTGAAGCGGTGCAAATGTCCGTAAATCCTAAAGTCATCAATACCCCACCTGTTACTGCTGTAGCTAAGGATGGTATCCAGCTTATAGCCAAAGCAAGAGTCACCGTACGCGCCAATATCAAACAACTCGTCGGAGGCGCCGGAGAAGAGACTATCCTCGCACGTGTCGGAGAAGGAATAGTAAGCAGCATTGGTTCTTCCGAGAGCCACAAGTCAGTACTAGAGAACCCGGATAGCATCTCCAAACTCGTACTCAATAAGGGTCTTGATGCAGGTACGGCATACGAGATTCTCTCCATCGATATTGCGGACATCGATGTAGGTAAAAACATCGGAGCTGTTCTTCAGATGGATCAGGCTGACGCTGACAAGAATATCGCCCAAGCAAGAGCAGAGGAACGTCGTGCTATGGCAGTAGCCCTCGAACAGGAGATGAAAGCCAAGGCACAAGAAGCTAAAGCCAAGGTTATTGAAGCAGAAGCGCAAGTACCTATGGCAATGGCAGAGGCTTTCCGCAATGGAAATCTCGGTATCATGGACTATTACAGAATGAAGAACATTCAGGCAGATACCGATATGCGCGAGAAAATAGCGAAATAAGCATTTCACCCATCTGGCTGACATTGAAGTGACCAAGGTGGCTGAAATCAAGACACATGAAAAGACCGCAAAGTTCAGATGAATTTTGCGGTCTTACATTTTATAAAGTCAAACGTCAGCAGTCAGGAGAACCGACTATATGATAGCGTCCACTATCTTTAACAAGCCCTTCAACATCTGCACAGAAAGAAGAGGCAGATAGCAAGTCCTCCACATTAACATGCAGACGGAACTTCCATTTGTTATGGCAGTCAGCAGGATAATTGATTCTCTCCACATTCCTGTCCGCACGACGAAGGGATTTGTCCAACGCTAGCCAGTCCTGTATAGGGAAAATAGCAAGCATAGAAGGAGAAGAAAGGAACTCCCAAAGCATATTGCGTACTTCCCACGGCTCTGGGTCATGGTCGCACTGCATCCTAAGGGTCTCCATATCGTGGCTTGATGTAGCGCATACACTAAGATAATCCCATGATCCCTCATTTTGCATACCACGCATCTTGAGGGACAATATCTTTTCGTGATTCATCACGTCAGGCACACAGGCTGGAACCATTCCGAGGTCTTCTCCGCACGCAAGCATTCCAGAAGCACATAAAAGCGCTGGCAGTTTTTTCTCAGCATTACGTTTCCAGAAATCATCATGGCGATGATAAAAGAAATCATTATATAATGCCCCGAACACCTCCTGCTGCCATTGTGGCAGGCTTTGGGAGTGTGGAGTAATGAGAGGCTGGTACATTCCAGGATGGCGGGGATCCTCATGAAAAAGACCTTCAAACGGAAGATGCATTTCCTTTATTTCCTGGACCGAATATGGCAAGGCCGGATTAAAATGTCCATACAGCCCACTACCCTTATCCACAGGAATCTCCCAGATACGGAAAAAACCAAGTATGTGATCAATTCTATATGCATCGAAGTACTCAGACATCTTCCTTAGGCGGGCCTTCCACCAAGCATAGTCATCCTTAGCCATTTCATCCCAATTATAAGTAGGGAAACCCCAGTTCTGGCCATCCCTGCTAAAATAGTCTGGTGGTGCTCCTGCAGTAGAGTCAAGATTAAACAACTCCGGATGCCAAAACGCATCAGCGCTATCCGCGCTTATCCCTATCGGAAGGTCTCCTTTAAGTGCTACGCCCTTGGAGCGAGCATAAGAGGCAACTTCAGAGAACTGCTTATCCAGATGCCATTGCACCCAACGGTAAAAATCAGGTTCTAGACCATCGCGATGCGCACAAAAATCAGCATACTCATCAAGCCAATACTCATTGTCGCGCGAAAACTTCAGATATGGGCGTGCCTTCAAATCCTTGTCCTTAGCAAGAAGAAAAGCACCTCTGATATATCTCATCTTCGCCCTAAACACTCTCGGATAATCCACCTCCTGAAGTGCATTCAGTTCGGCCTGTTCATTTCTGAACTCATCCGTCTCCTTAACACCAATTCTCTGAAGATTAATATATAATGGATGTAAGGCAAAAGACGATATCGGGCTATACGGGTATGAATCTTCCCACCCTCCGCTGCGAGTAGTATCATTTACCGGTAGCATCTGTATGACACACTGTCCAGTGGAAGCAGCCCAATCAACCATAGGAATCAAGTCCAAAAACTCTCCAATTCCGAAATCAAGATTGCTTCTGAGCGAAAAAACCGGTACAACCGTCCCAGCACCCCTAAAACCAGCAGCATCAAACATAGCAGCCTGATGCGCACGAGGGAACGGGCATCCCGCTATGGGACAATCAATCCACTTGTCTTGTATCTCTTTAGCACTTTTCGAGTGATGATGTGTCCACTCCGTCCTCCACACTAAGCCATCACGCATCACCAAGTACTCATAATCCTTAAGATACTCCGCCTTACAGTCTTTCACGGTCACGCTCCACACCCCACCATCTCCCCAAGTCATCGGGTACTTATTTCCCCCAAGAAAAAGTGTCAGACTCTCTCCCCAAACAGTCTTGTACTCTATGCTGAATGTTATCGTCATCTTGTCATTTTTAAGAGTGCAAATATAGTGTCTTTCTTCTTCAAAATATACTGGCAGAACACATTAAATAAATAAAGAGGTTAACCTTTTCTTATGAAGGTTAACCTCTCATTTCACATCATACCCTTCTATGCGGGTATAAAGAATTACTTACGGAAAGCAACTCGCCTTGCGCTCTTCAAAGCAGAATTCGAAGATGTAGCGGCAGCTCTAACACTTGAGTAAGACGAACTCTGATCCATGATAGTAGCTTTTCCTTCGAAAGACCCGGAAACAATTCCATAGTAGTCTGTGTCTTTAATTTCGAAAGAGATGGAATATACGTCATCATCTGTTTTATCTACGGTCACAGAGCCTTCTGATGCCCCATAATATCCAGCAAACTGATTATTCTCAGAGTATTTAGAGGAGATATACCATGTACCATAAATATACCCAGCTTCATTCTGCAAACCAGGAACAGTTGTAAACGGCTTCAAATCCTCAACAGAAGTAAGTTCCAATGGAGAGATGACAGAATAAGTACCCGGATCGATATGGTCCTTCACGCCTACAGCACAGTCAAGTTCAATCATCATGATATCGCCGACGCCACTGAATCCAGTTTCGCCAATAGTAACACCATCATCACATAGATACAATACCCAGTTGTCTGATACACCATCCGTTCTGTATGAGTCACCACAATATGCGAACATTGCCTGAGTCAACTTTCCGAGTTCCACATTTTTCCATTCTTTGTCATCTCCGCCGCCTGAAGTATATGTCTCTACATTAATGGCTCCAGTATAACGGAACTTATACTCTTTGCCAGCAGATTTAACTACAGCATCTACTGTATAAGTAGTTCCCTCAACTGTGATATCTACAGTACCGTCTTCTACCATAACATACTCTACAGAGCCATTATTCTCATAGACAAGAGAGCCTATAACACCGTAAGCCCCCATATCCGTGCCTGGCTGAATAGTATACGACATATCTTGATCTTCACTTAGCAAAGCCGTATAATGATGGGCAGGAAGAGATGCTTTTCCTGTCTTAGGAAGATTAAGATCAAGCCAGAGAGCAGAACCTTTTCCACTCAAAGAGAGATTAGAATACTTTACGCTCTCAGAGAGCAGATAAAGATAAACCTCATCGTAACCGACTCCATATTGGTCACCCATATAAACAGCTCCTGCGGAGGTAGCCACAACACCGTCATAAGGAGTATTAACCTCCACTATTACACTAGCCTTATGGCTGCCATCAGTAGTAACAGCCGTAATTACGGCACTTCCGTCAGCTACTGCAGTAACAACATCATCTGCCACAGTGGCAACAGACTCATCACTTGAAGACCATGTATATGTCTTGTCTGTAGCGTTTTCAGGAAGTACGGATACTGTCAAAGTCTGTGTTTGACCAGGCTTTAATTCCACAGATGCTGGAGTCACCTTAATGTCGGTAACAGCCACAATTGCTTCTTTCTTTTCGCAAGAAGTGAGGATGGTCGCCATACATATTGGCACCATCAGCGCAAGTGCGCTTAAAAAAGACTTAACCCTCATAATAACAATATAAAATAATACATTACATCCAACCTTGAGCCGATACTCGGTGCTCGAGTCCATCAGGAGTAACAAGCACTGCTCCGACTTCAGGAAGGGCAAGATGCCCTACGGCTTCAAAGGTATTGAAAAATTTTCTAAATTCCTCATACTTTGACAGAGGAACTACAAACATCAGACAAAAATCGTCTCCTCCATTCATCGCGGCGGAAAGAGGATCAATGTCAAGTTCTTTTCCAAGAGCGAAACTATTACCCTCAAACGGGATTTTGTCAGCATATAGTTTCACACCCATGCCAGAGTCCCTGTGCAGCCTCAAAGCAGCATCAGCAAGGCCTCTACTGACAAGATAACCATACGAAGGAATAATTCCAGAACGCTCTACATCGGAAATCACCTCAGGATCAAGCTCAGGCTTAAGATACGCACCAAGCATCATCTTGTATTTCTCAAGATCTTCTGATCTCTTTTCAAGCACTTGTTGCCCGAGATAAGCAGCTCCAAGACGACCACTAACACATATCAAATCCTTGCTCTTAGGCTTCGTACGACCACTCTCCATAGAAGCATCACTGCTTCCTGAAGCAGACAGACTGATGGCAAGGCCGTTGCGGGACGGCACAAGATCAAGTGATAAGCCCGAATAGCCATGCTCCTTTGCTGCGACCAATACTCCAGCCCATAGGTCACGAATCTGCTCAAAATCAAGCTTGGCCGACACCCCAAGAGTAATGGAAAGAGTCTTTGGATGTGCAAGCACAGCATATAATTCACCTGTAACAGCCACCACGCTCTTGTATCCGAGATGCTTCAATGGAAAATACTCCAGATTAAAATCAGTCCCTTCAAGCATCACACGACATGCTGTCACGCTGGCATAAGAGTCTTTTTCCTTAAACAAAAGAGGCTCCCCGAAAGGAGTGAATCCACTCCCTTCGAAAAGAAGCCTAATTGCTTCCACACGTCCCAAAGAGGCGAATGTGGGTTTATTTATCTTATCCAAAGGTTAAAGATTTCTCAAAAGATTATTGAGATTTACCTTACTGTCAAGCATAGCCTTGAGTTCTGAGACAGGTACTCTCTGCTGCTGCATCGTATCACGATCACGTACAGTCACACAGTTGTCGTTAAGAGACTCATGGTCAACGGTAATGCAGAATGGTGTACCGATTGCATCTTGGCGACGATAACGCTTTCCGATGCTGTCTTTCTCATCGTACTGGCAGTTATAATCATATTTAAGAAGGTCCATTATCTTCTGCGCAAACTCTGGAAGACCGTCTTTCTTAATAAGTGGGAGAACAGCAGCTTTTACAGGGGCCAATGGAGCCGGAAGGCTAAGCACGGTGCGAGTCTCTCCATTCTCAAGAGTCTCCACTTTATATGAGTGGCTCAGCACTGCAAGGAACATACGGTCCACACCTATGGAAGTCTCTACGCAGTATGGAACATAACTTTCTCCTGTCTCAGGATCGAAATACTGGAGTTTTTTTCCGGAAAGTTTCTGATGGTTGCCAAGGTCAAAATCAGTGCGGCTATGGATACCTTCAAGTTCCTTGAAACCAAATGGGAAATTAAACTCAATATCTGTCGCAGCATTTGCATAGTGAGCCAGCTTCTCATGGTCATGGAAACGATAGTTCTCAGGACCCATACCGAGATTAACGTGCCACTTCATACGGTTCTCTTTCCACTTCTTGAACCACTCCATCTCTGTCCCAGGACGTACGAAGAACTCCATTTCCATCTGCTCGAACTCCCTCATGCGGAAGATAAACTGACGGGCCACAACCTCATTTCGGAAAGCCTTACCTATCTGTGCAATACCGAAAGGAATCTTCATTCTTCCTGTCTTTTGGACATTTATATAATCCACGAAAATTCCCTGTGCAGTTTCCGGACGTAGATAAATTGTATTGGAATCATCCCCCACTGAACCAAACTGAGTGCTGAACATAAGGTTGAACTGACGAACATCTGTCCAGTTCTTGGTACCGCTGATAGGACATACGATATTGCAGTCAAGAATAATCTGCTTGTACTCTGCCAAGTCATTGGCCTGCTCAGCAGCTACATATCTGTTATGAACTTCCTCATAGTGAGCTTTCTCACGAAGCACATTAGGATTGGTTTCGCGGAACTTAGCCTCATCGAAAGACTCGCCAAACTTGCGACGTCCTTTCTCAACCTCCTTATTGATCTTATCCTCAATCTTGCTAAGATAATCCTCTATGAGAACGTCAGCACGATATCTCTTTTTGGAATCCTTGTTATCAATAAGAGGATCGTTAAAGGCAGCGACATGTCCGGATGCTACCCAAGTCTTGGGATGCATAAAAATACAAGCATCAATACCGACAATATTTTCATTGAGTCGGGTCATTGCATTCCACCAATACTGTTTGATGTTGTTTTTCAGTTCCACACCAAGCTGGCCATAGTCATATACAGCTGCCAATCCATCATAGATTTCACTAGAAGGGAAAATGAATCCATATTCCTTACAGTGGGCGACAAGCACCTTGAACAATTCTTCCTGTGTCATATTATTTAGTTTTCAATCTTACAAATGTAGTCATTTTCATCCAATATCTGCATTAATGGCTTCATAACGAATTCTCTTTCCCTCATCATAGGGTGCGGAATCCTAAGTGTAGGAGTATTAATACAGAGATTTCCATACAAGATTATATCTATGTCTATGACTCTGTCGTGATAAATACGCTTCCCATCTACTCCATACTCCACCTGTTCATCCCTCCCCATCTGCTTCTCTATCCGCTTACATATCTCCAGTACTTCTTCAGGAGGGAACTCAGACTCAAAACACACCACGCAGTTCAGAAAATCTGCTCCTTCGAATCCCCAGGACTTTGTTTCCAATATATCCGACAGAGATTTCCATTTATTACCGAAAGCCAGTTCCAACTTTTCGAGTGCTCTGCTAATATTTGATCGCCTGTCACCAACATTGGTTCCAATGGAAAGATATAGTCTCATAGTCCTCTATTCGGGATCCATACCGAGTGCGACACGCGCTTCATCCGAAAGAAGACTCTGATCCCACGCTGGCTCAAATACAAGATCTATCGTGCATTTAGTCACCCCAGGCGTCTGCTCCACTCCACGCTTGACATCTGAGATTACCTCATCAGCCATAGGACAGTTTGGCGCCGTAAACGTCATCTTTATATACACTTCCCTTTTCTTGTTTATATTGAGCTCATATACAAGACCAAGGTCATATATATTTACCGGTATTTCTGGATCATATACCTGCTTTAGGGCAAGTACAACAGCCTCGTACAAGGGAGCAAGATCCTTCACATCTTGAGGCGTTAGCACTTCATTATTTTCCATTTTCACACGCTTTTCTCTTTATTGTATCTATCATAGACACAAGACCGTTAGCCCGAGTGGGCGAAAGATTTTCCTTTAGACCGAGACGCTCCACGAAACTAAAGTCATCTCCTGCAATCTCTTCTATTTTCCTGCCAGAATATACCTTAACCAGCAAAGCTATTATCCCCTTAGTGATAAGAGCATCACTATCAGCCTTAAGCAGCATTCGATCTCCTTGTATTTCGGTATCCAGCCATACTCTAGACTGACATCCTTTGATAAGTCTATCTTCTGTCCTTAACTCTTCAGGAAAAGGCTCCAACTCATTTCCCATATCAATCAATGCAGAATACTTATCTAGCCAATCATCATACATACAGAAATCATCCACGATTTCATCTTGTATTTCTTTTAAAGATTTTTCCATTACGACAACATATCTATAGCCTTATATAGGCATTTAATAAAATACTCAGCCTCCTGAAGTGTATTATAAGGGGCAAAAGAAGCCCTGAGCATTCCAGTCACACCAAACCTATCCATCAAAGGTTCAGCACACATCTGCCCAGAACGCACAGCAATCCCCATCTTATCCAAGATTAAAGCCATATCCTCATGGTGGCAATGTTCCACGGAGAACGAAAATAGTGGAATCTTATCAAATCCATTACCACTAACCCCATATAGACGTATTCTATCATCACCAGACAAAGCCTGTGTCATATACTCTACTATAGCCTTTTGATTAATAGCAATATCTTCACTTTCAGATATTTCCCTGGCAAGAACTAGCGCATCTCTCAATGTCGGTGTTCCAGAAATATTCTGTGTACCAGCCTCGAATTTACGTGGAACTGGAGCATATGTTGAACCAGACCACCTGACCGTTTCTATCATCTCCCCGCCACCCATATAAGGAGGCATCTGCTCAAGAAGATCCAACTTCCCGTAAAGGACACCAGTACCAGGAGCAGCGAATATCTTATGACCAGAAAACAGATAGAAATCACAGTCCATATCCTTTACATCCACCCTCTCGTGAACAATCCCTTGAGCCCCATCGATTAAAACCCTACAACCACTTGAATGACAAATATTTACAATTTTTTTAATAGGGTTTACAAGGCCAAGCACATTTGAAATATGCGCCACACAAAGTATTTTTGTGCGTGGAGTAAGAAGACTTCTTAAAGAATCTATATCAAGATGCCCTTTATCATCAACTTTCCAAACTTTTATCACAGCTCCGCAGCTCTCGCAAAGAAACTGCCATGGGACAATATCAGAATGATGCTCACTTTCTGCAATAATTATTTCGTCGCCTTCTGATATAAACCTCTTTCCGAAACTTGAGGCCACAAGATTCAAAGAAGCAGTAGCACCTGAAGTGAATACTATTTCCCTTTCACTTGAAGCATTGATATAAGATGCAACAAAAGATCTGGCTTTTTCATACTTTTCTGTGGCTAAAGCAGCAATATGGTGCACCGCCCTGTGAAGATTGGCAGTTGTAGATGAAGCAGAACGCTCCCATGCCCGAATCACAGAAAACGGGCGAAGCGAAGTTGCAGCATTGTCAAGATAAACAAGCGGTTTACCATAAACAGTCTGAGATAGCTGCGGAAACTCTTTCCTTAAATCCTGAACATCCATCATAATGAATCTAATAATCTTACAAAAATACGAAGAATTTGGAAACCATTGAATAATCAACAGACTCAATTTAATTGAATATCTCTAAATATGATTATTTTTGCACAGAACAAAACACAAAAGAAAATGATAGATTATATCAGTGGAAGTATAAAAAAGCTCACACCGACCTATGTCATTATAGAAAATGCCGGTGTAGGGCACATTATGGAGATTTCCCTCCAAACATACGACAGACTTAACGGAAAACAGGAAGCCATAATTTATATCCAGAGTCAAGTAAACCAAAGAGAAGGCACTCAGACAGACTATGGCTTTTCTTCTGAAGAAGAAAGAGCACTATTTAGAAAAATCACATCCGTATCAGGCATGGGAGCGTCTTCAGCAAGAATGATTCTCTCTTCTCTATCGCCATCAGAGCTTAAAGAGACGATCATCTGCGAAGATGTGAACAGACTCAAATCAGTAAAAGGAATAGGACTAAAGAGCGCACAAAGACTTATACTCGAACTCAAAGACAAGTTCAGTAAAGACGAAGACTACTCAGCAGAACTATTTACTGGGGGCAGCAAAAGCAATAATTCAGAAGAAGCTATGGCTGCGCTCATAAGTCTCGGCTTCAGCAAGCCTAATATAAGCAAAGCACTTCAGATTATTCTTAAATCAAAGCCGACAGCAAGCGTAGAAGATATAATCAAAGATGCTCTAAAATTGCTTTAGTAACAATTAAAGCTATCTACCAAAATAGACAAGAAGCACAGAAATATCCGAAGGAGACACTCCTGAAATTCTTGAAGCCTGCGCAATAGTGCGTGGGCTATATTTTTTTAACTTCTGACGGCACTCTATTGACAGTCCTGATACTTTATCGAAGTCAAACCCATCAGGTATTTCGAGTCTTTCCAACCTTCTAAGTTTTTCTGCATTCACTACTTCCCTATCAATATACCCTTTATACTTTATATTGATTTCAACGCATTGGCACACTTCTTCAAAATTGTCAGATTTAGAAAATTCTGTTCCACGTGGAACAATTTTTAATAAATCTGACAGTTTTACTTCTGGGCGAGAAGCGAGATAAGAGATCTTCTTACTTTCTGTCAACAAAGCAGAATGATTCTTCTCAAGAAAAGGATTTGCCTCAGCTAAAGTAATGTTCTTATTCTCACAGAAAAACTGAAGTTTTTCAACCTCATCTTTCTTTTTCATCATATAAGAATAACGACTTTCATCAGCCAACCCTATCTTATGAGATAATTCAGTAAGACGAAAATCAGCATTATCCTGACGAAGAAGAATACGATACTCTGCACGAGAAGTAAACATTCGGTAAGGCTCATCTACACCCTTAGTAACAAGATCATCAATCAAGACACCAATATAAGATTCATCCCGCCCAAGAATGAAAGGATCTCTTTCATTAATCTTTAAGTGAGCATTAATTCCAGCCATAATACCCTGAGCAGCAGCTTCTTCGTATCCAGTTGTGCCATTAATCTGACCAGCAAGGAATAAATTTTCAATACCCTTCAATTCAAGGGATGGCTTAAGCTGTGTCGGATCAAAATAATCATATTCAACAGCATAAGCAGGCTTGAATATTTTCGCATTTTCAAGGCCGGAAATAGAATGCAATGCATCAAGTTGTATCTGAAGAGGAAGAGAAGAAGAAAAGCCCTGAAGATAATATTCTACAGTATCACGACCCTCAGGCTCGAGAAAAAGCTGATGAGAGTCATTGTCAGGGAATACTCTCAGCTTATCTTCTATACTCGGACAGTACCTAGGACCTTTTCCGTGAATCAATCCGGTAAACATAGGAGAATCCCCGAACCCACTCTTCAATACTTCATGAACCTTAATGTTAGTGTGAAGTATATAACAAGGCATCTGACTCCCTTCCCTCTGAACAGATGACAATATAGGAAGATAAGAAAAACGCTCAGGATGATCATCACCAGTCTGAACTGGAAGTTTAGAACAATCCACAGACCTGATATCAATTCGAGGAGGTGTTCCTGTCTTCATCCTATCAGAACGCACCCCCATCTCCATTAACTGTTCAGTCAAACCATAAGAAGACTTCTCCCCTATCCTACCACCTTCCATGGAAGTACGTCCAATAAAAAGTTTTCCAGAAAGGAACGTTCCAGCGGTTAGGATAACTGCTTGAGATTTAAAAATTGCTCCGGTATTTGTACAGATGCCGCAAATTTTTGAATTCTCAAAAAGAAAAGAAGTCGCAATATCAGCGTAAATATCTAATTTACAATTAGTTTCAAGAAATTTACGCCATAATAAAGAAAACTGATTCTTATCACACTGTGCACGAGGACTCCACATGGCAGGACCCTTGGAGCGGTTCAACATACGGAACTGAAGAGTAGAAGCGTCTGTGACAATTCCCATATAACCACCAAGAGCATCAATCTCACGAACGATCTGTCCCTTGGCTATACCACCTACAGCAGGGTTACAAGACATCTTCGCATAAGCGTTCATGTCCATAGTAATCAAAAGAACAGAAGAACCGAGATTTGCGGCAGCCATGGCAGCTTCACATCCTGCGTGCCCGCCACCAACCACTATTATGTCATAAATCTTATCTAGCATCTGACTCCATGGATTTACGAAGATCGAGATAGTAGTTCTCCTTAAAACGCATCATCTTTATGTCATCATCATTATGATCATCATATCCTATCAGATGAAGTATTCCATGCACCATTACCCTATTCAATTCTTCAGAGAACTCAGTACCATAAAAGGAAGCATTCTCCCTCACGGAATCAATACTAATGAAAAGATCTCCGCTGATATAATCCTTTTCACAGTAATCAAAAGTAATGATATCGGTAAAGTAATCATGCTGAAGATACTTCATATTAACATCAAGAATGTAATTATCGGAGCAGAAGATAATATTCACATTGCCCATTTTCTTCATTTCGCTGCCGACAACAGTCTTAATCCAACGATTGTTCAGTAACTTATGTTTGAGGACAAATTTAATATCCTCGTTGTAATACCTGACCATAACAAACAATAAAAATAATGGCAAATCTACAACATAAAAATGAAAATAATTGGATTTAAGACGAATTCTTTATATCTTTGAAACTTGGATAGATTAATAAATTAAAACCAGATATGGAAGTTAAGAAATCACCAAGTGCCGATCTAAACAATAAGAAGCTACTGTTTGTAGAGATCGGTTTCGTAATCGCACTTTTGGTTGTGTACGCTGCATTTGAGTACAAATCAAAGGAGAAAAAGGAGGCTACACTTGCAGCCGAGACTACGGAGATTGTTGAGGAGGAAATTGTTCCTATTACACAGGAAAATACCCCTCCACCACCAGAAATTGCAAAGATTCCTGCAATTTCGGACATTATTGATATCGTGGAAGACGATATTCAGGTGGAAGACAACGTCCTCAACCTTGAAGACGACGCAAATTTGGGCGTGGAATTGGTGGACTACGTAAGTGAAGTAGAAGAGGAAGTAGTGGAGGAAGAAGCTATTCCTTTCGCAATCGTAGAGGAAAAACCTAAGTTCCAGGGCGGTGATGCCAATACTTTTTCCGTATGGGTAAACAAACATCTTGTATATCCTGAGGTAGCAAGAGAGAACGGAGTATCCGGACGTGTCGTTCTCCAGTTCACCGTTAATACCGATGGTTCTATCTCAAATGTCAAGGTAGTCCGCGGAGTAGATCCAGCACTTGACAAGGAGGCTGTACGAGTTATTCAGAGTTCACCTAAATGGACTCCAGGAAAGCAGAGAGACCGTAGCGTAAAAGTTTCCTATACTTTCCCTGTAGTATTCCAGCTAAGATAATTACATTAACCTCTATATTAAGGCTGTCCCCAACAGGAGATGGCCTTATTTTTTTAATAAGCGGTAAAAATACTTAAATGGAAGTGACCGAAAAGAAAATAGAGAAGGCAGTATTTGTCGGCATCATAAAGCAGAATGATGACGAAAGGAAAGTCAATGAATACCTTGAAGAACTGGTTTTCCTTGCAGAAACAGCAGGAGTAACCGGAGACAAAAAGTTCATTCAAAGAGTAGACAAACCAGAAAAGGCAACATACGTACGTACAGGAAAACTTGAAGAAATATCATCTTACTGCGAGGAGAATCAGATCAACTATGTCATATTCGATGACGAATTGACTGGAATGCAGCAGAGAAATATAGAAAAAGTAATAAAGACATCTTCTGTAATAGATAGAACAAGCCTTATTCTTGAAATATTCTCTCAGCGTGCTAAAACAGCATACGCAAAAATGCAGGTGGAACTAGCACGTTACAACTATATGCTTCCACGTCTGGCAGGTATGTGGACCCACCTTGAAAGACAGAGAGGAGGTATAGGAATGCGTGGAGGAATGGGAGAAAGCCAGATAGAAATAGATAGGAGAATAGTAAGAGAAAGAATAGCCAAACTTAAAGAACAACTTAAAAAAGTTGACAAGCAGATGGCTACCCAGAGAAGTAACAGAGGACAACTTGTCCGCTTATCTCTGGTCGGATATACCAACGTAGGAAAATCCACACTAATGAATCTTCTTGCCAAATCCGACGTGTTTGCCGAAAATAAACTCTTCGCTACTCTCGATACCACAGTCAGAAAGGTCGTAATAGGCAATGTACCATTCTTATTAAGCGATACTGTAGGTTTTATAAGGAAACTACCTACACAGCTTATTGAGGCCTTTAAAAGTACCTTGGATGAAGTTCGTGAAGCAGATATTCTTGTACATGTAGTGGATATATCTCATCCGGACTATGAAGAACAGATGGAGGTAGTAGAGAAAACTCTCAAGGACATATCGGCAGACAATAAGCCTATATATGTAGTATTCAATAAAATAGATAGTTATCAGAACGAAGAGTATGATGAGTTTTCCCTCGAACCACGAACAGAAAGACACTTTACCATTGACGAAGTAAAGAGTAAATGGATAGGAGATAGGAAAATACCATGCATATTTATTTCCGCACTGAAGAAAGAAGGAATAGAAAAACTTAAAGATGACATCTATAAGATGGTAGCGGAAATACATGCCGGAAGGTATCCTTTTAATAATTTCCTATGGTAGAACAAAAAACACAAAAAAGGTGACTAAAAGTCTAAGGACTGATAGTCACCTTTTTATTACCATATACTTACAAACTTAGTCTGAGAACTTCGCTTTAAGGAACTCTCTATTAAGACGTGCAATATGTGCAACAGTAATTCCCTTTGGACACTCAAGCTCGCAAGCACGTGTATTTGTACAGTTACCAAATCCAAGTTCATCCATCTTAGCCACCATAGCCTTAGCCCTCTTAGCAGCCTCTGGACGACCCTGAGGAAGCAAAGCAAGAGAACTTACGCGAGCAGCTACGAAAAGCATGGCGGAACCGTTTTTGCAAGTAGCCACACAAGCTCCGCATCCGACGCAAGCAGCTGCATCCATACTCTCTTCAGCTTTCTCATGAGAAATGAGGATATTGTTGGCATCCTGAGCAGCACCTGTGCGGACCGAAATAAATCCTCCTGCCTGAAGAATCTTGTCAAAAGCGGTACGATCTACCACAAGATCCTTGATAACAGGAAAACCAGCACTTCTCCACGGCTCCACAGTAATAGTAGCACCATTCTTGAAATGACGCATAAAAAGCTGACAGGTAGTCACATGATCATCAGGACCATGAGCACGTCCATCAATATATAGTGAGCATGCTCCACAAATACCCTCACGGCAGTCATGGTCAAAAGAAACAGGACCGCTGCTCTGGCATCCGCGCTCAACAGCTATAGGATCACATCCTTCACGGATAATCTGCTCATTAAGTATATCAAGCATTTCAAGGAAAGAAGCATCCTCTTCAATACCCTCTATATGGTAGGTCTCAAAATGACCTTTTGCCTTGGCGTTTTTCTGACGCCATATTTTCAAATTGAATTCCATCCGATTAGTCTTTGTAGTTTCTGGTCTTAACCTCGATAAACTCGTATTTGAGAGGCTCCTTATGAAGCTCTGGCTCTACGCCCTCTCCCTTATACTCCCAAGCTGCAACATACATGAAGTTAGCATCGTCACGCTTAGCCTCACCTTCTTCAGTCTGACTTTCAATACGGAAGTGTCCTCCACATGACTCCTGACGGTTAAGTGCATCACGTGCCATAAGTTCTCCAATTTCAAAGAAATCTTCAAGTCTGAGGGCCTTCTCAAGTTCCTGATTAAACTCATATTGACTTCCAGGCACATTGACATTCTTATAGAAATCCTCCTTAAGGGCCTGAATCTCCTTTATGGCCTTTTTAAGACCCTGCTCATCACGTGCCATTCCCACATAATCCCACATGATGATACCAAGTTTCTTGTGAATAGAATCCACTGTCTTAGTACCCTTGATTGAGAAGAGCTTATCTATGCGAGCCTGAACATCCTTCTCTGCCTTAACAAACTCTGCGGTAGTAACATCAGTCTTAGGTTCAGCGAACTTTTTAGAAAGATAGTCACCAATAGTAACAGGAAGAATGAAATATCCATCAGCAAGTCCCTGCATAAGAGCAGATGCTCCAAGACGGTTTCCACCATGATCAGAGAAATTGGCTTCACCGATAGCGAAAAGTCCAGGAATAGTTGTCTGAAGGTCATAATCAACCCAAATACCACCCATAGTGTAGTGAATAGCAGGGTAAATCATCATAGGCTCTTCCCAAGGTGATGAAGCAGTGATCTTCTCATACATCTCGAAAAGGTTACCATAGCGCTCAGCAACTCTCTTGTGTCCAAGACGGTTGATTGCATCAGCAAAATCAAGGAACACAGCTTTGCCAGTCTCATTAACACCAAATCCAGCGTCACATCTTTCCTTGGCCGCACGTGAAGCCACGTCACGAGGAACAAGGTTTCCGAATGCAGGATAACGACGCTCAAGATAGTAATCCCTATCTTCTTCTGCTATCTGAGAAGGCTTGATTTGGTGCTTACGCAACTTTTCTACATCTTCTATCTTCTTAGGGACCCAGATACGTCCGTCATTACGAAGAGACTCACTCATAAGGGTAAGTTTGCACTGCTGGTCACCGTGCACAGGAATACATGTAGGGTGAATTTGAGCAAAGCAAGGGTTTGCGAAATAAGCACCTTTCTTATAACACTGCAGAGCCGCAGAACCGTTGCTGTTCATAGCGTTGGTAGAAAGGAAATATGTGTTTCCATAACCACCAGTTGCAATAACTACCGCATGCGCACCGAACCTTTCAAGCTGACCGGTTACAAGGTTACGAGCAATGATACCCTTGGCCTGTCCGTTCACTATGACAAGGTCAAGCATTTCATGACGAGGATATGACTTGACGGTACCAGCCGCAATCTCCTTATTAAGGGATGCATAGGCACCAAGAAGAAGCTGCTGTCCGGTTTGACCGCGGGCATAGAACGTACGGCTTACCTGTACTCCACCGAAAGAGCGGTTGGCAAGATATCCGCCGTACTCACGGGCAAAAGGAATACCCTGAGCAACACACTGATCAATTATAGCAGCACTTACTTCTGCCAGACGATATACATTAGCCTCTCGGCTACGATAGTCACCTCCCTTAATGGTATCGTAGAATAGACGATACACGGAGTCATTGTCATTCTGATAATTCTTTGCAGCATTGATACCGCCCTGAGCAGCAATGGAATGTGCTCTACGAGGGGAATCACTGATGCAGAAAATTTTAACGTTGTAGCCGAGTTCACCGAGGGATGCGGCAGCGGATGCTCCACCGAGACCTGTACCCACTACAATGATTTCAAGCTTTCTCTTGTTGTTAGGACTCACTAGATGGATTTCAGACTTACGCTTGGTCCACTTCTGCTCAAGAGGTCCCTCAGGGATTTTTGAAATTAACTTGTCAGACATTGTATTGATTTGTTATTGTAATTTAAAATAAAGTATTGTCTTCTTTCTTAAACTCTTCAAGTCCAAGATGCTTGTATGACAGTTCTGTCGCAATTCTCCCCCGCTGCGTCCTCACAATAAAACCTTCTTTGATTAGGAAAGGCTCATAAACCTCCTCAAACGTACCCTGGTCCTCCCCTATCGCTGTAGCTATGGTATTGGCACCAACTGGTCCTCCCTTGAAGGTAGTAATTATGGTCCTCAATATCTTATTGTCCACAGAATCAAGCCCAAGAGTGTCTATCCTGAGTTTATCAAGAGCAAATTTAGCAATTTTGAGGTCAATGTGACCATCTCCTACCACCTGAGCAAAATCCCTAACCCTTCTCAGCAGCGCATTAGCTATTCGTGGAGTACCACGACTCCTCAGTGCAATCTCTTCTGCAGCCTGACCATCAATATCCACTCCCAATATACCTGCACTTCTCACTATTATCTTCACAAGGTCCTTAGTATCGTAATACTCAAGTTCACACTTAATTCCAAATCTGGCCCTCAAAGGAGCCGTCAGAAGACCAGAGCGTGTGGTAGCTCCTACAAGAGTAAATGGATTAAGGGATATCCTTACGGAACGGGCACCTGGTCCCTTATCTATCATAATGTCAATGACATAATCTTCCATAGCCGAATAGAGATATTCCTCCACTTCGGGAGAAAGACGATGTATTTCATCTATGAAAAGCACATCTCCCTTGTCAAGAGACGTCAGAAGTCCTGCCAAATCCCCGGGCTTATCAAGCACAGGACCGGAAGTAATCTTGATATTTCCACCCATTTCATTGGCAATAATATGTGCAAGAGTAGTCTTTCCAAGTCCAGGAGGCCCATTGAAAAGCGTATGGTCCAATGCCTCCCCTCTCATCTTTGCCGCCTTTATATATATGCGAAGGTTGGAGACGATCTCACCCTGTCCGGTAAAATCTTCTAGTTCTTGCGGACGTATAATTCCGTCCAAATCCTTATCTTTGCCCTCGTTTGAATTGTGAGGATCAAAATCCTGCATACGGCTTTTGACAATTAGAATACAAATATAGTTCTTTTATTTAGATTATTTGATTTTTAATTTAAGCATGTTGAAATGTTGATAAGCGTTTCAAGTGTTTAATTATCAATTTTTTGAATTGTTAAGAACTGTTGATAACGATGTAGAAATGATTTTGAAAAACTGTTGATAACGAAGGTGGTCCTTTTATTGACAATTGGAGTATTAGTTATAAACAGGGTTACTAACAGGTTATAAACATAATTTTAAGCTATAATGTTGATAAGTCAGAATTCTTGCAACATTCTTTCTGGATATATTAGGTCGGGAGAGAAAAAGATTATCTGTAATTCTTTGTTTCTTTCCGCTAAATGGATGATTGTAAGTCAGATAGCAAAGAAGGGACTTCACGTGGTGGTTCTTCCTGACAAGGAGTCTGCTGAGTATTGTTGTTCTGACTTTTACAGTTTTATCGATGGAGACAGGGTTTTCTTCCTTCCTGAGTCTGGAAAGAACGTAGAGAGGAGTAATTACAAATCTTCTCTTGCTGTGCAGCGCACTGCGGCATTGAGCAGGATTCTTTCTGGTGGGGATGAACTTACTGTGGTGGTGACATATCCTTCTGCGTTATCGGAAAGCATACCATCAGGAGAGACTATCGGTTCTGATGGAATTGTAATAAAAATTGGAGATGAGATTTCTCATGATACTCTTTCTAAGAATCTTTATGGCAAGGGATTTGAAAAAGTAGATTTTGTATCTGAGCCGGGTCAGTATGCAATACGAGGCTCAATAGTAGATATCTTCTCTTTTTCTAATAATTATCCTTACAGAATATCATTTTGGGGAGATGAGATAGAGAAAATAAACACGTTCGACTGTAATACGCAGTTGAGTAGAGAAAATGTTTCTGAGGCGGAGATTTTCTCTGATATCCTTTCTTCTCCAAGCAGTGATGGATGTTGTATTCTCTCTATGATCAAGTCTGACACTGTATTATGGTTGGATTCACCTGATATGTATTGTGGTGAGGAATGGTACAGGCAGTGGGCAGGCAAATTTGTTGATGTTTTTCTTGATACTCCTGTGTCTGCGGATTCCGATGGAGTTTCCGTAAAATTTCAGATATCTCCTCAGCCTGCTTTCAACAAGAATTTCGAGCTTCTAACTGAAGATATACGTTCGCGAATAGAGAACTCTTATCGTGTCTTAATCTATTCTGACAAGGAATCACAACTCGAAAGAATAAAGTCTATTCTTTCTCAGAACGGAGGTCTTATTCCAGAATTCGTTAAAGGAAAGACTATACATAGCGGATTTATAGACGGAGAATGTAAAGTATGCTGCTACTCTGATCATGAAATATTTGAACGTTTCCAGAGGGTTAGTATTAGAAGAAGTGTAGAGAAGAGCGAACAGCTTACAATCAATGACTTGAATTCTTTCAATATAGGTGATTACGTAGTTCATATCGACCATGGTGTGGGAATTTTTGGAGGGCTTGTGAGGATGAGGGATGACAAGGGAAGAATTCATGAAGTTGTGAAGATAACCTATAAAGACGGAGATGTGGTATTCGTGTCAGTTCATCTTCTCAATAAGATATCAAGGTTTAGGTCGAAGGACGGTGAGCCTCCACGTATCAATAAACTCGGGTCTAAAACTTGGAGTACGCTTAAGACCAGTGCAAAATCCAAGCTTAAGGATATTGCCAAGGAACTTATCCAATTGTATGCAAAAAGGCGTGCTTCTAAGGGATTTGCTTTCTCTGCTGACACTTATCTTCAGGAAGAACTTGAGTCCTCATTCATGTATGAGGATACTCCAGATCAGGAGACTGCAACTATAGCTGTAAAGAGGGATATGGAAGATGATTGTCCTATGGACAGGCTCGTATGTGGGGATGTAGGGTTCGGAAAGACTGAAATAGCGGTTAGGGCAGCTTTTAAAGCGGTGACTGATAGTAAGCAAGTGGCCGTGTTGGTACCTACTACAATACTCGCTTTACAGCATTTCAATACCTTTAAGCAGAGACTTCAAAATTTCCCATGCAATATCGAGTACGTGAGCAGACTCCGTACTGCTAAAGAAATTTCTGATATAAAGAAAAGGCTAAAGGAAGGAAAGATAGATATAATTATAGGTACTCATAAAATTCTTGGAAAAGATTTTGTTTTCAAGGATTTAGGGTTACTTATAATTGATGAAGAGCAGAAGTTCGGAGTAGGAGCGAAGGAAAAACTTAGGGAGATGAAGGAGTCCGTGGATACTCTTACTCTAACGGCTACTCCGATACCGAGAACACTCCAGTTCTCACTTCTTGGTGCAAGGGATTTGAGTATCATCAACACTCCCCCGCCCAACCGTATACCTGTACAGACAGAAATAATACTTTTTGATGAGAAGGAGATAAGAAGCATTATAAACTATGAACTCAACAGAGGTGGACAGGTTTTTTTCTTACACAACAAAGTGGAGGAACTTCAGTCTATATATGAGATTCTTCACCGTCTTGTGCCTGATATGAAAATTTGTGTGGCTCATGGCCAGATGGATTCTCGTACTTTGGAGAATATTATGCTTGGCTTTATAAGAGGCGACTACGATATGATGTTAAGTACCACTATCATAGAAAATGGTCTTGATATTCCTAATGCCAACACTATCATCATTAATCAGGCTCAGAATTTTGGTTTGAGCGATCTACATCAACTTAGGGGAAGAGTGGGAAGATCCAACAAAAAGGCTTTCTGTTATCTTATCGTTCCTCCGCTTGTAAGCATAAGTGATGACGCTCGTAGACGGCTGAAGGCCATAGAGGAATTCTCTGATCTTGGAAGCGGATTCAATATTGCCATGCAGGATCTTGATATACGTGGAGCTGGAAATCTTCTTGGTGCCGAGCAGAGTGGTTTTATTACTGAAATGGGATTTGAGACTTATCAGAAGATACTATCTGAAGCAATGGATGAGTTGGGTATGGAGACAGGCTTAACTGTCTCTTCTGAAAGAAGTTCATTTGTGCAGGAGTGTACGATAGAGACTGATCAGCCTGCTCTTATTCCTGATGATTACATTAATATCACAGCTGAAAAAATTCGTATTTATAAGGCTATTGACTCCATGTCATCAGATAAGGAGATAGATGCTTATATAAAGCGTCTTGAGGACAGGTTTGGAAAGATGCCTTTAGAGTTAGAAAACCTTTTCTACGTGCTGAAACTGCGAAACCTCGGCGCTTCCCTTGGTTTTGAGAAAATAATAGTGAAGAACGGAATCATGATTTCATTCTTTGTATCCAATCCAATGTCTCAATACTACAAGTCAAGTATATTCGAAAGGATTCTTAAGAAAGTTGGAGAACTCCCGACATCTACCGAGATAAAACAAGTGGAGAATAGGCTGAAAATGGTATCAAGAAATATTACTTCTCTTCATTCTGCTCTTTCACTTATGAGGAAGTTGAGATAATTTTTTGTAAATTTGTAGGCTCTGTAGTGTTATAGAAATGGCGAATCTTCTAGTTGTAACTGGAAATACGGCTCTAAAGGCAGCTTGGTCTGAAGGTACTGTCCTTGGAAAGACTTTTAGATATCAGGGTGAGAAGATGCTTGATTATCTTCTTTCTCTGATGGAAAAAGAGAAACCGGAAGTCCTTACTATAGCTTCCGTATGTGGCGTTCTTGAAGAAGAGGAAAGAATACTTGAGAAGTATTGTTCTCATCTCATAATACTTGACAGAAGTCATACGTCTCTGCTGCTGAAGTATAATTTTCCTGAATATCTTCCATGTGACAGGGCTGCAGGACTTGTAGCGGCGCGTTTTCTTTTCAATGAAAAACCTTGTACGGTTTTTGATTTTGGCACCACTCTCACTGTAGATTTTCTTGCAGCGGATGGAAGATATATGGGAGGTAATATTTCTCTTGGCTGCTGTACAAGGGCAAAAGCTCTTGAGCGATACTCTAAGAATTTGCCTCTTGTGGATATACCTGAATCTTTACAGATGGAGGGGACTTCCTTAAAATCTTCTATAGAATCCGGAATAGTTTTAGGTATAATATTTGAAATAGAGGGCTATATCAAGTCGCACAAAGAAAATATTGTAGTTTTTACTGGTGGAGATGCAATTTATTTTGCTAAAAGGATGAAAAACTCCATCTTTGTAGTTTGCAATCTTGAATTGATGGGTCTTGCAATAATAACTGACGATTATGTTAAGAAAAATATTGGTTAATATAGTTCTTGTTTTTGCACTCTCTGCCATTGTAGCACCATACTCCAGTGCACAGGCTGATGGTGCTTACTCTCCGTATTCAATATTTTCCATAGGTGATGTAAGCCGTCAGGGTACCGCATACAACAGAACTATGGGTGGTGTAGGTATTGCCGGAAGAAATAACCGTTATATCAATATATTGAATCCTGCTGCAGTAACGGCAAGGGATAGTCTTGCATTTATGGCTGACTATACAGTATATGGAGACAACAAAATATTCTCTCAAGGAGGAATAAAATCAGTCAATAATACATTCAATGTTAATGATTTCGTATTATCATTCCCTATCTTGAGTAAGAATATGGCCATGATGGTAGGAATTTCCCCTTTCAGTGATACAGGATTTGACTTTACATACAAGTATACCGATCCTGATGTAATAGGAAGTATAGGCAATATCACCAATTCCTCTGAAGGAAGTGGTAGTATATACAAGTCATTTGCTTCTGTAGGATATACTTTTTTAAAAAGGGTGTCTATAGGTGCCGAACTCGATTACTATTTCGGTAATATTACAAAGAATTTCAATACTTCTATTTCAGAGTCATCGTATAATGGAATAAAGAATACTATAACTCTTCAGACAAATGCGATTGGAGGAAAGTTTGGTATCCAGTACGAGCAGCCTCTTGGAAAGAAAGTTGTACTTGGGCTGGGAGCCACATATTCGACTGGTGCAAACTTAAAGGGTTATTATACAGATGCAAGTTATTCTTCAGGAAGTGTTGCTGTGGATACGCTTTATTACAGGAGTGATACCCTTTCAGTTACAAAGAAAGCGCGAATTGCAAGTGAAATAGGTGTGGGAATAACACTTAAGAGTCCGGATAAATGGATGGTTGAATTTGACTACACGCGTTCCGACTGGACTAATAGCGGAATAGATAGTATCAGTGGCTTTTCCGCGTCTTCGTCGCCTTTCTCCCCTACCGTGGCTGAGGCTTACAGGATTGGTGCTGAGTTTGTTCCTAATAGAAACGACATAAGGTACTATTTCAATCAGGTGGCTTATCGTGCCGGTGCTTATTATAAGAATGAGTATTATAAGTTGTATGGAAAGAACATTACTTCCATGGGTATAACCATCGGTGCTACTTTTCCAGTGTTCAGATGGTATAATGGAATTACAGTAGGACTAGAGTTGGGACAGAGAGGTTCATTGTCAGATAATATGATACGTGAAAAATACATCAATTTTTCCGTGGGAGTAAATATATTTGACATTTGGTTCAGAAAAACACAGTATGAATAATATTAAAAATAATGACAATATGAAGAAAATAAAATTTGCCTTAATTGCCTGCGCTGCATTGTTTATCGGCAGCTCAGATGTTTTCGCTCAGGGAAAATGGGGCGCTGACAGTGCTGAATGTGTTAAGTACATGTCTTACTACAAGGAGTATTACAAGCAGAAGGACTATGACTCCGCTATTCCTAACTGGAGAAAGGCATATCAGCTTTGTCCTGCCACTGCAAGTCAGAATATGCTTATCGATGGTGCGGTTCTCGTCAGAAGGCTCATTCAGAAAAATGCTAACAATCCTACTTATTGCGAGGCGCTTGTAGATACGCTTATGGCAATACATGACACAAGAGCCAAGTATTATCCTAAGTATGCTCAGACTGCTCTCAATAACAAGGGTATTGATATGTCTAACTATATAAAGTCAGACTTTAATAAACTTTACTCTGGATATGAGGGCATCATTGAGGCAAACGGCGTAAATACAAAGCCTCAGATTCTCCTATTTGATATGCAGGCAGCTTCTGAACTCTATAAGACTGGAGAGATTGATGCTGAAGCCGTTATAGCTCTTTATGAGAGAAATAACGAACTTCTTGAGAATGCCCCTGCCAAGAATGATGCGGAGAAGACCCAGATAGAGAAGATGAAACAGGATATGGGAAGCCTTTTCGCTGCTAGCAAGGTTGCTTCATGTGACAACCTCATCCAACTTTTTGGTCCACGTCTTGAGAGTAATCCGAATGATCTCAAACTTGCATCTAATGTAGTGAAAGTAATGAGTTCAACAGAGGACTGCCAGAACAACGACGTGTTCCTTAAAGCCGTTACCACTATGTATACACTTGAGCCGTCAGCAAGTTCTGCATATTATCTATTCCGTCTCCATTCTTCTATGAATAATGTGGATGAAGCTATCAAGTATATGGAGGAGGCTATTGCAAGTGATGGTTCTGATGCTGCAAAGGATGCTGAGTGGAGTTATGAACTTGCTACATTCTACTACAAGAACGGTATGAATGCTAAGGCTATCGAGTGTGCTACCACCGTGGCTGCAAATTCTTCAGAGCTTGCAGGTAAGGCTTACTTCCTTATGGGCAATATCTGGGCTGCTACGCGTTGTGGTGGTGACGAGATTTCTTCACGTGCACCATTCTGGGTAGCTTGCGACTATATGAACAAGGCCAAGAATGCCGATCCAAGCCTTGCGGAGTCTGCTAATAATTACATCAGTGAGTACAGCAGGTACTTCCCTAAGGCAGAAGAGGCATTTATGTATGATGTGACTAACGGTCAGTCTTACACAGTAGTGTGCGGTGGACTTCGCGCCACTACCACTGTTCGTACAGTGAAATAGTCTTGAAAAGGACACTAAATATTATGAAATTACTGGCAGCCACTCTGGTGGTTGCCAGTAATTTCGTTTCCTGTAAGTCCAAAATTTCCGAGGCGGACGCGCTTGATTTAGAAAAGACTCCGATTCAGACGGTGGATGACGTGTTCGCTGTGAGAAGTACTAATGGGAAACTTCAGATGAGGTTAGAGGCGAAGGTTATGGAACATTATGAGACCAAGAGTGAGGATTATGATGTGTTCCCTAAAGGAATATCAGTGTTTGCTTATTCTGATGAAGGATTGCTTGAGTCTATAGTCATAGCTGACAATGCTATTCATAAGGTACCCAAAAAATCAGGAAAAAATGATGATGAGACTTGGGAGGCCTATGGAAACGTGATACTTCATAATGTTCTTAAACAGGAGACTATGGAAACGGACACGCTTTACTGGGATAGGGTGAAACAGGAGGTGTATACTGACTGTTATGTTAAAATGTATTCACCAGAGGGGTTTATGCAGGGATATGGGATGCGCTCTGACGACCGTATGAAAAATGCCATTTTGTATAAGTCATTTAACAATTTTGTGGTTGTGGAGAAAGATACTACTGCAGTAATCATTGATTCTGTGAATTTTATTGGTCCTTTTCAAAAAAAAATTGATAAATTCGCACCCTAATATGTTTGAATCGAAAAACTAAAAAATACATAATATGGCGGCACTTGAAAAAATACGCTCCAAATTTGGCCTCGCAGTCTCAATTGTGATTGCGTTGGCTCTTCTTTCGTTTATTATCGATCCTGGTACTCTTCAAACGGCTATCAATTCCATGTCTACAAAGTACGATGTGGGTAAGATTGATGGCAAAAGAATATCCTATACTGATTTCCAGGAGAATGTAGAAAAATTCACAAGCATCAATGAGATTATTTCCGGCTCTTCTGCTCAGAATGATCAGGTTCAGAAAAATATCAGGGATGCTGCATGGCAGGATATGGTGGATAAGTATTTGTTCATCAAGAATGCGAAGGCTGCTGGCATTAAGGTCGGAGAGGACGAGTTGCTTTCTTTGGTGTCTTCTTCAAACCCTTCAAATATCCTTGCGCAGAATCCTCTGTTCATGGATGATTCTGGAAACTATTCTGAAGAGGTACTTAGGCAGTTTCTCACATTTATTGAGTCTGATCAGGATGGAAGATATCGCCAGTATTGGGATTATCTCCAGAATACTATCTATACGCAACAGTATTACCAGAAATATGGTATGCTCTTCAATGCATCCAATTTTACAAATGCTCTTCAGATGAGCAACGCTATGGCTACGGGTAATACTACCGCTGATTTTGACTTCTGTGTAGAGTATTATCCTATGTATCATGACTCAAGTGTTGTGGTTACTAACGACGAAGTGCGCAGCTATTACAAGGCACATAAGAATTTCTTTAAGCAGGAAAGTGATAGTCGTGATATGGAGTATGTTGTGTTTGAGGTAGTTCCTTCTTCTGATGATATCAACAGTACGAGCCTTGCTATGAATGATCTATATGATGAATTCAGCACAACCGACAATATGAAGTCTTTCCTTGCTAAGAATTCTGATAGTCCTCTTTCTAATTATTGGTACAAGGCCGGTGAGCTCAAAACCATAAATGCCGATATTGATGAGCAGATTTTCGGTGGAAAGGATATTTCACAGGTAGTCAAGTCTGGAAATGATTTCTTCGCAGCTCGTACACTAGAGACGAGGATGATTCCTGATTCTGTTTACGTAAAGCATATTCTTCTCCAGGGAAATGATGCTGCTGCCAAAGCTGACAGTCTTGTAAATGTAGTTGCAAAGGGAGAAAATTTCTCTAATCTTGCTTCCATGTACTCACAAGATACAGGATCTGCTGCTGACGGGGAACTTGGCTCTATTGGCTGGATGACGCAGACATATATGATTCCTGGTATGGAGTCAGTGATTGAAGCTAAGGTTGGTAAGCCATTTGTGCTCAAGACTTCGTATGGTACTCACGTAGTGCTCGTGACTAAGACCAGCAAACCTGTCCTTAAGAAGCATGTGGCTGTGCTCAAGAAGACTGCTCTTGCTAGCAAGGAGACATATAATTCATATTATGCTCAGGCAAGCCGATTTGCAAGCCTTACCGATGGTACTTACAAGGGATATCAGAAAGCCGTAGATTCACTTAAAGTATATTCCCACAATCTTACCATTACAGAGGCTACATCTAGCTATGGTGCCATTGATCAGGCCAAGACTGTGACAAGATGGGTATTTGACAATAAGACAGGCAAGGCTTCTTCTATCCTTACTGTTAACACCAATTACTTCTTTATCGCTGCTGTAAAGGGTGAGCATAAAGCTGGTTATATGCCTATTGAGGAAGTTTCTTCTGTAATTAGCAACAGGCTTTATACTCAGAAGGTGCACCAGAAAGTTCTTGCTGATGTAAAGGAAAAGATTAGTGGAGCAAAGACTATTCAGGATGCGGCACAGAAACTGGGTGTAGAAGTTGAGCATAGTGAGGCAGTGTCATTTGCTTCCAGTACTCTTGATCCAGCTGTTACTGGTGCAGCTGTAGTTGCTGAGGATGGTGTTGTATTTGGTCCTGTAAATGGTTCTATGGGTGTATATGTGTTTACCACTTCCAATCGTCAGCTTGGTGCTTTCTATACTGAAGATGATGCTAAGCTCAGAAATCAGCAGAAGTCCCAGTATATGTCCCAGTATATAATTCCGGTAATGTGCGATATTGCTGGAGTAGTAGATAATAGGGAAAGGTTCTATTAACAGAGTTATTTTGACTTTAAAGTAATATTAACGGGGTTGACTAAATGATCAGCCTCGTTTTTTTTATGCGTATGCCATATCGTTGGATTTCTTGGAAAATATGGTGTGAAAGAACTTAAAAATCATTCAGAACTTAGTATATTTGTACGCGAATTTGATAACACTATTTTCATGAAAAAGGTATTTGCTTTGTTTTCAGCCATCGTGATGTCTTTATCTGTCTCTATGGCTGCTCCGGGACTCAAGCCGGATCCTGATTTTTTTATTTACTTGTGTATAGGTCAGTCCAATATGGAGGCAGGTGCTACTCCTGCTGAGCAGGACAAGAATTTTAATGATCCTCGTTTTCAGTTCATGGCAGCGGTGGATATGCCTAAGTATGATCGTCAGATGGGGCATTGGTATACGGCTGTTCCTCCTATCTGTAGGGAGGGAAACAATATGGGTCCGGTAGATTTTTTCGGTAGAAAGATGATAGAGAATCTTCCATCTAAGTACCGCGTGGGTGTAATTAATGTGTCGGTAGCCGGTGCTAAGATAGAACTCTGGGATAAGGATGATTATAAGGAGTACATTGACAATGAGCGCGATTGGATGAAAGCAATTGTAGAGCAATACGGCGGAAATCCATACAAGAGGCTTGTGGAAATGGCTAAATTGGCTCAGAAAGATGGTGTTATCAAGGGTATTCTTATGCATCAAGGAGAGTCTAATTCCGAGGATCCTCTTTGGCCGGAACGTGTAAAAAAGATTTATGACAACCTGTGTCATGATCTTGGTCTGTCTCCCAAAGATACTCCGCTTCTCGCTGGAGAACTTAAGTATGCAGAAGAAGGGGGAGTGTGTGCAGCCTTCAATACCGATATTATGCCTAATCTTCCTAAGGTACTCCCTAATGCCCATATAATATCTGCGCTTGGTTGCGAAAGCACAGGTGATCAGTTCCATTTCAATACTGAGGGAATGAGACTTATGGGATACCGAATGGCAGATAAAATGCTTCAGCTTCAAGGATTTAAGCCTGTTCAGACCCGCGTACTTGACTTGAAACCGAAATCGCTTGGCATTAACGTAAGTCCTACTCTGAGCGGAATCTTCTTTGAGGACATCAACAACTCTCTTGATGGGGGAATATGCGCACAGTTAATACAGAACAATTCTTTTCAAGAATATAACGTTCCGGAGGCTCCAGAAAATGAATTTTCTGTATGTGATAGCGTATTCTTCGGATGGACTGTTCTGCGCATGGGAGAGGCAAGGGGAAGTGCCCATGCTGTGGACTACAAGCCTTTGGTAAAGCACACGAGGTACTATGATTATGATCCGAATGACAAGTATGACGATGAACTTCGGTATAAGCAGTATAGCGTAAGGTTCGAAGTGGAGAACCCTGGTGATGGATTCGGTATTGCTGCCAATGGATATGGAATAGCAGAATATGGCAAAGGAGCAGAGTATTACTATTCCAACAATACTCAGATTCCTTCCATTCCGGTAGTAAAGGAGGTTAGCTATGATCTCGGACTCTATCTCTGTGGGGAGAATTATTCTGGATCTTTCAAGGTATACCTTGAGGATAAGAATGGAGAAATTAACTCTAATGTCATCACATTCACTGGAATAGGTGATAACTGGAAAAAGTATTCTGGTACTCTTGATGCTCTTAGAACGGAAGATAGCCGGTTATGCATAGTATCCGACGCAGCTGGAGTATTCTATCTTGATTTCGTGACCTTGCTTCCAGAGAAATCACAACTCTGGATGGATGGAAAATATGGACCGTTTCGCAAGGATATGATGCAGGCTCTGTATGACCTGAATCCTACGTTCATGCGTTTCCCGGGTGGATGCGCTTCAGAAGGTACCAACTATTTTGGACAGGTTTTCTGGAAGAATTCAATCGGAACACCGGAAGAAAGACTTGGTTTCCGTAACCATTGGGGCTATTGGACGTCACAATATGTGGGTTTCTATGAATATTTCCTTATGGCGGAATCTCTTGGAGCTACGCCTCTCCCTGTGCTCAATGATGGTGTTACTTGTCAATTCGCAGGCCGCAAATATATAGCTCCTCTTGACACGCCATCTGACCGCGAAAGGTTCTATAATATATTTGTAAAAGATGCTCTTGATCTGATAGAATTCTGCAACGGAGGCACTGATACCGAGTGGGGTGCTGTGAGGGCTTCTATGGGTCATCCTGAGCCGTTTAACCTTAAATATCTTGGTATCGGCAATGAAAATAGCGGAGATGCATTCTGGGAGAGATTTGATATAATATACAATGCAGTTAAAGCTCAGCATCCTGAAATCACGATTGTTTCTACTGCTGGTGCGTTTGATGCTGGACGTGAATTCGATGCTAATATGAAGCAGATTGACTCCAAATATCCTGATACTATCGTGGATGAACACTATTATAAAAATGACGAGTGGTTCTATACACACAGAGATAGGTATGAAAGTGGCAAGGTACGTGGTGCAGAGTCTAATACATATGATCGCAGCAAACCTACGCGTGTGTTTGTAGGTGAATTTGCCAACAGTAATACCAACAATGCATTTGCTTCCACCCTCGCTGAGGCAGCCTACTGGACCGGACTTGAGCGTAACTCTGATATGGTGGTGATGGCGGCATACGCACCTCTTTTCTGCAAGAAAGGCTATAACAAGTGGAATTCAAACCTTATTTGGTTTGATAATAGAGGCCTTTGGAGGACTTCCAACTATTATTATCAGAAATTATTCTCTAAATCTGGAGATAGGTCTTTCGAGACTTCTGACGTAATGGATGGGAAAGTGGTGGATGAAAAGGTATACACGTCTTCGACAATAGATACGTCTACTGGTGAGATTTATGTGAAATTCGTTAATTCCGAGGCTGCGGATAAGACGATAAAGGTAAATACTGGCTCCAAAGTAAAATATGAAGCGAGTGTGGAATTTATTTCTTCTCACAATCTTGAAGTGAAAAACCAGAAAGATCAGAATTACTATTCATCTAATCCTGAGTATAATAAGGATCCTATGGAGAGTGTTCCTCCTGGACTTAGAGAGCGTCCTGGAATGCGTGAGATGGCGTGGAGATTCGCCAAGAGGGTTGATTATTCAGAAGCTGTGGTACCGCACACAAAACATCTTGGCACTGTTAAGAAGTCGTTTGAGTTTACCATGCCGGAAAATTCTGTGGGCGTGCTCAAACTCACTCCTGTGAAATGATGAAAATCACTGGAAGGTGATCACTTATTCCGCCATTGTAGCGCGGTCCTATAAAAGTTCGGCGAGGCTTTGACCCACCGAACTTTTTGTCTTTTTCAAGGAGTAGGGGAGAGTCGAATACATACTCTCGTACGCCGATGTTTCCGAATAGAAAATACCCATCGATTTTCTCCCATTCTCCGTTGTATTTTATGGTACCTGGGGCTGTATTTCCAAATGCTGAAAGAGCCTGTGTGTTCCAGATATGGTCGTTGAAGTCACCCACGCTAAGCACAGCATGAGTTCCGGCGTGGAGCAGTGAGTCTGCGAGCGAGTTCATACGTTTCATTGCAATAGCTCTTCCGCTGCTTTTTCCGTTGCCGACTTTGGATGGATGATGATTTACCATGACCGCCAGGCTATCAAACTGTGCTATAAGTATGTCTCTAGTAGGTATAATGACTTCAGAAGAGTCGTATAGGTGTTTGGGTGAACTCTTTATTAAATTCATTGTACTATCGTGGTAGAGGATGGCACAGTCGATGCCGCGGTGGTCTGGGGAATCGTAATGAATGATGGTATAGCCTAATTTGCGGAGTAGGGTAGAGCGGAGAAGTTTATTGAGGACCGAACGGTTTTCTACCTCTGCAAGACAAATGACATCGGGTAATCTTCCAAATTTATCGGCCACAAGCATTATAGTCTTACTGATGCCGTCACATTTGGAATAAAACCTTTTTCCTGTCCAAGTGTTGTGCGCATTAGTGGAATACGGTTCGAAGAAATTCTCGATGTTCCAGAACATCACGATCTTGTCTTTGCCATTGATGAGACTCTCACTTGAGTCCGAGGGATGTAGGCCATATATGGCGCAAATTCCCAAAATAAGTATCATAGTCAGTTTCATAGCGCAAGGTAGTGATTTTTTGCGTAAATTTGCGGCTCGTAACAAAAATTATCATGAGTCTAAAATGCGGAATCGTCGGACTTCCTAATGTCGGCAAATCTACTCTTTTCAACTGCATAAGCTCAGGCAAGGCCCAGAGCGCTAATTTCCCTTTCTGTACCATAGAGCCGAATCTTGGCTCTACAAATGTCCCGGATAAGAGACTTGAGGTGCTTTCGGATATTTGTAAGCCGCAGCGCACAATTCCTGCCACTGTTGATATTGTGGATATCGCCGGACTGGTGAAGGGCGCAAGCCATGGCGAGGGTCTGGGAAACCAGTTTCTTGCCAATATTAGAGAGTGTGACGCAATCCTTCACGTACTCCGCTGCTTCGATGACGGCAATGTCGTGCATGTGGATGGCTCTGTGGATCCTGTTAGGGATAAAGAAGTAGTGGATTTGGAATTACAGATAAAGGACCTTGAGACTGTGGAGTCAAGACTTGGAAAGGCGGAGAAAGCCGGCAAGGCCGGGGATAAAGATGCCAAGAAGCTTGCTGATCTTCTCCTGAAATATAAGGCTGCCCTTGAGCAGGGAAAATCATGCAGAAGCGTGATTCCTGCTAATGAAGAAGAAGCTGCCATTGCTCGTGATCTGTTCCTTCTTACCAACAAGCCAGTGCTATATGTATGCAATGTGGACGATGCCTCGGCTCTTAATGGTAATAAGTATGTGGATGCAGTACGTGAGGCTGTGAAGGACGAGCAGGCTGAAATCCTGATTATATCAGCACGTACTGAATCTGAGATAGCAGAAATTGAGGATTATGATGACCGTCAGATGTTTCTGCAGGAGATGGGACTTGAGGAATCTGGTGTAATAAGACTAATACAGAGTGCATACCATCTTCTTGGCCTTCAGACTTTCTTCACAGCCGGTGCAGACGAGTGTCGTGCATGGACCATTCACAAGGGTGACAAGGCACCAAAGGCTGCTGGTGTCATTCATTCTGACTTTGAAAAGGGCTTTATCAGGGCCGAAGTCATCAGTTATGATGATTTCGTCAAGTATAAGACAGAGGCGGCTGTTCGTGCAGCCGGAAAGATGGGCATTGAAGGGAAAGACTACGTCGTAAAAGATGGCGACGTTATGCATTTCCTCTTCAATGTGTAAGGCTTCTGGATGCTACTCCCGCTTGAGTGATTCTGCAGGATTAGTGCTTGCAATCTTAATACTGCCTTGAATGATGGTCAGTGTGACGAGGGCAAGTATAATAGCATCAGCTATTAAGTAGAACCACGGGTTGTTTGGATTTACTGATTTCGGGAATTGGCTCAACCAGTCTCGAGCTGTAAGCCATGCACCTATATTACCAATAACTACTGCTAGTCCTGCAAGTTTAATGATATTTATTACTAGCATCTTGACTATCTGTGAGGTTTGCGCCCCATTGACTTTTCTGACTGCTATCTCTGCACTACGTCGTTGACTCTCATCTTTTACGTACGCTATAAGTCCCATGATGGCTATAAGTATGGCGAAGATGGCACCTAAAAGGAATGTACGTCTAAGAGAGTTGGTGTCGTTGTATAGACTGCGGAATGTATCGGCGTAGCTTGTTAGGTATACACTATGTCCGTTGGAATTGTTAGATATAATTCTGTTGATAAGGGTATTTGCTGCAGCTATATTCTCATTATTCATTTCTCTGAATTTTACTACGAGTACATTCTCCCAATCCCCTTTATTGCAGAAGTGAACACTTGGCCGCTTGTCCGCCGTTTCAAACGACCCGATGAGGTGGTCTTCATATACACCACATATGGTGAAGAAATCATTGTTGTCATAGCTATGTCCTGAGATGATAACATTTTTCCCAATGGCACCTTCAGTCCAGTCCTGGAACATATTCATCTTGTCCACAAAACTGCGACTTACCGCTACTTCTCTTGGAAGTTTAGGGAAATTACCCTCTATGAGGCGTATTCCCATCAACTCGCAGAAGCCTTCACTTGCAATGTCTTCATCAGCTATGTTGAAAAGGTCTTTATCTTCACCAGGGAGTCTTACGTTGTTGCCTGATGCTGTCCAAAATGGTAGCGTGTATGCCAGTTCTGCTCCGTCTACTTCTGGTAAATTTCTTAATTCTTCGGCAAGGTGATATAGGCCATCATAGTCCAAAGAAGAAATTCTCGTATATGCGAGGTTCTTGTAATCGTAACCAGGATCACTGCTCATACATTTGTGATATTGGCTGTTTACTATGAGCATAAGAGATAGAAGCATAGCATTGAAAGCAATCTGCAGGGATAGCAGGGATAATTTCCAGTGCCTTTTACTTTCCTTGTATCCTCTGAAAGCTGATGAAATCGGTATTTTGATGAACATCCTTGCTGGAATCAGGGTAGAGGTAAGGAAAACCACCGTCAATATACAGCCCAGGATATACCAGGTCTGAGGTATTATCAATGAGGTTATTTGGATACCAATAAGTGTCTCAATTTGCCTTTTGAATGCCAATATCAGTAATCCGGAGATAATCAGTGAGCAGAGCATATTGATTGCTGTTTCTTTGAAAAGCATGGTATATACCGTGCTGTTACTTGCTCCGAAACATTTTCTAACACCCATTTCTCGGGAACGTCTGAGCACATCTCCAATGTCGAAAAGAACATAATTCATGACTGATACGAGAAGCAGAAGAAGCGCCACGATAGATAGGATGATAATCATGCTTTTAACATCTGGAAGATTCCTGTGACGACTTGAGAAATGGTTAAGAGTATATCGGAGAGAAGTTCCGTTCTTCTCAAGCAGTTCCAGATCCTGATGAGCTTCCTGCATTTTGCGGATAGAAGCATCAAGGGATTTAGCTTTTACTCCGGGGCCTAATTTTACAAATGCGCTGTATCTGTCGTTGCCAAGCCAATTGGAGATACTCCAATTTCCCATAGCATAAAGAGAAATAAGGCAGTCTGGGGCCACCGAGCTATTGGCCGGGAAGTCCTCATATACGCCAGTAACAGTCATCCTTATGTCTGGGGCAGATTCGTGATAAAATGTCTTTCCTAAAGCTTCTTCCACACCGCCAAGACGTTCTGCAATGCTACGACTTACAGATACGCTTCCGTCCCATGATTTGAGTGCAGATACTGGATCTCCAGCAAGAAAATCATCTCGATACCCATGCGAGGTGCTGCGGTCAAACACTTTAAAGAAACAACTATCGGCGCACAATAATTGTGCGGTAAATTTATTGTCAGACTCATCATAGAATACATCTGAATCGAAAGTAGGTGTATATCTGGTAGCTTCTTCTACTCCTGGAACTTCATCTTTGAATCCAGGTGCAATGGCACCACTTACGTTTGCAAATGTTTTATCATCTCCTTGTTGTGTGATGTCTGTTTCTATGCGATAGATTCTATCCGCATCATTATAGAACCCATCGTAAGAAATCTCAAAGGTCACTTTGGCGATGAGAATCATCGCTATTGCGAGTCCTATGCCGAGGGATAGCACCTTGACAAGAAAATCAAATATCCGTTTCATTTATGTATCAATTACTTTGCTGATAGTTTTCCAATGTCTGCGCTAATTGTGCTAAGTACTTGAATTATACTATATTATAATGGTATAAAAGAACACGGACTGTAAAGAAATTTTACAATCCGTGTAAAGATTATTTACATTCTATCAGTACTTCACCAGAAAGTGTATAGAAATCAATCGTCTAATTTTCTATACTCTGATTCGTTCATAAGTAGATAAGACTCCTTGTATCCTCCGTAATCAACAACCACTTTCTCGAAGACTATGCCGGCATCAAGGGGTCTGATACATAGTTCTACCATACCGTCGTCATTTACTGATACCGGAAGTGTGACGGTGTCAATTTTCACTCTTCTTGCCACGGTAGGATAGTAGATGGAACTTATGTTCTCAGGGTCTTCATTGAGCCTTTCGTTGAATCGCACAATTTCAGTATTGTTACCTTTGAAGCCGACTTCGTAGCGATGAGGTGTTCCGTTGTAGGCAAGTGTGGATTTGACAGCCACTATTACATTGACGTTTGTCGTGCCTTTCGGAAGATGCATCCTATACCTCAATTCTCCACCCTCTGCCGGCTCCATGTATGGCATCAGAGCTACTCCGCTGAGAGTCCTTCCCATGTAAGGGATGACTGTCCATGCCGTATTCGGAGCAGCTGAAGCGCTGAAGTAGTGCTCTGCTTCCATCGCTACATATCCTGTGCTGCTCTGGTCAAATATGAATCCTCCCGGAGTGTCACGATCAATTCGCTTGACTTCAGGCATTATGTTGGCTGGGAAGTCTTCTGCCCATGTGGTGTACCCTATGTGCTTCTGGGTCATCATCCCATTCCATTTGCCACCTGACATTACTTTGTTGTAATCATATTCCAGATCAGCATCACGCTTGAAGCAGGCTTCCACTTTGTCTGCCCACTCATTGGCGGCACAGTCTCCTCTCTCATATAGATAATGGTTCATAGCCTGAGCATAGTACATTTCGTACATATTGCACATGGCTTGCACTGGGAATAGGATGATCTGTTTGTAGGCATCTCTGTATTGTGGTTCAAGAGACAGGTACTGCCTAAGTGCATCTGCCTCAAGGCACTTGAATTCATCGGTAACCTGTTTGAACTCACCTGTCTGAAGATTATAGGTGTTGCGGTCAAGCATCTCTGCGGTTATACGTCCCGTGTATTTGCTATAGAGGTTGAGGATTCTTGCTGCCTCCTTGGCTTGACTTTCTCCGAACTGCTGGCGACAGAAGCGGTATGTATGCTCAAGTAGGTTTGCTGCCGTGAATTTACCAGGATTTCTGGCAATGTCCATATAAAGGGTTATAGGGTATTCCATTGGCTTAAGATCACCGACATTGAGTATCCAGAGTTTGTCTACACCATGTGTGTAGGCGAGCTGGAATTGCTCCCAGAGGTTTTGGATAGGAGTGATATTGAGCCATTTTGAGCATCTCGGCTCTCCTACGTAGTCGATATGATAGTATAGTCCCCATCCACCTGAGCGTTTCCTTTCTTCGGCATTTGGAAGTTTGCGAACGTTTCCCCAGTTGTCATCGGATAGGAGTATTATCACGTCATCCGGCACGCGAAGACCTTTCTCATAGTATCGCTGTACTTCCTTGTAAAGCGCCCAGAGTTGCGGTCTTTCACTTGCTGGACGTCCTGTCTCCTTGGCAATGATTTTTCTCTGGTTGGAGATGATTTTCTCGAGAAGAGCTATCGTCTCCTCATCATGCGGGACGTATTCATGATCGTGTCCTACCTTGCCTCCCATAGGCGCATCTCCATCACCGCGCATGCCTATGGTAATGATGTCCTCGGTGTTCTTGGCACGCTGTATACCCTCGCGGAAAAATTTGTCCAGCGCCTTTTTGTTGGTCTCGTAGTCCCATGGACCATCAGCGCCTCGACGTCTTGCCCATTCTTGATGATTGCGTGCCATAGGCTCATGGTGTGATGTTCCCATAATGACGCCCATATCGTCCGCTGTCTTACTGTTAAGAGGGTCGTCTGCATAGAATGACCAACTCCACATGGCAGGCCAGAGATAATTGCCACGAAGCCTTAGAATGAGTTCAAAGACGCGTGCGTAGAAATCATGACCGCCATAATTGGTGCCGTATGTGTTCCTTACCCAAGATGTTAGGCATGGAGCTTCATCGTTTAGAAAGATTCCGCGGTATGTGACGGCAGGTTCGTCTACTGTCCATACTCCACGTTTGATTGAGAGGTCGTCGTGGTGTTCTGCTGGTACGTCTGCCCAGTCGTACCATGGGGAAACCCCTATCTGCTCCGAGAGTTCGTATATTCCGTAGATTGTGCCACGTTTGTCGCTACCTACTATCACAAGCGCTTCCTGGACAAACCTTTGAGGGTCGGTAACAGTGGTAATCAGATATGTCTCCCTCTTGCCATTAATGCTACTTACGTCTAATTTTCCATCGGTTACGAGATCCTGAATCAGTTTACTGTCGACCGACCCTACGATGATGGCGTTCTGCTTCTGCATGGAGCGACTGAACGCTATGCCAAATGGCGGCTCTGTTCCGCACACGCGACCGAAGTCTTTTCGCAAGTTGTGAGCGGCAATTTGTACGCCCTCGTAGTCCTTGTTATCGTAGATGATGGAAATCGGTATCCCGTTTTCGATAAGTGTAAAATAATCCTGGCCGTGACTTGTGGATGTTATTCCCTCATGATCCTTTGCTGATGCTGATATTCCCAATACCAGCGCTATGGTTATTAATAGTGCTTTTCTCATGTATGTGGTGTGTTATTTTGTATATACTATGAACTCAAAGTCAAGTCCTTCTTTCTCGTCATGAAGCATTTCAGAGTGGGACTCTTCTTTCCATATTGTGCGGTCAATGTTAGGAAAGAACGCGTCTGCGTCCTCAATGGAGGTATGTACAAGAGTTACGTAGAGCTTGTCCATATCATTTATCATCTGCCTATACAACATCGCTCCACCGATGACGAAGCATTTGTCTGCCCCATCAACAGCATGGAAAGCATCCGATGGAGAATGCGCTATGTGTACTGTATCTGGCAATCCTGGCCGAGAACTCAATACGATGTTCTTCCTTCCAGGGAGGGGTCTTCCTATGGATTCGAATGTTTTTCTTCCCATGATTACCGGGCATCCGAGTGTGACCCTTTTGAAATATTTGAGGTCTTCAGATATGTGCCAGGGTAATTCGCCTTTCACTCCGATAGCTCCGTTGTCTGCTACTGCTACTATGATGCATTTCTCCATAAAAGTCCTATACTGCTACTGGTGCCTTAATGGCTGGCCAAGGGTCATATCCTTCCAATGTAAAATCTTCGTATTTGAAGTCAAACACACTCTTGACCTCAGGGTTGAGCCTCATTTTAGAGAGTGCTCTTGGCGTACGAGAAAGCTGTTCGTGCACTTGTTCGAGGTGGTTGAGGTAAATATGAGTGTCTCCAGTGGTATGGATGAACTCACCTGGCGAAAGTCCGCAGCACTGAGCTATCATCATGGTTAGCAGTGCGTAAGATGCTATGTTGAATGGTACTCCAAGGAATGTGTCCGCACTTCTTTGGTAGAGCTGGCAGGACAATTTCCCTTCTGCTACATAGAATTGGAACAGGCAATGGCATGGTGGAAGCGCCATCTTGTCCACCTCGCCTGGATTCCATGCGCACACGAGCATTCTTCTTGAATCCGGGTTGTGCTTTATCGTCTCTATGACTTCAGCGAGTTGGTCGATTTTCCTGCCGTCTGGGGCCGGCCAACTTCTCCACTGATGTCCGTATATTGGACCCAAATCACCATTCTCGTCAGCCCATTCATCCCAGATGGTGACCTTATGGTCCTGAAGGTACTTGACGTTGGTATCTCCGCTTATGAACCAGAGCAGTTCGTAAATAATGGATTTCAGGTGCACTTTTTTGGTGGTGAGGAGTGGAAATCCCTCGCTGAGATCAAAGCGCATCTGGTGTCCGAAGATGCTTTTGGTACCAACACCAGTACGATCCTGTTTGACCGTGCCGGTGTTGATAATTTTTTCCAATAAATCGAGATATTGTCTCATTGACTATTTCTTGATGCCGAACACATAGACAGTGGCCTCGTTGTAGGTCTGTCCAGGGAGCAGTTCGGTAGTAGGGTATTCTGGATGGTTAGGGCTATCCGGGAAGTGCTGTGTCTCCATTGCAACACCGCTATAGTCTCCATAGATGCGTCTGTTCTTTCCGACAGGGCAGCCAGCGAGATAGTTGCCCGTGTAGATCTGGATGGATGGCTGTGTGGTGTAGATCTTGAGATCCCTTCCGCTGACGTTTGAGTAGAGTTCGGCTGCTTCGTTGAGCTGACCTTCCTCGTAGTTGTCAAGAACCCAGCATGAATCGTAGCCCTTACCATAGTTAAGAGCAGGGAAATCCTTGTCGATGTCCTTTCCAATAGTCTTGGCCTTGCGGAAATCCATAGGAGTTCCGGCTACTGGATCAATAGGTCCTGTAGGGATAAGCCCCTTGTCAGTAGGAAGATATCCTGAAGCAGGGATTCTGAGGAAGTGTCTCTTGATGTTGCCCTTTCCTCCGTTGAGGTTGAAGTACACGTGGTTTACGAGGTTGATGACTGTCTTCGCATCGCTCTTGGCGCTGAAAGTCATCTTGAGTTCGTTGTCATCGCTCCATGAGTAACGGGTAACTACCGTGAGGTTGCCAGGATAGCCCATCTCGCCGTCAGCAGAGGTGTACTTGAATTCTACCATTCCCTTATGTTTGCGAGACTCCCACACTTTGTTGTGGAATCCTTCTGGGCCGCCGTGAAGGTGGTTCTCTCCGTTGTTGATAGGAAGAGTATACTCCTTTCCGTCAAGAGTGAACTTGCCTTTGGCAATACGGTTAGCAAAACGTCCAGGAACTTTTCCTGAGCATGGTCCGTCGTAAAGATAACTCTCTGGCTTGTTGTATCCGAGAACTACGTCTCCGAGTTTGCCGTTCTTGTCCGGAACCATTATTGAAACGATACCTGCACCAATGTTACTGAGGGTTACGGATGCTCCGCTTGCATTGGTCATAATGTACTTGTACACAGGTGTACCATCGGGCAGTTTGCCCCAAATTTTTCTTCTGATATCAGTCATATTGTGTTGAATTAATCATATTGTCAAAAAACTCAAGAACTCTCTCCACCGGGGCGTCTTTCATTATCACACGCTTTTGGGAGTCAAGTAGATAAAGGGACGGAATGGCTCTTACATAGTAGAGTTCGCCTTCGTTGATAGTTCCGTCCGGGTCATACCCATTGTACCAGTTGCGTGGATAGTTTGGCTCATATTCGCGCCATTGATCTATTGCCATGTCAATGTAGACATTGACAATAGCGAGGTGTCCTCCCTCTATGAGGGCATCTATGTAATTCCTGCTTCCAATCTGGTCAATTATGTCCTTGCAGGACTGGCAGCCTGGGTTGCTGAAAAACAGTATTGTGTACTGAGCTTTGATCTGATGCAATCTGTAAGAGCGTCCGGTGGCATCCTTGAACGTGAAGTCTGGAACTACTGCACCGTAAGGGTTCATCATGCATTTCTCTAACTCAAATCTATAGCCGGAAATTTTTTCGGGGGCGGTGAGCGGAGAACTTACCAGCCCTTTCACGAAAGGAAGGTACAAGTCTTCGCTGCGTAGAGGCGAGTTTGGATCATAGAAGTACCTGCAGGCTATGTCTGTCATCTGCTCGTATGCTGCCTTGGTGTGCAGGCTATCTCTTAGACATCCGTTTTCCATGTCTGAGAAGAACTCTGTCACATATTTCTGCGCCTTGTCCACTGGAAGCAGGTGCAGAGCCCCAAGATACGCAGACATGTTCTGCTCTACTTCCGCCTTGGACACTCCCATTACGAAAGCGGAGTCGGTGCGTCCGCTGCCGCTGAAGAATTTGTCCCACCAATGCTCTGCAAGATATGAAATTCTGAGAGACGGGTCGGAGTCTACAATGGAAGGGATCTCTGTATGGGGAAATTTTCTGACATCATTCCCTCTCTCGTTTGCAGCCTTTTTGGAGCTCTGACCGCACGAGAATGTCAGGATACATAAACCTGCCATAAGAGAGATGTATTTCAGAATTGTCTTCACCATTGATGATTCAAACCGTGTAAAGATAGATAAAAAATGCAGAAAAAGAAACTAATTCACTACATTTGCCGGCATGAATAGACTTATTATATCAGTTATATGTCTTGTAATTGTGTCTGTGATCAACTCCGATGCTCAGTTCTACACCACCGGGAGTGATTCTCCACGCGTAAAATGGATGCATATCAAGACTGATCATTTCGATGTGATATATCCGTGCGGGCAGGACTCGCTGGCGCGAGTTTATGCTCTCATGCTTGAGAGCATAGCACCGTCGCGCGCAAGGCGCGTGCCTGTGCTCCTGCGCACTCGCCGCTCCTACTCCAACGGAATGGTCACTCTTCCACCGTTGCGCATGGAACTTCAAACCGTTCCTGACGCATACGACCCTCTTGCATCACCATGGAACGAACATCTCGTGATACACGAAAGCGATCATCTCAGACGAATGACTGACCTCTCGGGCAAGTTCCCATGGAAGCCTCTTGGGTATCTGTTTGGAGGACTTGGGCACGGAGCAGGGCTGATTCTGACTACGGAACTAAGCCTTCTTGAAGGCTCTGCCGTGATAGCTGAGACTGAAGGAACTCTCTCTGGACGAGGGCGCACTGCTGATTTCCTTGAATATTACAGAGTGGCTACTGGGTCTGGAATAGAACGGGACTTCTATCAGTGGAGGTATGGGTCACTTAAAAATTATACTCCTGATTATTATCGGGCCGGGTATATTGCCATGTCTGGCGACAACTACAGATTCCGCGGACTGCCTGGGAGAAAGTTTGCTGCCGGTTTTCGCCGCAACCTTGACTCCCTATCACGTTCATGGCGACTTGACGAAGCTCAGCGTGGACCGTTTCCTCATGTCGAGCTTTTGACTGATACTTTAAAGGACTATGAGGAGTTTACCAGTCCAGTGATGTGGAATGGTGGGTTATATGCCATACGCAGCGGAAAAACTCACACACCAGGCATTGTAAGTGTCGCAGAAGACGGTTCAGTCAAAAGTGTTGCCGGAGTGTCTTCCTACCATAGCCGCCTGTCAGCGTCAGAGAGTTCTCTATTCTGGAGTGAATATGTTCCTGACTTGCGGTGGGAGTATCGTTCATTTTCTGATATTTTTTGTCTTGACTCGCTATCCAGACGACATCGGGTAACCACTAGGCAGCGTTACTATAATCCATCTGTGTCACCTGACGGAATCCGTCTATCAGTGACCAGTTATGAAGAAGATACGTCAAGCAGTGTAGTCATTATTAATGCAAGCGATGGTTCTGTCATTGAAAAGCACAAGGCTCCGTCCGGAATGCAGGTGACACAGACTGCATGGTGCGGCTCGAATCTATATGCTGGAGTGCTCTCTTCTGAAGGGTTTAGTATTTGCTCTGTGCCGGATTTCTCGCCAGTACTTCCTTTTGAACCGGTAAAAATCAAGGATCTATGGTCTTTAAATGGTAAAATTTTCTTTACTTGCGACCGCACTGGTGTGAATGAATTGTACGAGTTGGATCCAGCAAATGGGGAGGTTCGACAATGTACCGTCAGCCGCTATGGGGTTTCTGATTTCTGCTTGGATGGGGATGGGCATCTGGTTTTATCCACACCTCTTTCTAAGGGGCGTATCCTTGCTAAGACGGATAGTCTGTTGAGCCGTAAAATTAATTACGCAGAGGTGGTGGAATATCCATTTACTACTCCAAGATCCAGAGTTGCTCGCGTTTGTGCGGATACCGTGTCTGTGTCTGTACCGATGTCGCCGCGGCGATACCATAAATTCCCTTTTATACCTCATTCGTGGGCTCCTTTTTATGTTGATTATGATGCCATAGATGCGCAGAGTTTCTACTCACTCAGCAGTGATGTCGGACTTGGTGCTACGCTTTTCCTCCAGAATCCGCTTGGCAATATTTACGGTGCTGCTGCCGTTCACTCTTTCCGTGATTACTCTGGATCATGGCGGACCGCCGGGTACATCAACATCACTACTACTGCACTCTATCCTGTGATTGAGGCGAAACTCAGGGTAAATGACCGTCAGGCCCTGCGTTATCTTCTGTGCAATGATAGCAGCGGCAGTATGTTTCTTGATGCCGATTATACGGGAAGTCCAGGTGCAAATCTATACTTGCGTAGCTATATACCATTTAACTTCTCGCGAGCAGACAAGAGCATTGGACTTGTTCCGAGCATTAGTGCTTCGTTTAGCAACGACTCATTCTGTCTTGCCGATGTGGAAGGGAGACCTTATGCTAGTTACGAAGTCTTTTCAAGGGTTCATGCAGGAGTGCGGGCTTATTGTATTCAAGGGATTCCAGATTCACGTATTTTCCCTCGGTTTGGGGTAGGGGCCGAGTTTGGTACAGCCTTCAGGCCTTGTATTGATGATGTCTTCCGTCCCGTAGTGTATGCATCGCTCTACGGTTATCTTCCAGGATTGGGCCGAAGGGATGGATTCAGGCTTCGTGGAATAGTTGAGAAAAGTATCGGAGAAGGGGCTCTCATGGAGATTTATGCCAACACTGTTCCACGGGGGTTTAGTTCTTCAATGGGTGGTAGTATTGTAGCCGGGTACGTGAACCGATGCCTATTGAGTGTAGATTACGCTCTTCCGTTTGCTTCTCTTGATTGGAGCGGACTTTCTCCAGTAGCATATTTAAGAAATCTGGAATTTGTGCCTCATTTTGATGTAGGATTATATAGTGGGGCTCGTGGGAGGGCCAGCCTTGCAAGTGCTGGGGCAGAGTTCCGTCTTAAACTTGGTAATTTTCTCTGGATACCTTTGGATACTCGTATCGGAGTGAGGTATGACTACAATACCGGCTCCCTGTTGGACCAAGATTCGTCGTCAGGAAGCCGGCATAGTGTGGAACTGCTGTTCTCTGTAGATCTGTAATTATACTTTATACTCCGCTAAATGAGCTGAATCCACCGTCCACAGGGAGAACTACCCCTGTGACAAAACTTGCGGCATCGCTGCATAGGAACTGCGCGGCTCCGTTAAGTTCGGTGATATCCCCGAAACGGCGCATGGGTGTCTTGGCTATTACCTTCATGGAGCGATCTGTAAGAGATCCGTCTTCGTTAAGAAGGGCAGCACGGTTCTGCTTGCCGATAAAGAATCCAGGAGCGAGGGCGTTGACGCGGATTTTCTCTCCGTACTTGATAGCCATTTCAGCTGCAAGCCAACGTGTAAAGTTGGATACGCCTTCCTTGGCTGCTCCATATCCGGCAACTCGGCTTAGCGCGTCATAGGCCGCCATGGAAGAGATGTTAAGTATGCAGCCGTACCCTTGAGTTGCGAATACTTCCGTAAATACGTGGCATGGGTAAACGGTGCCGTTGAGGTTTAGGCTCAGTACTTTGTCCCAGTCCTCAAGTTTCATGTCCCAGAAGTTCTGGTCCGGCATCACGTTGGCCCCGGCGACATTCCCCCCGGCGACATTGATGAGTATGTCTACCTTACCATAGCCCTTGACTACAGCATCAGCTATTTTTTTTACCTCCACCGTGTCCATTACATTGCAAGCGTATGCGGACGGATTTCCACCCAATACCCGCAGAGACTTCAGTGTAGGTTCAACTTGTTCTTCTCTATGCACGAGGGCCACTACATCTGCCCCTTGTGCTGCAAAATGGCGGGCGAGAGAACCGCCCAAAACGCCAGCTGCGCCGCTGATTACAGCGACCTTTCCGGCTACAGAATACATTTCGTTCATATCGTTTTCGTGTTATTTTTTGACATCTCATCCTGCACGGCGCACATCATACCCTCCACCTGACCGAGAGCAAGCATTCTTCCGTGGAAACTGTACCCTGGGTTGTATCCTTTAGTCTCGTCTCCAAGCATATCCCGTCCATGGTCTACACGCATCGGGAGCTGCCTTGGTTCACTCTCGAATATTCGTATGAGTTCGACAAGATTTACTCTTCCGTGGCAGTGTGGCGCTTCCACGAAATTGCCGTCTTCTAGCAATTTACAGGTTCTCAGGTGCACGAAATGAGTACGCGAAGCGAATTCCCTTGCCATTTCCTCTACATTGTTGTGTGCTCCAGCTGAGAGGGAACCGGCGCAGAACGTCAGTCCGTTGTGGAAGTCGTCCACCGAATTCAGGATGAACCTAATGTCTTCTGCGCTTCCTGCGATGCGAGGAAGTCCGAATACTGGCATTGGCGGGTCGTCCGGGTGAATACACATATTGATGCCGTATTTGTTACATACGGGCATTATTGCCTTTAGAAAATAGATAAGGTTGGCGCGAAGGGCATCCTTGTCAATGCCATCGTACAATGCGAGCAGCTGTTTGAAATGCGCCACTGGAGCTGTATCATCCTCAGAGATATTACCGTTTACGAATCCTTGAGTCTTGACTATGAGTGAATCCACGAGCGCATGTCTGGCCGCATCATCCATAGTCTTGTCCAGGTCCTTTACCTTTTGGAGAATGTGTTCTGGATAGTCCTTTTCCGCATCTTTTCGACATAGAATTCTTATGTCGAAATAGGCAAACCTCGCATAATCGAAATATAGCGCCCTCGTGCCATCGGGCATCAGATGACCAAGGTCAGTACGTGCCCAGTCAAGTACTGGCATGAAGTTGTAGCATACGGTCTTGATGCCGCATTTGCCGAGATTCTCCAGGCTGACGACATATTTCTGTATGAGTTCATCCCTTTCTGGTCCGGCATATTTGATGGCTTCACATACTGGAAGGCTTTCCACTACAGACCAACGCATTCCGTATGATGCTATGTAATCTCGAAGGTCTGCGATGGCTTCTTCTGTCCATATTTCTCCGTTGGGAATTTCATGTAGAGCAGTAACGATTCCCTCCACGCCTATTTGGCGTAGCATCTCAAGCGTGATTTTGTCCTTACGGCCAAACCATCTCCAAGTTTTTTCCATATTATCTTTGTTTATGCAAAATGTTTGGAAATCCAGTCCCTGTCAATGCGCCTTTCTTCTCTGGCGGAGGTCTGGAGATCTTGATTTCTTCGAATGATTCCTGCACAGTCCTCGTACACGTTGAAGCCCACCACTATCATCTCCATTTCTCCATTTTGTGGATACGTGAATGTGAGTTCCCCGTCAGCCCCGTCCATCTTCACGAACTTAAGGTCGGTAGATTTCTTCATTTCCTGACAAGTGATATATTTGCACAGTTCCATTGTGGCATCATCAAGTCCTGCATTGAAGATTCTTACTTTTTCTATGAGCTGACCCACGCTATCTACGACCCTGCATATATATTCTTGCGGTACATTATCGATTTTCAAAGCTCCACCTGAGAGAACTATCATCAAGTGCTCCGAGGCATCGTGATACAAACACGGCACTGTCCCGATGATGTTTGACGTACCACAGTGTGGACACTCCCAGGTGAAATACGCCCCGTTTGACACCTTTTCCTTGAGTTCTGGATGCCCGGTGACATTGATTATATTGTCAAAGGACAATCTATGCATCTGGCCGCAACTGCGGCATTTCTCTGTCAGCTCGCTCATCTTTTTCTTCTGTCAATCCATTTCCAAAGCATGTACATCAGAACGCCCCATACAAGGAACAATATCACATACACCCAATACGGCAAGGATTCCTTGAAAGTATCCCAGGCAAGGTATTTCTGAAATTCAGGAATATCGGCATAGTAATATGCACCAGCCCCGAAATCCAATTCCTCTTGTAGTCCGGCGCCTGTCGCCATCAGGAATATGGCACATACCAAAACGGCCACCCCGAATATAAGGGTGACCACTTTGTATATCTTTGATGCAGTCTTTCCCACGGCCTAGTCAAGCACAGGAATCGGGAACACTACGCCAGAGAGTAAGAACCATACCATGGCGAATGTGAGTACAATGTTGAATACCTGTCCCACCACATAGAGCCAAAGGACTTTTCCTCCCTGCATCTGCTTAATAATCTCCTTGAAGTTTGTGTCGAGTCCAATGCTTGTGAATGCCAGTACGAATGCCCAGTTCTTGTATTGGTCAAGTACTTTGTTGATAGCAGACACGCTGTCTGAGCCGAAAGCAGGCTGAATGATGAACGATGCCACCAAAGAAGCCACGAAGAATCCTATGATAAATTTCGGGAATCTAGTCCATATTTCTGATGCTCCAACCTTCTGCATTCCAGAATTGTCCACCTTGGTAGCGAAGAATAGTGCTACGAAGAATGCCACGAATCCGATGAGAATGTTTTGTATTGATTTGACGAGCACTGCCGCTGTCTGTGCTTCCTCTCCGAGGGCTGTACCTGCGACAACCACTGCACCCGTACTGTCCACTGTGCCTCCTATGAGTGCGCCACCCATAAGTGGTGTCATACCGCAGGCCCTGATGATAATAGGCTCAAATACCATCATGAGCACTGTGAAAATGATTGAGATGGATACTGCCATGGTAAGGTCGTTCTTCTTGCATCCGGAAGCGGCACCAGTGGCGATGGCTGCTGATGTTCCGCATACACTAGTAGCAGAAGCCATGGTGATGACTAGTGGTTTGTTGTCAATCTTGAGGACCTTGGTTCCGAACCACCACATGAAGATAATCACAATAGGGGTGACTACCCATGCTATGCCGAGTCCGTAAAGACCGAATTTGGCAATGTTGGAGAACAGTACCGAGAAACCCATTATCACAAGACCGGTCTTGATGTAGAACTCTGTCTTGATGGCTGGTCTTAGCCACTGTGGAACACCGACAGTATTGGATACGAGCAGGCCGACGATGAGAGCCCAGAATGCCCATTCAAGGTATCGGTTGAGCGTAAATTCTGCGCTTATAAGACGTACGGCTACGGCAAGAACAAATAGTCCTATGAAAGCCGGAACATATTTTCTTACATTCGTACCAAGGCATTTTGCACCGACGGTAAAAAGCACTCCGAGTACTCCAAATGTCAGGGCAAGTTTGGCCCAAAATGCACCACTGGCGAGTTGTTGTCCGAGAGGGGTTGCTCCAGAAGCCTGAGCTTCGCCCATAGACCATGTGGAAAATTTCAGTGCTGAGAAGTCAAAAGCTTTGGTAAGCACCGCTACGCAAGCAATGATAATAACGATAAAACCAAGCCATACTGCGAGCCAATCCTCTGTCTTCCAGAGCTTTGACCAATCGATTTTTTTCTGTGCCATCTATTGTAAATATTTTAGTTTTTTGCCAAACTTGGCAAAGATAAGAAAAAGAGACCGAAAGTCATACATTTCACGCTTGTATGTCATTTACCTTATTCTTCGGGCTCCATCACTTACCTTTACATCATAAAACTTGGGGTTGCTCCCGAACTCTGAACGGAACTGCTCGGCCGCGGTTTCCTTAAAAGCCTCGCAGAGCTCTTCCCGTACAAGGTTGATGGTGCATCCACCGAAGCCTCCGCCCATGACACGGGCGCCACTGACATCCATTCTCCTTGCAAGACGAACCAAAAAATCCAATTCTTCGCAACTCACTTCGTATAGCCTACTGAGACCAAAGTGTGTCTGGTACATCATTTCACCCACCGTCTCATAGTCACGCCTTTCTAGCGCGTCACACACGTCCAGAACTCTCTGCACCTCTCCTATCACATATTCGGCGCGCATGAAATCTTCTTCGCTGATTGTTCCTCTCACTTCTTCTAGCCACGCCCTCTTGCTATCGCTCAGGCACTCTACCTCTGGATGTATGGCATGAATAGCTGCAGACGCCCTCTCGCATGATGCCCTCCGGAGGTTATACGCGGATGAAGCAAGAGAATGCTTTACGCATGAGTCCACAAGCACCAAATTATAGCCTGTCGGGTCAAAAGGATAATATTTGTGCTCGAGAGTCTTGCAGTTGAGTCTGATAAGTTGCCCCTTGTGTCCGAAGCATGAGGCGAACTGATCCATAATGCCGCATTTTACCCCACAATAGTTGTGCTCCGTGCTCTGCCCTATCCTTGCAAGCTCTAATAGATCGAAACTGTTGTCGAATAGATCGTTCAGCGCATAGGCGAAGCAACTTTCCAGAGCTGCTGAAGATGATAGTCCGGCACCTAAAGGGACGTCCCCTGCGAACACGGCATCGAATCCGCGGACGTGTCCACCTCTTTTCTGCATCTCCATGCACACTCCGAACACATATCTTGCCCAGAGTTCCTTCGGTTTGCCCGACTCGTCAAGTCTAAACGAACAACTGGCGGCATAATCGATAGAATATACGTTTACTTTGTCCGTGTTGTTGGCCCTTATCTCTGTAGTAATGCCCTTGTCAATGGCTCCAGGGAACACATACCCTCCGTTATAGTCGGTATGTTCTCCTATGAGGTTGATTCTGCCTCCGGAAGAGTATATGCGGCCGTTTCCTCCGAACAGTTCGTGAAACTTATTATGAACGATTGTTTCCATTTTCTTCTACAGAATAGGTACGCTTGTGGTATGGATATGCGGCTACCGCTATTGACGCCAGAAATATTGCGAATAGCAGTATTGAAGATATAAGGGATATTTTCTCTCCGATGCGATAGGACGGAGGATCAAATCTCATTACGAGTGTATGCTCCCCAGCAGGAACTTTGGCGCAGCGTAGTATTTCTCCAGACTGATTCATCGGAATTATATCTGTGCCGTCAAGCGTGAGTGTCCAACCTTTAGGGTAATAGACCTCACTGAAGACTAGTTCTCCTCCTGTTTCAGATGTGTACTTGTAGTGAAGTTCATTGGGGGCGTAAGAAGTCATTTCGGCTTGTCCTGCGGCGTTATCGGCAAACCATGCGTTTCCCTTGGCGTATTGGTATCTTATTGGCGCCATGTCTTCGCCCACTATGATGTAGCGACAGTTCATGGTAGCAAGCCCCTCAAGGTAAGGTAGTTTCGCTTCAGCTTCATCTATGGTCTTGCATCCAGAGATGGCTGATGCTATGGTCCCTAACTCTTTCTGTAGGGTGTTCTCTATGAATGTCTGATAATTGCGCAGTTTGGCTGGAGAATAACCTCCGACATTCTTGTGCCAGTAGGATGGATGAGAGTCATTGAATGGGTCCACTGTCAGGTCTACAACTCTATATGAGAGGTCCTTGTCCTCTAGTATCAGTTCGTCCACAGGTCTTTTATCGAACTGCCCGAGGAAGTCTTTTTGTGTGACGAAGTGGTCGGAATTAAGGTACCTCTTGTCTAGTGGGAACAAATCGAGAAGTATCAGCAGGCTGACTAGAAGTGCGGCGGTGCGTCTGCGAGCTTGTCCCATCTGCGGCTGTGTTGCAAATGTTTTGGCGGCACTCTTTGGTGAAGTGCAGGACCACAGAAGTAAAAGGTATGCTCCGAGAATTAGCAGCAGAGATCTGAGCGCGTCGGCTTTTAGCATACCTCTACGGTCATCTGCCAATGCATCTGAGAGCACATCCGGTAGGCTTGCATCGGCGGCTCCCCTGAAGTTCCCGGCAAGGCCTGGAATCAATAGGCACAGTAGACAGAATCCCCCCGTTACAGCTAGTGCAATCCATCCTTTCTTCTTGAAGGCTTGCGCAGCATCATTATCCTTCACCATTCTGTCTAAGAAAATGAACGCGAGGAGCGGCAGGCATATCTGAAGTATGACCATAGCCATAGACACGGTTCTGAACTTATTGTAAAGTGGTACATAGTTGTAGAAGAACTTTGTGAACCACATTAGATGGCTGCCGAGAGCAAGGAGTATGGATAGTATGCAGGTGGCTAGTATCCACCATTTGTCTTTCCCTTTGTAACATAACAGGGCTAGCATAAAAAGGAATATCGTAACGGCTCCCATATACATAGGGCCTGCCGTGAATGGCTGCGGTCCCCAATATAGTGGAAGAGCCTTGGATACTTCCTTGAGGTTAGGCTGTCCTGCCTTCTTAAGAAGACTGTAAGTTTCAGACTTGCGAGGATTCACGGCACCAGATGAAGAGCCTCCGTTGAAGTTAGGAATGAGAAGATTTGGAATCTCCTCCCATCCATAAGACCAGGCGGTGGCATAGTCCATGTCAAGTCCTTTTGTAGCACCTCCGTTTGCGTCAGGATTTCCTCCGCGCATGGAATATGGCGTGTATTCGTACGTAGGGAGGAGTTTGATGGCATTGGTCGCTATACCGGCACATCCCATCACGAGGAGAAGCCCGCATGAAATCAGAAATCTGTTAATGGTAGCGCGTCTCTTGGCGTCACGCAGATACCATACGATCATGACTATGGAATAAATTAGTACCACCAATGCCAGATAGTATGTTATTTGTGGATGGTTTGCCTTGATCTGAAAGTTGAGGGCCATTCCGAAAAGCGCTGCGCCTAGAGCAGTGTATGGAAGCCATCTCTCCTTTTTGATGGCGAAGTTCCAGACATACGCCAGCGCAGCGAGCACCCATGGGAAGAATGCGATGGCCTGCATCTTGGTATTGTGCCCCACCTGGATGATCTGAAGATTGTATGAGCAGAAAGTCACAGCTATGGCTCCGCCTATGGCTATCAGCGGACTGACACCGAATGATAGCATCAGCAGCCATGCACCCAAAAGGGAAATAAAAAGGTATGTCGCTGGTCTTTTCCCGAAAGTCGTCAGAAAGTCGTAGAAATACTGGGTGAGGTCTCCTTTTGTGGAGGCGTGAATGGTGGTTGTGGGCATTCCGCCGAACATGGATTCTGTCCATGCTGTCTGGTCATCAGGATGCTCCTTGTTCCATTCCATCATCTCATGAGACATTCCCTGCCATCCTGAGATATCGCTCTGGTTCACTATTTTCCCGCCGAGTACCTGCGGTACAAATCCGTAGGCGAGAACGATAAAAAATAGTATTATACACAGAGTCTGAATCAGTGTCTTTTTATTCATTTCGTATATTTATCCAATAGTTCTGCCAGTCTTGCGGTAAGTTCGCACCGGCTGTATTTTTCTATATTATCTGCAGGGGCATGGCTATTCTCCATGAACTGCAGGAGTCTTTCCTTTTCGTTCCAGCCGAACATTCTTCCAGCTCCAGAGTCTTCTAAAACCCTTGCCGCGGCTCCATCCTCTTGTCCAATGCCGAGAACCGGTCGTCCGGATGCGATATACTCGAAAATTTTTCCAGGCAAGACTTTTGAGTACTCTGGCTCTCGCCTGAGCGGTAGGATAAGCAGGCTTGCATTGCGCTGCTCCTGAACGACCTTTTCGTGAGGAAGGTAGCCAAGATTTATCAGATTGCTTCCGAGCCCGTAGGCTTTGATGGAATCGACAATTTCTTTGTCAGTCTTGCCTGCAAGGCGAATTTCCAGTCTGTCCGCAAACTGTTTGTCTTCTCTACACTTGTCGGAAAGCGCGCTCCAGAGGTTTATCGGATTGCCGTCAGATGCAAATAGTCCAGTGTGCACGATCCTGAACTTTTCGTCCTGTGGCGGCGTGCTCATTGTTTTGGGAAAGTCATCCGGATCGAACCCGTTGGTGATAAGTTCTACCGGGGTGGACGTCTGGGTCGCAAAGTCATCTCTCACAAGCGGAGAGACTGCTATTACGACATCGGCCTCATCGAGAACACTCTGCTCAAGACGGTGATGCTTCCTGTCCGCATACTTGCTGAGGTTCAGGTGCTTATAGTAGAACATCTGTGTCCATGGATCGCGGAAATCGGCTATCCATGTAATTCCCGTGCGGCGCTTGAGTTCTCTACCAATGAGATGCATTGACTGCGGTGGACCTGTGGTGATGACGGCATCTACGGGGTGACTTTTAAGATACTTACATAGATACCTGACTGATGGGCGAACCCAGCTTACACGTGGGTCCGGGATGAACAGGTTGCCTCGAAGCCAGCGTGAAAGACGCGATTTGAAAGAATTGTCCGTGGAATTTAGCGGGTTGACCTGCTGTCTGTCTCTTCTCCCAAGCAGTTTACGGTACAGTGCGTAGGGTTCAGTGATGTGCGTGCTGAGAACTTCTGTGTCAGATGGAATATCTGACTCCAGGCTCTTATCGTAAGCGAGTCTTTCTGGATTCTCGGGAGTGTATATGACGCTACTCCACCCGAAATCCGGGAGATACTTGCAGAACTTGACCCAACGCTGCACACCTGAGCCACCGGTAGGGGGCCAGTAGTATGTGATTATGAGCAGTCTGCGTTTATCTTCCATAACGGGTTCAAAGGTACGGATAATTTTATTAATTTTGTGAGATATTCAGTTTTACTTTATGGCTAAGAATGGAGAAGATACGCCGCTGCTGAAGCAGTATTTCAGCATAAAGGCACAGCATCCGGAAGCATTGCTTCTGTATCGAGTCGGAGATTTCTATGAGACATATTCTGATGATGCGGTATTTGCGAGCAAACTTCTCGGGCTAGTTCTGACGCGCCGCTCCAACGGTGACAAGGGCACTACCGCGATGGCCGGTTTCCCGCATCATGCCCTTGAGTCCTATCTTCAGAAGATAGTCCGTGCTGGCTATAAGGTGGCCATCTGTGATCAACTTGAAGATCCTGCCTTGGTTAAGACCAAGCTTGTAAAGCGAGGTGTTACTGAAATTCTCACCCCAGGCATAGCATTCGGTGAAGGTATGCTTGATAGCAGTGAACACAACTTTCTATCTGGGCTTCATTTTGACGGACAGCAGTGCGGAGCTGCATTCCTGGATGTTTCCACAGGTACCTTCAAGGTAGCGCAAGGCTCCGTTGATTACATCGGGACATTGCTTTCTTCGTTCTCGCCTAAGGAGTTGGTCGTGGAAAAAGAACTTTGCAAGGCTGTCAAGGAGAAGTTCCCAGACTATTTTATATCCCCCCTTGACGAGTGGGCTTTTGTGCAGAGTACTGCCGAAGATAAACTCAAGACCCAGTTTGGTGTGAGCAGTCTCAAGGGTTTTGCTATTGATCGCTACCCGCTTGCCGTGTGCGCTGCTGGTGCTCTGATCGCTTATCTTGAGCAGACACAGCACGCTGGACTAGGCAATATCTGCTCTATATCACGGATAGACGAGAATAAGTTCGTCTGGATGGATAAGTTTACCTTCCGCAATCTTGAGGTTTTTCAGAGTAATGCCGGAAAGGATGGTGTTAGCCTGGTAGACACTATTGACCGCTGCTGTTCCCCTATGGGTTCCCGGCTGCTCAGGGAGTGGTTGGCGATGCCGCTTCTTGATATTGACAAGCTTGATGCACGCTATGATATAGTGGAACTTTTCCGTGACAACGAAGAACTTCGTTCAAGACTCCGTGAGTGCGTGGGTAGTGTGGGCGATTTGGAAAGGATAATCTCTCGTGCCGCGACAGGGAAGATTCTGCCTCGTGAGGTGCGTCAGCTTGGGCGTTCTCTTGACCAAATGGAGCCAATAGTTTCATTATGCTCCGGGACTGATATTGCATCGCTTGATAAGCTGATTTCCAGTATGAAAAATACTGGAAAGATAAAGGGTAGGATTCAGTCGACGCTAGCGGAAGATACTGCGACTATGATAGGGAAAGGGGATGTTATTGCTTCGGGAGTGAGTGCTGAACTTGATGAGCTCAGAGGTATTTCCCGCGGAGGAAAGGACTATCTTGCCAAGATGCAGGAGAGAGAGGTGGAGCGTACTGGTATCACATCCCTCAAGATAGGGTACAATAACGTCTTTGGATATTATATTGAGGTGCGTAACGCATCTCGCGACCTTGTGCCTAAAGACTGGATTCGCAAGCAGACACTTGTAAGTGCTGAACGCTATATTACCCCGGAGCTCAAGGAATACGAAGAGAAGATACTTGGGGCCGAGGCGTCAATATATGAGCTTGAAAGTCGCCTATATTCGGAGCTTGTTGCGGATGTACAGAAGTCCATCAGGGATATTCAGTCCAACTGCCGTGTAATAGCGGAACTTGATGTCCTTCAAGGTTTCGCCCATCAAGCGGATGAAAGGCATTATTGCCGTCCTGTAGTAGATAAGAGCAGCGTATTGGAGATAAAGGCAGGACGTCATCCGGTGATAGAAACTCTTATGGCTCCTGGCGAGGAGTACGTTCCTAATGATATCTCTATGGATAGCAAGGGCGATCAGATTATCATTCTTACAGGGCCAAACATGGCTGGTAAATCTGCTCTTCTGCGCCAGACTGCGCTAATAGTACTTCTTGCCCAGATAGGGTCTTTTGTGCCTGCTGATTCAGCGAGATTCGGGTATTTTGACAAGATTTTCACCCGTGTGGGCGCCACAGATAATATTTCTCGCGGAGAATCGACTTTCATGGTGGAGATGCTCGAGACATCCATGATTATGCACAACTTGTCGGCCCGTTCTCTTGTCCTTCTTGACGAGATAGGCAGAGGAACCTCTACATACGATGGAATGTCTATAGCACGTGCTTTGGTGGAGTATATTCACAACTCGGGGAAAGGGGCAAAGACTCTCTTTGCTACCCACTATCATGAGCTCAATGACATGGAATCCATTTTCCCTCGAGTAAAGAATTACCATATAGCCATCAAGGAGGACGGTCATGATATCATTTTCCTTAGGAAACTCGTTCCAGGTGGGGTGGCCCACAGTTTTGGTATTCATGTCGCCCGTCTTGCCGGTATGCCGCGGGAGGTTATAGACTGTGCGGAAAAGACACTCAAGAACCTTGAGCGTCGCGAGAAACATGCCAAAAATACCGAGATTGAGGAGGATGGAAGCGTGCAACTCTCTTTCTTTCAGCTTGATGACCCTACGCTTTCTTCGTTGAAGTCCAAACTTGAGAAAGCGGACCTTAACAATATGACTCCGCTTCAAGCTTTCGATCTTCTTCGAGAGATGAAATCTGAGGTCGGCGCTTAGAGTTCTTGCGTGGAAGACAGTGTATTGGTAAGGTCCACGAAGTCTTCCACCGATAGCCGTTCGGCGCGAAGGTCAAAGACAGGAGCACTCTTGTCTACGGAGTCAGTGAGCAGTGGCTTTAGCGCATTGCGAAGCGTTTTTCGTCGTTGGTTGAATGCTGTCTTCACCACTGTCTTGAAGAGTTTCTCATCGCATCCAAGAGAAGTACGTGAGTTCCGTCTCAGTCGTATGACGGCAGATTGTACCTTTGGCGGCGGACAGAATGCGCCCGAGCCTACGGGTATAATATAGTCAATGTCATACCACGCTTGAAGTAATACAGACAATATCCCGTAAGTCTTGGTCCCTGGTTTCTCAGCGATGCGATCTGCAACCTCTTTCTGTATCATGCACACGACTTCCGGTACTCTGTCCTTATCGTCCAGGATCTTGAAAAAAATCTGGGATGAGATATTGTAAGGAAAATTGCCGATCACCCGATATTGACCTTTGAAAAGAGTGTGTATGTCAAGTCTTAGGTAATCTGCCTCATAAAGCCTTCCCTGCATCCCTGGAAAATGAGTCAGCAGATATTCTACCGATTCTCCATCAAGTTCCACGAGTTTCAGGTCAATGTCATCCCTTTTTAGCAAGTACTGCGTCAACACACCCATTCCCGGTCCGATCTCCAATACATCGCGGACTCCCTCCGTAGTGAGAGAGTCCACAATGGTCATAGCAATACCTTGATCGGTAAGGAAATGTTGTCCGAGTGCTTTCTTTGCTCGTACTTCCATGCTCTATCCGAGTTTATGGGCGAGTTTTCCCGCAAGTTCAACGAATGCCGCTCCATCAGGTCCTGTGCCCATGGCAGCCGGCTCTCCAGAGTCTCCGCTTTCCCTAATGCCTTGCACTAGCGGAATTTTTCCGAGCAGATCTATTCCGAGGTCTTCAGCCATTCTGGTGCCACCGTCCTTTCCGAATATGAAGTACTTCTCATCCGGATGTTCTTTCGGTGTGAACCATGCCATATTCTCAATAAGGCCAAAAATAGGCTTGTTTACCCCAGGGTTCCTGAACATATTGACCCCCTTTTCTACATCCGCAAGTGCTACGGTTTGAGGAGTGGTGACTACCACGGCGCCTTCGACCGGGATGTCCTGAATGAGGCTTATATGGATGTCGCCTGTTCCCGGCGGCATATCGATGAGAAGGAAGTCAAGGTCTCCCCACTTGACTTGGAGAATCATCTGTTTCAGAGCATTGCAAGCCATCGGTCCACGCCAGATGAGAGCCTGTCCTTTCTCTGCGAAATATCCGATGGACATCCATTTAACTCCATATTTCTCAAGCGGAATGATGAGCTCTTTTCCGTCATTGTCCTCTGCAAGTGGAGTCGCGCCTTCTGTGCCTGTCATTGTGGGAATGGATGGACCATACACATCTGCATCGGCCAGTCCTACCTTGTATCCTAGTCTCGCGAGGGCGCAGGCCAAATTGACAGCCACCGTGGATTTACCCACACCGCCTTTTCCGGAAGCGATGCCCACGATATGCCTTACGGTTCGGAGCTGCTCCAAGTCAAGTTCGTTGACGTTGGTTTTCTTCTTTTCTTTTACTTCATCCACAACCACAGTCTTAACTTCTGTTTTTATGGATGAAGGCAGGTGCCTTATAAGGCAGGCTCTAGTGCTACCTATTATATACTCGGCAAGAGGATCTCGTCTCTTGGAAAAGGCGAGAGTCACCACTACGGACGCCTCGTCAGATTCCACACTCTGAACCATTCCGAGGCTCACTATGTCTCTATCGGAGCGACCAGGATGATGAACCTCCTTTAGTGCTTCTATTATTTCTTCTTTTGTCATATTACCTTATTATGTTCATTTCGTCTAGCAGATAACCAGCTTCGCCGAACTTATCCATCATGAAGAGGACATACCTAATATCCACACAGATACATCTTTGGAGTTCTGGCTCGAAGATTACATCTCCGCTCATGGCCTCCCAGTTTCCGTCAAAAGCAAGTCCTACGAGGTTACCATCTGCATCAAGGACAGGACTTCCTGAGTTCCCCCCTGTGATATCAAGATTAGTAAGGAAGCAGGTGCGCAGATTACCTTCCGCGTCCGCATACATGCCGTAATCCTTATTCTGGTAGAGTTCTTTGACTTTAGAAGGTACTCGGAATTCGTAGTTATCCGGATCTTCCTTCTCAATCACTCCTTTGAGTGTAGTGTAATATTTGTAAATCACTCCGTCCTTTGGCTCATAACCCTTGACGGTGCCGTAAGTCAGACGGCAAGTGAAATTGGCGTCAGGATAGCTTGGCCTGTCCTTCTGCCATTCAAGAAGGGCTGCTGCATACCTCTTCGAGCAGTCGTTAAGTTCCTGGACTTCGCTCGTGTATGTGGTTTGAAGGTTTATTGCTGCTTCTCTGACCTTGTCTCTAAGCAACACTGCCGGGTCGTTGGACAGGTCAATGCCAGCAGCGCGTGCCGATTCAAGCCTTTCTGGTGATATAAACGCACTGGTGCGGAACATGTTTTCGATATATTCTCGACTTACGTCGACTTTTTCTTCATCACTAGCCCTTTCTATGTAGTGCTCTGCGAGCGCGAGTGCAATTTTTCTATCCACATTGGCATCATAGTCTTTGTATTTGGCATTGCTATTGGCGTTTACCATACCAAGCAATTCTATCTTGCCTAGAGTCTCTGAAAGAAGTATGTAACTTTCGTAGCTGCTGCGGCGAGATTCCACCACATTTTTGATACCCTCTATGGCTCCGCCGTATAGGGATTCACGTTCGGGGGTAGCAATTATCCATTCCTCAAGTCTCTGCTCCTTATCAAGTTCCCTGCCGATTACATCAAGTTTAGCAAAAGCTTCCCTCATACCTTGCCATTTCTTCCACCCATTGGATGAACTGGCGTATTTATTGGCATACTTGAGACCGACTACTTCATCTGACCGCATTTCTTTCCACATTACGTCCTGTAGAACAGTTCTTGCATCGATGCGGATATCATTTATGGCGAGCATTTCCTCCAACTGGGCAGCTGTCTGGAATCTCTGGGTACGTCCAGGGTATCCCATAATCATGGCGAAATCGCCCTCTTCCACTCCTTTGAGCGAGATGCCGAGGCTATGTGCTGGTTTCAACGGAACATTTGATTCTGAATACTGTGCTGGCTGATTGTCCGGTCCAGCGTACACTCTGAACATCGAAAAGTCGCATGTGTGGCGCGGCCACATCCAGTTGTCGGTATCTCCTCCGAATTTGCCCATGGATGCAGGGGGTGCGCCTACGAAACGTACATCTGTATATACCTTGTACACTATTAGGTACTGGACGTTGTCATTGTAGAATCCAGTAATCTGGATCGTACATCCCGGATTGTTCTTTTGGGCTTTCTTGATGATTTTCTTGCGTGCTTTCTCGGTGTCAACCATTCCGGTTACGTCTTCCATGCTTACGAGGAAACTTACACTGAGTCCCGGGACAGGAATTTCTTCAGAGAGACTCTGCGCCCAAAACCCGTCTTCAAGGTAATTATGTTCTTCACTTGACAATGCCTGAATGCTGGCATATCCGCAGTGATGATTGGTGACAAGAAGCCCGTTGTCGGAGATTATTTCTCCAGTACAACCACCGCCGAACTGTACCACAGCATCCTTGATAGACGAATGATTGATGCTATATATCTGGTCCGGCGTTAGCCTCGAACCGAGGTTGGCGAGTGCTTCGCTATTGATCTTTTCCAATAGGGGTAGCATCCACATCCCCTCGTCCGCTTTTGTCTGGGCCGCGAGGCAAAGGGTAATCGCGGCAGTGATGATAATTCTTTTCATATTCTTTTAATCGTTCAATCAAATAAACCTATTTCCAAAGCCTTAGGGTGAAATGAGCGCCTATGGTAAGGTGTCAGACCGTATTTCTTTATTGCCTCAATGTGCTCTGGCGTAGGATAACCCATATTTCTGTCCCAGCCGTACTGAGGATACTCAAGGGAAAGCTCTCGCATCTTGTCGTCTCTGTATGTCTTAGCCAATACCGAAGCCGCAGCGATGCTGGCATAGGTTGCATCCCCGTGTACTACCGTGACATATTCGTATCCATCCATAGGCTTAAACCTATTCCCATCCACAAGAATCATTTCAGGCTTTACGCTCAACCTGCGTACCGCCCTCTGCATGCCCTCTACCGATGCCCAGAGAACGTTGAGGGTATCTATCTCCTCTGCGCTAATTTCCTCCACGGCCCAGCTGATGGCTTCTTTCTCGATAATTATACGCATTTCGGACCTGTCTTTGGGGGACATCTGCTTTGAGTCATTGAGTCTTGGGTGCCGGAAGTGCTCCGGAAGTATGACTGCTGCGGCATACAACGGCCCGGCCAGAGGTCCTCTTCCGGCTTCATCACACCCGGCCTCCAATATTCCTGGAGTCCGACACGCTGACAAGTGAATCACTCGTGGCATAATGCCACAAAATTAGTCATTTTTATGGAGTTGGCTAATAAGATAGCGGTTTGTTTGGGTCAGAGAGTCTATTATTTGCTCGTCTTTGGCGATTTTCTCTTCCAGCTCCGTGCATCTTTTCTGGTATTCCGACAGCCTTTTTTCGTACTCTTCCGTCAGGGTGCGCTTCATTTCTTCAAAGTTTGGATTCTCTGCAAGTACTCCAGAATCGATATTGCTGGATGCTAGCACTTCGCTTTCGCTGAGCTTGAAATACTCTAAAAATGCAGATAATACGGCGCTGAAGAGTTTGGTCCTTCCTGTCTCGAAGTTAATATATGTGGTACGGCCGATTCCTAACTCCTCTGCCATAGCTGCCTGGGAAAGGCCTGCTGCTTCCCTTATGTGCCTGATTTGTCTATGAATGCTGTCGCTGTTCATTTTTACTATAATCCAATTCCAAATATAGGAGCATAGTTCGGAATGGTTATTCCACTATTTATGGACAGTGTTCATAAAAAAGATACATTTATCTAAAAAACAGAAATATTTATCTGCACTTTGTTTTGGTATGTTGCGAATTAATGAACATTGGACCATTTTTGCATAGGACAATATTTTGAGTCATGGGTATATTAAACGATTATTGCAGATTAATGCAAGCTATGGAAGACATTCAGGATGCCGAAATGTCTTATGGTGAGATGTGCAGTGTTCTGAATTTGCGGGCGGCTGAATTAAATGAAATGCTTTTGGAAGAGATAGGAATGTCAGGAGAAGAGTTATTTCTGCAATATTGGACTGAAAAATCTTGTATTTAGAATCATTTTTTATTAGATTTGTAAGTCTCGCATAGACATTATTGAAATTATTAATAATTAATAACATTGAAAATGAAAGAATACACAACCAAAGAAATCCGCAACGTGGTACTTCTCGGAGCTACAAAGTCCGGCAAGACCACGTTGGCTGAAGCCATGCTCTTTGAGGGTAAGGTCATTGACAGAAGAGGTACTGTAGAGGACAAGAACACCGTGTCTGACTACAATGAACTCGAGAAGATCAATCAGCGTTCCATATATGCTACGCCTCTTTATGCCGAGTTCCAGAATACCAAGTTCAATTTTATCGATACCCCGGGAGCAGATGATTTCATCGGCGGCGCCTATTCCGCTTTCAAAGTTTGCGAGTGCGGTGTGCTCGTGATTAACGCCCAGCAGGGTGTAGAGGTAGGCACTGAAAAATTTATTCGTCTTGCCGAGAAAAAGTCCCTTCCTCTCATTATTGCTGTCAACCAGCTTGATGGGGAAAAGGCTGATTGGGACCTCGTGCAGAATACCATCAAGGAGTCATTTGGGAAGAAGTCTGTATATATCCAGTTCCCAGTGACTACCGGACCTTCATTTGACGGATTCGTGGATGTCCTCACGATGAAGTATTATCACTTTAAGGACAATAATGGCACGCGTGAAGATCTTGAGATCCCTTCAGACCTTCTTTCAAGGGCAGAAGAGGCACGTCAGGAGCTGATTGAGAAGGCAGCTGAGTATGACGATACTCTTATGGAGAAGTTCTTCGAGGCAGGAAGTCTTACTGAAGATGAAATCCGCAAGGGCTTGAGTGTCGGTATCAGTAAAGGTGAGGCATACCCGGTCTTCTGCGTTTCTGCCAAGAAAGACATAGGAGTCAAGAGGCTCTTGGAATTTACCAGAAGAGTGGCTCCTGTCCCTACCAACAAGGAAGATGGTGCCCCTTCCATTTTTATCTACAAGAATGCGGTGGAACCACACCTCGGAGAGGTTTCTTACTTCAAAGTAATGAGTGGCACCGTGACCCCTGGTATTGATCTTGAGGACCCTACAACTGGAGGAAAAGACCGTCTTTCCACCATTTATGCAGTGGCTGGTCAGAAAAGGGAGCCTGTGGACCAGATTCATGCAGGAGACTTTGGATGCGCAGTCAAGCTGAAGAATAGCCGCGCCAATACCACCCTTTCTCTTCCTGGTTCTGGCATCAATTACGATAGGATTGAATTCCCGGCATCCAAGTATGAGTGTGCCATCAAGGCAAAGGTGGTTCAGGATGAGCAGAAACTGGGAGATGCTCTAAAGAAAATTTCTTCTCAGGACCCTACCGTAGTGGTGGATTATAACAAAGAACTCCGCCAGACTATTCTCAAGGGGAATGGTGAGCAGCATATCAATATCGTTAAATGGCGTCTTGTCAATGAGTTTGGCGTGGATGTGGAGTTATTTGCTCCTAAAGTGCCATACCGTGAGACCATTACTAAAGTTGCTACTGCACAATATAGGCACAAGAAGCAGTCTGGCGGCGCCGGTCAGTTCGGAGAAGTGCATCTTCTCGTATGCCCAGCCGAAGGCGAACTTAATACTAAGTTCAAGATAGACGGTAAAGACACTCAACTCAATGTTAAGACCCAGGATATTACGGATCTTGAGTGGGGTGGAAAACTCGAATTCTACAACTGTGTTGTAGGAGGCGCTATCGACCTTGGCTTTATGCCTGCCATTCTTAAGGGTATTAAGGAAAAAATGAGCGAGGGACCTCTAACCGGTTCTTACGCACGAGATATTAGGGTGTTTGTCTATGACGGAAAGATGCATCCGGTTGATTCCAAGGAAATAGCATTTATAATTGCAGGCCGAAATGCTTTCAAAGAGGCCTTCCGCAATGCTGGTCCTAAGATCCTTGAGCCGATATACAATGTTACCGTTATGACTCCTCCAGAATATCAGGGAGCGGTGATGTCCGATCTTCAGAACCGCCGCGGTGTGCTCGGAGACATGGATACGGATAAGGGATTCGCTGTATTGAAAGCAAGGGTTCCTCAGGCAGAACTTTACCGCTACTCTACTTCGTTGAGTTCGCTTACTGCCGGAAGTGCATCTTTTGAGAAGGAGTTTGCAGACTATCAGCCTGTACCAGGTGACGTGCAGGCCAAGCTTCTTGCCGAATACGCAGCTGCGGAGGCGGCAGAAGACTAGTTGTTGTACTTGTTTTACTTTACAGCCGGACGTCGTGAAGATGCCCGGCTGTAAATTTTTTTGACATTGAGTGTAAAAAAATATTACAGAATGCGTGATTTGTCAATTTGCTAACTTGTTAAGACATAGATGTTTGATGACTTTGGCACGATGAGTGTTCCCTGTCAAGTGTAAATATGAAAGAAATGAAAGGAAAAACGGTTATATCGGTAGTCTTGTTCTGTGCCGGGTCAGTAATTGCTATCGCCCAGCAGAAGCAGATGTCTCTGAAGGACTGCATGGAGTATGCGGTGTCCAACTCCACCAAGATGCGTATCCGCAAAGCAGACACTGATGATGCGCGTCTTGACCGCCGCTCTGCTATACTTCAAGCTTTTACTCCGTCAATTGAAGGCGGTGTCTATGCATATTATAACTTTGGACGTACTATTGACCCTCAGACCAATACATACGTCAATACGACATCTTTTCATAATAGTTACAGCCTTTCTGCCGGCATCTCACTTTTCAATGGATTTGAGGCTGTAAATAATATGAAGATTTCACGGACATCGCTCAATATGGGTATTTCCGAGGAGCAACAAGCTGAAGCTGATATCTGTCTGGCTACCATGGAGGCGTATTATAACGCAGTCTATTATTCTCTATTATCAGATAGTTGTGAAGAGCAGTTTCGCACAGCGCAGGAGAGCCTCATTCTTGTCAAGAAGCAGGAACAACTCGGCATGAAAGGATATGCCGATGTAGTGCAGAGTGAGTCAGACATGGCTAAACGCCAACTTGACTATACCAATGCCCGAAATGCGAAAACAGATGCCTTGACGACACTTCAAGACCTTATGTTCTGGCCGTTGGACTCCACCTTGAGCATAGTTACGGATATAAACGCCGAGTACTTATTTGATTCGCAAGACGATGTGGATGGTATAGTAGAATACGCTAAAACGAATAACCCTTCGGTTCGTATCGCTCTTGGTGCAATGGAGAATGCCAAGCTCCAGCTCAACACAGCCAAATGGCAGACCCTTCCCTCACTTTCTCTTTATGGAGGGTGGTCTACTACGTACTTCTCGTACCCAGGAGGGAATATCAGTACCAGACCTTTTAGAGATCAGTTTAGCAATAACGGTGGAGAATATGTTCAATTGTCTCTTTCTATTCCGATCTACTCACGGCTTAGCCGGTTAAGCAACATATACAAGCGGCGTAATGCGTATAATCGATACAACGCAGAGTACAATCAGAAGCTGCGTGATATAGAAGCCGAAGTGCGCCGGGCCGTTCAAGATAGGGATGGAGCTTCGGATGCATTCCTACAGGCAGAGCGATACGCTGAGGTTCAGGCTGAGGCTTACAAACTCAGCAGGAAGCAGTATGAGCAGGGTTTGATATCCCCGATAGAGTATCAGACGGCAACGAACCAATACCTTTCTTCTAAGGCTGATATGATGAACGCTCTGTTCAAGTTCTACATCAAGAGGGGTGTGGTAGAGTATTATTCAGGAGTTAGATATTTGGATCAATAATGAAATAAGAGAAATCATGGATAAGGTAATAGAGAAAAAGACTGGCTTTGCTGCCGCATTTACGAAGAATGCTATCAAATATTGGGTGGCTGGTGCTGCTGTCGTACTTATTGGTGTGCTGGTATTTACAGGACGTGGATCCAAGTTGAGGGTGGACGGAAGCGCTCTCATAGTGGAGAAAGCCAAACAAGGAGAATTTAATGATTACATTCGTGTAAGCGGTCAGGTGCAGCCTATGACAACTGTGCAGATTAGCCCGACCGAGGGTGGAAATGTACAGAGAATCGTTGCCGAAGAGGGCAATAAGGTCAATGCTGGAGATGTGATAGTGATACTCTCTAACGAAAGTCTTGACATGCAGATTCTTAACTCAGAGGCTGAGCTTGCGGAAAAAGAAAATATCCTGCGTAATACCATGATTTCCATGGAGCAGCAGAAGTTGTCTGTACGTCAGGAAAAGCTTACACTTCAGGTAGAAGTGAGACGGGCCAAGAGGGCATACGAGCAGAAAAAGTCTCTTTATGAGGACAAACTTATAGCAAGAGAAGAATTCTTGAAAGCAGAAGAGGATTATGAACTTGCCAAGGACAAGCTGGATCTTGTAGTGGAAAGAGAGTACCAGGACAGCCTCTATAGGGGGACCCAGATAGCACAGATGCACGAGAGTCTTGATAATATGCGTATCAATATGAATATGATACGGCGCCGTAAGGAGAATCTTTCTGTGAAAGCACCGATCAGTGGCGAACTTGGACTGCTGGATGTTGAACTTGGACAGACCTTGTCTGCCGGAGCTCGAATAGGCCAGATCAATAACCTTGATTCTTACAAGATTGAAGCACAGATAGACGAACACTATATTGATCGTATTTCGGCAGGACTTGAGGCGACATTTGAGCGTCAGAATGAGAAGTACTCGGCCGTTATACGCAAAGTGTATCCGGAAGTGCGTGATGGTAAGTTTAAGGCTGATTTTAGATTCGACGGCCAGCAGCCAGAGAATATCCGCACCGGACAGACTTATTACCTCAACCTTCAGCTCGGTCAGAGTGCTGAGGCGGTACTCATACCACGCGGTTCATTCTATCAGAATACGGGTGGAAGATGGATTTATGTGGTAAGTGATGATGGCACTAAAGCCGTTAAACGTAGTATCCGTATAGGGCGCCAAAACCCACAATATTATGAGGTTCTTGAGGGGATTGCTCCAGGAGAGAGTGTGATAGTTTCAAGTTATGACTCTTTTGGCGACAAAGATGAACTCATTATCCGTCAATAGACGGAGGTCCAAAACAGGTTTTTGACTCTATAGCACAATTGTGAATATGGTGGATTCCGTCGTGCTTGAAGTTAGGCTTATTGTGCCTCCGTTGAGGCGTATCAGCTGTCGTGCAAGGCTTAGTCCTACGCCAGTGCCTCCAGAGCCTTTGGTGGTGAAGAAAGGCACGAAAAGCTGTTCCTGACATGATTTGCTGATAGGATTCCCGTCGTTGGATACGTTTATCACAACCTGGTCGCGTTTGTTGATTTCTGCCGTAATGGTGATGTTTTTTGCTTCGGCTTGTGCTGCATTCTTGACTAGATTGTTTATAACTTGTGATAGTTGACCCTGATCAGCATATAGGATGATGTTCTCCGAAAACTCTTCATAACGAACATTTACGGAAGGCCAGTTGGCACCTGCTATATTGATGGAATCATGAGCTATATCGCTGAAATAGAATGCTTTTCTGACCGGAGTGGCAATATGTGTAAGAGATCTATATGACTGTACGAAGCTAATCAGCCCCTCTGATGAGGAGGCTATGGTGGTAAGAGCTGATCGGAGTTCTTCATCATTGTATTCCTTCGGGTTCTGCGACAGTGCCGAACTAAGGGTGGCTATAGGAGTCACCGTATTCATTATCTCATGTGTGAGAACGCGTATCAGTTTGGTCCATGATTCGCTCTCATTATTTTCCATTTCCATGGTTATGTCGTTAAACGTAACTATTTTGACATAATTTGAATGGAGTTTAGTCATACATGAGTTTACAGAAAAATGCACAGTGCCGCGTTCGGACTGGAATGTGGCTTTGGTTTCGGTCTCGCCTACACTCCGAAAGCACATGGCTAGTTCTGGGGAAATTCTTTCTATTTGCCGGAGTTTGGATATGTCGGCCATTCCGAGGAAACTTCGGGCAATGTCGTTACAATACTCTACTTTCTCTCCGTTAAGAACTATCACGCCGCTCTGTACATGGTCAAGCATGAGTTCAAAATATTTCTCTCTTTCTTTTTCTCTCTCCTTTTCGTCTTCAAATATTCCACGGAGCCGGTTGAGGGCGAAGTTGAGGGTGCGGTTGGAGCGTTTCTGAAGCGAGTAGCGGAACATGGACTCTCCACTACTCAACGCATCGGACATGAAGTTGATCTTCCCGATTATCTTCCGTTTCGTGATACTCCTGGTGACGACAGCCGTAGCTACAATAATAAGAGAGGTTGCGGCAAGTCTAGCTGGTGTGGTGGAGAGAAATTCCAAAAGCCAATCAGGGGGCATCATATCCCATACTTTTTGAGTTTGTTGTAGAGGGTTGGCCTGCTGATATCAAGCGCTTTGGCTACGAGTGAAAGGTTGCCAGAATATTTTTCTATTGTGTTTCTTATGATACGCTCTTCCGCTTGATCAAGGGTCTCCGTGCTTGGATCGTGGGAGGCTGAGGTGTGCTGTACTTCCGGCAATTGTATATCTGCCGGGGTAAGTTCTTCTCCTTCACATAGGATCACCGCTTTCTCAATGCAGTTCTGTAACTCTCGTATGTTACCATTCCAAGGATAGGTTTTCATCTCTTCAATGGCTTCCTGACTGATGCTTCTGACGTTTCTATGGTATTTGTCTGCATACTTGCCAAGAAACAGTTTTGATAAGTCTGGAATGTCTACAGCTCTTTCGTGCAAGGTTGGAATTCTGAAATGAACGGTATTGATACGATAGTACAAATCCTCCCTGAACCTGCCTTCAGATACAAGCTTGCCGAGATCCATATTTGTGGCACAAATCAGTCGGATATCTATGGGTATGACCTTGTTGTCTCCGACGCGGCTGATAGCCCTATTTTGAAGTGCGCGTAGTAGCTTCGCCTGCATGGAAAGAGGAATGTTTCCTATTTCATCAAGAAATAATGTGCTGCCTGAAGCTTCCTCGAAGAAGCCTTTTCTGTCCGCCACGGCATCCGTAAAGGCGCCTTTTACGTGCCCGAAAAGTTCGCTTTCAAACAGGCTCTCTGGAATTGCACCTGCGTCCACACTTATCATCTTCCTTCCGGCGCGAAGGGATTGCTTGTGTATTTCTCTTGCCAGTACGTCCTTTCCGGTGCCGTTGTCTCCGGTAATGAGTACGGTGGCATCTGTCGGGGCTATCTTTTCCACCATCTTACGAATGTTATCCATCCCGATGGTGTTGCCCCAGAATATTCTTGCGGTCGAGTCAGAGGAAGAAGATGTTGATTCTTCATGTTTTTTTGTAACTGTACAGGCGGATTTAAGGGTGGAGATTAACTTATCGTTGTCCCACGGCTTTACAATAAAGTCATACGCCCCACGTTTCATGCCCTCCACGGCGAGTTGTACGTCTGCGTATGCGGTGAAGAGCACCACTACTAGTTCGGGAAACCTTTTTTTAAGGTCAGTTAGCCAATACAAGCCTTCATTTCCAGAATTGATATCCGTGTTGAAATTCATGTCCAATAGTACTACATCCGGCCTAAACGACTCTACCGTGCTTATTAAAGTCACTGGAGAAGGGATGAGTTCTACTTCCTCGAAGTGTGATGGAAGTAATATCTTGAGTGCGGCTCTGATTCCTGAGTTGTCGTCTACGACAAGTATTTTCCCCGTTTTTTTCACATTGTGTGTGTTTTATTGGGGGTAAAGATACTATTATCCATAAATTTTTGCAAATGTTATGTGTGAAGGGAGAGGTGTAAATATTTTTTACATGAGGTGTAAAAAATATTTACAAATTACAGGAATGTGTAATGAGTGTAAGTTGCTGATAATTAATAATATATGCGATATGGCACGGTAAATGATGTTTTCTTCCTAATAATATAAATGTCGAATAAGATGATTAAAGTTGAGAATCTAACCAAGGTCTTTAGGACTGAAGAAATTGAAACTACTGCGCTTGCCGGTGTTTCATTTGAAATTAAGGATGGAGAATTCGTGGCTATTATGGGTCCGTCAGGATGTGGAAAATCCACACTTATGAATATTCTCGGTCTACTAGATAATCCTACCTCTGGTTCTTATGAGCTTCTTGGAAAGGAGGTTGCTTCGCTCAAGGAGAAAGATCGTACAAAATTCCGTAAGGGAAATATCGGATTCGTGTTCCAGAGTTTTAATCTTATTGATGAACTTAATGTATATGATAACATAGAGTTACCTCTGCGCTATCTCAATATTTCAGCCACTGAACGTAAGGAGAAAGTGAATGCAATCATGCAGCGCATGAACATAAGTCATCGTGCCAAGCATTTTCCTCAGCAGCTTTCTGGCGGACAGCAACAGAGAGTTGCCATTGCCCGAGCCGTGGTAGCTGGACCAAAGCTGATTCTTGCCGATGAGCCTACTGGAAACCTTGACTCCAAGAATGGTAAGGAAGTTATGGACTTGCTTTCTGAACTTAACAATGATGGAACCACCATCGTTATGGTAACCCACTCCCAGAGAGATGCGGCTGTGGCTCGGAGGACTATTGACCTGTTTGATGGAAAGATTGTAAGCGACGTCAAGAACGAGTTGTAAGATGATGGGCAATATAATGAGAGGCCGCAAATATATAGCCTCGTCATTGCTAAACATCATTGGTATGGCCATGGCGTTTGCGGCTCTTTATATCATAATGGTTCAGGTACATTATGACTTGAATTACAACAAGTCCATAAAGGACTCTGATAGGGTGTTCATAATTTCTGTCAAGGATTGGTATAGTCCGGACAAATATATGACATACCTGGCTCGACCGGTATGGGAGGATGTGATAGAGAACGTTTCCTGTGTGGAGAGCGGAGGGGTTATGATGTCTGATAGGAGCAGTGGATCGTGTAAGTTATATTCTGATCCTTCTTATGGTTCTTCGATATCGGTGGGCTATGGCAGATTCTCTTATGGCGCATTGGAGACATTTGGGGTGGAGACTGTGTCTGGACGTGCCGAAGATATGCAGACTTCTAGCGATGTGGCCATTTCAGAGGAGACTGCAGCTCGGCTTGGAGTATCTGTCGGGGATGCGTTGTGGACTAATGCGAACAATGGGAAACATCAGTTGAAAGTATCCCTGATATATAAGGACTTCCCTAAGGGGACAGATTTGGAGAATACCAAAGTGCTCGTAAATATCGGGCCAGAGTGTATTGATGATACAAGCGAGTGGAGTTACCCATATTACGTAAAACTTCGTTCCTCGTCTGATACAGAGGAGTTTACGGAGAAAGCTGTGGAGAGGATAAAACTATACGCTTTTGGAGATGATGATGAGATTGATGAAGAAGATCTCAATTCTGTTCTTGATGCCTTGACTCCTACTTTATTCTCTCTTGATGATTTATACTTTGATCATAGGGTCAATAGCCCCGGAAAACAAGGAAGTAGGACATCAACCTATACCCTTATTGCCATTGCTTTCTTGATATTGCTTATAGCATTCATCAATTTTATCAATTTCTTTTTCGCCCTTGTGCCTTTAAGAATCAAGTCAGTGAACACTCGTAAGATACTTGGTACTCCGAGGTCTGAACTGATAGTTGGGATTGTAATGGAATCCCTTTTCTTGATATTGATGGCACTTGCACTGGCTGCTGTGATAGTCATTCCTCTGTCGCACAGTTCCGTGGACTCTCTTGTGAGTGGCGGAATTAGTCTTGCAGACCATGTTGTCATAGCTCTTTATGTACTTGGACTTGCTGTAGTGCTATGCCTTTTGTCAAGTCTTTATCCTGCGTTCTATATTACCTCGTTCCCTACGGCACTCGCTCTTCGTGGCGGACTCGGTGCTTCAAGTAGAGGAAGGATATTCCGATATGCCCTTATAGGTGTGCAATATGTAATAACCTTCGCGCTTATAGTGTGCTCTGTATTTGTGGATCTTCAGCGGAGATATATGCTCCATTATGATATGGGTTTTGACAAGAGTCAGCTGCTTGTGGTCAATGCTACGCAAAAAGTGGCATCGGATCGTGCGTCTTGTGATTCCAAACTCCTATCCAATCCGCAGATTGTGTCTGTCGCTTGGGCTGATGGAGAGATTGTCCGCGACGGCAGAATGGGCTGGGGGAGAGCATTCAAGGGAGAGCAGATTAACTTTAAGTGTTATCCCGTAAGTTGGAATTTTCTTCAAATGATGGGAATTGATATTGTGGAGGGGAGGGACTTTGTCAGGTCTGATGAACAGTCTGAGAACGGAACGTTTATTTTCAATGAGGCGGCACGTGACAAGTTTGGACTTACTCTTGAAGATAAGATGTATGGTCATAGGTCTGAAACTGATATTGTTGGCTTCTGCAAGAATTTCAACTTCCAGTCTCTTGCAAGTCCTGTAGAACCAATAGCCCTTTATAATTTCGGAAAAGCTCCATGGCGAGCTCTCGCTACTTTATATCTAAGGACTTCAGTAAATGCTGATATGCCTTCTGTTATTAAGTATATTCGCTCTGCGTTCTGTGAATTGGATCCGGAGTTGACCGAGAGCCAGGTAGACGTGCACTTCTTTGATGAACGGCTTGACTCGCAGTACGCTACTGAAAAGAATACTTCTATGATGGTCACGTTATTTGCAATTCTAGCCATCGTTATATCTCTTATGGGAGTGTTCGGACTGGTAATGTTTGAAAGCGAATATAGGCGTAAGGAAATTGGTATCCGCCGTGTCAATGGTGCCACTGTGGGCGACATATTGAAAATGTTCAATATGAAGTTTGTCCGGATTGTGCTATGCTGCTTTGTGGTGGCGGCACCGCTTAGCTGGGCTATTGTTCGGAGATATCTTGAGGGGTTTGCGTATAGAACTCCTATTTATTGGTGGGTGTTTGCGGCTGCGCTTGCAGTTGTGCTTTTGGTGACGGTAGCTGTGGTGACGTGCAGAAGTATGACGGCTGCAATGGAGAATCCTTGCGAGACACTAAAGAGAGAATAAAAAATCCTTTACTGGAAGAACATAAAAGAGGCTGGCATCAAAAAAATGCCAGCCTCTTTTAGTATACGATTCTATTTCCTAGAGATTAGGATTCTCTTTTTTCCAATCTGCTACAGGAGGTACGATACCGAGTTCGATAATCTCGTCGCGCATCTTGCAGAGGTGCTCGTATGATGCCTGAAGGTCTGCCATTTCCTGTGCTGTTCCTTCTGGCTTGGTAAAGTGAACACCGGTGGCATCAATGACAGTTGGCATAGCCATCATTACGTTCTTGTAGCCGCATGTGTCGCAGTTGACGTAGCAGCCGGCTGGCCATGTAAACTTGTCACCGCCCATTGCAGCCTCAATCATCTTGACTGCATTGTAAGCAGGGCTTTGGAATGAACTGCGTCCACGGAGTTTGATGATATTAGAGCCACCCTGAATGGTGTTGTGCTTGATCTCGGCCCAGCGCTCGGCAGAGAGGTTCTTCTCTGATAGAGGAGTTCCGTCGATAAGAGCCTTGGATGCGAATACAGCCATAGCTTCACCGTGACCGCCATAGGTGTAGGCGTTGGTCACTTTGCTCTGCTGCACTCCAAACTCTTGTGCAAGTCCTTCCTGAAGTCTGGTAGAGTCGAGGGCGGCGAGAGATGTGAGCTGGTTAGGCTTCAATCCTGAATGGATGAGAGCGGTGAGTGCCGTTACATCTGCAGGGTTGAAGATGACCACTACATGTTTTACATCCGGGCAATACTTTTTGATGAGATCGCCGAACTCGGCTGCAATCTTGCAGTTGCCCTTGAGAAGATCCTCGCGGGTCATTCCATCCTTGCGTGGAGCCCCGCCTGAAGAGATGATGTATTTGGCATCTTTGAAAGCCACGGCTGGGTCTGTTGTCCAGGTGACGTTGGCTCCTTCGAATGCGCAGTGATAAATCTCCTCTGCAACTCCGTGCACGCCTGGCTCGAAGATGTCATAAAGGCAGACGTTAGGGGTGAGACCGAGCATAAGAGCGGTCTGTGCCATGTTGGAGCCGATCATTCCACCAGCGCCGACAATGAGCAATTTTTCATCAGTAAGATATTTCATACTTCTAAAAATAAAGATATTTAGTCGAACAATAAACTTTCAAAACAGCCTGCGTCAGACTTCATCCCTTTCTCCCAAGGAGATATGTGCTCGAGCGAATCTGAAGCAGTTTGTTACTTTCGCGTTTTTAAATTGGCACAAATATACAAAAAATCATTATCTTTGCGGCGATATAAATCAATTATGGCACTATATCTTATCAAAGATCTTGACGACGACTACCACTCGAAACTGGGAGTCTGGCAAATAACGGAGTCTGAAGCTGAACTTAAGAAATTAAGTTCGGTACCTACAGACGAATTGGAAGAAATCTCATATATCAAAAGTGCATCCCTGCGTAAGCAAAAACTTGCTGTACGTGCTCTTCTTGATGCATTGTTTGAAGAGAAAGTCTATCTGAGTCATCACGACAATGGCAAGCCATATATCGAGAACTCTTCCACCAACATAAGCATTACCCATACAGACAAATACGTAGCAGTCATATATAATGATACCGAAGAGGTAGGGATTGACTGCGAGTCTCTTGATCGTGATTTCTCCGCAGTGGAGAAAAAGGCCCTTTCCGAGGAAGAGATTGAGGACCTGGATGAGGAAAAAAGGAATGAGCAACTGGCTATCTACTGGTGCGCCAAGGAGGCTGTCTACAAAAAGATGTCCCAGTATAACGTGGATTTCGCTGAGCAGATAGAAATCGATGATTTTCGTCTTCGTGGAGAAGGCGAGTTGGCTGCCACTTTCATTCAGAAGGATGGCTTTGAGGAGGAACTTCAGCTTCAGTACATGACTTTTGACCGTCACGTACTAGTATGGGTGGCAGGCTGATTTTATCTGAGCCAGTTTTCCGGGTTCTGAGGGGCCTTTTCTTTCCACACTTGAAAATGAAGTTGGGTCTGGTGATCGATAGTGTCTACCGTTCCTATCTTCTGGCCTGTTTTTACTTTGTCGCCGGCTTTTACGTCCACTCCTGATAGTTTGCAGTAGAAAGTGAAGTAATTTCCGTGCTGAATAAGTACGCATTTATTGTACCCAGGCATCACTATTATATTTTTCACCTCTCCGTCGAACACTGCGTTAATATCAGTTCCAGGTGAAAGAGCGATATTGATACCATTGTTGAAAGGCATTACTATTGAGGTATACACAGGGTGATTGTGCCGGCCGAACTTCTCCACTATAGGCCCTTCTGCTGGCCATGGCAGTTTCCCCTTATTCTTCTCAAAATCCGAGGAGAGCTTATAGTCAATAGTCTTCTTTTGTTTCGTTGTGGTTTTCCCTTCCGACTTTTGGGCTGCGTTTTGCTGTGCCATGTAGGAAGCAATAATCTTCTCTATCTCGCGGTTCAAGGCTTCTACCTGCTTCTGTTTGGTAGACAATTGTTTTTGGTATTTGCTCTTATCTTTTTTAAGAGTTGCAATCAGAGCGTCTGATCGCTTTTCGTCCTTTTTGAGTTGATTAAGTTCTTTCTGTCGGACGGCCTTGAGAGCCTCAGCATTGGCTTTCATCCTATCAAGATTAGCCACTTTGTTATCAAGATCGGTTTTGGTCTTCGTGATGCGAGCGGCCTCTTCATTAATCTGTGAGGATAGGTTCTTGAGGTAAGAGTAACGTCTGGATGCTTGCGCAAAGTTGGCGCTGGTGAGGAGGTGCGCGTACCAGATACGTTTGTCCCGGTTGCGATAGGCTCCTTTGATGAGTCTCTGATAGTAGACGTCCATGGTGTCAAGTCTATCTTCGATTTCCTTGATTTCCTTGCGGGCTCTGGAGATGCTATCACTCAATACTTTGATTTCCTTTTCACTATCCGAAATGAGCTCTCGTCGGTTGGATAGTTGTTTTCTGATGAGAGTTAGTTCGCCAAGAGCATTGGCACTCTTGGCTGAATTATCCTTGATCTGCTTCTGGAGTTGCGCAATTTCTCGTTCAAGTGCTGCCTTACGCGATTCTTGTGAGGACGTATTCTGGGCTGCTGCCTCCATGCCAAAGAAGAGCAGGATGAAAACCAACACCGTGTTCGTCAATCCTCTCATGTCTCTTATTGCTTTTTATAGGTGGAAAGAGTCCTGTAGTAGGATGCGAGGTCATTCTCTCCGAGTGCGTCAAGGACTTTGGCGTAGTGTTCGAGTATTACTACGCTATCTATGCCACCGTATAACATGGCGTGTTTGAAATATGGTTTGGCTTCTTCTGGCTTGCCGAGCAGGTAGAGAATCCAGCCGATGGTATCAAGGTATGTAGCATTGTCCGGCTCGAGTTCTACGGCTCTTTGGCTCATTTTGAGGGCCTTCTTAAGAGATCGTCTATCCTCTGAAAGATAGTATGCGTAGTTGTTAAGTAATGGAGCATAATCCGGGTCAACGAGCATCGCTTTATCATAAGTCTTGTATGATTTTTTCTTCTTGCCCAGTTCGTGATATATGCTGCCTTCATAAAAGTATGCTGTTACGAGGTTTGCTGTGTCTTTTGCGGCTTCGGCAGCCCTGGCTAAAACAGCACATTGCTGGAGCAATGCATCGTTGTCTTCCGTGATGGAGATTATATTTAGTTTTAAGAGCTGTGACTTTACATCATCTGGATGGACCTCAGTACACTTGAAAATAATGTCCTGAAGCGTTTTCCCCCATACCCAGTAGAATTTGGAGTCCATGTTTTTCATTATGGCATCAAGGTAGGTGGTCTTGATGCTGACATCTACGGTACGGTCTTCGACCAGCTTGGAAAGATCAGAGAACATGGAAGGCATCTTTCCAGACATGCGGAATGTATCTATTCTTCCGAGTCTTGCATAAATGTATGTCGGGTCAATCTCCAGTGCCTGATTATATCTCTCCAGTGCAACTGAATCTTTCCTTTCAGATAGTCGGGCATCTCCTATTGCGGTGAGTGCATAGGGATTTTTATAAGCAGATGGGTTGCGCCTTATCAGTTTTTCTACTGCATCCGCCAACTTGATGCGGTCGCCTGTAGCGCTATATATGGTGGCGAGGGCATTGGTATACCAAATATTGGAAGTATCTATTGATGCTGCTTTTTCAAAGTGTATTTTGGCCTCTTGAATCTTGTTGAGCTGAATTTCGCACAACCCCAAATAGTAATTTAAGGCATCGTCATCTGGAGATTCCTCAAGCAGTTCGGTAAATTGTACGAGCGCTGATGAGTAGTGTCCTTCCGAATATTGGGATACGGCGTCAAGAAACCGGCTTTTGTCTGGCTCTGATGCCGATAGACTGAATAATGGCAGCAATACGGCCATCATGTATGTCACAATCTTACGCATAGAGAACAAATTTATGCATTTTTAGAGAAAAAATGGCTACTTTCGCAAAAAACTGATTCTTTTTGTAGAATGCAACTTTTCGGTAACAAGAAGCATCTTGATACTCGGGAAAAAGATTGGATAGAAGGGGCAAAGCGAGGTGACGGCAGGTGTCAGAAGGCTATTTACGACATGTTGTCACCGAAGATGTTTGCTGTATGTCTGCGATACATGGGCGATAGAGATGCAGCGGAAGACATACTTCAAGACGGTTTTGTAACTCTATTTTCCAAACTTGACAGTTATTCGGGGGTAGGTTCCTTTGAAGGCTGGGCGCGTAGGGTCTTTGTCAATACTGCACTGATGAGTCTTAGAAAGAAAGATGCCATGAAGAATACCGAGGATGTATCCGCGGCGTGGGGAATCTCAAGTGATGACCCTACGGTAATCCAAAAGATTTCGTATGTGGATCTCCTGAAACTGGTTGCCGCTCTCCCGACGGGGTTCCGAACCGTATTCAATATGTATGTCATAGAAGGGTATTCCCATAAAGAGATTGCGGAAGCTCTCGGCATTTCTGAGACGACGTCGCGTTCTCAGCTCCAGAGGGCGAGAATGTTGCTGCAGTCCAAGATAAAGGATAGGTATTAATGATGCAGGAAGAATATAACGAATTTGATTCCTTGGTGAAGTCAATGCTTGAAGATGCTGAGGTGGCTCCTCCACGCAGTGTCTGGAAAAGTGTGTCTTCTCATTTAGGCGTATCTCCATCCGAAGATAATTCGCACCGTAAATATGGTGCCGTATGGGGCTATGCGTGTATGGCGATGGCTGTGGCTTCAGTTGCAGCTGGAGTATTTCTGTTTCGTCGGAGCAGTGAGCCTGCAGTGGGGGTGATTGCTTCACCTGCCGAGTATCATGCTGAGGTTGAAATGGTAGAAGAAAGTGAAGACAACGCTTCTGCAGCGATGGACGATTATGTCAAAGGCGGTCTTATGCCTAATAATGCTCCTGTAGGGACTATGCTTGCTTCGGCGGAGTCGTTTGTTGAAGTGGTCGCAGACGAGCGGCAAGAGACAAGCACTAGCGAAGTGGAAAAGATATATGATGCTTCTGTGCAGAGCGTATCGGAGTCTGAGAGTCATGTTGGAAGAACGACAAGGAAGGTTCAGAGGGATGATCATGATCCTTTTGATGTTTTGGAAGAGGCAGAAAGGAAGTCGTTCTGGGATAAACCTGTTGCTCTTTACACTAAAGGCGCTGTCGGAGGCAATGATTCCGACATGTCTTTTAATCGGGTCCATCAGTCCTTTGCCCCTGGTGTCGTGGGTGATGGCATAGTGGAAACAGGAAGCTCGGTATATGGAATTCCATTGTCTTTCGGGATTGGAATAAGAAAGAGCATTGCTCCACGGGTGTCTCTAGGGATAGGCGTGGATTATACTAGGCTTTCTAGAACTTTTGCGGGAAAATATGTTCATAATGGACAGACTGTAGAGGCTGGTACAGTATCACATATTCTTCAATATGTGGGTGTTCCACTAGAGATTTATTATAATGTCATTGGCTCAGATCGCTTGAAGTTTTATCTTCATGCTGGTGGTGAGGCTGAGTATTGCTTGTCGAGTCGGTATACACTTTTTGCTGCTCCTGACATTACAGTCAGCGATGTTGTACGTAAACTTCAGTATTCAGTAGGTGCCGGAGTGGGTGTGGAGTTTGCTGTCGCTAGTCAGTTCGGAGTTTATATTGATCCTGGCATAAGGTATTATTTCCCATGCATGCAGCCTAAGAGTGTCCGTACAGAGCATCCGTTGCTTGTCAACTTCGACGTAGGTCTGCGTTTCTCTTTCTGATTGCCGTCTTCTTTCCTCATGAGTTAAGATTGCTTTCATAAAGATTCGTAAATATTTGTATAAAAAATAGAAAAGCCCACCGTGACTTATTGTTACAGTGGGCTTTTCTATGTTAATTTGCTATGTGAAAAACTTTGGCTATGTTAAATTTGAATTACAAAATGAGAAAACCCCTATTCTTCCCAGCTGACTACTCTAGAACCATCGTCTGCTACATAGATAGTTACTTTAAGCGTGTCTTCTGGAAGGAGGTCCTCCACGTTCTCTGGCCACTCCATAATACATGGGCATCCGCTGTCAAGGTAGTCATAGAGACCGATGTCAAGGGCCTCGGCGTTTTTGGTTATTCTATAGAAGTCAAAATGAAAAATGCTTTTTCCATCGTCTCCAACGTACTCGTTTACGATAGAGAATGTCGGAGAAGATATTTCTTCCCCTGGAACGCCAAGACTCTCGCAAATGGCCTTCGTGAACGTGGTTTTTCCTGCTCCCATAGGAGCATAGAAGGCTATGAGAGGGTGTCTTTTTACCACCTCTTTGAAAGCGGAAGCAGCATCTGCGATGCCATCAAGGCTGCTAATTGTTAAGGAATGTTTCATAACGAGGACAAAGATAATCAATATTGCTTATGCTTACTCGCATTCATTCGGCAAAATGTATAGGTATTGAGGCCGTAGACGTGACGGTTGAAACGAATGTTGACAGAGGTATTGGGATTCATCTGGTAGGGATGGCTGACACTGCTGTCAAGGAGAGCCTCTTGCGTGTCGTTACCGCTATGTCTTCGCTAGGATATAAGGTCCCGGGAAAGAAGATAGTGATTAATCTTGCGCCTGCGGATTTGCGAAAGAGCGGTAGTGGTTATGATCTTCCCATTGCTGCTGGTATTATTTCATCTGCCTCTGATATGGCGTTGCCCTTTCTGGATGACTATCTGATAATGGGGGAGCTGAGCCTCGACGGTGGTGTGCGTTACATTCCAGGTGCGCTGTTATATGCTGAATTTGCCAGGGCTAAAGGCTTAAAAGGTGTCATCCTTCCTTATGACTGTGCTTCAGAGGCTTGTGCGATAGAGGGAATAGAAATTTTTGGAGTGCGGACCCTTACTGAAGTGATGTCCGTTCTTTCAGGGGATATTGACGTAGGGAGTCTCAAGATGGAGACTATTGGTCCTATTCAAGGGGATAATCCTAAAGGAGTGGATAAGGATTGGGATATTCCTGACTTCGCTGATATAGTAGGGCAGCACGGTGCCAAGAGAGCTTTGGAAATAGCTGCGGCTGGGGGGGGCATAACATTATGATGGTGGGCTCTCCAGGCTCTGGGAAAAGTACTCTGGCCAAGGCACTTGCTGGGATTCTTCCTCCTATGACCAAAGACGAGGCGCTTGTGACAAGCAAGATATATTCTGTGTGCGGGAAAGGGAGTGATATGGGAGTCGGTTTTTGTGTTCGTCCGTTTCGTGCTCCTCATCATTCGACTTCTGTTGCTGCCCTTATTGGAGGCGGATCGGGGGATAATGTGCTTCCGGGGGAAGTTTCACTTGCGCACAACGGGGTTCTTTTCCTTGACGAATTTGCTCAATTGCCGCGTACTGTAATCGAGTCTTTGCGAGGGCCATTAGAGGATAGATCAGTGGTGGTTTCCAGACTAAAGGCTAAGGTGAAGTTCCCTGCGTCTTTCATGCTCGTGGCTGCATCTAATCCTTGTCCGTGTGGATACTATGGTGAAGGTGACAGGTGTAAGTGTTCTCCTTCGAGGCGAGAGGAGTATCTGTCGCGCCTCTCCGGCCCGATAATGGACAGGATTGACTTGCAGGTATTTGTTCGCAGGGTGCAGTCGGTTAACATAGATGAGAAATCTCGGGAGTCAAGTGCCGTGGTGGCAGATAGGGTGCGAGCGGCAAGGCGGATACAGGTGGAGCGATTTTCAGGGGATGGTATATACACCAATTCGGAAATGAATCTTCGGCATCTGGCGAAATACTGCCATCTTGATGAGGGTACGGCTTCTGCGTTGAGGCATCTTATGGATAGTAGGGGGTTGTCCATGAGAGCCTATTATAGGATTGTGAGGCTTGCCAGAACCATTGCGGATCTTGGAGGGGAAAGAAATATCAGTGAAAAACACATTCTTGAGGCGGCTGGATATAGGTTTTTGGATAGCCTTACGTGATGCCGCAATCCATTTGTGTGCTTTTCGGAAGAAAAAGTATAAAAAAATCAAAAAAAATTTGGTGAGAATAAAAAATTCATATACCTTTGCATTCCCTTTCCGACAGGCAGGGGCAAGTTCATTGAAAATACTGAAAGATAAGTACAAGCAAGTACCGAGAAAAAAATAAACAATCGAGAGC
>DKDJ01000006.1:148423-172181 GCA_002451795.1 Bacteroidales bacterium UBA6851 | reverse complement strand
AGACCCATATTGCATATTACACCATTGATAAAGAATAGGTTTTCGACTCCGCGAGTTCCTGCTTTTTAGCTTGGAGAACCTACCTAACTCCGCGAGTGTAATAATAATTGTCGGTTCTGTCAAGTCCTTTGTCCTCTCCTCCATGAAATGGTAGTGCGAGATAAGACGGTTAGTATCCCATTCGCGAAGACGCGATGCTCATTACAAAATGCTTCGAAAATCTCTCGCGTACCGCAAAAGCCTTGATTTCGCACAGAATGTTATAATGAAAGTGGGGCTGATTACAAAGTTGTAATCAGCCCCACAGCAATCATCTTTCGCGAGGCCTCTTTCCAAGCCCTTTCTTGCATCAGAACTTGGCGAACTCGCTCCAGCTGCTATTCGTCTCAACCACATTCTCTATGGCGTCCGGGAGATTGACGAAGAAGTCCACTCCAGTCCACTGCTCGATCTGGTCTACAGAGACAGCGAAGTCATCATACTCTTCCCCTTCGTTATAGTCCCTATGTTCCATCCACACTCCCACAGTGCTTGCCGAAGTGATCTCCTGCCCGCTTCTTTTGACTTTTAGCGCCACCTTGTAGAAGTAGTTCGGGACAGGGATAACCTTCGAGTCATTCTTGGCCTTGGTAGTGCTGATGCTCTTGTTTTCTCCCACCTTGTTGAATGCTACACCTGTGACGATGTAGACAGTGTCCTTTGAGGAGGTAGCCATACCCTGAAGCGCATTCTCAAGCCGCGCCCAGATGCTTCCGTTGAATTTATTCTGCCTCTGCGGTACAGAGTTGGTGACATGGAAAGTCTGCACCTGCATCGCACGTATTCCGTTGCGAGAGCCGTTGGGAATCATGTGTCCGCGAGAATAATTAGTATAACTGCCGCCGCACAGATTGACCTGATACTTCTCATCTATTCCAGGGTTATAAGACCAATTCTCTGGCCGCTTGAGTTCCCCCATCGCGCTGGCATACAGCGGATAAGCTGTCCAGAGAGAGGTGCATTTCTCGGTATCGTAGAGGTGCGTGTAATTGCGTGCGCCGCCTGCCCGAAGCGTGTTGGTGATATAATGCGAGCCTTCAGTCCTCCCCGGGAGTTCGAGCCATCCCGCACCTGCAGCTGGAATTGAAGATCCGCTGCCCATCTTGAAAAACTTAGTGCCCGAAGCATAGACCACATGCTCCTCGTCCGAATGTGCTCCGCTGCCCTTGACCTTCACATAGGCCTGATAGACTACGGTCTGGCCTTCAGAGAGACCGGTCAATGAAGCACTGAACGTCCCGCTTGTCGAGCCGGATACACTGGCCACAACATGATTTGTCAATGAGTTGGAGGATGAGCCCCAATAGAAGCCTGCCTCCACCGGAACAGAACTCGCTTCAGAAAATGAGCCCGACAGGGTTGCCCCTGTCGAACTCGTTATCGTGTAATCTCCGTTGGAGACTGAAGCGGTCGGTTCACGGTCTTCCGTGGATCCGCCACCGCCGGACCCGCCGGAAGATGGTCATTTGGCATTAACTCCGAAGACTACATAACGGCATTTATTGGTGTTTTTGGCCGTCAGAGTGAGTGTCGTTTCTGCTTCAATACCGGAGAGGCCAATCTCATAATAGTAGTTTGCTGGGTTTCCTTTTAAGGTAAAAGGAGAGTTATTGGCAACTCCGTCATCTGATGAAAGTTTAATTTCATTTTTTGATACGGTAGCGCCAGAAATAGAAATGGAGGAATTATCACCGTTCCATCCAGCAACATGTATATGCAGTTTTGTTGCTCCTGCTGGAACTGTAATAGTCATTGTCCCTGCTTTCTTTGATGCTCCTGCTTTGATAGCATCATATTCTGTGCCACTAATTACAACCTTGGCGGCAGTTGCATTTGAGCTGGCGGTCATGGTAACGTTGCTTGTATAAGTGGTCACATATGGTGATGATGATATTACCTTATCATACTTGAAATTCACTGCTTCGATCTTGCCAGCCTTGAACTCTACTTCTGCTGTGCTGGTAGGGGTCTTCTCATATCCGTTCACTGCGATAGCGAGCTTGTTGGCAGCGGCCTTGAAAGGCTTGATAGGAATATAGAAGGCTGCTGACTCTCCTTTAGCGAGGGCTGTACCGCCAGTAACATTTAGGGTTGCATCTTTATATGTATAGCTTTCACTGGTGGCTTTGCAAATGGCTTCTGTACCTGTGAAGTCAATATAATATGACCCAACTATATCTTCAGGAGCAGTAAATGTAATGCTGCTTACAGTGAGGGGCTCTTCATTTGCATTTGTAACAACGACCTTTACTACTGAAGCAATGTGCTTCATATCAAGCTTTACTGCTGCATCAGCGCTGATGGATTTTGCTACGCCATAAAGAGGGCAAAGAGTCTCTGACAAGTGAGCAGTGCTATTATAGCCATTTTGCGTAGCACCTTTCGAATGTCCAATGTAAGCCCATCCATCACCATCTTTAGCTCCCGCAGGAGTGGTAATGGCATATTTGGTGTTTTCGTTTACAGGATACAGCGCATACCAATCGTAGCTCTTGCCGCTTTCAAGGGCGGTCTCGAGCGTGCCGGTGAATTTGTTGTCGGCTCCGGAGAATGTGAACTTGTCGTTGGTGCCGTAGGTGGTGGTACCTGCCTCGGCGTGGAATACGTTGAGCGCATCATCTTTAGCCCATATGGTGTTGAGACCATCATTGGTGGTCTTGGTGTCGGCTGTGGATGCGATGATTTCAAATGGTGTGCCTTGGGTGGCAGGGGCTTGTGGCTCTGCGACTTCCTTGCTACAATTGGTGAAGGTGAATGCTGCTGCGCAGATGGCACCTAAAGTAAGAATCTGTCTTTTCATTGCTGTCGTTGATTAAGATTAGAAGTCCAGTCCGAGGTCGTCATTCTCCCATGGGTTTATGTCAAATGTACCTGCACTGCCCTGGCAGATGGTGGATTGGGTGTCGAGCTCAATAGTCTCGCACTTGGGAGCGATATAGGATACCCCCCCCCTCTTTGAAATTTCAGTGTTGTTCATAACTGTTTGATTAATATAAATATTTAATAATTAGCTGTTTCCAGCTTGCCGCCACAAATTTAAAAAACTCGCTTATTTTTTCAAAATAAACGAGTAAAATATTGATAATCGATAGACGGGATGTCCAGGATTATTTGGTGGTGGTCATCTGCTTGGTAGGGCTTTTGAACAAGAACATGAAGAGCACTCCCACCACGAGGGCATAGGCGGCGAATATGTACCATGCTGTGGACCATGATGGGGTAGCGGCATTGTAGACGCATGCATCCACTACTTCTCCGGCGGCCAGCGTTCCGAATGTGGCACCGAGACCATTGGTCATGAGCATGAAAAGACCTTGGGCGGAAGACCGGATGTCCTTCGGGGCATTCTCGTTGACATAGAGCGAGCCGGATATGTTGAAGAAGTCAAAAGCCACTCCGTACACTATGCAGCTGAGGATGAACAGAAGCACTCCCGGCATATCAGGTGTGCCAAGGCCGAAGAATCCGAAACGGAATACCCATGCAAACATGGCGATGAGCATGACTTTCTTGATACCATATCTCTTCATGAAGAATGGGATGAGCAGGATACACAAGGTCTCTGAAATCTGCGATATGGAGATGAGTGCGTTGGAGTTCTTTACTGCGAACGTGTCTGCATAAGCCGGATTGTCTCCGAATGAGCCAAGGAAAGTGTTGGCATAGCCGTTGGTTATCTGAAGGGATGCACCGAGCAGCATGGAGAAGATGAAGAATATGGCGAACTGTCTGTCCTTGAAAAGGGAGAAGGCCTTGAGGCCGAGGCTGTCTGCAAGACTTGTGCTCTCTCCTTTCTTGGTAGGGCATGCCGGCATGGTAAGCGCATATCCGCACAGTAAGAGGCTGAGTATACCTGAGGACATAAGTTGTGTGAATGAGTCCTGCATAGCCACGCCTCCTATCTTGAGGAAGTTGGTGGTCAGCATGCTGATGATGAATCCTATGGTGCCGAAGACCCTGATGGGCGGGAAATCCTTGACTGGATCCATCCCGGCTTTCTCAAGGGCATTGTATGCCACTGAGTTGACAAGCGCGATGGTTGGCATGTAGAACGCCACGCTCAGACTGTAAAGTGTGAAAAGCGGAGCGAACTGTACGGCTGCCCCTGCATTGAGACAATACACTCCAGCCGCAATCATGGATATGCCTGCGAGTCCGTGGCAGAGGGAGAGGACTTTCTGTGCCTGGATCTTGCGGTCAGCGAGAATGCCCATGAGCGCAGGCATGAAAATCGACACGATACCCTGCATGGCGAAGAACCATTTGATTTGAGAACCCATACCGATGCCTCCGAGGTACCGTCCAAGGGATGTCAAGTAAGCTCCCCACACTGCGAATTCCAGGAAGTTGAGCAGAATCAGCCTGATGCTGACAGATGAAATTTTCTTCATTATTGATTATCTTTTAATGTCAACAACGATGTAGCCGAACATCCAAAGCGTGCTCTGATGCCACGAAAGTTGAGATGCAAAAATAAACGTTTTTTGTGGGATTATTGCTATCTTTGAAGAATGAAATTCGAAAAGATAGCATCGGACCCGCACTCGGATGCGAGATGCGGTATCATCCATACTGATCATGGGGATATTCATACCCCTATTTTTATGCCTGTAGGGACCGTCGGCTCTGTAAAAGGCGTGTATCATCGTGACTTGAAAGAGGATATCAAGGCGGAGATAATCCTGGGCAATACTTATCACCTGTATCTTCGTCCGGGACTTGACATACTCAGGGCTGCGGGAGGACTTCATAAGTTTGAGTCCTGGGACAGGCCTATCCTCACGGATAGCGGCGGGTTTCAGGTATTCTCATTGTCTCCCATCCGCAAATTGACCCCTCAGGGATGTACTTTCAGAAGCCACATAGATGGCTCAAGGCACGTATTTACTCCAGAGAACAATGTGGATACGCAGCGTATTATAGGCGCTGATATAATGATGGCGCTTGATGAGTGCTGCCCGGGAGATGCGGACCATGCGTATGCCCGTAAGAGTCTGGATTTGACCAAAAGCTGGCTTGAGAGGTATGCTGCCCGGTTCCGTGAGACGGAGCCGTTGTACGGATATTCGCAGACTTTCTTCCCGATTGTGCAGGGGTGTGTGTATCCGGACCTAAGGCGGGAGGCGGTGGACCATGCTGTGCAGATCGGTGCAGAGGGGTATGCTATCGGTGGATTGGCTGTGGGAGAGCCTACTGAGAAAATGTATGAGATGCTCGAACTTGTGTGTCCATTGCTGCCTTCTGACTGCCCGAGATACCTTATGGGGGTAGGTACTCCTGCCAATATCCTTGAGGGAATAGCAAGGGGTGTGGATATGTTCGACTGTGTGATGCCAACCCGTAATGCCCGCAATGGAATGCTTTTCACATGGAACGGTATCATGAATATGAGAAATGCCAAGTGGGCGGATGATTTCACTGAGATAGACCCGGACGGGTGCTCATTCGTGGATCACAACTATTCACGTGCCTACCTGCATCACTTGTTCGTGGCTGGGGAGATGTTTGCCGGCATGCTTGCGAGCGAGCACAACCTCTCGTTCTATCTTGACCTTGTGCGTCAGGCGCGCGTGCATATAGAAGCCGGAGATTTCGCTTCATGGAAGGATGATACGGTTAAAAGACTGACGACAAGACTGTAATATGCTTGGACTGAAGAAAATAGACTGGTACATATCGAAGAAGTTCCTGCTTACTTTCTTCGCGTCGCTTGTGCTGATCATAGGGATAGTCATCATCTTTGACGTGTCTGAGAAGATCAATCATTTCGTGGAGAACAAGGCTCCGCTTCATGAAATTATCTTCGACTACTATCTCAACTTCATACCGTACTTCATCAACATGTTCTCGCCACTGTTCGTGTTCATTACGGTGATTTTCTTCACTTCCCAGATGGCGTCGAACTCGGAGATAATAGCCATATTGTCATGCGGGGTGAGCTATCGAAGGATGATGGTTCCGTATGTGGCCACAGCTTCTCTGATAGCACTGTTTTCCCTCGGGCTCAACCTTTTCGTTATCCCTAAGTCCAACGTGAAGCGAGTGGCGTTCGAGACCAAGTATGTCAAGACAAGCGCCAACTCGTTCAACCTCAAGAATCTGCACTATCAGATAACGCCCGGGCAATACGTATACATAGAGTCCTTTAGCAAATGGAACAACACGGCTTACAAGTTCACCATAGAGGACATCAAGGACAATAAACTCGTGAGGAAGGTCAGTGCAGAGTCTGCGGTGTGGGACAGCACCATGGCGGGCTGGCACATGAAGCGTGTGTTTGTACGCGACTATTCTGAAGGGCTTGGTGACCATGTGGTTTTCAAGGAGAAGATAGATACAGTGATCGAACTGAAGATAAAGGATCTTTTCAACAACGAGAAGACCGTGGAGGCTCTTGATGCCCGTCAGCTCAACGATCTGATAGCCACACAAGCAATGCGCGGGGACAACAACGCCATGTTCGCCAAACTGGAGAAGCACCGCCGTCTTGCGCTTCCTTTCTCGGCGATTATCCTCACTATTATGGGGGTGGCGCTGTCGTCGCGTAAGAAAAGGGGCGGGATAGGATGGAACATAGGTATCGGTATTGCCTTAGCATTTACTTATATCCTTTTCTTGCGCTTCAGTGAGATGTTCGTCTATACCGATACGCTTCCGCCGGGGATTGCGCTATGGATACCAAACCTGGTGTTCGGGGTAGTGGCTGCTGTACTATATAACATGGCAAGAAAATAATATTCAACAATATGAAAGTCAGAGTGATCAACAAGAGTGGAAACGCGCTTCCTGAATATGCTACTCCTTTGGCCGCGGGGATGGATGTCCGTGCGAACAACGAGACTCCCATTAGTATCGCTCCTCTTCAGAGGGTTATTGTGCCGACTGGGCTCTTCCTTGAGATCCCTAAAGGATATGAGGTGCAGGTGCGCCCTCGCAGCGGACTTGCTGCAAAGAAGGGTGTTACGGTGCTTAATGCTCCCGGAACCATAGATGCGGACTATCGCGGTGAGGTCTGTGTGATTCTTGTCAATCTGAGTAGTGAGACATTTGTGGTGGAAAGGGGAGAGCGTATAGCACAGCTTGTACTTGCCCGGCATGAATGCATCGAATGGGATGAGTGTCAGAGTCTTTCCTCTTCCGAAAGGGGTGAGGGTGGATTTGGAAGTACTGGTGTAAAATAGATATGCCTATGACTGCCGAGGAATTATACAGACGCTATTGTGACTGTGACTGCCACGTGACTACGGACAGCCGACAGATTAAGGGAGGAGAAATGTTCTTTGCCCTAAAGGGTGATAGTTTTGATGGTAATGACTACGTGCTCGCTGCTCTTGAGGCTGGGGCTTGCTATGCTGTGGCGGACAGGTCGGAATTGCCGGACGATGAAAGAATTATCAAGGTTGAGGACTCGTATGCTACGCTTAGGGATCTCGCCGTGTGGCATCGTACGCATGTGAAGGGAGGAGCTCTTCCTGTCATTGGCCTTACAGGGACTAATGGTAAGACGACTACCAAGAACCTCATCAGCCTTGTGCTTGCCTGCAAGTATCGTGTGACTGCAACCCAAGGCAATTTCAATAATGATATCGGCGTCCCACTTTCTCTTCTTTCCATTCGTCCTGATACGGAGATTGCGGTCATAGAAATGGGTGCGAACCATCCGGATGATATTGCCAAGCTTGTCAGGGTGAGTCAGCCTGACTATGGTCTTATTACCAATGTCGGGAAAGCGCACCTGCTCGGTTTCGGATCATTCGAGGGGGTTGTGGCTGCGAAGACTGAGCTTTACAAATGGCTCGGAGGGCGTAAGGGTTCCCTTATCTTCCTCAATGAAGATGATCCTGTGCTTAAGGATGAGGCTTCGAAGCAGCCATGCCATTGCTTCGGCTATGGTGTCGGGTATCAGGGTGCAAAGGTCCTTCCTGCTACAGCGGAGGTGCCGTTTCTTCGTATTGAGCTGGATGGGAAGGTCATCTCTACTCATCTGATTGGTGCGTACAATGCTCCTAACGTAATGGCTGCTTTGGCGGTAGGAGATTATTTCGGAGTACCGAGGGAGGAGGCTGTGAATGCGATAGAGTCTTTCGAACCGGACAACAAGCGGTCGGAGATGAGACGTACAGGGAAGAATGTATTGATAGTGGATGCGTACAATGCCAATCCGACTTCTATGGCTGCGGCATTGGACAGTTTCTTTACGATGCTTGGAGGAGCGGAGACGCCGGGCATCGCGCTTCTCGGAGAGATGCGCGAGCTCGGGGCGGACTCCCTCCGGGAGCACGCCAGCCTGCTCCGCAGGCTCTCCGCTCCGCAGACCCCTTCCGCAGACTCTGCTAAGGAAGAAACCGCAGAGGCCAGCGGTACTCTGGAATGCGTAATGCTTGTGGGGGATGAATTCCGTAAGGCGCTCGACGACTGTGGACTGGAATATGGTGTGGTGGAGCCAGAAGGTCTGGCAGTGCGTATGGAGCATCCTGCTTGTAAGGAAGAGTGTCAGTGCCATTCTGAAAGTGTTCCTCGTTTCGTATGGGCTCCGTCTTCAGAGTGTCTCTGTGAGTTCTTGCGTTCGTGCAACATAGAAGGGTATCTTATTCTTCTGAAAGGATCTCGAGGTACTCAGATGGAAAAGGTCATACCGGCCTTGTAGGCGTAATATATATAAGGGATGGACAGTTTGACAAACGCGCAGATTAGACTAATTCGCTCTCTGAAGGACAAGAAGTTCAGAGATGAGCATGGATTGTTCGTGGTGGAGGGTGAGAAACTTGTACGCGAGGCAATGGCATCAGCGTACGAGGTGGAGGCTATATACCGACAGGAAGAGGTGGGCGAGCAGGCTATGTCGAGAATTTCCTTCTGTTCTACTCCTTCTCCTGTGCTGGCGCTGGTGCGTATCCCTTCATGGCTGCGCACAGGACAGTGCGCGACTGGACATAGAGACTGCCCTGAGGGTCTATGCCTTGCTCTTGATTCTGTCAGGGATCCAGGCAATATGGGCACGATTCTGCGAGTGGCTGACTGGTTCGGTGTATCAGCCGTATTTATGTCCGCTGACTGTACGGATATCTATTCTCCGAAAGTGGTACAGGCAACCATGGGATCTATATTCCGAGTTAAAACGATAGAAGCGGACATCCCTTCTCTATGCAGACAGTTCCGTTCTGTGGGGCGCCCTGTCTATGGGACGCTTCTTGACGGAGAGTCTATTTATACTTCGCGGCTCAGCTGCTCATCTCTTGTGGTTATGGGAAATGAGTCAAACGGTATAAGTGAGGCCGTGCGGAGGGAGTTGAGCGCAGGACTTCGCATCCCGTCGTTTGCTCAGAGTGGTGCTGAGTCCTTGAACGTGGCTGTGGCCACTGCCGTGACGCTGTCAGAATTTCGTAGAAGATGAGGTGTAGAATAATAATATTGGTCGCACTCTTGACGTTTGCTTCGTGTAGCACCACTCGTCTGGTGCCGCGAGGGGAGCGCCGTCTTGCTTCAAATGACATCAAGATTGTCGGTGGTGAGAAAATCAGTGTTTCTGAACTCCAGTCATCTATCCGCCAGCAGCCTAATGGATCCATCTTCGGGTGGAACCCGCTGATTTCAGTCTACAATTGGTCCAATGGCAGCGGTCGAGGCATTAACGGAGTGTGGGAGTTCTTTGGTACGGCTCCGGTTGTTTTTGACTCTACGCTCGTGGACAAGTCCAGTGAGAGTATGGTGGAGCACCTGCATTATCTGGGGTATTATGACGCGAAGGTGGCAGGAGTCGTAAGAACCAAAAAGCGTGTGGCCAAGGTGACTTATGTGGTGGACCCAGGGAAGCGAAAAGCGATAGACCGCATCGAATACGACATCCCTCCAGGTGAGTTTGCTGAGGATTTCAGCCTGGATAGTCTGAACATGACGGTGCACCCTGGTGACTTCCTTTCCGAAAAGCTTCTTGAGAGTGAGACGGTGAGAGGCTCCGCATATTTCCGGAATAAGGGATATTATAACTTCAACAAGAACCACTATTTCTTCGAGGCTGATACGTTGTCCGGTCAGACTGTACTCCACTACAAGATAAAGGGCTATACGAGGAGCGACAATCCAGACAATGAGTCCCCAATAGTGAAATATCGTATCCGCAATGTGGATATTATGCATCCTTCCGACATATATGTACGCCCGGGGCTGCTGAGGGATTTCAATAAGATAAAGCCAGGGACATATTATAGTGAAGATGTGGTGAATACGACATATTATCGCTTTTCTGCATTGAATATGTTCGGAGGAGTCAATATAGAGATGACTCCATCGGATAGTGCGTATGTGGACTGTCGGATCAAACTTAGCGGGGGTGATATGGTCGGATATAAGGTCAATCTTGAGTTATCTTCCAACTCTTCGGGGCTGTTTGGCGCTTCTCCTCAGCTCAATTATTACCACAAGAATGTATTTGGCGGAGGCGAGTGGCTTAATCTCGGATTTACAGGTAACTGGCAGTTTATGCCTGGGACCAACGTAAAATCTTCCGAGTGGGGTATATCTGCTGGCATCAGTTTCCCAAGGGCTCTTGGGTATCCGTTGCGGAAAATCAAGGGTCGCTTCATCCCACGCACAGAGATCAAGACGTCGTACAACTATCAGAACAGACCAGAATACAGAAGGACCATCGGCAACGTTTCTTTCGGGTATTCCGGCCGTGTGGGCGAGAACTTCTATTATCAGGTTTATCCTGTCCAGTTTGGTCTAGTGAAACTGTACAAACTCAGTGATAGTTTCCGGGAGACCTTGATGGCCAATCCGTACCTCTGGGACTCATACTCTGATAAATTTGACCTTGGACTCGGCTCTGTCCTTTACTACACGACCGATGCTTCAATAGTTCCTAAGGCCCCTTATGGGTTTGTGAGATATTCGGTGGATTTGGCTGGAAATGTGGTCTCGCTTTTCAATAAAGTGCTTCCATCCTCCGATGGACATTACACGCTGCTCGGACTTCCATACAATCAGTATGTCCGCTCGGAAATCCAGCTTGGACGGTCTTTTGGCTTAGGCAAATGGAACGGGGTGTCGCTTGCAATGCGTTTTGTCGCAGGCGTGGGTAAGGCTTATGGCAATTCTTCTGCTCTTCCTTTTGAGAAACAATTCTATTGCGGCGGAGCCAGCAGTATGCGTGGGTGGCAGGTTCGCACCCTTGGTCCGGGATTCAGTGCGGTGGATGAGTCTTTCGTGATTCCGAGTCAGACAGGTGACCTGAAACTGGAACTTGATGCGGAATTGCGTTTCAAACTGCTTTGGAAACTGGAGGGTGCCATGTTCGCTGAGGCTGGAAACATCTGGAGAATGGATTCGCTATCAGGTGCGTTTCCAAAGTCCATAGCTGCTGACTGGGGGGCTGGATTAAGGCTCAACCTGGACTTTATCCTTATTCGTGTTGACCTTGGTGTCAAACTTCATGATCCTTCGCAGCCTGAGGGGCAGAGGTGGATCGGTCCGTCACGTTGGCTCAAGGGCGTCAACAACTATACTATTCATTTTGGAGTCGGTTATCCGTTCTGATGTATTTTTATGAAACAGATTATTTATCAGGCTATGGCCCGCTTATGGGGAAACGGGCATTTTTCTGCATGGAACAATAAGACTTTTGCATATCTTTCTTCTTTAGGCGTAGACTACCTCTGGCTTACAGGAATTCCGCGCCATGCGAGCGGTAAGAGCTTTGTCAAAGGCAATCCTGGCTGTCCATATTCGGTTACTGACTGGAAGGATGTTAATCCGTATATGGCTGACAATGAGGAAGAGAGGGTACATGAGTTTGAGCTTCTTGTCCGTCGAGCACATCGTAACGGCATTAAGATCTTGACGGATTTCATCCCCAATCATGTGGCTTGTGACTATCATGGTGGAATGAAGCAGTATGGCTATTGTGACGGAGACTGGACAGATACCTTGAAGAATGACTGGAGTGTTCCTGAGACTTTTGATGCGGCTCTGGATGCTCTTCGATTCTGGGCATCGCTGGGAGTAGATGGATTTCGCTGCGATATGGTAGAGCTTGTGCCGCAGGAGCCTCAGAAAAGACTGATTTCTGAGATTAAAAAGGAGTTTCCAGGGACTCTATTCGTGGCGGAGGTGTATGACAAGAGCAATTATCGTAGTTTCGTGGAGTATGTAGGGTTCGATCTCCTATATGATAAGTCAGGCATGTACGACAGCCTTATATCCATAGGAAAGTATTCCTGTACGGCCGAGTCCCTTACGTGGAACTGGCAGTTTCTTTCTGACTTGCAGCCTCGTATGCTGAATTTTCTTGAGAACCATGATGAGCAGCGTATCGCTTCCCGCTTCTGCCTTGGCTCCGCAGAGAGGGCGTACCCTCTGCTTGCCGCTTCGATGCTGTTCAATGACGCTTCCTTTATGCTTTATTTTGGACAGGAACTTGGGGAGGATGCTTCTGAAAGTGATGACGGAAGAACTTCGATATTCAGCTGGACCAAGCCTCGTGCTATAGTGGATCTGAATGCTTATGTCAATGGTCGTCACGTTCTTGACGAGAGGGAATCGGCTGTGCTTGACCGATACCGTAGGTGGCTTGAATTGGCGCAGAAACCTGTATTCAGAAAAGGAAAATGCTGGGACTTGTGCTATTGCAATAAAGGCCATGAGGGGTTTGATGTGACAAGCCATTTCTGCTTTTTAAGATTCGATAGCCGTCAGGCATGGCTTGTGTTCTGCAATTTCTCTGATAGAGAGGTTCATACTGGGGTATGGATTCCCGAGGATGTGCCGGTCTGTGGAGGCAGGGAAGTGGTAGTAAGCGTGCCGTCAAGGGATGCTGTAATAGTAAAAGTCAAGTGATATATGAGTGGAATTAAGGATTATATTGCGCTTTTTGACCTCGACGGAGTGATTCTTGACTCCGAGGGGGATTATACTCTGTTCTGGGATAAGATGGGAGAGAAGTATCTGGATGTCAAAGGATTTGGTATAACTATCAAAGGACAGACACTGGTGAAGATACTTGGTGATAATTATCGCCCTGAGGACCATGCTCGGATAACTGCCCAGCTTATGGATTATGAAAGCAAGATGCCGTTCGGCTATATCCCTGGTGCTAAGGATTTCCTGGATTCGCTGAAGCGTGAAGGGGTGCGTATGGCGGTTGTTACGAGTTCGGATAAGACTAAGATGTCTAATGTGTACCGTCGTCACCCGGAGTTCAACAGTTTGTTCGATCGTATTCTGACAAGCGAAGATTTTGCTGCTTCCAAGCCTTCTCCTGACTGTTACTTGAAGGGTATGTCCGCGCTCGGTGCCGACGCGGCTCACACCGTAGTGTTCGAGGATTCTATAAGTGGACTTATGGCTGGACGTGGGTCAGGTGCCACGGTTGTGGCTCTTTCTACTACCAATCCAGCTGAACAGGTGGCAGAATATGCTGATTTAGTGATACCTGATTTCAGGGGATACAAGTTCAGTGATTTTCTTGGCGTGAAGCATTGAGCCGATAGCCTTGAGGTTTGCAACTCGGTTGCAGGCGGGATGGCATATCTTTGCAGCATTAAAATTCAAAAGATATGTCAAAGGAAAAGAATAGAGCCAACTGCTGCTCTGAAGAGCATAGTCATGAACATCACCACCATGAGCATGGTGGAATGAAGGGGCAGATATTGCTGATAGTCATCACGTCGGTGCTTCTTGGAACTGCAGTGGCTGTGGAGAAATTGTGCAACCTTGCCACTTGGCAGTTGCTTCTTGTATTTCTGATTCCTTATCTTCTTATCGGTCACGACACGCTGAAAGAAGCTGCAGAAGGGATAGCGCATGGGGATATGTTCAATGAGCATTTCCTTATGAGCATTGCGACCATCGGCGCTCTGTGCATCGGATTTCTTCCCGGCTCCGAGACGGAATTCCCGGAGGCTGTGTTCGTGATGCTATTTTTCCAGATAGGAGAACTTTTCGAAGGCTATGCCGAGGGTCAGAGCCGCAAGAGTATTTCTCATCTTATGAATATCCGCCCGGATGTGGCTAATGTCAGACGTAATGGGGAAGTCATCTCTGTATCACCAGATGAAGTGGCAGTAGGTGAGACGATTGTAGTTCGTCCTGGTGAGAAGATCCCTCTTGATGGGGTTGTGATAGAGGGGGCGTCAGCACTCAATACTATAGCTCTTACCGGAGAGAGCGTCCCTCGTGAAGTCACGGTGAAGGACAATGTTATATCTGGGTGTATCAATCTTACTGGAGTGATTGAAATCCGCACAACCAAAGTCTTTGGGGAAAGTACGGTGTCCAAGATTATCAACCTTGTAGAGAATGCGGACGAAAACAAGTCCCGTAGTGAGTCCTTTATAACGAGTTTTGCCAGAATATATACTCCTATAGTTGTTTTTCTTGCCCTTGCCCTCGCCCTTGTGCCTCCTTGCTTCGCTGGTTCCGGGTTTGCATCAGCCTTTCCGCAGTGGCTTGGCAGAGCCCTTATCTTCCTGGTAGTGTCTTGCCCTTGTGCGCTTGTCATTAGCATTCCTCTGACTTTCTTCGGTGGAATCGGCGGTGCCTCTCGCAACGGTATTCTTGTAAAAGGAAGCAACTATCTTGATGCTCTCGCTAAGTTGGGCGTGGTAGTATTCGACAAGACAGGTACCCTTACTTATGGTCAGTTTGAAGTGGAGGCGGTGCATCCGGATCACTTCGATGAGAAGCGACTTCTGCATCTTGCGGCTCATGTCGAGCATTATACTACGCACCCTATCGGTGCTGCACTTCGGGACGCATTTCCTCAGGAGGCGAGTGACGGATGTGAGGTATCTGATGTGGAAGAGATATCCGGCCAGGGTGTTAGAGCCATGGTCAACGGTCAGGTTGTCTGTGTTGGCAATTCGAAGATGATGGACAGCATCGGTGCCAAGTGGCATGACTGTCACAAGGTGGGTACTATAATTCATGTGGCTGTGGATGGGGTCTATGTGGGCCATATTATTATCAACGACAAGATAAAGGAAGACAGTGCCGAAGCGGTGTTAGGACTTAAGTCTCTGGGTGTCCGGAAAACTGTGATGCTCACTGGAGATCGGAAGGAAGTGGGCGAGGATGTTGCTGCACGGCTGGGTATTGATGAGTGTCATACGGAACTTCTTCCGGTTGATAAGGTGGACTATGTTGAAAAGCTTCTTAAGGGAAAACCAGAAGGAAAGAGCCTTGCGTTTGTGGGCGATGGAATCAATGATGCTCTGGTGCTGAAGCGTGCTGATATTGGTATTGCTATGGGTGGACTGGGCAGTGATGCTGCCATTGAGGCTGCGGATGTGGTACTGATGGATGACAAGCCGAGCAAGATTGTCCGGGCTATAAGGATTGCAAGGCGTACGCTGCGTATTGCCAAGGAGAACGTATGGTTTGCTATCGTGGTTAAGGTGAGTGTTCTGCTGCTATCTGCAGTGGGTCTCGGTACCATGTGGATGGCTGTGGTGGCGGATGTCGGTGTTACCGTGTTGGCTGTGCTTAACGCAATGAGGGCTTTGGAGATAGAATAGTTACTTTGCACATAATCAGTATTTATTCCTATATTTGGAAAAAAACAAATATGGTTAAACATATCATCTTGTGGACACTTAAAAGTGAGTTGTCTGATGCTGAGAAAGCTGAAATAAAGGCTGGAATTAAAGAGGGGCTGGAGGGACTTGTCGGAGTGGTACCTGGTCTTGTGGATGTAAAGGTCTATGTGGACGGAAGGCTTGCTTCATCGAATGCCGATGTCATGCTTGACTGTACCCTTGAGTCTGAAGATGCTCTCAAGGCTTATGCAGTACATCCAGCCCATGTGGCTGTGGCTAACACAAAGGTTAGGCCTTTTACGGCTGTAAGAAGTTGTCTTGATTTTGTATTGTAGAAGCGTTATGAGAGCATTAGTATTGTATTTGGTGCTTCTGATTGGAGGGATTTTTCTCTCTATGGGAGTTGCACGTGCTGACGAGCCTTATGGTCTTGTGCAGCAGTCAGTTGAAAAGTCGATTACAAAGAGCGGACGGTGGCTCAGGGTTGACGGTGAGAAACTCGGCAAGGATGCCTCTCTATCTTTCATATCTTCTAATTTTGGACAGAAAAGTTCAGATGATTGGCTTCATTATTCAAGGATGAAGAATGCCGGCATTATTACTACTATAAGCGGCTCGGTTTTGGCGGTGACAAGTGGTGCATTCTTTGCTGCTTATCTGGTCGGAGGTGCTATTGCCGGTGGAATTGAAGGTACTATTACCGGTAGTACAAGCCAGACAAACGAACTTTTTGATACGGCTTCGATTTTTGGGTATTCATGCATTGTGTGCACTGTCGCCGCTGGCGTTGGAGTAGTGCTCTGGTGCGTCGGTGACTCTCATCTGAGGAAGATGGCTAACGGATTCAATGTGGCTCAGATAGGTCAGACTTCTGTGAACCTTTCACTGGGGCCACAAACCCATGGAATCGGTATAGCGCTGAATTTCTGATGATCATATCGTAGTCTTGCTGTAAATCAAACGAGGGTGACTGTTAGTCTTTAGACTTTCAGCCACCCTCGTTTGATTATGTACATGAAGGTTTATTACAGCGTCGGAAGTAGAATAGATGTAAGCAATGCAAGGATTGCATAGAATTCAGGAAGTGCAGCGTAAATCAATGTGTTTACCATGACGTTGTGTCCCTGGCTTACTCCTACTATACCATTGGCGCATACCTGACCCTGGCGGATGGCGGAGATAAGACATACGATACCTACACTTATTCCGATTCCGAAATAGAGAGGTCCTGCTGCAGCGATGTCCTTAGACCTCCAAAGGATGAATCCGAGAAATCCGTAAAGTCCCTGTGTAGCAGGAAGGGCTGAGAGAATCATATAAGTGGATGATTTCTCTGGAGCTTTCTTGAGTGCGCCTTCGGCAGCATTTCCTGCGATGGTAGTGCCGATGGCAGATCCGATTGCTGCGAGACCAAACATAAGTCCGAGTCCGAGATAACCGAGAATTGTGTTGAGCATAATTGTGTTTTTTTGAGTTTTAATTATTTTCTTACTGGATTGTATTCCACTCCCTGTCCTTCATATCCGGCGTTCTTGAAGAATTCGACGAAGTTGAGTCGCAGAGGGTGAACGAATGCGCCTAATGCACTTAGCCCAAGGTTAAGCACATGTCCGAACAATAGAATTATCACAAATGGAATCCACTGCCATGTAGGATCTGTGCCTTTGACCATATCTGCAATGAGATTGAAGGTCTGTCCGAGCATGCCTCCCGATAGTCCGAGGGCATAGAGTCGTACATAACTCAGCACATCGCCCATGAGTCCAGAAGCCATATTGTATGTGTCCCAGAGTCCGGCTCCGATATTCACGATAGGCGAGCGTCCCCATTTGTTGAATATGAATATGCCGAGGGCGGATATGGCGGCTATGCCTATAAGGAGGAACTTCATCGCTGTCTCGGAAATGATACCAGTGAGTCCTACTGACAGCCCGATGATGGAGCCTACTATGAGCAGTGTCCACCCAATGGTACTGAGGCTATGCCTGAATCCGTTGCGCTTTATTGACCATACTGTCTTCGTTATCATGGCCAGACATATATGCAATACACCTATTCCAAGCGAGAGAATCATCTGCTTCGAGTAGGAGGCGCTGCCTACGGTGACGTCGCCGACTATCATGCATTTCTTCATCCATGATGGAATCCAACTCTGTTCGTATAGGTTGACTCCGAAGAAAGTGCCCATAATCAGACCTACTACGAGTGTGCCGCCACCGAGGGTAACGATCAGACTCCACATATCTGCGAGGCCGCCTTTTTTCTTGCGAAGTACAAGACCTATGGCTATAAGAAGTATACCGTATCCTGCATCTCCCATACACATGGCGAAGAACAGCAGATAGAAGATACTTAAGAATATGGTCGGGTCGAACTCGTCATATACTGGCATACCATACATCTTGGTGAGAGGCTCGAACTGACGGACAAATGCGTTGTTCTTCAACTTGATAGGGGGCTTGTCCTCGGATGTGGCCTTCTCTTTGATGTAGTACACATCCATCTTATCAAGTGCTTCGCATAGGCTATCCTGTATCTCCTGTGGAGCATAGCCTTCGAATATGACGATGCTATTCTCTACGCTTTTCTGCCCAGTAGCTCCAGCAAGATATAGGCTGAGTTCTGAGTATAGATTATTAATCTCTTTCTGAATACCGGGGATATCTTTCTTGCGGTCTGAAAGTTCATTGATATGAGCTTCAAGTTCTCTGTTGAGAGAGTCCATATCGGCCTCTATTTCCGTGTCGGTGCGTTGCGGAATCGGAATTTCCTTGATAGGGAAGTTTTCAGCATCGCCGGCAATAGCAAAATAAACCTTTGTGGAATCCTCGCTTATCGTTTCCAGAGCATAATTGTCTTTCCACGTTGGATCAAAAGCCTTTTTGGTGACCGAGTACAGTTTGACGTTGAACTTCTTTAAGGCCTCGCGGTCAAAAGTTCCCCACGGCTTGGCTTCTGTATAAGACTTCTGGAGTTCTGCAAGCTTGGCTTTGATGTTATCAGTCTGCTTGTCAGAGCCGCTATTGATTTCCTTGATTTCTTCCTTAAGTGCCTCAATGCGGTCTACAATCTTTCTGGATACATCATCCACCGGCTTGGATGAGCGCTTGATGTCTACAACCCCAAGTTCCTGAATGTCTTCAAGAAATCTTTGCCTGTCTCCGTCCAGAAGCAGGAACGTATATTTGGTCATTGCGGATATCATAAGCCTTCCTCCTTTTCTTCTTCTTCGTGTCTGGTTTTGACTATCTTGGAAGCTGCCTTGGAGAGATTCTCCTCGTCCTCCATATACCGCTTGATTTTGCGGATAGCCTCCTGATAGCCTGGAATCTGCACTTTCTCGTAGAGATTGACTTTCTGGGTGGTCTTCTTTCGGTTGAACTCCAGAATATCCCTCTTCTTCATGTACACTTCGGATTCAATGCCAAGGCGCGTGAGTTTCTTGAGTATCTCCACTCCGTCAGCATACCACGCCGGCTTGGTGAAGGCATTAAATTCCTTGAGTGAATAGTGTATTTCTCCGAGTTTCGGGGTATTGACGCCGGCAACCTTGACGGTTGTCAACTCGACGTCAGTGATGGTTATAAGCCCAGGCTCGAATTCGTTCCATAAGGCGGAAAGATAGTCGTATTCAGAGATGGCACGTTCCAGTTCCTCTGCGAGCCTCTTGGACTCAGCTTTGGCTGCCTGTACGCTCGAGCGCAGGGCTGCTTCCTTGTTCTTCAAGGTAGGCAGAGCGTTCTTGCGAACCTTCAGCTGCTTTCCAAGGTTCGTCAGAGATGTCTTGTTGTATTGAAACTTAATGGCCACGGTGCGTTATTTCTTCCAATATTTGTCTATAAATACCTGTTTGATACCAGTCTCGGCGGGGCTGAAATATTTGGCGAATATCTCCCATGCAGTGTCGAGCATTTCCTCGATTCCTATATTTACATCGATGGAAAGGAGGCGTGTAGCGTACTCCTTGGCATAGTCAAGGCATCTGAGGTCATAGTCGGAGAGATCAAATCCGTTCTCCATCTTGGTCTTTGCGTTCTGCGCGTCTGCGTAGAGGCGTACACCGGCATTCATCACCTGAGAATGATCCTCTCTTGTCTTCTTTCCTTGTACAAGCTGTTTGAGTCGGCTCAATGAGCGGAAAGGATCAATGATGACCTTTCCGGAGTCCGAATCGGCGCGAAGAAATAGCTGGCCCTCTGTGATATATCCTGTATTGTCAGGAATGGCATGGGTGATGTCTCCGTCGTTAAGGGTTGTCACTGCTATGATTGTAATGGATCCTCCGTCCGGGAGTTGAACTGCTTTCTCGTAAATCTTGGCGAGGTCTGAGTACAATGAGCCTGGCATGGAATCCTTTGACGGAATCTGGTCCATACGGTTGGAAACGATGGAGAGAGCGTCTGCATACAGGGTCATATCTGTCAGTAAGACAAGAACTTTCTCGTTTTTATCCACCGCAAAATACTCTGCCGCTGTAAGTGCCATATCCGGAATCAGGAGCCTCTCTACAGGGGAATCTTCTGTGGTGTTGACGAAAGATACAATCCTATCAAGGGCTCCAGCGGACTCGAATTCGTTGCGGAAGAACAGGTAATCGTCATTGGATAGTCCCATCCCTCCGAGAATAATCTTATCAACGTCAGCTCTTAGTGCCACATCTGCCATCACTTTATTGTACGGCTGATCTGGATCTGCGAAGAAAGGAATCTTTTGTCCTGAGACAAGCGTATTGTTGAGGTCAATGCCTGCGATACCGGTTGGAATCAGCTCCGATGGCTGGCGGCGCTTGTATGGGTTGACAGAAGGTCCTCCTATCTCTCTTATTTCTCCTTCCGTCTCCGGGCCTCCGTCAATCGGCTTTCCGTAGGCGTTGAAGAATCTTCCTGAAAGCTGCTCGCTGACTTTGAGGGTAGGAGGGGCTCCGAGAAATGTTGCTTCTGCATCTGTCGGCATTCCTTCTGTGCCAGAAAAAACCTGAAGGGTTACAATGTCTCCCTTGGTCTTTACCACCTGGGCCAGTCTGCCGTTTACCACAGCAAGCTCATCGTTTGAGACACCCTCCGCCTTAAGCGATACCGTAGCCTTGGTGATGGCGTGGAGCTTTGTGTATGTGCGGTTGTATACTTTTGACATAATTTACGAAATAAGATTGTTCAACTGCTGCTGGTAATCGTTGAACTTGTCTGACTTGAAAGCCGTATAGTTCATCTGTCGAAGGATGTTGATCATTTTCTTGAAGAATGAGCGGCATTCCTCGAAATCAGAGAATTCGAAGTGGTGGTCGCAGATGTCCATAAGAAGGTCAAGCATATACTTCTGCCTCTCCATTGGGCACAAGGCGTCTATGTCGTCAAAGGCATCCTGCTGAAGGAAAGCGAAGTCAATAAGTTCTGACTTCCAAAAGGCCTCATGGTAACTCATAGGTACACCGTCATCTCCGAGGATATTGATCTGGTCGGACATCTCCTTACCTCTTCTTACCACGTTCTTGGCCTTGAGAACCTTGTCCACCCAGCCTTTCTCTATCTTCTCATCCATATATTCCACTATTTCAGGGTATTCAAGGTACTTGGAATATGATTCGATAGGGTTTACGGATGGATATCTCTTCTGGTCGGCACGACTCTGCTCAAGGGCATAGAAGCATCTTGCCGCCTTCTTGGTGGACTCCGTTACTGGCTCCTTGAGGTTACCTCCGGAAGGGGATACGGTACCGATGAAAGTGATGGCGCCCGTCTTGCCGTTATTGAGCTCTACCATACCGGCGCGGGCGTAGAAATTGGCAATGATGGATGAGAGGTCCACCGGGAATGCATCGGCACCCGGAAGTTCCTCCATACGGTTGGACATCTCCCTGAGCGCCTGAGCCCAACGGGAAGTGGAGTCTGCAAGCAGAAGGCAGCGCAGTCCCATGGCACGATAGTATTCGCAAATGGTCATTGCCGTGTACACTGATGCCTCTCTGGCTGCAACAGGCATATTAGAAGTGTTGCAGATGATGGTGGTTCTTTCCATCAAGTGTCGGCCGGTGTGAGGGTCAATCAATTCCGGGAATTCGGTAAAGATTTCCACTACCTCATTGGCGCGTTCGCCGCAGGCAGCCATAACTATCACATCTGCCTCTCCTTGCTTGGCAATGGCGTGCTGGAGCACCGTCTTTCCACATCCAAATGGTCCAGGAATGAATCCTGTTCCTCCTTCGGCAATAGGATCGAAGGTATCAATCACGCGGACTCCAGTCTCCATGATCTTACGAGGTCTTGGCTTGTGCGCGTATGTTTTTACAGCCACTTTTACCGGCCATCTCTGTACCATGGTGACAGCGTGATCTTCTCCGTTCTCATCGGTAAGAGTGGCTATCACTGTGTCTATATTGTATTGCCCCTCCTTGATGATGCTCTTGACGGTAAATTCCCCTTTGAACGAGAATGGTACCATTATCTTGTGAGGCAGCCAGCCTTCCTTTACTTCACCCAGCCAGCTTGCTGCTTCGACTTTGTCACCTTCTTTGGCCAAAGGTGTGAAGTCCCAGAGTTTATCATGATTGAGCGGGTCCGTATATTCTCCTCTTTTCAGGAAAACTCCGTCCATGGTGGTGAGATCGTTCTGAAGACCATCATATACGCTGGACATGAGTCCCGGTCCCAACGTTGCTTCGAGCATCTTGCCGAGAAACTCCACGCTGTCTCCGTTCTTAAGGCCTCGTGTGCTCTCGAAAACCTGCACCGAAGCCTTGTCGCCAGTCACTTTGATGACTTCCGCGAGCAGAGAAGTGTCGCCGAGCCTAATGTGACAAAGTTCATTCTCCGCTACTGGTCCGTCCACAGTGACCGTAACGAGGTTGGAAACGATGCCGGTAACCTTACCTTTTGTATGCATTTTTATATTTGTTTTTTGTTATCGTATGTAGCTCTTATCTCCTTTACGAGCTTCCGGAAGAACTCTGCGCCCCTCTCAGGGTCAAGCTTGTCCCATCTTCTGACTATCATGAGTTTGGCAACAATCCCAAGGATGGCATCCAGGTCGAAGAAATCCATGGTGTTGAGTTCATCTATATAACTCCATGTAGCCATGTCAAGACCTCTCTCCCTATCTATGATATCTTTCCTGGAGAGAATCTCCATAATTTCATCATGCTGCTCAAATTCTTGTTCTTCAAGTCCTTCGAGATGAAGAATATCCTTTCCCTCTGGCCTGCCGAGTGTGGCATTGAGGTATTCAACCTTGGTATTGCGAAGCATGAGGTCGTAGAGAAAATACTGTCTTATAAACCTACAACTGCTTGAGAGACAATCCTTATAGAAACCAGCATCGAGCTTATCCGGATCATATCCTTCAAGCAATTTGGTCAAAAGAAGACTGTCTTTGGACGATAATTGCTCTCTGACCTCCTCTATGATGTTGTCAATGATTTCAGAAGACCCGAATCTTGTGTCCGGCTCAATGACAGGAAGGCTCGCAACTATGTATTCGTAGTTGTTCATCCTTATCCGAAGAGAAGTTTCTTTGTGACCGGCCTCAGGTATTCGGAGATCAGAGACCTGAAACTCTCATCAGTCATACTGATATACCAACTTCCGTCCTTCGGACCAATGTTGAATCCGCCCTTGATTTTCTTGGAGAACGATACGCTGATTTCCTTCCCGAGAGCTTTTCTTAGTTCCGTGGCGACCCATGGCTCAAGCTTTCCCGCAAGTGATTCAGGGAGCACGAGACTGATCTCCTCTGACTGCTGGGCGCTGAATTTCTCAGCTACCGCGAGGATGATTTCTTTAAGAAAATCTTCGTCTGTTAGGGATTTTGTGATCTTTTCTGAACAAAGTGCGTCTATCAAAAGATTCTCGATATCTTTTTTTGTAGATATCAAAGCCTGCTCTGATGCCATCCTGATATCGGACTCGGCTTTTTCTTTCAACTGTGAGGCCTTGTCTTCAGCATCTCTGATAATGTCTTCCGCCTTTTTTCTGGCTTCAGCAATTATGCTGTCTGCTTCGCTATGGGCTTTGGACAAAAGGAGTTCTCCTTCTTCTTTGCCTTTGGACAGGCCTTCGTTATAGAGTCTGTCCGTAAGTTCCTGTAATTTGTTGGACATATCGGATATGTTATTAATCATATTAAATCATACAAATCTAAACAAAAAACTTACCAAAGTCAATATAAATAATCCAAAAAAGAAAAAGCTCCGT
>DKDJ01000006.1:0-148380 GCA_002451795.1 Bacteroidales bacterium UBA6851 | reverse complement strand
ACGGAGCTTTTTCTTTTTTGGAACAAAATGTCTTTTTTATGACTCTTTAACCAAGGAAACCAAGAAGAATACCTGCTGCAACTGCTGAACCGATGACTCCTGCCACATTCGGTGCCATGGCGTGGGTGAGTAGATGGTTGCCCGGATCGGCCTCAAGTCCCACAGTCTCGGATACTCGAGCAGCATCTGGTACTGCGGATACACCAGCATTTCCGATGAGCGGATTAATCTTCTTTCCTTCAGGAAGGAATAAGTTCATGAACTTCACAAACAACACTCCGCATGTTGTGGCAATAACGAATGAGAGAAGTCCGAGTCCGAAAATCTTCACGGAATTGCCAGTTAGGAATACGTCTGCCTGTGTGGACGCTCCAACAGTCACACCGATAAGGGTGGTAACTACATCAATGAGCGGTCCGCTTACGGTGGTCGCAAGTCTCTTGGTTACACCACTTTCTTTGAGAAGATTTCCAAAGAAGAGCATACCCAAAAGTGGAAGTCCTGAAGGAACAATGAAAGCGGTGCAGATGAAACCGATGATAGGGAATACAATCTTCTCCTTCTGGCTTACCACACGCGGCTTTTTCATCCTGATGACTCTTTCTTTCTTGCTTGTTAGGAGCAACATGATAGGTTTCTGGATAACCGGAACCAATGCCATGTATGAATAAGCAGACACTGCGATAGCTCCCATCAGCTCAGGGGCAAGTTTGGAACTCAAGAAAATGGCAGTAGGACCGTCTGCGCCTCCGATAATGCCGATAGCACCTGCCTCGTTAGGAGCGAACCCGATAGCCAAAGCTAGTAGGTATGCCCCGAAAATACCCATCTGTGCTGCTGCTCCGATAAGTATGAGCCGAGGCTGAGAAATCAAGGCTGAGAAGTCCGTCATGGCTCCGATACCGAGGAAAATTAGCGGCGGATACCATCCCTGTCTTACACCCTGATAGAGAATGTTGAGTACGGAACCCTCCTCATAGATACTGACATTCATTCCGGAAGGAAGCGGAATGTTGCCGATAATCATACCAAATCCGATTGGGACCAATAGCAGTGGCTCCCATTTTTTGACAATACCTAAAGTGACGAAGATCAGTCCGATACATATCATCACGAGGTGCTGCCATGTGCAGTTGTAGAATCCTGTGAACTGCCAGAACTGCTGCAGACTCTCTATTACGGTCTCCATTATGCGATGGTCACGATTTTAGCGTCCTCAGCTACTGTGTCGCCTTTGGACACGTGTACGGCGGTAACTGTGCCATCTACGTCTGCAAGAATGTCATTCTCCATCTTCATGGCCTCAATTACAGCTACTTTCTGTCCTCTTTTAACTACAGATCCCTCTTTGACATCTACGCTGATGATAACTCCTGGAAGAGGGGATACGATGGCTTTCCCTCCTGCTGCTGGTGCAGGGCTTGCAGCCTTGGCGGCAGGTGCAGGGGATGCGGCTGCTGCTGGTGCAGCTTGAACTGGTGCAGCTGGTGCCGGAGCAACGGCATTCTCAAGTTCTACATCATAATTTACTCCGTTGACAGTGACATCAGCCTTGGTGCCACTTATGCCATTTACGGCAACACAGAATTCCTTGCCGTTAATCTTAAATTTATATTCTTTCATTACTTTGTTGATTTTCTGAAATTAAACTGCTTATTAGCCCAGAGCGATGCCGGGTTTTGCCGGATGGTTATGAAGCCTGGCTCGATGTCGTGAACAGAGTCGCTCAGATATAGGTGAAGTGCTGTAGCTATGGCCACCTCGGTCTCTGCTGATGAAGTCTCAGCATTGACTGCGAGGGCGATGGCTGCGGCCACTAAATCCATATCGGAGGACTTGGCAGACTTTTTCTTGCCTGAAGTGAGCTTGAACTTTCCGGAGAAGATGTTGCCTGAAAAAGTGTATAGAAAATACAGGATAATCAGAGCTACGAACACAACGCCGACACTAATGAGGGTCAGCGTCCATCCATGAGGATCCGTCTGGGCCATCTTGTCTGACCCGGCGGTGAGGGGCAGTATATTATAAAGGAAGGTTGTCATGTTTCTTGGCCGGAATTTCCTGGCGTTTGCCGTTCAATGTCTCGAGAGCCCTGATTACGCGGAAACGTGTATTACGTGGCTCAATGATATCTTCGATATAACCTTTCTTCGCTGCCTGATAAGGGTTGCAGAAAAGGTCATTGTATTCCTGCTTCTTCTGCTCGGCGAGGGCTGCGCTTTTGGCTGGATCTGTTTCTGCCTTGAGCTCCTTGCCGTAAATGATGCCTACTGCACCCTCGGCACCCATGACTGCAAAGTTGGCTGATGGCCAGGCGTAGTTGATGTCACCACGAAGCTGCTTGCAACTCATCACGATGTGCGCTCCGCCGTAACTCTTTCGGAGTGTGACGGTGACCTTAGGTACGGTGGCTTCTCCGTATGCATAGAGAAGTTTGGCTCCGTTGGAAATGATAGCGCCATATTCCTGATTGGTTCCGCAGAGGAATCCTGGAACGTCTACAAGTGTAACGAGAGGAATGTTGAATGCATCGCAGAAGCGTACGAATCTTGATGCTTTACGGGATGCGTTGATGTCAAGGCATCCGGCAAGAACATTTGGCTGGTTGGCAACGATACCGACACTCCGGCCTCCCATGTGGGCGAATCCCACAATTATGTTCTTGGCGAAGTTCTTATGTACTTCGAAGAACTCTCCGTCATCCACGATGGCGCCGATGACTCCGCACATGTCGTAAGCCTTGTTGGGGTTATCCGGGATGATATTGTTGAGACTCTCCTCCATACGGCCCACAGGGTCTGATGTAGGTCTTTCTGGTGCTGTCTCAAGATTGTTCTGAGGGAGGAAAGAGAGGAGCTTCTTGATGGTTTCGATACCAGTCTGCTCGTCAGGTGCGCTGAAATGTGCAACTCCTGACTTGGAGGTGTGTACACTCGCTCCGCCGAGGGTCTCCTGATCGACTACCTCTCCGGTAACTGACTTGACTACTGAAGGTCCAGTAAGAAACATATAAGATGTGTTCTCCACCATGAGGGTGAAGTCAGTAAGGGCAGGGGAGTAGACGGCTCCGCCGGCGCAAGGTCCGAAGATGCCGCTTATCTGCGGTACAACTCCGCTTGCAAGGATGTTGCGCTCAAAAATCTCTCCGTATCCGGCAAGTGCATCAATTCCTTCCTGGATACGAGCTCCACCTGAATCATTGAGCCCGATGATAGGAGCACCGTTTCTTACAGCCATATCCATAACCTTGCAGATTTTTTCTGACATGGTCTTGGACAATGATCCTCCGTTGACGGTGAAGTCCTGTGCAAATACATAAACGAGACGGCCGTCAATTGTACCCTGTCCGGTAACGACGCCGTCTCCGTCTGTATGGGATGCCTCCATCCCGAAATCAGTGCAGCGGTGCTGCACAAACATATCGAACTCTTCAAAACTGCCCTCGTCAAGCAGAAGTGCAAGTCTCTCACGGGCAGTGAGTTTGCCTTTGCCATGCTGGGCATCTATGCGCTTTTGCCCCCCACCGAGTTTCGCGGAAGCCCTGCGCTCAACCAATTCCTTGATTTTTTCTTGCTGGATACTCATATATCTTTATGTGCTATATACTACTAAACAAACACACAAAGATAGTAAAAAAATCAATTCAACACACTACTGGTGTGCCGGTCTAAGAAGATCGAGTACTGTTTTAACTGGATTGAATGTCTCAAGTGGCACTTCTACGAAAAGCGTATTCCAGTCGGACATGGAGCCGTTCCACAGGCCTGGAAGTTCTAGGGCCTTGAGTGTACGACCTTTATAGCTCTTCTGACTGATTAGCCCTGTCTCCTCGTCTACGAATCTGAGGAGGTCGAAATGACATCCATTGTGGTCTTCAAGACAGCATACGAGGTCTACCGGGTTGAAGTGGGTGGCGGAGCTGAGCGCTTTGAGCGCCTGAGGGTTGTTCTTGTCTATTTGGGCAGCTTCCAGAATCTGGAGGGAAGTGGCTCCCTTCTTGTCTCGGACAATGAACGGTCCTCCGCCTGGCTCGCCTTCGTTCCTAACCATGCCGCATACTCTGATAGGCCTGTCGAGCTTGCTTCTTAGCGTCATTGCCCTATCCTTGCAGTTCTTTGCTTCCGGTAATTCTATGCAGAGTTCATCTCGGAGGAATTGCTCGATTTCGTTGCAGAGGCTCTGGCATTCATCCGTGCTGTAAGGGTCATCCGGAAGGTTGAATGTGATGAATGGGGCACCGGCGGCCTTTGTAAGCTCGCTTCTTGTGTCAGTCAGCTGGTCAAGTGCGAATATGTAGCCTCTGATACGGTCGCGGAGCTGAAGCGCACGGCCCATAAGAACTTTCTTCCAGTAGTATGTGGTCTGCTGCATGCTCTCCACACAGACGTTGTCTATATTTTTGATGGAGACCAGTTCCTCCTTTGTCGCATTGAGGTTGTAGATGAGGGCTCCGTGTCCAGCTGGCCTTGTCAATATGCTCCCATCCTCTTTGAGGAATGGCTTGTTGTCTTCGCCTACCGCTATGGTATCAGTGTTTTTGTCCTGGTAGGTGAAAGTGATGTTATATCTGACTCCGTATCTTTTTTCGTATTTGTCCTTGATCTCTGCGAGCGCATCCTCGAACAACTGTCTGTGCTCTGGCGAAATGGTGATGACAAGGTTTACTGTATTGTCAGAATTGCGCATATAGGCCTGCCCTTCGACAAGGTGTTCGGCTAGAGCCGTCCTTATTTCATCAGGGTATCTGTGGAATGCGAGTACGCCTTTGGGCTTGCTGCCGTAGTCAAGCCCCTCTTCGGTAAGGAGCTTTCGTGCAGTGGAGCATGGATCGAAAGGTGCGGAGCCGAAGACGTCAGGGGTATAGAATGCAAACTTCTCAAGATTCTCAGAGAGCTTGCGGACCTGGTCGTTGGGCTCGTCCATTCCTGCGAAGATGTCTTTGAACATTCGTGATGCTGCTCCTGAAGCCGGGACGAACTTGCATCTCCCGTCTACTTCTGCGCTATCTGCGTAGGCCGCTGCACTGGCTGCTGCGGCTTCGTTCAGTATTTCAATGCCTCTTCCGGCGGTGGCTGGTGCCACTATATCCAGCCAAGGGAATCCTTTGCGGAATCGCTCTGTCTGAGCTGTGATTTTTAATTTGTCCATATCGGTTATTATTTGTGTGTTATAAAGTTATAAATAAAATTCTCTTCTATAGCTATAGTTGCTTCTGAGTTCTTCAAACTTCGTAGGATTCATCCTGAACATGAAATCGTCAGTGAAGATGGGATAGTTGTATTGCATTATGGCTGCAATCTGCCCTTGTGACTTGTCGAGAACATCAATCTTTACTGCCTGATATTCCATATTGTCTGTGGTCGGGAAAAAGTCATACAGCTCCCTAATGCTCATGAACCGGGCTACGGCTCGCACGGCCATTGATGAGCCAATCTGCTTACCTTGGAGTGAATATCCCGCTATGTGCGGGGTAGCTATGTCCACGAGATTCATCAGTCTTGTATTGATGGCAGGTTCGTGACTCCAGGCATCAATTATCACTGGACCGAGTCTTGGTATGGCATCTATCAAGTCGTTTTCCACTACAATATCCCCTTGAGAAGTATTGACAAAGAATGCTCCTTGTTTCATCTTCTCGAAAAATGCGGCATTGCACATTCCTTTTGTGCTATCAGTCAGGGGTATATGTAGTGTTATGATGTCTGAATTTGCAAGAAGTTCGTCTAATGTACTGAACTGGGTGTACCATTCGATTTCTGCTTTCTGCGGGTCGAATCTCATGATTTTGAAGCCCAGGGCCCGCCCCATAGCCTCTACTCTCTGCCCAACACTGCCCATTCCTATTATTCCGAGAGTGCGTCCTGTCAGTGGTATGCTTTTTTTTGCAGCCGCTCCGAATATTGCGGAGAAAACATAATTGGATACTCCGCCGGCATTGCACCCGGAGGCGTTCTTGAAATAAATGCCGTGGCTCTGGCAGTAGGGGACATCTATGTTTTCTGTCCCAGAAGTTGCTGTCGCTATAATTTTTACCGGTGTTCCGTCTAGAAGGGCGGCGTCGCATTTCGTGCGAGTGCGTATAACCAGGGCCTCGGCATCAGTAAGGTCCTCCTTTGAAATGAGCGGACCGTCCTTGTATGTTACTTCTGCGTATGGCTCGAACACTCCTTCGATGAAGGGTATCGATTTGTCAATGACTATTTTCATTTGAGTATCAGTTCCTTTACGTAGGATACCTGTCGATTATCCTTGGAAAACAATTCGTTGCCATTAAGTATGGCGTTGATTTTTTCTATCAGAAAATCTTTCTGAAATGTAAGCTGGCTCCGGAGGACGGATGAGTTTAGAGTGATGTATAATTTGCCGTCATTGTAGTAGCGGCGTACGGTGTATCGTCCGGCTCCAGATGCCTGGTCCCAGGCAGAAAAGACAAGATGCCTGTTGAGCGGTGCGGCTATTCTGTTTGATTTGATCCACGCTTGAATGAGAGAGTCAATGCCCTCGGCTTTTTTTCTACTCAGTCTGCCCATCTTCTCTGAATGCTCCTTTTTCTGCTATGAAATATGCTCTCTGGCTGGTGATGGAGTCCACAATGCTTTTTGTCCTTGCCATGTCCGGGTCCGTGAGAAATATCTGCCCGAAGTTTCTGTCGCTGACAATTGACAGAAGATTCTCTATTCTTTTGGGATCAAGTTTGTCGAAAAGGTCGTCCAATAACAGGGTTGGCGCTGCCAGGCCTTGCTTGCCCATGATGTCATATTGGGAGAATTTAAGTGACACGAGAAATGACTTCTGCTGCCCTTGTGAGCCACAATACCTTATCGGCATTGAGTTGAGGGAGAATATAAAATCGTCCCTTTGTATGCCGTAACCAGTGTATTTTATCATCCGATCTCTCTCCCTGCTTGACTTAAGCAACTCTGAAAGCGGTGCCTTGTCAAGGTCCGAGCGGTATTGTATGTCTATTTGCTCGCATTCGGCACTGATCCTCTGATAGTATTCCTGTACACAAGGGAGGATGTTTTTGCAGAATAGCTGTCTGCTTCGGAAAATGGGTTCTGAAAGGTCTTCCATCCGTTGGTCAAGTACGTCAAGGTAGTCTTCGTCTGCTGAGCCTTCTTTGAGGAGCCTATTTCGCTGGAGCAGAAGCCGATTATACTGCTGCAGTGTGGACATGTATTCGCGGTCAAGCTGTGAAAGCACAAGATTGACGAATCTCCGGCGTTCTTCTCCGGACTCGCTTATCAATGCGGTATCGGCCGGTGATACCATCACTATCGGTAGAATCCCGATGTGGGAAGAAAGCTTGTCGTATGGTTTGTCATCCTTTTTGAGCCGTTTTTCTCCGGAAGAGGAGACACTGATACTGAATTTGGAATTCGTCCCAGACGGCATCTTGTAGGAACCCATGATGGAAAAGGAGTCGCACCCGTGCCTGAAGTTGAATCTGTCGCTGCTTCCGGTTGCGCTCTTGGTCATGGACAAATACCATATCGCATCGAGCAGATTGGTTTTTCCCTCGCCGTTTCCTCCGCTGATGCAGTTAATCTTGGGGGAGAAGTGAAGCTCCTGCAGCCCGATGTTCCTGAAGTCCTGGATGACTATTCTTTCCAATGTTGGCACAAGGCAAAGTTAGTCAATAAACTCAATTTAAGCAATAGGACGCGTGCTCTTGTGTAGTTGAAGTATTTTTTGTAATTTTGCAGGCTATTAGTACGATTATTAAAATAATTTCAATATGGCTAACACAAACACAAAAAGGGAAGAGGCTATTCAGGAGAATCTTGAACAGACCGTTTCTTCTACAGAAAAGTTCTTTGCCAAGTACGGTAAGACCATGTGGATTACTCTTGCAGCCATCGTGGTTGTAGGAGTCGGTATCCTTTTGTACAACAAATTTGTATATCAGAAGCAATGCAACGAGGCTATGGAGCAGGCTTTCCCGGCAGAGCAGAGTTTCCAGAACGGCGAGTTTGAGATTGCTCTTAATGGTGATGGCAATAACCTTGGTTTTGCTGATGTTATCAAGAATTATGGTTCTAAGGCCGGCAAGGCTGTGTACCTCTATGCTGGTGTATGCGAGCTTAATCTCGGTAATTTTGAGGACGCCATTTCTTATCTCAAGAAGTACAATGTCAAGGAGCCTATTCTTGCTGCCCGTGCCAAGGCTTGTGAAGGTGACGCTTATGTAGGACTTCAGAATTATAAGGCCGCTGTCGAGTGCTTCGAGAAGGCTGCTTCTATATCTGACAATGTGTTTGCCGCCGGCTATCTCATGAAAGCCGGTCTTGCTTATGAGGCTCTTGGCGACAAATCATCTGCACTCGCATGCTACAACAAGATTAACGATTATTATCCTCAGTCAGTGGAGGCTTATGATATTGCCACTTCTATAGCAAGGGTTTCTGAATAATCAAGACGACAGATATGGGAAGAGCATTTGAATTCCGTAAGGAAAGAAAGATGAAGAGGTGGGGGCATATGGCCCGTACCTTTACCAAGTTGGGGAAGGAGATTACTATCGCTGTAAAGCAGGGTGGTCCTGATGTGACGGGTAACCCTCGTCTTCGTGCGCTCATGGCTGAGGCTCGTACCGAGCAGATGCCTAAGGAGAATATTGAGCGTGCCATTAAAAAGGCGACCGAGAGTAAGCAGGGCGATTTTAAGGAGGTTACTTTCGAGGGATACGGTCCGTTTGGAATCGCTTATCTTGTGGAGACGGCTACTGACAACAATACACGTACGGTGGCTAACGTAAGAAGTTATTTCACAAAGTGCGGCGGCTCTCTTGGCACTTCCGGTTCCGTAAGTTTCATGTTTGACCACAAGTGTACGTTCCGTATTAAGGCAAAAGACGGAATTGATGTGGAAGAGCTTGAGCTTGAGATGATTGACTATGGCGTAGATGAGCTTTTTGAGTCCGAAGAGGAAGACAAGGACGGAAATGTTTACAAGGTTATTGTCATTTATGGAGACTACACTGCTTATGGGCAGATTCAGAAGTATATAGAGGAGAACGGCTATGAACTTATCTCCGGTGGTTTCGAGCAGATTCCTAATGTGGAGCTGAAGGATGTGACTCCTGAGCAGCGGGCAACTCTTGACAAACTCACCAATCTTCTTGAGGATGACGAGGATGTCACCAACGTTTACACCACACTTAAACCAGCGGAAGAATAATTCCTTGTGTGAGTGGATGTTTTGGGGCTGAAAGTTATGACTTTCGGCCCTTTTTTCGTATATTCGCATGATTAGACACATATTTATGACTAGAATACGTATTTCTACCAATTATGGAGATCTTGTCGTGAAACTATATGATGAGACTCCTCTTCATCGTGACAATTTTATCAAACTTGTCAATGAGGGATTTTACGAAGGGACTTTGTTTCACCGTGTGATAAAGGGCTTTATGATTCAGGGTGGTGACCCGGATAGCAAGGGCGCTCCCAAAGGAAAGAGGCTTGGTACGGGTGATGTAGGATATACTGTACCAGCGGAGTTCGTACCTTCGCTTTTCCACAAAAGAGGTGCGTTGTGCGCGGCAAGACAAGGTGATCAGGTTAATCCTGAGCGCAGAAGCAGTGGATGTCAGTTTTATATTGTATGGGGAGAGAAGTACAATGACTCCAAGATGGACCAGCTCGACAGACAGTGTCAGATGCAGGCACAGAACAGTGTGTTCTCCAAGCTTGCTTCCGAGCATAGGGATGAGATTTTGCAGATGCGCCGGGACCATAACCGTGAAGCACTTATGGATCTTCAGCAGCAGCTTGAGGCTGAAGCCAATGCCATCGTGGTGGAGAAAGGTCTTGGTCGCCTCTCTGAAGAGCGTCGCAATGCTTACAAAACCGTAGGCGGAACCCCATTTCTTGATGACCAGTATACGGTGTTCGGAGAACTCGAGGAAGGGTTTGATATTGTGGAGAAAATCCAGGGCGTGCAGACGGATGAAGCCGATAGGCCTCTTGAGGATGTGAAGATTCTATCAGCAACAGTTATTTAGTTTCTATATGAAAAAGATTGTTTCTACCGTTTCTTTTGTATTGGCTGCTTGTATTTCAGCCTTTGCTGCTGCTCCTCTTACTGAGAGTAAGGGTGACGGACTTTATGGCATTACTGCTGGCAAGGTCTCAATGGTGATTGACGCCGGTAAGGGTGCTAAGGTGTTGTCTTTCAAGTACGAAGGCAAGGAAGTTATTTCTCAACTTCAGAGATTCAACGCTTTCGGAAGTACATTCTGGACAAGTCCGCAGACTGAGTGGAACTGGCCACCTGTAGCTGAGTATGACAGAAACCCTTATGAAGTGGAAATGAAGGACAATTCCATCGTTATGACAGGACAGGTCTCAGACAAATTCAAGTATAGCATCCGCAAAGTATTTACTGCTGTTCCTGAGAAGAACTCTGTGGTAGTCAGCTACTCCATCGTGAATCATTCTACCGAGACTCGTAAGGTGGCTCCGTGGGAGATTACCCGTGTTCCTGGTGACGGTCTTATTTTCTTTGAGTGTTCATCCAAGGATATCTGGCCTGCTGATGTGATGAAATTCACTGATAAGAAAGGTTGTGCATGGTACACTTTCGATGAGAACAAGGAGAACCGTAAGATCAATGCAGATGGAAAAGGTTGGCTTGCATATTCCAATGGCGAACTCCTCCTTGTCAAGCATTTCCCTGATATCAAGGCGGATGAGCCGGCTCCTAATGAGGCTGAGATTCAGGTTTATGTAAATCAGGGTAAGACATTCATCGAGCTTGAAAGCCAGGGTGCATATACTACTCTCGCTCCAGGCGAGTCGCTTACTTATACGGTGGAGTGGTATCTTCTACCTTATCAGAGTGACTGTAAGCCTTCAGCCAAACTCGTTAAGACAGTAAAAGAAACTATCAAGTAGCGCCTCTGCTTATGAAAAGGATTGTTCTTCTTGCATGTGCCGTTCTTGCCTTTGGTGCCAGTGCTTTTGCTCAGCCGGGGCGTACGATGAAAATGCCTGATTATCCGAAGCCAGACCTTGTGGTGGAGCTTTGGCCTGATGGCGCTCCTAATAGTAATGGAATCACAAAGGAAGAGTTTGACTATGGTAATCACGTGACCAATGTGACTAGACCGACTCTTTCCATTTTCCTCCCCAAAGGACCATGCAATGGGCTTGCCATTATTTCCTGCCCTGGTGGCGGGTATGTGGATGTCTGGGACAAGACTGAGGGATTCTCTCTTGCTCCATGGTACAATGAGATGGGGATCGTGTATGCTGTCCTGAAGTACAGACTTCCAAACGGACATAAGGAAGTGCCTATTAGCGATGTTCACAAGGCATTCAGTATCATGCGTGAACGTGCCAGTGAATATGGTTTCAAGTGGCTTGGCGTTCAGGGCAATTCTGCTGGTGGTCACCTTGCCGCATGGGCTTCTACAGACTATTCAAACAAGGTGGAGAGACCCGACTTCAGTGTACTCTTCTATCCTGTGATTACCATGGATTCCTCATTTACGCATCTTGGAAGCCAGCATTATCTTCTGGGCGATGGTGCCTCTGAAGAGTTATGCGCAGAGTATAGTGCCGAGAAGAGGGTTAATTCTGATACACCGCCAGCATTTTTGATGCATTGTACGGACGATAATCTTGTCCCGGTGCGCAATTCTCTCGAATACTACGAAGCTCTTGTAAGGAATGCCGTCAATTATAGTTCAATGTATATCATGCCTGTAGGGGGACACGGATGGACTGATAGACAATTCGAGTATCGTGATGCTTGGATGACGGCATTGAAGACTTGGCTCCTCGAACTCCCGAAAGTCTTGAAATAGGGTATGCTTGCTAAAGAAGAACGTAAGTCGATAATTGAACTTATCAATAAAGAAGTGGTCCCGGCGATAGGCTGTACAGAGCCTGTCGCCGTGGCTCTTTGTGTAGCTAAGGCTTCGGAGGTACTTGGAAAAGAGCCTGAAAGCATAGAATTGCTCCTCAGTGCCAATATTTTGAAGAATGCCATGGGGGTTGGTATCCCTGGAACAGGGATGATAGGACTTCCTATTGCCGTGGCTCTTGGTGCAATTGCAGGACATTCGGAATATGGTCTGGAAGTACTTAAAGACATCACGTCTGAAGATGTCACTCGTGGCAAGCGTTTCATTGATGACGGGCGGATTCATATCTCTCTCAAGGATGGTATAGAAGAGAAGCTCTATGTGGAGGTGACGGTGAAGTCAGGTGATGATACGGCTCAAGCCATCATTTCCGGGGGTCATACGAAGTTTGTATATGTATGTCATAATGGTGACGTGCTTTTGGATCATCGTGCAGGCAGCTCTTCATTCGCATCAGATGATGAACGCCCGGTGAAGCTTAGCCTTCACAAAGTATGGGAATTCGCTACGGAGTCCCCATTGGGCGAGCTGAGTTTTATTCTTAAAGCACGTGATCTCAACAAGTCTGCTGCCGAATCTTCTTTCAAGGGCGAATATGGCCATAGGATAGGCAAGATGCTCAATCATGAGAAAGAGAAGCAGATGATAGGGGATAGCGTGTTTATAAAGATGCTTTCTTATACTTCTGCTGCTTGCGATGCTCGTATGGCTGGTGCTATGATTCCTGTAATGAGCAATTCCGGCTCTGGAAATCAGGGGATTGCAGCCACACTACCGGTGGTGGTCTTCGCTGATGAAAACCATGCCTCAGAGGAGCAGCTGACAAGGGCATTGACGCTAAGTCATCTTACGGCCATATATATCAAGCAGAGTCTTGGCCGGCTTTCTGCGCTGTGCGGGTGCGTGGTTGCTGCTACGGGCTCGAGCTGCGGTATAACATATCTTATGGGTGGTGGTTATAAGGAGGTTACGTATGCTGTAAAGAATATGATTGCTAATTTGACCGGAATGATATGCGACGGAGCCAAGCCGAGCTGCGCGATGAAACTCACCAGCGGAGTCTCTACAGCCGTACTTTCTGCTATGATGGCTATGGAGCATGAGTGCGTAAGTTGTGTGGAAGGTATTATTGATGATGATGTTGACCGGTGCGTAAGCAACCTCACAAGAATAGGTCGGGATGGAATGAATGAGACGGATCGTCTGGTTCTTGATATCATGACTGGGAAGGATAGATAAGTTAGCATTAAACAGATACGCAAAGAGGTGACCAAAGCTGGCCACCTCTTTGCGTATATAGTGTATAAACTATTTCTTGAAGAGCATCGGAGCCATTTCATAGAGGCAGCGACGCCATGTGAGGAATTCATGTGCTGTGCCAGGTGATACATATGACATGGCATTGTATCCGGCAGCTTTAAGAGCCTCTGCGGCCTTGGTGACGCCATCAGGATTCTCCTTGCTTCCACATCCGATGAAGATTCCCTTTACACCAGTGCCGGCAACTTCTTCTGGGGTGTAGGTGCCACCGCTGAGAAGTCCCCAATATCCAAATGTCTCAGGCCTGCGAAGGGTGATAGCGTGGGTTTCCATACCACCCATTGAAAGTCCGGCCATAGCGCGGAATTCCTTCTTGGCTTTTGTACGGTAGTGTGAGTCGATGTATGGAACAAGCTCATCTACGAGTACGGTCTCGAACTCTTTTGCTGTGAATCCACCCATACGTCCGAATACCACGTCATTGGTCATACCATAGGTCATGACTACGATGAATGGCTCTACACGTCCGTCATTGATCATGTTGTCCATGATGAGCCCGGCCTTACCCTGTACAGGCCAAGAGGTCTCGTTCTCGCCCCAACCATGCTGGAGGTAAAGTACAGGATATTTCTTGTTCTTGCTTGAGTCGTAGGTAGGAGGAGTATAAACGAATGCACGGCGTACCTGCTTGGTGCTTTCTGACCAGAAGAGAACCTGCTCTACATTTCCATGAGGGATGTTCTTCTCTGCGTAGAAGTCCTGATCGTGTGCAGGAATTTCAATTCCGCTCTCCCAGCGGCATGAGCCGAAGAAGAAACCTGTACCTGGGTCGTTGACAACGCCACCGTCAATTGTAAGGTGATAATAGTGGAATCCTTCGTCCATAGGTCCGGCAGTGGTTCCCCACCAGTATCCGTCGTCACCCTTGCGAAGTACGGTACCGCCCTGTCCGCCGAGTCCGAGGCTGACGATTACAGAAGTGGCTTTAGGAGCATTTACGCGGAAGCGAGCATATCCCTGAGAGTTTACCATAGGATAGTCCTGTCCAGGTGCATTGAATGATGAAGGAACGAAGTCTTCCTTGATTACAGCGTTGTCTTGTGAAGGGTCGAAATGCTTAACGATGGTGTAAGCTCTCTTTGGCTGATAGTCAGCATCGAAAAGAAGAGGGTAGTTGTTTACACCGAGCCAAGAATCCTTGTCACCGAGGTTCCAGAAAGTAACGCAATCAACTACATCTGAATGCTTGCGGAGAACTCTGAAGAGCTGGGCATACTGGTCTTCCTGAAGGACTTTCTCGTAATCTGCAACCTGAGTGGCACCCTGGTTGAAGCGGAGTCCGCCACCCATGTCCTCATTGACGCGGATGTCAAGTTCTGTGATATGGATATGATCAACGAGCTGTGCATATTTAGTGATGGCTGCGTCAATAGCCTCAGGAGTAGGTCCGTAGATATTGTAGTGTCCCTGCATACCGATACCGTCGATAGGAACTCCGGCGTCCTTCATCTTCTTGACCATGTCGCAGATTCTCTGGCATTTTGCTGGATCTGCATCGTTGTAGTCATTGTAGAAAAGAAGTGCATTAGGGTCTGCTTCACGTGCATACTCGAATGCCTTGGCGATGAATTCATCTCCGGCAATCTGGTAGAGAGGGGAGTTGCGGTAAGGTGATGCACCTGGCCAACGCTGCTCGTCTGCCATTGCCTCGTTTACTACATCCCAGCAGTAAACGATATCCTTGTAACGTGAAACGATGGCGTTGATGTGGCTCTTCATGTTGGCGAAGAACTCTTCTTTTGGAAGAAGCTGTCCTTTCTCGTCCTGATACATCCAGGTTCCGATCTGGCTGTGCCATACAAGGCAGTGTCCGCGGAGTTTGATGCCGTTCTTGCGGCAGAAGTCTGCAATCTTATCTGCGTCTTCCCAGTTGTACTCGCCTTTCTTCGGCTCTGTAGGCTGCGGCTTCATCGCGTTTTCAGCGGTGATGCTGTTGAACTCCCTCTGGATAAGGGCAATCTGTGCCGGGTCAGTGACGTTGTTGACGTTGACGGCGACACCTACCTTGAAATAATCTTTGTAGGCATCTTTTAGACCGTCTGTGATAGGCTGAGGCGCGCGTCCTCGCGGCTGAGCCGTTGCGATGGCACATGCAGCAAGTGCAAGTGCGCAAACAGTGGTTTTTAATGCTTTCATAAAATGATATTGAATGAAAATTATCTTCTTGGCATTCTGAATTTGCTCTCTACGCTCCAGCCTTCTCTCTGAAGTATGCCTGGCTTCTCACCGACGAAGAACATAAGTGCACTTCTATCGCCCTTGAGATTCCAGTCAAGCCACTTGAGCGCTACCACGGAGAACTCGCCGCCGTGAGGTTGGGCATAGGTGCCTCCGTGTCCTACTGGATAGTTTACAGCCACGGCAAGTACGTGATCAATGCGCTTGAAATCATCCATCCCGTTGTTGTATGCTATGTCCTCAGGACCGCCGAGCATATATAGAATAGGTGTGTGGATATCTTTAAGGCTTTCCTTGTGAGGCATCGGCATTCCTGGTACTGCAGTGGAGCTATCCACGAAGAGACCGCTATTGCATATCATTACGGTCTTGAGACGCTTGTCTGCCACATTGCTCAGGGTTTGAAGTCCGCCGCAAGACATTCCGGCTGCAGCGATGCTCTTGGTGTCGAGTTTGTTGAAATAAGGGCTTGCCGGATCAGAATTGACCTTTTCAGCCCAGTCAATGCTTTCAATCTGCTGCTCTGACGTGGACATGGCACCGTAATTGGTCTTGCCTGGGACAGGCATATATCCTGTGGCAATGACAATATATCCGTGAGATGCTATTTCATTGAGGAAGTTGACGTGCTCCCAAGGCGAGTTGGTGCATGCTCCGTTGCCCCATACGAGAATAGGAAGTGGGTTGTCTTTCCCGAATACAGAAAGATCTGCAGGACGGAATACCGTGTGGGCTTCAAGACTTGGCTCGGTGACCATGATGGCTTTGTAAGGTCCGCTGCCTCCGTCTTCCACAATCTTCATGGCTGTGGCAGTCTCATTGGCGGTTTTCAGGCTCAAGGTATATGTCTTAACCATTCCCTTATAGTCACATACGATGGTAGCCTTGCCGTATTTTGAGGTAGGCTGGGTCACAGAAATCTTGACGTCAGGATTGCTGCAGGTAGCGCTCACTACAGGAATAGCGGTTTCTGTGGCAGGAATTCCGAATTCGGCTTCGTAGTTATTGTATCCTGTGTAGCCGTTCTGATGGCTAAACCTTACAGGTGTAGCAGGCATGTCAATAGAGGTTCCGTTGACCTTGATGTCAACTTTTGGCACTTCTGGCATGTCAATAGACTGCTTCTTGTTGCTGAATCCGAGTCCGTGAAGTACGCACAACTGCTTGTCTTCGCCTTCTGCTACGAGATAGATGGCGTGCTTGCCGCCGAGTTTGTCCACATATTTAGAAACGTCTGCAGTGAACTTAAGCGGCATTCTTGATGAGCGTGCAGGAATCTCGATTTCTGCAATCTGCTTGCCGCTCCATGCTTTGTTGGCGTATGGTCCGTCGAGCATGACCTTGATTTTGAATGCTTTGGCGGTCTTAGGGGTAAGGAATATGTTGATAGCTGTCTTGTCACCTGGTCGAGTGCCTCTGAAAGGTTTGAGCCCTTTCTGTGCTTTAGACAGTCCGCCGAATCCGAAATACTTGAATCCAACGATATCATCTTGCTCTACATTGACATCCATGTTATTGTCCCAGATATCCCAACTGTCCTGAAGGGCGTTGTTGTTTGAGAAATAGCATGCGTATCCGGCAGAGTAATACTTGAACGGATCTAGTCCAAATACCTGAAAGCCTTCTGAAGTTACTTCTGCTCCGGTGTATGTGTCTCCGTTGGAGGCTGCTGCTAACCATTTCTTGTCCTTGGCGTATGGATTATATCCGCGGATAACTACCTTGCCACCTTCAGATACTGGCTTCTCATCCCATTCGATGCTAACTGGTGCCACCATGGCCTGACGTGCAAATCCGAAGTCACGCGGCGGGCGATGATAGAATACATACCACTGGCCGTTGATTTCCTGGAGACTTCCATGTGTGTTGTGGCCTGAATTGGTGGTGGTAAGTGCACTGCCATCTTCGTTGAGTACGACTCCGCGTGAGTCCACTAGGACTCCACCGCTTCTCCATGGTCCGAGAGGTGAGTCTCCATAAGCATATCTAAGTGTGGAGTTGGAACTGCTCAGTCCATAGTCTGGTCCAGAGTAGCCGGAGAAAATCATAAGGAATTTGTTGCCGACCTTTCTGATGGAAGAAGCTTCGTAGAAGTTGAAGTCTCCTGGGTTCTGGCCTTTGTAAAGGGCTGGATAGGTGGTCCCTTCTGGGTCTCTGATGACTCCGTAACGGGCACTTGATGGAATGAAGTAAGGAATCACATCCGTTCCCGGCCTTACAGAATACATGGTTTGCTGGTCAAGCTGAGCAGCATTGGAGATCTGGTAGCCCCAGAATGCATAAGCTCTGAATCCGATGTTGTAGTCTGGGTCGGACTTGTCTGTAATCTGCTCTACATATATAGACGGGTCGAATCCGATAATGCTTCCAGGTAGGGTTCGTTTCCCGTCTGGAGTTAGATTGACTGGCGTAAATGGCCCGTCAGGGCGACTGCCTTTGCAGACCATAGGTTCACGGTTGGCTCCGCGGCTATGAGGATATAGGTAATACTCTCTTGTGCCGTCTGGCCTATTAACCTCTACAAGATCAGGAGCATACATGGTGTCCCATTCTCCACCTACCTCATAGGTAAATATAGGACCTTCATCTCTCCATGCGGTAAGATCCTCCACTGGGGCTGACCACATGCGTATATCGGCACCACAATAGGCCTTGTATTCAAGGTCATGTGAACCAATGATATAAGCACGATACTTTCCCGGATTGTCCGGATCTTCAAATACCCTTGGCTCTCCATCTGGGAGATGTTCCCAAAGAGGAAGATAAGGGTTGCCCGTGCCGACAGGGGTCTGTGCGGATGCTGTGACTGAGAATCCGAGCATCAATGCGAGTCCTGCGGCAGAACAAATGATTCTTTGCATTTTCATAAATATTGTGATTATTAGTTGAGTCGTTGTTGCTCATGCTTTAGCATGCACACGGGAAACAAATATACATCATTAGTGCGAGTTTGGCAAGGACAGAAAGAAAAAATACTTATATTTGAAACAGGAAAAGTAATATATGTTATGAAAATAGTATATCTTGACGCATCCACTCTGGGGGATACCCCTATGGATGAAGTAAAGGCTCTTGGAGAGTATGTGGCGTATCCTGTCAGCAGCAGAGAAGAGGCGTTGGAGCGTGTGAGTGATTGTGATGTGCTTATCGTCAATAAGGTAAGGGTGGACGAAGAATTGCTTTCGAGAGCTTCACGCCTAAAGCTTATCTGCGAGGCTGCTACCGGCGTGAACAATATTGATCTCAAGGCTGCTGAAGCAAGGGGTATAAAGGTGCGTAATGTGGCAGGGTATTCTACAGATGCTGTTGTTCAGGCTACATTTGCGCATCTGCTCTCTCTTCTTGGTTCGACTTCGTATTTTGACCGTTTTGTAAAGGATGGCAGTTATAGTCATTGCGGTATTTTTACAAATGTCAGCCGGCCGTTCCCGGAACTTGCCGGCAAGACTATAGGAATAGTCGGCATGGGCACCATAGGCAGTCGTGTCGCTCACGTTGCTGAAGCTTTCGGGATGAGAGTCGTATATTATTCAACTTCAGGAACATCGCACTGTAAAGAGTACCCAAGTCTCAGTCTTGAAGAGCTACTTTCCATTTCTGATGTGGTGAGTGTGCATGCTCCGCTCAATGAGCGTACATCTGGTCTTATCGGGGCGCACGAACTTTCCCTAATGCAGCCTCATTCCGTCGTCTTGAATCTCGGACGAGGCGGCATCGTGGATGAAAAAGCCCTTGCATCTGCTGTGGATGAAGGCGTTATTGCTGGTGCGGCGCTTGATGTTTTTGTGACAGAGCCACTCCCTGAGGATAGTCCGCTTCTACATGTGAAACATCCAGAACGGTTTAGTTTTTCTCCGCATACGGCATGGGCAAGCCGTGAATCCCTTGTCCGTCTTGTGTCCGGGATCGCTGGGAATATACGTAAGGGCTGGTAGGGCTTCTTGTACCTTTGAGAAGACCTATTTCTTCAGGTCTTCCAGAATGTTGGTATAGAAGAGCCTCAGTTTCTCGAATACCCAGTAGAAGGGTACGAAAATCGGAAGCGCGAGCCTCAGCCCGAAGTATACCGTATGCGTCCATGCCTTGTCTTTAAAATTTTTGAGGATAAGCGTGGCGCTGAGCCAAATCGGAGCTGCCGGTATGGCAAAGGCGGCAAATACAGGCAGGCTGACGACCCCAAGAGCGCATCTAAGCGGCAGTCTTTTGTGCGAACGCTCTGGAATGCGTCCTATTAGGGACAAGTCGCTCTCTTGAAGCCAGTTACATAGTCCTTTATAAACTTGAAATTCAGTAAGGTCCTGATGGTCTTCGAAATACTGCATAAGGTCTAGAGGCTTCCCGACCCTTACTGCTGCTTTGCCTTCTTCGCGGAAGAAATACTCGTAGTCAATACCTACCGGCACTATCCACATTTTCTTTCCTGTCTTCTCGGCAGCCATCCTGGCTATCCGGAAAATGCCTTTCTTGACCGGGAGCATTCCTCGTTCAGCTCTGTGGGTACCTTCACTATAAAGAGTGAATGGTACGCCGTTGTCGAGGCACTCTACTATCTCGTCGAAAGTGCTGAAATTGCTTGCTACAGCTTCCAGTCCGTCTCTTTCTCGTGCGATGGGAAGAATTCTCAGATACCTTAAGATTGCTGCCATCTTGGGGTTGCGGAATATGTCGAACCTTGCACCGAAAGCCACCGGCTCTTTTTTGAGAAGCAGTATCATGAGTGGATCAAGAAGCGCTGCGCAGTGGTTGGGAGCGTACATGATCATTCCATCCGTCGGGATGTTTTCACGCCCCGTAATTTTTACAGAAGAGAAAAGGGATTTCGTGGTGAAATCCACATAGTAGCGAAGAATATTGTAGCTTTTGCTGTATTGCCAAACTTTTCTGAGCATTTCTGTTTTCTGTTTATTGTTGTACTTCCGAAAGGATGTGACCGTCTCGTGTCATTATCAAGCAGTCCGCTGGAGCCTTTATATTTTTGTCAATTGTTATTGATCCAATGGCATCAGCCGTTATTCTGCCTGACATTGGGTTCTTGATGTTGGTGATGGCGCCCTTAATGTCTGCGTTCAGCGTACTATATTCGAATGCACGGTCGCAGCCGGCTCCGAATGTGCAGTTCTCAAGTGTGAGGTCGTGAGCATAGCAGAGAGGCTGCTCTCCTGTGATATGACAGTTGACGAGTCTGAGGTTCCTTGAATGCCATCCGAGGTATTCTCCGTTGAGTTCGGAATCGTAAATAGTCACGTTTTCCACTTCCCAGAAGGCATCTTTGGTGGTGATTCGTGCATTGCGGATAACCGCGTTCCGAACGTATTGGAATACGTATTTGCTATCGCTCTCAAGGCCGTCTACTTCAATGTCGTGGCTGAACATGAACGGATATGTGCCTTGGTGGAGAGTGAGGTTCTTGATTTTGATATCATTGCACCTCCAGAAGACTTCATCAGCATCGTTCATTGTAACATTCTCCATCTCAATGGCGTTCATCTCGCGGAACATTTTCGGAGCATCAATTACAGTGTCTTTCATGAACAAATGGTCGCTATACCATAGCGCTGAGCGTCCTCCGACATCGAAATAGCAACGCTCAATACGGAATCTGTGGACGTGCCAGAAAGGATAGTTTCCCTCAAAGCGGCAGTCATAAGCCTCGATGTCGCTACATTCCTTTATTGCGGATTCTCCTTCGCGAATCACTACATTCTCAAGTCGTAGTCCATGGGATTCGAAAAGTGGCCTCTCGCCACCGAATTCAGCATTCCTAATTACATTCATATCTTTAACCATTTTTCTCGTTTGAATCTTATAAGAAATATTATACCTCTGAAACATAACTCAATGCACATGGCAATCCATACGCCTTTGAGCCCTAAAGACGGAGCAAGCAACGCTGCTAAAGTAAGACGCACAGCCCAAATGCTCAGGAAGTTCATTGTGCATGGTATGATAGTGTCAGCTGCTCCTACGAAAACTCCGTATGCTACTATGGATGCAGCGAACATGGGCTCTGCAAATGCTTCTATCCGCAGCGCCATCACTCCGAGTTCTCTGACTTCAGATACGGGAGTCATAATGCCGATAATCTGAGGAGCAAACAAGAACATCAGTACTCCTGCAACTCCCATTACTGACATGCCTATTAATAATGTGATACGCCCGAAACTCCTTGCCAATTCGCGCTGTCTTGCACCCACGCTCTGGCCGACAAGAGTGGTGGCAGCATCAGCAATTCCGTACCCCGGCATGTAGCATAAACTCTCTGCCGTAACTGCCAATGAGTTCGCTGCCAGTGCGAATACCCCAAGCGGTGCGACAATGACTGTGGTCATAATCTGGGCACCGCAGATGACGATATGCTCCAAAGCCATGGGGATACTTATTTTTAGGGCTTTACGTAACACTGATCTGTTGGGTATGAATGAGGCTTTTTCTATTCCTGGACGCAAGTCCCCAGAGTGCCGCCAGAGGTAAATAAGCAATATTGCTGCTGCACTTCCTGCCGCTGCTGCCGTACCGAGTGCTGCTCCTTTTACTCCCATTCCTGCGCCGGGAATAGTCATGGAAATGCCGGCGAAGGTGTATAGTCGAGTAGGAAATATGAGAAAGAAGTTAAATAGTACATCGAGCACGCACATCAGTACTCCTACAAGACTTGGGATACGCATGTTTCCACTGCATCTGAGCATTCCTCCCGCCAGGTAGTTGAGCTGCATGGCAGGCATAAATGATGCGAAGATCATGAAATACGCAGATGCATCGCTCCTTATGGATTCGTCTCCGCCGAGCCATATAGGTAGGCGGCTGCTGATCAGGACGCCTATCGATGCGAGTATTATGCTGAAAATCAGAGTAGAAGATATTCCTTGTCTTAAGACATTTCTCGCTCCATACCAGTCATTTGAGCCTATCTTATGCGCTACCTGGACTGTAAATCCGGCTGCTACAGCTGAGCATGTGCCAGTAAAAAGCCATGTAGTCGTGGACACAAGACCTACAGCCGCTGAACCCTCGGCGCCAAGACTTCCGACCATGGAAGCGTCGATGTACTGCATGATGATTGCAGATAGCTGGGCTATAATGGCTGGAATACTCAAGCGCACGGCAAGACTTACTTTCTGTCCCCGTGTCATGCTCTGCCCGTTGCGAATCATTGAGAGCAGTGCATCGCTCTGTAGAGAATACTCTGCCATTTTGCTCTGCAAAAATAATCATACTTGGGGAAAGTAAAAAATGAGTATATTTGTAATTCTGCATTTGTGGACATAAGAGTATGAGAAAATTTATTTTCGTCTTTTTGAAAGTTCTGACGGTGGCAGTGCTTGTCATCGTTCTTGTCATTTCGCTCTCAGGCGTAAGCGCTGTCTATGATTTCCAGAAGCCTGCCCCATTCAGTGGACCAGACATATTCAATCCGTATCGTAATCTTGACACAGCAAACTGCTGGAAAAAGGCCAATTTTCATACGCATACCAGAGTCAAGGGCCCTTTGAATGAATGTGAGTATTGGCCCATGGAGACTTATGAAGCCCTCTCAAAGCTCGGTTATGACATTGTCACATTCTCTAATCACAACGAGATTACCACTCATCCGTTTGATCCTGAGTTGCAGGTTAATGTCTATGAACATGGCTATAATATCTTTAAGTTTCATAAACTCGTTTTCGGTAGCGAGAAAGTGAACAGGTTCGACAATATCATGCCGCTATTCGTTTTCCAAAAGCAGTTTCAGCTTGATCTTCTCGGAAAAGACAGTGATTTTATCCAGATGAATCACCCGTTCCGTACCGGAGGCACTAGCGAAAAGCAGATGAGCCTACTTACGGGTTATGAAATCATGGAACTTGACAGCGGACGCACGCTTGAACAAGAGTATTGGGACTGGGCTTTGAGCGCCGGACATTATAGTTTCGGCCTTGCTAATGATGATCTGCATTATCCTGATAGACATGAGTATATTGCTGTGAGGTGCAATTTCCTCTGCACGCCTTCCGCAAGATATGAAGATATAAAGAAGACACTTCTGGACGGATGCTATTATAGTATGCATCTTGTAGATTATGGTGATGGTGACTGGAGTGTCAAGTATGAGAAGAATGCTCATCTGCCATACCTTGCTGATATAGGTCTGAGGGATAGTACAATTTACATCTCGACCTCCATAGTGGCGGACAGCATAAGGGTTACCGGACAGGATCACAAGGTTCTTGCCCTGGTTACATCGTCCGATAAGGCTGAGTATACGATGGGAAAGGACGATCCGTATGCACGTTTTACCGTGTTCTTTCCTGAAGGAGAGGTGATATATTCCAATCCTTTCGCTCGATACGATGCTTCTGTGCGGGAAACTCCTTATGTAAATGCCCCACATCGTGTAAATGTGCTCCTTACTGTGCTATGGAATCTGGCTGTGGTAGCGTTCTCGGGTGTAATTGTATGGCTTATTGTTATGACAATCAAAGGAAATGAAAAGAATAGAAAGAAAAGAGTTTAGCTTGTGGGTTGTATGTGCGCTCTTAAGTATTTTTACTTTGGTGGCGTATCATATTCCATTTTTCCGCTGCGTATGTGTCAATGTGGAGGGTGGGGGCAATGCCGTGCTTATTGTATTGGGACTGGTGGTGCTTATGCTCGCAGCCAATTATTTCTTGTATTACCTGCTGCTATATTGTGGTCGTATTGTGGGGAGGTGCATAGTTGCAGCTACTCTGATAGGCGATGCCGTAAGTCTTTATTTTATAAATACTTATGACGTGTATATTGACATTACTATGATGGGTAATGTCTTTAATACGCAGTATTCTGAGGCTTCTGGATATTTCTCTGTGGCAGCGGTGCTGTATGTTCTTCTGCTTGGAATTGTGCCGAGTGTGTTGTTGTTTCTGCCTAAAATTAGATTCGGCTCATTCAAGAGATTCCTTTCCAATATAGGTGCGTCGCTCGGGATTGTGGTGCTGGTGGCATTCTCAAATATGAGCAATTGGCCTTGGATTGACAGGAATTCCACTGAACTCGGGAGCCTTTTGATGCCATGGTCATATACGGTAAACGCTGTGAGATACCAGTGCGCCGTTCATGAGAGAAACCGCCAGGAGATATTGCTGCCTGATGTCACTTATATTGATGATGACAAAGAAGTGGTTGTTCTCGTCATAGGGGAGTCGGCGCGAAGGGATCATTTTTCGCTGTACGGTTATCAGCGTGAGACTAACCCGTTGCTTCAGAAGGATGGGGTTAAAGCGCTTGTAGCTGAATCTTCTGCTACATATACCACTGCTGGAGTGAAGGCCATTATAGACTATACTCCTACAGATAAACTATACGAGATCCTTCCCAATTATATTTTCCGCTCTGGCGCTGATGTGGTATGGCGTACAAGCAACTGGGGAGAGCCTCCTCTGCATATTGACAAATACCTTCAAGTTGCGGATCTGCAGAAGGTATTCCCTGAGGCGGACCCACAGTATGATGGGATTCTGGTGAAAGGCCTCAAAGATCAGATACTCGAAAGCGGTAAGAATAAGGTGCTTGTGGTAGTACATACTAGTACTAGTCATGGGCCATCTTATAATAAGAGGTATCCCGCTGAATTCGAGAAGTTTACTCCAGTTTGTACGACAGTTGAAATGTCTAAGGCCGACAAGGGTGAACTCATGAATTCGTATGACAATTCCATTCTTTATACTGATTTTATCCTTGACCATGTGATAAGTCAGCTGAGGGAATTGGATGGATGGAAGAGCTGTATGATGTACATTTCGGATCATGGTGAGTCTCTTGGCGAGGGCGGATTGTACATGCATGGCGTTCCTATTTCTGTGGCTCCGAAGGAGCAACTCGAGATTCCGTTTGTAGTGTGGACGTCTGATGCGTCACAGGGAATTAAAAAAATGGATATGTACAGTCAGTATAATGTGTTCCATTCCGTGATGCATTTCTTGGGGGCGAGGAGTGAGATTTATAATGAAGACATGAATATTTTTGAATAATGTTGTGTATTGTCAATCCGATTTCGGGCAACGGACGTAAATCTAAAATAGTCAACCTTCTTCGGGAGTCCGGGATGGAGGTGGTTCATACTGCTTATCCTGGTCATGCAGAACGTATTGCTAAGGAGACTTCTGCGCATACAGTAGTGGCTGTAGGGGGAGACGGGACTGTAAATGAGGTGGCCAGAGGCCTATTGGGGACTGATAAGACGCTTGGGATTGTTCCATGTGGCAGTGGCGATGGACTTGCTCTTGACCTTGGTATTAGCAGGTCTCCGCGTAAGGCGATTAAGACCCTTCTTGATGCTGAGACTGTGCCGCTGGATGCTGCGTTTGTAAATGGTAAGCCATTCTTCTCCGTGTGCGGTGTGGGCTTTGATGCGCAGGTGAGTAAGATGTTTTCTGAGTCAGGGGAGCGAGGGCTGAAGAATTATATTTGGCAGGCAGTGAAACTATGGCATGGATTTTCTCCAGAGCATTATGAACTTATTGTGGATGGTGAGAAGATTGACTGTCAGGCGGTTCTAATTACCGTAGGCAATTCCAACCAATGGGGCAATGGTGCTAAGGTTACGCCTCTCGCCAGTGTCTCTGATGGAATTCTTGAGGTGACGGTGCTGGATATGTTCCGTACTGCAGAATTGCCTTCTCTTGCCGGCAAGCTCATGACTGGAAGGTGCTACCGGAGTAGGCGGGTGCATCATTTTGCCGGAAAACATATCATTATAAGAAGGAGCCTTAGCGGTCCCGCGCACTTTGATGGAGAGTGTTTTGAGGCTCCAGAGGTGCTGGATATTACGGTACAGCCGTCTGCACTTAGGGTCGTCGCTCCTGTGAGATAACCATGTTTTTTGTATATTTGCACTTATGTTTCAACTAATTATGCTTACATATCCTTTGGTAATCGGCTGGACTGAAGTCCTTGTTATCGCTTTGGTGGTGCTGCTTCTTTTCGGTGGAAAGAAAATTCCTGAGATGATGAAAGGTCTCGGAAAGGGAGTCCGGAGCTTCAAGGAAGGTCTTCGTGAGGTAGATGACGATACTAAGAAAAAGGACGAATAGTGCTCTGTCGGATGGATCCCGCATGTCTTTTTGGGATCACCTTGAGGTACTGAGGGGAGTCTTGCTCCGCTCGGTTCTTTATGTGTGCATATTCACCTGTCTTGGGCTAATTTTCAAGAAGGCACTCTTTGGGGTTATTCTTGCTCCGACAGATCCGGATTTCTGCGTGTATAGGCTACTTGGCTGGTCATTTGGGATGCAACTTATCAACGTGGAGGTAAGTGCCCAGTTCTTCGCTCATCTGAGGGCAGCGGTGGCAACTGGATTAATACTTGCTTTTCCGTTGATTATCTTGGAAATATGGCGTTTCATTGCGCCTGCATTATACGATAGGGAGAAGCGTCCATTGCGGATATCATTCTTACTTGCTACGCTGCTGTTTTATGTAGGTGTGGCCGTAGCATATTTTATTGTGCTTCCAGTGTGTCTGCAGTTTTTCATTAACTATAGCGTCTCTGACCAGATAGTTAACAGCATAACCATCGGATCCTATATGTCGGTCTTTACCTCCACTATATTGCTTATTGGGCTGACTTTTGAGTTCCCTACACTCGTACTTGCGCTTTCCTCGCTTGGAATCATTGGGGAAGAAATGCTCAGGAAAGGAAGGAAGACAGCTTTCGTGGTGGTTTTGGTCGTGTCTGCTTTCATTACGCCGGCAGATCCAGTGTCAATGTTTGTGCTTGCGCTGCCGCTTTATCTGTTATATGAATTGTCAATTTTGTTATGTATATCACCAAAGAACCACGTAGATACCGAATAGGGTGCTTTAATTGGACTGATTTTATTGCTGATTGTAGTGCTGAGTTTGATATTTGGCACAGTGGAGACTGCCTTCATATTCATTATTATGTCGATGAACCTGCCGTAGTGGCTCGCTGCGGGGTTGATATGGAACACGTGTGGGAAGATTCATGTGTGGAGTTCTTCTTTGATCCTTTGTGTGACGGGACATATTATAATGTTGAAAGCAACTGTATCGGACGACTTTATCTTTGTCATGGCACCAGCCGAAGCGGTAGGATTCCAGTCTCGTCTGAAGCGCTTGAATCTATACATAGGGAAAGCAGCCTTGGAAATGAACCGTTTGGTATCAGCAATAATAGAACAAAATGGGATTTGAGGCTCGATATTCCATCTTCTGTGTTCTCCTTGGACACTTTTTCCGGGCTGAAAGCAAGGGGGAATTTCTATAAGTGTGCTGATGCTTCGCCTGTGAGGCACTATATGAGTCTGTATCCTATACATACTCCCAAGCCGGACTTCCATCGTCCTGAGTTTTTTGATGATTTGATATTTGAATAGTTAAATGATTTCTATAGAGAATGTTACAGTAGCATATGGTGGATATGTTCTTTTAGACAATATTAATTTCCACGTCAGTGATTCGGATAAAATCGGTCTTGTAGGCAAGAACGGGGCGGGGAAATCCACCATACTAAAGATGATCTGCGGACTTCAGTCTCCGACATCCGGGAGGATAGATAAGCCCAAGGATATAACCATAGGCTATCTGCCTCAGATAATGGAACATCATAAGGGACGTTCCGTACTTGACGAGGCCCTTACGGTATTCCAGAGCAGTGCGGAAATAGAGTCCCGTATTGCACTTCTTACTAAAGAACTGGAGAGACGTACTGACTACGAGTCTGAGTCTTATTCCGAACTGATTGAAGAACTTGGGGCTCTGAATGATAGACTTGAGATGAGCCATAGTGAACCTCCTGAAGTTCAGGCACGTAGGACTCTTCTCGGACTTGGTTTCAAGGATGAAGAACTCGTCCGTAACACCGAGACTTTCTCCCAGGGATGGAATATGAGGATTGAACTTGCCAAAATCTTGCTTCGCAAGCCTCGTGTCCTTTTGCTTGACGAGCCTACGAACCATCTTGATATCGAGTCTATAGAGTGGCTTGAAGATTATCTGAAGTCCACCAGATGCTCACTTCTTCTTGTGAGCCATGACAGAAGATTCCTTGACAATGTGACCAATCGCACTGTGGAAATAATGCTTGGTCATATACATGACTACAAGGTGCCATACAGTAAGTACCTTGAACTCAGGGCTGAGCGTATCCAGCAGCAGAATGCCGCATATGAGAATCAGCAGAAGATGATTCAGAAAACAGAAGACTTTATTCGTGCTTTCCGATACAAACCTACCAAGTCAAATCAGGTGCAGTCAAGGATAAAGGCGCTGGAGAAACTTGACAGGATAGAAGTTGACGAAACTGACAATGTCACGCTTACCGTCAAGTTCCCGCCTGCACCTCGTTCTGGCGATGTCGTATTCAAGGGTGTGGATCTGGAGGTCGGCTACCCTGGAAAGGTGGTGTTCAGCCATGCCAACATTGAGATAAAGAGAGGTGAGAAAGTGGCGTTGATCGGAAGGAACGGAGAGGGGAAAACTACTCTTATGAGGGTGATTTGCTCTGAACTGGAGCCAATTTCTGGAGAAGCCAAGCTCGGTCACAATGTCACTATTGGGTATTATGCTCAGAATCAGGAGGATGTTCTTGACAAGAATGAAACTGTCTTTTCTACGCTTGATCGGATTGCCGTGGGAGAGATACGTACCAAACTTCGAGATATTCTGGCCCAATTCCTATTCAGGGGAGAAGATATAGATAAGAAAGTGTCCGTGCTTTCCGGAGGAGAACGTGCAAGGCTTGGAATGGCGAAGCTGATGCTTCAGAGTCACAATCTTTTGGCTCTTGACGAGCCTACCAACCATATGGATGTCAAGTCTAAGGACATACTCAAGCAGGCGCTCAAGTCTTTTGATGGGACAATGGTTGTGGTATCACATGATAGGGACTTCCTTGACGGCCTGGTAGATAAAATGTATGAATTCAGGGATGGCCGTGTCACGGAACATCTTGGAAGTGTGACGGATTTCCTTGCCAAGAGGAAGATCGAGAATCTGCAGGAACTTGAGAGGAAAGTAGATTCTCAGAAGGTCGTTTCTGAACAGAAAGCGGTGCAAAAGCAGAACGATCAAGTGCGAAGACAGGAAGTGAAGATGGATCGAAAGAAAAAGAACCGCATTTCGTATCTTGAGTGTGAAATAGAGAAGCTGGAGCAGAAAATGAAGGATATAGAGTCTGTACTTTCTTCACCGACAGACAAAGATGATATAATGGAACTCACCAGGTCTTATCTAGAATGTAAACGCGATCTTGATGCCAAGACTGAAGAGTGGGGAGAACTGATTGGATAGTATGGTTGTTTTGGATGCTCATTGTGACGCTCCGTCACAAATGTTAAGGCTGCGAGACTATGGTCTTGACAACTCGCACGCACAGGTGGATTTTCCAAAGATGCGGCGAGGGGGAGTGGATGCTTCTTTCTTCGCCTTATATGTTCCTGCATCTATGCAGGGCGAGCAGGCTACTCAATATGCGTTGCGGCTTCTTGAAGAAGTGGACAGGCAGGTGGCTGCCCATAATGATATGGTTTCTTATGCGCGTTGTGCCTCTTCTGTGCGTCGGAATAAGTCCAATGGGAAGCTTTCAGTGATTCTTGGGATTGAGAATGCATCTGCAATTGGTGAGTCGTTTGAGCTCTTGAGGGAGTTTTACCGCAGAGGTGTAAGATATATTACATTGACCCATAGTGCGGACAATCAGGTAGGAGATAGTTGTACCGGTAATCATACATGGGGAGGTCTTAGTCCTTTCGGAAAAGAGCTTGTTGCCGAGATGAATCGGAGGCGTATGATGATAGACCTTGCTCATAGCTCAGACGATACGATGCGGGATGTGTTGACCTTGAGTTCAAAGCCTGTAGCATACACGCATGGGTGTTGCCGCGCTTTGGCTTCGCACAAGAGGAACATATCTGATGAGCTGATTCGTGGTATTGCAGATGGTGGAGGCATTGTTTGCATGAGCATATATCCGTGCTTTCTCGATGATGGGTTTGTCTCTGTTTTGGATGCCTCTGCGTTGGAAGAGAAAATGTGGATAGAGGATGAGTTCATCAAGTCTCCATCTGACCCTGTCAAGGTCAAGGCGTGGAATGATCTTCAAGATGAACTGAACTCTCTGCCGCGCCCTGGTGTATCGAGGGTGGTGGATCATATTGAACACGCTGTGGGTGTTGCCGGAATTGAACACGTGGGAATCGGTACTGACTATGATGGAATAGAAGTTTGTCCTTGCGGTCTTGAAGATATTTCGAAGTTCCCTGCACTCTGGGAAGAGATGCGTAGGAGAGGCTTCGGCAGAAAGGAGATTTCTATGATAGCAGGCGGTAATTTCCTTCGTGTAATGAGGGATAATAGACGCTAACATTTTTGTTATGATTCAAAACAAAAATGTTCTACCGGTTGATTGATAGGCTAAATTAAGTCTTTTCTTATACATTCTTCAAGAAATGAGAGTGCGGCTTTGGCAAACTCCCTTATATTGCCCTTTCTGCCTTTGTCGCACTGAAAGAGACGTGTTTTTGTACCTTTTGGCCCACTCGCTGCTATCCATACAGTGCCTTCCGGATAGTGCTCGTCTCCTCCCTCTGCCAGGCCAGTCGTGGAGACAGAGAAGGTGCTTCCCATAAGTTGTCTGACACCTTGCGCCATCGCTGCCGCTACCTCTGAACTTACTACACCATGCTCATTGATGACATGAGAAGGAACGCCAAGAACACTTTCCTTTACCTTTATGGCGTAGGATGTGACAGAGCCGAGGTAGTATGACGAAGAACCGGACACCATTGTGATTAGGTGTGATATTTGACCTCCAGTGCATGACTCTGCCGCGCTTAAACTCTGCCCTTTGGATTTTAGCAGTTCTCCTATTCTATATTGTACTTCCATTTGCCTTGTCGTTTTGTTTGCTTTCCTTTAGTAAGTAATCCAATGTCTGTTTAACGATTCCCGGACCTTCCCTAAGCAGGCCTGTCCGGATCTCTACGAGTGATGCTCCTGCTTGAAGGGCATCGTAAGCTTCTTCTGGTGTATCGATATGGCAGTTGGCTATAATGGGGAGTTTGCCCATGCTATGTTTGCTTACTGCTTTTACCTGGTCTAATCTGCGGAGTTCCATCCCATCGACATTGTTCATCAGGCAATATTCCGTAAGCTCTTCTAGTTCGGAATTGGTGGTTGTATCAGGGACTTTAAGTATGATCGGCTTGTATACTTGCTCTGCAATTCTCGAATCAAGAACTGAATCAAGAATATCTGTGCAAGACTGGATATCCTGGATGTCAAGTACAAAGAAATCGAAAAAATCATATCCGAGGGTGAAGGCATTGAAGTAATCATTGTGGATGCAGACTGCTAAAATATCGTCTTGTGGGTCTTTTTGAATGTGCGATATAGCTTTACCTATCCCGCTAGCATCCATTGGGCCTATTTCTACAAAGCTGAATCCGAGGTTATTCAAGTCATTATAGAGTTCTCCGTGTATGTCCAGTCCTGCTCCTAGTCCGATAGGGTTATAAAAATTGAGACCGAACACTTCTTTCTGGAGTCCTTTGGGCTTATTGCCGTGAATCCATCTATTGACGATTCTTCCCATGGGGATTCTTCCTATGGCGCCGAAGTACCGCAGAGCTATTCTTGAGGCTCTTTCTCTGTCCATCTTCTTCACGAATGGACGAATGATGACATTGTACAGACTCATGCAGCAAATATAGTGCTTTTAGACGAGTTCTTGATATGTGTTATCGTTGTAGAATACGATGATTCTGGAAATTGATTTTTCTGGGCTGGGTTGGAAGGATGGTTGTGATGCTATTTTTTTCTGCTCAATGGATTCTGTATTAGTCGTTTGAGGAGGTATTGCTGCCTTCGTTTCCTTGTCGAGAGTGAAGAATTCAGAGTCATCAAAGATAGTATCACAGGATTTGAGATACATACGGCCTTTACCGGTAATGAGCCACTCGAGGTTCAACGAGGGGTAGTGCTTGCTTATGCTCACGAGAAAGTCGAATCCTGGTTTATTTCGTCCAGCAAGAATATGCGAAACGCTTGCTCTTGCTACACCTATGGTGTCTGCAAACTGAGCTTGACTGATATTTTCAGCATTCAGGAACTGTAGGAGTCTTGAGTTCATAATGTAATCATTTATTTTACAAATGTAGACAAGATTTTAGTGGTTTGCAAGTTTTACACATGTTAACAAGAGGGGAGTGTTGATAACTTGTATAGAAATTATGCTAAATGTGAAATTAATATTGGCATTTGTAAATATCTGAATTTTACTATATTACAAAGATTTAGTATCAAAATTGGGCTGATTTGGGCTTGATATTTTTCAACATAGGGGAGTCTTCAACTAAAGTAGACAAGTAGAATATTTATATAAATCTCTGAATTTCAAGATGTAATGTAAATGAAAATCCTTATATAAGAAATTCTAATATATCTATTTATGATGTTTTCTGTTTATGTTTGTTAACTTTTGTAAAATTTACATCTTGTTTGCATGAAATTTACAAATGTTATCAAAATATGGTGCTTTCTTTGTCCTTTATAATTGTTATATTTGTATCCATAAAATTGTGATAGTGCGTTATGATTCCAGTTCTTCATATAGAAGACTATAATTACAATCTGCCGGAAGAGAGGATTGCGAAATATCCTCTTGATCGGCGTGATATGTCCAATCTCCTTGTTTATAAGGAGGGTAAGATTAGTTCGTATATCTTCTCCGAGCTTCCAGGATTACTTCCTGTGAATGCTTTAATGGTGTTCAATGATACTAAAGTTGTTCCTGCGAGGTTGTTTTTTCGTAGGGAAACAGGTGCTCATATTGAGATTTTCTGCCTCGAGCCGCATTCTCCATGCGATTATGCAACGAATTTCGCGTCTACGAAGACTTGCGTATGGAAATGTGTAATCGGTAACTCGAAGAGGTGGAAGGGGGATGTGCTGAAGTTTGACGTGAACCATGGTGATCTCTCCCAAATGCAGCTTACGGCCAGGCTTTTGTCAAGGGACGGGCAGACCGGGCTGGTGGAATTTAACTGGGAAGGTGGACAGCCTTTTTCAAAGGTGTTGGAGTTGTGTGGTCAAGTACCTATTCCTCCATATCTTAACCGAGATACGGAAAGCATTGATGTTGAAAGGTATCAGACTCTTTATGCCCATATCCGTGGCTCTGTGGCCGCTCCTACTGCCGGGCTGCATTTTACAGACGAGGTTCTGGAGAGGATCAGGGAAAAAGGAATAGATATGGAGACTATTTGTCTTCATGTGGGTGCTGGAACATTTCTTCCGGTTAAGAGTTCGCTTGTTGGTGAGCATCCGATGCATAGGGAGCCTTTTGTGGTCAGCCTTGACTTCCTGAAGGACTTGAGAAGCGGTTCGAGAAAGGTAATTGCCGTAGGTACTACATCTGTGAGGACACTTGAGTCTCTGTATTATGTAGGGGTGTCCTGCATTGAGGACGGTGCCCCTGCGGATGTCAGGCAGTGGGCGCCATATGAAAGGGAATATGCATATAGCCTTGAGGAATCTTTGGACGCGATTATTGCATGGCTTGAAAAGAACGCTCTTAAAGAACTGAAGGTGGGTACACGAATCATAATTGTACCGGGATTCAAGTTCAGAGTTGTGGATGTGATGGTGACCAATTTTCATCAGCCGCAGAGCACATTGCTACTGCTTGTCTCCGCTTTCCTTGGCGGCGACTGGCGCAGGGTGTATGACTATGCACTTGACCATGGGTTCCGTTTCTTGAGCTATGGTGATAGCTCTTTATTGTATCGTGTTGATAAATAAATAGTTGATTGAGATATGAGTAGTGAATTGGATTATGCTAGTATAAGCCCTTATACGGATGAGGAGGCGGTGGCGGCGCTTCATAGGGTGGCACAGAATCCGTTTCTTCCGATAGTTTCGAAGTTCCTTTTTCCGGATGAGCCGTTCTATACTCTTAGACGACTGCTGAAGAGTATCGGTTCAATAGATGAGTTCCAGCAGGTAGTCATGTCCAAGATGATAATGACTGTCATTCAGAGAAGTTCTTCCGGTTTTAGTTTTGACGGGCTTGGAAATATTCCTCGTGACAGAAAGTTTCTGGCCGTATCCAATCATAGGGATATTATTCTGGATCCGGCTATGATTCAGTGGACATTATTCCACAATGAGCTGCCACTTACTGAGATATGTGTCGGGAGCAATCTTCTGGATAGCAATAGAATGGTGTCCGATCTGCTCAGGAGCAATCGTATGATAAAGGTCATAAGGGGAATATCGGCAAGAGAGCTTTATCTTTCTTCCAAATTGCTGTCGTCCTATATAAGGAGCCGTATCGTTTCGGGCGGAAGTTCCGTGTGGATTGCTCAGCGTGAAGGCCGTACGAAGAATGGGCTTGACAAGACAGAGCAGGGATTGCTCAAAATGTTTGATATGAGCGGAACTGGAACTTTTGAGGAGAATTTCAATGAGCTCAATATTCTTCCTATGAGTATTTCATACGAGTATGAATCGTGTGACATACGAAAGGCCCGTGAACTCCTCATTTCCAGGAAGCATAAATATGTTAAGAAAAAGCATGAGGATACGCACAGCATTATAAGTGGTATAAGTCAGTGGAAAGGTGGCATTCATCTCAGTATAGACAAGCCGATATCCACAGAAGAAGTCCATGAAGCCTCCTTGCGTGATAAGAATGACAGATATCAAGCCCTGCGTGGTATCCTTGATGATAGGATAATAGGAAGTTATAAGTTGTGGAAAACCAATTTCATAGCCTATGATATGCTTGACGGTCACGGAAAGTATTCAGATCGTTATTCCCGCGAAGATGTGGAAGCTTTCGAAGCGTATACTGCTCATAAACTTGGAAAAGTCGAACGTTGTCTTGATCGTGCTGAACTAAGACAGATTTTCCTTGATATATACGCAAATCCGGTAAGGGCTAAAGAAGAGCTAAAACACGGAACAATTGACGAATAATTTTCAGAAAATCAGATGCCTGATGCTATTGCTGTCTGCATTGCCCTATTGTTATACAATTTATATTATGTTAACCAAGGTGTAAAAAATGGCTATTTCTGCTATGTCTTTCCAAGAAAACCACTAAATTTGTAGAATATGTCAAGGAAAGAACGAGTAGAAAGAATTATTGAGAATCTGACCATTGAGTCAGTGGCTGCTGAAGGCAAAGCCATAGCCAGAACTCCGGAAGGAATCGTAGTTTTCATTGAGTATGGCGTACCAGGTGATGTTGTGGATGTGAAGGTGTTACGCGACAAGAAGAAATACATCGATGCGGCCATAGTCAGAATTGTCAAGCCTTCCGAGTCAAGACTTGAGCCGTTCTGTGAGTATTTCGGTATGTGCGGTGGCTGCAAATGGCAGCACCTTCCGTATGCTATGCAGTTGGAAGCCAAACGTTTACAAGTATATGACCAGTTGAAACGAATCGGCCATCTTGACATACCAGAGGTGTCCCCTACCATTCCGTCAGAGCGCACAAAATACTATCGCAACAAGATGGAGTATACGGCTTCTGTAAGGAGATGGATGCCTAACGTACAGGATCTCGATTTGCTCCCCGAAGGTCAGCGCAATGGGCTTGGCTTTCATGTTGGAAGGTATTTTGATAAGGTTCTGGATATAGATAAATGCTACCTTCAGAAGGAGCCGTCCAATGAAATGCGCATATTCATAAGGAATTACGCTATTTCGCACAATATTGAGTTCTACAATCTCAGGGAGAATTCCGGTGAATTCAGGAATATGTTTGTCCGTACGACAGAAGACGGGCAGGTTATGCTTATCATCTGTTTTGCGAAGATGTTTGACGCCCTATTCCCCATGCTTGATGCCATATATGAAGCATTCCCTCAGCTTACATCACTTTATTACATAATAAACAGCAAGTTGAATGATTCCATAAGTGATCAGGTGGCTATTCTGTACAAGGGAGAAGATGCTATATATGAATCTATGGAGGGATTGCGGTTCAAAATCGGTCCCAAGTCTTTCTATCAGACCAATACTCTTCAGGCATACGAATTGTATAAGGTGGCAAGGGATTTTGCAGCCCTGACAGGAAATGAAGTTGTATATGACCTTTATACTGGTACGGGAACCATTGCTCAGTTTGTCAGTGCGAAGGCTTTAAAGGTTATTGGTATTGAGTATGTACCAGAAGCCATAGAAGATGCGTGGGTTAATGCCAAGGGCAACGGAATCACGAATTGCGAATTCTTCGCAGGGGATATGAAGGATGTTCTCACGCGGGATTTTATTAGCGAGCATGGCACGCCAGATGTAATAATCGTGGATCCGCCTCGCGCTGGTATGCACCCGGATGTCGTGAAGACCATTTTGTTCGCCGCGCCTGAGAGAATCGTATATGTTAGTTGTAACCCGGCTTCTCAGGCCAGGGACCTTCAGATGCTATCGGAGCATTATACAATTACTGCTGTGCAGCCAGTGGATATGTTTCCACATACGCATCATGTTGAGAATGTGTGCCGCCTTGAACGCAAAAAATTATAAATTGACAATAATATGATGACCCCTAAAAAGAGAAGGTTCACTCCTACTTCTTACAAGCTTATGAACGTGAGTGATGGAAGGGTTTTTGAAGACAAGGGCTGGACTCTTTCTGACCCACAGAGCGAAGTTCCATCGCTAGTCCGCGCCGTCTACGAACATAAGCAGATTACACCTAACCCGAAACTTCCGGGTCTATATAGGTATGCAGATTGGCTTCCAATCAAGCGGGTTCTTCGTAAAGCTGCCATCCCCGTTACATACAAGTCAGAAGGCCTGGCAGCCCACCTTGGTCTTGAAAATCTATATATCACCTTTTCTGGATATAATCCTGAAATTGGAGCGGAGATGAAGACATGCTCTTTCAAGGAAACTGAGGCTTACTCGGTACTTGCAAGGATGGAAAAGGACAGTGATGGAGTTCTTATTGTTCAGTCTGCCGGGAATACTGCCAGGGCTTTTGCCCAAGTCTGCTCGGACAACGATATCCCGGTTGTGATATGTATTCCAGAGGATAGTAAACACGATCTCTGGTTTCGTAGAAGGATTCGTGAGTGCGTGAAAGTGGTTGCCGTTCCGCATGGGTGTGACTACTATGATGCCATTACTGTGGGTGAAAAATTGGCCCGTGATCCGAGGTTTTTCCTTGAAGGTGGTGCAAAGAACGTGGCACGAAGGGATGGCATGGGCACTACCCTGCTGAGTTTTGCCGAGTTGACAGGAAGAATTCCGGATGCTTATTTTCAGGCAGTGGGCTCTGGTACAGGTGCAATAGCCGCTTGGGAGAATGCCCAGAGGCTTGAAGAGGACGGAAGATTCGGGGATAATAATATGCACGTGTATGTAGGACAGAATACGCCTTTTACCTTGATTGCCGATTCTTGGAAGGCATCATCCCGTGAACTTGTTGCTCTGGATCCAGATACAGGTAGACGAAATGCTGAGATGATTCTTGCTAAAGTATTGGCCAATAGGAAACCGCCATATTCACTTGCTGGAGGATTGTTTGATGTGCTATCTGCAAGTAAGGGCGATTGCCTGACTTGTTCCAATGATGAGCTGCTTTATAGTATGCTTCTTTTCAGGAATCTCGAAGGATATGATCTTCTTCCTGCTGCATGCTGTGCTGTATCGTCTTTGTTGAAGGCTGTACAGTCTGGGCTGGTGAAGAAAAACGACTTCATAATGCTCAACTGCACTGGTGGTGGTTCAATGGCCTCTATGAGCGCTGGATACAAACTTAAGGAGCCGGATCTGATAGTATCTCCTGACGTGGATGAAGACACACTTATTCGAGATGTCAATAGCTTGTTTTAGCTGTTGACATCAAGGTTCTAGAAGAAAAACGCAATTGATGCATTGATGGCATAGTATGATGCCGTATTGCTGAGAATATGAGACTTGTCCACGAATCCCTGACCCTCCGGGTTGGGGATTCGTGGTTTGTCGAATACGCATTTTATAGAGAGCAGCGTGTCCATGCTGATGTCTGGTGTTAATTTTAAGCGATAACCGACTCCAATACCATCAGTCATAGCCAGTGCTTTTTCTATCTCTGTGGCAATCTTCAATCCGATACCGCTTTCCGCGAAGCAGAAAAGCCCGTCTGAGTACATAGTCTTAAAGAAGAAACTATATCTGACCCTGAATGGAATTGCGGTGGAACTCTCCCCTATTCCTACATATCCGCTAAGAAGGGATATTCCGCTTCTGGTGCTTGGCTTGAACATGACTCCCACGAGCAGGTCCCCGTTGGGGTGGAACAGGAAACCTCCTTCCTCGGACTGCATTCTACTGCCCTCCGAAGTGAGTATATTATAATGGTGATACTGATACAAACACTGGCTATAACCCCACTCCACATGGAAATCAAGCACCGGCCTTGCTGATGAAATGCCTGGACTGGCAAGAAGTGCGGCGAGCAGCAGTATGCATCCGAAAACGCTCTTTCTCATATTAGAATCTGTAAAAGACACATAATTGGGGCATCAGTACTTCAAATATCCCTCTTTTGTATAAGCTTGCAAGTATTTCGCTGCTATCGTCCTTTTTGTGTATGAATACCCCGGGAGAAAGGCTGAAACTTAGGTCAACTGATATTCCCCTGTCAAAATCAATTCCGTATCCGGCATTGCAGTTTAGTGCTAGCACGAATCCCATCTCTTTGGCCAGCTGGCTTTCTTCTGGATTGCTGAAGATTCCTTCTTCGTGGTCATGAACGTAAGAACATAGCACACCAGCTCCGGCATAAAGGGAAGAACGGCAATATTTAAAATCAAATACTCGTAGTATGTAGTTATGTGAATAACTGAAAGCCAGACCAATATCTGATGTCCTTCCTGATAGAAGTCCATAAGTGTCACCATATAAGTTGAAAGAGGAAATCTCATCTCCTGCCTTGCTATCAAGCTGCATGCTAAGGCCGAATCCCTTGGGGGAATTGAAAAGCCCAACCCTTTTCTCTCTAGCGGAAGTCGTGCGTGCAGTGACTAGAAAGAACAGGAGCAATATGGTAATATGACTTCTCTTAAGCATGGCAATTAGGCACGAATATAGCCAATTCTTTGATTTTTTCCTATGAAAAGTGTAACTTCGCAATGCTAAAAAATAAACCTGATGTCGATATTGATAAAAGAAGTGACTACGCGCAGGGAACTACGCGAGTTCGTGAATTTTCCAGAGAGGTTGTACAAAGATAATCCATACTATGTACCGCCGCTTGTTTTCGATCAAATGGATACATTGGATCAGAAGAAAGGAGCGGCTCAGGATTTTTGTCGGTCGCACCTCTATGTTGCATATAAGGACGGAAAGATGGCCGGACGTGTTGCCGCTATAATAAATGATCTTGCCAATAAGCAGTGGAATCATAAGGAAGTCAGATTCGGATGGTACGATTTTATAGATGATAAGGAAGTATCTTCTGCATTGATGGCTAAAGTCGAGGAGTTTGGACGGGAGAATGGAATGGAGTCAGTGGTAGGACCTCTTGGCTTCACTGATTTTGATCCGGAGGGACTTCTCGTAGAAGGGTATGATAGGTTGAGCACTATGGCTCTCATCTATAACTATCCTTACTATGTCACGCACATTGAGGGGATGGGCTTTAAAAAGGATGCTGACTGGATAGAGTACAAGATCGATATTCCGGAGAAACTCCCCGAGAAGATGGAGCGTGTAGCGGCCATCATTACCCAGAGAACTAATGTTCACCTTAGGCCTCTTACCAAAAAGATCATCCGCGAGGAGGATTACGCGCACAAGATTTTCAAAGTCATCAATGACTGCTATAAGGATCTTTATAATTTCACTGTCCTTCCAGAGCATATGGCTGACAAGTATATTGGATTCTATCTGAGCATACTTGATTTGAACTATGTGAGCATCGTCGAGAATGAGAACAATGAGATAGTAGCATTCGGCATTACTATGCCGTCTATCGCCAGGGCTCTTCAGAAGTCAAGGGGCAAGCTCTTCCCATTCGGCTGGTGGTATATTCTTAAGTCTCTTTTCCTGAAGAGAGAGGAGGGTGTGGAGATGCTTCTTGTAGGCGTAAGACCAGACTACCAGAACTCCGGCGTGAACTCTCTGGTGTTCCTTGACATGTTCAAAAAATACAGTGCTGCTGGTGTAAAATGGGCTGAAACCAATGCTATTCTTGAGACAAATCTCAAGAATCAGAGGCAGTTTGCTGATTTTGATAAAGAATGCAAGAAGAGACGTCGTTCATACATTAAATCTCTTTAATATTAGCGAATAAAACAGATATGTTTGAGCCTGTAACAAAAATGTTACCACCTCTTCCGGAGCGAATGCGCCCCCATAATCTGTCTGATTATTACGGTCAGAGGCATCTTGTGGGGGAAGGTTGCATACTAAGGAAAATGATTGACTCGGGCAGTCTGTCTTCGTTTATTCTATGGGGGCCTCCAGGAGTGGGAAAGACCACTCTTGCGAGGATTATCTCTCAAACTTTGGATAGGGAATTCTACACGCTTTCTGCTGTCAGTTCGGGTGTTAAGGATGTGAGAGATGTGATAGATGCTGCACGTTCGAAGTCCCTATTCTCCCCTGCCGCAGCACCTATTCTTTTCATAGATGAGATTCACCGGTTTAACAAAGCCCAGCAGGATGCCTTGTTGGGTGCCGTTGAAGCGGGTACGGTGGTGTTGATAGGAGCCACCACGGAAAACCCTTCTTTCGAAGTCATTACTCCCCTTTTGTCAAGATGTCAAGTTTTTGTGCTTAAAAGTCTTGATGTGCAGGACTTGGAGGCGCTTATGAATAGGGCGTTAAAAGAGGATGTTGTACTCAAGCATCGTAATGTGGAAGTCCGTCAGACCGATGCTCTATTTCGTCAAAGTGGTGGTGATGGGCGTAAATTGCTTAATATCCTTGAGATTGTAATAGACTCTCAAGCTGATAAGCCAACCGCCATTATTGATAATAAGACTGTAACAGAGTGTCTTCAGGACAATGTTGCAATATATGATAAGGATGGGGAGATGCACTATGATATCATCTCTGCTTTTATAAAAAGTGTCCGTGGCTCGGATCCCAATGCTGCTGTATATTGGATGGCTCGTATGCTTGATGGTGGCGAAGATCCATTGTTTATTGCCAGAAGGTTATGTATCCTGGCTGCGGAAGATGTCGGACTTGCTAATCCTAATGCGCTTCTGCTTGCGGATGCCACTTTCAGAATTGTCCATTCCATTGGAATGCCCGAAGCTCGTATCCCACTAAGTGAGTGTGCAATATATCTTGCTAGTTCGCCTAAGAGTAATTCTGCGTATATGGCGATAAATGAAGCACTTGACGTGGCGCATAAGGATTCGACTTGCCCCGTGCCTCTTTACCTGCGAAATGCTCCGACTAAACTTATGTCTGATCTTGGCTATTCTGACGGATATAAATATGCCCATGACTATCCAGGACACTTCGCGGATCAAGAATATATGCCTTCTGCCCTTTCTGGAAAGGTATTCTATGAGCCTCAGTCAAACCGTCATGAGGATTCGCTCAAGTCTTATCTTGAAAACTGCTGGCCCAAATACTATAAGAAATAACCTTTTCCCTGTTTGTTATAGAGGGATTTTCAGCTTCTGTCCAGGACGGATGCTATCGTTTTTGAGTCCGTTGGCTTTCTTTATGTTGTCTGCACTTATTCCTGGATATTTCTTTGCTATCTTATAGAGAGAGTCACCGTTTTTGACCGTGTAGGTGACGCTGCTGCTCTTCGACTTGCTGCTTGACGACGTACTGCTCTTGGCAGAAGTGCTCTTTGATGATGCCTTGCTGCTTGACGTATGTCCGCCATTAGTGTAGATGTAGAGTATCTGACCGACTTTGATGTTGGAGGAGCGCAGGTTGTTCCACTTCTTCAACTGGTTGACGCTTACTCCATATCTGCTTGCAATGCGTCCAAGATAGTCTCCGCTCTTGACCCTATATGAGATTCTTTCTTGTGCTGCCTTCGTACCTGCTTTCTTTACGTCCTTTACGACTTTCTGAGTCAATAGAGAGTCGGCTTTGTACGCATAAATACTGTCTATGGGAGTATCAAGGAAAGTGCTCGTCCATGATACAGGAAGCTTTAAGGTGTAACTGTGATTCGTTCCTGGTATTATGTCGTTGAAATACTGCGGGTTGAGTTGCCTTAAGTCCTCCATAGGCACACCAACCTTCCCTTGAATCTGGGCAAAGTGAAGATTCTTTCGAATCTCGAATGTGTCGGTCTGCACAGGCATGCCCACGTTTTGTGGGACAATTCCATACTCCCGGCTATACGTCATTGCATACATGGCAGCTACGAATGCCGGCACATAGCCTCTTGTCTCTCTCGGAAGATAATTGTAAATGGTCCAATAGTCCCTGCTTCCCCCGGCCCTTCTGATGGCTTTGGAGACGTTTCCTGCTCCACAATTGTAGGAACTTATTGCCAATGCCCAGTCGCCGAATATCCTGTAGGCGTCACGAAGGTATCTGGCTGCGGCATCCATGGATTTCTCTACATCCATTCTTTCGTCCACGTATGAGTTGATTTCCAGTCCGTAAGATTTGGCTGTGCTATATATGAACTGCCATATACCTTTTGCGCCTGCGCGTGAGGTTGCGGTAGGATTGAGCATAGACTCCACTACAGCCATATATTTGAGCTCCTCTGGAAGATCATATCTGTTCAAGATGTCCTCAAATATCGGGAAATAGTAATTGCTGAGTCCAAGCACCCGTCCCATCCTTTCAGGCATTTTCTCGGAGTAGAGAATGATATAGTTCTTCACATTCTCATTGAATGGTAGGGATATAAATGAATTCATGGATTCAAGTCTTCGTATCATCTCCTTATCACTTACGTTGGATGTGAATCTGACTGAATCCATATCATAGTCATGTATGGCATCGTAGTTGGTGATGGAAGAACTCTTGTACCAAAGTTGGAGTAGGCTATCGCTTATCTCAGCGGAATATATGATGTCATCGGCTTCTGCTTCCGAATTTCCTTCCATGACTGCGATCAACTCGCTATCCTCCAGATAGCGTCTCTGTCCGAAACTATCCACGAGTGTCTGTAGAGAATCGAGCGTAGCCTTCAATTCTTCATTTTCTTTCTGAAGCTGTTTTCTGGTAGGTCTTCCGAAAAGGAATCCTGCATTCTGGGCTTCAGTATGTAGACTTAATAAAAGGAATGGTATTAATATGATTAATCTCTTCATTTTTAAAATTTTAAACCTAATTTTACCCCAAGGGTGAGATTTGCTCCAAAGCCTGATGATGGAATCATTGCCAGCTGGTAATCTGGCAGTTGGATAACTGGTTCCATGCTCATAGACAAATCGTCTGTCACCTCAAAATCATGCATGTATGAGAACACGTTAGCATCTATTACCTGAAGGAGATATACTGCGGCCATTATTAGCATTGAGTAGTCTCTGTATCTGCGGTAGATGTTGCGGTAGTAGAGCGCTTGCTCGGCTGTGATGGGTCCATCGTACTGAACGTCAGGATTGGTGGCCTCGATATAGATATTGCGGAAGCGCTGGAAATTGCGGTTGAAATCTGAATAGTAGTGGAATGCAGCTCCCAGTCCGCCGAGGTATAGTGGGAGTTTCCAGTACTCTTTGTTATAAATCTGACCAAGCCCTGGCAGAAGGATAGAATAAAGTGTAGCCTTACCTGCACTGGGATAATCGTCAGGTTTATAGCTTATTACGCCATCCATTAGCGACCCCCACCATGCTAGTCCGGCACCCGCGAAACTAAGAGCTGCAGCTGTATTGTTGCCTTGGTTGTGAAAATGTATCCCGGCACCAATACCTGCTCCCATGACACCGTATATTATCGGCAATTTCCAATACTGTTTGTTGTAAATCTGACATCCTCCTACGAAAACTGCTGAACCGCCCGCAAGAGTGCCTATTTTTAATTCTTTCTTGTGGCCAAGACCTGAGAAGTACTCTTTGAATGAGAATAGCGTCTCCACAGAGTCTTTGGATGAGGTGGAAGAGCTGCTGTCGCTATATGACTGGCTGAATGCTTCGGAGCGGAATTGTGCGTGAATGTTTCCGCTGAACAATATTGCTGCCAGCGAAACGAGTACAATAGAAATTATCGACTTTCTGAATTCCATCAGAACTCCTTGTCTTCCAATGCTTTGACGAAAGTCCTGACTTCCTCGTCTGAACTGAATCTGATGGTCATGGTTCCCTTTCCGGAGGCTGAGCGCTTGAGGGAAATGTCATTGGAGAAATAACGTCCCACATGGCTAAGTATCTTGTAATAGTCATCAGGGAGTTCTTGCGTCTTGGGCTGGGCCGGCTTTGAGGAGGCAGAAGGCTCCACCAGCACTTTTCTGACCAGGGCTTCAAGCTCTCGCACTGACATGCCGTCTTTGATTACAAGGTCACAGAGTTGCTCCTGCTTATCTGGATCGTTTACGCCAAGAATGGCCTTGGCATGCCCCATAGTCAGAAGCCCTACCTTTATATCATGCTGGACTTTGGCCGGGAGTTTGAGAAGCCGGATAGTATTAGCGACCGTAGCCCTATTTTTGCCGACTCTTTCTGCAAGCTTGTCTTGTGTTAGATCGCACTCGTCAATAAGACGTTGGTAACTGAGCGCAAGTTCAATAGGATCAAGATTCTCTCTTTGTACATTCTCTACGATGGCCATTTCGAGCATCCCTTGATCGTCTGTGTCCCTGATGTATGCTGGTATGGTGGACAAACCTGCGAGACGGCAGGCTTTATATCTGCGTTCTCCGCTGATTATCTGATATTTGCCTGGAGAACTGCGTCGGACTGTAATAGGCTGTATAAGTCCAAGTGTCCGAATGGAGGATGCAAGTTCATTCAAGGCTTCCTGGTCAAAGGACAGACGCGGCTGGAATGGATTGGGCTCTATCATCTCCACCGGAACGCGGAGTATGTCTGCTGTGTTCTCGTGGCTGCTCTGGGCTCCGACCACTTCTTTATTTATGTATCCGACAGGCTTTCGCAGCTGGTCTGCATTGGGTACGCCTCCGAAGATGGCACCAACGCCTTTCCCTAATCCTCTCTGTACTTTACTCATATTCTCTTCTCTCCATTATGCTCCATGACCTCTCCGGCAAGATTGAGGTAGTTGTTGGAGCCGTTGCACATGACGTCATACAAGATTATAGGTTTTCCATGAGACGGTGCTTCGCTTAGTCGTATGTTCCTCTGGATGATGGTGTTGAAGACCATATCCTTGAAGTGGTCTCTAAGTTCTGAAAGCACCTGACTATGGACTCTGGTCCTTCCGTCGAACATGGTGACCACGAACCCCTCTATGTCAAGGTCGGGGTTGGACTCGCTCTGGACTAACTTGATAGTCTGGAGAAGCTTCCCAAGTCCCTCCAAAGCAAAGAACTCTGGCTGCACTGGAATCATCACAGAGTCTGCAGCAGTGAGCGAGTTGATGGTAATTATGCCAAGGGACGGGGAGCAGTCTATGATGATGTAGTCATAGTTGTCGCGGATGGATGCAAGTGCCGTCTTCATGACGGACTCGCGGTTTTCGAAATTGAGAAGCTCTATCTCGGCGCCGACAAGATTGATGTGTGACGGTATCATCTGAAGTCTCTCTATTTCGGTCTGAATAAGGGCGTCGGTGATGTCAATTTCTCCGATCAACACTTCATATAAAGATCTCCTCTCGTCGTTGTCCGGCGAGAAATTGAGCCCTGACGTGGTGTTGGCCTGAGGGTCGGCATCAATTATGAGCACTTTTTTCTCCAGCACTGCAAGAGAAGCGGCGAGGTTAATGGCCGTGGTGGTCTTACCTACTCCGCCTTTCTGGTTGGCTATAGCTATGACTTTTCCCATAATCCTATATTCAAAGAATACAAATTTAACAAATATTCCTTAATTTTGTATTATGTCAGATTTGAAATCCGATTATTATTTCATAGTGAATCCGCGTGCTGGCTCTGGTATGACGATGTACAAGTGGCTTCCTGTTGAGAAAAGACTGGAGATGCTTGGGGTATCTTTTGTTACGGCTATGACGGATCATAAGCGTCATGCTATGGAGCTGGCTTGGGATGCTGCCGGACGTGGATATCGAAAGATTGTGGCTGTGGGCGGGGATGGCTCGCTTCATGAGGTGTATAATGGTGTGGGTAGATGGTGTTTTGCGCATGGAGTTCCTATGGAAGAGTTCTATATAGGTGTCATTCCCATAGGATCAGGCAATGATTGGATTAAGTCTCTGGGCATATCAAATGACGTGGAAGAGGCTTTAGATGCGATACTTGAAGGCGGTGAATCACTGATGGATGTGGTGCGGATGACGTGTGATGGCGGCAAGACTACTTATATGGCTAATGTGGGAGGAGTTGGCTTTGACTCGCATGTTTGCCAGAGGGTAAATTTTCAGAAAGAGAGTGGGAAGAGAGGACGATATATCTATATCAATGCACTTTTTCATACGATTGCAAATATGCGGCGGATCAGTGTGAGTTGTTATGCCGATGATGTTCTGGTCTTTTCCGGGAAGTGCTATTCGGTCGCATTTGGCAACGGTAAATATTCTGGCGCCGGCATGCGACAAGTACCTTGTGCTGAGATGAATGACGGGCTGCTAGATTATGTGATCATTCCGGAAATGTCCATTTTCAATATGTTTAAGCTAGTCCCTCGCCTATTCAACGGTACGTTTGACAGGGCAGTGCAGGTGATCTATGGCAAGTGTAAGTCGTTTCGGATGATGCCGTTGGATAAGGATTCGTCTGATATAATGGAGATAGATGGAGAACTTGTGGGACGGCTACCTATTAGTCTGGATGTCACAGGCGAGAAGATTCGTGTGATGAAAAAGTGTGACGCCAAGTCTTGCAAATAAGAATGGATAACTTGGCAGCAGCCCATCCAATCAGTACGCCGATGGCAAATCCAGCGAGCACATCTCCGAGATAATGCTTCCCTACCAAGATCCTGCTAATCCCCACGAGCACGGCCCATAGTGTAATCATGGCCGTGTATATTCTTACATCTCTCGTGTGCCCGTGCAGATGATTGAAAATCAGTGATGAACATACTGCGAACCCCATAGCATTGGCTGCATGTGCCGAGTAGAATCCGTATAGGTTGCCCGTTGACTCGATAATGCGCAGTCCATGATTTCTCATCCATAGATCGTGGCATGGCCTAAGCCTTTCGAAGTATTCTTTGCAGATATTGCCGAATTGATCACAAATAATGATTGAAATCAATATGGCCAATATGGACAAGGCTGCTTTTCGAGTGCCGAGTTTCCAGAATAATAGGAGAATTATCGTTAAATACAACGGAAACCATAGATCCTTATCCGAAAACGACTCCCATATGAAATCGGTGATAGGGGAGCTTAATCTATTAATAAAAAGAGTTGCAACCTTGTCGGCCTGCACTATTGTGCTGAACAATCCCATTCCTTACTGCTGAAGTGCTTCCCAAAGTACATTCTTGAGTTCTGCAAGTCCTTCTCCCGTAGATGACGATATGAACACGTGAGGAATCTTCCGTGGAAGATGTCTGGCTATGTCTTTCTCTATGTCTTTGTCAATGAGATCGCATTTAGTGACAGCGAGCACTCTCTGCTTGGTGAGGAGTTCTGGGTTGTACATCTTCAGCTCGTTGAGAAGCGTCTTATAGGCAGAGGAAATATCTTCTTCCTCCACACTGACCATAAATAGCAATACTGAGTTGCGCTCAATATGGCGCAGAAACCGGATACCAATTCCCTTGCCTTCATGAGCTCCTTCGATAATACCCGGAATGTCTGCCATCACGAAGGACTTTCCGTCGTGGTAGCTGACGATGCCAAGGTTAGGCTCAAGTGTTGTGAATGCGTAAGAGGCAATCTTGGGTTTGGCGGCTGTGATAGAGCTCAGCAGTGTAGACTTGCCAGCATTTGGAAAGCCAACAAGTCCAACATCAGCAAGGAGTTTCAACTCAAGCACATACACACCCTCCTGCCCGTCTTCGCCAGGCTGGGCAAATCTTGGGGTCTGTTGTGTAGCTGACTTGAAATTGCTATTGCCGAGTCCTCCCCTACCTCCCTTGCATAGGATGCGCTCCTCGCCAGGTTCTACCAACTCAAAAAGAGTATCTGATGTCTCAGCGTCTTTAACAACAGTTCCGACAGGAACGTCCAGATAAATGTCTGTTCCGTTCTTGCCACGGCAGTTGGCGGCTCCGCCCTTCTCTCCGTCATCGGCCTTAATGTGCTTGCGGTATTTGAGATGGATCAGTGTCCAAAACTGAGGGTTTGCGCGAAGGATGATGTGTCCTCCCCTACCACCATCACCTCCATCCGGACCGCCCTTGGGAATGTATTTGGCCCTATGAAGGTGCACCGAACCTGCGCCTCCGTGTCCGGATGCGCAGTATATTTTAACGTAGTCTATAAAGTTGCTGTCTGGCATAATTCTTTGTTTTTCAATTAAATAAATGGTCTTTTGAGACCCTTTTTAACCTCCGAGTAACAACGGAGTAACAAAAAATCTTTCTCCTCTAACTCACCTTTTGAGGTCAATGAACTTTTTGTTTGAAAGCGACATTTTTTTGCTTTCAAAGGTGCAAAGATAGCGAAAGTTTGGGAAAGAACAGGCGTGTTACTGTATGATTACAGTTGATCTGTTGCTTGGGTGACAACAAGAGCACCTCAGGGGGCTTCTTTAATTCATCCGAAGAGAGCTTCAGTGCATGAAAGTCGATTCTTTCACGAAACGATAATGGTAAATAGTGAACTACACCACATTTGACGTCGGCGCTTGGAAATTTAGTTGTATCTTCGACGATTCAAAAATCTATTTACCTTTGGAATTAGTTAAATGGAAAGTTTTAAGGAATATGTCGAAAGGGAGATTATCCCGCAATATGCTGACTTTGATGGGGCACATAAGGAAGATCATGTGAGGAGCGTGATCAGAAGGAGTCTGGAGCTCGCAAAGTTCTATCCGGTAAAGCCGGAAGTGGTATATCTTGCAGCAGCATATCACGATCTCGGACTATCCGAGGGTCGTGAGGAGCATCATCTTGCTTCTGCCCGTAAGATCCATGAAGATATGATGTTGCGCCAATGGTTCAGTGAGGATGAAATTGAACTTGCCGCACAGGCTGCAGAAGATCATCGCGCCTCGGGAAAAAATCCACCGAGGAGCATCTATGGGCGCATCGTCGCTGAAGCTGACAGGCAGATTGAGCCTGAAACGGTGGTTCGCCGGACAGTCCTCTATGGGTTCGACCACTACCCGCAGATGAACCGAAGGCAGATGTGGGAGAGGGCTCTATCTCATTTGAAAGAGAAATATGCCGAAGGCGGGTATCTGAAACTATGGATTCCAGAGTCTGATAATGCGGCACGTCTTGCAGAACTGCGGAGCCTTATTGCTGACGAAGCAAGGTTGAGACAGATGTTCGACGTTATCTACCGAGAAAAGAAATATCTGCCTTATGTCTGCGAACGTTTCAAGACGGATGCCCACTACCGCGAAGGGCATATAAGGATCGTAACGCCCGGTCCAGGGACTGTTGTGCTCGGAATGCATAAGCCTGAGATGATGTCGGAAGCAAAGTCTATTGCGGCTCGAGAGGATGTGAGGGAATGGCTAGATGACTGGAAATGTACGGCCAGCACGCTCTCTCATGAGGAACGTAGCATTTGGGGGCTGGTTATTGATTCCCTTAAATGCGATATTGACGAGCGGCTGGCGATGGTCGATGATTATCTGCCAGCGGTGAACAGCTGGGCCGTGTGTGATACTTTCTGCTGCAACGCAAGATGGGCACGAAGACCTTCTGCTTCGGATAAGGTATGGTTATATATATGCAGGCTACTCAAATCCGGGGAAGAGTTTACAAGAAGGGTCGGTATTGTTCTGATGATGTGTTGCTTCCTGACGCCAGATACCATAGCCAGAAGCTTTGAAGCTTTGAAAGGAATGCATCTGCGCGACGGCGAGCCTTACTACGTCAGGATGTCCGTGGCCTGGCTGCTTGCGACAGCCCTTGCCAAAGATGAGATGCGCACTCGCGAGTTCGTATCCTCAGCAGAATGTGGTATACCTTCTGACATACTAAGACTTTACGTGCGCAAGGCCCGTGAATCCTTCCGCACAAATAAAGTAGAACCTTTTCTGCCAGGGAAAAGGGTTAAATGAAATTGGCGAACACGGATGCCCCTACCACTGTAAGAATACCGCAGACCACAATGGATAGGCTGCTCATGGCACCCTCCACAGGGCCGATTTCCATGGCCTTTGCTGTGCCGACAGCGTGCGAACTGGCTCCGATGGCTATACCTTTGGCTATTGGCTCTTCAATTCTGAAGAGTTTAAGCACAAATTCCGCAAGGACATTGCCCAATACTCCGGTTATGACTATTACCACCACAGACAGGGATACGTAACCTCCGAGTTCCTCTGCCACCCCCATACCTATGGCCGTGGTTATGGATTTGGGCAGGAAAGTGACGTATGTAGTATGGTCAAAATGAAATAGAATTGCAAGAAGCAATATGCAAACAAGGCTTGACAGTACCCCTGACAGCACTCCGGCAATTACCGCTTTCCAATTCTTCTTAAGCAACTCAACCTGCTGATACAGAGGAACTGCAAGACATATAGTAGCTGGAGTGAGCAGATAACTTAGGCTCTGGGCTCCCGCCTTATAGGACTCGTAACTTGTACCTGTCAGAAGCAGAAACATAATGACTAGTACAATGGAGATAAGAAGCGGATTCATGAATGACAATCTTGTCTTTTTCTTGAGCCATACTCCTATCCAGTAAGAAGCGAGACTGATAAGTACGCCTATGAATACAGAAGACTCGAATAATTCTTTCATTGGTTCTTCCTCCCCTTTCTGATCACGGCTTGTGTTATTACCCCTGTAATGCCCATGACAACTATTGTACTTATAAGAGTCACTGCCACGTATGGAAACCATGACTCCTTGACCATATCCCATGAGTCAATCACGCCCACAGCAGGCGGAAGGAACATGATAGGCATTACTGCTATCAGAAAGGTGCTGGTCTCCCGTATGTCACTTATCTTCACTATCTTGAATTCAAGCGCAAGGAAGAGAAGTACAATTCCATAGATACTCGCAGGAATGGGCAATGGCAGAAAAAAGTGCAGCAGCTCCCCAAGGAACGCGAATGCCAATATTATCAAGAATTGGAATAGATACTTCATAATCTTGCTGATTTTTCAATGTACAGGCTGATGATGCCTACGGTTGCGCTCTCCCCCAGGCGGCAACTGTCTACGCATAGGTCATAGTCTTGCGCTGCTCCCCAAGTGTGCCCTGTGTAATATTTGTGATAGTTTGCCCTACAATCATCCATCCTATCTACCATTTCTGCGGCTTCCCTAAGACTTATGTTTTCAGTTTCGGCTATATTGCGTATGCGTTGCTGCCTATCCCCTTTTAGGAATACTGATACGAGATCAGACCTATGGTCAAATATAATATTGCCGCATCGGCCTACCACAATGCAGTCCATCGGACCTATCATAGAAGAGAAAGCCTCTCTGAAACGTGCCATAATGTCGCTATTCTCCAGAAGAATAGAAAGTTGGAGTTCGTCCGCTGGACGCTCTTCGAAAAAGTCTAACATATTAGATTCGAGTCCTTTATCTCGAGCCATATCAAGGAGATTCTGCCTTGAAAACAAAGGTACTCTATATTTGTCCGATAAGAGTTTCCCTATGTGAAGCGCGCCGCATCCGCACTGTCTCGCTATGGTTATAATCATATTTACAATAATTTCTTTACTGCCTTGAACAACCTGTAGGGCATATATCTGAATGGTGTATCGATCCAGGTCGGGGTTTTCAGTATGGAGCGTTTGTGCGAGAACGCATCAAAGCTTGCTTTACCGTGGTAAGCCCCTATGCCTGAATTGCCGACGCCCCCGAATGGAAGCTTTGAATTGGCGATGTGCATGATGGTATCGTTGATGCAGCATCCTCCTGAATATGAGTGGCTTCTGATATAATCCGCGTTTTTGTGCCCGAAGTAGTATAAGGCCAAAGGGCGCTCTTTTGAATTGACATATTCGAGTACTTCATCGATGCATTTGAAACTACGGATGGGGAAAATTGGTCCGAATATCTCTTCATGCATTATGGCATAAGAATCATGAACATGGTCAATGATGGAAGGTGCAATGTAGCGTTCGTTTCTATTTCGCTCACCGCCATAGACTATGTCTCCTTCTCTAAGGTATGACTCCAGTCTGTCGAATGCCTTGTCGGATACGATTCTGGCGAAATGCTTGCTGGCGTGCACGTTCGAATCGTAGAGGGACTCGAACTGCTCAGATAGTTCCCGTACAAAACATTCCTTGACGGACTCATGAACCAGTATGTAATCTGGAGCAATGCATGTCTGTCCTGCATTTAGGCTCTTTCCCCATGCTATCCTTCTGGCTGATAGTCTTATGTCTGCATCCTTGTCCACGATGCATGGGCTTTTCCCTCCCAGTTCAAGTACAACAGGAGTAAGGTTTTGCGCAGCAGCCTGCATGACTGTCTTTCCAAGCGAAGGGCTGCCTGTGAAAAAGATCATATCCCATCGGAGAGCGAGTAGCGTTCCGTTGACGTTACGGCCTCCATTTACTATAGCGATGTACTTCTCATCAAATGTCTCAGAAATCATTTTTGTTATGACTTCTGTGACGGTAGGAACGTATGGTGAGGGCTTGAGTACAGCAGTACATCCTGCTGCAATAGCTCCGACCAGAGGGTTGAGAAGTAGTTGGATCGGATAGTTCCAAGGGGCAATGATAAGTGTGCATCCAAGCGGCTGGCTTTCTATCATGCTGCGTGATGGGAAAAGTGAGACTGGGGTGTGCACGTGGGTTGGTCTTGTCCATGAACCAAGGTGTCGGATGGCGTCACGAATCTCCGCATGGACAATGCTCAACTCGCATAGGAAACTCTCCTCTTCTGACTTGTGAAGGTCGTGCCAAAGGGCTTCATAAAGTGGTCTTTCCCACTTATAGAGAGCAGATTGTAACTTTCTAAGATTCTCTTTTCTAAACTTGATATCAAGTGTCTCATACCTCGCAAAAAACTCTTTTTGAGACTGGTGAATCTGGTAAATCCTATCCTCTGATGTATTCTCCATAATGCTTTCGTATTAACCCTCAAACGTGCAAAAATACTCATTAATGGGGATTGTTGCAAACGAGAAAATCAGTATTTTTGCAGGTTAAATGATTATGTTCATGGCAGATTCGTTCAATTCATATCAGAAGATGCGCGATTTGATCAGCGCGGAGAGTTCATTGATTATGGTTATCAGCCGCTTCGGCATTTCCCTTGGTTTTGGTGACAAAACTGTGGGAGAGGTGTGCCGGGAGCACAATGTGGATACTGAAACACTTCTTGCAGTCTCGGACTTGATATGTGGCAAGGGCAGCGGTGTTCATGCCGTGAGCCTTCCCTCGCTTGTCCCTTATCTTAGGCAGGCACACGTGTATTTCCTCGATTTCAAATTGCCCTCAATAAGAAGAAGGCTGTTGGAGGCGATTGATTGTTCCGGGACTGATGAACTTGCTTTTTTGATCCTGAAGTTCTTCGACGAGTATGTGACTGAGGTGAGGAATCACATGACTTATGAGAACAATGTCGTGTTTGAGTACGTGAACTCGCTCGTTGCCGGAAAGACTGTCGGTGACTATACCATTGCCATGTTTGCAAGCAAGCACAATCACATGGACGATAAACTTAAGGAATTGAAAGACATTATTATACGTTACTATCCGCAGAAAGGTAATGACCTCCTGTGTGAGGTGCTGTATGATATCATCAACTGCGAGCAGGACTTGAAGTCGCATTGTCTGGTGGAGGATGAACTTTTCGTGCCGGCCGTAGAGGCGCTTGAGAAGTCACGTGCAAATGTTGAAAGCCCATCACAAGATGATGAAGCGCTTTTGAGCAGCCGCGAGAAGGATATAGTGATATGTATTGCTAAGGGAATGTCCAGCAAGGAGATAGCGGATCACCTTTTCATAAGCGTCAACACAGTCAATACCCATAGGAGGAACATATCTTCCAAACTTCAGATACACTCCCCTTCTGGGCTTGCTATCTATGCCATAGTCAATGGTCTGGTGACAATAGATCAGCTGAAGCCTGTGGATTAGCGATATATGTAGGCTTTGTGCCTACTCCGTTAGACGTCTTGCTGTCACCATCATTTCCGGCTCGAGTGCTGAGTAAGGGACAGTGAAAGACGGTCTTCCGGATGCATAGGCAGCAATCTCATATTCATTATAGATGAAGGTGATGCCTTCTGGTCCGAAGAGCGGTGCACAGGCCGGCAGTTTGATAGTGTATTTGCTGTCATCGAAAAGATACTCCCTAAGGTTGTCTGAAGGAGTCAGTCCCCAATATTCACGAAGACCACGGTCAATGACTTTCTGTATGTTCTCCGAGTATTGGTCCGGAGCTACAACATCCCAGCCGATACGCCTTCCGTCGCTTTTCCTGAATGTGGCGCCTTTGTAGATGGTAGATCCGTGCGCACCTCCCATGTAACTCGTTTCCGTGTAGAGGAAGGTGACGTACCTTTCCCCTTCAGCTATCTTGTCATAGCTGACCTCATCGAAACATCTGCTTTCGGCATCAATTCCTGAATCTGCAAGGTATTCATTGTAGAACACTGTCATAGAGTCGGATTTCTGGCGCTGATAGAAAGCGACCAACGAGTCGCACATGGTGATATCCCCTTCATAAGTGCCTCCAAGTGATTCGCTTAAGAACTCATCTATGGCGATGCTTAACTGCGACTCGTGGTCCGATGCGGCATCGTATGCTATGGAGAGACTCCCGGCACTGGTCTTAGTCGATACCGAATCTCTTGTAAATGTCATTTGCAGATGGCTACTCGTCCCGCAAGTGCGGTTGTTTATGCATGCTGTGGGGAGGATGGCTGCTGCCACCATAGCCCCGAAGAACAAAATCCTCTTCATTAACCACGTGTTTATATTTGCTGCAAATATATGGAAACTTTCGGAATATGGTATTGTATTTGTACATTGGTGATTATAAGTTTAATTCTGACAATATGACTACTCATCTCAATATCAGATCTTCAATCGACGACTTGAATCTTGCGGTGCTTATTAGCAAGCCGGAAGGTGCTCCAAAGGGCATAGTTCAGATTGTGCATGGTATGTGCGAACATAAGGAGCGTTATATTCCATTTATGGAGTTCCTTTCACAGCATGGCTATATATGTGTGATACATGACCATAGGGGACATGGCGAGTCCGTACTTGGTAAGGATGATCTCGGCTATATGTATAAGGGAGGTTGGCAGGCGCTTGTGGAGGATATACATTCTGTGCGTGAGGAAGTGGAGAAAATGTTTCCTTCCCTGCCTTATACGCTGATTGGACACAGCATGGGATCTATGGCCGTACGTTCGTATGTTAAGCGTTATGATGACACTATTGACACTCTGTTCGTGTGCGGATGCCCGAGTTACAATAATGCCAGGTGGGCAGGAAGCGTGCTGGCACATCTGACTGCGTTTTTCAGGGGTGGACATTATCGTTCAAGACTTCTCCAGCGTCTCTCTTTCGGCACGTATAATAAGCCGTTTGAAAAGGAGGGTTATCCTGCTGCGTGGGTCTGCTCGGATCCTGACATTCTGGCAGAGTATCACAAGGATCCTCTATGTATGTTTACCTTTACGGCCAACGGTTTTATTAATCTTCTTGCCCTTATGAAAGACTGTTATTCCGGAAAAGGGTGGAAAATGGCGAATCCATCCCTTCCTGTGCATTTTATCTCCGGTGCTGAGGACCCTTGCCGTATTTCAGATCAGGATATCAATAAGGCCGTTGAGCACATGAAACGTGTTGGCTATGCCAATACGGATTTAAAGTTGTATGATGGCATGAGGCATGAGATACTCAACGAAACAGGGAAGATGGATGTGTGGAACTATATACTTGACCGTCTGGCAGTTGGGACAACAGACAATTTGTCAAAATAATTACGCGTATGAAAGAGAGTACATTACTTGGGCTTATCGCTGGTACGGCTATCGGCGTAGTCATCGGGTCTTTTTTATCCTCTGAGGAGGGAAAGCGATTCAAGGAGGATGTTAGGACCAAGGTCTCCAGACGACTGAAAGATCTGGAAAATACTATGTCTGGCAGTGAGGAGGATGCTGCCGATGAACCGTGCAATGTATCGGAGGAGGTATGAAATCGGACTTTATGAATTCTCTTGAGGAACTCGGAAAAAGCGCGACCGAGTATGCTGATCTCAAGATAGATGACTTGAAGCTTCGTACGGCTAAAGGGCTCTCCGTGACGCTCAACAGGATTATTCTTGCGGTGTTGTTTTTAAGCATTGCTGGAATAGTGTTGACTTCAGCGGCGTTTGGAGGTATCCTCCTTATAGGCAAGTTGATAGGAAGTTATGCTGGGGGCGCTTTTATAGTATCTGCCTTTTTTCTGCTGGTGCTTATAGCGTTGTATCTCCTTCGCGATAGGCTTTTCCTCAACTCGCTAGTTAAAATGTTTATACGTCTATTCTTTGAAGACAAGTGATATGAACTATTTGGATATTAAGGATATTGAGTCTCTTGATACTGCACGTAGAGAGTTGTCATCACAGATTGAGGCGAAAAAAGAAGAGGTGGCGGGCCATTACGCTATGACAAAGGAAAGTCTTTCTCCGTTGTCAATCTTGTCCTCTTCTATCGGCAGTGTGGGACGTTTATTGCCTCTTGATAGTCTTGCTCTTGCTTTTGTCCGCTTTCTTTTAAGGAGAAAAAAGTCAGCTACAAAATAAGTGTAGTTGACTGAAAGTTGGCAAGAGGCGGATATTTAAAAAAGACAATGCGGCTGACCCGAATAGGAATCAGCCGCATTGTCTTATGGAAGTTGTCAGTTGTTATAAGCTGTCTCTCCGTGCTCGTAGATGTCCAGTCCTTCCTCCTCAACCCTTGCTCCTACGCGTATTCCTACAGTCTTGTGAAGTATAAACATTATCAGGAATCCGAGCCCGAATGACCATGCGACGATGCTCGTGATGCCAAGTGCCTGAACTCCCAGCAAGTGAACTCCTCCGCCATAGAATAGTCCGTCAGACTTGTCAAATAGTCCCACAAAGAGAGTTCCAAGTATTCCGCATACTCCATGTACGGAAACTGCACCTACAGGATCGTCAATATGCAGGTAGTGGTCAAGTGCATACACAGACAGGGTCATGGCCAATCCGCAGACTGCTCCGATGATGGCGGCGCCTCCAATGGATACGACGTCACATCCTGCCGTTATTCCTACGAGCCCGGCTAGTATTCCGTTGCATACAAGAGATAGTGATGGTTTTCCGAATATGAGCCAGGTAACAAATAGTGTGGCGAGTCCGCCAGTTGCTGCGGCCATATTAGTAGTGCAGAATACACTTGAGATAGCCCTTGCATCGTCTGGCGTGCTTGCGGCGAGCTGGGAACCAGGATTGAAGCCGAACCACCCGAACCAAAGGATGAATACTCCCAGTGCTCCGAGTGCAAGATTGTGACCAGGGATGGCAATGGATTTCCCGCTTTTGGTGTACTTCCCGATTCTCGGGCCGAGAATGATGGCTCCTGCCAGTGCAATGGCTCCTCCGCATGAATGAACTACCGCTGAGCCGGCAAAATCATGAAATCCAAGACCAGCGAGCCAGCCGCCTCCCCAAGCCCAATGACCCTCAATTGGATAGATTAGCACAGATACCAGGATTGAGATTATGATGTATGAGGAGAATTTGGTGCGTTCTGCCATGGCTCCTGACACTATGGTGGCGGCAGTAGCGCAGAACATGGTCTGGAAGGCTAGCGTGCATTCCTTGGGGATATTGGTGTCGGGATAAAACGAATAGTCGAATAGGTGCAGTTTTCCGATGAAAGAATTGCCGTCTGCGTGCATAAGTGAGAAGCCTATCATCCAGAAAAACAATGTTCCGGCCATGAAGTCTACAAAGTTTTTCATAAGAATATTAGCTGTGTTCTTCGAGCGTGTGAAGCCTGCTTCTACTAGGGCGAATCCCGGCTGCATGAAAAAAACGAGCATTGCTGCGAGAAGTACCCATACGGTATCCAATCCGTTGATAGATATAGTGTTCATAGATTTTCCTCCTTATTTCCGATCTGCCAATACTGTATCTCCGTGCTCTCCTGTACGTATGGACCATGTGTCATCTACAGGGCTTACGAATATCCTTCCGTCCCCCACTTCTCCAGTGTGGGCTGACTTCATGATTGCATCTATGGCGGGCTGTACAAATTGATCCCGGCATACGATGGTAATCTCGATTCGGGAGATGATGTCTGTGCTATACATTACTCCCCTGTAGATGCGGTCTTCCCTGTCCTGCCCGATGGCTTTGACTTCAGAATAAGAAAACCAGTTGATGTCAGCGGCAAATAATGCCTCCTTGACTTCTTCGAAGTGAGTCTTTCTGACGATGGCTTCAATTTTTTTCATAATACTTTAATGTTGATTATTGAATATCCATAACAAAAAAAACCGACCCCATAACGGGACCGGTCCAAACCATATATCAGTAAATTTAATCGCCTAACTCAATGCTGTCGACCGGAACACAACATCAGAATACTGAGCCAACTGCTGCTGGCCCTGCTGATTCTGCTGCTGATTGTTCCTGAGTGACAACATCAAAAAAATATTATAAACTACTAACTAACCTCAAATTTTAAAATCTCTGCGCCTCAACGATTCTCTTGGATGCAAATATAATTAAAAATTTTTAATTAAAAATTATTTTTCAATTTTTTTGCAAATCAGAAGTCACTTCTGTGACTGCTCCTAATCCAGTGACGCATGAAGGCTTGAGAGACTGCTTTGAAAATACTCCGTGAGGTATGTTTTAAGGCCCTCCCCTTCTAATATTTCTATTTCACCTGATAGTCCGCTGACGAAACGTCCGACCCCGCGCATACTGCATACATTAGTGTCGAGTATCCATTCCCCATTCTCCTGCTTGAGGAATTTTTCGGCCATAGGAAACTCTTCTACCAGAAGATTTCTTGCCATGAAACTGAGTTTTAGTCTGATATGCTCGACATACTCTCCGCTCATGCGGAATATGTCGCATGGGAATTTGTGATGTTTTGCTTCATAAATCCAACAGTCATCACTCACCTCCACATCCTCGATTCTGGAAATCTTGAACACTTTGTTGCGGCCGTCTTCCAGGTCCAATGCCCATACATCCACATAGTCGGAGGTGAAAGAAAAGGGTTCCACATATCTATCTCGCACGGTATGCGAGTGACCGGACTCGTATCGTTTCAATATGGCCTTTCGCTTCTGTGTTATGGCTATGCCAAGTTGCTCAACATGTGCTGCATTACTCCTGCTATCCACGTAGTCGGCAATGCTCGTGCTACTATATATTGCGGACAGTTTCTGTCGGAGGTTTGCTTTCAGTGTGTTTGAGGGTACGAGCCTGTCTATGAGTGAGTTGACAAGGTATGCCTCTTCTTCGGAGAAATACACCAACTTATCTATATCAATGCTCTTCCGAGGCATGCTGCTAAGCTTATAGACATCGGAATAGAGCTTGGTGACGGCAAACCCGGCATTCTTGAATGAGTCGATATACCTATATATCGTTCGCGTGGACATACCGAGTTTGTCACCCAGTTCGGATATGCTATAGTTGACGTTGTCGGATAGCAGCTTCATCAGGCGCAATAGCCTCTCTATCTTTGGTTGATCCATTATTGTGCTTTTTCGTATTCGTCCAGGGCGCGGGCCATGAGTTCGCGGCCTTTATCGGAAATCTCTGCACCTTTGGTGTAGTCGGTTATGTTGCCGTAGGAGTCGAAGTTCATCTTTACGAGAATGTCCGGCTTGTATAGTTGGAGCTGGAGCCGTGCTACGGTGCTGAGCATCAGTGAGAATGAGCGCGATAGGATGGAGTAGTAGTTGTCATCTTCCATAAAAGGCATATTGGCCTCCTCTGCCTTGCGGTCTATCTCTTTTGACTTGTTGTGGGCGTTCTTGTCCTTCAGGATGAGTTTGTGTGTTTCGTCCCCTACCCATTTAGCCACCTCCAGAAGGGACTTGTCTTTTTGGGATGGAAGTTGCTCAAGGATTTCCTTGACAAAAATCTTGGAGTCGGAGTATTGATTCTTGGCGTTGTGGTATGCCACAAGGGAAGACGATATCTTCTCGCTGTCAATCTGGTTAACGTCGAATGTCACGAGTATGTCGTGCCCGTTGCGGACTGCAATGTCCATTGGGACAGTATTCAGGATGCCTCCGTCTACCATCGTATGATAACCGAGCCTCACAGGCCTAAACATGGACGGAATGGATATGGATGAGCGTATGGCTTCAAATAGCTTCCCTTCCTTGAAGATTACTTGCTCTCCGGTGTACAGATCTGTGGCAACAGCTCTGTAAGGGATACGGAGATCCTCAATGTTGACATCTGGAACTATACTTTTGATGGCGTTGATGACTTTCTCTCCTTTTACGAGGTAGCTTTTGCTTAGTGAGATGTCGAGCAGTCCAAGAAGCTTGTAATTATTCAGTTTAAACAACCATTTCTTGAAATCATCAAGTCCTCCTGCAGCGTAGATACCGCCGACAAGAGATCCGATGGAGCAGCCAGCTACAGAAGTGATATTATATCCGCGAGCTTCAAGTTCCTCTATCGCTCCTATGTATGCGAATCCTCTTGGTCCGCCGCTGGCAAGTACAAGCGCTACATCTTTGTTTTTACTGGTGATCATTGTCTGATATTGTTGGTGAAATGTCTGTTAAATTCTTCTTCCTTTAGGAGGTAGATCCTGAGAGCGGATGAGCACGGAAATCCGGCAAAAAATGGGTCGTCCGATGTGTAAAGCTGTATGTCGTCCACACTGAAATGCCGCTTTATTCCAGAGATGTATCCGGCGATGCTTCTCTGTGTATTGGGAATCACTTTTATGCCGCTTCTGCCGTCCTTAAGGGTAACCAGTGCTACGGTACGTGTCTTTCGTGGCTGCCTTGCCTGCATCTCTTCCTTCTGCTCTTTGCTTATCTTGTGCGAAATGGTGACGTGTCTACCAAATTTGGTGTTGATCTCTGTCATCATCTTTCTGAATATGTGACCGTGCGCAGAGCTGTCATGCAGTCCTTTGGACAATATACTGCAGTGTATCATCTCATGTATGATGACATCTTCAAGCTCCTCCTCGCCGAAATCGAACACCTTGCTTATTTTAAGTCGGAGGTCGCTTATGGTATCGTCACGAAGCAGATGTCTTCTCCTTGTAAAACAAACCTGGCCTGGGTAGCATCTGGAGTGGCTGAGCATGATGGGAATTTCCGGCAGAGTTCCTTCGAACATCATTGAATTGAACTGTCGGTATTTTCCCTCTATATATGGAACGGTTGCTATCATATCTATGGCTCAAATATAAGAATTTTCAATGATTTTCAGAGTTTTTCAATAATTGTCAAAAGTTGACAAAATGGTGGCGTACATTTGCATCATAATTAAATGATACTATTATGAGTAAAGAGATTAAAACATGGATTGAAAGCTCTGCTGAGATAGAGAGACTGATCAGTGATCTTGAACTTGAGTTCGATGCTTGTTTCGCTGAGGCATAGTCCATATATTGCCTAATCTAGTCATCAGGGGCAGTACATGGCACAATTGTGATTAAATATTTTGGTATATTTGCGCAAATTAAATTCGGATGAACAAGTTGAGTGATATCGGAGAGTTTGGACTGATTGAGTCTATCGGGCGTAGGGTGAATGTCCCGTCCGGATTTATGGGTATAGGTGATGATTGTGCTATAATCCCACAGCGAGACGGTTACCAGACTGTAGTGAGCACAGACATGTTGGTGGAAGGCACTCACTTTATACTTGGGAAGAGCGACCCTTTCAAGCTTGGCCAGAAGTCACTTGCCGTAAACTTGAGTGACATTGCGGCTATGGGCGCAAGGCCTGTGTCCGCTTTTCTTTCTCTTGCCCTATCTGATTCCATAGATTATGAATGGATACAGCATTTCATGGATGGATTTTGCTCTCTTGCTAGTCAGTTCGGTTGTGCTCTTCTTGGTGGAGATACCACTTCCTCGCGTTCTGGAATATGCATTAATGTGACAGTTACTGGCGAACTTGAATCAGGGAGAGCCAGGCGACGCTCTTTTGCTCAAGACGGGGATCTGATATGTGTTACAGGTACTCTTGGGGACTCTGCAGCTGGTCTGGACAGCATTCTAAATGATAGGGTTGGCTATCCGTATCTTAAGCTTCGCCATAACTCCCCTACTCCGCGGATTCGTGAAGGCCTGGAACTTTCGGCTACGGACGGTATTCATGCCATGATGGATATTTCTGACGGTATTGCCTCTGACTTACGTCATATATTGAAGGCCTCTAGCGTTGGGGCGGAGGTGGATATCACGCGTATTCCCATGTCTGAGCCTTTGTTGGCTTATTGTGGCGAGTATGGTCTTGACCCACTTGAACTAGCCCTCTGTGGGGGTGAAGACTATGAACTGCTTTTCACAGCGAGTCATGAGGCTGAAAAAACCCTTGCTCTTAGACATTATATAATAGGCAGGATAGATAAATCCCTGCCAGACCTCATTTGGAAAGGATCAGACAGGGATTATCTTGGTTACAGGCATTTCTAAATTAATGCCCGAATCAGTTACCGTTAGCTGATGAACAACAATTCGCGGTATTTAGGAAGCGGCCAACTCTTGTTGTCGACGATCTCTTCAAGCTTGTCAATAGGCTTTCTCAGTGCGAATAGCGCTTCTGCGATCTCATGGTAAGCCTTGGCTTTCTCGTATTCGTTCTCGATGGCATTTGCTTTCTTGCGGGCTTCTTTCATAGCGGCAGCCTTGACTCTTACATCCTCTACATATCCGGATATCTTGGCTATGAGTTCAAGCTCGGTGGTGCAGCTGTCCGTGGATCCGAAGACTTCCTTGCAGAGGGCTACTTCCTTGAGCAACCTTGACTTATATTCGAGTACGGCTGGAATGATATGATTGATAGCCATCCGGACGAGCACTCGGGACTCAATCTGTACTTTCTTGGTGTACATCTCCCATTTGACTTCGTTTCTGGCTTCAAGTTCCTTCTCGGAATATACGCCTGTCTGGGTGAACATCTTTACTGATTCTGGCTTGGTGAACACCTTGATCATCTCTGGCACACTGGTCTCAGTATCTAGTCCGCGTCTCTTGGCTTCCTCTTTCCACTCCTCGCTGTATCCGTTACCATCGAAACATACGACATCCAGAACTGAAGTTATGATAGGTTTGAGGGCGTCCATGATAGCTACATTGGTTTTCTTGCCCTTGGCGAGTTCTTTCTCAACTTCAGTCTTGAAAATCTTGAGCTGCTCGGCCACAGCTGCATTCAGTGTAGTCATGGCGCCGGCGCAGTTGGCTGATGAGCCTACCGCACGGAATTCGAACCTGTTGCCCGTGAAAGCAAATGGAGAGGTACGGTTCCTATCGGTGTTGTCAAGGAATATCTCAGGAATCTCTACAAGTCCGACACTCTTGCCTTTCTTGCCTGCGATCTCGATAGGAGTGTCGCTTGGCACTTCGAGCAACTTATGGAGCACATCCGTCATGGTCTTGCCAAGGAATGCGGATACGATTGCAGGAGGTGCTTCGTTGGCGCCGAGCCTGTGGGCGTTGGTTGCAGAAGCGATGGATGCCTTGAGCAGTGCATTGTGCTTCTGAACAGCTGCGAGCACATTGACAAAGAACGTGATGAACTGAAGGTTGCCTTTGGCATCCTTGCCTGGGGCGAATAGTGAAACACCAGTGTCGGTGCCTAGTGACCAGTTGTTGTGCTTTCCTGATCCATTGACTCCATCGAAAGGCTTTTCGTGGAAGAGCACTACGAATCCGTGCTTGCGAGCAATGGTGTTCATAAGGTTCATTACAATCTGGTTCTGGTCATTGGCAAGGTTGGTCTCGCCATAGATTGGAGCAAGCTCGAACTGGTTAGGCGCTACCTCGTTATGTCTGGTCTTCAAAGGAATTCCAAGTTTGTGGCCTTCGATTTCGAGTTCTCGCATGAATGCTGCCACTCTCGTAGGAATGGCACCGAAATAATGGTCGTCGAGCTGCTGATTCTTGGAAGAGTTGTGCCCCATCAGGGTGCGTCCGGTAATCATAAGGTCTGGACGTGCAGCATAGAGAGACTCGTCCACGAGGAAGTACTCCTGCTCCCATCCGAGATAAGAATATACCTTGCTTACTGCCGGGTCGAAGAGCTTGCAGATAGGCACTGCTGCATCAGAGACGGCCTTGAGAGCTTTCTTGAGAGGGGTTTTGTAGTCAAGAGCCTCGCCTGTGTATGAGACAAATACGGTCGGAATGCAGAGTGTATCGCCTTGGATGAATACTGGTGAAGTCGGATCCCATGCGGTATATCCTCTGGCCTCGAATGTGGCTCGTATACCTCCATTTGGAAATGATGATGCGTCTGGCTCCTGCTGTGCGAGGGATTTGCCTTCGAACTTTTCAATCACACCTCCCTTGCCATCGTAGTCAATCAGAGAGTCGTGCTTCTCCGCAGTGCCTTCGGTGAGTGGCTGGAACCAGTGTGTCACATGTGTGACACCATGCTCCATGGCCCATTGCTTCATGCCGAGAGCCACCCCGTCCGCAGTTTTTCTGTCAAGTGCGACACCTTTGTCTATACACTCCAGAAGGGCTTTGAGTGTATCTGCATCCAGATACTTGTGCATCTTAGGCCTGTCGAACACCAATTCTCCATAGTAATCGGAGGTTTTGCAGGTCGGACGTTCCACTGGCACAGCCTTCTTCTCGAAGGACTCCTTTACCAAATCTAATCTGTCGATACTCATAAACTATAAAAATATAAAAGCAATAACTACTGTTTAATCTAAAAACAACTGAGGCCAGTCCGTTAAGACCAGCCTCATATCGTCAAATGAATGCCCGTTGTGTGCCTTGCGGCTGGAACTTAGCGCACGAAAACATTCAGGACCATGTTCTGGCTCTGCTGCTCCTGCTGCTGTTGGCTATATGCGGACAAAATAATCACTTTCAGTTCGTATGTATTTCGGAGGCGCAATTTATGAATAATTCTTGAAAGTGCAATCAATTTTTTTAATTTTTTCCGTAAGTTTGTAGTCCCCAAAGTAATATAAAAGATTATGGAGTACAACAACTACGGATATATAAGGGTTACGGCGGCAATGCCTGTGGTGAAAGTTTCTGACTGTAAGGCCAATGCTGACAATATCGTCAGGATATCATCAAGCTTGTCGACAAACGAGCACCAGAGTGTGATTGCTTTCCCTGAACTTAGTGTCACCGGTTATACATGCGGAGATCTTTTCGGTAGTTCCAAACTGATATGTGAGGCAGAGGAGAACACTCGGAGAATCCTTGAAGGAACGAAATACACGGAAAGCGTGATTGTTTTCGGTGTTCCTGTAAGGTATGCGGGCCGCCTGTTTAACTGTGCCGTTGTGGCCAGAAAGGGGCATATACTTGGGATTGTGCCTAAGACATATCTTGCTGGGAATGCTGAGTTTTATGAGCCACGTTGGTTTGAGTCTGCCCGTGTTCTCCCTGAAGAGGGCGTGAAGCTGAGCTATGCTGGTCAAGACGCTGTACTTATGTCGTCTTTTCTTGTTTTTAGTCTCGGAAGAGTCAAATTCGCTGTGGAACTGTGTCAGGATCTTTGGGCTCCGCTGACTCCGAGCACCTTTGCCGCACTTGCAGGCGCGCAAATCATCGTCAATCTTTCTGCAAGCAATGAGATACTTCTTAAGCATGAATATCGTAGAAGCCTGGTGAGTGCCACATCTTCGCGTCTGATTTGTGGATATTTGTATTGCTCGTCCGGGTATGGAGAGTCCACGCAAGACCTTGTATGGGCCGGTGCTTCCATTATAAGCGAATATGGCAGCATTCTTTCCGAGAACGAAAGATTTCTCTCCCAAGAGAGTAGTATAAGTGCTGATATTGACGTGGATAGACTTGAGGTGCTTCGTGGGCGCGAACATTCGTATAGGGCTGAATGCCAGTCTCCTGTCTTTAGGAAAGTGGATTGTGGGGAACTTGTAAGGACGGATTTCAATGCTGAACTCAAGCGTCATATTGAGCCGCATCCGTTTGTTCCTCAAGGGGATGAAGTTGCACTTGACAGGCGTTGTCTTGAAATCATTTCCGCGCAGGTGTCCGGGCTTCAGACCAGACTTGATCATATTCGCTGCCGTAAGGCTGTAATTGGGGTGTCCGGCGGATTGGACTCTACACTTGCACTTCTTGTTACCGCGCTTGCTTTCGATCGTCTAGGAATTCCGAGAAACAATATCATAGGCGTTACAATGCCAGGATTCGGAACAACTGATCGTACCCATGACAATTCTGTCGCTCTTATGGAACTGATGGGCGTGACTTCAAGAGAAATTTCCATTGTGCCTGCCACCAGGCAGCATTTTTCTGATATCGGACAAGAAGAGTCCGTACATGACTTGACTTACGAGAATTGTCAGGCTCGTGAACGTACCCAGATTCTCATGGATCTTGCTGGTAAGGAAGGGGGAATCGTCATAGGTACCGGCGACTTGTCTGAGTTGGCTCTTGGATGGTGTACATATAACGGTGACCATATGTCCATGTATGCCGTCAATGTAAGCGTTCCCAAGACTCTTGTCCGCACTCTTGTTATATGGGCTGCAAAATACCGTTTTGATGGAAAAGCTTCTGAAGTGCTGCTGGATATAGCGGATACGCCCATCAGTCCTGAACTTATCCCGGCTGATGAAAATGGCCAGATAAAGCAGAAGACGGAGGATCTTGTAGGGCCGTATGAACTGCATGATTTCTTCTTGTACAACTTCTTCCGCTGCGGATTCGCCCCGGAGAAGATTCTCTTCCTTGCGGAAAAGGCATTTAGGGATGTCTACGACAAAGATACCGTCAGACATTGGTTGAAGGTTTTTATGAAGCGTTTCTTCTCCCAGCAATTCAAGCGTTCCTGCATCCCTGATGGGCCGAAAGTCGGCTCAGTGTCACTTTCCCCGCGTGGTGACTGGAGAATGCCTAGCGACATATCTTGTCCTTGGGAACTCTAATATCCGTACTTGTTTCTGAAGCGTGCTATCATCATGATGCACATTATCAGTGAGCAGGCTTCAGCGATGATGACAGAATACCATATTCCTTCTGCTCCGAAGATGGCGGGAAGCAGAAATACACAGCCCATTTCAAAGATTATTGAGCGTGAGAATGCCAGTGCTGCGGATATCAGCCCGTTACCAAGCCCTGTAAACCATGCTGATGTAAACAAGTTGAGACCTGAGATTAGAAAACTCAGCATATAAATGCGCTCTGCTCGTATGGTCAGTGTCACCATGTCTGCATCATAACCCACGAAAATACGTGCTGCGGGTCCGGCTGTGAGTTCCGCTGTGGTTGTGAGCAGCAATCCGAGTACGAGGAGTAGGCGGAAACTCTTGTTCAGGAGGCTGTGAAGTTCAACCTTGTTGTCCGCACCGTAATTATAAGCCACTACTGGTGATACTGTGAGGTTATAACCCATGAGAACCGCGGCAAAAATATATCCGATATACATGATGACGGAGTATGCCGCTACTCCTGCCTCGCCATAGAAACGCATGAGCTGGAGGTTATAGCACATGCTCACAAGGCTGAATGCTATGTTGCCGATATATTCAGAACTGCCGTTTGTGCATGTATATACAAGAGTGCGTTTCTCGAACTTGATTTCTGTCAGCCTGAGTTGTCCTTCGTCCCTTCTTCTCAGGAAGTACCAAAGTGGGAAAAAGCCACCTACGCAACACGCTATGATAGAAGCGAGTGCTGCTCCCAACAGGCCCATCTTGAACACAACTATGAACAATGCGTCAAGAGCCATGTTGGTCACTCCGCAAGCTATGGACAGTTTGGTGCCGAGTTGTGGCTTTTCGGCTGCCATAAAGAAAGGCTGAAAAGCCATCTGGAGCATGAAAGCAGGCATTCCGACGGCAAATACGCGTCCGTACAGGGTGGCATTGTATATGAGTTCCTCTCCTTCTGCTCCGAGCATTGCGACGATTCTTGGCATCAGTGCAAACATGGGTATGCCGAATCCCACAGCAAGCAGGACCGTGAAGGCAATCAGAGATGTGAATGTGCTGCATGCCTTGTCGAGATCCCTTTGTCCGAGCATCCTTGATACGATGGCGCTGCCGCCTGTCCCCACCATTAGCCCAAGCGAGCCTACGACCATAATGGCTGGCCATGCTATGTTGAGTCCGGCAAATGGCGTGACTCCCACACAGTTGGACACGAAAAGTCCGTCCACGATACTATACAGACTTCCGACTATCATCATGGCCATGCTTGGCAGTGATGATATCAGTAGCCTCTTGTATCCGTAATGTCCGCGAAGTTCTACTTTCATTCGCTGAATACTGATGGTGGTAAAGGACGGCAGTTATATCCTGATGACATGGACTCGCCATAGGCACCGGCACTGCGAATCGCTATCAAATCTCCTCTATGGCATCTGTCAATGGACGTCCCTTTTAGAAATACGTCAGAGCTTTCGCAGACGGGCCCCACAATATCATATACTTCTTCCGTCTCGTCAGAGGATATGTTCTCTATCCTGTGATATGCTTTGTACAGGGCAGGACGAATAAGCTCTGTCATGCTGGCGTCTATTATGGCAAACTGGCGTGTCGTGCCTTTCTTGACATACAAGACTTTAGAGATGAGTGAGCCGCATGGAGCTACAATGCTCCTTCCAAGCTCAAAATGAATAGGTGTACCTTCGGGAAGCCTAAGATGCTTGCGGAAGGTGGTGAAGTAGGCCTTAAAATCAGCGATATCAAGGTGATTGGGATGCTGGTAATTGATGCCAAGCCCCCCACCCACGTTGATGTCCCCCACTGGAAGGCCTTTCTTGCGAAGGTCTGAGGTGAGAGTATTGACGCGGTTACAAAGAGCAACGAAATCCATCATGTCAAGTATCTGCGAGCCTATATGGAAATGAAGGCCCTCGAACTTGATATGCTCAAGGGATATTGCAAGCCGGAGCACGTCCTCAAGCTGCTCGTAGTTGATTCCAAACTTGTTCTCTGCAAGTCCGGTAGTGATATTGGCATGGGTATGAGCTCCGATGTCCGGGTTGACGCGAAGGCTAATCGGGGCGGTCTTGCCCATTCTTCCTGCTATATCGTTTATAACCAGAAGTTCTGCTGCTGACTCCACATTGAATCTGCATATACCTATCTCTAGTGCATATTCAATTTCCCAGTCGCTCTTCCCCACCCCTGCGTATACTATGTCTGATGGCTGGAATCCGGCTTCAACCGAGGCCTTGATTTCCCCACCGCTTACGCAGTCTGCTCCTAGTCCTCTTGCTGCTATCTCTTTGAGTATGCGAGGGTTGAAGTTGGCCTTCACAGCATAGTGAACGTGAGCCTTTGGCACTATGGCCGAGCACTCGCACACTGTGTCAAGGGTGCGTCTTAGAAGTTTGAGATCGTAATAGTAGAACGGAGTCCTCTGAGCGTTGAACCGTTCTATCGGAAAATTACCTTTCAGCATTCTCGAATAGGCATTTGCTCAATGAGCGTAGTGTTTTTCCCTTGTCCTCACCGCGGACGAGGAACGAGATGTTGTTGTTGCTTCCGCCATAAGAAATCATTCTTACTGGAATATCTTTCATGGCCTCCATGGCACGGGTCTCAAATCCTACGTTCTCCCAGTCCATGTCTCCGACGACACATACAATGCACATATCAAGGTCCACACTAACAGTGCCATATTTCTTGAGGTCGTGCACTATCTCGTTGAGATGTAAGGTGTTGTCTATTGACATAGACACTCCAACCTCGGAAGTGCATATCATGTCGATGGATGTCTGGTAACTCTCAAATATTTCAAACACCTTACGGAGGAAACCATGAGCGAGAAGCATTCTGGATGATTTGATGCGGATAGCCGTAATATTGTCCTTGGCGGCTATGGCCTTGATGCTTCCACAATCCTTGATATTGTTGATGATGGTTCCTGGTGCCTGGGGGTCGAGAGTGTTGAGCAGGCGTACTGGAATGTTGGCATATCTGGCTGGCTGAATACACGTCGGATGCAGAATCTTGGCACCGAAGTATCCAAGTTCGGCCGCCTCATCAAAGTGGAGGTGGCGTACGGCTGTGGTACCTTCCACTACTCTCGGATCGTTGTTGTGCATGCCATCAATGTCGGTCCAGATCTGAATCTCTTCTACTCCAAGGGCTGCTCCCACAAGTGATGCAGTGTAGTCCGAGCCGCCCCTGAGAAGGTTATCCACCTCGCCATGAAGGTTACGGCAGATGAATCCTTGTGTGAGATAAAGGTCTGCATCTTCCCTTCCTTTGAGTGCCTCGTGCAGCTTTGTGCTTATGTACTCACTGTCCGGTTCCCCTTGTGCATCGGTCTTCATGAAATCGAGAGCGTTTAGAAGAACTGGCCGGTATCCTTTCTCAGTAAGATAATAGTACATCAAGTGCGTGGACAAGAGCTCTCCCTGTGCTACGATAAGTTTCTCTTCTGTCTGAGTGAAAAGGGACTTGGTAAATGATTTGAGATAGTCAAATACTCCACTTACATATTCTGTAGCTTGGGCGCGGAACTCTTTGGAAGAGTATAGTTCTGATACCACGCCGGCGTATTTGCTTTCTAGCTTGGATATGGTTTCGTTAGCACCATCAGCATTTTTATTGTATAGGTAGTCTGCTATTTCCACGAGACTGTTTGTGGTACCTGACATTGCAGATAGCACCACAAAATTACCTTTCTCGGCAGTAATCAGACCTGCCACATTCTTTATCCTCTCTGGCGAGCCGACTGACGTGCCGCCAAATTTCATGACTTTCATAATGCTTTCTTTTTATGATAATGCCTTGTCTACCACAGGTCTCAGAATATGGCAGAGATGCTCGTTTTCTATAAGGAATCCGTCATGACCGTAGAGCGATGACAACTCGTGATACCGGGCTTTTCCCAAAGCTACCGCAGTGGCTTTGCCGTGTTTGGGCGGGAAAAGTACATCACTGTCAATACTGATGACATGACATGATGACTTGATGGTGGAAAGTGCATTGTCCACTCCGCCACGTCCGCGTCCGACATTCATGCTGTCGAGAGTCTTGGTTAGATACCAGTAACTATATGCATCGAAGCGATCTGAAAGCTTCTTGCCTTGATACCTCTGGTATGACGCTGCCTTGTCTGCAAACATGCAGTCTTCATCATCTTCTGACTGGGTGAAGTTGTAACCGTCGAATGTGCGATATGAGATCAATGCTATGGAGCGTGCACATGACAAGCCTTTCTTCCCACCATCGAGGTTCTTGGCTTCGGTAAATGTCGGGTCTGCGAGGAGAGCCATCCGCTGGGATTCGTTAAGCGCTGTCATGAATGGGGTAACTCTTGTCGCAGTGGCAAGAAAAACCGCTTCTTTGACAACGTCAGGTTCCATGATGACCCATTCGAGAGCCTGGAAACCTCCGATGGAAGGACCTACCATCAAGTCGATTTGATCTATTCCTAAATGCTTGCGTACTAGAATATTAGCATTGACAATATCCCTTACTGTGACTTGTGGAAATGTCATGAGATATGGTTTCCCGGTAGTAGGATTGATAGAAGCTGGACCGCTTGAACCGTAGGGAGAGCAGAGCATGTTCACACACACAATATAGTAAAGGTCTGGGTCAAAAAGTCGTCCGTTCCCAACCATTTGTGCCCACCACTCCTCTGGGTTGGAATTGGCAGTGAGGGCATGGCATATCCATAGTACTTTGTCCCCGGGTTTATAATCCCTGTCTGAAGTATGATATACGAGGTCCATCTCTGGGATTCTTTCCCCACTCTCGAAGACGAACCCGTCTTTTATATGCAATTTATTGAATTTCATAATTATAGTTCAAAACACCATTCGTGTATATCCTGCTCCTCACCGTTTTGGATGCCTCTTATGAGCCCATAGAGTTTAAGACTGGCTCTGCCGCATTTTTCCATTGATGGCATCTGATATTTCTTTGTTATCTCTTTTCCTTCAAGTCTGGGTTTGTCTGTGATGCTCTTGATAGGAGTGATGACTACTGCCGTACCACAAGCATCTATTTCGTCAAATTCTGCGATTTCTTCGACTGGAACACTCCTCATCTCGACCTTCATTCCTATATCTTCTGCAAGCGTGCGGAGGCTTTTGTTGGTAATGGAAGGGAGTACACTCTTAGAAAGAGGTGTGACGTATGTGTTGCCCTTGATGCCTATGAAATTTGATGATCCGAATTCATCCACGCAAGATTTGGTGGCCGGATCAAGGAACAATAACTCTGTATATCCGAGCTTATGCGCCATGGTGTAAGGATAGAGCGACATGGCGTAATTGGCTGCTATCTTGAAACATCCTGTTCCATTAGGTGCCGCTCTATCATAGTCTCTTGATATTACGGCATCTACCGGGCATAGGCTAGCAGCTTTGGAGTAGTTCCCTACTGGAAGGCACATCACTGCAAATATTACTTCTTCTGAAGGACAGATATTGATCTGCGGATTGGTACCTTCTATCACCGGTCTTAAGTACATGGATGCATTGTAGCCGTATGGCGGGAGAAAATCAATATTCTCCTTTACGCACATCTGGCACATCCTGATAAACATCTCCTCTGGAGGAGCAGCCATGCCAAGTCTTTCAGCACTCTTGCGGATTCTCTTCGCGTTTTCGTCAGGCCGGAATATTCGCACCTTTCCGTCAGCGCCACGAAAGGCTTTCAGCCCTTCAAAACAGGAATTCCCATAATGGAATACGCCTGAAAAAGCGTTGAAGTGAAAGTCAAAATCCCTGGAGATCTCGGGAGTGGACCACTGTCCATCCTTGTACTTGCTTACGATAATGGCATTTGTCTGTCTATACTTGAAAGACAAGTTGCTCCAGTCTATCTTCTGCATAATTAAATAAATTGTTTTTCAATATTGTTGCTATGCTTGTATAATTCACACTACTGACCGGTCGAAAGACCTATTTGGCGTCTAATTTCGGCTTTTATTATGATAAAAACAAATTTTTTAATAAATTTGGCTTTCTAACCATGTTTTGAAGTCAGGTATGAAAATTATAAAATTTGGAGGTACTTCAGTTGGTACCCCCGAAAGCATTTTGAAGGTAAAATCCATAGTCTGCTCATGTGATACTCCTTCTATTGTTGTAGTTTCGGCATTGGGTGGCATTACTGATAGGCTTGTTGCCATATCTGCGTTGGCAGAAAAGGGAGATTTGTCCTTCAGGAGTGAAATTGATGATATAAGGGCTCGACATTTTGATATGTGTGATGTTGTGGTTGAGCCGGATCGTCGGGACGCTTTGAAGTCCGAGCTCAGCAGCCTTTTGAACAGACTTGAGAATTTATGTGAGGGCGTGAGCCTTCTTGGCGTGCTGCCAAGGAAAGTGTACGACGAAATTCTTAGCTTCGGGGAGAGGATGTCTTCGCGTATTGTGGCTTCGATGCTTCCTTGCGCTGAGGTGTACGATTCGCTTTCCTTTATCAAGACCACGCGGTCACATAATACCGATGTTGCTGATAACGAATTGAGTTATAGGCTTATACGGAAAACATTCAGGGATTATGGCGAAGCTTCTGCAGTCGCCATTGTTCCTGGGTTCATATCCACTGACGCACAGACGGGAGATATCACGAATCTCGGCCGTGGAGGGTCCGATTTCACAGCGAGCCTTATAGCTGCGGCACTGGACGCTGAGGTACTTGAGATATGGACGGATGTGGACGGATTCATGACTGCCGATCCTCGCATTATCAAGACTTCTTATGTGATAGACGAGATGAACTACGAGGAGGCCATGGAATTATGTAACTTCGGTGCAAAAGTTGTCTATCCCCCTACCCTATATGCCGTCTGCCGGAAAAAAATCCCCATCTTGATAAAAAATACGTTCAATTCGTCTGCACCCGGTACCATGATTAAGGACAAGTGCAGAGACAATGGACGAATGATAAAGGGAATTTCATCTATAGACGACATCTGTCTGATAACATTGTCAGGAACGTCAATGGTCGGAATCGTGGGTGTTGACAGTAGGATTTTTTCTTCCCTCGCATCAGAAAGCATCAGTGCTTTCCTCGTATCTCAGGCTGCTTCTGAGACAGGCATTTCCATTGGAGTCAGCCGCAAAGATGCAGATAAGGCATATAGAGTTCTTGGTGATGCGTTCAGTCAGGAGATATCGGCCGGGTCAATAGATCCCATAAGATGCGAATACGGACTCGCGGCTGTGGCCATTGTCGGAGAGAATATGAAACGTCATGCTGGCATTGCCGGCAGGCTCTTCAGTACTCTCGGCAGGAGCGGAATCAGCGTTAAGACGTGTGCACAGAGTGCAGCAGAAACCAATATATCTTTCATTATTGATCGGGACAATCTGCGAAAGGCTCTGAATGTCATTCATGATAGTTTCTTCCTGTCTGAGTATCAGGAACTCAACCTCTTTATCTGTGGTGTGGGCACTGTAGGTGGTCAACTCATCGAACAGATTGAAGCGCAGCGAGACAAGCTCATTCATGAGCGCAATCTGAAAATCAATATTGTTGGAATCTCTCGCAGCAGGAAGGCTATATTCTCGCGCGTGGGAATTGATCTTGGGCATTGGCGTGAGGAACTTGATGCAGGTGAAGATATTACCCCGTCCAAGCTGAAAGAGAAAATTGTGTCTATGAATATATTCAATTCTGTGTTTGTGGATTGTACCGCAAGTGCAGATATTGCCGGCCTTTACGAGGATCTCTTCAATCATGGTGTATCAGTGGTTGCTGCCAATAAGATTGCAGCTTCATCTGATTACGAGATGTATCGCACATTGAAGGAAACAGCAATTCGTAGAAATGTCAAATTTCTTTTTGAGACCAATGTAGGTGCCGGGCTTCCTATCATTAATACCATCAATGCCCTCTGCAATAGCGGTGACCGTATTCTCAAACTTGAAGCCGTCTTGAGCGGAACATTGAATTTTATTTTCAATACTTTGTCTGAGGAGATTCCTTTCAGCCGGGCTGTCCGTATGGCGATGGAGCAGGGATTCTCTGAGCCGGATCCGCGTGTGGACCTTTCTGGTAAAGATGTTATACGTAAACTCGTAATTCTTTCGAGGGAAGCTGGTTACAAAGTTAATCAGGAGGATGTGAAGGCTTGTCTTTTCATTCCGTCAGACTTCTTTGATTGTACGATGGATGAGTTCTGGAAGAAACTTCCTTCGCTTGATGCGGAATTCGAGAGACAACGCAAAGAACTTGAGAAAGAACATAAGCGTTGGAGATTCGTGGCTGAAATGGACGAGGGAAAGTGCAAGGTGTCCCTGAAAGCAGTGGATAGTATGCACTCGTTCTATGTGCTCGATGGCTCCAATAATATTGTTACATTGACCACGGAGCGATACAACAAGCATCCGATGCTTATCCAGGGCTATGGTGCAGGCGCAAGTGTGACAGCGGCCGGTGTATTCGCCGACATTATGAGTATAGCAAATATTTAAAATTGATTTATATGAAAGCAGCAATTGTAGGTGCGAGCGGTGCGGTGGGACAAGAGTTCCTTCGTGTACTTGAGGAAAGAAATTTTCCTGTTGATGAACTGCTTCTTTTCGGCTCTGAGAGAAGTGCCGGAACCAAGTATAGATTCAGAGGCAAAGATTTGGAAGTGAAGCTTCTTCAGCACAATGATGACTTTAAGGGCGTTGACTATGCATTTGTTTCGGCTGGAGCATCCACGTCGAAAGAATATGCGGAGACTATTACCAAATATGGTGCTGTGATGATTGACAACTCAAGTGCATTCCGTATGGATAAGGATGTGCCGCTTGTGGTGCCGGAGTGTAACGCCTCCGATGCTCTTGTGCGTCCGAGGGGTATTATCGCCAACCCTAACTGCACGACCATCATGATGGTCGTAGTGCTTAAGCCAATAGAGGATCTCTCCCATATTACCAATATTCATGTGGCAAGTTACCAGTCTGCTTCTGGTGCGGGCGCTCAGGCTATGGCAGAACTCCAGGAACAATATCGTCAGATAGTGAACGGAGAAGAGGTGACAGTCAACAAGTTTGCATATCAACTCGCATATAACGTTATCCCTCAGATAGATGTCTTTACGGATAACGACTATACCAAGGAGGAGATGAAGATGTTCAATGAAACCAGGAAGATACTTCACTCGGATGTCAGATGCTCTGCTACCTGTGTGCGGATATCCTCTTTGCGTTCACATTCTGAGGCAGTGTGGTTCAGCACAGAGAAGCCACTTGAGGTAGAGCAGGTGAGAAATGCGCTTGAAGCTGCACCTGGTGTCACAGTACAGGATGACCCTTCCACTCAGACTTATCCTATGCCTCTTTTTACAGGCGGAAAAGACGATATCTATGTGGGGCGCATTCGCAAGGATATAGCTTCAGACAACGGCATCACCCTCTGGCTCTCTGGTGACCAGATCCGCAAGGGAGCCGCACTCAATGCTGTTCAGATTGCAGAATACCTTATTTCGAAGTCGGAATAATAACTGCTTTATCCTGCATGCCGTCTGCGCACACGTTCAGGTCTTCCTGAAATCTTACGTGTCTTACATATTGGCTTTCGAATAATGCTGGCAGAGAGTCCAGATATTCAAAGTCGCATATTTCACCCATACGCGAGTATGGGTTTATATTTGCATATCCGGCATTGAAGGACGTCATGTTCTGGAAGAAATGTGTCCCCTGGCTCGGGTCGATACGGAAATTCTCAAGGCAACATTCCACTATCAACTTGGCTTCTGAGATGTCGCTCCATTGGACGGGAACTCCAAGCGAGGAAATGCTTGAACCCCATCGTCCGAATCCAATGAGGACGAATCCTCTCCCCTGCTCCCGGAGTTTGCTATTCAGTGCAGTAACCTCTGCAGCCATTTCTCTTGTCTTGAGTATGTCGAAAGTTTCCTTCTTCAGATATATTATGTCTTTCACTCCTTTTATCCACCCCGGACCGATAGCGCATTCTGACTTGAGTATTGCTTTTGAAGTGTCAATTTCGTTCCAGTCCACCTGACTATTCATACCATCTGCAGAAATAGGCCTGATTTGCAGGACGTTGAATATTGCTGCGGATTCATCAGTGTCAAGATTGGCTGCAAATTCTATTTCCACTCCGCACTTCACTTCTTTCTCTGTGATTTCCAGGAGTTCGCATAGAATGTCAGCGAGTGGGAACGTGTTGTATTTGAGGATATGGGCAAATGTGACGAACTTCGGACCCTGCGGTACAGGAGAGTCCACCATTCGCATATTCTCGTAGTCCCATGTGGAAATCACTTTGTTGAACGTACGGAACTTTCCACAATCGGAAATCTGTATTCTTTCAAGATTGACGGAGTCATCCACTGAAGTCTTGAATTTGTCCGGTTGGAGATTTAGCGCGAACATGGCCTGCTGAGTCTCCTTCATCGTAAGATCAGGGGTTGAGGTCTGAAGCACGTTTCTTGGAAACTTCGGAGAGAAGCGCAGAACCTGGTCTCCGTCCACCACTGCCTTTCCGAGTCCGTAGGCAAGCTTGACTACACCGTCTTCCGGACGTTCGTATCCAAGAGGGTAGAAATTCACAGACCTGGCAACTCCGGAGAATGTAGGAAAGTAGTAGCCTTGGTCTTCGCTTCCGCACACTTCCTGAAGTACGATTCCCATCTTTTCTTCAGATATGACATTGGATGTAGATATGATATACCCTCTCGAGGATGCAAAATATACGGAAGCATACACACTCTTTATCGCTTTCGAGAGAAGCCTCAGCTCTTGGTCCTCATTTTCAGTATGCGGGATCATGTAAGTAGAATAGACTCCTGCAAAAGGCTGGTAATATGAGTCCTCAAGTTTGGAAGAAGATCTTACGGCAATAGGTGTGCGTACATTGCGTATAAACACCCTCAACGCTTCCGTGAGGTCTGCCGGAAGGGTGGAAGCCACGAATTCGGAGAGTATCTCTGCATCAGTGATGTCCGAATTGATAACGTATTGCAGCCCGTTGTCTATGATGAACCTATCGAAATACTCTGTCGTTATGACAAGGGTTCTCGGGACGAGCACCCGCACGTCCTCCCATTTATCATATAGGCTGTACTTCTGAAGAATGTGGTTCAAAAAAGCCAGTCCCCTTGCCTTTCCTCCCATAGAGCCATCTCCGAGTCTTGCGAACCAGATGGTGTCGTTGTAGGTCTGAGGGTCAAACTTGGCTACCACTCCAAGTCCTTGACTGATACGGTAATCGTGTATCATCCTCAGATTCATCTCCCTGACCATGTCTACGTCAGCATCAGAGTTGATTCTGATAGGTCTGAATAGGTCGGCTATTGTGAAAAGTCCTCTTCCGTAGAGCCATCTGGAGATGTAGTTCTTGTCTGCAAAATATCTTAACGCCTCATCTGAAATGCTCCTGATGACTTTTTCAAATTCGTATAGGTCTCTTGCCCGAGCAATGACCTCTCCCGTCTTGGGGTTAGTGACAATGAAGTCTCCGAATCCGAATTCTCTACCTATATATTCGCTAACTTGATGAGTAAGCGTCTTAGATGTTTTTTTGACGAATCCTACCCCAAGTTGGTCAGCCACGCTCCTCATGCTCTCCTGAGAGGATTGCATCAAGAAAGGCATTGTAGGATTGTCCTTTTTGACGAGCCTGCACAAATCTATGCCCGCATCACTTTTTTCAGTAGACGGGGCGTCCCCCTTGTGTATCACGAATCCGATGTCGGAAATGACTCCAAGAATGTTGCTTTTATATCTTTCATACAGGCCGACCGCTTCGTCATAGCATGTAGCCATAAGGATTTTAGGACGGGCACGCTTGCGCATGTACTGCTGCTCTTCATTCAACGCGTCCTTTATGGATTCCATATTCTGCTGAAGAACAAGCTTATATAAGAGTGGAAGATAGGTTGAATAGTATCTTACCGAGTCTTCTACTAGCAGAATGGCCCTCACTCCCATGTCAAGAATGTCATGCTCTGCGTTTAGCTTGTCCTCAAGCAGTTTGATGATGGCGATGATGACATCTGTGCTATTGTTCCAGCAGAACACATAGTCGATGCTGGAACGATCTCGTTCTTCTATGAACGAGTATATTTGTTTGGAAAACGAGGCGAGAAGGACAATCGGTGTATCCGCACTTAGCGACTTGGCCTGTTTGGAAAAGTCAAATACGTCCAGCTCGCCTACATTGAACATGGTGATGATCAGGTCGAAATGATGGTTTTTGTCCTTGATCAACTCAAGCGCTTCAATAGTGGATTCGGCTCTCTCGATGGATGGAGGATTACTGAGGTTGAGATCCGCATACTCCCGGCGTATCTGTGCCTCGATATGTCCGTCTTCTTCAAGCGAGAAGCTGTCGTAATTGTTGCAGATAAGGAGAATTCTCCTGATTCTCCTTATCATAAGTTGATTCATGTCCAGACCTGATTTCATCTGATGTATGGTATTAAACCAATCCCTGATCTACCATAGCATTGGCTACTTTGATAAAGCCGGCTATGTTAGCACCTTTGACGTAGTTGATGTAGCCGTCTTCTTCTTTGCCATATTTGAGGCAGGACTCATGAATGTCTTTCATGATGCGGTGAAGATGTTCGTCTACCTCCTCTGCTGTCCACTTCTGACGTATGGAGTTCTGTGTCATCTCAAGACCTGAAGTGGCTACGCCTCCGGCATTTGATGCCTTTCCTGGGGAATAAAGAAGTCTGGCCTCCTGAATAACTGCTATGGCTTCCGGTGTAGTCGGCATATTTGCCCCTTCCACTATGCAGTAGCATCCGCCTTTGACAAGGTTCTCGGCATCTTCCTTGCCGATTTCGTTCTGAGTAGCGCAAGGCAGCGCGATATCACACGGAATTCTCCAAGGACGCTCCCCAGGGAAATACTGCGCCTGCGGATACTTCTTGACATATTCGCTGATCCTTCCGCGTCGAATATTCTTGAGCTCGAGTACATAATTGAGTTTCTCCTCTGTAAGCCCCTCCGGGTCATACATAAATCCATCGGAATCGGATAGAGTGACCACTTTGGCACCGAGCCTCATGGCCTTCTGCGCTGCATATTGGGCTACATTGCCGGAGCCGGATACAAGCACCGTCTGTCCTTTGAATGACTTTCCTTGGAGTGCAAGCATTTCTTGTGCGAAATAGCATACCCCATATCCGGTAGCTTCAGTGCGAAGTCTGCTTCCTCCCCAGGCAATTCCTTTTCCTGTAAGAGTTCCGGTAAACTCGTCGCGCAGTCTTTTGTATTGGCCGAATAGGTATCCAACCTCTCTTCCTCCCACGCCAATATCTCCAGCCGGGACATCAGTGTCTGGACCTATGTGCCTCTGGAGTTCTGTCATGAAACTCTGGCAGAAACGCATGACTTCAGCATCTGACTTGCCTCTTGGGCTGAAATCTGATCCTCCTTTTCCTCCGCCCATAGGCAGAGTGGTGAGGGAGTTCTTGAAAGTCTGTTCGAATGCAAGGAACTTCATGATGCTCAGATTTACGCTGGCATGGAAGCGGATCCCGCCTTTGTACGGGCCGAGTGCACTATTCATCTGCACTCTATAGCCTCGGTTTATATGGATTTCCCCCCTATCATCCGTCCATGGTACGCGGAACATGATTACTCTTTCGGGTTCAACCATTCTCTCAAGAATCTTGAGGTCCATAAGGTAAGGGTACGCAGTAACGTAAGGTGCTACGCTTTCTACGACTTCTCTGACTGCCTGATGAAATTCGCTTTCTCCAGGGTTGCGTGCAATAAGTTCAGACATGAACCTATCGACGTAGTTCGATGTGAATTTGTCCATTGATGAGGAAATATAACTAACATCGCGAATTTAATCAAAAGGGATGACATTTGCAATGACGTGGTTTTTTATTACATTTGCACGATGCGCCATAGATTTGGCATCTCTGCTATACGGATGAACAAGAGGAATTTCATGACATTGGCCTGTGTGCTTGCCTATCTCGTGGTATTCGCCCATTCGGCGATTGCCCATGAGCATCATCGTATATGCAGGGGCGGAGCAGAAACGGCCGAGAGCGATGAACAGCATGATTCGCACTACGGCAGTTGTGAGACGCTAAATACATTTCTTCTGAATTCCGATGATGCTGAGGACTTCACTGTGGGGTCTTCTGTTGTCTTTATTCCGGCTGCTCCACTTGTTGTTGATGGACCTTCTTCTGTCAGGGTCCTGGAAAGTCACGGTTTCATTTTTCTTGATTCTTTATGGGATACCCTTGTATCAGGGGCATTGTCCCTTAGGGCTCCACCTTCCGCTATCTGATATTTATGAGGTATTATGCCTTGCGTCAGATAGTTGAATTTCAAGAAAATAGATAAATGAAAAAATCATTTGCCATTATGGCTTCGGCGGCTCTGGTACTCACAGGCTGCCACAATCACGATGAAGATCATCATCATGAGGATGCGCACTCCCATAATTCCGTGCAGGTCGTGAACTGCAATTCAGGTGTGGAACTTTTCGCTGAAAGCTCTGAATTGGAAGAAGGTGAGGAGTGTCTTCTCACAGCTTATTTTACATCCCTGGATAATTTTAAACCTTCTGAAGGTACCGAGGCTGTTCTCTCGTACAAGGGAACTGACGGGGTTCAGTTGGTGGAAGGAGAATATCTGCGTCCAGGGGTCTTTCACTTTGAATTTGTCCCTGGTGCAGATGAGGGAGTTCTCCAGAATATCGTGTTCTGCGGAATCACGTTTGACTGTACTGGTGCATCACACGAGCACTACCCTGCTGCCAACGTGGTGACCTTCGGCAAGGAACAGAGTTGGATGGTGGATTTCGCTACGGAGACTGTTACTTCTGATCTGCTTGGAGACGTTATTAACACGGTTGGACAAGTGTCTAGTACGCAAAGTGAAGAGCGAAGCGTGGTTGCACGAGCATCCGGAGTAGTCAGTTTTGCTGGCACCGCGATGCTCCCTGGAATGACGGTAAGAAAAGGTGATCCACTTTTTCATATCAGCACTGAAGGAATGTCGGATTCCAATATGGAAGTTCGTTTCAGTACTGCCAAGGCCGAATATGAGAGGGCTTCGGATGAATATAAGCGTAAGCAGGACCTGTCCCGCGACAATATAGTCAGCAAGGCTGAACTTTCGCAGGCCAGGAGCGCTTATATGTCAGCCAAGGCAGAATACGACAATCTCGAAAAGTATTTCCGTGGCGGAGCTTTCTCGGCCATTGCCGATATTGACGGATATGTGGATGAAGTGTACGTTTCCAATGGAGACTTTGTAGAGGCCGGGCAGAAGCTCGCCTGCATTTCACGCAATAGACGACTTATGATTACAGCTAAGGTCCCTTCTAGATATGCTGCAGAACTCGGTCATATCAAAGATGCTGTGTTGAAAAATGCGGAAGGACACTCTTTCCGACTTGCAGATGTTAACGGACGACTGGTGGCAGTGGGGCGTAGTGTTAGTGCGAGTAGCCCTATGATACCGGTAACGTTTGAGACAGACAATTCCCTGGGTGCTGTGCCAGGATGTTTCGTGGATGTATGTGTGGTTACCGCATCTGAGCATCCGGTACTTACCGTTGCTAGTGGTGCTATTGTGGAAGAATCTGGCAATTATTTCGTCTACAAGCAGTTGAATCCTGAACTCTACCAGAAAGTACAGGTGAGTACAGGTGCTAGTGATGGTATTAGAGTCGAAATACGTTCTGGGCTTAAGGAAGGTGAGACTGTCGTAACAAAGGGGGCTGTAATTCTCAAGCTTGCGCAGTCTGCTGGAACTCTTGATGCTCATTCAGGTCATGTTCATTGATAAAGAGTTGTGATATGAACTGGCTGAATGGTATAATTCATTTTTCCCTCAAGAACCGTCTTCTCGTGATTCTTGGGGCGCTGCTTGTGGTTGCTGGAGGATTGTGGAGCGCGAAGAAGATTGATGTAGATGTGTTTCCGGACCTAACGGCTCCCACAGTGGTGATTATGACGGATGCGAGCGGCATGTCCGCTGAAGAGGTGGAGAGACTCGTGACTTTTCCAGTAGAGACTGCAGTTAATGGTGCTGCCAATGTGCGTAGGGTTCGTTCTTCATCCATGTATGGATATTCTTTCGTCTGGGTGGAGTTCGACTGGGGCATGGACGTATTCCGCGCGAGGCAGATTGTCTCCGAGAAACTTGTTTCCCTCGGCGAATCTCTTCCTGAAAACGTAACTCCGGTTCTTGCCCCACAATCCAGCGTGATGGGTGAAATCATGTTTATTGGCCTGCAGTCTGACAGTACTTCCATGATGGAACTTCGTGATATTGCAGACTGGGTCATCAAACCGGCTATTCTTGCTACTGGCGGAGTGTCGCAGGTGACTGTGTTGGGCGGGGAGGAGAAGCAGTATCAGATTATTGCTGATCCGCTTCGTATGGAGGCTTTCGGTGTGACTATGGCGGATGTTGAATCTGTGGGCAAGTCGTTGAGCGTCAATTCGGAAGGCGGAATTGTAAGGGATAATGGCAATGAGTATGCTCTTCGCGGTATTTCTCGCTCTACGGATCTTGATGAGCTTGGTGCGAGTATAGTAAAACTTACTTCCCAAGGGCCTGTCTGCCTACGAGACGTAGCAGAACTTCGCATCGGTGCAGGTGTGCAGCTTGGAACAGCATCCCAAAACGGTAAGCCGGCAGTTATTATCTCAATAAGCAAGCAGCCGGACATCAATACCCTCAATGTCACACGCTCTATAGAGAAAAGTGTGAATGAGGCGGCAGCGTCTTTGAGCTCTGATATTAAGGTAGACACTCATATTTTCCAGCAGGCTGATTTTATACAAGCATCTGTAGGAAATGTGGGACGGGCATTACTTGAGGGTGCCCTCTTCGTGATTATCATTCTCTTTATCTTCCTTGGCAATTTCAGAACTACCCTTATCTCTGTGATTGCTATACCGGTATCTTTACTTGCTACCATTATTGTGCTTCTTGCGATGGGAATGGATATCAACACCATGACTCTTGGAGGATTGTGTATTGCTATCGGATCTCTTGTGGATGATGCCATCATAGATGTGGAAAATGTCTATAAACGCTTAAGGCAAAACCACTTGAAGCCTCAAGGTGAGAGGGATAGCGCCTTTAATGTGGTGTTTGAAGGGTCTCGTGAGATAAGGTCTTCTGTTATCAATGCGACACTTATTATTATGGTGGCCTTTACGCCTTTGTTTTTCCTGGACGGAATGGAGGGCAGACTTCTCAAGCCTCTTGGAATCAGCTTTATCATAGCTCTTTTCATGTCTCTGATAGTGGCCATGACTCTTACACCTCTGCTCTGCAAGGATATGCTCTCTTCGGACAAATATCTTGCACGCAATAGTAAGGAAAGCCTTGTGAGCCGAAAGCTGTCGCAGTGGTATGGCCGTGCTTTGGATATGGCTCTCTCCCATAAAGGAAAGATAGCAATGTCAACGTTAGCCCTTCTCGTGCTGGCTGTGATAGTTTTTACCCAGATGGGTAGCAGCTTCCTTCCTGATTTCAATGAAGGTTCCATGACTATTTCTGCTGTCACGGGGCAAGGAACCTCCCTTGAGGTCAGTGATCAGCTTGGAGGGCTTATGGAAAAAGAATTGCTCCAGATTCCAGAAGTCGTGCGTACATCCAGAAGAACTGGTCGAGGGGACCTTGATGAGCATTCGCAGGCGACAAATGGGGCTGAAATAGACGTCACATTCCAGCTCGGGAAACGCAGCAAGGATGAAGTGTTCGATGAAGTCAGGGCTAAGCTTGGATCTATTCCGGGCGTTGCAGTTACAGTCGGGCAACCTCTGGGACATCGTATTGACCATATGTTGTCCGGCACCAAGGCAGCGATAGCCATAAAGATTTTCGGTACCGACCTCAGTGTGCTTCAGATGACCGGCAATAGCATAAAGTCAGCAATTTCCGGCATTAACGGATTAGTGGACCTGTCCATTGAGCAGCAGGCTTCCACGCCTCAGATTCTTATTAAAGCCAATAGGGAGGCGCTTGCTATGCATGGAATAAGCATTGAAGAGTTTAATCAATTTGTGGAACTTGCATTCTCTGGAGAGAAACTCTCTGATATATATGAGGGGCAGCGTAGATATGATGTGGTGATGCGGCTTCCGGATATGTATACGCGGTCTGTTGATGGAGTGCGAAATGCCTTGATTGATACAGGCTATGGTAGCAAAATTCCGCTCGAGGAGGTCTCTGATATTGTATCTACTACTGGTCCGGGTGCTATCAGCCGTGAGAATGTACAGCGTAAACTTGTCGTTTCCGCTAATGTAAGCGGGCGTGATGTCGGGAGTGTAGTGGAAGATGTTAAATCAGTTGTGGCTTCTTCGGTTCAGCTTCCTGAAGGATATAGGATTGAGTATGGCGGACAGTTTGAAAGTGCCGGAAAGGCATCCAGGACTCTCGCTCTTGCTACCATTTTGGCAGTATTTGTAATTTTCCTTCTCTTGTATGCTGAGTTTAGGGATCTTGGACTATCTCTTATAGTGCTGGCAAGTCTTCCTCTTGCACTTATAGGAGGAGTTTTTGCGGTATGGATCAGCTCTGGTGTAGTAAGTATCCCTTCCATTATAGGGTTTATCACGCTTTTTGGTATTGCTACCCGAAACGGAGTGCTTCTAATTAATCGTTATCGACATCTTGAGAGCACGGGAATGCCTTTAAGACAGAGCATAAGAGAGGGGTCTGTGGATAGGCTCAATCCTATTCTTATGACTGCCTTGACTTCGGCGCTAGCTCTGATTCCGTTGGTGGTTAACGGAGACAAGACTGGCAATGAAATCCAGAGTCCTATGGCAGTCGTTGTCCTCGGAGGCCTGATAACGAGCACATTGCTCAATATCTTTGTGGTGCCTATCATGTATGAATGGTTTGAAAAAAGGAGAAAGAGATTATGAGAAAACTTATTATATCAATGGCGTTGATGCTATCTGTATTATTCTGCTGCGATGCACAGGATTTTAGTAGCATTCTCTCTAATGTAGAAAGGAATAATGCGACTCTCAAGGCTTTAAGAAGCAAGGCTGAGGCTGACAAACTTGATGCACGTACTGGGCTGACTCCGGATGATCCAGAAGTCGAGATTGGATATTTATGGGAGACAAAGGACTCTCAGGGAAGCAATCGGTTTGATCTTGGGGTGAGCCAGACTTTTGACTTTCCTACTGTTTACTATTGGAGGAAGAAGATCTCTGATGGCCAATGCACGGTAGCGGAAATAGAGTATGCCATAGGAAGAAAACAGATTCTTGCCCAGGCTCGTCAGCAATGCGTCGAACTTGTATATGGAAATGCCATCTGCGAGATTCTTCTTGAATGTATGGATAATTCAAAAAAGGTCTTTGAAGGTATGGAACGGCGATATAGAAGCGGAGATATCGGTGTTGTGGCCCTCAATGAAGCCCGTTTGAGTCTGATGAGTGCTACAAGAGCCTATGAACGTGCTGAGATGGAGCGCCGCTCTACGCTGGATGCACTGACTCTTCTCAATGGTGGAGTGAAGGTAAATATTGAGTGCAGTGATTTCGCTCCTGTGCTTGTTCCAGCGAGCTTTGAGTCATGGTTTGCTTCCGCATCCGCCACAAATAGTGAAATTGAACTTTCATCCAAGGGTGTGGAGATCGCAGAGTCGTCTATAAAGCTTGCACAGTCCGAGTGGCTGCCGAAGTTCTCCATTGGTTACACCTCCGAGAGTATAGCCGGCAGTTCGCTTCAAGGTATTAGCGGCGGACTCTCCATCCCTCTTTGGTCAGGAAAAGGCAGAGTCAAGGCTGCTCGAGCAAGAAGGCAGGCTTCTGCAGACATACTTGAGGCAGAAAGGACAAGATATATGAGCGAGATGAAAGCCAGGTATGACAAACTCGTATCCCTATCAGAAATGTGCGAGGAGCATAGGGCTCTTTTGGCTGATTCGGATGTGGCTGATCTTCTAATAAGATCTCTTCATGATGGCGAAATTAACTTTGAGCAGTATTCAATGAGTATGCAGCTATGGTATAGTTCCAGAATGGAACTTCTTGAATCCTATCGTGACTGCCATCTACTGCTTGTGGAGCTTGAGGATTTCGCGAGGTAAGGAGTATGGTTCTTAAAGTCCTATTTTCAAAATTTTTAATGCTAAATCGGCACTTTCAGGGGGTATCGCAAAAAAAATCTTAAAAAAGTTCAAAAAAGTTTGCAGATTAAATTTTTTGTTGTACCTTTGTACTCGGGTTGAGCAAGTGACCATTCTGGCCCGTCAACCTATTGGTTATTAGTTTTAGTGTTATTAATTATGTGGTTAGTGTGAGTTGTTGCCGTGAGGTCACAACTCATTTCTTTTTATATTTGCTCATCTGAGACAGCGATATGTACCTGTTTTCTATGTATCTTTGCAAGACTACACTTTAATGTTATAAGAATCTTTATATGATTTTAAGACAATTAGGATTGATGTTTTCTAGCCTAGTTATGTCTGTGGCTATCGTTTCATGCAGTTCTACAGATACTCTACTCGTAAAGACTAGAGACGGAATGGTCAGAGGAACAATGGAAGAAGGTGTTATGGCCTTCAAGGGTATACCGTATGCGAGAATTGAAAGATTCCGCGCTCCCCTCCCCGTTGAGCCGTGGGATACTGTAATGATATGTGATCACTATGGACCTCAGGTCATGCAGAATACCGGGCGGGAACTTCCTGATAGCTTAATGTCTGAGAAAGGCTCGGCCGTACTCAATGTATGGACTAAGGATGTAAAGGGGAAGATGCCTGTTATGCTATGGATTCACGGCGGAGGATTCGACTCCGGGTCCGGTTCAGGCAATCCTGGCTATGGTCTTGCCGCTCAAGATGTCGTGTCCGTAAGCCTTAATCACCGTCTTAACATACTTGGCTTCTTGGATCTCTCGCGGTTTTCAGACAAGTACGCAGATTCTGCCAATGCTGGAATGCTTGATATCGTGGCAGCTCTTCAGTGGATAAAAGACAATATCAGCAAGTTTGGCGGAGATCCGGGCAATGTGACGATATTCGGCGAATCTGGTGGTGGCGGAAAGGTGGGAACTCTTATGTGTATGCCGGTTGCAAAAGGTCTTTTCCATAAAGCCATAATAATGAGTGGAACCATTCTGAATGTCAATGATAAACAGATGACTGAAGAACTTGGGAATGCCGTATTGGAAGAGCTCGGAATAACTCCTGACCGTGTGGATGAGATACTGGATGTGACTTATAGAGAACTCTATGATGCAGGGCAGAGAGCTATGGTACGCAGCATTGGCCGTCGTACTCCAGGAACTCCGATGATGTGGGGATTCGGCCCTGTTCCAGATGGGAAAACGCTCCTGCAGCAGCCTTTCCAGGACGATTTGGCAGATATGTCAGCGGATATTCCTCTTATGATGGGCACCACTTTCAATGAACTTCAGAAGACAGTCTACTCGCAGGGCGCCATTAGTTTTGAAGAAGCCGAAGAGCAGTTGAATCCAGTGTTCGCTCCATATACTGGGGAACTGACTGATGCTTTTAAGGAAGCATATCCTGATATGGAAGCTGCAGACCTCGTATCTATGGATAGGATGTTCCGACCGAAGACTCTGATAACCGCTGATGCAATCGCATCAAGCTGGAAAGCTCCTTTCTATACCTATATGTTTGCATGGAAATCTCCAGTTAGTAATGCTTCTGTCCATGGAGACGAACTTGCTTTTTGCTTTAATACGCTCGACATCGTACCAAGACAGATTCCGAGCCCAACGGAGCAGGATCGTTATCTTGCCGCCTTGATGAGTTCCGCATGGGTAAACTTCGCAAAAACAGGCAACCCTAACGTGGACGGATTGCCTCGATGGACAGAATACAAAGAAGACGGCAGCATAATGTATTTTAATTACACGTGCCAGCTTCGTCATAACCCTGACAGAAAGATACAAGATATTATGAATAAGTGCTGCTTTAAGCAGTTGGATAAATTTAAGGCATCAAAATGAACGAAGAACTGACTCTTGTAAGGGATCTTGCGCTGATCTTGATTTCAGCCGGCATTATAACCATTATCTCCAAGGCACTTAAGCAGCCGTCTGTGCTTGGCTACATCGTGGCTGGTTTTCTTATTGGGCCGCATTTCAATTTTTTCTTTAATATATCCAGTACTGAGGCTGTCCATCAATGGTCTGAAATCGGAATGATTTTCCTTATGTTTGGACTTGGACTTGAGTTCAGTTTTAAGAAACTGCTGAAAGTTGGAAGCGCGTCCCTGATAACGGCGGCAAGCAAATTCCTCGGAGTCTTCTTGTTTGGGTTTGTGACTGGAAATGCGATGGGATGGTCCACGATGGAGAGTGTATTTCTTGGCGGTCTTCTCTCCATGTCTTCTACCACCGTGATTATTAAGTCCTATGATGAAATGGGACTCAAGAGCAAACCCTATGCTCAAGTGGTATTTGGAACTATCATAATTGAGGATATGATTGCCGTGCTGTTGATGGTGCTGCTTTCCTCACTTGCCATTTCTAATAAATTTGCCGGAGGTGAAATGCTTTTCAACCTCGGAAAGCTGGCATTCTTCCTTATTTTGTGGTTCCTTATCGGAATATACCTTATCCCTACCCTATTCAAGAAAGCCGGCAAATATATTAATAGCGAGATTCTTCTTATAGTAAGTATCGGACTATGCTTCGGAATGGTGGCTTTTGCGGAATCAGTAGGATTCTCTTCTGCACTGGGTGCTTTCGTTATGGGTTCAATCCTTGCGGAAACTGTGGAATCGGAAAAAATCGATAAGCTAGTCACTCCTATCAAGGACCTTTTCGGTGCAGTGTTTTTCGTGTCTGTGGGTATGATGGTGGCTCCGGCTGCGGTTGCAGAGCACTGGCTGACTATTCTTATTATCACTATTGTAGTGTATATATCTGATATACTGTTTGTAACAATAGGAGCTGTGTTGGCGGGCAAAGGGCTTGAAAATGCTGTACATGCAGGTTTTAGCCTTGCCCAACTCGGTGAGTTCGGATTCATTATTTCCGGTCTAGGATGCAGCCTTGGTGTAATGCGTGGTTTCATCAATCCTGTAATCATTGCTGTGTCCGTATTGACCACGTTCACTGCCCCATATATGATAAAACTTGCAGCTCCTGCGTATTCATTTCTTCACAAACACCTTCCGAAGAAGCTTCTTGATAGAATTGACCATGAGGAGAAAGAGGATGTTAAAAACATTGCGGAGCAGAGCGAGTGGAAACAACTGCTCAAGTCGTATTTTCTTAGAATTGTCCTTTATGGAGTAGTGATTATTGCTATTGACCTCGCGGCCAAGTCGTATCTTGACCCTCTGCTGCTCAAGCTCTTCCCTTCTCTCGGAACCGGTGCGCTCTCCGCCATTGGACTTGTGGTAACGCTTGCTGTTATGGCTCCGTTTATATATGGACTCGGTGTCAGCAGCGGGTCTATCAATGCTCACGCCGTGAAACTCCTGAAGGAAAACAGGAAGAATTCCCTCCCTATATTTGGGCTTGTAATGGCGCGTGCTTTTCTTGCTATTGGTGTGATTCTAAGTGTGATATCTGCCAAGGTAGAATTGTCAGGATGGTCTGTACTAATGATTATTGTGGGCGGAGTGATCCTGATTCTTGTGTCAAGGAGGTATCTTCACAAGTATACTATCCTTGAAGACCGTTTTATTCGTAACCTCAACGAGAAAGAGGATATGGAACGTAGGCTTGCACCAGTTACCACTTCGGTAAATGACAAACTGCGTGGCTATGATGTACATATAGAGCCGGTAGTTGTGCCGCAGAACTCTGAATTTGTGGGGCATCGCCTTAAGACCGTGCCGATAAGGTCGGAGAGCGGGGCAAGTATCATCAAGATAGGTCGCGGAAGCGAGAATATAGTCATTCCCTCAGGTGATGTGCGTCTTTATCCTTTCGACAGGATGCTTGCTGTAGGTACTACCGAGCAGCTGGGAAGACTTAAAAAGCTTATTGAGGATTCGGTTGCACCTTCTGGGCAGGCCGATGCGGACAGTGCTTTTAAGGTGATATCCTTCATGATTACCAAGGATTCGTATCTGTTTGGAAAGACCTTACGCGAATGTTCACTTTCGGACTATCAGTGCCTTGTGATAAGCGTAATGAGAAATTCAGAGTTCGTGACAAACCCTAAGCCGGACTTTGTGTTCAAGGAAGGCGATACGGTATGGCTTGCAGGACAGACCGATTCTTGTGAATGGCTTAAATGTTAGTTATATTTGTATCCCGTTAAATAGTGATAAAGATGAAAAAAACCATCATTACAGTAGTCGGTAAAGATAAAGTCGGCGTTATAGCCAAGATATGTACCTATCTCTCCGACCATAATGTCAGCATCATGGATATTACGCAGAGTATTATTGATTCGTATTTCAATATGATGATGATAGTCAATACCGAGAATATTGATCTGGATTTTGCTGTTTTTGCACATCAGCTGGTTGCTCTTGGCGATGATCTCGGAGTGGAGGTCAGATGTCAGAGGAGCGATATTTTTGACAATATGCATAGAATATAGTTCTCTATGATCAATATCAATGAAGTATTTGAGACGCACGACATGATCGAGAAAGAGAATCTCGATGTGCGTACTATCACCATAGGTATCAGCCTGCTTGACTGTGCGAGTGAAAGCGTCGAAGTGACATGCGACAAGATAAGGGCAAAAATCCTTAAATACGCTTCAAAGCTTGCGAAGACGGCAGATGATATATCGGCTGAGTTTGGAGTGCCTATTGTCAACAAGCGTATTTCAATCACTCCTATTGCTTTGGTTGGTAGCAGTTGCTGTAAATCGGTGGATGACTACCTGTCGATAGCCAGAACCCTTGACCAGACAGCCAAGGAGGTGGGGGTCAATTTTCTTGGAGGTTTTTCTGCCATTGTATCCAAGGGCATGACGGCGAGTGATCGTCTTATGATAGAATCAATTCCGGAAGTGCTGGACAAGACTGAAAGGATATGCTGCAGCGTGAATGTAGGGTCTACCAAGACAGGACTCAATATGGATGCGGTTAGGCTTATGGGGCAGATTATCAAGAAAACGGCGAAGTTGACTGCCGATCGGGACTCTCTTGGATGTGCAAAGCTTGTGGTGTTGTGTAATGCCCCGGATGATAATCCTTTTATGGCTGGGGCTTTTCATGGTGTCACCGAGGCGGATGCCGTCATAAATGTGGGTGTCAGCGGCCCTGGTGTCGTGAAATGTGCTGTTGATAAGGTTAAGGGGCAGAGTTTTGAGGTCTTGTGTGAGACTATCAAAAAAACTGCTTTCAAGATTACCCGTGTCGGTCAGCTTGTGGCCAAGGAGGCTTCAGCCAGGCTTGGAATTCCTTTCGGTATAATAGATCTTTCCCTTGCCCCTACCCCAGCCATAGGAGATTCCGTGGCTGACATTCTGAAGAGCATCGGGCTTGAACAGGCAGGTGCACCGGGTACGACAGCTGCACTTGCTCTACTGAATGATCAAGTAAAGAAGGGCGGTGTGATGGCTTCGTCCTATGTAGGGGGACTTAGCGGTGCGTTTATTCCAGTGAGCGAAGATCAAGGCATGATTGAGGCTGCCGAGTGCGGAGCTCTTTCTCTTGAGAAACTGGAAGCCATGACATGTGTATGCTCCGTTGGGCTGGATATGATAGCAATTCCTGGGTCAACCAGCGCAGCTACTCTCTCCGGTATTATTGCAGATGAGGCGGCCATCGGAATGGTCAATCAGAAAACCACAGCTGTGAGAATAATTCCGGCTGAAGGAAAAGCGGTCGGTGATACCTTGTATTTCGGAGGATTGCTCGGACAGGCGCTGGTGATGCCGGTCAATAAGTTCAGCTGTGAGGATTTTATCTCACGTGAGGGAAGAATCCCGGCACCGATTCACAGTTTCAAGAACTAGTCTGCTTTTTCGGCTGATTTATCATGTATATCCTTGATGATTAGTCCTGATAGTGTCATCCCGAATATGCAGGTGATATGCACGAGCGAACCTTTCTGCTCTCCCGTCACTTCATCTCCGTATACGCACTGAAAACTATGCTCAGGAAGGGTTCCGCTCCTCCTGAGCTTTTTTCTTAGAGCTGCCCCAAGCGGACAATCCCGCACCTTCCAAAAGTTTCCCACCTTGATATGCGTGGGATCTATCTTTCTTGCAGCTCCCATGGATGAGAAGAAAATGCCTGGAGCGGAAGTTGCGGCGAGAATAAGTGCTGCTTTGTCTTTCAGAGAGTCAATGGCGTCCACGATGTAGTCGTATTGCTCCAACTTGAATTCTTCGGCGGATTCTGCGCAGAATACTTTCTGTAAGGCTGTGATTTTTGATTCTGGGTTGATTTTCAGGAGTTCTGATTTGAGTGCTTCTACCTTGGACTGCCCTATGCTTAGAACTGTTGCCATGCGCTGCCTGTTGATGTTGCTGGTATCAACATTGTCTGAGTCCACAATGGTCAGATGCTCGACTCCGGCCCGGATGAGCCCCTCTGCGCACCAACTGCCTACTCCTCCGACACCAAATATTATAATATTTACGCTCCTGAGCCTATCTTGAGTCTTTTGTCCAAGCACAAGAGTTGCACGCTGGAATATATTTTCGTAAGAACAATCTGCCATTTTTTTGAAAAAGAAAGGAAAAATTCATAACTTGCACAAAAATATGACTTTTTTATGAAAAGAACTATAGCATCTCCTAAGGCTCCTGCTGCAGTGGGACCTTATTCTCAGGCAGTGGAATTGAATGGAACGTTGTTTGTCTCCGGACAGCTCCCTGCTGATCCTGCTACAGGTGAGTTTCCTGAGGGCATTGAGGCTCAGACACGTCGTTCTCTTGATAATCTCGGATTTGTTCTTGAAGAGGCTGGACTTTCTTTTGATGATGTTGTCAAGACTACAGTTCTTCTTGATGATATAAAGAATTTTGCACCTATGAATGCGGTGTACGCAGAGTACTTTAAAGGGGATAAGCCTGCCAGAGTCTGCTATGAAGTTGCTGCTCTGCCTAAAGGTGCAATGGTAGAAATTGATGCTGTAGCTGGAAGATAGCTATTCACATTATGAAACGTCTTGTCATACTATTCTTAGCTATGCTGATTGCTTCTTGCCAGTGCAAGACAAGCGGTAGTCATGACGCGACGTTTCTCTGTCAGACCGATGAGGTCTACTCCACACTGACCACGGACGATCTGCCAGAGCCACCCCATGCATTTATGGCTGTTGGCTCTGTGCATTTCGGCTTATCGTCTTCTGATACGAATGTCAGGCCTCATTCGAGGGTAAATCCAAGTACTGGTGGGAGGCATAGGTATCAATTCGCCCTCATGCAGGGATTTGTATCAGATTGTTATAATTATCATCCGGTGACTCTGTCTGGTATACATTCCACGCGGAGTTATTTCATTTCACTAGGTAAGTTGCGTATTTAGCAGATAGGATGTCACTTGCCATTATTGTGGCAGGTTAAGAAATGTTTAGAAACATAACTTGTTATATCCTATAATCAATAAGCTAAATATGAACAAATGTTTTTCAAGATCACGCAGTGCGCGTGATATAGCGGTGTCTGCAGGTCTTTTTGTAGCGGGCGTCGTAGTCGTTGTCTTCCCGTCTTCCGTTTCAGTCAATATCCTCGGTGCATTCATGTGTTTCTTCGGGGTTATCACCTTCTTCATGATGAAGTCATCGCGAGTAGATACACAGACTGGAATCCGATACAAGAAATGCGTGAAGTATTTTCCTTCTTCTATGAAAGCTGATATTCTGAAAGCCCTGTCGGATGATCCGACTCATTTTGACTGGTCAGAGAAGGATGACAGTGAAGGAATAATGCTTGAAATATACTATAGCACAGCTGCAAATAATGTATATGTGCATTGTTTGCAATATGTGCCATACGAATATTGCTCATGCTCGGACTGGTACTGTTTCCCTATAGACAGATGCGGAAATATGATACAGTAAAATAAAAATCGGGGCTAACCAATATTTTGGCTGGCCCCGATAATATAATGGAGTAGATTCTCTATTTCAGTGACGCTAGGGATGCTTCCAACGCCTCGATTCTGGCAAGAGCATCTGCCTCTTTCTTGCGCTCTACTTCTATGACTGCCGCTGGAGCATGGGCTACAAACTTCTCATTGGAGAGTTTTGCTCGTACTGAAACAAGGAACTTGCGTTGGTGCTCAAGTTCTGACTCCAGTTTGGCCTTCTCTTCACTGCTGTCGATGAAGCCGTCGAGAGGAATACTCATTTTTATTGTTCCTACGATAAAGGATACCGAAGCGCCAGATGCTGTACCGTCAAGTATATTGCTGATATTGGCGGCTTTGCAGACTATCGGAAGAAGCTCTGGCGAGAACTCTCCTTCAATATGGAGTTCGAGTGGCTGCTTTGGTGATATCTGCTTCTGGGCTCTGACACCTCTAATAGCCATTACTGCTTCTTTAGCCAGATCGAATCCGTTGAGAAGATCAGTATTATATGCTGCTGCCTTCGGGGTCGGTGCAAGCATGATGGTCTCCCCTTCTCCTCTCTGGGCCATAGCATGCCACAACTCTTCTGTAATGAAAGGCATTACTGGATGAATCAGTCGGAGAAGCTTGTCGAAGAACTCCACTGTTGCCCTATATGTGTCACCGTCAACTGCGGTTCCGAATGCAGGCTTGACAAGTTCGAGATACCAGCTGCAATAGTCATCCCAGAAAAGTTTGTAGATGGACATGAGGGCATCTCCTATGCGGAGTTTTGAATAATGGTCTTCTACCGTCTCAATGGTGCGTGATAGCAGGTTGTCAAACCACTTGATGGCTATGGCACATTCCTGTGGCTGAGCGGCATTTTCGTCAACTTTCCATCCGCTTACAAGTCTCCAGGAGTTCCATATCTTGCCGCAGAAATTCCTTCCCTGCTCAATCTGTGATTCATCGTAGAGAATATCATTGCCAGCGGAAGAGCAGAGCAGCATGCCGAGGCGTACAGCATCGGCTCCGTACTTTTCGATGAGGTCGAGCGGATTAGGACTATTTCCGAGGGTCTTGCTCATCTTTCTTCCAAGCTTATCCCTTACGATACCGGTGAAGTATACATTACGGAATGGGATGTCCTTCATGAACTCATCCCCCGCCATAATCATCCTTGCTACCCAGAAGAAGATGATATCCGGACCAGTTACAAGGTCGCTTGTCGGATAGTAGTATGATAAATCTGCATTCGGCTTACGTTCAGGATGACCAGGGAACTTCGGGTCAAACACGGAAATTGGCCACAGCCAACTTGAGAACCAGGTATCGAGCACATCCTCATCCTGACGAAGGTCTTCAGCTCGCAAGTCAGGATTGATCTTTCTTGCAGCCTCAAGTGCTTTTTCGGCGGTTTCCTCTACAACTATCTGGCCGTCAGGAAGATAATATGCTGGGATACGCTGCCCCCACCAGAGCTGTCGTGAGATGCACCAGTCATGAGCGTTCTCCATCCAATGACGGTAAGTATTGCGGTATTTGTCCGGAACGAATTTGATTTTCCCGGATTCCACACTGTCAAGAGCCATAGATGCGAGCTCGTCCATTTTTAAGAACCATTGTGCTGATAGCTTAGGCTCTATGACAGCATTGGTCCTTTCAGAATATCCAATAGGCGATGTGTATTCTTCAGTCTTTACGAGGTTGCCGGATTCTTCGAGCATCTTGGCGATTTTCTTGCGGGCTACGAACCTGTCCTCGCCCACGAGTATCTGCGCCTTCTCGTTGAGTTTACCATGATCGTCAATAATCTCGAGGACCGGAAGGTTGTGTCTGAGACCAATCTGGTAGTCATTTACATCATGTGCAGGGGTTACCTTGAGGCATCCTGTACCAAAGTCCATCTCAACATAGCTATCCTCGATGACTGGGATCTCTTTGTTTATGAGAGGGATAAGCACTTTCTTTCCGCGCAGGTGATGATACCTCTCATCGGCAGGATTTATACATATAGCAGCATCTGCCATGATAGTCTCAGGACGAGTAGTCGCTATGACGAGATAGTCGTCTGTCGGGTTTCCGTGTCCGTCTGAGATAAAGTAGCGGAGGTGATAGAAGTGACTTTTGGTGTCTTTGTGGATGACTTCATCGTCACTCACCGCGGTAAGTGCCACAGGGTCCCAATTGACCATGCGGACTCCCTTGTAGATCATGCCTTTCCTGTAGAAATAGCAGAAAGTGGCGATTACGGCGTCAGTGAGTTCCGGCTCCATAGTAAACCTTGTACGGTCCCAGTCGCATGAAGCACCAAGCTTTCTGAGCTGCTTAAGGATAATCCCACCGTGCTCCTCTTTCCATTCCCATGCATATTTGAGGAATTCTTCGCGCGTAAGGTCTTCCTTGGAAATGCCCTTTTCCTTGAGTCGTGCCACTACTTTGGACTCGGTGGCAATGCTGGCGTGGTCGGTTCCAGGCACCCAACATGCATTCTTTCCGTCCATGCGGGCCTTGCGGATGAGCACGTCATTGAGAGTGTTGTTGAGCACGTGCCCCATGTGCAGGATGCCTGTTACATTAGGTGGTGGAATGACAATAGTATAAGGTTCCCGGGCATCTGGCTCGGAGTGAAAAAAATTGTGGTCAGTCCAGTAGGAGTACCACTTCTCTTCGACCGACGAAGGGTTGTATTTTGCATCTAATTCCATAATCAATAAAGGCCGTCTTATGACGAACTTACAAAGATAGTCAGAACTTTGAACTTTTGAAAGCGCATGGCCGCCTTTTAGGTGCTCATGTGCATAAGTCTTTCCAAGCTCAAAAAGAATCATTAAATTTGTACATAATTCATAAATACAAACGCAATGGATAACGAAAAGAATCCGATGAACAAGCTTGAGGTCCTCCCGGAGGTTGCAGGCGGAACATATTCCAACCTGGCCGTAATCAGCCATTCTAAAACTGAATTTATAATAGACTTTGCCTCTATTATGCCTGGATTTAGCGGTCCTAAGGTTCAAAGCCGCATCATTATGGCTCCAGAGCACTGCAAGAGACTTCTTGGTGCATTGGCGGATAATATCAGCAAATATGAGAATCAGTTTGGGACTATTGGAATAGAGAGTGCCCAGCCATCAGCTACATTTAATCTTTCTGACTTGAATCCAAATGGGGCAAAATCTTAATCTTCAGAATATTAAGGCCATTGCTTACGACATAGACGGGGTTCTGACGGATGGAAGCATTTACCTTATGGACGAAGGACCGGAGAACCTTGTGAGGGTGGTTAATGCCAAGGATTCCTTCGCATCCAGAGCGGCGGCTTCCAAGGGATTTGTGGTAGGGGTCATATCAGGAGCCGATACTAAGCCGCTTCGGAGTCGCTGTGAACACATGGGTGTAAGACCAGAGAATGTGCATCTGGGTACCAGAGGAAAGCTTAAGGTGTTCTATCAGTTCTGCAAAGACAATGGCCTTAGTCCAGAGGAAGTCGCTTTCTTTGGGGATGACATTCCTGACACGCAGGTACTTAAAGCCTGCGGCCTGGGAATTGCTCCGTCAGATGCTGCTCCAGAAGCTTTGTCTGCGGCTGATTATGTTTGCACTGCACCTGGAGGGAGAGGATGCCTGCGTGAAGGTATTGAAATGATACTAAAAGCTCAGGGCAAGTGGCATTTTGATGAGGATAAGTTCCACTTGATATATTGATAAGTATGCGTGATTTTAGTGGAAAATCTATAATACTTGCCAGCAATTCTCCAAGGAGAAAGGAACTGCTATGTGGCTTGGGATTTGACTTTACCATAGACACAATCAATACTTTCGAGGAGTCAAAAGAGCCTGATAGAGAGCCTGAAATGGTGCCTGTCGATATGAGCATCGGCAAGTCACATGGCTTTCACAGGGAACTTGAGCAGGACGAGATTCTTATTACTGCAGACACTGTGGTTATTCTTGGTCGCGAGGTTCTCGGTAAGCCGCATTCCAGAGAAGAAGCCGTGGAGATGCTTGGAAAACTATCCGGTCACAGTCATAATGTGGTGACTTCTGTCACTCTTAGGGACAGCAGACACGAAAAGACATTTTCGGTAAGTACAGAAGTGGTGTTCGATGTGCTTTCTAAGGAGGATATCGAGTGGTATGTAGATAAATTCAGCCCGTATGACAAGGCTGGGGCTTACGGCATACAGGAGTGGATCGGGTATATCGGAATAAAGGAGATACGCGGCTCGTACTATAATGTGATGGGACTTCCGGTCAATAGGCTCTGGCACGAGCTTTCTTTATTTGTGGTAGACTGATGCCTGAAGAGAAGTTTACATATCCTTTCAGGTATGTGCCAAGTCCCGAGATTTCGAGAGCATCGGAGGTACTGATTTCAAAGATTGCTTCTTCTCCGCATCTTCATGCTCTATTTGAGGAAGGAAAGATGCTGGGCGTATTGGAAACCGATAAAGGCTTCCTGTATGGATTTAGCGGACTTGCTGGAGGACGAGCTTTTGTGGAAGGGTTCGTTCCTCCAATATTTGACTATTCTGCTCCAGATGGCTATTTCAGGCGCAGAGAGGCTGAAATCTCCGCTATGGAAGATGGAATTGCCAAAGGCAGGGCATCTGCCCAGCTTCAGGACTGGCTTTTCTCTCAATATAAAGTCCTTAATGCCAATGGTGAATGTAAGGATATAAAGTCTATTTTTGCAGATGCAGGTGTGGTGGCTCCTGGTGGGACAGGAGATTGTGCCGCACCGAAACTTTTGCAGTATGCATATCTTCGTGGGCTTCATCCTATAGCAATGGGTGAATTCTGGTACGGCTTTCCGAAGGGTGGACAGGTTCGTGAGCAGGGACGTTTCTATCCAGCGTGCACTGGCAAATGCGGGCTGCTACTCAGTTTTATGATGCGGGGGCTGAATGTGGAGCCAAATCCTCTTGATCAAGAATTTCTTTATTCAGAGCCAAAAGTACTTTATTCCGATGATGACATAATAGTGGCAAGCAAGCCTTCCGGAATGCTCTCTGTGCCTGGGCGTAATGGACATCGTTCTATGCTGGACTGGCTTTCCGGACAGTTTGGAGAAGTGTTTTCTTGCCATAGGCTTGATATGGATACATCTGGAATCATGGTTTTTGCCCGAAATGCTGATGCAAAAGTGGATTTGGACAGGCAGTTCGCCTGTGGAGAAGTGCTAAAGACATATAGGGCGAGACTTGAAGCGGCAGATAAGCCTTTCAGACACAAAACCAAGGGTACCATAGCATTGCCTCTTTCTTCTGACTATTATGACAGACCGCGGCAGGTTGTGGATAGGGAGAATGGTAAACTTGCCGTTACGGAGTATGAGGTGATGTCCGTCCTGCCTGATTCAGAAGTGGATATAATATTCAGACCCAGGACTGGAAGAACTCATCAGCTGCGTGTGCATTCTGCTCATCCTGAAGGACTTGGTCGTCCTATAAAGGGTGATAGGCTTTATGGGAGCCGATATCCCGGACGCCTGTTCCTGCATGCTTGCGAGATTGAATTCAGACATCCTTCTACATGGGAGAGGATGCATTTTGCCGATTACGCAGATGTAACAACAATGGACGCCCCGAACAGGAGCGTCCACTATAAATAAAAGTCTGGAAAACTATTTGGCGAGTTTTTCCATCAGGGAAAGTACCCGTGCTCGGTTCTCCGCTATCTCATCGGCATCCGTAGTAACTTCACCATATTTGCCTTGCTTCTTATAGAAATCAATGAGAGGCTCGGTCTGGGTGTGATAGGTCTTGATGCGGTTGGTGATAGTCTCTTCCGAAGCATCGTCAGCGCGGCCTTCGATGGCAGCTCTATGGGCTATACGCTTACGGATGAGTTCATCCGGAATCATGATGGATACCACAGCGGTTACCTGCTCTCCCCTTTTGGAAAGAATCTTATCAAGATCCTCTGCTTGTGAGATGTTGCGAGGAAATCCGTCAAGAAGGAATCCATCAAATCCCTTGAGATTGTCGAAAGCTGTCTCAATCATTCCTTCCACAACTGAGTCAGGGACAAGAGCTCCTGCTTCAATCAGTGACTTGGCCTGCTTGCCAAGTTCTGTTCCGGCAGCTATTTCAGCACGAAGGAGCTCTCCAGTAGAGAGGTGCTTGAGGTTATACTTCTCTGCTATTGCGGAAGCATGGGTGCCTTTGCCCGCACCCGGAGGACCGAAAAGAATATAATACTTCATATCAGAAATAATTTATTATTCGTCAATAACATAGATATCTGCATAGTTGCGTCCGAGCTCATCATAATCAAGTCCGAATCCTACGATAAAAGCATTTGGAATGGCTTTCCCCACGTAGTCGAGTTTTTCATCCTTGTCGTATACATCCGGCTTGAATAGCATGGTGCATATCTTAACGTCTGCTGCTCCTTTGTCAAGAAGCATTTCCTTGAGAGCGACGATGGTATTGCCTGTGTCAACTATATCTTCGCATAGGATTACTCGCCTACCCTTAATATCTGCGGTAAGGCCCATAACGTTCAGTACAGTGCCAGTGGATTTGGTGCCCTGATATGAAGACATTTTTACTGAGACGAGTTCACAATTGAAGTTCAGCCTCTGGAGAAGCTCGCCGGTGAACACAATGGCTCCGTTCAGAACACATAACACAATAGGAACATCTTCGCAGTTGGCAAAATCAGCGTTTATGCGGTTTGCTACGTCATCAATGCACGATATCAACTCTTTATGGCTGATGAACGGCTTGAATGCTTTGTCGTGGATTTTAATTGACTCTTCCATCTATTTCAAATTACCGCCCTAATTTACGAATAATATTCGTATTTTTGGGAAACTAAACGACTCAATTATGAAAACTTTACTCCTAATGTGCCTTGTGGCGCTATCCTATGGTGGGATTGATGATGCAATCCTGGTTGTCTCAGGGGCCTCTTGTATCGAAGAACTTTCTGAAGATGCCGTATCCATGTTTGTTCATTTAGCGGAGCATCCCATTGACTTGAATTCTGCTTCCGAGAGGCGTTTGACCTCATGCGGACTTATGTCGGAGTATCAGGCTGCTTCCTTATGTGATTATCGCAGGCGTAGCGGGGATATTCTTTCGTGGCATGAACTTGCACTTGTAGATGGATTCGGAAGCAGATATGCAGATGCCTTGAGCTATTTTGCCGTGTTGCGTTCGCGTAGTGCCCCCGGGGAGACTGCTTCAGGGGGATTCCGTGGAGATGTTACACTTTCGACCGGCGCTTCATTCTCGAAAACAAATCAAGCGCCTAAGTGGAAATACGGTATTAAGACAGATATGGAGTTAGGCGGGAAATATGAGCTGATGTGGAATACCCGCACCACATTCTCGTCACCCTCACTTGATGTCGGTACAGTCAGCATGGCTGCAGAGGGTCGCCGCTGGAAGTTGGTTCTCGGCCATTTCAACGCAAGGTTTGGTCAGGGTCTAGTGTCGTGGAGTGGGTTCATGCTTGGAGGATTCTCAGCGATATCGGCGTTTTCCCGTAGCGGAAGCGGTATAACTTCTACCTCATCGGCTTCAGCCGAACTATTGGGCATTGCAGGAACAATGTATGCTGGAAGAAGCGAAGTGAATGCTGGTATATCCTTTGCCACGAAGGATGCAGTCCTGAATTATTCTTTCTATCGGCATCGCTTCAATGTTGGCATTACTGCCTCGACACATGCGGCTTCCGTATCTGAACGAGTGTCATGGAAGCACTTATCTGTATTTTCGGAGTCCGCATGGCACTATTCGTACGGGCCAGCGGTCGTAATGGGGGCTTTATGGGTGCCGCATTACGGCGTCAGCTTGGCTCTTAATACAAGATTTTATGATAGAAAATGGAACGAATATAGTGGCGTGGCACTTGGAATTGAAGGCAGGGGGATTTTTATGAGTGTTGATTATTCATCTTGCCAGGCTAGAGAAAAGCGCCGTCTGAAATTCCTAATGACTGCGGGAAAAGAATTTGCCGTGGGCCCATGGGCGCTTAATCTGGTCTTTCGCTCTTCTATCTCAAGATTATTCCAGGATGACGAAAGAGTCAAGGTGGATTTACGTCTTGATCTAAAGTCCCACTGCGGCCCATACCATGTGAATTCAAGAGTCAATATACTTTTTTATAATTCTTTAGCGTGGCTCGCATACATTGAGCCGGGAATGGTGCTCGATACTTTTTCAGCTTATCTGAGAATCACTGGTTTTGATGCGAAGCAATGGAGTGACAGGCTTTATTGCTATGAAAGAAATGCTCCGGGATGTTTCTCCATCCCGGCATATTATGGAAATGGAGTGAATATGTCTGCTTATATTGCCGTCAAACCAGGAAGAAATGCTAGTTGGAATCGTCGTAGCCTTTGGTTGAGACTCGAGCATGTCATGTATTTGGATGGTCCTGTCTCTCGGCAAGATGTCTCAGGATGCACGCTACAGTATAAGAGGGTCTTTTGAGGTGGCTGTCGATAATATAGCGGATGTTTCTATTCGAGGTACTTGTATCTCTTGGGGAAATTTTCTAAATTGCGCTGACATATTTAGTTAGTTATATTACATTTATAGGCAGGTATCAGATGGAAGTCGATGTAATGGTGGCAGAGGAATGTCACACAGTGTTCGCGGATCAGATCTGCGAAGAAATTTATACTTCATCGCTGGAAAGGAAAACGGGTATAGCCAAGCGTACTCCGGAATATATATGCGAGAAAATACGCGCTGGCAAGGCCGTGATTGCGCTTTCCGAGGACGGTCGATTTGCTGGATTCTCGTATATCGAATCGTGGGGTGGCAAGAGTTTTGTCGCCAATTCCGGACTGATAGTCGCGCATGCCTTTAGGGGCATGGGAATCGCCAAAAGAATCAAGGAACAGACATTCCTTCTATCCCGAAGGCTCTTCCCTGACGCTAAGATTTTCTCTATAACTACTGGTGCCGCTGTAATGAAAATGAATTATGAATTCGGTTTCCGTCCTGTTCCGTTTACTGAATTGACTGATGACCCAGAGTTCTGGAAAGGATGCGAGGGATGCCGGCATTTTGATATTTTGAAGAGTCATGATTATAAGATGTGCATCTGTACGGGACTGCTATATGACCCTAAGGAGCACTTGGAGATACACCAGCCAGGTGAATAAAACAAAAAGAAAATGAGCAAGAAGAAAGTTGTCGTCGCGTTCAGCGGTGGTCTGGATACCTCATATACTGTGATGTACCTTGCCAAGGAAAAAGGTTATGAAGTCTATGCGGCTTGTGCCAATACGGGTGGATTTAGTCTCGAGCAACTCCGTGCTAATGAAGAGAATGCGTATAAGCTTGGTGCCGTGAAATATGTAACTCTTGATGTGACAAGAGAGTATTATGAGAAGAGCTTGAAATACATGATATTCGGCAATGTTCTCCGAAATGGCACATACCCGATTTCCGTTTCTTCAGAGCGTATTTTCCAGGGGATGGCCATTGCCCGCTACGCCAAGGAGATTGGTGCGGATGCCATAGCACATGGCTCCACGGGTGCCGGCAATGATCAGGTGCGGTTTGACATGACATTCCTTGTGATGTGTCCTAATATGGAGATCATAACTCTCACCCGTGATGGCAACCTCAGCCGTAAAGAGGAGGTTGACTTTCTCAATTCTCACGGATACTACGCAGACTTTACTAAATTGAAGTATTCTTATAATGTAGGAATATGGGGTACTTCCATCTGTGGCGGTGAGATTCTTGACTCTTCCAAGGGACTTCCGGAAAGTGCATACCTGAAGCAGATTAATCGGAAAGGGAGCGAGGTTCTAAGCCTCGATTTCAGTAAAGGTGTCTTATCAGGGGTCAATGGCAAGAAATATGACGACGCCATCGCTGCCATTCAAGAAGTGGAAAGAATCGGCTCAGCCTATGGTATCGGCCGGGATATGCATGTAGGCGACACTATCATAGGAATCAAGGGCCGTGTAGGATTTGAAGCCGCAGCACCTATGCTCATAATAGGTGCACACAAGTTCCTTGAGAAATTCACCCTTTCCAAGTGGCAGCAATATTGGAAGGATCAAGTGGCTAACTGGTATGGTATGTTCCTTCATGAAAGCCAGTACCTTGAGCCTGTAATGAGAGATATTGAGGCGATGCTTGAGAGCAGTCAGAGGAATGTGACGGGTACCGTTACTCTTGAACTTCGGCCTTGGAGTTTCTCTACTGTAGGAGTGGACTCCCCTTGCGATCTGGTTAAGTCCAAGCTTGGAGAATATGGCGAGACCCAGAAAGGATGGACTGCCCAGGATGCCAAAGGATTCATCAAGGTCCTTTCAACCCCACTCAGGGTTTACTATGGACTGCATCCAGAAGAGGAGGAAGTGTAATGACAAAAGTCATCAGAGTGGGTATCATAGGCGGTGCCGGATATACCGCTGGAGAGTTAATTAGGATACTTGTGACGCATCCTTATGCAGAGATTAGATTTGTTCAATCTTCAAGCAATGCAGGGAATTACATCTGCGATGTGCATCAGGGACTTGTAGGAGATACGGATCTGAAGTTCTGCGATGAATTTAATCTTCGAAGCATTGATGTGCTTTTCTTATGTTCTGCCCACGGAAAGAGCCGTGAATTCTGGCAGCAGCACAAGCGGCCGTCCAAACTTAAGGTGATCGACCTTGCTCAGGATTTTCGCGATGAGTCGGAAGGCTATGTTTATGGGCTTCCGGAAATGCAGCGACATAGAATTCAGGAGTCATCGTTGATAGCCAATCCGGGGTGCTTTGCTACTGCAATACAGCTTGCCCTGCTTCCTCTCGCCGAGGCTGGACTTCTCACTTCTGAAGTAGTTGTGACTGCCATTACCGGATCTACAGGGGCCGGTGTAAAGCCAAGTGCGACTACACATTTCAGCTGGCGCAATAACAATATATCCGCCTACAAGGTTTTTACTCATCAGCATCTTCAGGAGATACGACGCAACCTTTCTGCTGTTCAGGGCACGCAGATTCCAAGTATTGATTTCGTGCCTATGCGTGGGGATTTCGCTAGAGGAATCTTTGCATCCTTGCAGTGTGAGTGCCTACTTGAGGAGGATGAGATTAGCAAAATATATCAGGCATACTATTCTGACTCACTTTTTACCTTTATAGTACCGCGTCCTGTGGACCTCAAAGATGTAGTCAATACCAACAAATGCCTGATACATGTGGAGAAGCATGACGGCAAATTGGTCATTTCATCAGTCATAGACAATCTCTTGAAAGGGGCTTCCGGTCAGGCGGTCGAGAATATGAACCTCATTTTCGGCCTTGCTGAAGACTGTGGCTTAAGGCTTAAGGCATCGGCATTTTAGAAAAGTTGGAAGTATGGATCTTTTTGAAGTATACAAGCTTTGGAACATTGAGCCGGTCAGAGGCTCCGGCACTACTCTATGGGATAAAGATGGCAACGAATATACCGATCTTTACGGCGGTCACGCTGTAATCAGCATCGGACATTCCCATCCTCACTATATTGAGATGCTCGGAGAGCAACTTGCAAAGCTTGGGTTTTATTCCAATGCGGTGCAGAATTCACTCCAGCGTGAGCTCGCGTCCGGACTCGGACGTGCAAGCGGATATGAGGACTATAAACTATTCTTGTGCAATAGTGGCGCTGAAGCAAATGAGAATGCCATGAAACTTGCTTCCTTTGCTACCGGCAGGCCACGAATCCTTGCTTTTCACAAGGCTTTTCACGGTAGAACTAGCGGAGCGGTATCGGCTACTGACAATCCTAGGATCCGTTCAGCCTTCAATGCTGGCGACCACGTAAAATTTGTGGGTCTTGGTGATTTGGATGCCGTAGAGAGGGAGTTGTCTTCCATGGAATACGCTGGCGTTATCATAGAGGGGATTCAAGGGGTTGCCGGGATATTTGTTCCTGACGACGACTTTATGCGTGGACTTCGGTGCGCATGTGACAGATTTGGCGTCAAACTCATTCTTGATGAGATTCAGTCTGGATATGGAAGAAGCGGAAAGTTCTTTGCGCATCAGCACGCCGGAATCCGTCCGGATATTATTACTACAGCTAAAGGTATGGCTAATGGTTTTCCTATCGGAGGAGTACTAATAAGCCCTGATATCAAGGCGGAATATGGTATGCTCGGCACTACGTTCGGAGGTAATCATCTTGCATGTGCTGCTGCATTAGCCGTACTTGATGTTATTGAAAATGAGAGGCTTATAGAGAATGCTGAGAGGGTAGGCAACTTCTTCAAGAAAGCCTTCGAAGGTGATGTCGCGCTCAAGGAATTCCGCGGCCGCGGCCTTATGATAGGTCTGCAGTTGAAGCAAGAATATATTGGACTCCGAGACAGGTTGCTCTTCGAGAAGCATTTCTTCACAGGAGCAGCCGGAACTGATGTAATACGTCTTCTCCCCTCGCTGACTATATCTGAAAAGACTGCGAAGTCTTTTGTGGATGCATGGAAAGAATTGACAACCAAATAAACAAAGATACAATGCGTGAGTTTACCTCCATACTTCAACTTGGGGATCTTGGCAAGGCCCTTGACGAAGCCCGTTACGTCAAAAGTAATCCTTTTGCAGATCAGGTACTTGGGAAGAACAAGACCCTTTTGATGGTGTTTTTCAACAATAGTCTTCGCACGAGGCTTAGCACGCAGAAAGCTGCGCTTAATCTTGGCATGAACGTTATTGTGCTTGATGTGAATCAAGGTGCATGGAAACTTGAGACGGAGCGTGGTGTGATTATGGATTCGGACAAGAGTGAGCATCTGCTTGAAGCTATCCCTGTTATGGGAAGTTACTGTGATCTCATTGGCGTTCGTTCATTTGCGAAGTTTGAAAATAAGGATGACGATTATAATGAAGTTATTCTGAATCAGTTCATCAAATATTCAGGTAAGCCGGTTTTTAGTATGGAAGCAGCTACGCGGCACCCTCTTCAGACATTTGCCGATCTTATTACCATAGAGGAAAATAAGACAAAAAAAAGGCCCAAAGTCGTACTCACGTGGGCTCCTCATCCTAAAGCCCTTCCTCAGGCTGTGCCCAATTCATTTGCCGAGGGCCTTAATATGACAGACTACGATTTTATCATAGCTAATCCTGAGGGATATGACCTCGCTTCTGAGTTTGTGGGACACGCAAAAGTGACTCATAACCAGAATGAGGCGTTGATGGGCGCTGATTTTGTATACGCAAAGAACTGGGCGGCATACGAAGGACAGAACTACGGCAAAGTTTTGTCCATGGACCGTGGATGGACCATCACTTCCGAGAAGATGGCCCTAACTGATGACGCATTCTTTATGCACTGCCTCCCGGTCAGGAGAAATATGATAGTGAGTGACGAGGTTATAGAAAGCCCCAAGTCGCTTGTGATTCCAGAAGCAGCCAACAGGGTTGTATCTGCACAGACAGTGATGAAGATGATGCTTGAAAGTTTATGATTAGAGTCGTCAAAATAGGAGGCAACGTGGTCGATGACCAGCATGCACTTGAACGTTTCTGTCGTGAGTTTGCTGCCATGGAAGGACCCAAGGTGCTTGTGCATGGAGGCGGAGTGATGGCAAGTGAGCTGCAGCGCCGTATGGGGATGGAGCCTGTAATGGTAGAGGGACGCAGGGTTACTGATGAAGATACGTTGAAGGTGGTGACTATGGTGTACGCTGGATGGTGCAACAAGAGGATTGTATCTCTTCTGCAAGGCCTTGGCTGCAATGCAATGGGGCTTTCTGGGTGTGATGCCAATGTCATAAGGGCGGAAAAGCGAGGACCGAGGACTCTGTCTGACGGTGTCACTAAAGTGGACTATGGATATGTGGGTGATGTCAGTAAAGACAGTGTAAATGGAGGTTTAATCACCCAACTGCTTGAAATGGGCATAATTCCGGTATTCTGTGCTATTAACCATGATGCACATGGAACCCTGCTTAATACCAATGCCGATACAATAGCATCATCAATTTCTTCTGCAATTAATGCCGAACTTCTTTATTGTTTCGAAAAAAATGGCGTACTTTGTAACAGATTTGATGAGTCAAGTGTGATACCAGTTATTTCCAGAGCCGATTTTGTACGGCTAAAGGCAGATGGTATCATATCTGATGGCATGCTTCCCAAGATTGAGAACGCTTTCAAGGCTCTCGAGACTGGTGCATCAGGAGTGGTGATAAGAAGTTCATCAAATCTATTGGATAATTCAGGTACAAGGATAGTACTATGAGCAGGTACGATGAGTACATAGAACTGCTTCGGCAGATGGTGCGTATCCCTTCCGTCTCTTTTGAGGAAGGTGGGGTGGCTGATTTGCTTTCAGACTATCTTTCGCGTTGTGGAATTCCGATACAGCGATATGGGCACAATATTATAGCACTTAACAGTCATTTCGACCGGTCGCTGAAAACTCTGATGATGGATGCCCACATTGATACTGTTCCTCCTGGAGAATCCTATTCCTTTGATCCTTTTGACCCGGGAAATGATGAAGAAATTGTCCGTGGGCTCGGCTCGAATGATGACGGCGGTTGCGTGGTATCTTCTATTGCCACCTTCCGTCATTTTTTTAATGTAAAGCTTCCTTTCAACCTGATGCTGAGTATATCTTGTGAAGAAGAGCGTTCCGGCCCTGCTGGTATGAGAATGCTTTTCTCTCTGGATGGGCCTCTGTCAGGAAACGGGAATCTTCCCCACCCTGACTGGGCATTGGTGTGTGAGCCGACAGCAATGAAGGCTGCTACAAGCGAACGGGGGCTACTGGTGCTTGATGGTGTTGCGACTGGCACCCGAGGGCATGCAGCTCGAGGAGAAGGCGTCAATGCTTTGTATAAGGCTTTGGATGACATAGAAGTCCTTCGGAGGCATAGATTTGCCCGTGTTTCTGAAAGAATGGGTGAAGTCAGGCTAAATGTTACATGCATCTCTGCCGGCGAGGCTCATAACGTGATTCCTGACAGGTGCTCTTTTGTCGTGGATGTAAGGCCCACTGACTGCTATACCAACGAAGAAATTCTATCTGAGCTACAGGGCTTTTGTCGAAGTGAACTGCGTCCGCGCAATCTTTCCAATCGCTCGTCGGCTTCAAGGGCTGCGTCTCCACTTGTGAAGGCCGCCGAATCACTTGGGATTGAGACATTCTCCTCCCCCACTACTTCTAACTGGATGAGGATTGACTGCGATGCGATTAAGATGGGACCTGGCGAAAGTGCTCGCTCGCATAAGTCTGATGAATTTATTAAAGTCTCTGAAATTGAGGAGGGTATAGATACTTATATGAATTTTATTGACAGATTTTATGGATACACTCTGGAATAAAGGAATAGCAGCCACAGAGGTGGTTGAGAGGTTCACGGTTGGAAATGATCGTGAATTGGATTTGAGGCTTGCAGCGTATGATGTTCAGGGGTCCAAGGCACATGTTAGGATGTTGGAAAGTATCGGACTTCTCAGTAAGGATGAATTGCAGGCCATAGACAAGGGCCTTGATGAGATTGCGGATAGTATAAGCAAAGGAGATTTCGTGCTTGAAGATGATGTAGAGGATATCCATTCGCAGGTAGAGATCATCCTGACTCGCCGATTGGGGGAGCTCGGAAAGAAGATACATTCTGGGCGCTCCCGTAATGATCAGGTGCTTGTGGATCTGAAACTCTTCCTTAGGGATGAACTTGAAAAATTCAGGGCCGAGGTGCTTGACTTGTTCCGTAAACTCCAGGAACTCAGTGAGAAGTATAAGGATATACTGCTCCCAGGCTATACTCATGCGCAGATAGCCATGCCTTCTTCCTTTGGAATGTGGTTCGGGGCTTATGCCGAGGCTCTTGTCGATGATATGTATATGCTGGGAGGCGCTTATCGAGTGATTAATCGCAACCCTCTCGGATCTTCTGCCGGATACGGCAATTCGTTTCCTCTGGATCGGGAAATGACTACGCGGCTGCTCGGTTTCGATTCTCCGGATTACAATAGTGTAGCGGCGCAGATGACACGTGGAAAGTCGGAGCGGTGCGTGGCTTCAGCCCTTGGGTCTATTGCACTTACGCTCAATAAGTTTGCCTCTGACTGCTGCCAGTATATGTGCCCCAACTTTGGGTTTATTCATTTTCCTGACGAGTTTACAACAGGCTCTAGTATCATGCCGCATAAGAAAAACCCGGACGTGTGGGAAATGGTGCGTGGGAAGTGCAACATGATTCTTTCCTGCGAGAATGAAATATCACTGATGTGCAGCAATATGCCGCATGGCTATCATCGCGACTGTCAGCTCCTTAAGGATGTACTCTTCCCCGCGATGGTGCTGATGCATGATTGTATTGGAATGACAAGATATATGCTTGAGCACATTGAGGTCAATGAGCATATTCTGGATAATCCCATGTATAAATACATGTTCACCGTGGAAGAGGTAAACAGAAGTACTCGCGGCGGGATGCCTTTTAGGGACGCTTATAGACAGGTTGGAACAGAAGTAAATGAGGGAAGATTCCGCTATGACGGCAAGGAGGCATCTTCGCTTAAAGTATCAGATCTCGGGCATACGCATATTGGGAGCATAGGTAACCTGTGCAACGATAAGATTGCCGTGTTGATGGAAAAAGCATCTAATTGGAAATAAAATATATGTCAGATTCACGTAAAAAAGCGACACTTGTTCTACAGAACGGGCGAAGAATGGAGGGATGGAGCTTCGGGTATGATGGAGCGACTTCTGGAGAGGTAGTTTTCTCCACTGCTATGGTAGGCTATCCGGAAAGCCTCACTGACCCTTCATATTCTGGGCAGATCCTATGCGTAAGTTATCCTCTTATAGGAAATTATGGCATTCCTTCTGAAGAGATTGATGAAAATGGACTCTGTACGGCCTTTGAGTCGGAGAAGATCCATGTAAAGGGACTGGTAATATCGGATTACAGTGAGAAGTTCAGTCACTGGGATGCTGTTAAGAGTCTGGACGAATGGCTTCGGGAAGAAAAGGTTCCGGGAATATTCGGGATTGATACGAGGGAGTTGACAAAAATGCTCCGTGAAGAGGGTGCGATGCTTGGAAAGATTGTTCCAGAGGGTGCAGAGGAGGACTTCCCTTATTACGATCCCAATGTGGACAATCAAGTGGCGATTGTCAGCTGCAAAGAGGTAATAAAGTATGGTCGTGGGGACAAGAAAGTGGTGCTTGTGGACTGTGGTGTAAAGCACAATATCCTGCGCTGCCTGATAAGCCGTGGAGTCGAAGTGATAAGGGTTCCGTGGAACTACGACTTCAATACGATGGACTGGGATGGTCTTTTTATTTCCAACGGTCCAGGCAATCCTGCACTATGCGGAGAAGCCGTGGAGCATATCCGGAAGTCAATGGAAAGCGACAAACCGATTTTCGGTATCTGCATGGGAAATCAGCTGCTTTCGCTTGCTGCCGGAGCAAAGACATTCAAACTCAAGTACGGGCATCGTAGTCACAACCAACCGGTACGGATGTGCGGAACGAACATGTGCTTCATTACTTCTCAGAATCACGGTTTCGCAGTAGATACTGACACACTCCCGTCAGAATGGGAACCATACTTTGAGAATATGAATGACGGTACTAATGAAGGAATCCGTCATAAGAGCAAGCCATTCCGCTCTGCACAGTTCCATCCGGAAGCCTCAAGTGGCCCTGTGGATACAGAATTTATGTTTGATGACTTTGTCGCAAGTTTGTAGAATATCATGATAGACAGCAATATAAAGAAAGTGATTGTGCTCGGGTCTGGAGCACTTAAAATTGGAGAAGCTGGTGAATTTGACTATAGTGGCTCCCAGGCTCTTAAGGCACTCCGTGAAGAGGGAATCGAGACAGTTCTCATCAATCCTAATATCGCCACGGTGCAGACTTCTGAAGGTGTTGCCGATAAGGTCTATTTCCTTCCGGTTACTCCTTTCTTCGTGGAAAAGGTCATTCTGAAGGAGAAGCCACAGGGTATTCTTCTTGCTTTCGGCGGCCAGACAGCACTCAATTGCGGAGTGGAACTCTACAAAAGCGGCGTTCTTGAACGAAATGGAATTACCGTCCTTGGAACTCCTGTTCAGGCTATCATTGATACGGAAGACAGGGAACTTTTCGTGAAGAAACTCGATGAGATAGGTGTGAAGACTATCCGCTCCCATGCGGCTTCCAACCTGTCAGAAGCCAGGGCCGCTGCAGCGCAGGTAGGATATCCTGTAATCATCAGGGCTGCGTATGCGCTTGGCGGGCTTGGGTCTGGATTCTGTGAGAATGAATCCGAACTCGATGTGATTGCGGGCAAGGCATTCTCTTTCTCCCCTCAAGTTCTGGTGGAGAAATCACTTCGCGGATGGAAGGAGATAGAGTACGAGGTAGTTCGTGACAGGTATGACAACTGTATCACGGTCTGCAACATGGAGAACTTTGACCCGCTCGGAATCCACACTGGAGAGAGTATAGTGGTCGCTCCATCTCAGACCCTTTCCAATAAGGAATTCCACTTCCTCCGCAAAACAGCCATTGACATAGTCAGACATGTGGGAATAGTTGGAGAGTGCAATGTCCAATACGCGTTTAGCCCTGATGGTGAGGACTATAGAGTTATTGAGGTCAATGCCAGGCTTAGCCGCTCTTCTGCTCTTGCCTCCAAGGCCACTGGATATCCACTCGCGTTCATTGCTGCGAAACTTGGACTTGGATATGGGCTTTTCGAACTGAAGAATGCTGTTACCAAGACAACACCTGCTTTCTTCGAGCCGGCGCTTGACTATGTAGTTTGCAAAATCCCGCGTTGGGATCTCGCCAAATTCAAAGGTGTTTCCAGAGAGATCGGCTCCAGCATGAAGAGCGTGGGAGAGGTAATGGCTATTGGGCGCAATTTCGAGGAGGCTATTCAGAAAGGGCTGCGTATGATTGGCCAGGGCGCCAACGGATTTGTATGTAACAAGCCATACAAGGCAGAGGATCTTGACTATGCCATGAAGAACCCTACTGATACCCGTATCTTTGCCATTGCCGCTGCCCTTCAGAGTGGGTATACGGTTGATAGAATACATGAACTTACCAAGATTGACAAGTGGTTCCTTGACAAACTGGACAATATTGAGACTACATATCGTCAGCTCGAAGAGTGCAAGAGTCTTGATGAGGTGAGCTACGAACTCTTCAAAAGGGCCAAGTGTCAGGGATTCTCAGATATTCAGATCGCTCGGGTATTTTCTCTTAAGGAACTGACAGTAAGGGAGAAACGCAAATCTCTGGGGCTTAGACCTTATGTAAAGCAGATAGATACACTTGCTGCGGAGTTTCCGTCCCAGACAAACTATCTTTATCTTACATACAATGCCAGCAGTGACGATGTTTCCTTTGGTGACGGTGCTGAGGGCGTGATTGTGCTTGGTTCCGGGGCATACAGAATCGGAAGTTCCGTGGAGTTTGACTGGTGTGGAGTTAATGCTCTCAACACCTTAAAGAAGAGCGGATACCGTTCTATCATGATCAATTATAACCCGGAGACGGTATCTACTGATTATGATGTCTGTGATAGGCTCTATTTCGATGAATTGAGCTATGAAACCGTTATGGACATCTGCGAACTTGAGAATCCTTATGGAGTGATAGTTAGCGTAGGCGGACAGATTCCTAACAATCTTGCACTTCCTCTCATGAAGAGCGGAATAAGGATTCTTGGTACATCGGCGCTGGATATTGACCGTGCTGAAGATCGCAACAAGTTCTCGAAAATTGTAGATAAACTCGGTATAGACCAGCCACGCTGGCGGGAACTCACCACTATGGATGATATCAACAAGTTTGTGGATGAGGTTGGTTTCCCTGTATTGGTTAGGCCTTCATACGTGCTTTCTGGTGCAGCCATGAACGTATGCTATAGCAAGGAGGACCTCAAGGTATTCCTTGATATGGCCGTGGAAGTATCCGAGGAGCATCCAGTGGTTATCAGTTCGTTCATGCAGAGGTGCAAGGAGATTGAGTGTGATGCTGTGGCTGACGGCGGCAAGGTGATTGCCTCTGCCATTTCAGAGCATATAGAGTTTGCTGGTGTCCACTCCGGGGATGCTACAATTCAATTCCCTCCTCAGAAGATATACGGTATTACTGCTGCCAAGATACGTAAGACGACTGCTGCTATAGCCAAGGAACTTGGCATTACTGGTCCTTTCAATATACAGTTCCTTGCCACCGATAACTATATCAAAGTCATCGAATGTAACCTGCGTGCATCAAGGAGTTTCCCGTTTGTATCCAAAGTGCTGAAAGTCAACTTTATAGAACTTGCTACCAAGTGTATGCTATCTGAGCATCCAGAACCAGTGAGCATAGACCCGTTTGAGCTTGAATATGTGGGGGTCAAGTGCTCACAGTTCTCATTCTCCCGTCTTAATCAGGCAGATCCAGTGCTCGGTGTAGATATGTCATCTACGGGTGAGGTCGGATGCATCGGAGATAATCTTGATGAAGCCCTTCTAAAGGCTATGCTGTCTGTCGGACATCGTATTCCGCGGAAGTCAGTTCTTATTTCATCAGGCAATGCAAGACAGAAAGCAGATATTCTCGAGGCTTGCAGGCTTCTTGCAGCCAAGGGCATTGATATCTATGCTACGGAGGGCACTTGCAGATATCTTAATGAGAATGGGGTTCAGGCTAAACGCGCCCTTTGGCCTTATGAGCTTGCAAACGAAGACTACCCTTCCGCTATCGATCTTATTAAAGGGCATAAGGTTGATCTTGTTATCAATATTCCTAAGAACTTTACCCACAATGAGTTGAGTAACGGATACAAGATGCGACGTGCAGCCATAGATTTCAATATCCCGCTAATTACCAACAGCCGTCTTGCAACTGCTTATATCAAGGCGTTATGCAAGGTTTCCGAAGAGGAAATAGGCATAAAGAGTTGGGACGAATACATACAGTAGCATGCCTTTTCGGAGGGTAATCTTCCATATTGACGTCAACTCGGCTTTTCTCAGCTGGTCTGCCGTCAAGATATTGTCAGAGGGCGGGCCTGATATCAGGCTCGTCCCTTCGGTTGTATCCGGTGACCCATCTGACAGGAGGAGTATTGTGACAGCGGCTTCGATTCCGGCGAAAAAACTTGGTATCAAGACAGCTCAGCCTATTGGCATGGCGCTTCGTGTCTGCCCGGAACTTGTGATAGTCCATGGCGACTGGTCATGGTACAAGTACTGCTCTGATTCATTCATGAATATATGTCGTAGTTACTCGCCCGTACTCCAGAAATTTTCCATAGACGAGTGCTTTATTGATATGACCCTACGGCTATATAAAAAGGATCCGGTGGAAGTGGCTGTAAGTCTTAAGGATGAGATTCGTTCCAGGCTTGGCTTTACCGTCAATGTGGGGGTCGGCTCAAATAAACTCTTGGCCAAGATGGCTTCTGATTTCGAGAAACCGGACAAGGTTCATACTCTCTGGGAAGATGAGGTACCGGAGAAGATGTGGCCGCTGCCTGTTGGCGATCTGCTATGGATTGGCCGCAAGACTAAGGCGCGGCTTACTGCTTACGGACTCTATACAATTGGGGATCTTGCACACGCGTCAAAGGGCCTGCTCACGCGTCTTGTAGGTGCCAGCTATGCGGAACAGATATTGGAGAATGCCAATGGCCGGGATCACTCTCCAGTTGAGACGGAGGCCCAAGAAGCCAAAAGCATCAGTGCTGAGCGAACTTTTGAAAAGGATATATGTGCTCCAGATTTGCTTGACCGTGCGCTTTTCAAAGTGGCATGTATCGTTGCACATAGACTTAGACGTAGTGAGTTCCGCGCTTCAACTGTGTCCGTATTCGTGAAATATTCAGATTTTACCACTTCCCAGAAACAGGGAAAGACTTCGCAGCCAACCGATATAACAGCTCTGATATTACAAGAGGCAAGGCGTCTGCTTACACTAGCGTGGGATGGGGTCTCCCCTATCAGGCAGATAGGACTTGGGGTCTCGTCACTTACCCATGACACATCAGTGCAGATGAGTTTGTTCGAAGACCCCAAAATTCAGTATTATCGCGACTGGGATTCCCAATATGATGCTTCCATAGAGGAAGATCCCAAGCAGGCCGCTTATTTTACCAAAACCTCCAAATAGAGAGATTTTAATGTCACGGTAATGGTGTGACCATCTTTTTCATAGCATACCACTACGTCAGGAGAGAAGCCTCCTGGTCTGCCGTTTGTCTCCACATAGTCAATGGCCTCCTGCTGGCTATTGAACTCACTTGATACTGTTCCAAACGAGCCCGTATATGCTTTAGTGAAGGTGCCAAGCCCAAGTGCTGGATCCCCGAGTGCGTATGTTTTCCAGATTGCCAGTTGCTCTGCAGCATCAGAGTGATGCTCATAGTCGAGAGTCGCTTTGATATTCGCGATGTTCTTGACATCAGCGTCAGCATTTACATCCAGATGGAACACGTTTCCAGATGGATCCTTGGCGTAATCGAAATACACATAATTAGTGCCCCAGGCGGAAAGCTTGTTGCCAAGTATGTAGTTAGCTTGTGCAAAACCATCGTAGTCAGCTCCTATAAGTGATGCAGCCTCGGAGTAGTCAAGAGCATACCAGTTTCTGATAAGTACTATAGTAAGTGTCTCGTTTTCGAGCTGAGGAATCATGTAAGTATTGCCTGACACTATGGCAAAAATTGGGCATACGATACTCTCTTCTGTGCCATTCTCAGAGACGAGACTGATAGTCTCTTCAATGGTCTGCTTTACTCCGTTTCCGATCTTGCCCTTGAATTTGGTGCCGAGGAAAGAGCCAAGCTTAAGATGGTCAGTGTGGCTCATTATGTAATTCCAGAGCTTGGATGATTCATCCTTATTGTCAAGAACTGCATCAATCCTATCAATTAGTCCATTTTTATCTGCATTGACTTCAACAGTCATATTGTACACATCGTCAGATGTCTTGAATGATGCATACAATGAGGCTACTCCAGCTTCTGCATCCTTGCTGGACTGATATTTTTCATTTTGCTCCAGAAAATCGGAGAACTGCGTCCCTATACATGTCGCAAGATCCTTGCTGTCAAACTCCAGCCTTTCGATAACAGGCTCCTCCTGCTTGTTGCAGGACACACCAATAATTGCGGCTGCAAGACCGCATGCAAAAAATAACCTTCTATTCATTTTCTACTATTTTTTCGCAAATATAGTATTTAGAAATGTTAAAAGCCACTCGATTCTGATAAAAACTTAAATTTTAATCAGTAGAGACCACTATAATTTACAGACACATGATGGTGACTCCGTCGTCAAGGGCACTTGTGATAGCCTGTTCAAGACGAGCCAAATCACCTCGAGCCTCAAGAGCAGCAACTGTCGCGAGATGCTGCTGACGAGAGTCAATGTATTGTGTATTCATGTTTTATGCAGTTTTGCGATATTCGCTTGGTGTCTTTCCTGTCTGTGCCTTGAAGAAGCGAATAAAATGTTGTGGGTATCCAAAGCCAAGATGTTGGCTCACCAAAGTGATGCTGTTAGATTCATCCGATAAGAGTTCCTTTGATTTCTGTAAAAGCCTGTCACTGATTAGGTCTTTGGCAGCCCTATCAGTCTCAGTCTTTACCAGTTCTCCAAAATATTTGGGTGAATAGCAGCACTTGTCAGCAAAATATGCCACTGTTGGTAGGCCTTCGCGCTCTGCTTTTTTGTCAATATACTCATCAAGCATGGACAGGAATTTCTTGACAGTTGAATGGCCTATCTCTTCACGAGTAACAAACTGACGATCGTAGAATCGGAGACAATAGTTCAATAGTAACTCAATATTGCTCACTATCAACTCCTTGGAATGCTTGTCAATACTATGATGCAACTCTTGGCAAATCATTCCAAGCACCTCACGGAGTATATCAATCTCACTTGTGGAGAGATGTAGTGCCTCGTTGGAGGTGTAATCGAAGAACTCATAGCGACTGATATTCGCACCTAACGAGGTCCGGCTGAGAAAGTCAGGATGAAACACCAACGCCGTCCATTTCGGGTAGATCACGCTGGGATCGGGCTTCACATGCACGGACTGACCCGGCGCAAAACTCGTTACTGTCATCTCATCGAAATCATATTTGGTGCGGCCATACGACAATGTGCATCCTTTGTTCTCTTTCAAAAACAAAGCATAGAGTTTGTAGTGGAGAATATGTTCCTCTAATTGTACCGCTTTATCAAAACGTGCCACGCTCACCAATGGATGCAGTGTTTCAAATCCGTAGTAGTCGTTAAAATCCTTGACGGTGTTGAAATAAATTTCTTGCATAAGACTTTCAGACTGCGGGGGAATTATGTACTAAATAATATCCAGAATATCATTCACAATCTGCTCATCGAGCAAACGATTGTCACTTAAGAGCTGTTGTACATCGAAGCGGTCGTAGAGATTTTTCTTTATTCCTCCTACAATTACCTTCATGTCTGAAGTTCCATAGTAAGAGGCTACTCGCTCCCCGAAGCCGCCATCCTTGCTGCCGTCCTCCAATGTCACAACTAACTTGTGATTTGCTTTCAGTCCATCCAACACTTTTTCATCTACTGCATTCAGATACCGAGGGTTTATAAGGGTCGCATCAACGCCCATATTAGCAAGCAGACGGGACACGTTCTCTCCCTTTTGGTAGAAGGAACCAGCTGCTATGATTGCCACCTTTGAACCTTCGTGCATTATCTTATACTTCGGCTCAAAAGAGTATTCTGCGTCAACTGCATCGGAAGTATGGTTCACTCCATTGCTTGGTACACGTATGGCGATAGGCTTTTTGTCCTGTACGATGGCCCAGCGGAGCATGGCGAAATACTCCTCGCAAGTGGTAGGGGCGAGATAGATAAGCCCTGGTATGCTGCAAAGCATCGGAATGTCAAAAAGGCAAATATGGGTGATGTCGTTCATGGAATTTACGCCACCTCCAATTACATTAATGACGGCCGGATTTGAGTTGATACAAATGTCTTGAGCTATCTGGTCATAAGTTCGCTGAATGAAAGTGCTATAAACAGTCCACACTGGATGCAAGCCACCTTTTGCCATACCAGAAATCATAGCGGCCGCCTGCTCCTCTGCAATGCCCATATCTATGTGCTGCTTTCCAGCCTCTTTGCGCTTCTGAGGGGTAAATCCGGCAGCGGCTGGGGTTCCGGCTGTCACGGCTATAAGTGTTTTGTCTTGCTTCATTTCACGAAGCATCCAGTCGCTGAAAAGCTGTTCGTAAGTCTCTGAATCAGGAACTTCTGGAATGCTGCCATCCACATTCTTGCGAGGCCGGCTGCCGTCCTCTATGTTAAAAGGGATTCCCCAATGCCAGGCTTCCTTGTTTTCTACGGCAGGAGCATAGCCATGCCCTTTCTCTGTATGTATGTGAACAACGGTAGGAACAGTGGTGTCTTTAACACTTTTGAAGACTTCAATAAGCTTCTCTAAATCGTTGCCTTCCTCCAAATATTTATACTCGAAACCCCATGCCTTGAACCAGTTGTGCTCGCATTTTCCTTTGCTGTTGCGCAAGGCCTGCAGGTTCTTGTAGATACCGCCATGATTCTCTGCGATCGACATCTCGTTATCATTTACCACTATGATGATGCCTGAATCAAGTTCCGATGCCTCATCAAGTCCTTCGAAGGCCTCGCCTCCAGAAAGAGAGCCGTCGCCGATAATAGCAATGATATTCTCATTGGTTCCCTTGATGTCGCGTGCTTTCTGCAGACCTGTGGCGAGTGAGATGGAAGTGGATGTGTGACCAACCTCAAAGTTGTCATACTCAGGGCATTCAGCAGGTGATGAATATCCGCTGATAGCATTCATATCATCTACATCACCTAAGAATCCTGATGCGCGTCCAGTCAGCACCTTGTGTGGATAGCACTGGTGACTCACATCGAACACGAACTTATCTTTCGGGGCATCAAATACATAGTGCAGTGCCACGGTTGCCTCTACAAATCCCAAGTTAGGGCCAATATGCCCTCCGTGCTTGCTTACGCGGTTCAATATTGCTGTACGTGTCTCATCGGCTACTACCTTGAGCGCCTTAATATCTAATTTCTTAAGATCGGCTGGTGACTGAATTTTTTCGATGTACATTGTTACCAATTAATTTAGTTAACAATGCAAAGATACATACTTTGTTATTTCCACGATATACCCAAATTTCAGTGTTTATTACCTTTAAGACGGATATAGCCTAACAAGAAAGAGGTTGGTTCTACCCAAAAAGAGGATGACTATCAGTCCTGCGACTTTTAGTCACCCTCTCTGAGGTGCGTAGCGGAATCGAACCACTGTGACAGGTTTTGCAGACCTGCGCCTAACCGCTCGGCCAACGCACCGTTGGGAATGCAAATATAGTGATTTTTCTATGAACTGCAAATTTTTCTTAGCTGAATCTCTTTCCGGAATCTCATTTGATCTGTTTAAGGTTTTCTAAAAAACATTCCGGCTATTCTCTTGTGGATTTACTGACATCCCGTAATTTTACCTGCAAAGTACTTGACATTTAGGCATATTTTATGTATATTCATCGCTTGAGTTTAATCACATTCATCGAATGCACAAAATGACAAGATTATGAAGAAGTTTATTATTATTGCGGCAGCTGCAATAGTTGCAGTCTCCTGCGGATCCTCCTACAAGTCCTCCGGTGTATCAAATCCTGGAGACGAAAAGATGAATATTGGTTACGGCAATACGACCAGAGACAATAACAACAACGCCGTTTCTTCGGTTAAAATCCAGAAATACACATCATACACAGATATCTATCAGTATATTGAAGGCCGCGTTCCTGGGCTGGAAGTCATAGGTACTCATTTCAGAGTAAGAGGCGGACAGACCAATACTTCAAATGGTTATGCTATGGTTCTGGTTGATGGAGTGGAAGTAGATGATGTTAGTGCGCTTGACCCTAATGTTGTCGAGAGTGTCGAAGTACTAAAAGACGCTGCTTCCGCTTCTATTTACGGTATTGGAGCAGCTAACGGAGTTATCCTTATCACTACTAGAAAAGAATAACTTATCACGTATTTCGTGAGACTGTCTTCGCTTGACTTACTATGCTTTAAGTTCTGCGAGCACAGTCTCACATGCTCTTACATAGTCCCCTACCTCTACTTTAATCTCCGCGTCAAGAGGAAGGAATATATCTATACGAGACCCAAACTTAATTATTCCGCACTGCTCTCCGCTTCGGGAAGTAGAATGCCATTTGGCGTAGCAGACTATTCGTCTAGCAAACCCGCCAGCTATCTGTTTGAAGAATATCTTCTGTCCAGAAGGAGTTACTATGCCCACACAACTGTGCTCGTTCTCTTCTGAAGCTTTCGGCTTGGATGCAAAGAAATGCTCACCGGGATAGTATTTGTAGTAATCTACACTGCCGTCTACAGGCCAAAAATTGGCATGGACATCGAAGAAGTTCATATATACCGAAAGTTGAATGCACTCCTGCTTGAGATACTCTTTTTCGTAAGTTTTCTCGATTATTACCACTCGTCCATCGGCTACTGAAGTGACGAGTCTGTCCGAGCCTTTACGTTCTCTAACCGGGATACGGAAAAAGGCAAGCTGCCAGATACAGAACCATAGAAGCAGAGCCACAACTGGATAGACAATCCATGGAATACGTACAAAAACGATTAGAAGAGCGGCTATTATTGCGCTAATCCCAAATACCAGAGCGAGCGTGCCGCGTGAATTCTTGTCTATTCTCATAGCAAACCAAAAATTGAAAGATAGAGTACAGCTGCAGGAATAGCTATCAGGCTGCTGTCGAACCGGTCAAGCATTCCCCCATGACCAGGAATAACATTTCCGGAATCCTTTACATGAAAATGCCTTTTCCACTGGGATTCAAATAGATCTCCACACACACCAAAGACTGATATCAATACTCCCAGTACAATGCTGTGTACGAGCGGGAATGGAAACCATGTTAGGTAATGCAGGACTATAGATGCAACTACGGCACACGCAAGACCACACCAAAATCCTACCCATGACTTCTTCGGCGAGATAGAAGGTGCAAGTCGCGCAGCTCCTTCCTTCTGTCCGAACATAGAGCCGAAACAGTATGCACCTGCATCAGATAGCCAGATAACTATAAAGAAAGACAGCATCAGCCACCCATTAAATACAGGCCCATCCATCATAACATACGGAGAAAGTGATATAGGAAGTGCAATATAAAGAAGTCCAGCGTATATCAGTGATACATCTTGAAAGTCATCCTGGATTCCCAGAAAAACGCAACTTGCCGGTATCAGGAGCAAAGGCAGGAGAGCAAGGCAGATAAATCTGGCATCAATCCCGTAAAAACAGTGTAGTGCTACAGTAAAGAACGCTATTGTCCCTGCAAGAAGCCCGAGTTTCTGCTGAACGCGGTATCTGCTTCCAAGAGAGATATTATAGAACTCATTCAGAGCACAATATAAAATAAACAAGAACAGGGCGCCGAAAATCACCCTGTCCCATATTAGTCCGAAAACCATCACAATAAGGAACACAATACTGCTGATGGTCCTAATCCAAAAATTATTCATTTTCTTTTTTCTCCGTGTCTTCCGATGATACGGCCTGAGGCTCATCAGACTTTAACCTGTCCTCGCCATGCTTACCAGCTTTAGGCCCGAAGATGGCCTCAATATCTTCTGCCATAATAACCTCCTTGTCAATGAGTTTCCTTGCAAGCTGATCAAGTCCGTCCCAATTCTCCTTTAGGATTTTTCTTGTGCGTTCCGTAATCTCATCCACAATAGCCTTTGCTTCAGCATCGATGGTTTCTGCTGTTTTTTCGCTATATGGCTTGGTAAGGTCATAACCAGATCCATTGGAATTGTAGTAGGACAAATTCCCGATCTTGTCGCTCATTCCATAGTATGTAACCATGGCGTATGCCATTTTGGTGAGTCGCTCAAAGTCATTTAGGGCACCAGTGCATGGAATGCCATTGTTGACCATCTCTTCTGCAACTCGTCCGCCGACAAGGCAGCACATCTCGTCCATCATATCAGACTTAGACATCATGACTTTCTCATCTGGAAGACTCCATGTGAGTCCGAGAGCCTGTCCGCGCGGGATAATGGAGACTTTGAGAACAGGATCACATCCAGGAAGAAGCCAGCCTGCAACGGCGTGTCCGGCTTCGTGATATGCCGTAAGCCTCTTTTCTTCCGGAGACATGATAGTCTTTTTCCTCTCTATTCCACCCACTACCCTATCCACTGCATCTGTGAAATCGGAGTTGTCAACTGCGCTTTTTCCTTTTCTCGCTGCATTCAGAGCCGCCTCATTGCAGATATTGGCAATGTCGGCGCCTGAAAAACCTGGGGTATGCTTGGCTATGGCCTCTACATCAAAATCAGGAGCAAGTTTCAGTTTCCTTGTATGAACGAGGAAAATCTCCTTGCGTTCATTGAGATCCGGCAGCGTTACGTGAATCTGTCTGTCGAAACGGCCAGCTCGCATAAGTGCCTTGTCAAGAATATCTGCCCTATTGGTTGCTGCGAGAACAATGACTCCACTATTGGTGCCGAATCCATCCATCTCTGTAAGGAGCTGGTTAAGAGTATTCTCACGTTCGTCGTTAGAGGAGAAACCGACATTTTTTCCTCTTGCGCGTCCAACAGCGTCAATCTCGTCTATAAACACGATACAAGGAGCTTTTTCTTTAGCTTGAGCAAACAAGTCCCTCACGCGGCTTGCTCCCACTCCTACAAACATCTCCACGAAATCAGAGCCGCTTATGCTGAAGAACGGTACGTTAGCCTCTCCAGCCACAGCTTTGGCGAGAAGGGTCTTTCCTGTGCCCGGAGGACCTACAAGCAGTGCACCTTTTGGAATCTTTCCACCAAGTGCGGTATATTTGCCCGGATTCTTAAGGAAATCCACAATCTCCATGACTTCTTCCTTGGCTCCATAAAGTCCAGCAACATCCTTGAATGTGACATTTACCTTATCCTTGTCAGCAAGTTTTCCAGTGACTTTTCCAACATTGAACGGATTCATTCCGCCACCACCGCCATTGCCTCCGCCCATCTGCCGATTCATTGAGCGGAACATGAAGAAATACAGAAGGAATAGCAAGAATAGAGGGAATACCCACTCCAATACGCTTCCCCATATATCGGTACGATTCTCCATGTAGACAACAACTCTATTTTCCTGAGATAGCTGCGCGTTAAGGGCACCGAACTCGGTTTCCGGGTCAAATTTGGAAGATGTGAGGAAATACATCTGAGGGGAACTCTTAGGGAATTTCCCTTCTGGGAAAAGAGAAGAATACTTGGAGAGTCTATCCGGACGCATCGAGATTTCGCCCTTATATTCGTTCCTAACAAAGTGTATGTCTTTGACATCTCCGTCAAGTATCATCTGTTGCACTTGTGCCCACTCAACTTTCTTGGCGGGGACTCCAGAGTTGGTAAAAAGCATCCAACCGATAAAAATCAATAGTGCAAGATACAGAATGGATGAGAGATTGATTCTAACAATCCTCACCCCGTTTTTTTTATTCTTGGGTTTTTGAGCCATCTTACTTAAATTTGCAGAACAAATATACAACAAAAATGGAACCAGTCCGAGAAATAATGAATATAATGTGGATGGAATGCGTAGATTCAACCAACTCGGAGTTGAGACGAAGGATTGACACGCTTGACAATCTGTCAGTGGTTGCCGCTTATGAGCAGACTTCTGGCCGCGGCCAGGGCACTCATACATGGTTTTCAAGTCCTCACACAAACCTTATGTTTAGTATGTTTTTCAAGTTTACTGAAGGCACAGGAATTTTGCTTGATGTGAAAGATATGCTTCTTGTTACAGAAATAATCACACTCGGTATACGGGACTATTTGGCTTCCAACGGTATCTCATCCCGAATCAAATGGCCTAATGACATCTGGGTGGCAGACAAGAAAATCTGCGGTATTCTGATAGAGAATATCCTTGATCATGAGAGGATTACAGATAGCATAGTAGGTGTCGGACTAGATGTCAATGAACAGTATTGGCCTGACGATTTGCCCAATCCTGTGTCCATGAAACAGCTCACAGGGAAAACCTATGTGCTTGAAGATGAACTTTCCAGGCTAACTGCTCATATCGCTTCAAGATACGATGAAATGAGAACCCAAATAGGGAGAGAAAGACTTGACTATGAGTTTCGGGAAAATATGTTTAGGCTTCCCTGAGCGATGCTATCGCAGCAGCAGGATCTTCGGCTCCATAAACAGAACTGCCGGCCACCGCAATATCTACTCCGGCATGTTTTACATCGCGGACAGTGGACATGTTAATGCCTCCATCCATCTCTATTAAAGCATCTGCCCCCCTTTGCACTATTTCTTTCTTCAATCGAGCTGCCCGGTCAAGTGATTCGATGATAAATTTCTGTCCTCCGAATCCTGCGAATACTGACATCAGGAGAAAATAGTCAGCCTTGCCAATATACGGGAACAACTTCTCCACAGGTACATCAGGGTTGATCACAACCCCGGCCTTCATCCCCAAGGCCTGAATCTGTCCAATGAACTTAGAAGTGTTTCGTCCGGCTGCCTCATAATGAAAAGAACACATCTGGACCCCATCATCAGCGAGTTTGCTGAACCATCTCTCCGGATGGACCACCATCAGATGTGCATCCATAGGTGCGGTTGCTATCTTCTTTAGTTGGTCGATCACTGAAAATCCGAAAGAGATATTCGGTACAAGTGTTCCATCCATGACATCAAGATGCAAAATGTCACCACACCGGTTGACTAGTTCTATATCCTTTTCAAGATGTAGAAAATCTGCGGCAAGAATGGATGGGGCTATCTTGAACATGTTTTTATCTTTCTGCAGGGGCAAGTGCCGTCTCTATATCTGTGACATACTTCTTAAACACCTTATCAGTAGACATCAAATCTGAAACAGTCATGCACGAATGAAGCACAGTAGCGTGGTCCTTACCTCCAATTTCTGCTCCTATCGTAGCCAATGAGCAGTTAGCTATCATGTTGCGACTCAAATACATGGCTATCTGACGAGCCTGCACTATCTGACGTTTGCGGGACTTGGAAAGAAGATCATTGCGGGTGATATTGAAATATTCACACACGGTCTTCTGGACTTTGTCAATAGTTACTTCGGACTTGGCCTCCCCTACTATCGACTCTGTAATACTTTCTGCAAGTTCGAGTAGGGACTTGTCACGCTCTACTGAAGAATAAGCAATGAGGGACACCAAAGTACCTTCAAGCTCACGGAAATTTGTCTTCACCTTTGAGGCGATGAATTCAAGTACCTCATCCGGTATGATCACAGACTCACGTTCTGCCTTTTTCTTCAGCATATTGAATCTTGTCTGGAAATCAGGCCTGCCAAGTGGAACGGAAAGACCCCATTTGAATCTTGACAGAAGCCTCTCCTCGAAATTCTGGAGCTCGACTGGTGCGCGGTCAGACGTGAAAATTAGCTGCTTGCTGTTCTGATGGAGATGATTGAACACATTGAACATGGCATTCTGGCTTCCTGCACCCATGAGATCCTGAATGTCATCTACTATGAGCACATCCACTTTCATGTAGTACGCAAGAAAATCTGTAACCTTGTTAAGAACAGTCATTGCGGCTACATACTGGTTCTTAAATTCACTACCAGTGACGTATAGAACCACCAGATCAGGGTACTTCTCTTTTATGGAGATGCCTATGGCCTGAGCAAGATGGGTCTTTCCTAAACCAGAGCCTCCGAATATGAAAAGTGGGTTGAACGCAGTCTTTCCAGGTGCGGCGGTTATATTGACTCCGGCACTGATGCCAAGTTTATTGCATTCGCCTTCTACAAGATTGGCAAAACAATATGTCGGATTGAGCCTCGGATCTATTTTGACCTTATGGATTCCAGGATATACAAAAGGACTAGGCTTTTCTGAAGGCGTAGACGATACCATTACAGAGGGATTGACAGGAGTCACGACTTCCTGACCTGGTACTCTCAAAGTACGAGTTTTGACAGGCCTAATAGTATACACTAACTTTGCCTCTGCACCTATCACCCTTTTCAGAGTCCTCTTTAAGAGATCCAGAAATGCTTCTTCTATGTACTCGCGTACAAAGTCAGAAGGGACTTCTATGGTGAGTACACTGTCAGATAGGGATACTGGTCGTATTGGCGCAAACCACGTCGAAAACTGCTGCGGCTCAATCACCTGCTGAATAATCTGCAGGCAATCGTTCCATGCCGTGATATGTGCATTCTGTGTATCCATTTTCTTTATGATTATTGAAGCTGATCCGAGCGGAAAAGCTCCGTCTGAACCTCAGTGCAAAGTTGGTGATAAATAATTGAAAAAAAGTTTATAGTGCTCTTGTTTTTTCTCTTTTTTTATCGTAAATGTGTTTGCGCAAAATGTAATCGATTATCTAATTGTTGTTGATTTTCAGCGCATTACAAATCACTAATATGCGTAACTGCCTGTTATATAGAAAGATTCTAATTTAGAATTATTCAATTCTTTATAGGGCTAATATTTTCGCCTTCAACATGCACTATAAAGGCATCCGGGAAAGATTTCCGTATTTCCGCAAGCCGCTCTCTTGCCTTTCCTAATTCTTCTGACGGGCATAGCATATATTTATATAAAGAGCCGACTGGACGCTGGCACACCTCGTGACCTTTGAATATAGGGTCATCCGCATTAATCTTACGTGATGACACAAGCACCTGTACCGCGTAAAACGAGGAGTCTGTCGAGAATTTTATCTCTTGCTTGACCTCCGACTCCGTATCAGGAGCCTTTTCGCTTTTCAGGCTTTCATCAAATGACTTCTTGTATTCCTTGAACGCATTGAAAAGTCTGCGGCCAAGTTCTTCACGGTCCGCCTTGCGTCGCAATGTCGACAAGTCAGAAGGATTGGAGATAAAGCCAAGTTCCACGAGCACGGCTGGCATGGATGTCTTCCATAATACATAGTAAGGATTCTGCCAAATCCCTCTGTCTGCTTTTATCGGGCCGCCCTTAAGGCTGCTGCTGATAACCTGAGCAAATTTCATACTCTGCTCCAGATAAGAATTCTGCATGAGGGTCATGAAAATGAACGATTCTGGATCAGAAGGATCAAAACCCTGATATTTGGTGGTATAGTCGTCTTCAAGCATAATTACGGAGTTCTCGCGCTTGCAAACATCCATATTATATGCGAAAAGGTCTTTGTTTGTATCCGATGACTGACCAAGGATGTGCACTGAATATCCGTTCGGGGAATTTTTTGCGCTCGCGTTGATATGTATAGATATAAATAAGTCTGCGTTCGCTTTATTGGCTTTTTCTGCCCTGCCATTTAGAGTGATATATCGATCGTCGGTCCTTGTCATAATCACTTTGACGTCAGGATATTCCTTGCGGATGCGATCTGCGAGGTCGGTGGCTATATCGAGTACGATTGTCTTTTCATAAGTCTTCTTGTCTGCACTTACGGCACCTGGATCTTTCCCTCCATGCCCCGCATCGATTACCACCACACGTAGTCCGTTAGCATCAGCGAAAAGAGAGCAGACGGAAAGAAGTCCAACCAGAAGTATGCAGATTGCTCGTTTCAAATTTATGTATTAAATTTGTAGATTATTGCAAAAATAGTAAAAACTTTCATTTGAGGAAAGACATTCATATTATTTCTTTTCTTCTTGTCCTTTGCCTTTTTATAGCAGGCATCCCGACAGGAGCACAGAACAGACGCGGGCCCGGGAAAAGGCCTGGTGGCTATGGTGTAAGGGTCGAGAAGAAAGTTGTAGCTCCGGATTCAGTAGCTTTGGCGCGGCGGGATTCGGTTTTTCATGCAGACTCCATTAGGAAAGCAGACTCTGTGTCTATGCTCAAGTATAGTTCACTGGATAACCCAGCTTTCTCAGACGCCCGTGATAGTATTGTTCAAGCAAAAGATCCCCTGACTGGCAACACGAAGCTATATTACTATGGTGATGTCAAAGTCAAATATCAGGATATGGAGCTTACGGCCGACTATATGGAGTACGACATGAAGACAAGAACGGTATTTGCCCGAGGTACATACGATTCCACGAAACTGGAGTGGACTGGTCGGCCGAAGATGACCCAAGGTGGGAAATCATACGAAATGGAGAGCCTTAACTACAATTTCGACTCCAGAAAGGCTTTCATCAACAACATGATCACCTCTGAGAACGATGGAATACTGCACGGACAGAACATCAAGATGATGGAAGACAGGTCCATCAACATTAAGAATGGTAAATATACTGTCTGTGATGCGGATCATCCTCATTATTATCTTGCTCTCACATCTGCCAAAGTGGTCCAGAATCCGACTCAGAAGACTATAATAGGTCCGTCTTACCTTGTGGTGGAGGACGTTAAGCTGCCGTTTATCGGACTGCCGTTCGGATTCATACCTAAGAAACCGGAAAGAGCAACTGGCCTCTTGATGCCGTCATTTGGAGAGGAGCAGGCACGAGGATTTTATATGCGAGGGCTTGGAATGTACTTTGTATTTGGGGATCACCTTGATCTTCAGGTGACAGGAGACTACTATACTCTTGGCTCATGGGCAATCAATGTAAGTTCCAGATACAACGTAAAATACAAGTTTAACGGAGGATTTAATCTCACGTACTCGAACGATCAAACGGGAGAAAGAGGTACACCAGAGTTCAACCAGATGACAAACTTCGGTATAAGGTGGGATCACTCTCAGGATTCAAAAGCGCACCCCGGAACAACATTCAGGGCATCCGTGGACCTAAAAAGCCCATCCAACAATAGGTACAATTCCACAAGCATCAGCAATGCCCTCCAAAATCAGGCAAGTTCCACCATATCATATTCTAAGACTTGGGGCGGCAAAGTAAGCATAAGCCTTAATGCACGTCATAGCCAGAGTTCGCGTGACTCCTCATACACTTTTACACTGCCGAATCTATCCATCTCAGTCAGCACTTTCTATCCATTTAAGCGCAAAGAAAGGGTTGGTAAGGAAAAGATTTACGAGAAGATCTCATTTGCTTATCGGTCTTCTCTTGATAACCAGGTCAGCTTCAAGTCTTCCGAATTTGGAAAAGTCAATCTTGTGGACAAATTCAAGAACGGCATGAAGCATGACTTCACAATCGGACTCCCTACATTTCAGCTTTTTAAATATATCAGCCTCTCCCCTAGCGTTTCTTACGGACAGAACTGGTATTTCCGTGCCACGGACTGGGAATACAACGAAGAATCCGGCAAGCTTGAATCCAAGCAGACACACCAGTTCAGCAGACTCGGTATATACCAGAACTACTCGTTCGGTACCTCCATGAGCACTCGTCTGTACGGAACCCTTAACTTCGGGAAACATCATAAAGTTCAGGCGATACGTCATGTGATCTCCCCGTCAATGTCCGTCAGCTATACCCCTAATCTCAATACGTGGTCCAACGGATACCGCACACTGCATTATACCGATGCTACTGGCACAGAAAAGACATACGACTACAATATCTATAATGGACAATTGGTAAGTGTGCCATCAAGCGGAAAACAGGCAGCAAGCATGACTCTCAACATAGGCAACAATCTTGAAGCGAAAGTCCGGGACTATGCCGACACCACGGGCAAGGGAACCAAGAAAGTCAAGCTTATTGACCAGTTCAATATCAATACAGGATACAATTTTCTCAGTGAGAAATATAAGATGCAGACAGTCTCTATGACTATGTCCACATCTCTTTTCAATAAGGTTTCCATAAATGCCAGCGCCGGATTTGATCCTTATGGTATTGATGAAAAGGGCCAGAGGGTGGAGAGATTTGCTGTTTCTCTCGGCCAGGGACTTGCCCGACTCACGAGTTTCAATGCCTCTGCGTCATTCTCTCTGTCCGGAAAGGGGCATATTGACGGTAATGATGGTTCCAAGGCTGAGGGGTCTAGCAGAGGTGCTAATGCCGCAAACTACTACCATCGTAACTATTACCATCCGGTGACAGGAGAGTTTATTCCAGAAGGTTGGCTTTATTACACTAACCCTGACTCGCCTTGGTCAGCTAATTTCAGTGCCTCTTTTGGACTTACGCCGAGATATACATACGATAACGCCAATGAGATATTGAAGCGGAAGAATGACATACGTGCCACTCTCAACGCAAGCGGAAACATTAAAATTACCCCGAGCCTTTCGGTCAATCTAAATACTGGATTTGACTTTGTGGCGAAGAAAATCACCACTACCCAGCTTAGTGCCAACTATGACCTGCACTGTTTCAATATTTCAGTCAGTTGGATTCCGCTCGGGACTTATAAGTCATATAGCTTCACCATTGCGGCCAAGGCTTCGACACTTGCAGATCTTCTCAAATTCAAGAAAAGCAGCAGCTATTGGGATAATTGATTTTTTTAGTTATATTTGCGAACTCATTAATGCGAATTCGCCTATTCGGCGGTTCATGACAAATCTTATTACACAATATGCCACTCAAATTATCTGAGCTGAATTCAATGAGTAGAGAACAGCTCGAGGCACTTGCGAAAGAATACGAAATCAGCGCAACAAAAAAGCTTGATAACGAAAATCTTGCGTATGCCATTATAGACAAGCAAGCGGTTGTGGAATCGCAGAAGCCGATTGTCGACAAGCCGAAGCCTCGTCGTGGTCGTCCGCCTAAGGCGCTCAAAGTTCTGCAAGAGCAGGCACAAAAGACTGAGCCGGAGTCGACTGAAGACATCACCAAACCTCAGCAAGATGTTAATAAAGAAACATCTCCAGCGACCGCAGACAATCATCAAACACCACAACCTAAAAAAAGAGGACGTAAGCCGAAAAGCGAAAAACTTGCTCAGCAGCAAGCTCTTGAAGTTGCTAAAAAAGAAGAGAAACCCGAGCCGGAATCAAAGGATACTATAGTCAAAGATAAGAGTATTGATACTCCTGATCTCTTCAGTACAGTAGAAGCGCAGCCTAACTCTCAAGAAAAGCAGCAGACTACCAAGTCTGGGGAACAGCCGAACGCCAACAAGAAAAAGAATAGAGAGCGAGATCTTTCTCGAATTCTTGAAAAGGTGCAGTCCAAGGTTCAAGAAAAGGCAATGGAGGGTTCGAGAATCACTCCCGCGCAGACTAACTATGCGCCACAAGGAGGACTCCCAGTCTTCAAGCAGCCATCACAGCAGAATGTACCTGCTCCACAGAATGACAGACAAGGCGATGGCGGATTTATCAAAAGACAAAAGCAGCCACAGATTGTATACGAGGGTACAGTGGAAGCAACTGGTGTTTTGGAGATAATGCCTGACGGATACGGATTCCTCCGCTCTTCAGACTACAATTATCTTAATTCTCCTGATGATATATATGTTTCCGCTCAGCAGGTTAAGTCAAATGCCTTGAAAAGTGGGGATACGGTCACAGGTGAGATTAGACCACCTCGCGATGGGGACAAGTATTTCCCTCTTGTAAATATCAAGTACGTAAATGGGCGTACTCCTGAGTTTATTCGGGATAGAGTACCTTTCGACTTTCTAACCCCACTCTTCCCTGATGAGAAGTTCAATCTCCTTGGAAATGGGCACGAGAAAGATAAGAGTTGCCGTATCGTAGATATGTTCTCCCCTATCGGAAAAGGTCAGCGAATGCTTATCGTCTCCCCTCCTAAGGCAGGTAAGACGCTTCTTCTTAAAAGCATAGCCAATGCCATCGCGGATAATCATCCTGAAGTTTACGAAATTGTACTGCTTGTGGATGAACGTCCTGAAGAGGTGACGGACATGCAGCGCTCTGTAAAGGCAGAGGTTGTAGCATCTACTTTCGATGAGCCGGCAGAGAAGCATGTAAAGGTGGCCAACATGGTCATTGAGAAGGCGCGTAGGCTTGTAGAGTGCGGACATGATGTGGTCATTCTCCTTGACTCTATTACTAGACTCGCACGTGCTTACAATACCGTACAGCCTGCTTCCGGAAAAGTACTTACAGGAGGTGTGGATGCCAACGCTCTTCAGAAACCTAAGCGCTTCTTCGGTGCAGCCCGAAATATTGAAGGAGGTGGTTCCCTAACCATTCTTGCTACTGCCTTGACAGAAACGGGCTCCAAAATGGATGATGTGATCTTCGAGGAGTTCAAGGGAACAGGAAACTCCGAAATTCAGCTTGATAGAACCCTTGCCAACCGTCGTATCTTCCCGGCTGTCAATATACTCCTTTCTGGAACAAGGCGTGACGACCTTCTCTATCCTAAGGATCAAGGTCAGAGAATATGGATTCTGAGAAAACTTCTTGCGGACATGAATCCTACAGAAGCAATGAATTTCATGAATCAGCTTATGGATGAACATAAGACCAATCAGGATCTTCTTGACAATATGTCAAAGGTAAATCCGCGAGAGGCAAAGTTCTACGATAACTTCTAATTAATTTATAAGCAAAAAAGATGGTGGCTGAAGTTTCAGCCACCATCTTTTTGTTATCTTGATAATTGCTGTTAAAGGTTATGGCTATTTGGTGCCAAAAATTCTATCACCAGCATCTCCAAGTCCTGGGACGATGTATGCGTTTTCGTTGAGATGCTCGTCTACAGCAGCCACATATATATCTACATCAGGATGCTCTGCCTGAACTCTTGCTACCCCTTCTGGTGCTGCTACAAGGCACATGAGTCTGATGTTGGTACATCCCTTTTCCTTCAACATGGCAAGGGCATCGCAGGAGCTGCCTCCAGTAGCCAACATCGGATCAGTAACTATAACCATTCTCTGGCTGATATCTTCCGGCAACTTACAGTAGTATACTACCGGTGTGTGGGTTTTCTCGTCTCTATAAAGGCCGATGTGTCCCACCTTTGCAACAGGTACAAGTGTCAAAAGACCATCCACCATTCCCAGACCTGCACGAAGAATAGGCACTACAGCAAGTTTTCTTCCTGATACTTTCTTCGCTGTCATTTTGCAGATTGGGGTCTCTATCTCGCAGTCCGTCAAAGGAAGATCGCGAGTGAGCTCATATCCCATAAGCAAAGAAATTTCTTTGAGCAGTTCCCGGAAATCCTTGGAACCAGTCTCTTTCTGACGCATGATGCTCAGTTTATGCTGAATCATTGGATGATTCACAATGTGGAGTTGACTCATATTGGTGTGATTTTTATGTAAAGATATGAACTTTTTTTCTAATTTTGTTTGATTTTAGTCACAAGCTTCATATTTGACCGATGCTAAAAATATTTTGCAAGAATAACGGCACGTACAAGGAGTTTCAGGAGGGCACTACCCTTCTTGAGATGTTGCCGTCATTCGATTTCGAGAGGCCGTATGACATTGTATCCGCCAAGGTGAACAATGTATGTGAAGGCTTGAAGTTCCGTGTTTTCAACAACAGAGAGGTGGAATTCCTTGACTACCGCTCCTATAGCGGACGTAACGTCTATTGCCGTTCGCTTTGTTTTCTACTCTATAAGGCAGCAAAGGAACTCTTCCCGCATTGTAAGATTGTTCTACGCCGTCCTATCTCCAAAGGCTTCTTCTGCTGCATGGACAAGGGTGACGGGACTATGCTTAAGGAGGAGGATGCAGAGTCAATCAGCCTTAAAATGAGGGAGATAGTTGATAAAGATATACCTTTCCGCCGGCATGAAGTACAAGTATCTGAAGCCGTAAAGGTATTCAAAAAACTTGAGCAGGAGGATAAGGTCAAGCTTCTCGAGACTTGCGGAGAGATTTATGTCAACTACTACACCCTTGAAGACACGGCTGATTACTATTACGATGCTTTGGTACCAAGTACAGGCTATCTTAAGGTATGGAGCCTTTCCCCTTACCACGGTGGTATGTTGCTTCGGGTCCCAGACAGGCATGAACCGGAGAAGCTTGCCCCGTTCTACGAGCAGCCTAAGACGTTCGATGTATTCACGGAGACGGTTAATTGGAACCGGATAATGGGACTCAGCAATGTGGGAGATGTCAATGAGGCATGTCTTGACGGTAGGGCAAGCGAACTTATTCAGGTGGCTGAAGCTCTCCAAGAGAAAAAGATAGTTCAGATTGCTGAAGAGATTGATAAGAGGTATAATTCTAAATCTCCAGTTAAGATTGTACTCATTACAGGACCTACCAGCAGCGGTAAGAGCACATTCTGCAGAAGACTGAGCGTGCAACTTAAGGCTTGCGGACTACATCCGGTATCCTTCTCTACTGATGACTACTTCGTCAATCGTCTTGATACACCTAAGCTTCCGGATGGAAGTTATGATTTTGATAATTTTGATACGGTGGACCATGCTGCTCTTCAAGAAGATGTACTAAAACTCATCTCTGGAGAGGAAGTTGAAGTGCCGGAATACAATTTTGTGACAGGTATTAGGGAGTACAACGGAAAACGGATTTCTCTCCCAGAGGGATCGATTCTTCTGATTGAAGGAATTCATGCGCTCAACCCGCAGTTACTCTATAAGATTGATGATTCCAAGAAATTTAAAATCTTCATTAATGCCATCACTAGCATTTCTCTAGACGATCACAACTGCATCCCTACGAGTGATAATAGGCTTCTCCGCCGAATCGTACGAGATTACAATAAGGGTGCTTACAGTGCCAAGGAAACCATTTCCAACTGGCCAAATGTGCGTCGCGCTGAGGTCAAATGGATTTATCCTTATCAAGAAGACGCTGATGTACTATTCAATTCCGCGTATCTTTTGGAATTTGCCGTGCTGCGCAACCATGCCGAAGTCATACTTCGTACAGTGCCGAAGAGCTGCCCAGAGTATAGCGAAGCCCACCGTTTGCTAATGTTCCTCAATTATTTCATTCCTGTTCCAGACAAGGAGATTCCGCATACCTCATTCATGCGCAGTTTCCTTGGATACAACAACGACTAACGATGTCAAATATCATATTGCCTGAAAATTTTTCACCACAAGAACGGGCACAGAAAGCCATGAACCTGTTCAAGCAAGGTTATAATTGCACGCAATCTGTAGTCTTGGCATTTGCAGATGTACTTGAGTCTTCGGAACTTGCTGATGAGCAACTACTCAAGATTATTGGTTCTGGCTTCGGAGGAGGCATGGGGCGTCTGCGCGAAGTGTGTGGTGCGTTCAGTGCCTGCACGATGATGGCAGGATTCATTTCTCCAGCGGATGTTCCTGCTGATATGACCGCACGAAAGTCCAATTATGCCATAGTACAAGAGTTCGCAGAACAATTCAAGAATGCCAACGGCGGAAGCATCGTATGCCGTGAACTGCTCGGACTTGGAAGGCAGAGCCAGGTAGAATCCCCTGCCCCGTCAGAACGAACCCCAGACTACTACCGAAAGAGACCGTGCGTACAGATAATAGGTGAAGCTGCACGGATAATAGCACAAAAGATGATTTCTGATTAATAACGGAAGAGGCTGTAAACTGACAGCCTCTTCCGTTATTTTAGAACTTCCTATAAGGTGATATTCTAAATATAAACTCATAGTCATCGTAAGGGAGTCTGTATTCCGGTCTTGCTATCGCGCCCCAGCTATTCTCACAGGCAAGTCCCATTTGGGCTTTGTCTATGCAGATAAATGTATATGGCTCCTCATCAAGTTCCCCGGCATGTCGCTGATGCCTGCGGTCCCCATCGTCAAGTGTTTCAATACTGTAATGAAGTGCCGATGCTGAGAATGGTTGCTCTGCAGTGATTTCAAGCCCTCTGCCGCTCTTATCCAGGATCCGCCACCACCTGATATCTGTCTTGGTTCCTGTCTCCTGAGGTCGGATATATGGATAGTACTGTTCTGTAACAGTCTGATTCCACAGACCTACAAAAGAGGCATTATTGCGGTCAGCATAATTCTCCATAGGACCTCTTCCATAATACTCAAGATATTCAAAAGACTTCGGCATGGTCATTCTCATTCCAAAACGGAACATATCGGACACATTTTTAGTCTTGTCTGATGACATCCGCTCCTTTATAGTCACGGCGCCATTTGAGTATATGGAATATTCAATATGAAGTTTTGAAAATACTTCTGGCATGTCTATTACGGCAGATATTATAACCTCGTCTGTGCTTGCTGCTTCAATTGATTCGAGTTTCATCTGAGGTGATTTCCACTTCGCGTATCTCATCTGAAGCATTGCTCCGAAGTCATTGTCTGTCGGAGCGCGCCAGAAGTTAGGCTTCAATTCGCACTCTTCTGATATGAACACACGACCGAGGGCTTCGTATCTGGAAATAAATCCAGTCCTGCGAGAAATCTCCACTATAAAATCATCTCCTTTGACTATAAAATAGTTGCGATCATTATCCTTTAGTATCGGTTTATTCCCTCGGGAGTAATGTTCAAAACTCTGCGCGGTATAAGGCTTGAGGACAATCTGCTGCTTAGCAACCTCTGTTCCGGCAGGAAGCAAAGGTTCTGAATGCCTTAGGCGGTAAGTCAGATTGAGAAGTGTCTCCCCTTTTCCCTCGAATCCTGCAACCGGAATATGCACAGAAGTCTTTTGCTGTGGAGGAACATTCAGGTCATCAATGCGCCCATTGAGCATAGGAACACCATTGTCAAGAACCTCCCATTCAAGATAATACGCCGAGAGATCGCGGAAGAAATTCTCATTGTAGATACTGAAAAGACCTTCCTCAATATTAACGGCTTCAGTCCATATATTCTGATAGATATATCCTACTTCATAAGCATGCGGATTCGGAATTCGGTCCGGACCTATGATTCCATTGTCACAGAAACTCTGGTCATTGATGTCGTATCTGTTGAAGTCGCCACCGTAGGCATATATCATTCGGCTGTCCTTCCCTTTCCATCTGATGGACTGATCAACAAAGTCCCAGATGAAGCCTCCCTGAAACTTAGGATACTTGCGTATAAGGTCCCAATATTCCTTGAAACCACCTTCGGAATTACCCATGGCATGAGCATATTCGCACATGATGAGCGGTCGAGTCCTAGTTTCATCAAGGCAATAATTCTCACAGTCTTTATATGATAGATACATTAGGCTAGTAATATCTGTCTTGGCGTCTTTCTCATAGTCTGCACGCTCATATTGGACTGGCCTTGTCGAATCCTCGGACTTTATCCAGTCGTATGCAAGTGAGAAGTTAGGTCCATATCCACCCTCATTGCCCAGTGACCATATTATCACGCTTGGATGGTTTATGGAACGCTGTACATTGCGTTGGTTGCGTTGAAGGTGGGCCAATTGGTAGTCCTCTCTTAAGGCAAGCGTGGCTGGTCCGTATCCCATACCATGACTTTCCACATCCGCTTCTGCAATGAGGTAGATGCCGTATTTGTCACATAGGTCATACCATAGATTGCTATTAGGATAATGGCTGGTGCGCACAGCATTGATATTCAGTCTTTTCATCAATTGTATATCCTGTATCATCCTCTCTTCGGAAACCACATATCCACCATCAGGATCCATTTCATGCCTGTTCACACCTTTGAAAAGAATTGGTTTCCCATTGACGAGGAGCTGGGAATTCCTAATTTCTATTTTCCGGAAGCCAACTTTTAGCGGGATAGTCTCAGTCCCAGTACTCGCATAGAGTGTGTACAGGTAAGGGGTTTCTGAAGACCACTGCTTTGCATCTTTCACCTTCATCTCGGCCACGCCTGTTTGGGTGGTAGCGGACGCTACTTCCTGCCCCTCCATATCCCTTAGACTAAGTTTGGCAGGCGTATTCCCTTTAGTCTTTAGGCTGACCGATAGGATGCCTTCTTTGTATTTATCGTCGGAGAAATCAGCGGTAACACGTATATCCTCTATTCGCTTACGATCTCGTGCATATAAATAGCAGTCGCGCCCTACACCGCAAAAACGGAAGAAATCCTGATCCTCAAGGTAAGAGCCGTCGCACCATCGAAAAACCTGAAAGGCAAAGCTATTCTTCTCACCCGGCTTGATATATCTGGTAATATCAAACTCTGCTTCAAGTTTGCTATCTTCACTGTATCCTACAAATTTTCCGTTAACCCAGAGGTATATGTTCGAGGTGACTGAGCCGAAATGCGCTATTATGTCTTTTCCTTTCCAGTTTGACGGGATTAAGAAAGTCTGGCGATAGGAGCCGGTGTGATTGTTCTCAATTGTAACATTTGGAGGATCATTACGGAACTGGTTCTCCCAAGGATAACTCATATTAACATATGTAGGATCGCCGAATCCGTTAAGTTCCCACATTCCCGGAACCGGCATTTCTGCCCAGTTACTATCATCATATCCTATTTTATGAAAATCCTTTGGCCTTGAATCTAAATCTTTAGTCCAAAAGAATTTCCATTCTCCGTTCATGCTCAAATAATTGGAAGATAATTTCTTTTCGAATTGCTCCGCCATATCAAAAGACTCGTATGCAAAATACGAACTATGCATGGGGGCTCTGTTCACTTCATTGACACGGGGATCTTTCCATTCATTAAATGTCTGGGCCGATGCAGAAACGGCTAACGCGACAAGGGTTGTTGATAAAAGCAGATGTCTCATAATTGGGTTATTGTTTTAGCATAATATTCTTTTGAAAATAAAAAACGGGATGACAAAAAATGTCACCCCGCTCATCTTTCACATTGTGCAATCAGCAATTACATAGCCTGTGCTACGGCAACTGCTACAGCAACAGTAGCTCCTACCATAGGGTTGTTACCCATACCGAGGAAGCCCATCATCTCAACATGTGCAGGCACAGAAGAAGATCCGGCAAACTGCGCATCAGAGTGCATACGTCCTAAAGTATCTGTCATTCCGTATGAAGCAGGACCAGCAGCCATATTATCCGGGTGAAGGGTACGTCCGGTACCACCACCTGATGCTACTGAGAAGTAAGGCTTACCTGCAAGTACACGCTCTTTCTTGTAGGTACCTGCAACTGGATGCTGGAAACGGGTAGGGTTGGTAGAGTTACCGGTGATGGAAACATCCACGTCCTCTTTCCACATAATAGCTACACCCTCGCGTACATCGTCGGCACCATAGCAGCGTACTCCGCCACGAACACCATCTGAATACTTGGTCTCTGAAACGACCTTAACCTCTCCGGTGTAATAGTCGAACTGTGTCTGTACATAGGTAAATCCGTTGATACGTGAAATAATCTTGGCAGCGTCCTTTCCAAGACCATTAAGGATGACGCGAAGAGGCTTCTTGCGAACCTTATTAGCCATTTCGGCAATCTTGATAGCTCCCTCTGCAGCAGCATAGGACTCATGTCCTGCGAGAAAAGCGAAGCAGCCTGTCTCCTCGCGGAGAAGTCTTGCAGCAAGATTACCATGTCCGAGACCTACTTTGCGATCATCAGCCACTGAACCAGGGATGCAGAATGCCTGAAGTCCCTCGCCGATAGCCTCAGCTGCTTCAGCAGCAGTCTTTACGCCTTTCTTGATGGCGATTGCTGCACCTACAACATAAGCCCACTTTGCGTTCTCGAAGCAGATTTTCTGTGTGTCCTCACACATCTTATAAGGATCAATTCCTTTGGCATCACAAATGGCTTTAGCCTCGTCAATGTCCTTGATTCCGTATTTGTTGAGAGCAGCATTGACCTGGTCAATACGACGCTCGTAACTTTCAAAAAGTGCCATAAATCTCTTACTCTTTACGTGGGTCAATATACTTAACAGCATCCTTGAAGCGGCCGTAGGTTCCTTTGGCCTTCTCGATAGCTTCAGGTCCGGTAGCTCCACTCTTAAGAGCATCCATGAGCTTTCCAAGGTTCACAAACTCGTATCCGATCACTTCATTTTCGGCATCAAGAGCCATCTTTGTGCAGTAACCCTCTGTCATTTCGAGGTAACGTGTTCCCTTTGCCTTGGTCCCGTACATGGTACCAACCTGGCTGCGGAGGTTCTTTCCAAGATCCTCAAGTGAGCCGCCTACTGGAAGACCTCCCTCTGAAAAAGCGGACTGTGTGCGTCCATAGACAATCTGAAGGAAGAGTTCGCGCATGGCTGTGTTGATGGCATCACATACAAGGTCAGTATTGAGAGCCTCAAGAAGGGTTTTGCCAGGAAGAATCTCAGAAGCCATAGCGGCAGAATGAGTCATACCTGAGCAACCGATGGTCTCTACGAGAGCCTCCTCGATAATGCCGTCCTTGACATTAAGAGTCAACTTGCAGGCACCCTGCTGAGGGGCACACCAACCAATACCATGGGTAAGGCCGGAAATATCCTTGATTTCCTTTGAGTGCACCCACTTGCCCTCTTCAGGGATAGGTGCATTGGCGTGATTCGCGCCTTTTGCTACGCAGCACATCTGCTGCACTTCTTTTGTGTAAATCATATTCTAGAACTATGAGTTTATTTCTGGTGCGCAAATATAATCATTTTTGGTGATATGGATGTGGAATAATGCTGTTTTTTAGGGCTGCTGTCATTGCTTTCGTTTGCGGCATTTTTACTATTTTTGCGCGATTTATCTCCTGATGGACTTACTTTCGGACGATTCTATGAGTTGGGAAGCTTTAAATCTGATAGATAGCGGACAAGTGACGGCTCTCGGATTCTAAGTGGGTTGGGTACGTAGGAGAATGGTGGATAGTTTGATACAATGACATTGGAGGTTATCAGCTGATTCTGTTCGGTTGAATTAATTTTGTGATAAATGTTTGATAGGAATGACACGATCTGCGCTCCTGCATCAGGTAATGGTGGAGCTGTATCTATCATAAGGGTAAGCGGCATAGACTCTCTTGCCGTAATTGATTCATTGGTCTCTTTCGTAAAGGGCGATGCTACTTCCAGCGCCGGATATAGGCTGAAAAGAGGCGTCTTCACAGATCTGGATGATGTGTTGGTAGCTATTTTCAGAGCACCACACTCATATACAGGTGAAGATAGCGTTGAAATATATTGCCATGCTTCTCCTTTTATTATTAGAAATATACTTGATCAATTATGTTCGCATGGATGCCGGATGGCAGAGCCAGGAGAGTTTACCAGGAGAGCCTTTCTGAATGGCAAAATGGATCTTGCGCAGGCAGAAGCGGTGTCAGATGTCATAACGAGTTGCTCGGAAGTGCAGCATAGAGTCGCAATGAGCCAGCTTCGAGGAGGATACTCCAATGAACTTCGCGCTATCAGAGGTCAATTAGTGGAGCTGTCTGCCCTGCTGGAATTGGAGTTGGACTTTGCCGAAGAGGATGTAGAGTTCGCAGATCGATCAAAACTGCGTGGGATATTAAACTCTACGAGAAGACGATGCCGTGAGCTCGCAAATTCATTCAAGATGGGCAACGCCATCAAAAACGGAGTGCCTGTGGCAATCGTAGGAGCACCGAATAGCGGGAAAAGCACTCTGCTTAATGCTCTCCTAAAAGAAGATCGAGCTATTATTTCGGATATTCCTGGAACGACTAGGGATACGGTCGAAGAGACTTGCGTGATTGGCGGAATCCTATTCCGATTCATTGATACTGCGGGAATCAGGGAGTCTGATGACGTTATAGAGAAGATGGGCATTCAGAGAAGTTTCGCTAAGCTTAGGGAAGCTTCCATCGTATTGGCTCTTGTCGACGGCACGCTCAGCGGCGATGAGATTTTGAGTCAAGCCGAAGACATAACGAAACGAATAGATTTTGACAAGCAGCGGCTCATACTGGTTCTCAATAAGTGCGACAAAGTGGCTGATTCAAATGGAGATAACATTATTTCTGACCGCAATATCGCGTTTAACAAAAATGTTTCCGTATTAAACAATTATGTTTTATCCATTAAAGATAAAACCAATACCATTTCTATTACATCAATAAGCGCAAAATACTCCGAGGGACTACAAAAGATTGAGGAACTGCTTGTCAAAGCATGCAATATAGAAGATTCCGACTCTATTCTGGTCACAAGCGCAAGGCATGCGCGAGCACTTGAGAACAGCGCAATCGCGTTGGGGAAAGTGTCCGAGGGTCTGGATGCTGGCATCCCGACGGACCTCCTCGCGGAGGACCTGCGCGAGGCACTCGCGCACCTCGGCTCCATCACAGGCGAGATAACCAATGATGAGGTCTTAGGGGAAATTTTCAGCAAGTTCTGCGTCGGCAAGTGATAGATATTTTTAGTAGCAATGTCATTGCGGATTCTTAAACTGGATGTATCTTTACGCCGAATTTGGGTTGCGCACACTTTTTGATGCGCCACAAACCTATAAAAACCATCTGTATGAAATATCATAGAATATTCGGAGCGGTCATCTGCTCCATCTTCGCAATGACAACATTGTCCTGCGAGAAGACAGAGAAAATTGAGCGGTTTCCCGAAGGCACCTCAATGCTAAAGATGATGAACGAGGACAACGGAGGAACCACCCTCGGAAACTCTGACGTCTATATCACTTCCTCCGGGAACTTCAAGAGCGGCTCGCTTCCGATTCTCGACTGCGGAAAGAAAGACGGAATCGGAGACATCGGGTTGCCGGACTTTACGAATATGGCTCCGGAGGTCGCCGTGACGTTGGGGCACGGATATGTCATCTGCAACTCCGAAAGCGTGGTGGACTTCCCCTCCAGGAAGAAGGCAATCTGCGAGGATGCGCTGATGTACAGGGTTTATGCGGACTCGTGGATCACGGACGACAAGGGCAATACCGTCGGGGCCAATGTGTATTTCCTTCTCGGCAATCCACTGGAGCACGGGCAGATGCTGGAGATGGGCAGCAATGTCGGAGGTCTATCTTGGAATCTTGTGAACAATGGCTCTAACACAATCGGCATAAAGCTGCCTTCTGAAGACATTGAGATAGATTGCAGCGACAGTATTCTGGCATTTTCCACAAACGGAAAGACTCTGACTCTGAAACTATCAGAGAGCCCTATGTCATACGAGCTTGGTGACCGGAGATTCCGCATCCGCAGCGGAAGAGTCTATACAGAAGTCGTTGTCACTGTGAACAGCGACACTTATTAGAAGCTATTCTGATTTGTTTGCATAAAGATTTTTCACTTCAAAGAACAATTCCAAACAAGTAGGAACAATCTATTAAACAGATACTTAGTACATGAATCATCTTTATAAGATATTCTGCCCACTGATAGTTTTGGCGGCGCTCTGCTCCTGCAACAGAAAGGCTTTCGAGCCTGTGGAGGAGTTCGTGTTCATTCAGGATGCCGGCATCGAGGAAGAGGGACGGACTTGCGCCCCCGGTGATGCCATCCATTTGAAAGGTTCGGGATATAGGCAGACGGACAATGTGGTTCTTACATTCACTTGGGAGACTGGTGACAATCTGATTCCTGTCGGAAAGGCTTCCGGAATATATGCGAAGACGCAGGCGTCGACTTCAGACGGCATAACTGCGGTGCTGCCATACAGATATCCAGCTTCCGATGTAGAAGTCAGTATTATGCGTGAAGGCAGACTTCAGAAAATCGGTTCTCTGAAAATCACTGACGGCCAGTCGCCTAAGGAACTGAGGCTCTATGGAATAAGCAATGCGGACAAGAGGATTGACGGATTCACGCTTGACATAAACAACGTGGGGCGGAAATCTCTTGGCATCACCCTTCCGGAGGATATCCATTCAGTCATCAATGTCCCGAGGTCGTTCGGTCTCTGCGGAATCACCGGGAAAGGCGACAACAGGGCTGCCGTATATGTCGATTTCTTCACTGGAGAGACGGAGACGCTTGCAGCTGACGTTATTGCACTGTTTATGACCACGACCAATTCAGCCGCCGCCATTGTATGCCGCGACGGAATATGCACCTTGCGGACACTGCCGGTGGAAATCGGAGCAGACTATCTGACGAAGTCTGACAGACCGGCTCCAGTGCAGCCGACATTCTCTCTGCCGGAGGGGCTGAGACCGGAATTTTTCGGGGATTATCCAGGGGTGCCAGTCGGAACATCCGGCTCATACCTGATGTCGGCAAACAGGGGCAACGGGAACTGGACGACGGTTGTGCTGGACAAGGGCGGATTCCGCAAGGCGGAAGACATCGAGGCTGCCGCCGTGATTCCGTTCAATGTCGGCAATGATGCCGGCTATATCGTGACATACGACACCGGCGTGAACCTGTTCCGTCCGGTCAATCCCGAAACAGGAGTGATGGGACATTCTGCATATACCTGCAACAATATCGGAAGGATTCTCTATGTGACATCGAACCCGGGAAGACCGGATCATCTTCTTCTCAACTTTTCCGAGGCATTCAACGGCACACGAATCTATGACCTTGATTGGAGGAATTTGAAATCATTGTCTCCAATCGTCTTGCCGAACCTGACAGACGGCTATGCGGAGGTGCTGATGGCGAACTGAACCGTTCGTGTTTCATACGCCACTTTTCTGCCCCAGCAATCTCAAATGAATTTAGGACGCTCTTGCTTATCTATAGGGTTGTTTTTTGATTCCTATCGCCATAATAAATGACATTTTTCTGTGGTTGTTTCTATAGCCAGAGACTGTGTCAATGAGCGAATATCTGCAATGGACTTGATATTCCGGCAATGACAATCCCCAGATAGCCTTGTAATCCTCGACCAATAGCGAGGCTTTGTAACCGGCATCCGATGCGACGTTCTCTTCTGCAATAAAAGTCCGCATAAGTCCAGGTCTCACTCCTGCTCCCGGACTTGTGAACTGCATCCTCAGATGAAGCCTATATCGGCCGACATCGCATCCGTCCTCCATCAATACCTTGAAATTGATTCGTAGTGTACCACCGTCATCAACCTCAACAGCTGATACGAACTCAATATGCACAACCGGGAACGGTCTCCATTCTTTCGGCTCCGGAATATGTTCGTTTCCAATTTGAGCGAAGCCGTGATATGCCGACACGAAAAGATTGTGTCCGGTGATATGCGCTGTCTTGTCAAACGGCGGACGGTGAGACGGGACGGCTTTGGCGTATTCGTTCCAACGGAGTTGAGTATTGTGGTCAAGTGTCCGCCACGCGGCAAGCGCACGACTATGAATTTCAGAGGCGGCAATCTGCCCCGTTGTTCGTGGGAACTTGCAAACGGACTTATTTCTGAAATAGCATTGACCATTGCGGTGATAGAATGTTATGTTCCCGACCGATGCCCAGCAGTCTGAGAATCTTGAATTTGGAATATACTTCGGCATAGCCTCAACGATTGACGGGTTAATGTTGTTGTCAGGATTGGAGGACTGTGCCCGGAAAGGATGTATGGCTTGAAGTCTTCCCCACATAGGTAACTCATGGGGACTTTAGCAGGGACAAAGTTACGGATAATCCGGCAATATTGAAGACCTGTCATCGCTTACCATCTTTGAGAAAGGCAGCAAAGCCGATTTTGTTGTTTTTTCAGCGCCATATATGTCCTTTTTCTCGCTTCAGGCGTGTGATGTAGTTCTACTATTCACTGACATTGGAGCGTGCGGTCACCTTCCGCTCGACTCGGAGGAAGTCGGAAAGGACGGTGTGTCAGCATCGTTCTTTCTGTCTTCCGGAGAGTGAGCAGGCAAGCCGACAGGCGCGGCAGGAGCCGGACGGTATGACGGTCGAGGCGAGAGATGACGGTCTTTCCGGCTCTGGCACAGATGGTCGAATCAGGGTGGAACGGTGACGCCCTTCGGACGTGGGAGCCGGGCCGGCGGAAGGGGCTTGAGTGACGGAGTGGAGGCGGAGGGATTGGAGCCGTGAACGGAGACGAGACCAGAATGGGCTCGGCGCAGTCGGCGTAAATCCCGCAGCCGCAACGGAGGAGCTGAAGCCCCTGGAGCGTATAGGCCCGGCACAAATGGAGCGGAGTGCCAACGGAGCGATTCCGCTCTGCGAGTCTGGGATTGACGATGTGGAGTGAAGCGGAACACCGTCTGTCACAGTCTCGCGTCTCCGCTTGCCCTCGAAGAAGGTGTCAGTAGCATAGCGGATGACACTTCCGGAGAGGATGAAGCGAGCGTCAAAGAAATCAAGGCGAAGCCTTACCTCTTTCCCGGCAGGTCTGGTGCGGACGCAATGGAGCGTTAGCGGAATGAAGTCCGTGCCTGTCCTGCCCATAGGGTGTAATCAGTAACTTTGAAT
>DKDJ01000001.1 GCA_002451795.1 Bacteroidales bacterium UBA6851 | reverse complement strand
CCCCACAGAATCACGGTTCTCGGTTTCCCTTTGCTTTCTACCTCACTTATATTGCCAGCAAAGTCTCTTGACATAACTTCTTCTCGCCAGGATTCCTCGCCATGTGTCAGTTCTTTCCGAATGGCCGGCATGGTTACGATATTATGCTCCGGCATTAGGAAAGTCTTAAATTCTGTTATCTCTGACTTATAGGGTGTGGTGTCTGAAGAAACATCAATGAGACCAAGAGGCTCTATTGGCTCTATAGGTTCTACGGGTTCTATTGGCGTTCCCGGGTCAATAGGCGAAACAGTGCCTGAGTCTGTCGAGTCCAATATGCGGTAATCTTTTCGCAGTACGATGGACAGCATGTGGCGGTTTCTTAAGGTTGCTACCCAAGACTCGCTTCCTGTCCATGAGTCCGGATAGGTGTAGTCCACTCTCCTCGTGAGCCCGCCTTCCGTCAGCGATACAGCAGACACTCTTATCGGCTGGCTTATGGCCGCTCTGTACACATAAGAAGTGTCCAACTTATATCTGTCGATAACGGTTGAGTAGTTATCGTCGGCGTATCTAGTGTGGCATTCCGATACAGGGATTCGTCTCGGTGCAGAATTTGTCCGTACTGGATAGTGGTAGATATCTTGAAATGGAATGTTTCCGGCGGTGACTTCCTGCATCACCTGTGTGGCTCTATAGTCAGTGACTACTGTGCGTTTGCCCATACTGGCTCTATAGGTAAAATCAGTAGAAGAGATGAGAGAAAGTCCACGTCCCTGATTCCATGAGTATTCCTCTTGTCTTGTAAGTAAAGGAACCATTGTAGGTCCACTATCTGAATATTGTTTGCGCACACCGCTCATCGGATCCGCTGTGTCGGGGGTTAATGGACTTGAGGTATAAGTGTTTTTCCACTTGGTCGGGAAACGATCCAATGTGGCAGTCACTTCTTCTCTAAGGTCCTCTGTGGAGAATATCCTTATTGTTCTCGCCGTCGGATGAGTCAAGTTATCGTTTTCATCGGAATTGTCAACAGCGGAGATGTCTTCTGTTACTTTTCCGTAATAGACACATGTATCCATTATGGAAGGTCCTATGACAACGGGATGAGAATGTATATGAAAAGCCCAATCAACACTATTGGTGGGGATCTCTCCGACTACAAGAGAACTTGATTTGGTGGCCCTGACGGTAGTGTACATTGATGACGAAGGATAATATGGGCCATTCGGGAAAGGGCTCTCATATGAGAAGGATCTGACTCTGGCGAGTCGTCCATTGTCGTAAATCTTTATTTTATGTACCCTTATGCCTATGGTAGACGGGTTATTGCCTGTTAATGGTGAGGCCACGCTGCATCCTTCATATTGGAATTCCGTCATTGCGCCATCATGGTCGGCACTTAGAAGCGACATGTAGGTGGCTTTTCTGGCATTGGGAGTGCCGCACGTCAGTGTTACTACTTCCGTGGAGACAGGCACTGTGAATGGGCCGATGCCACTGCGTGGATGGTTGGAAGCGTCATCTTCTCCGTTATAATAGCCGAACCAGTCTTGAGAGTAGCGCGATACTTGAGTGTTTCGAGTATCGTATGTGAAATCCCATCTGTCATTGAGAGTATCTCCATTGTAAAGACGTAGGGAGTTAAGAATAATCCTGCCGTCATGGACTTCTCTTCCTGTATTTACGACAAGCCGTGCAAGTTCCGAACTGCCGTAAAAAATAGTAATGCCAGTGAGCCGGAAAGGAAAGTTCTTTCTTGAGTCCCCGTCCAACACATAGTGATTGCTTTCCCCTGTATCTTCTGCATAAGTGAATACCGCCTTGTATCCGGAGAGAGTAATTTCCGAGAGCACTTTTGCTTCATGTGATCTTGCGATGAAAGTATACTCGGTGTTCGTGGACTTAGATTCCCTGTTAGCACTCTTGTTTATGGTCAGCACCTCGCGTCTGGACATAGTGTTCTGTATCCATTTCTTAGGTGCTGTATATCGTAATGTTGCGGATTCCAGGCCACTGTTGCTTGTGACTGATGTGAGGTGCCACGCGGTGGTTGCTTCCCATCGGTCCAGGGCCCCATTTGTCAATGTGGAGAGTTGTGATGAAGACCCGTCATGAGCACTTTTCTCTTTTTCAGAAAGTTGATATTGGGTACCATCCGGCGCAATTATGGTGAATGCATCTAAGTCTCCATTGGAACCAAAAGTCGGTATTATTTCCGCTCCATCCCCAGATAAATGAAAAACCGTCTTGTCATCCAGTATGACAAATGCTCCGCATAGCCCATTGACATTGTAGTTGTATCTATCAAGGCTGGAATCAACACGATGCTGCTCTATATCGTTTAAGTACTTATTCGTCTCATTGTCGGATGTCTGAGCTTCCAATCTCTTCAAGAGACTTTCGCTCGGCATTTTGTGCGCCATTCTGGGAGCCACAAACTCATCAGGCATATCCATCACCGTACGTGTGACTACGCCACCGGCCATGAGCGACCATCCTAATCCAGCCACCCCAGTCGTTTCATCCATTTTTATACCCCCGCTTGCGTAATTTAGCTGTATTGGAATACTTATCTCCCTTCCCTGTAATGTATAAAAAGGAATATCAAGAAAGGCAAGGCCCCGGCTATGCGAAACCGGTACATCTATATACTTTGCCGCCGAGGCTGCTTCCGGTGTCGGAAGAAGGGTGTTTTCAATAGTTGTTTCTCCTCTTTTGTATACTGTCTGCTGTGATGATGAGGTGTTTTTGATAGTACTCATGGTGTTTTATGGAGTTTTACATTAATAATCGCTCTATTCATTACTGATTAAAAAATACCTTTGTAATGGAGTTACTGTCAATCAAATGAATAGTGAGTGTGTTTTGAGCAATTTTAAATTGACTCAAATCTCACATGGACAAAGGTATGATAATATTGCAAGATTCTTAATGGAATTTAAGGAAACTTATCAACATTGCGACACACTATCGACAATTGTTGCGTATTGATTACTCTCTATTGATTCTTTCCACCAATTCGCCTGGTGTAAGTATCTCCATCTTTGAGAATCCGAACCACTTTTTGCCCATTGTAGAACACGCCCTGCTTCGGCTTTGCATTGCCCTCGTCCAATCTGCGGAACACTTCTTCTATACGTTTGTCGGATTCTTGCACGTGTTGCTGCATTTCCAGTTGGTGGTACTCCATAGTTTCCAAGCGGCTGAACACAGAAGCGTTGTTTACCATAAAATGGCGCATGGAAACAAAGGCTCGCATAATTCGAATATTCACATCTATTGCTGTTTGTGAACGAAGGACACTGCTAAGCATAGCCACACCTTGCTCTGTGAAGGCATAAGGTAACTTCTTGATATTTTGTCCTCGTCCTGCGTTCAAAGTCACAATCTGTGATTTTGAACATTCTTCCATTGTTAACTGAAACCTAAAATCAGCAGGGAACCTCTGAATATTACGTTTGACTGCTTGGTTCAAAGTTCTTGTCTCTACACCATACAGCGTTGCAAGGTCACGGTCAAGCATAACTTGCTGTCCTCTAATCACTTTTATTAGAGTCTCTATATTATCCACGGCAACCAACCGGTCGCAATTTGCGACCAGTTCTCCTTTATCTTGATGTTCTATATAAGTCCAGCGATACTTTATCTTTTTTCTTTCACTTATATTGGTTCACATGCTTATACTTCTCCTCCAATTCCAGTATTTCCCTAAACTTCTCAATCCTCACACCTCCATCAGCCACTTCCACACTGACACCACGGGTATTCCCTCTTCCGTGCCCTCCTCATCATACGTAATCAATAGGCACTTCCAGTCCTGGTGCGCCTTGGCATACTTCACCAGTGGCGGCACCTCCCTATTGTAGGTGGTCGCATCCTTGATGCTGTAGGATACCTGTATGGCCAGCTTCTCGTCAGGTACTATGAAGTCTATCTCCTTTCCCGCGTTCAGGAAAAACACATTCTTTTTGCCAAACCGCCTGCACAGCTCCACCGCCACTACGTTCTCCAGCAGTGAAGTCTCTGAATTCATCAAGAACAGGTTCAGCAACCCGTTGTCAACGAAGTAGTATTTCTTCTGCATTTCCTTCTCCGTCAACTTCCCAACCTCGTTCTCCATGGGCAGTATCAGCCAACTGTCAGAGGCGTAATCCACATAGTCTATCGTAGTAGGCACACTGATGGGTGACCCTGTTGCCACTATCACGTTCTTCAGCCTGTTATACGACAGCGGTTGCTTCACGCTCTCTGCCATCTTCTTAATCAGGATGTTCAGCACCCTGTCGTTCTTAATGTTGTTTCGGACACAGATGTCACCTAGGTATATCTTCTGGTACAAACTCGAAAGCATAGACCGCTTGTTCTTAAACGACAGGATCTCTGGCAGACCGCCGTAATAGAAGTACTCATTCAGATGTCGCTTCACTTCGCTTCTCTGAATCGTGTCATACTCCCAATGCTCCCTCAGCTCCACCTGTTGCGCTGCCAGATACTCTTTGAATGAATATGGGTACGCATCATAGATAAAGAACCGTCCGCCCAACGTAGTTGCCACCTCCTTGCTCAGCATCTTTGCATTGCTGCCCGTCACATACACCCTGTATTTCGCATCAGTCAGTCTCCGCACAAACTTATCCCAATGCGGAATGTTTTGCACCTCGTCCAAAAACACCACCGGCTTTTTACCATACAGTTCTAGATGGGCTTCCAGCAGACCGTTGAAGTCTTCCGTCTGGAATTCCGCCAGACGCTCATCCTCAAAGTCCACAAACAGAATCTCATCCCATCCTTTTCCTGCTGCCTGAAGTTGACGAACACGCTGATACAACAAGTACGATTTACCCGCATGTCTCACGCCAACTATCACATAGTTGCCGTTCTCTTCGAATTCTACGGGACGGTTCACAATCACCGCCTCATCCACCTCGCGCTGCTTGCTAATCAGACACTGCTTAATGACATCTTTACTAATACTCATGTAAATTATATTTAATAAAAATTATATTATTTTATTAGGTTTGGTTTACAAATTTAGATATTTTCTATAAAATAAAATTAATAAACCCTAATTTTTTGTAATATTTTCACACTTTTTTATCGTAAATTCATGGTTTTTACCTCCAAAGTGAATTAGCTCCATATTATCCTTGTCAAAATATAGCTGCATCATTCTTATATTTTTAGAATCTAAGATTACCTCACAAAACCATCTAATTTCATAATAAATATTATTCAACACACTTTTGCGCGTTATAAAAAGTGAAATACGTTAAATCTTCATCTTTTTCTTTATCCACAGAATATTCGTGTTCACTTTTCTATCGTTTTAACCAAAAATCGCTGACACACAACAAGCTGCAAATACTTGACTAAATTCATCGTATTGTACTGAAAAGAATTCGCGCACAGAAGACGCATCGCGTATCGTAGGAGGGGGTTTCTGGTACCGAGTGCCTTCGAAGGGGCAGGGGAAGGCGGAGCAAACAAATAACTTCCCTATATTCGGCAGATGAATCCACCGCATTGTGCTGAAAAAGCCCACGTCCATAGTAGGATGCGGGCTTTGATCGCGGCGAAACCAGGGAGGCTATTGCTATATATTATTATTCCGGTTTGTATGAATCTTTCAGGGATGCCGTCTTGTTGAAGGTGGCTTTGTCCTCTGAGGAATCTTTGTCCTTGATGTAGTATCCGGTGCGCTCGAACTGTACTGCGATGCCAGAATTATCTTCGAGAAGCGCCGGCTCTGCAAACGCCTTGCCGATGGTAAGAGAGTCAGGATTAAGGAAATCCTTGTAGTCTTTGTCTTCCGGTACCTGGCTCATGTCTGCAAGGGTGAACAGTCGGTCGTAATTGCGGAGCTCAATCTCCTTGGCGTATGCAGTGGAAACCCAGTGGATGGTGCCCTTGACACTTCTCCACTCTCCGGCTCCTGGGCGGGTGCTTGGGTCGTATGTGCATTTTAACTCTATGACATTGCCTGCTTCGTCTTTGATGACCTCCTCGCACTTTATGATATAGGTGTATTTGAGGCGGACCTCTCCGTCAGGCTTGAGTCTGAAGAACTTCTTCGGAGCATCTTCCATGAAGTCCGCACGGTCAATTAGCAACTCTCCCGTGAAAGGAACTTTGCGTGTGGGTCCTTCTGGCTCGGCAGGGTTGAGAGGGCAGTCAAACCACTCTACTTGTCCTTCTGGATAATTGGTGATGGTGACCTTGACCGGGTCCTGGACCACCATATACCGGTTGGACCGTGCGTTCAGGTCCTGACGTACGCACCATTCGAGAAGCTGGATATCCATGAGCTGGTCGCGTTTGGAAACACCGATCTTGTCGCAGAACATTTTGAGTGCGTCTGGTGTGTATCCTCTTCTGCGCACGCCACAGAGTGTTGGCATTCTTGGGTCGTCCCATCCTGCTACGATGCCCTTCTGTACAAGTTCAAGGAGTTTGCGCTTGGACATAAGAGTGTATGTGAGGTTGAGCCTTGCAAATTCATACTGATGCGATGGGTAGATGCCGAGAGTCTGGATGAACCAGTCGTACAGAGGCCTATGGACGTCAAATTCGAGGGTGCAGATGGAATGGGTGATATGTTCTATGGAATCACACTGTCCGTGGGTGTAGTCGTACATCGGGTAGATGCACCATTTGTCTCCGGTGCGGTGGTGATGCGCGTGTTTGATGCGGTAGAGGAGAGGATCACGGAACATCATGTTTGGGTGTGCCATATCAATTTTAGCACGAAGTACTTTCTCACCATCGGCGTATTTGCCGTCTCGCATTTCTCTGAAAAGTCTCAGGTTCTCCTCTACGGTACGGTCGCGCCATGGACTGTCGGTGCCAGGCTTGTCCACCGTACCTCTATTTTTGGAGATCTCTTCCTGACTTTGGTCGTCTACGTATGCCAGGCCTCTTTGGATTAGCTCTTCCGCCCACTGATAGAGCTGATCGAAGTAATCTGACGCATAGCATTCCTTTTCCCACTGGAATCCGAGCCATTTGATATCCTCCTTGATGGAGTCAACATACTCGGTATCTTCCTTTACTGGGTTGGTGTCGTCATATCGGAGATTGGTCTTGCCACCGTATTTCTGAGCAAGACCGAAATTTATGCAGAGTGATTTGGCGTGTCCAAGGTGGAGGTATCCGTTCGGTTCAGGAGGAAAACGTGTCAAAATGCTTGAGACTTTTCCTGACTTGAGATCGTCTTCAATAATTTCCTCGAGGAAATTCAGTTTCCTGGCTTCTTCCATAATCTATTTTGTATAAAATGTTTGTTGTTTCAAAACCTCAAATTTAGAAAAAAGTTCGTAATAATCTGATATTATTTCCGTATATTTACAAAATTATGGCGATAAGACTTTCACTAAAGAGTACGGATTCTACACTTTTCTGTTGTAGTAAATGGTGGGGAAATCCAGACTTGCCACCGCAGGTGGAGTACCCGATGATGACGTACACGGATGAGGATGGACAGGAAGGCGAGTTTCCGCTCACGTTCATCTGTCAGATAGACTGCGCGGATATAGCACCTTTTGATGCCGAAGGCCGGCTTCCTCACGAGGGAATGTTATATTTTTTCGCGGCGATAGACGACTATGTGGGGTATGAGTCTCCAGTCCCAACGCCGCTCGGAAAGTGGGACAAACAACTTGCCGTGGTGAAATATAGTAAGACTGTCAATATGGAGACATTCAACAGTTGTATTCTTGTGGATGATGATGACAATGAACTTGCCGAGCCGGAGATGGCTATTGAGTTCAGTCAGTGTGCTGATGATGCGGATGGACACAAACTGCTCGGAGTCCCTTTCTTCCAGGAAATAAAAGAACAATTCCCTGACTGTGCAAGTCTCCTTCAGATAGATGAGGATGACGCGCTCGGAATCCGCTTTCATGACAGCGGAATGTTTAATTTTATGATTAAGGATAGTGACTTGAAATTCTGCAACTGGAAGCGCACTTTCGGTCATCTCCATTCCCTATAGTCTATGAGTGTTCAAGCATTTAATATTTTTCTTGTCGTGATGGCGGTCGTGGCTGTGATAGTGTTTGTGGCATTGTTCTTCGTGGATGCGGGCTATGGAAAATTCTACGACAAGAAGTGGGGGCCTGCTGTGAACAATCGTCTAGGTTGGGTGCTGATGGAGTCTCCTGTGTTTTTTGCGATGCTCCTGTTGTGGCTATTGTCAGACAGGAAGGATGATATGACGAGGCTTATTTTTCTGATTGTCTTCGAACTGCATTATTTCCAGCGCTCGTTCATTTTCCCATTTCTTATCAAGGGAAAGAGTAAAATGCCGTTGAGCATTATTCTTATGGGGGTTGTTTTCAATACTTTGAATGCTTTCATGCAAGGTGGATGGCTGTTTTATCTTTCGCCATCGGAGATGTATCAGACTGCATGGCTAAGAAGTCCTCAGTTTGTCATCGGTCTAGTTGTGTTTGCTCTTGGGATGTTTGTCAATATCCAGTCAGATAGTATAATCAGGCATCTTCGCGCTCCTGGTGACACGCGGCACTATCTTCCCAAAAAGGGGATGTTCAAATACGTTACTTCCGCTAATTATTTCGGAGAACTGACCGAATGGGTGGGATTTGCTATTATGACCTGGTCATGGTCGGGCGTGCTATTTGCCGTATGGACTTTTGCTAATCTGTGCCCGAGGGCATCAAGAATATACGAGAAATATAAAAAGGAATTCGGGGATGAACTTGATACTACGAAGGTCAAGAGAATCATTCCTTTTATCTATTGATTTATGGAATCAAAGATTTTTACTCCATGCCGGATAGGTCCGGTGGAACTGCGCAATAGGGTTATCCGTTCCGCAGCCTTTGAAAATATGGCTTATGGCAACAAGCCGTCAAAGGACCTATTTGACTACCATACCGCAGTGGCGCGTGGTGGTGTGGGCATGACTACTGTAGCTTATGCGGCTGTCAGCCAGTCTGGGCTGTCATTTGATGGTCAGTTGTGGATGAGGAAAGAAATAGTCCCTGACTTGAAGAAACTTACCGATTCCGTGCATTCTTATGGTGCCAAGGCTTCGATTCAACTCGGGCATTGTGGCAATATGACTCACCGTGCCACCTGTGGCTGCATGCCGGTGGGTGCTTCATCTGGCTTTAATCTTTACTCTCCGACTTTTGTACGAGCGCTTCGTAAGGATGAGATTTATGCCCTGGTGGATGATTTCGGGAATGCCGTGAATCTTGCCAGAGAGGCTGGCTTTGACTGCGTGGAGATACATGCTGGACATGGGTACCTTATCAGTCAATTCCTCTCACCATACACCAATCACCGTCACGACGAGTTCGGGGGAAGCCTTGACAATAGAATGCGTTTTATGAGGCTCGTCATTGAAAGGGTGATGCGTGAAGCTGGAAATGATCTTGGGGTGATCGTGAAGGTGAACATGCATGATGGATTCAAGCGTGGTATGCAGACGGATGAGTGCCTTCTCGTGGCAAAGGAACTTGAAAGACTCGGGGTGCATGCACTTGTGCTAACTGCAGGCTTTGTTAGCAAGGCTCCTATGGAGGTCATGCGCGGAGCCATGCCTCTAAAGACTTTACGCTACTATATGGATATGCGTAAGTTCTGGTGGCTCAAGGCAGGAATTGCTCTCGGTGGACGACTGATGATACCGACTGTGCCATATAAAGAGGCATATTTTCTTGATGAAGCCAAAATCTTTAGAAAGCAGTTGAAGCTGCCGCTCATATATGTCGGAGGCCTGATTTCCAAGCATAAGATGGAGGAGGTGCTGGATGCAGGTTTCGAAGGGCTTCAAGTGGCGAGGGCTCTTGTACACGATACAGAATTTGTGAATAAACTCCGCACTGGTGAGATTGAGTGCAGCGGGTGCAAGCATTCCAACTATTGCATTGGAAGAATGTACACGCTGGAGATGAGGTGTCATCATTGTGTGGAGAATCTTCCTAAGAGTCTTCAGGAGGAGATTGATAAAGCTGAAAGGGATGTTTAAGCGCAGACTTGGACATACCCCGCTTGCTTTGGTTACTGGCGGAAGTTCTGGAATGGGGCTTGAATACTGCCGTGCATTGGCTGGTGCGGGATGTGACCTTCTGATAGTAAGCATTGAGAAAGAGAAACTTCCGCTGGTATCAGTCCAGATAGCATCGGAGTTCGGCGTAAAGGCTGAAGGCATATATATGGATCTGGCAAGAGTAGATGCTGCAGATGAACTGTATTCCTATTGCCGTAAGCAGGGGTTTGAGGTGGACATACTCATCAATGATGCTGGTGTGTTCTTCTTTAAGGAACTTGGGTTGGAGAATATTGGAAAGATGGAGATGATGATGCTGCTCCACAATCTTACGCCTGCCAAACTATGTATACTCTTTGGGGAGGATATGAAAAAACGTGGCTGCGGATATATACTCAATATGAGTTCTGTAGCTGCAAGCCTTCCTTTCCCAGGAATAACCACTTATGCCGCGACTAAAGCCTTTCTGAAGAGTTTCGGCAAGGCTCTTTATTACGAGATGAAGCCTTACGGAGTGCGGGTATGCACTATGTGCCCAGGTGCTGTTGCAACGCCTTTATATAAACTGAAGCCTTCGTTGATGAAGATTGGCGTGGGAATTGGTATTATCAAGAGACCATCTACGATAGTGAGGCGTGGACTTCGCGGAATGTACCGTGGACGCAGGGTGGTCAATCCTTCTCTGATGAGCTATTATCTTCCTCCACTATTTAGTATACTTCCAAAACCTGTCATAAGTGCAATATGGAAAAGGTTGTAGTGATAACGGGTGCAAGCGGAAGCATGGGCTCTGCTGCGACCAAGATGTTGGCTGCCAAGGGATTTAAGATAATCATGGCGTGTAGGAATCTGTCAAAGGCGGCATCTGTGCGGGACATTATCCTTCACGATGTGCCTGAGGCGGAGCTTGAACTCGCAGAGTTGCGGCTTGACTCCTTCGCTTCTATAAGGGATTTTGCGTCTTCCCTTGACGGAAGGGCATTATATGGATTGTTTAATAATGCTGGGGTTATGCCCAAGGATTATTCTCTAACGGAAGACGGATTTGAGCAGACTATAGCTGTCAATTATCTGGGCCCCTTTCTCCTTACACATCTTCTTCTCCCTAATCTTGAGAGCGATGGGCATGTGGTCAATATGATTTCTCTTACATGCAACCATGTCAAGGAACCATCTGATTTTATCAATGTCAGGCCAGATGGTTACCGGCAGTTGCACAACTATGCTCAGTCAAAGTTGGCTCTGATGTACTTTAGTATTGAACTTGCCAGACGAGAACCGGATCTGAATGTGAATGTCTCTGATCCCGGGGTAGTTAGCAGCAATATGATCGACCTTGGCCGCTGGTTTGATCCGATAGCCGATGCTGTGTTTAAGCCATTGTGCAAGAGACCGGAAGAGGGGGCTCTACCGGCCGTGAACGCATTGCTCTCAGACAGAAGTATGCAGCTGTTTCGAGGAAATGGCTCGGAACCGCTTCCCGAAAAATTCATGGAACGTAGGATTGCTTCAGCCGCCCTATGGGAACAGACTGAACAACTGTTGAAAGAAAAAAAACAATTGTATATATGATAAAGTCAATGACAGGATACGGCAAAGCTGAAGTTTCGCTTGCTGGTGGTAAACTTACCGTCGAAATACGTACTCTGAACGGAAAGACTGCTGATATTAACCTCAAAAGTCAGCTTCTTCCCAAGGACAAGGAACTTGAATTGCGCGCAAGGCTTGCCCAGGTGTTAGTGCGCGGTACGATAGATGTATTCCTTACATGGGAAGCAGACGTTTCCGATTCCGGGCGGCAGATTAATATGGATGTGGCAAGAACTTATATGCGTGGTGCTATGGAACTCGCATCCGAATTTGGAATAAGCTCTGACCAGACGCAGACTTCCGCCCTTCTTGCATCCGTTCTTCGTATGCCGGAAGTAGCTGAAGTTAAGAGAACGGACGTTCTGACTGACGAGTGCTGGCCTGAGATTAGCGATGCGTTTGATCGTTGCCTTGAGATGGTCTGTGAATATCGCAGCAGGGAAGGCAAAGCTCTATATGACGATGTTACTTCAAGGGTCTCTACCATTCGGAATTTGTATGACAAGATTGAGCTTCTTGAGCCGGAGCGAGTAGACAACATAAGGAAGAAGATTGTCAAGGCAGCGGAGGACCTTTCGATTAAGATGGATAAGGAACGATTCGAGCAGGAGATGATATTTTATCTTGAGAAGTTCGATATCAATGAGGAAAAAGTTCGTCTTCGCCAGCACTGTAAATATTTTATGGATACCATTGATTCAGAGGAGTATCCTGGTAAGAAACTTGGCTTCATTATTCAGGAGATGGGCAGGGAAATCAATACCACTGGCTCAAAAGCCAACAATTCAGAGATCCAGCAGTATGTTGTCCGTATGAAAGACGAGTTGGAGAAGATTCGTGAGCAGTCGATGAATATTCTTTAGGGCTATCAACTCATTACTAAATGAGAAAGGCTTCTCGTGGATTTATTCTTCGAGAAGCCTTTTTAGATATTCTTCTGGTCTGTCAGACTGCCATAGTGCCCCTAACACTGCTGCGCCTCCAAACCCTATCGACTTGAGTTCTTCAATATGTTCTATGCTTACTCCGCCCAGGGCGTATGTTTTATAATCTATTATCCCTTCTGAAGCAGCCATATCGAGTGTCTGCCTTGAAAAGGCGCTCCCATAGCCTTCTTTGGAGATGCTGTCGTAGATGGGGCTGAGGAATAGGTAGTCACATTGGCCTTTATAGGCCTTCAGCTCTTCTATGCTATGACAGGATCTTGATATGGTCATACCGTGAACTCTTGAAGGAGGAAGTGGATTGCGGGAGTTGAGGTGGACGCCACCGAGGCTATATTGGCTTGCAAGGCCGAAATGGTCATGCAGAACGATTCGTCTGCGGTACGCCTCACTGATATCCTTAATCCAATCCTCAAGAGCCTTCTCTTCGCAGTGGGGCTTACGCAGATGCAGTCTTTCTAGTCCGCACTCGAATAGTTTCTCAACTATTAGTGTCTCTCCCTCAAAGAAATCCGGACGGCTAATGACAATTATCTTCATTATGGAAGATCTATGAGGAACGAATTCATCGAGCGTAGGTCGATGCTCCATAATTTGCCGATAAGAGGCTCTCCGAATCCGCCTGCCAGTTCGAGAGCTTGTGTCGCTTCCACACTGCCAACTATCGACGGGGTGACTCCGAGCACGGCTTTCGATGGAGGCGTCATACTTGTGAGTTCGTTCTCGTCGTATAAGTCTCTGTAGGAATGAATGTGTCCATTCTTGTCAGGAGTACAGAATACGGATACCTGTCCGTTAAGACCTTGGATGCTTCCGTATACATAGGGTTTGCCAAGTTCTAAGCACGTGTCATTCAGTATGAACCGAGTAGCGAAATTGTCGCAGCCGTCTACGATGATGTCGTAGCCTTTCAGAATATCTGTGGCATTGTCTTTCGTGATGAATCCTTCGTAAGGAATGATTTTAACCTCGGAATTAAGCTCGTGAAGCCTTGATGCAGCGCATGAAGTTTTGGGTAACCCTACTTCAGACTCCTTGTACAGGGTCTGGCGTTGGAGGTTGGAAAGGCTCACGAGGTCAGCATCCGCTATTCCGAGCGTGCCTATTCCTGCTGCCGTAAGATATGTGGCAATAGGGGAGCCAAGTCCACCTACACCCACTAGCAGAACTTTAGTGGAAGAGAGCTTCTGCTGGCCCTCTTCCCCAAGTTCCTCAAGCATTGTCTGTCTGGAATACCTTTCCATATGACTATCTCATTTTGGTCTCATCGAAACTGGCATCCCAGTCTTTCCAAACTGGCTCACGGCCGAGTTCCCTCAGTCTCCTATCTATCTCCACGGCAGTCCTGTCGTCGCTGACATGAAACTGCTCAAGTGCTTGAGGGTAGGTGTAGTACCCTCCTGGCTCGGTCTTGCTCTCTGCGCTCATGGTGGTGACTCCAAGGGTGGCCATATTGTCCCTGATCTTGGCTGGCTCACGGGTGGAGTATGATATGTCCACATCATGGTCGAAGATGCGCATGGCAAAAGTGACTTGCGCAAGTTGCCTGTCTGTCATCACGCAGTTAGGCTGAAATCCTCCGTTCTCAGCCGGTCTCATTCGAGGAAAGTTCACACTATATTTGGTGCGCCAATAATGCTTCTGAAGATACCTAAGATGGTAGGCCATCATGGTGATGTCGGTACGCCATTCTTTCTCAAGTCCTATGAGTACTCCCATTCCTATGGAGTGAACTCCCGCTTGCCCCATACGGTCGAATCCGTTGCATCTCCAGTCGAAATTGGCTTTCATGCCACGTGGGTGGTAGATGTTGTAATGTGCTCTGTTGTATGTCTCCTGAAAGCATATTACACCGTTCAGTCCGTGGTGGGTCAGCTCCTCGTATTCTTCTGTCTTGAGCGGCATTACCTCTATTTTGAGGTTTGAAAAATATTTCTTGGCTATATCCAGCGCCTTGGCCAGATAAGGGACTCCAGCTTTGGCAGGATTCTCTCCAGTGACTATCAGCAAGTTCTCGAAAGGAGCAAGTTTCTTGATGGCTTTGTATTCATCTTCGCACTGCTCCGGAGTCAATATCACGCGTGGCATCGGGTTACTTATATGAAAACCACAGTAAACGCATGAATTGGTGCATGAGTTGGTAATATAGAGTGGAATGAACATGGAAATGGTCTTTCCGAAGCGTTCTTCCGTATATTTGCGGCTCAGTGCCGCCATGGTTTCAAGATATGGCTCTGCTGCTGGTGAGATAAGAGCCATGAAATCCTCCACGTCGCAGTGCTCCTTGCCGAGTGCTCTGCGAACATCATTATCTGTCTTGGATGCTATCTTGGCTGTAGTCTCGTCCCAGTCAATCTTTGCAAGTTCGTCTGTAAACATCTCCGGCCTCCTATTATGCTTCGTCGAGGAATGATGTAAGAGGTGAGCTTGCTTCGGCGATAAATCCATCTCTCTGTGCTCCAAGTCCTGCCTCAAAGGCCATCCTTCCAGCCTCCACTGCAGCCTTGAATGCAGTAGCCATGGCTACAGGATCTCCAGCAACTGCTATGGCTGTATTGACAAGACACGCACTAGCTCCCATTTCCATCGCTTCTGCTGCATGGCTTGGTGCTCCGATTCCTGCATCCACTACTACCGGTACTGTGGCCTGTTCTATAATGATGCGGATAAAGTCTCTGGTCTGGAGTCCCTTGTTGGTTCCGATAGGCGCGCCAAGAGGCATAACTGCTGCTGCCCCAGCTTCCTCAAGATGCTTGCACAGTGTCGGGTCTGCCTGGCAGTATGGAAGTACGATGAAGCCTAGTTTTACAAGTTGTTCTGTGGCTTTAAGCGTCTCAATTGAATCCGGAAGAAGGTATCTTGGATCCGGATGAATCTCCAGTTTGAGCCAGTTGGTTCCGAATGCTTCACGTGCCATCTGTGCGGCGAATACTGCTTCGTCTGCATTTCTGACCCCTGATGTGTTAGGAAGTAGTTGGATGCCTGGATGTTCGATGTGTTTAAGCATATCGTCATTCTTGTCTTCCAGTTCGACACGTTTCATGGCTAAGGTAACCATTTCCGTTCCAGAAGCAAGAATTGCTTTCTCCATAATATCATTGGAATTGAATTTTCCGGTTCCAAGAAAGAGCCTGGAATTGAATTCTTTTCCTGCAATAACCAATTTATCCATTTTATTTGTCTTTTTCTGATTGTTTGATTGTCTGTATTATCTCCTTTGTCATGGCTGAAGGGTCGTCTGCTCCGAGGATGGCCCCGCTGAGGGCTATTCCGTCTACTCCCGTTGCCATGATGGATGGAATGTCAGCCACTGTTATTCCCCCTATTGCCACAATCGGAATCTTTACTCCTGATTCATGCATACCACGGACTATGGCCTTGTAGCCTTCTAGTCCGAGCACCGGTGAAAGATTCTTTTTGGTGGTGGTGAAGCGAAATGGCCCGCAGCCTATATAATCTGCTCCGAGCCTTGTGAGCCGGAGCACATCCTCGAGTGTGTTAGCGGTGCCCCCGATAATTTTTTCTGCACCCAGTATTGTGCGAGCTTCGTCAAGAGGCATATCATCCTTTCCGAGATGCACACCATCTGCACCGACGCTCTCCACAAGTTCTACATGATCATCGAGTATGAATTTTGCACCATATTCCCTGCACATAGGGGCTACTTCCAGTGCTACGGCCTTGATCTCCGATGCCGATGCATCTTTCATTCTTAGCTGTATCCACTTGCATCCTCCCTCAAGCGCGAGTTTGATGCCGTCTGCGTAACCTAATTTCTCGGTGCAGTGTGAAATGAACTGGAACATTTCTCTCTATCCTCCGCAAGTGGCCCGTATGACGACTATACTGACGCCTTCGGAAAGGCTGGTGTCTTGCCATTCGCTGCGTGGAATCATTTTGTTAGATACGGCAACGGCGACCCCTTTCTCCGGTAAAGCAAGCTCTGATGCGAGTTCTGAAAGGGTAGTCGCATTAGTGTGCACTTCCTTATTATTGACTTTAACTGTCATAATCTATCTGAATTTATAAAAATGGTCTACTGGGCCGAATCCGTGCCCAATAGTGTATTCTGCGCCTGCAATGATGGCATTGTTGATATAATCCTTGGCTGCGGCCGCTGCTTCTGGCAGGGACATGCCCTTGGCAAGCATGGAGGCGAAGGCTGACGACAAGGTGCAGCCAGTTCCATGGGTGTTCTTGGTGTGTATTCTTGCGGATGGCAGACGGTAGGACTTCCCATCCTCGGCATCATAGAAGATGTCCACGAGTTCTTCTTCGCTGAGGTGTCCAGCTTTGAGAAGAACGCTTGCACCGCAAAGATCTGCTAGTCTTTTGGCTGCATCAGGCAGTTCTTTCTGTAGGGTGAGCTTCTGACCGCCGAGGAGTATCTCCGCCTCAGGGATGTTAGGCGTAATTACTCTTGCGCGGGGAAGCAAGTCGGATATCAGTGATGCTATAGCTTCTTCCTCGATGAGCCTATGGCCTGATGTGGACACCATTACAGGATCGAGAACTACGTTCTTTACTTCGAACTTGTCAAGCATTTCGCGTACGCAACGTACTACTTTGGATGAATGGAGCATCCCGATTTTTACTGCATCGGCGCCTATGTCAGAGAGCACCGCTTCTATTTGTCCTTGAAGAATGTCGATAGGGACGGCGCTTACGGCGCTAACTCCAAGTGTGTTCTGTACTGTAATGGCAGTAATCGCGGATGCTGCATAGCATCCGCAGGCGGATATTGTCTTGATATCCGCCTGCGCGCCAGCGCCTCCTCCGGAGTCGCTGCCCGCGATGGTGAGAACAGTGTTGTATCTTTTCATAATATCAACCATTATATGCCTGATCCCAGAATATCCATTCGAACTGTGTGGACTTTATGAAAGCTGCGGTCATAAGTTCGCGTTTTGCATCTGTCTGCCGTGCGGCTTCCAAATCCGTCAGCTCAATGCAGCTTTTCGCGCCCTGATCCATGAGTGGGGATGTGTAGCACTTTATCCACTCTAAATATGGGTTCGAGTCCATATTGGCTATTCCTTGCAGGTATTTTCCTATTTCATTGTAAATCCATGTGCAGGGGAGCGTGGCGGCAAGAGAAAGGGCAAGATCCTTGCTTTCTATGATTTCTCTCGTGTGCTTCATATATTCGACTGTGCCTTCCAGAGGCTTCGCTTCTGGCACTTCTGCGATGGTGACACTGAGCAGGTCATGAAGGTCTCTTTCGGCTTGCATGCCATCCATGGCGAATTGTCTGAACATGTCAGCATGGCTGCCTTTTGGAAGCATCTCTGCTATAGCATTCATCTCAGATGCATAGCCGACAAGGTAAATTCTGTCCTGGGCGAGGTACCTTGCAAATCTTTCTTTTGAAAGAGTACCTGAAGCAAGTTCCAGAATGAACGGATGTTTCTTGATGTCATCAAGAACGGGAACTGCGCAACTATATGCCTCCCTACTCCAACTCATTATTTCTTGTATCCTATTATCGCTACGTAAGATCCTCTGTCATACCCCTCTATTGGATCTTCCACTGTGGTGAATGAATAATGAGGGTCGAGGGTGAGTGTCTGACGGTATACGAGATCCATGAAGCCGTTTGCAATCAAAGTGTCAGACTTCTCTTTGGTGGTGCGCCAACTTGCCTGCTTTACAAGCTCGATCGGATACGGATCCTTAGGCTTGCATCCTTCAAGAAGAGGGTGGTCCCATGTTCCTACAGCAAGTGCGAGGTTGTATATGAGTCCATAAGGACTTTCTTTCGGCACATCTATTACGACTGCTTTTCCTCCCTTGCGAAGAGACTTATGCGCTTTCCTGAGTGCTAGCCCGAGATCCTGCATATAGCAAGGGCACCCGTTGAATAGTACGGTGTCATAACGATCCTCTCCGTAGTCCGCTTCTTCTGCGGTGTTGATCTCTACGTCGAATCCGCGCTTGCGTGCTATAGCTGCCATGCCTTCTGCCGGCTCAATACCATGTGCGACGTGAATTCCATACCTGTCCGAAAGCAGTTTTTCGAATAGTGCGCTTCCGCAACCTATGGAAAGAATGTCTCCTGAATCCTTGAGGCATGAAGCCACAAGCCTTAACTCCGTCTCAAGGACGTTGGTGTTTTCCAGAAACCATGCGTCATATTCGGACGCATACTGGTCAAATGCCTGATAACCCATAATTGATTAATAATTTATATTCAGACATCTGGGGAATTACCTCGACTCCGCAATGGGAGTCTGCGTGTCTCAATCCCTACGGCAGCATTGTCTGCGTCAGGTTTTGAGGGTATAATCTCAGCCAAAACCGATTGGCACCCCTTTGATGTTCGTGTCGCAAATATACGAAAAAACCGGATTAAAATCCGGCTTTCCCTACTCTTCTATGGAGAATGTATGCGAATAATACACCCAGACAGATGAAACAAGCGCCTATGAGTGTGCTATATCTTACCCCGGCCCCACTTTCAATAGGGAGCCCGCCACAATATGCTCCGATGGCATTACCAAGATTAAATGCAAGTTGTATCATCGCGCCTCCCATCATTTCACCGCCAGGAGAGAATTTGATGATAAGGTGCTGCTGAGGAGAAGATACGGCAAATAGACCGCTACAGCACAGAACTGTCATGAGGACTGAGATGAGTTTGTTGCCAGCACCGAAGAATAATATTACAAGGGCGGACAGCATTATTATTTGGATGACGAATATGACCGAAGTTGGAGAATATTTGTCGGCGAAGCGTCCTCCAGCGAGATTGCCTATGCACATCCCTGCACCTGCAAGTATCATTATTAAGGTCATGGCAGAGGACGGAAATCCTGCTACACTAGTCATCATAGGGCTGACGTAACTGTAGTAGCAGAAGATTCCTCCGTTGCCAGCCATGGTGACGGCAAGTATAAGCCACGGCTCCCTCTTGGATAAGAATGCGAATTGGGCTTTAAGTCCATGATCCTCCAATGCCGGGAGCCTCGGAATCCATCTCATTATTAGGAAAATGGTCAGTGCACTCCATACGGATGAGAAGGCGAATACCACGCGCCAACTGACTTCCTCTCCCATGAGAGTACCGAGAGGAACACCGAGCAGATTGGCAATTGTCATACCCATCACCATGATGGATATTGCCGTGGAACTCTTGCTTTTGTCTGCAAGCCTTTCTGCTACGATGCTTCCAACTCCGAAGAATGCACCATGTGGAAGCCCAGATAAAAATCTGGATAGCAGTGCAATGTGGAAGTTGGGAGCGAACGTGGTAATGATACCTCCGAGAAGTTGGATGCATATGAGTCCGACGAGGATGGACCTAAGCCCCTTGCCTCGAGAAATGATTACTGCTAATGGGGCACCTACGCACACTCCGAGTGCATAGATTGAGATAAGATGTCCTGCTTGTGGAATGGAGATACCGAGGTCTGCGGCGAGGTTTGGAAGAATTCCCATCATCACGTATTCCGTGATGCCGAATCCGAGTGTGCCGGCAGCCAGTGCGTATAGTCCTTTTGAAGAATTGCTACTCATGCTCTACTCAAGAATTATTACAAATCCACCGCGTGGTCCCATTTTCATTGTATAAGAGTCTTCCGCCTCAAGACTTGAAATCACGAAACCTTTCCCCGAATCCGTATCTGTGAAAATGGTGGCGTTATGAGCGGACAGTCCAAACTTTTTGAGCCTGTCTAAAGAGATATTCATGGTGATTCTATTGTCTGTGCCGTTAATGCCGGCGATATACCATTTGTCTCCGCTCTTTCTTGCTAAGACTGCGTTTTCCCCCGGATATCCTGCGATAAACCTTGTGTCATCCCATGCGGTCGGCAAGGTGGCAAGAAGAGTTCTGACCTCTTCCGGCAAGGCGAGATATGTAGATGGCCTATCAGGCATGTGCTGGATTCCAGACTCGAAGAGTATCGGGAGCGCGAGTTCATGACAGTCACTGGTGATGTGCGGATGCTGTGAATCGCTGAATGTCCCGGGAGTGTAGTCCATAGAACCTACCACATTGCGTGTGAAAGGAAGTGTCGCGTTGTGGCAAGCCGCTGCTTCTGTGAGAATAGGGAGGTTGTTGTACCATTCTGCCCCGTAGACTGCCTCCATGGTCATTAGATGCGGATATGTCCTCTGCCAGCCTCTTGGAAGTGTGGCTCCGTGGAAGTTGATAAGTAGGTGGTGTCTGGCAGCGTCTTCCATGAGATCGAGGTAATAGTTCATGTCAGCGGCATTGTCCCCGTGGAAGAAGTCAACCTTGATGCCTGCTACTCCATTGTCATTTAGCCATGTGTACTCCTTCTCTCTGCTTTCTTGGGTGTTTAGCCGGTAGTGTGGGGTAGGTGCTCCGTTAATCCAGTTGGTACTTGAGTTGTACCAAATCATAGGTTTTACGCCTTTGGATTCGGCATATTTCAGAGCATCAAGAATGTCTCCTCCTCCGCTCATAGTATCCCATTCAGCGTCTATCAAATCGTATGGCCAACCCATTTCTGCTGCAAGGTCAATGTATTCGCATACGGTCTTGAAGTCAGATGAGCCATGATTGAAAGCCCAGTAAATCCATGCTGCCGGTCCTGGCTTAATCCAAGACGTATCTTCTATTGTACAAGGTTCGCTGACATCGGTGACGAGAGTTGACTCTACTATGGTATCAAGACTTCCGCTGATAAGTACTCTCCACGGTGATTTCCATCCTTGGCTATAGGAGATGCTGTCATCCGCCATGACTACACGGTATAGACAAGAGTCGGCTTCATTGTCAAGATAAGAACCGCAATGGTCACGGGTGATATCTGCTTCAGTGATGAGGGTGAATAGCCCTTCTGAAGGCTCTACAAGAGCAGGATATCCCCATTTGTTGGTCTTTTTCCATCTGCCCTGTGCATGTCCGTCGGTGACATAAGGGTAGAAGTCTTCATATCCGTCTTGATGGTAGGTCTGAATCCATCGACCCACTCCATCAGGAACACTATATGAGGTGAGTTCTGAAGTAACCGTTCCTTTTCCTTCTGGAAGCTCATATCGGAAAGCAAGGCCGTCATTGAAAAGTCTGAACTCTACTTTCAGCACGTCTCCGGACTGGTTTGTGACGGTGATGTCACGTGTGTTGGCTGTGTTGCTGCATATCAGCCTTTTGCCGGTAGTCATGGTGTACTCTTCCGTGAGGCTGTTTGTCTTGCCTTTGGACCGGAGTCTGAGACTGTCTTTCCATGTGGCTTGGGCCGTAGTGAGCCCAAGCTGCTGGGCGTGAATAACGCCTTTACCGTCTTTTGACAAGTCAAACTGAAGCGTCCCGCAAGGATCTTGTACGTATACTTTTAGCGATAGGGAGCCGTCTGGAGAGTTGACACGGACATCCTTGCTGCAGGATATCAGTGTGAGTGCAGAAAGCACGACTGTCAGTGTAATATGTTTCATTTGTTCTTATGCTCTATTGCCGCTTTTACGAAAGCTGTGAAAATGGGTTGGGGGTGCTCAGGCGTACTCTTGTATTCCGGGTGGAACTGAACTCCGACGAAGAAAGGATGTTTTGGAAGCTCCACTACCTCCACGAGCCCGGTCTGGGGATTGCGTCCTGTAGCCTTTAGCCCCGCTTTTTCAAATTCAGGAAGATAGTCTGAATTGAACTCGTAACGGTGGCGATGACGCTCGGAAATCATGTCTTTGCCATAGATTTCATGAATGAGCGAGCCTTTCTCAAGCTGGCAGTCGTACGCTCCAAGCCTCATGGTTCCGCCTTTGATGCTTGTGGATTTCTGGTCTTCCATAAGGTTGATTACAGGATGAGTGGTGGTAGGGGATACTTCGGTGGAGTCAGCATCTTGATATCCAAGAACATCCCTTGCGAATTCCACGACGCACATCTGCATTCCAAGACAGATTCCGAAGAACGGAAGACCTTTCTCGCGTGCATACTTTATGGCGGAAATCTTGCCTTCGAGCCCTCTGGAACCGAAGCCTGGTGCTACCAGCACTCCATCCATGTGTCCGAGGATCTTGTCAGCATTGGCATCATTGATGTGCTCGCTGTGTACGGTGTGCACACGGACCTTGCATTCGTTGGCTGCTCCAGCATGTACGAAAGACTCCAGTATGGACTTGTAGGCGTCCTGAAGTTCGACGTATTTCCCGACAAGGGCTATGTCCACTTCTGTCTTTGGGTGCTTGAGCTTTTCAAGGAATTCGTTCCACGCGCTCATGTCCGGCTGTGCGAAATTCTCTATTTCCAAATGCCTTACCACGAGTTCGTCAAGATGCTCTTCATGCATGTTCAGCGGCACCTGATAGATGCTCCAGGCGTCTATCGACTGTATGACGTGGCCCGGCTTTACATTGCAGAATAGCGCGACTTTTTTTCTGAGTTCAGCGCTGAGGGGGTGCTCCGTACGGCAGACTATCACGTCTGGCTGCACACCTGCTTGCTGCAGCATCTGTACTGAATGCTGGGTAGGCTTGGTCTTCAACTCCTTTGCGGCGCTCAGATACGGTACAAGTGTAAGGTGAATGGACATGCAGTCTTCTTCGGGAAGTTCCCATTGGAGTTGTCTTACTGCTTCGACGAAAGGCTGGGACTCCATGTCTCCCACCGTGCCTCCTATCTCGGTGATGATAATGTCATATTCGCCGCTTTTTCCAAGCAGGAGCATGCGACGCTTGATTTCATCCGTAATATGAGGTACAATCTGTACAGTCTTCCCAAGATATGCGCCTTCGCGCTCCTTTGTGATGACCGTGTTATATATTTTTCCTGTCGTGACGTTATTGGCTTTGGAAGTACGTACTCCAAGAAACCTCTCGTAGTGTCCAAGATCGAGGTCTGTTTCCGCTCCGTCATCGGTGACATAACACTCTCCGTGCTCGTACGGGTTCAGAGTGCCCGGGTCAATGTTGATATACGGGTCAAACTTCTGGATTGTGACCCTTAATCCGCGTGCTTGAAGCAGCTTTGCAAGAGATGCGGCGATAATGCCTTTGCCGAGTGAAGATGCCACTCCGCCCGTGACGAATATATACTTTGTATCCATAACGGGCTGCAAATATAACAATAGTTCACCGAAAAATTCAAATTTTTTCGGTGGTTTTTTCGGTGAGGGATTCTCGGGTAATAGTCTTAGAATTGAGTTGTGTCATGGCCTTGTCAATGCCCACGAATGCCCATGTCTTTATCCCGGATATGATATGCTCGGCGATGTCTGGAATAATGGATGACTGCTCCAGGCTGAAAGAGCCTAGAACAAAATCTACCTGGCGACCTTGCTCGAACTCGTGGCCTACACCCACGCGAATGCGAGCATATTCCCTGGTCTGTAGCAGTTCTTCAATATTTCTCAGCCCGTTATGCCCGCCGTTGCTGCCGGCTTTACGCATTCTGACTGTGCCGAAAGGAAGGTTAAGGTCATCACAAATGACCGTTAGGTTGCTGATGGGGATGTCAAGCCTCTGAAGCCAGTATCTGACAGCATTGCCGCTCAGGTTCATATATGTGGATGGTTTCAGAAGATGAAATTCCCTGCCTTTGAGTCTTATGGTAGTGACGTCGCCGTAGCGCTCGGTCGTAAATACGACATTGGATGCCTGTGCCCAGGCATCCAATACCATAAAACCTATATTGTGTCTTGTATTAGCGTATTCGACTCCTATATTGCCGAGTCCTACCACCAAGTATGATTTGTCAGACACGATATTTCAGAATTAGGCTGCGGATGAGTTACGTGTAGCCTTGACTCCGCAGATGATAGTATCCTTATCGGTTACGACTGAAGCGTTGTCTACCTTGATCTCAGCTGCTCTGATCTTCTTGTCGAGGTCAAGAGCGCTGATATCTACGGTAACCTTGTCAGGAAGGTTAGCCATAAGAGCGCTGATACGAATCTCGCGTGCAGACTGATAGAACTTACCACCTTTCTGTACTCCGACAGAGTGGCCGCTAACCTCAAGAGGAACGTTGATGCAGATTGGCTTCTGCTCGTTTACTGCAAGGAAGTCCACATGGAGGCATGCGTCTGTAACAGGATGCCACTGGATTTCGTGAAGAATGGCGGTGAATTTCTTGTCTCCGTCAATCACGAGATCCACGATGTATGATGCAGGAGTGTCAGTAAGACCCTTGAACTCCTTGGCGTCAACTGTGAAAAGAAGATTCTCTACTCCGCAACCGTAGAGATTGCAAGGAACGAGTCCTTCGCTGCGGAATTTTTTGATTACGGCCTTGTTGCCGACTTTGCGGCTGGTGCCGTTAAGTGTGAAATGCTGCATTTTGCAAAAATTAAAATGTGTTACTCAATCTGACTTTTCAAGAGCGCAAAACTCAAGATAAGCTTGATCCCATTGCACCAAAACCTTTTGGGGTTTTCGAAATGCGCGCAAAGATAGTGAAAAATATTTATTTGACCAAGCCTACTGCTTTATTCCATTCGAGGTCGGAGTAGTAATCGTTGAGGTCATCCATTCCGCAAACAGGAATATAACAACTCAATCCGCAGCAGCGCTCGAGCTTGATGTTAAAGAATCTGTCCGTCTCCCGGTGCAGCAGAATACACTCTTCGAGTGCTTCGTTAAGATTTTTCATCTCGTCTTCCGATGCTCCCATCACCTTGGCATAGTCGCGCAAGTCATAAAAATAGCGTTTGGAATCGTAGAAGTAGGGCTGCACAGTGTTCCTTAAGGATGTTGACAGATAAGACTCGTGCGACGAACAGATGGCTCTGAAACTGTCTGCAACTGCGTATAGTTCTCTGCAATCCAACAAAGTGACAGTAGCGGACTGTGAGTAACCGGACTGTGAGTTTATGGTATCGAAATAGTCGTTTGCGACGGCTTTCAAGTCGGGCCTTTCTGCGCTAAAAAGATTCCATGACAAGGTCGAGTACTTGAACCCCTGGGTCAGTATTTCCGCTGGAGAGAATAGCAGCATGTCGCACTTGTCTTTCAACTGCCATGCAACTTCGACGCATCCCATGAGGCAAGCATCGAATATGATATAGTACATCTTGAATGGAATGGCATCTGCCAAGTCCATGATGTCAATCTCGTAGGTGGTCATGTTGTTTCCCTGTCCTATGGATTGGGCGCCCACCGACTTGGTGGCTGGAAAGGCTACTCCGTTCTCATCAGTGAGTGAGAGGTCAGAGACCCTCGGCTTTGTAAGGTATCCTTCGGGCAGCCATCCCGTGCCATGCGATGAGAACATCATGCCGTAGTGCCTGGATGGAAATAATTCTTGTACATCCAGAAGCACATTCTTTACTGATGATGCCTGTGCGCTGATATAGTGGGATGCGGACGCCTCGGCTTTGTAGGTTTTCAGGGTATCAAGACGGGTTTGTCCGGACTCGCGGTACACTTGTATAAGATAGGCCGGAGTGTCTGTATGGTAGTCCCCATAAGTCTTGGTATTATGCATATATACAAGGAAAGCCTCATCTCTGCTTTTCCCTGGCATGATGCCTTCCTGCATCTCTATGTAATCATCCATTAGACTGGGAGACAAGTTGTTGTATCCCAGTCCTAAATATATGAATACGTCTTCGTATTCGCCTTTGTGGTGGATTTCAGATTTGTCGCATGAGGCTGCCACAAGAAGAGATACGGCACCAAGTAATGCTGATATGATTTTCTTCATTCTGCAAATATACAAATATTGTTTCGTATCATCTTGAGGCTTCTTAATACTTTTTGATTTATGGTTATATTTGCGTGATGTTATGGACGCTTTGAATACAAGAATACTGAAAGATTATTCATATTACCTTAAGGTGGAGAGGAGGCTTTCACCTAATACGGTGATGGCATACTGCTCTGATGTGGAGTCATTTATAGAGTGGAATTCGGCAATGCCTGCTAAGACCGGTGAACTCCCTGCTGGATCCTTGGGTAAGAGTCCATCCGAAGTGACTTCATCTGATGTGACAGCGTTCCTTGCCAATAGATCAGTTACCGTTTCCAAGCGTTCGCAGGCCAGACTGCTTAGTTCTCTGCGCTCTTTTTTTGACTGGTGTGTCGTGGAGGGGGAGAGGAAGGATAATCCGTGTGATGCGGTAGAGGCTCCAAAACTTGGAAAGTACCTTCCAGAGGTGCTGTCTCGGGAGGAAGTAGAGGCTATAATGAACTCAGTGAATCTTGGGAATGACTACGGAATAAGGGATAGGGCTATCCTTGAGATGCTATATGGTTGTGGCCTTCGGGTGTCGGAGCTGTGCGCGCTACGGATTTCGCACGTCTATCTTGATGAAATGTTTGTCCGTGTAGTGGGAAAAGGAGACAAGGAAAGACTTGTTCCGATGGGGGAGATGGCGGCGGATGCTTTCAGAAACTATCTTTCAGTCCGACCTGTCCCTGAATCAGCGTCAGTGGAAGATATTGCTTTCCTGAATATGCGAGGAATGCCGCTCAGCAGGGTCTCCGTATTCAAGATGATAAAGAAACAGGCTCTGGTAGCTGGTATAGTAAAAGATATTTCTCCGCACACTTTTAGACACTCTTTTGCTACTCACCTTATTGAAAATGGTGCGGATCTAAGAGTGGTACAGGAAATGCTCGGGCATGAGTCAATATTGACTACGGAACTTTATACCCATATTGATACGCATACCTGGCAGTCTTCCGTGCTCGAACATCATCCCAGAAGGTCCAAGACGGACTAGCCGAACCTATGAAAGGGCTTCTGTGAGCAATTTGCGCAGATCTGCCCCTTGCGGGCAGCATATAGAGCGCATTCCGTTGCGTATAGCAGCCTCCACGTTGATGGGTGAGTCGTCTATAAAGAGCATTTCATCGGGACTGACGGGGCTTGATAGGCTGCTGATGTCACGTATGGCTGCACGATAAATCTCGTCTCCTGGCTTGAGCATGTGCATTTCATAAGAGAGGAACTGCTTTTTGAAGATGGTGCCCATTGGAATTCCGAGTCTGTCGAACATATCCCAACTCTGAGGCATAGTGAGAGCATTGTTGTTGCTTAAGAGGTAAAGGTCAAAATGCTTGGAAAGCTCTTTGAGCAGTTCTACCTTGTAAGGCTCAACACCTACGAGAAGCTTTCCGAATGCTTTGGCGACCTCATCCTCAGTAGTACCGGGGCGACACATTGATAGAATTTCCCTTGAGAACTCATCTCTGGAGATATCTCCTCTTTCAAGTCTCTGGAAAATGCCCTTTTGGTGACACGGATCAAGCAGCCTCGCGGCTTCCTCGCAGCCGATGTCATTCCTGCATGCATCTATGCAAGATTTGATGTCGAGGTCAATCAGAACGCCCCCGAGATCGAAAATAATCACTTTAGTCATACGTGTGCAAAGGTAGGATTTTTAACGGATATTTTCATTATCTTTGTCCTCGCTCTATGTAAGAGATACGGAGCGAACTATGTTTAACTTCACTAATAATTACTTTTTATGGCAAAAGAAACAGAAATTCAAGGACAGGAAGTCAACGCTGCGAAGCTCAAAGCGCTTCAAGCTACTATCGACAAGATAGAGAAGGACTTCGGTAAAGGCACTATAATGAAGCTTGGGGAGCAGCCCGAGTGGGATGTTCAGGTAATTCCGAGTGGATCGGTCGCACTTGATCATGCGCTTGGTGTGGGCGGTTACCCTCGTGGAAGGATTATTGAAATATATGGTCCGGAATCAAGTGGTAAGACTACACTAGCCATACATGCCATTGCAGAAGCTCAGAAAACGGGCGGTATCGCCGCCATGATAGATGCGGAGCATGCATTTGATCGTTCTTATGCCCAGGCGCTTGGAGTCAATCTGGACACTCTGCTTATTTCCCAGCCGGACAATGGTGAGCAGGCTCTGGAAATTGCTGACAATCTTATCCGCAGTGGTGCTATTGATATCGTGGTTATAGACTCTGTCGCTGCGCTGACACCAAAGGCTGAGATCGAGGGCGAGATGGGAGATAACAAGGTTGGATTGCAGGCAAGGCTCATGAGTCAGGCCCTTCGTAAATTGACGGCTAATATTGCCAAGACCAATACTTGCTGTATCTTTATCAACCAGCTTCGCGAGAAAATTGGGGTTATGTTCGGTAATCCTGAGACAACTACTGGAGGTAATGCCCTTAAGTTCTATGCTTCAGTGAGACTTGATGTGCGTCGTACCACACAACTCAAGGATGGGGATGAGGCTCTTGGCAACAGGACCAGGGTTAAAGTCGTTAAAAACAAAATGGCTCCGCCTTTCAAGAAGGCCGAGTTCGATATAGTGTATGGTGAGGGAATCTCTCATACTGCAGAAATCGTAGATCTGGCTGTAAGCTTTGATATCATACATAAGAGCGGTAGCTGGTTTAGTTACAATGATCAGAAACTTGCACAAGGTCAGACTGCTGTGAAGCAGCTCCTTAAGGATAACCCTGAGCTTTGTGACGAGATTGAAGCTAAGGTTAGGGAGGCTCTTAAAGATATGAAAGACTGATGGGGAAGATTATTCTTACTGGCGACCGTCCTACCGGTCGCCTTCATATTGGACATTACGTCGGCTCGTTGCGCCGTAGGGTGGAGCTTCAGAACAGCGGACTTTTCGACAAGATATTTATCATGATAGCCGATGCTCAGGCTCTTACGGACAATGCCGACAATCCTGACAAGGTCCGTCAGAATATCCTTGAGGTAGCGCTCGACTACATGGCTGCTGGTCTGGATCCGTCCAAGTCTACGTTGTTTATTCAGTCTCAGATTAGTGAGCTTACGGAGCTGACGTTCTTCTACATGAATCTGGTCACTGTTCAGAGACTTCAGCGAAACCCTACAGTGAAGCAGGAAATTACCATGCGGGGATTCTCTGACAGTTCCGAAGATAACAAGGCGGGCACGCCAGTGGGATTCTTCTGCTATCCTATCAGCCAGGCTGCCGATATCACTGCTTTCAAGGCAACTACAGTTCCTGCTGGTGAGGACCAGGAGCCGATGATTGAGCAGACAAGGGAGATTGTCCGTAAGTTCAATTCTACCTATGCTCCTGTCCTTGTGGAGCCTGAGATTCTTCTTCCGGACTCGAATGCCTGCAGACGCCTGCCTGGTACTGATGGTAAAGCCAAGATGAGCAAGTCTTTAGGAAACTGCATTTATCTGTCAGACTCCGCTGAGACTGTCTGGAGCAAGGTGAAAGGAATGTATACTGATCCTGGGCATCTTCAGGTGAGCGATCCTGGTAAGGTTGAGGGTAACACTGTCTTTACCTATCTTGATGCATTCTGCCTTCCTGAACATTTCTCAAAATTTGGTGACTGTTTCCATGGTAAGAAGCAGAGCTTTGACTTCGATTCCCTTGATGAGGTAAAGGCGCAGTATCGTGCTGGCGGTCTTGGCGATATGATGATCAAGAACTTCCTCAATGCGGTTCTTAATGACACCCTTGAGCCGATTAGGGCCAGAAGAGCGGAACTTGAAAAAGACATACCTTACGTATATGAAGTGCTGCGCAAGGGTTCTGAAGATGCTAGAGAGGTAGCAGCTCAGACGCTTTCGGATGTCAAAAGAGCTATGAAAATTAATTATTTCGATCCGGATGTTCTTGCTAGTCTCACGAAAGAGCAAAGCGAGAAATATAAATAAATGCGGAAAATATAAACAAATAATGGGCGCCTCAAAATGGCGCCCATTATTATGCTATCTGGGGCTTTCCCGGCCGGTCATGCCTGTCGGAATTCTCTATTTTGCGCTCTGGCATTCTGCTGGCTTGAAGATCTTTCCATGACTGCCTGTTGCGGAAGATGTCAATGGCTGTGAAGATCGCGGCCCTCATGGAGCGTGGGTCGGCTTCATCTCTACCGGCCATCTCAAATGCTGTTCCATGGTCTGGGGAGGTACGAATCACTGGAAGTCCGGCAGTGTAATTCACTCCGTCCTCGAAAGAGAGGGCCTTGAATGGTGAAAGCCCTTGGTCGTGGTACATGGCGAGTGTGGCATCGAAATTCTCGTAATGGCTTAGCCCGAAATATCCATCTGGGGAGAATGGTCCGAAAGCAAGAATCCCCTCCTCGGTAGCTTTCTTGATGGCTGGGATGATAATCTCCTGCTCTTCGCTTCCGAGTAGTCCTCCGTCTCCGCTATGAGGGTTGAGGCTGAGCACTGCGATTCTCGGCTGATCCACTACGAAGTCTTGCTTGAGTGACTCGTTGAGCAGTCTTAGCTTGCTGAGTATCTTCTCTTCGGTAATCTGTGACGGTACCTCCTTAAGAGGAATGTGCCCTGTGACTACGGCGAGTTTTAGCCTATGGCTAACCATGAGCATGGCCACATCCTTGGCTCCAAAGTAATTCTGGATAAACTCTGTGTGACCAGGGAAGCCAAATCCTTCGTTGGACATGGCCTTCTTGTTGATGGGCCCGGTCACAAGTACATCTATCTTGCCTTCCTTCAGCTCCTTTATGGCTACCTCAAGAGATTTTATGGCGCTCTTTGCTGATTCTGCCGTGGCCTGTCCTGGCTCTGCAAAAGTGTTGTCCGGAAGGCAATTTACAATGTTGATTCTTTTGGGGTGTGCTTCCGTAGCGCTATTGATGGCGTTGGTGTCCATCTGCTCGACTTCCGGTATTGTTTTCCGGTAGAACCCGAAAAGCTTGGATGAACCGTATATTACCGGTGTGAACTGTTCGAGGATCCTCGGGTCAGCGAGGGCTTTGATAATGACTTCGTATCCTATGCCGTTAGAGTCGCCCTGGGTGATTCCGACTATGATTTTATTGTTTTGCATATTTGACTATTTTGTTGTGTCTTGTTGTTGTCCTTCTATGTATCCGGAGTCTGTGCCAAGAGGCCCCTGGGTGTAAGCTTGTACCGCAAGTCTGTCACAACGCTCATTCTCCGGATGACCGGCGTGCCCTTTTATCCATTCGAATGAGACTCTGAAATCCGCGGCTATCTTGTCAAATCTCTCCCAGAGATCCTGATTTTTCTTCCGTTTCCACCCTTTGTTGACTGTGCTGACAACGTAGGTCGAATCGCTGAAGACCTTTACCTCCGCGCCTTTCCATTTGATGGCTTCAAGCCCGACTATTACAGCGAGAAGTTCCATGCGGTTGTTGGTAGTAAGCGTGAAGCCTCCCGAGATCTCCTTGGCCAGCGTGCCGCATTTAAGGACGACCCCAAATCCACCTGGACCCGGGTTGCCGCTTGCAGCACCATCAGTGTACAAATATATGGTATCCCTAGTTGTCATTCTCCGCAAATTTAACTAATTTTGTGCTTTTACAAGCTATAAACATTTATGCTATTCGAAAAATCTTTGCTAATAACTGGAGGAGCCGGATTTATCGGCAGCCACGTGGTACGCTTGTTCGTGAACAAGTACCCTCAATATAGAATAATCAATCTTGACAAACTCACATACGCTGGGAATCTTGAAAACCTCAAGGATATTGAGGACAAGCCCAACTATAAGTTTGTCCGGATGGATATCTGCGATTTTGATTCTGTACTGAAGTTACTTGAGGAGGAAAAGGTGGATGGCATCATACACCTTGCAGCAGAGTCGCACGTGGACAGGAGCATCAAGGATCCGTTCACTTTTGCAAGAACAAATGTGCTTGGAACACTCAGCCTCCTTCAGGCAGCGAAGATTTATTGGGAGAGCCTTCCGGAGAAGTACGAAGGAAAGAGGTTCTATCATATCTCCACTGATGAAGTATATGGAGCGCTGAAGATGACTCATCCGGAGGGGATAGAGCCACCGTTTACGACCAAGGCCTCCAGCAGCAGCCATCACGAAGCATACGGCGAGGACTTTTTCTATGAAACCACCAAATACAATCCTCATAGCCCATACAGTGCATCCAAGGCGTCGTCCGACCACTTCGTGCGAGCTTTTCATGATACCTATGGCATGCCGACCATCGTGACCAACTGCTCGAACAATTATGGTCCGTATCAGTTTCCAGAGAAGTTGATTCCACTCTTCATAAACAACATCCGACACCGCAAGCCTCTTCCAGTATACGGGAAAGGGGAGAACGTGCGCGACTGGCTGTATGTGGAGGACCATGCAAGAGCCATTGATCTCATCTTTCACAAGGGCGCAATAGCAGAGACTTACAACATAGGTGGTTTCAACGAGTGGAAGAATATCGATATCATCAAGGTGGTTATCAAGACTGTGGATAGGCTGCTCGGTCGCGCAGAGGGTGAGGACATGAACCTTATCACTTACGTAACGGACCGCCTTGGACACGATGCCAGGTACGCCATTGACTCTACCAAACTCCAGAAGGAACTTGGATGGGAGCCGAGCCTTCAGTTTGAAGAAGGTATTGAGAAGACGGTAAAGTGGTATCTTGACAATCAGGAGTGGATGGATCGTGTCACCAGCGGTGAGTACGAGAAATACTACGAGAATATGTATTCCGGCAGATGAGACGGCTTGTTGTGGTGATAGCGGCTGTCTTGGCCATGGCTTTTCCCCGACAGGCTTATGCCCAGAGGGTAGGTGTGGCAGATAGTGTCTGCATGCGCGATTTCATAGTGCCGGCAGCTCTTGTGGGAACAGGTGCTTTTATCCACGGTATAGCCCATGATAGTTTTGACGTACCTGTCAGAAGTGCCATTCTTGGAAAAGACGGTATGGTTCTTGGAACGTCTGCTGATGAATACCTTAGATTCATTCCAGCTGCCATGGCTGTGGGTCTGAATTTTCTTGATGTTCCGTCCATGCACGGCACAAGAGATATACTTCTTGAGACATCTATGTCGTTGGCTACAGTTTTCATAGTTGGAAAGGGCATGAAGTTATTAATTGATTCCCCTCGGCCTGACGGCTCAGATAGCCGTTCTTTCCCATCCGGGCATTGTGCTCTTGCTTTCGCTGGTGCTGAACTTGTGAGGTGCGAGTATGGATGGAAATGGGGGATTGCCGCATACTCTGCCGCCTCTGCTGTGGCTGTCCTCAGATTATATAACGATGCGCACTGGCTAAGTGACGTATTGGCCGGCGCAGGCATAGGCATCTTGAGCGCGCAGTTGTCCCGGGTGCTGCTTCGCCCTGTAAATAGAATGCTGGGACTTGATGTGGCGGTTGTCCCGTCTGTTGACCCAGTTAGCGGCGCGGTGTGCACATCGCTCGCTTTTGTCTTTTGAAAACCTAATATTATTTAATAATGTTTAAACTTGATTATTTCTCTCACCGCTTCATGGATCGCAGGCTTGTATTCCTTATGGATCTTGTGATTTCGCTTGCTTCTTCCATTGCGGTGGCCGTGGTGGCTTTCTTCTTCCATGTTCCTGACGTGGAGAATAGACTCTTTACCATCCTATGGGGCGTGACTTCAGTCGGTGCCTCCGCCCTGATGTTTTATGTATTCAAGACTTATTCGGTCGTAATCAGGCACTTTACATTCAAGGATACCTTGTTGTATTCGGCTGCCTGTCTGTGTAAGGTAGTGATAATCGGGGCCTTCTTCATGATTTTCAGACTATATTCACAGGCGGCGTTCATAATGCTTGCTGCTGATTTCCTGCTTTCTATCGTGGCATTGTGTACTGTCAGGCTGCTTATGATACTTGTGTACGACGGATATAAGTCCAAGGTCAGGGAAGCACAGAAGAGAATGAGAGTGCTGGTATATGGCGTAGGAGATAAGTCCATATCCATAGTAACCAGACTTCGTGGCTCTAAACACTATGAAGTGGTGGGATTTCTATCCAAGGACAAAGAACTAAAGAGTGCAAGGTTTGTGGATAATCCTGTGTTTGTGGCTGACAATGAGGAAGAGTTGAAAGCGATAGCTGACTCTCAGGTTATTGGCGGTATCATTTTCGCTTCTGAAGAGAGCCTTTTCTCTGAGCGTGATGAAATGGTAAGTTATGCCACGAAGAATACTCTTAAGGTTCTTGTCGCTCCAGTAATTGATGAGTTCTCAGGACAGAAGCCAAATCTTGGTGTGCGTGAGGTGAAGATTGAGGACCTGCTTGGAAGAGACGAGATTAAGATTTCCATGGATGCCATCATGGATAATTTCAGGGACAAGGTGGTAATGGTGACCGGTGCTGCTGGATCCATTGGTTCTGAACTATGCAGGCAACTTGCCACATTTGGAATCAGCAGGCTTGTCCTATTCGACAATGCCGAAACGCCTATGCATAACCTTCGACTTGAACTTGAATCCAGATTTCCGCAGCTTGATTTTGTGCCTATAATAGGTGATGTCAGGCATGTCAATAGGCTTGATTTCGCCTTCCGCACGTACAAACCTCAGGTGGTGTTCCATGCGGCAGCATATAAGCATGTCCCTCTTATGGAAGAGAACCCTTGCGAAGCTGTGCTTGTGAATGTGGCGGGGTCAAGAAATGTCGCTAACAAGTGCATTGAGTATGGTGTGGACAAGATGGTGATGATCTCAACTGACAAGGCCGTAAATCCTACCAACATTATGGGGTGTACCAAGCGTCTTGCTGAGATTTACGTGCAGAGTCTCGGACTTGCCGTGGAGAACGGGGAAGTTAAAGGGCATACCAAGTTTGTCACGACGAGATTCGGTAATGTGCTTGGCTCCAATGGCTCTGTTATTCCTCGCTTCCGAGAGCAGATAGAGAAAGGTGGTCCTGTAACTGTAACTGACAAGAATATAGTACGTTTCTTTATGACCATTCCTGAGGCATGCCGGCTTGTCATGGAGGCTGCTACACTTCCTACCGAGAACAGAATCTGTGTGTTTGACATGGGCAAACCAGTGAAGATTGATAAATTGGCAAGGAGAATGATAGAACTTTCCGGACTTGTCCCGGATGTGGATATCAAGGTGGTATATACCGGACTTCGTCCTGGTGAAAAACTCTATGAGGAGGTTCTTTCAAATGTGGAGAATACAGAGCCTACGGCTCACTCCAAGATACGTATTGCCAGGGTGAGGGAGTATAACTATGCTGATGCCAACAAGGCTGTTGACGAACTTGAATCACTTAGCCGTCAGGTGATTATCCCTGATATGGTGAAACTGATGAAGAAGATAGTACCAGAGTATATTTCCAACAACTCCAAATTTCACGAGTACGACAGACCTTCTGGGGAAGAGGCTACCGCTTGAGTTGTGGGCTTGTCTCCTTTCCCTCGAAATACTCGAGAACGGAAGTTATAAGGTGCTCGCGATCTTTTGATGACAGGACGGTTTCTATAGGAATTCCTATGGAAACCGTTTTGTATGTACCCTCGTTGCTATATACAGCTGCTCCAAGTCCGTTGCCTGCGTATCGGAGCCATATTCCACCGCGCCTGCTTGACGGCTTAAGACCGTCAGGGCGCTCGATGGAGTAGACTTGAGAGTTGAGTTCTGTGGCATATTTGAGTGGTCCAATGTGGTCGCTGCTGCTTGCATCTGGTGAACTCATCCGATAGCCAAGTACCCGGGCGCAAAACGCTTTGTCTTCCGCTTCGGAAGCGATGTTGCATCCGGATATGAGGATATTTGCTCCTGTGCTTGAGAGAGTATCTATCTTGCTGATAGTCTGAGTGGTGAAAATAGGGTATTGCTCTCCTCCCTGTTTGCCGCATATAAGTTCAAGCATGCTGATGCCCGAATAGTCGTGCTCTCCAAAGGCCTCTGCTGATGCTGACTGGATGGAGTAGCCTTTCCTAAGGTAAATCCTGGCTCTGTCGGACACGTAGTCAAAGGTATTGCCTGCTACCACAAGACCCGCCTTGTCATCGTGTGTGGCACCGAATCCAGGATAGTCATTGTCGATGTATTCTGCATTTGGTTGGAATTCGTAGTTCTCTCCTATATAAGAAATATCCCTTATATAAGGTACACCAGAATCATATCCAGCATTGAATCCGGAGAAGGTGTCATTTTCTATCCAGGCAGGTGCTGAAACTTTAGTGAAATTATTGACTATAAGTATATTGCCCTTTGGGGTTTCACTCGGTAAACCCACACTCAATACTTCTGAAGGGAAACTCTTGCCACCTTCATTGAAGGCCTCAATCTTGAAACTATATACATGCCCCTTGAGTATAGGAATCTCTATTCTTTCGGAAAGAGTCTCAATGCCGTTGTCGAATCCTTCATCGTCGATTCTCGTTTTCACTATGTATCCGATGCTCCTTGCTGTAGGCTCGTCCATGTCTTCGGTAGGCTTCCACTCAAGAATTATGTTTTCACCATCAGGTGAAAGTGTTGCTGAGAATGCGTGTACTGGGAGTGGCTGGACGGTATAAGGTCTGTTGTAGTATTGGCTCAATGTCTTGAGGATACCCTTATACACGGAGCGGCACACGGTGAATCTGAATGCTGGGTCAAGTCCCAGTTTCATATCATTGAAATTCTGGTGGCTGAGCAACTCGAGAATCATGGCTGGAACTCCAGTCGTCCTGCATTCGCTGTAACTCTTGTCCCAAATTCCACGACGGTTCCATGTAGGATTGAAGTTTTTCCTTATGTCACGTACCACCTGAGTCTGTACGTAGTCGCACAGGAGCCTGCTCAGAATCCTGTCTCTTCCGTCCTGAAATTTCCTCTCCGAGTCTGCGCGGAGCGTATATATTGACAGTGTTCCGATGGTACTGTCCGCCAATGCTGTTCCTGCATCAGTGTGGAAAGCGAGCGACAGATCCACAGGAATGCCTTTTTCGTCCTTCATCATTTGCGTCCACAAGCCTCTTGTGGCAAAGTCATTGGTATAGTCTGTGGACCAATTGCGCGTGATGGTACTGTCTACACCAGCCCACTGCATCCAATAATGGGCGCCTTCCATATAGCTTGGAACACCTGACAACTTGCCTTCTCTCTCCAGTTTACCCATGCCTCCGCCGAACTTGACAGCGTCAGCGCTCACGCATTCTGAGCCTTTTCCACGGTTGTCCAGCAGGACGTATCCCTTCTCTCCTTTGTCGAACTCAAATGTACCGAGATAAATCCATGTCCCGCCCCCGATTTTCTGGTTGACAGTAAAATGACTTTCTCCACCCAGATGGTGGACAGTATATCTTGCCTGGGATGAGCTGTTTTCAAGGGAGGTATAGGATATGTACACGGCGTATTCTCCACGCTCTGAAAAGTCCGGGGTCCACTTGGCGTATGCGTCAGCCTTGGCTCCGGAGCATGGTACGGCTCTGGATGTTCCAGCTTTGAACGGGTTGTCGCTGAAACGGTAACTGCGCTTGAAATCTGCGAATCCTATGCCTCCTTCTTCCCAGCTCCCATACTCCTCGTAAGAGCCTTTTAGTCTTATGCCGTCTTGTCTTATGCCCGCGAAGGCGGGGTCATTGTCGCAGATGATTTCCGAAGTCTGTATGTCTCTTTCTCTTGGACATATTATATACGCCCCTGAGTTTTCCAGCATGGGCATGAGTAGAGGAAGTACGTAACTCTGTGTGTACATATCCTCCACCGTCCTATGTACTGCGGCTCTCTGCCAAATCCACTCTCCAGAGTCCTCGTCATAGTATTTGCCGTGGCTCTGCCATAGAGCAAGTACTCTGCCATCCATGCCTCCCGGATATCTTCGTTCATCGTTTCTTGTGATGAACCTATTGTCCTGATTTATCATCTGTGGGTCTGTACCTGAACCATAGTAAGGAACGGGATTCCCGTCGAAAGTGAGTTCCGGAAGCGCTAGCTCTGAAAGTTCGTATCTGTTGGAGACTATCTTGCGGCTGCGGTAGTGGATTCCTTCGTGCTTCAAGAGGGTATCAACGCTATGCCTGAACCATTCGATATCGTCTTTGTGCCAAGGGTAGAACGATAGTTCTGCGTTGAAGTAGAGATCAATCCTATCTTTGTAAACGGTAGCTTTTGTGATGTGAAGTTCCTGCTCGACACTTGTCCTTTCTACCATGAGCCTACTCAAACTGTCGCATATCGGCTGGTATTTGTCCAAGAAAGGTGCGGCTTGGGTGGAGATGCATGACAGGAGTAAAAGGGCGTATAATGATAGTATCTTTAGTGCGTTTCTCATTTGTGGTGTTTCTTTCTGCTTCGTATAAGGTGAACTATAAGCACGGCGATACTTGCCAATACTATGGCAAGACAGTCAGCCTTGAAATCGTTGATATCTTCCGACCTATAGGGGAGTGTGCCCTGGACTATTTCTGTGATCCCTGCCAAAACGCAGGAGAACGCAGCCACTGAAATAATGGAACCGACAACCTCCAATGTGCTCCCGTTTTTTCTGCCTAGGGCGAAGAATGCGATTATCGGGAGGGGAAAGAACATAAGAAAATGCACGGCTTTGTCTGCCGGGATACCAAGAAAAGACTTGTGAACGGCAGGGAAGGTGTCTGGCTTTGCGAAACATAGGAATGCAATGGTTCCGATGTAGAGCACAAGCAATATCCTGAACAATACCTTAGAGAGCTTGCATTTCATAGAGTTTCTTGTAATATCCGTTTTTCTGAATAAGTTCGTCGTGGGTGCCACGCTCAACTATCTGTCCTTCGTTCATCACAATTATTTCGTCTGCTTTTCTGACAGTGCTCAATCTGTGGGCTATTGAAATGGTAGTCCTATTGCTCATTAGATAATCCAGAGCTTCCTGAACCATTCGCTCTGATTCCGTGTCAAGGGAGGCTGTGGCTTCGTCAAGGATGAGAATAGGCGGGTTTTTGAGTATGGCTCTTGCTATGCTGATGCGTTGGCGCTGTCCGCCAGAGAGGAGCTGTCCTCTATCTCCGATGTTGGTGTTGTATCCATTTTCTTTTTCCATGATGAACTCGTGCGCGTTGGCAATCTTTGCTGCTGCAACAACCTGTTCCATGGTAGCGTTCTCAACGCCGAAAGCGATGTTGTTAAAGATAGTGTCATTGAACAGGATAGGATCCTGGTTGACATTACCCATCAGGCTTCTTAAGTCGCGGATACTTACTTCTTTAATATCAATTCCGTCTATGGTGATGCGTCCGGATACCGGATCGTAAAAGCGAGGAATGAGATCTACAAGTGTGGATTTTCCGGCTCCGCTTGCTCCAACAATGGCGATATTCTGACCTTTAGGGATAATCAGGTTTATGTCTTTTAGAATCTGCTTTCCACCTTGCTCGTAGTTGAAGCAAACGTTCTCGAAAGAAATGGATGTGCTAAAATCAGTGATGTGTTTTGGCGATGCGGACTCTGTGATGGGGTTTTGGGCTTCAAGGATGGCATTGATCCTATCCATGGATGCAAGTCCTTTCGGAATGCCGTATGCTGCTCTGGAGAGATCCTTTATTGGCTGAATTACACTATACAATATAGCCATGTAGGACATGAACGAAGGAGCGTCAATGACGGACTTTGAACTGAATATCAGTGTGCCTCCGAACCATAGCACTATGGCTATCATTGTGGAGCCGAGAAACTCACTTACAGGATGGGCACTTGCCTGGCGGATTGCCACGCGATTGTTTTTCCTGCGCATGGCATCAGTAACGCCTTCGAACCTCGAGCTCATCTTTCCTTCAGCGAGGAAGGCTTTGATGATTCTGAGTCCGCCTAGTGTTTCTTCCACTTGGCTCATTGTGTCACTCCAATATTTCTGGGCTTCTGCTGAATGAGCACGGAGTTTTCGTCCTATTATGCTCATTATCCATACCATAAGAGGAGCAAATAGGATGGTGAAAAGCGTCAATTCCCATGACATTATCAGGAGTACTGCCATATAGATGATGATGAGAATCGGGTTCTTTATGAGCATCTCTATAGTGGAGGTAATGGAGTTTTCCACTTCCTGTACATCACCGCTTATTCTCGCTATTATGTCTCCTTTTCTTTCCTGACTGAAGAATCCAAGTGGTAGAGAAAGGATTTTGTCATAAATCTGCATCCTCATGTCCTTGACAATACCGGTGCGGATAGGTACCATTACTGCCGCGGCGCCAAAATAACATGCAGTCTTGACGAGCACGATGGCGCAGAAGATCAGGCATAGCCCGAGCAGTACCCTGGCGGCACTCGATGCTTCAATAAGGGTATCAATGTACCAATAGGCATTGTTGGTAAGGTCAGCAAATGTCATCCCTTTATGCCAGGGGATGAACTCATAGCTGGTGTCCGATATATTAAAGAGAATCTGAAGAATCGGAATTAGAAGAGAAAAGGAGAAGACGTTGAAAACTGCCGAGAGTATATTCATCACGACAGATCCTACGAGATATTTCTTGTATGGGGGGACGTATGCCCTCAGGATTGACCAAAATGCTTTCATTCAGGTGGGTTTTCCCGCTTGGGAGCGGCACGATTATACAAATTTACGAATAAATGCCGAATATAGCAACTCTAAGTCTGGGCCCAGGGGTCTTGGACTTGGCTTTGTGTTGTTTGCTATCGGAGGTTGAACCAGACAGATGGGCTCTGCCGCGGAAGTGGAACAAGCCTTACTTCGGGATCAAGCACTGCGCGACTGCACTTATGCGCAAGTTCGGGGGTGTTGTTGTGCTCGCTGAGATGGCATAAAAATACGTTTTTAAGTCCGTCGTGGCTGAAGGCTTTGATGGCAGCGGCGCATTCTTCATTGGACAAGTGCCCGAATCCACCTCTAATTCTGTCCTGGAGGTCTTGGGGATATGGTCCGTTCTTGAGCATGACGGGGTCATAATTTGATTCCACAACTACGGTTTCAGCCTGTGACGCGAGGTTCAGAGCCTCGTCCGTCATGCGCCCGATATCTGTCATTATTACAAATTTATACCCGTCGAGCATAATGGCATAGCCTACCGTCTGAGTTGCATCGTGCGGGACGGTGAAGTATCTGGCCATGATGTCATTTCCGCTGATTTCGTTCCAGCCCTGCTCGAGAACTTTTCTGCGGAGTGCATAATGCTCTCCTATGGTGTAGACTCTGGTGAGAGCACCTGATAGACGTGGGGTTACCCATACTGGACTTTCAAGATGTTTGCAGTACGAACCAAGAGATCGTATATGGTCATAGTGGTCGTGAGTGACTAATATTCCGGATATGCTTTCCAACGGAATATTATCTTTGGATAATTCTTTTTTTAGACGTCTTGGGCTTACACCTGCATCCACGAGTACTGAACACCTGCAAGTGAGGTCATCTTCGAAAATGCCTATGAAATAGCAGTTTCCGCAACTGCCAGATGATAATGACTTGAATCTTATACTACTCATTGTCGTCGCAGTATTTCGAAATTACACTATAGGCATCCCCGATTCCGAGTTCTCCGGCACGTGATAGGTCAATGCATCCTTTTTCTTTGTCTTTAAGATAGATAAGTACCAGCCCACGGTTGAAATGCGCCTCGCCCATCTCTGGGTAGAGTTTGAGGGCCATATCGTAGTCTTCTATGGCGCTTACCATATCAGAGGACAAGCAGTGTAAGTTGCCGAGGTCGAAGTATAAGTATGGAATGTCTGGAAGTATGTCCAGAGCCGCCTTGATATCAGCTATGGCTTCGGAGTAGTCATAGCTTCTCGCCACTCTGTCGCTGACTCTTGCCCGTGTGGTGCCCTCCGTGTCCATGGAAAGAGTCTGGACATTGCCTTCGAGAGAGGCGATGAAGTCAATCATCTCCGCTTTCAGTACGCCTCTGTTCATGAGATAGAAGGCCTTGTAGTAACGGGAATACTTGTCCTTGGACTCTTCGTTGTCTGCCGCCTTGATGGCTTTGTCGAACCACTCAAGGGCGTTGTTGAACTGTCTGTTCTCTAGCTCCTGAAGACCTTTGGCGAAGTACCCTTCAGCCCCTTGTGCTATTACAAGCTCTTTGCTTCCCGGAAGGATGTGATTGTTGACAACAGCATTGAGAGGCATCATCTGCAGGAATCTGTCTATGAGCGCATTTTCGTATCTGCGGGTTATGATATTGCCCTTGTCCGCTTTGTCGTTTGACAACGTGAAGCGGTATAGAGGCTGTAATTTTATGTCTATATCCCTATGCTGCAGTAACTCGTTGTTGAAGTCTTTCTTGGCAAAATCTGCATCAAGCGCAATCAGGGAGTCGTATCTTCTTGTGGTGTCTGCAAGAGATGCATTTGATCCCTTTTCGCGGTATTCCTTGACTTTCTGCTGCGCTATGAGATAGTCTGCCTTGGATTCGCGCTGTCTCCCAAGAAGGTTCTCCACATAGGAGCGGTTGAGGTATGCTTTAGCAAAATCCGGGTATAGTTCAATGGATTTGTTGTAATCCTCGAGTGCGTCTTCCAGGCGGTTCATTTCTACAAATACGGCGGCTCTGTTGTAATGGGCAAGTACATTGCCCGGGTTTATGTTTATGACCCTGTCGAGGTCGTCAATAGCCTTCTCGTATTCTCCTACATGCGCGTATATAAGGCTTCTGTTGTATAACGTGAGCGCGTTGCCTGGGTCTTGTTTCAATACGATATTGAAATCTGACATGGCTTCGTTGTAGTGCTTTAGCTCAAAGTTAATCAGCGCCCTATTGAAATAGGCGAAGGTGCTTGTCGAATCTAGGCCAATGGCCATGTCCAGGTCCTTGACTGCTTCGGAATACTCTTTCCGGTCCGAGTGAATCCTCGCCCTTCTTACGTATCCTTCAGGCTCGTATCTGTCAAGTTTGATAGCCTGGTTGTAGTCTGCAAGGGCTTTGGTAGTATCTCTAAGAAACAAGTATGTCGCACCGCGGTTGAGGTATGCAGACGGGTCTTTGGGCTCTTTCCTGATGTAGTAGTCGAAGTTGGATAATGCAGCTTCGAAGTTCTGTGCAAGAAAGCAAGTGACTCCTCTGGAAAAATAGATGCCGTATAGCCCAGGCCTAAGGCTCAACGCCTTGTCAAAGTCCTCGTAGGCTCCGTCTATGTCTCCTGTTTGGCTTCTTGTGATAGCCCGGTAGTGGTATCCGTTTGTGAATACGGGATTAAGTCTGATGGACGTATTAAAATCCTTGTCAGCTCCGCGAAAGTCACCAAGATTGTATTTGGCGATGCCTCTGAAGAAAAAACTCCAGTAGTCTGTGCTGTCCAGCCTTGTGAGGACGTTGAATTGCTCGATGGCATTGGCGTACCTCCCCTCGGACAATGCGTTCCGTCCTCGCCACATGAATACGTCCTTATCGTACTGCGCAGACGCATTGATGGCGAACAGAAGAGATAAAACTATGGTGAGTATGTTTTTTTTCATTACTTTTGCAGTAGTTAACCCACAAAGATAAACAAATATCGCTCCTAGTTGATGCGCAGATTGATTTTTCTTCTTTTCTCATTGATGTTGTTTTTGTGGCCTGGTGTCGAAACCATGGCTTCTAATAGTGGTATTCAGGATAGCGGGAACGAACCGGGTCCGTGGCCGCGACTTGAACAGGATTTATTATTTCTTACAGATTCCACTCATTTGGGCCGTGCTACAGGCTCTGCTTCTTGTCAGAGTGTTACGTTCTTTCTTCTTCGGGAGTTTAAAAATGCAGGGCTCAGAACATCTGTGCAGTCATTTGACTGCGGTGGACGAACTGGCCATAATGTGATAGGGGTAACTCAGGGATGGTTCAGAAAATATATCGTGATAGGTGCTTATTATGACGGACTTGGAGTGCTTGACGGTACTGTATATCCGTGTGCGGACTCCAATGCTTCCGGAGTAGGGGCGCTGCTCTCTCTCGCCTGCTCCCTTCCTGAATTCTGCAAGGGGGATACTGGTATTGTTTTCGTGGCTTTTGATGCTCATAATGCCGGACTTCTGGGTTCTAAGGCATTTCTTGAAAGTGGTATGACAAATCAGGATGTAACGCTTCTTGTGAATCTTGATACTATGGGGTCTTCTGCCTCGCCGCTTCGCCAGTCTCGCCCTGACTATCTTATGGCGCTCGGGGGAGCGGAATTTTTCTTCGGTATGGATAATGCCAACAGGGGAATCGGACTGGATCTCGGCTATGACTATTATGGCAGCAGTACTTTCACTGATTTATTTTATCGTAAGATAAGTGATCAGCGATGGTTTGTGGAGAACGGTATCCCTTCAGTTATGTTTACTTCCGGTATCACCATGGATACCAACAAGGTCACAGATACCGTTCAAAGTCTTGACATTCCGGTCCTGAAGAAGAGAATCACCTTTATTTTTAAATGGATTATGTCACTGATTTCATAAAAAACTACCCCCCCCCTTGCATCACTGCGAGGGGAGGGGCTTCTTAACCTAAACTTAAACTATGAAAAACTTCGATGCAAATATAGAGATTTATTTTGTGATTACAAATATTTAAGGGAAAAATTAATCTTTTTTTTATAACAAAATTTGTTGCGAATGTTTTTTTGCTGCAATAATATTCCTGTATTTGTCTTTTTCTTTGCTTGAATTTATGAAATTCTGCCGTATGTTTGGCGGAAAATTGTTGCTATGAAAAGCTTTAGGTTTTCTGCTCGGGGTCTGCGAGGCGGATTCCCGGCCATCGGGGGGATTTTTGCATGTATGGCTGTTCTGATGATAATGATGTCGTTGTGGAGTTCTTGCAGTGGTCTTTTCGTAACACCTTCTTGTTCTTTGACTGTGTCAGTTGCTGATGATGCTCTCTACTCTTCATTTACCGGCCTTCCTTCTCTGACTGATGCCGCGATTCCAGACAAGGATGACTTTATACTCGATGTCAAGAGTGCTTCAGGGAAGTCCGTTTATTATGGAAGATTCGGCGATTCTCCAGAGAGGTTTGACCTGAAACCTGGCAGTTATATTGTCAGTGCCAAGTCGCGTGAGTTTGTAAAGCCGGAATATGATACCCCTCAGTTCGGTGATACTCAGGTGGTGATGATAAAGGAAAATCAGTCTGCAAGTGTTAGACTTTTGTGTCGGCAGGTGAATGGTGGGCTTAGACTTGTGACGGATGGCTCATTTCGGGATTCCTTCCCTGACGGAAAGTTCGTGTTGGCTTGTGAGTCGGGGAGTCTTGAGTGTGAGTATGACGAATCCCGCTATGCCTTTTTCCCTTCGGGCCGTGTTGCTGTGAACTATATTGATGATTCCGGTACTAAAGGGCTTTTTGGCCGTCATCTTTCTGAAGGGCAGATGCTGGAAGTGGTAGTGTCTGCAGGATTGGATGCCGCGCAGGGCAGCAGAATTTCGGTTAGCACAGATACAAGCCGAGTCTGGAGTAGGGAGGAGTTTGTGTTTGGAGATAGGGACGCATCGTATATTGAGAATGCATACTCTGTTATGGAAGCAATAGATTTTGCTCCGCAGAAAGATGTGTGGGTATATGGGTATGTGGTGGGTGTGGCGACAAGTACCGGAAAATATGCATTTGAGCCTCCCTTCACCAAGAAGACTAATGTGATTCTTGCTCCGCGTGCGTTTACGGATGACCCTCAGTATTGCATAAGCGTGGAACTCAAGTCAGGTGATATACGTGATGAACTGAATCTCTCAGACAATCCTACGGTTAAAGGACGCCAACTATATATAAAAGGAGACCTGGTCGAATCCTATTTCGGAATGCCAGGTCTCAAAAACGTCGCTGAGTATCAGTTTAAATAACGAAACGGCCCTCCTATGTGCGGGAAGGCCGTCAAATGTTTTTTCGTGTTGATTTGCAGGTTATTGCTGATTCAGCCGTTTGAGTATCTCCTCAGTCTGTGATTCGTACCCAGGCTTGCGCAAAAGAGCGAACATATTCTTCTTGTACGCCTCAACTCCTGGCTGGTTGAATGGATTAATCCCGAGTGTATAGGCGCTCACTCCACATGCAAACTCGAAGAAATAGAAGATGGCACCGAGGTTTTCCTCATCGATTTTTTCTATACTGAGTTCTATCTGTGGTACTCCTCCGTCAATATGAGCGAGTTTTGTACCTAACTGAGCCATGGCGTTGCAGTGCTCAACTCTCTGACCTGCGAGGTAGTTAAGCTGATCAAGGTTCTGCTCGTCGCTCCCGATCACTACTTTGCGGGCAGGCTGCTCAACCTTGATGGTGGTTTCGAACATGATTCTTTCTCCCTCTTGGATGAACTGACCCATGGAGTGAAGGTCTGTGGTGCATACCACTGATGCTGGGAATATTCCCTTGCCGTCCTTTCCTTCGGATTCACCGTATAGTTGCTTCCACCATTCGCCCAGGTACTGAAATTTGGGATTGAAAGTCACAAGAATCTCCACTTTCTTTCCGTTTTCAGAGTAAAGAAGGTTGCGCATGGCAGCATATTTGACGGCATCGTTTTCTTCAGAGCGTGTGAGCAGGGCTTCTCTCTGGGATGCGGCTCCGCGGAGCATTGCTCGTATGTCAAATCCGGCGAGCGCTATAGGAAGAAGTCCCACAGGAGTCAGGACTGAATACCTCCCTCCGACGTTATCTGGAACAACGAATGTTTTGTATCCTTCCATATTGGAAAGAGTCTTCAGTGCTCCCTTATGGGCATCGGTGATGGCAACTATGCGCTCTGCGGCTTCGACTCTGCCGTATTTGGATTCAATATGACTCTTTATGATGCGGAAAGCCACGGCTGGCTCAGTAGTGGTGCCAGACTTGGATATTACCACGCATGCTGTATTCCGTTCTTTTGCGAGGTCCAGAAGTTCCGCCAAATAGTCTTCTGAGAGGTTGTTCCCAGCATAGACAATCTGTGGGGTATCTGTCGGACGTACAAAACTGTGAGAGAGAGCTTCTATGGCACAGCGGGCTCCGAGGTATGAGCCTCCGATGCCTATGACGACTACGAGGTTGATCCCTTTGTCCCTCCATGAATCACGGATATGATCGAACTCGCAGAGTAGGGTCTCTGGAATGTCTATGGGGAGGGTCTTCCATCCGAGAAAGTCATTGCCGGCACCCTTTTCGCTCTGAAGTACATCGAAAGCACTCAATGCTTTCTGCTGAAAGTTTTTATAATCTGCTGCATTGACAAATGGTTTGCAGCCTTCAATGTTGACTTTTACCATATTGATGATTGAATTGATTATATGCGGAACTTTTTAATTTGAGACAAATATAATAATTAACGGGCATAAAATATATTCCGATACCAAAAACTGAAGACATGTGTTGTAAATGCCGTTGATTTGACCTAAATTGGCGCTTCGTCACAAAATCAATGACACGATGAATACTAAATTAATTATGGCGGTCATGGTGAACTGCCTTTGGGCTTCTGCTGGTATTGCTGAAGCACAGATGATGTTTCCGAAAGTTAATAGAGATAGCCTTAATGCACTTACGTCAGCCGATTATGCTGATATGAAGTCAAAACTTGGCCTTAAGGAACTCCGTCCCGGCAAGGATGGCTATTCCACGGATCCTGTTATTGGGGCTAATTATGATGAGTTTATTGCAAACCCGTATCTGAACTATCCTGACCCTCTTGTGACCTTTGATGGAAAGAAGGTGAAGAACAGTAAGATGTGGTTTGGCAAGCGTAGACCTGAACTGGTGAAGGTGTTTGAGGATGAGTTCTATGGGCATATCCCGTCTTCTGTGCCTTCTGTATCCTGGCGCGTTGTCAAGGAGGAGCATACTCTCATAGGGAATGTACCTTGTATCTCAAGGCAGCTTGCCGGTGAGGTTGACAATAGTGAGTATCCTTCAGTCAGCGTGACTATTCAGGCTGAGGTGGTCTGGCCCGAGAAAGCAGGCCGGAATATCCCTGTGATAATGGAGTTCAGTTACATGCTGGGCAATTTCAGCATGGCTGCCCCTCAGGGAGCGAAAAATAAGCCATGGAAAGAGCAGGTGGTGGAAAGAGGATGGGCTGCATGTACTATTGTGCCGACGTCGTATCAGGCGGATGGGGGACATGGCCTGAGAAATGGAATTATCGGTCTGTGTAATCATGGAAATTACAGGAATCCGGATGAATGGGGTGTTATACGTGCGTGGGCATGGGGCGCTTCCAAACTGGTTGACTACTTTGAGACGGAACCTTTGTTTGACGCGTCGAAAGTGGCAGTGGAGGGTAACTCCCGTTATGGTAAGACTGCCCTTGTCGCCGCTGCATTTGATGAGCGTATAGCATCTGCATTTGTGTCATCTTCCGGTAAGGGTGGGGCTGCTCCTTGGCGACGTTATTGCGGTGAAACAGTGGAAAATATAGCAGCTGGCAGCGAGTATCATTGGATGGCCGGTAATTTCCTGAAGTATGCTGCGGATCCTTTGAATGCTTCGGATATGCCAGTGGATCAGCACGAATTACTTGCCCTATGCGCTCCTCGTCCGATACTTATTAGTGGAGGCCTGCCTTTAGCTGATAGATGGCAGGACATTATGGGAATGTACATCTGCACTACACTTGCTTCCCCAGTTTATGAACTTCTTGGAGGCCGTGGCTTGTCTTATGGATATGGTGAAGAAAAAGATGAATCCGTATGTGTGCGCACTGATATTTTCCCTGGTGTCAATGTCGGACTGATGGGTGGATGTCTGGCGTTTAGAATGCATGATGGCGGGCATGAGCCAGGACCAAACTGGCCATATTTCCTTGATTTCTTCGACAGGTTTGTTGTCAATGTGTCAGAGTAATCCTCCGGGCTTGACTTTTGTGGGGTGCAAGTTGTTCACAATTAATCTTTTGTATTATGGAGACCAAATTTTACAGATGCCCTATTTGCGGCAATGTGACCATCAAGTTGGTGGACTCTAATGTGCCTCTGGTGTGTTGTGGCAAGATTATGGAAGAGTTGAAGGCAAACACCTTGGAAGCAAGCGTTGAAAAGCATTTGCCTGTAATTGAAAGGGTGGATGCTTCTGCTGTCATGGTAAGGGTGGGAAGTGCGGCCCATCCTATGCTGCCAGAGCATCACATTTGCTTTGTGTGTCTGGAAACAGAGGAGGGCATACAAGTAGCATGGCTTTCAGAAAAACCGGAAGCTGAATTCAAAACAGGCGCGAAGGTCAAGGCCGTCTATGCGTACTGCAATCTCCATGGATTATGGAAGACAGAAGCATAATCTTATCACTATCAGGACCTTATTTGCTAATAAGGTCCTGATAGTCTTTCATTGATCGTTTGATGACCTCTTTCGCTACATCCGCACCGTAAATGCTGATGAACTGCATTCTTTTCTTGGTTTCACCAGGGATGTCCTTGTATGTGGTGAAATAGTGAATGAGCCTTCTGGTGATGCTTAGCGGGAGTTCTTCGATGTCGTTGTATTGCCCATATACGGCATCATTTTTCAGTACGGCTACTATCTTGTCATCTGCCTGGTTGTGATCAAGCAGCCTTAAGCCTCCAATTGGCCTTGCTCTGACTATTATGTCTCCGTGGGTGACGTCTTTCTCAGTGAGGACGCAGATGTCAAGTGGATCTCCATCTCCCTCTATATCGTATCTGGCGAGCGCCGTGTTAGTGAGCTCGGCCATTTTCTTGGCGCAGTAGGTCCTTGGCAGGAACCCATATAATGACGGGACAATATTGGAGAATTTCTGGGGTCTGTCAAGTGAGAGGTATCCAGACTCTTTGTCCACTTCATATTTGACGGTGTCGGTTGGCACTATTTCGATGAATGCCCTGACCTCCTCAGGAACATTGTCTCCGAGACTTATTCCGTGCCAGGGGTGAGACTTGTGCAATTTGCTGTAATCCATATATGCGGTCTTGGTTTTACAATGAAATGATATGACAAATTTACTAAGGCGTTTGCTTTTTTCAAAGCATCTTTATGGATCTACGTCCAGATAGCAGGATGGTGGAATGGCTTTTCTGATGGCGTTCTTGGCGGCTGTCAAGTCCGATCCTTTCTCTATGAAATGTCGCGATATCATCTTTCCGTCTGCATTTCTGACATCAACCATCCTCGTAAACGGAGGAAATCCAAACTCGCGTCGCTCTTCTAAAAGTGCTTCATAGCTGCGTTTCTGCCCGAACTTGGAGATTAACTCTGTCTGAATCACAAGTTTGGCTCCGTGGCGACAACATACTCCCTCTAGCATGGATACTGTCTGAAGCATGCGTTCATCAGAACGGAAATCATCCCTTTCAGAAAGTGCATCTATTTGAAGTACAGCCGTAAGTATGGCATCTGCGTTGCCGTTCTTCTTCAGCTCAGAGAGGGTTATTATGGATATTTCTTTCTCCGGGAAGAAGCGGGCTATCTGTGCTGATAACTCTTCTTGATTCTCCCATCCTCTTATAAGACATATTTTCCCTTGGCATCCACCGATTCTCTCAAGCAGTTTGCGTGAAAAATATCCGAGCATTCCATTCTTCTTTCGTTCAGCTTGAATATCGATAAACTCTATGTGATTGCTGAATTTGGGGAAGATGCCTCCCTTGATGGAGTACTTGCCTGAGAGGCAGTTGTAAATACTTTCAAGAGAGGGGAGTGAGGAGCCGAGAACAACTGGGCATTTATGGAGCCTGCCCATGAATACTGCGCAGTCCCTGGCATTGTATCTTGGAGCAGGTTCGTTCTGCTTGAATGAAGGGTCCTGCTCTTCATCTATGATGATTGCTCCTAACTGGCTGAATGGTAGGAATATGGCCATGCGTGTGCCCGCTACGGCTATTGGGCTTCCTTGTCGTAGTGCTGCGCTGACTCCTGTGATGTATTTATCCGTCTTTCCGTGATGAACGACGGTCTGTATTCCGATGGTATCGGCCAGTTGCTCGCATAATGCTGTCTCTGGAGAGAGGACAAGAACCTGAAGCTCGTTTTGGAGGCACTTTTTGATGACGGATTCATAGTGCTCATATCTTGAGGGACCAGTAATTAGCATTGGTCTGGGTATTATCCCTGTGCTGGGTGTCTGCCGGGATTGGGGACTTTGAGTGAGAGGTGAAGGCAATGATGCGATAATCTTGTCTCTTTCGAGATTGAGCCTCTGCATGACGCTGTCCCGGTGCTTCTTACATAGATCCGCCTCTATCGCTGAGAGTCTTTTCTTTAGCCTTTCAGTGCGTGCCGCCGCCATGATTTCGCCGTTGAACTTGCCAACTGGATAGGCTGCTTTGAATACTTCACCTATGGTGCATACGTAGTAAGAAGCGATGAATTCCCATAGTTGGAGTTCCGTCTCCAATATTGTGGGAAGGTCTGCTCTGACGGAAGAAATCTGCTTTATGGATGATGATGCAAGATCGGGAGCACAGTTTGTACGATATACGACACCATTGTACCGTCGTCCAGAGAATACTACACTAACGATCTGCCCGCGGGAGACATCTTCGGTGCTATAGTAGAACGGATTCCACTGGAGTTTCAGCGGAAGTAGGATCTGTATGAAGTGTCTGTCCATATTTATGGGCAGATTAATCGGTGGTCCCTTCTGATGCGGACTTGGCGAATTCCATTATGGATTCCGGAATATGGCAATAACCTCCGGGATGTTTGTCCAAATAGCTCTGATGCTCGTCTTCTGCCCTGTAGAAATTTTTTAAAGGCTTGACTTCCACTGCTATGGGAGCTTTTATCTCACCAGCCATGCGGTCATATATTTTCTGTATAGAGGCCAGGTCCTCAGGATCAGAATAATAGATGCCGGTACGGTATCTTGTGCCTTCATCGTTACCTTGCTTATTTACGCTAGTAGGATCGATGGCACGGAAATAGAACTGGAGTATCCTTTCCAGCCCGATTACGTCTGTCTCATACGTAACGTGCACGGCTTCTGCATATCCTGTGGAGTCAGTGTAGACCTCACGGTATGTGGGGTGGAAGATATTACCGTTGGCATAGCCGACCTCGGTGGCTACTACACCGTGGATCAACTTAAAGAAACGCTCGGCTCCCCAAAAGCAGCCGGCTGCGAGATAGATATCTTTTCTCAATTCTGAAAACTATTTGGAATCGGCTTTCGCCTGAAACTTGGCTATATCTATGATGAACCTCTCGTGTGTTCCTTCACCTATAAGTCCGCGCTCGTCGTAAGCTTTTACCTTGAATGTGAGTTTGCGGCGATCAATTTCCACCAGTTCTGTCTCGGCATGTACTTTCATTCCACAAGGAGTTGCGGCACAGTGAGAGATATTGATGAGTGTTCCTACCGTGCTCTGCCCCTCTTCGAGGTACGGCTCCACGGAGAGGACTGCTGTCTTCTCTATCAATGCTATCATCTGGGGAGTGGCATATACTCTGACGAGTCCGCTTCCAACATTCTTGGCGAGCTTGTCTTCGGTGACGAAGTCTTCCTGATATCCTTTTATTCCGTTCTGAATCATCTGTGGAGCATAGCGGAATCGAACCGCTGACCTTTTGAATGCCATTCAAACGCTCTACCAACTGAGCTAATACCCCTTATCGGATGCAAAGATAGTAAAAATCCGTGCTCTGACAAATCTATTTTCTGAAAAAGTGGTGCTGCGCGGGAGGCCGGCTTTGGGATGGTGGAAAATAAGCTATATTTGCAATTAGTTTTTATGGATGAATATGCAGGCAAATGAAATTGCTCTTCGGCATCGGACAGAGTCTGGCATTGAGGGCAGCATTCAGTACTATAATTCTCCATGTGGGGAACTTATATTGGCATCAGTGGATGGCAAATTATGCCTTTGTGACTGGAATGAGATGCCGTGTTCCGAACGTAATAAAGTCAGGCTTGGGAAATCGTTGAAGGCTGTTTTTAGGGAAGAGTCGTCTGACGTGCTACGGGAAGCATCAGCCCAACTTGATGAATATTTTGCCCTCTCCCGTAGAGAGTTTGATATTCCGTTGCTTACAGTTGGTACTGACTTCCAGAAGCGTGTATGGGATGCTTTACTCCAGATACCATACGGTCGGACTCGTACTTACATGGAAATTGCCCGCATGGTTGGGAATCCTCGAGGGGTTAGGGCTGTGGCACAGGCTATTGGCGCGAATGGCCTGAGTATTTTCATTCCCTGTCACCGTGTGATAGGCTCCAATAAATCGTTGACCGGATTTGCTGGAGGTTTGGAGGCTAAAAGGAAACTGCTCCAGATAGAGGGCCAGATGTGCGGCCATCATCCTCTATTATAAATATCTCCTGACTCTTTTAGTATAGCTTTCATATTCGGGGCCAAAGGTCTGCAAGCAGAAGACTTCTTCATGCTTTATCTGTAGATGAAGCATCACCATAGGAAATAGCGCAAATATGAAGTGTACGATGTTTGGAAATGCTACCAATAGTCCAAGATACAATAGGTCAAATCCCACGAATGCTGGATTTCGGCTGATGCTGTAAATTCCTTTTTGGACAAATGCCGTTTTGTCGTTTTCTGGTATCCCGGCTCTCCAACTATCAGCCATTGTGAGCATAGCTATGATAAAGAAGGCGACTCCTATGGCAGCGATAGTGAGTCCCATCCATTGCATGGGGAGGCAATTTTGTAGAACTGGTATCATCGTGAGTCTCGGGAAAATGATGATACTCGCGACCTCTACTGGTATGACGGCCACCGTCGCTATACCCATAACAGCCTCTGTTCTGAGAACGTTTTGTGGCTTGGACTCACCTTTTCCGATCTGGTTTGTCGTTATGCCTTGCCGTCTCTGAGTGTATTTCTTGCCGAGATACGCTGCATAGAAGACGATCATTAGAATAATAGCTACTATCTTCTCTATCATTTGACTCTTCTTTTGGGTGTTAGGTAGGGGAGTCGCGCACTCATACGGAGCGCTTCCTATGCAAAAATAGTATCTAGTCCTGATATCCAGAACTTTTTTGTGAAATTTTGTGCGATATTATTAACTTTTACTCAGTTTTTGCGACTTATAGGTGAAGGGGCAAGAGAAACCTCTATCAAAGATTATGACAGAGCAGGAATTTGAACATATAGCACAAAAAAACTGCGATACTCTGAAGTTGCTTGCGAGGCGCTTTAGTCAAGTCTCTGACCTGGCTATCGATGAGGACGATGTGGTTCAAGAAGCGTTGCTCGCTTTTTGGAATCTCTCCCAGAAAGGTTATCATGTGATAAATGCTGAAGCGCTTCTTGTCAAGATAACTAAAAACATCTGCATCTCGCATTATCGGAGGCGGCACATAGAGACGGAGTCTATTGAGAATGATGATTTCCCTGGAGGCACTTCAGCTGATGGTAAAGTGCAAATGCAGGACACGATAAGGCTGAAGCACGAACTATATGACAGTCTGACACCTTCCGAGAGAGAATATACGAGGCTGCGCGAGGAGACTGGCTGGTCGCTGGACGAGATGTCTGCAAATACAGGGAAGAACAAATCAGTGATAAAAGCCCTGCTCTCGAAGGCAAGGCACAAGATGAAGGAACTTATAAAGAATCAGTGAATATGAAGCAAGACAATAGGACATTGGAGGAACTTGAGGAGACTTATCTTTCTGATAAGTCCGTGGCTGAGTTTGACAGACTCGTGAGAAAATCAGGATTGCGTCGGCGCAGGCAGATAACTTGGGGGGCATTAATGGTGGCGGCTGTTTCGTTGGCTTTAATCTTGACATTGAACTTCCGTGGTGGCAGGTGCGAATTCAATGGAATTGAGATTGCCGATGGGATTCAACAGATAATGAGCCTTAATACCGACGAGGTCAAGTCCATTACAGCTACTCCCAAAGGCAATATGGTGATTCTGACTGCATTGATGATTGACGGAAGTGAGTGCTCTTATGTGATGAGTCGCGATCCTGGCACTGCAGATGTGATCTCAATTACAGCGATGAAATAGGAACTAATCAAATTAAATACTAATAATTATGTTAACATTATTTTTGAGCGCAGTATGCGCATTGGGGCTTAATGCATCTTCAGTAATGGTGCAGGCTGACACTCTTGACAGGTATATAGTCAATGGTGAAAATGTAGAGAAGTTCGACGGCAGTCAATTAGTGGGCAAGACTGTAAGTGACTATAAGGTGACTGTCGCTCAGAGCAACGAGGCAGGAGGTGCAGTAAGAATCCATTTAATCCGGACTGACGGGCAGAAGATAAAGGATATCAAAGCTGCCACATCAGTAGAAAGCAGAGGTGCGAATAACAAAGGTTCTAAAAATGCTAATGTGACAGTTCTGTCTACGACAACTATCTTTATTGTAGATGGCAAGAAATGTGACAAGGAGGCTTTGAATAAAATTAAGCCGGAATCTATTGCATCTATGACGGTCAACAAGCCAGGTAGCAAAGAAGCTATCAAGCTTTCAGGAAAGAAAGACGTAACTGTTGTAGAGGTCGTGACGAAGTAGATAAAGAGTAAGTTATAAAGGGGTGACTAGAAAGTCGAATGACTGGTAGTCACCCCATTTTTGTGTTCTGTCCGCTTATATTGGGTATCTTTTATACATGGGGTACGCGAGAGGCTTCGGGTCAGCCGGCATAACTGTGCATGCCTCCGAGGAGGAAGTTTACACCGAAATAGGTGAATAGTACCGAAATAAATGCGAGAAGCATGAAAATATGGTACACCGTTGGCTTGCGTAATATGGGAATGTCACTGCGGTGAACGGCTACTGCATATATCAGAAGGGTGATTAGTGCCCATGTCTCTTTTGGATCCCAATTCCAGTAGCAACCCCACGATACATTGGCCCAGACTGAGCCTGTGATAATGCCTGAAGCGAGGAAAAACACGCCGAAATATAGGAGGAACATGGAGATGTCTGCAAGGCGGGAAGAAACTTGTCCGTCATGGTGCTCGATTAATCCGACGCATAGTCCAGTTGCGCTATTTATCATGATTACCGCAAGAATCGAGTATGAAAGCATCATGAGAGAGACATGGATACTCAATAGAGGCGACTGTAGTACTGGAACGAGTAGGGTCACCGCTGGATTTGCCTGTCCCATTGCGGCTACAAGCATGGCGAGGGATGATACTATAAGCGCGAAAGGCTGCATCAAGGAGAACCGTCCGCCAAAGACAAGTCCGGCGAGCAACACGGTCCAGGCTATCGTCATCATAGTCTCTGCTCCGTTTGACAGTGGAATATGCCCGCCAACAATCCAGATTAGTACGAGCATAAAAGAAAGAAAAGCGAACTGGACAGCCTCAAGCACGACTGCTGCTAGTCTGGTACGGATGCCTATACTCAGATGACAGGCTAGACATCTGACGAACCATCCGAGTAATATAAGTCCTGAGATCAGGAATAGTCCGGCCACTGGAAATAGGGGAGGGAAACTGTTGTAAAGCCTCTCTGCGCCTATACGCAGTGTTGATGGCAAGGCATCTGCAGCTTGTTTCTGCTGAAATTTCTTCAACTTCTCAAGGGCTGTGCTGAGTCCTGCTTCGTCACCAGAAATAACAAGTTCTCCTATATAATTCATGCTTTTTCGTATGAATAGCCACTCGTCATCCGACAACTCGTCCGGAAGTTTGTCGTTCTGTGCATACCAAGTGACCCTGCCAAGCGAATCAGGGAGCGGATAGAGTTTAAGAAACTCTCCTGTGAAAAGGGCGTTTATGGTCTGCTGCCTGTCTTGGGCATCATTGGCATTCTTCCTGTGCTTCTGCGGGATATCGCGCCACGAAGAGCCGTAGAATATCCATCCTGTCAAAACTTGCTCGTCTGTAAACCCATAGACATCTGAATTGCCATAGAGTTTTACGCGGAAGTCTTTAGCTACCGTCTGAAGAGGACATACTCGTTCGTGGTAGAATACATATAGGTCTCCGAACTGCGCTGCTGTTTCTTTTGAAAGTGTCTTGGGCGCCTTATTTCCAGCTGCGGATGCCGTAAATTCAGAACCGACGGTAAATAGCATGATAGCTGTGGCTACGCCACCGACCTTCCTGGCAACAGCACGTAGTTTTCTGTCTGTAAAGAAGAAAGCAATAAATGCTATCAGGAACAGTGCATATCCGGCATAAACAAGGCCTATTCCCAATGGGTCGTGCGCAACGGTGAAAGTTGAACCGAGGGTGTCGCTATCGTAGGTCGTCTGGTAAAAACGATATCCTTTGTATGAGAGGATATGATTCATGCTGATTTGAGCCGATTTTACACATTGTCCATCGACCATTATCGACACCATAGACCTATAGTCTGAGGGGGTGTCCGTCCCTGGATAATACGTTACTGTAAAATCGTCCAGACGCAGTGAGAATGGTAGTGGAAGCGTGCCTTTTATGTTTTCGGAATACGAGGTTTCGATGTCCCCTTTACGAACGTGAAGCATCCCTTTCCTTGCGGAGAGGGATGTCACAATCGCGCCAAAGACAATCAGCAGCAAGGCGATATGCATCGCCAATGCTGCTGGTCTGTCATATAATTTTCTTAGTCCCGTCATTAAATGGAATCGATAAATTTCACAATGGCATCGCGGTCGTCTTTAGAGAGTTTACGGAACTTCTCGACGGACCAACGCGCATCGCTCTGAGGATCACCATGCCACATGATGGCCTCAATGACAGTATTGGCACGGCAGTCGTGAAGGCGGTCCTCTCCACCGTTGATAAGAGTGCTGAGCCCGCGTCCCCAGAGAGGAGTTGTACGGCACCAGCCGGTGCGGATGTCATTTTTCATATTAAGACGGTGCTGTACCATATCGGTGTAAGGCCAGATAGTCTGGTGTGGGTAGCGAGGCAGGCGGTCGTCTCCGTCCTTGAAAAAGCCTGTCGGGTCGGTGAAGTTATCCTCGCCAGTCGTCCAACTTGGGCGGTGACAGTAGGCACATCCTATCTCTGTGAAGAGTTGCTTGCCTCTCTTGACTTTTTCATCGTCAAGATCACGGGCAGCAGGAACGGCAAGTCCGCGGTGCCATACCATAAAGTCGGCATAGTCGCTATCGGACATCTCTGGCTCAATGTTTTTGCCCATTAGATAATCATAGATGTCCTGTTCTACTCCAGCATCTGTCTTGCGCTCAGGAAAATAGGAATAAAACTTGTCTTGAACGTCCTTGTCCTTAGATGCCACCTTGGCGTAAGTCGCCGTCATATAGTGCGAAGGCTTTGTGCTTCTGGTTACGTTTGTGATGTTCCAAATGGCGTTCGCGCCAGCTGCGTCTTGAAGAGGTCCGCGAGAGAGTGCATAGGTGAAACGGAGAGGGTGGGAAGTGTTGCCATATAGCTTAACCCATTCTCCATTTGCAAAAATTGAAGGGTTGAGCTGGAAATAACCATCCTTCTCTTCCTGTGAATACTGCGCCTTGAGGTCGTCATCATCAATGGCGTCAAGGAGTCCTGTGCCATATATTCCGATTGTGGACTCGAGACGGACACGCACATTGTTGTGATCAACCGTTGTGGTCTTGCCGTTTTTTGTTACCTCAAGCGGAACATAGTATGCATCTTCCGGAATACTTACTTCTGGGTATACAAGCGTGTAGGCCTCACCATCCGGGAAAGTATTGCCCCATTCATCTTTATATTCTACCCAGTTGATGACAATCTTGGACTCGTCAATCGGAGCTTTGAACGGCTCCACGGCGAGAGTCTGAGGCATACCGGTAAGGGAACTCAAGTAGGTGTCAGTCTCATCAGTTATGACGAGAAGATAGCCGTTGCCTACATTATCAGCGCGGTAGTCGTTCTGGCGACGACCATGTCCGTAGTTTGGATGGCAGTATAGACATCCTCTACGTACCATAAGTGGCCCAAGCCCCTTGAATGCACCTTCCTTATTCTGATTGTAGTCCCTCTCGAAAAGCTGCTCGCCATTCTTGAAAGCCTGAATCATTCCATTATTCTCAACAACGGGTGTAGGCTGTTCGTAAGCGGAGGCACTTGAATTGAAAGCTGTTCCAAGCTTTCCTCCGGCATACCATTCATCGCTGAGTTTATCAGGTCCCGGTGTTTCGGAACCTGATTCATTTTTGTTGCATGCAATCACACAGAATGCAAGTGCAGCTACATAAAGTACCCTTTTCATTTTAGTTAATGATTTTCTGTCTAATTGGATTACTGCTCAATAAGTACCTTGCGAGCCGCTTCGAGTGCGTTATTGAGATCATCGCAGGCGTCGATGGCCTCCTTAACCTTTGGATCCGTATATTTATTTACAAAAGGACGAGGCATGGCATCAATAGCATTCAAGCAGTTCTCAATTGCTGCAATGAGCCTTGCGTCAGTATCCTTGTCAACGCTTGTAATGTAGGCACTGACGGAATTCGTCTCGGCTGATGTGGCGCCAAACTTGCCGAAATAGGCGTTGCGGATGCTGACGATGTTGTCATAGAAATCGGTGATTGAATTCTCGGAATAAGGAGACTCTATGTAGTTCTTATCCTCTCCAGTGTAAGGCTTGCCGATTTTTGAGTTGCCGACCTCGTCAACGATGTCCTTGCATCCTTCAATAATTTGCTCACTGCCGGCAGTAACTGACTTCCAGACGCTACCTGCCTGTCCGCAAAGTCTCATCTGCTCTCCGAAATTGTCTTCCGGCTCCATCTCTGCCTCTTCGAGAATGCTCTGCTTCTCTTCTGATACATTGTCAATCCCCGCCCATGCAGCCTCAAGACGGCAAGCACTCAACGTCAAGTCTGCTGCTACGGCTGCGGCATAACGAGCTTCGTTTTTAGTAATGTCTGAAGCATGTCTGTTTTTTCCATCGCGGAAGATTATAAACTCAAGACCATGGAAACCAAGAAGTCCATTGTTGAAATTCCCTACATAGTTCTCGATGTCGTCCATCATGGTTTGATTGTTGAGGACACCTTCAAGAGCGGCACGATCAAGAGGCCATGTATCAATATGAGGGTCAATGGAATACTTTGATGCTGCACCGAACAAGAAAGCCTCGCTCCACTCCCAATACTGACGTGCATTTCTCCACTGCTTGCATGCCTGATCTACAAGGGCATCGGTTGTCGTCTCTGTAAGGGATTCGAGGGTTGCCTGAAGCTTAAGACACTCATCTGCAAGAGACCTGTAGGTTGGTACAACAACAGCATCTACAAACTGCTCGTTTGCTCTTTGGAGCTGTTCCTCCTTTGCGGAACTGGAGCCAAGTTCTGTTTTCTCGCATGACATCACAGCGAGTGCGACTGCGAATGCGGCAGCCATTTTCTTTAATGTTTTCATCTTTTATTTATGATTTTTATTGTAAATATTTTCAAACCAGCCGGCGAATGCTATTCCAAGAGTGATGGAAGGCTCGTTGTTGAACGGCTTTTCATAGAATCTCTGAGAGTATTCTGCCTTTATAATGATTTCATCTATCGGATACCAGTTAAGTCCAACGGCGATACGATGTTTTCCAACCCACGGATAGTCCGAGATGCCTTCTGCAACTTTAAACATGGAATCATAGTATTCGTAGTGTGCGAAAACATAGCATTTGTCTTCGACTTTCTTGAACGAATGAAGAAAATCATACCCGATTTCAAAACTTCCGACAATTGCATCTGAACCTACTGAATTTCTGTGAGATGGTGACGCAGCTGACATGTTGTTCTTGTTGAAGGCAGTGATTTCAACTGAGTTGTTCAGGTGGGCATAGTCGAAGACTCCTCTTGCCAGGATGCCGTGCCCCTTATAATCGAAGTCAACCGATCCGATGAGAACCTCCCCGCGGCAGCCTTCGTATTTTTTGTTCTTTGTCAGAGAGTTGCTGAAACTGCCTCCGATATAGCCACTTAGCCCAAGACGAAGTCCATGGATTGAGCGGTTGTCGAGACGGAATGCTCCAGCGTACGAGTTCGCTATCTTGAACTCATAAGGGGAACCGGCTCCTCCCTGGATGAAATTCTGGGTGCTGAAACGATCCGAGTCAAGTCCCGGGAGAAAAAGAAGTTCATATTTCCAAGCCTTGTCCTTCCCGAACTCGCCCCAAAGCTCCAGTCCAACCTCGTGCCAAGTACATGGAAAAATAGTGTTTTCGCCTTCCTGCCTGTAGCTGGTAAAGAACTCGTTAGGAAGATGATGTCCATTTGTGAGTCCCACAGGAACGATAATCATTCCAGCCCGAACATTGAACGCTGGATGAATCACTTTCTGAATCCATGCCTGCTCCAGTGCAACCTCTCCTCCTCTTTCGATTTCGCTCTCATATTCCCCGGTTTCGTCAGCTTCAAGTTCAACGGCACTCTCTGTGCCTCCGTGTTCGAACTCTATTTCCGTACCGAGACTCCAACCCTTGCCAAAGTCGTATCCGAGGTTGATGACGAAATGAGGGAGATCAAATCGCCCGTGGCTTTTGTCGTCAGTATATTTCTCTGGAGTAATGTACCGCTGCCATGCGTCGCTATAGAAATTTCTTGTGTACATGGCCTCACCATAACCTCCGATAGTGAGCCTCTGTGCAGACAACGATAGGCCGAGCATTAGAAAAACGGCCGATAGAATAACCTTCTGCTTCATGTTCCTTTTCAATTTTTGCACACAGATTGTGTGCTTAATCACGTCTTTTAAATTGTGCTGCAAAGGTACTTCCGCGGGCGGAGAGAATCAATCACCAAAGTTTGGTATTTTTCAGTGGAAAAATCAGATTCGCTTGTGATAAATGGAGATTTCAACTATTTTTGCCGCCGATTTAAGAAAGAACATGAATTTTACCGGATTGATAATAGGTGTTGTTGCGTTCCTTATGATAGGGATGTTTCATCCGATTGTAATTAAGGCTGAATACTACTTCGGTGTTGGCTGCTGGTGGGCGTTTCTTATTGTCGGATTGTGCGCTACTGTAGCTTCTCTTTTTACTGACCACTATATATGGTCAACTATTCTTGGGGTGTTTGCATTCTCATGCTTTTGGAGTATCCTGGAGATTTTTGAACAGCAGAAGAGAGTCGAAAAGGGATGGTTCCCTGACAATCCTAAAAGGAAAAAATAATTTAGTTTTTGCTATCTTTGCACCGCGGATTTGTAAGCGTCTGGGAATAGCGTCTGAAGAATCCGGGCTTGGTAGAGCCCGTACTCCAATGATGTTATTCAATTAAAATACAAAATTTTATGCAGACGGGACATGTTTCCAGACGGTTGACATTTACAATCCTTTCAATCAGTCTTCTTACGGTTATGGCTGGAGCGGCAATGGCTCCGGCGCTTTGGGCAATAAAGGCACATTTTGTCGACAAACCGGATCTGTTCGTTCAGTTCATTGTCAGTCTTCCGGCACTCTTCATTATCGTCACTAATCTTTGCTTTCCGCTTTTGTGCAGGGTGATGAAAACAAAGAGCATTGCCATGTCTGGACTTGTTCTTTACGTGCTTTCCGGTACTGGGGCATTTTTCTTTGAAGACATTTCGGTTATACTCCTCTTGCGGGCTTTGCTTGGCATATCCGTCGGAATGATTATGCCATTATCAACGGGATTGTTATCCTATTATTTCTTGCCGGAAGAGCAATCCCACCTGATGGGACTCTGCGCTGCGATGAACCAGATCGGGGGAGTGATAGCCACACTTATCGCAGGCGTTCTAGCCAAAGTGGGATGGAATTATGCTTTCCTTGTATATTCCATGGGGCTCTTTGTTCTTATTCTTGTTTTTCTTTTTCTGCCTAACGAAAGGTTGGAAACGACTAAAGCCTCTGGCGGATTTGTATGCAATATCAAAAAGTTCTATCCTTCTGTTCTCGGAATGCTGCTTTTGATGATTTGCTTTTTTGTATTTCCGACTAATTTTTCGGCTATCTGCGTCAAGACAACTACTTTAGATCCGATAGCGGTGACCGTTATTATGGTGGCGCTTGATATTGTTGCTGCATTGGTGGGTGTGGTGTTTGGCTGGATGATGACTCGTTTTCGCAAGACAGTCAAATATCTTTCCCCGATTTGCTTCCTGTTAGGGTATCTTTGTTTCGCTCTCTCTCAGAGCCTGACCTCTCTACTTGCCGGCTGCTTGTTCATCGGTATCGCCAACGGCATCGGTGTCCCATATCTTAATACGATAGCCTCAATCAAGGCCGGTCAGGATGCGGCCACGACAGTTATGCCCCTCCTTTCCGCTGCACTCTATGGAGGTCAGTTCATATCCCCTCTGGTGACTACTCCACTTGCGGCTAAGTTATTTCCGGACAACATTTTAGGAATATATTGGATAGCTTGTGCGTTCAGTGTGCTTTTCTTGCTCGAAATTTTTTCAACCAGACATTTTCAGAGAGAAATGTAATAGGCTGTTTTTTTTGAAAAATATTTTGTAGAATGCGGGGGGGTAGTTATATTTGCACCAAAAATTGGATGATATGAAAAAGAGAGTTTTTGTGCTTTTCTGCGCGGTAATTGCGCTTGTATGTAGTTGTAGCAAGAAGGATGTCAATGATGTCCCAGATGACAAGGCTAGTTGGACCACACTTGTCAAGGAATATGCTTTCCTTGATGGTTTCCCTGTATTTGACGGAGAGGTCGAGAACTGCCAGTATAGGGAGATTGCCGGTATGGAGACTGTGACTTTCTTCGACTACGACTGCGCCGAGTCTGTGTCTACAACTTATTATGCTAAGTTCGCTCCTGCTGGATTTACCAAGAGCGAGGGCTCTCAGATTTATCGTAAGACTGTAGGTGATAAGGTATATACTTTCACAGGGGGATATTCGGCAAAGAATTTTGCTCTCAGCTTTTCTGTAGATACGAAGTAATCTTTAACGTATTTTCCCAATAATGAAGTCAAGGATTGTTTTCGGCTGCATTTCTGCGGCGATGTTGTTTGTTGCCGGTATATCTGCTAGTGCTGCTCCGATTCCTGGTGATAAAGACGGGAAGCAGGGGGACGATGAAGTCAAGGTCAGGATATGGCTGAACAAAGGAGATCATAAAGTTCTTGACGGATACCTCCGCTCCGCGCTCGTTAACAGGCCTAAAGAAGTTGAGTTCAGCCTGACGCCAAAAGGTGAAAGGATAAGATATATCAATGAGGACGTCGACTCTCTGCTCCTTGATGGCTCGGATAAGTACGTGAAGAGACTTGTCAAGATGTATGGAGTTCTTGGGGGTGCCGCCAAGGTGGAGTGGGTCAGAGAGGAATACAGCGGTAAAGGCATTGATTTATACTCTCTCTTTACCGTGGAGTCTGAAAGGACAGGCAGGAACATTACCGTAGTGAGTCCGATTCGCTCATGGTATCTGAGTATTGCCGGAGATATGGCCATAATGGTCGGCACGGATACCCGCGATAGTATTTTTGACAGGTCTGAACCGCCCATGTCCGCGTCAATGCTGAATATGTACTTCGGGGAAATATATGACTACCCGGAATTCGCGGCGAGGATAAAGTCTGGAGACTTCAGTACGTTCATGGATGTCATCCATGCGTGGGAGGAAACTTATGGAAATACTGCACGGCGTATTGACAATAAGTTGAAGTCGGAGCAGATAGGCGTCCAAAGTGGAATCGCTGCATCAGATGCCAGTAAAAATGTTGATTGGAAGCGGACGAAGTCGGAAATTGTATTTCCGAGATATACTAGAACCTTGCAGATTGGAGTATCTCCTGTGATTGCAGATTGGTCAAGGGTGATGAAACACGCCACTGATGATGCCGCAATGGACTCGTTCAAGATGACCGTTCCTCCGGTGATGATATATTCAGACATCTGTTTCTTGGATTTCGGACGTTTCGGGAGTATAGGGTGGACGATAGGAGGGGAGTATTCGCGTTATAGTTATAACTGGATGCTGGACAACGGCTATGGGGACAAACAATTGGACACGTATTGCAATAGGCTTGATCTTGCTGCTGGTCTAAGTTATCATCTTACGCTTTGTCGGCGTCTTGAATTCTATGCCCGCGGTATGATCGATGCCGGTTTAATAGGTGAGCATACTACCGAGCATGACAGCGGCGAGGAAGCTAGTTCTACGTTCAATAAGATGGATACGAAGATGACCTTCATCGCTACGGCTGGTCTTCGCTGGTATTTCTGCAACACGGCAGGTATTTGGGTGGAAGGTGGGCATGACACTGGATATGTCTCAGCAGGACTGTCTTTCAAGTTCTGATGAGATTGTAAACAAGTCTCCTTCGGTTGGTTGTATCGGCAATCTGCTCTGTTCGCAGACCGCTGTTGTGCTCTGCAAGATAGAGAAATCCATATCCTCTGAAATCCATTCTCATCAGTGTGTCCGTATTGTATTATTGATTTGTATGTAGGGATAAGATTTTTTCAGAATTGAGCCCACAAAAATTTGGAATTATATATATATATATATATATTAGCGCCTGCTTTTTAGCTTTAAGAATAAGCCGAAAAGCAGGCATATAACACAATGTATCAATCGTTTACGACCACATGCCGACAAAACGGCCTGCGAGTCTGTGTGAGCGGTTGACCTTGTCCCGGCATCGTATTATCTGCCTATCAAAATACTATTTACAGCCGGTCCGGGACAGACGGCGCAAGTCCATCATCTTTATGAAGGCAAACAACGAAAAACAGACTCAGCTCTATGTAAAACCGGAAGTCGAGCTGATTGACATCAACCCAGCAGGAGTCATCTGCACGAGTGGGGAGACAACAGGACAAGATCCGTACGATCCTATTTACTTCTAAACAACAGTAGCAACATGAAAAGACATTTTTTAGCAATCACCGGCGCAATTGCTACATTGGCAGGGTGCACGTCCACCCTTGAGCCGACCGCAGAGCCTAAGGGCGAGGGTATTTTCGCCACCATCGAACAGCCGTCACTACCTCTCCAGACCAAGTCACTTAACTGGGAAAGCGATGCCCTGAATTTCACCTGGGACAAGAACGAAAATGTGGTAGTCTCCGGGGACAAAGATGTGGCGCTCCTTCGCACCCTGACTTCCGGAGAACAGTCATCCAAACTAGAAAGCAAGGGTTTCCAACTTATGGATGGGGTAAGCTACTATGCATTCATTCCGGCTTACAACTTCAACATCACCACTGACATTACATCCATTCCGCTGACATTCGAGGGCCAGAGACAGACAGCAAACAACACTACCAAGCATCTCAAGAACTACGACTACGCCTGCGCGGCGGCCACCAAGGCAGAGGGGTCCAATAGCCTCGAGTTCAAACTCCAAAATCAAGTGGCGTGGATAGTGGTGGAGCATCTCCTAACAGAAGATATGAAAGGAGTAACATCCATCACCTTATCAACAGAAGACGAGGTCTTTATGACCAGCGCTAAACTCGATGCCACCACATCTGAATATGGCAAATACGGCAAGAAGTTTTCAAAGACACTGACGCTGGACCTTGGTTCTACCAACGGTAAAGGCATCGATTTCGCCAAAGGCGAATTCATGAGGGTGTTCTTTACCACGGCCCCTGTTGATCTGACAGGCAAGGAACTTACGATTATAGCCACCAAGGCAGACGGCACCTCCGTCCAGCTTATGAAGAAGGCCTCCTCAAACGGCAACCTGGAAAAGAACTCAACTTTGGTTATTAGGACTAGCGAAGCCACTCCAGTCGCTACCGTCGCTACTATGGATGGCAGAGAGTTCAGTAGTCTCGAAGATGCGATTGCTGCAGCGGAGAATTCAGGGAAACAGTCAACCATCACACTGGCAGGCGATGTTACAGGTTCTTTCACAATCGCCAATCCAATGAGTATTGGGAAAGAAATCATCCTGGATCTTAACGGACATAGTATCACAGCAGAAAACGAAGGCGAATGCGCCATCCTCGTCAATAAAGGGGATGTTCGACTCAAGAACGGTACTATCGAGTCAAAGAAATTTGTCGGCGTCAAATTTGATCCTCTGGCACAGGGAGCAAGAGTATATCTTGTCGATTGCACCGTGAATTCCGTCCAGGGCGCAGTTTGCACTAGCACTGCTACTGGATGCCAGATTGTCATATTCGGTGGATCATTCACAGCAACGAACAATGCGGTGATTGCCGGCAACGGCAGCCCGAAGTACGCAGGTACACAAGAAGCCAGAGAAAAGGGCAATACGATAACTATCCAGGCCGATAGTAAGGGTAATATCCCTGAATTTCACGGCTTTACACAAGAAGCAGATAATGTGGCATGTGGCCTTTATTCCCCTTGGAAAGACGAAATCACAATACGCGCAGCCAAATTCAATATCGAAAACGGTGTCGGTATCCTCTGCCGTGGCGGTAAGATCACTGTTGACGATGCAGAAATAGCCGTCACAGGAGGTGATCGCAAAGGTAAAGTCGCCGACGCTAAAACGGAAGTGCCTTGCAGGACGTTCTACCTTGACTCTAAGTGCGGCTATCCTGACATTGAGAATGCCGATATAGATATTAAGGGAGGAAAGTATTCTGACGATGCAGGAAAACCGTATGTGGCAGACAACAGCTATTCTTACGTCGAGACTGGGGAATCTCTTCTCGCCTACAAGGTGATCTCCAACGAGACTAAATTCACTGAAGCAGTTTCCGCTGTCGAGAAGGGCGGTACCGTCACTATTGATTATCCTGTCTCACTTAGGAGTCAGCTGAAGATTCAGAAAGATTTCACACTTACCTTATCAGAAGGTGCCAACATTCAAGGTGATTGCAAATCTCCTATTCTGCACTTCTGTCAAAATGGCGGAAGTAACACCATTAATGGAAAAGGCGTGATATATGGTGCTTCCCAAAGCGATGCTGCCGTCCTTGTCAACGGACAGACGCTCACCATAGACTGCGCGAATGAGAGCGATGTCCAGATTACCGGCGGAAGTTCAGACAAGTTTGCCTCAGCTATTACGGTCTGGGACGGAAAACTGGTGATTAACAATGGCACATTCATCTCTGGAACCGATAAGAGCGGTAACAACAGCCCGGCCATCTACCTTATGCCGATGGATGAGTATGATGCGCCTGAACTCGAAATCAATGGTGGAGTGTTCAGCCCGGCACAAGAAGGAAGTGCCAAGTTCCTTATTAACTGCCTTGATTCAGAAATCTCAAGATGTAAGATTACCATCAAGGGCGGAACCTTCATTGGCTTCAATCCGGCAGCAAGTACTGGTGATACTATTGACGGTCAACCAGCTAACTGGGTACCTAAGGGCTACAAATCCGTTAAAGATCCTGATTCGGATGTTTGGACAGTAGTAAAGGAATAACAGCCTCTTGCATTCAAATCGAAGTTACCACCCCGAAAGTTATTATTCTGACTTCCGGGGTGTTTTAGTATCCGTGAGCCGATGATGACGGCTGTCCCGGAGCCCGTGTCCATTAGCATACCATTGTCAATGGCATCATTAACCCCATTTCGTACTTGGCGATATCAGTTGGAGATACTTTGCCGCCTAACGATTCGCACAACTCTCGTTGTGTCATACTGATAAATTATCTGTATTCGCACTGCGTAAATATTCGCAATCCGCTGCGTAAAATGTAAAAATAATATATAAAGAGTTGAATACAAGATGATTAAGAATCGTCGTCAGCAGTGATAAACAGACTGTAGAAAATCAAAGATTTGAAATTAATAACTTTTGTAAGAGGAACTCTATTACAATTGACGGATGGATTGAAGAGACTATAAGCGGAACCAAGGCTTACAATAAGCGGCAACTATGAACTCTTCTTCATATGGTAAAGAAAGATGACCGCAATCGTCCAGCATCTTGCTGTACTACAAGTCAAGACTTTCTGGATGCAATAAGAAATCGAAGAGGCCAATGGTGAGTATGCCTGAATCATCCCGTCTTGGCTTATTCTGGCTCTTCACGATGACAATTTTCTTGAAAGAATCACCAATTTCACGCAGGGATCGTGTCTCTTGTTCGACTTTCTCTCTGGTCGGCATATCAAGAGCCGACTGGATATAATATCGGTTGTTACCGCTGTCTGCAACAAAGTCCACTTCGGTCATAAGGCCGTTAGTTCTAGCTGATTTCAGCCTTTCAAGATATTGATTTCTTGCTATATACATACTCTATCTAAAATTTTCGACATTTATGACTAAAATTTCACATAGCAAATATGGCCAAATTCTTCTGGTAATGAAAGGACGGAGGATTTTTATAAGCCGAAAACTGCGCTCCAGTCTATGTCTCTAAAGCCAAGAGCTTGACCAGAAAGAGAGGCCGCCCAGCCAGGGCCAAAACCGAGAATCAGGAATTATAGGTATATTAAATTGAAAACTCAGATTGTTCATCTTCTGCTTAGAGATGGCTGGAAGAGCACGCTCTGTAGGGAATATCGCATCTTTGTATTTGTCGAGTATTGCCTGGGTATTTCTGTTGAGGTCAATCGGAAGATGGTCATTGTTTTTCTGCGTGGTTATGTGGATTTTGTCTCCGGCAACGCCTTGATACTCAACGATACTAACCTCTGGGTATGTGACTTTCGTTTGCGTGCCTTCTTGTGTGTTTCATAATGTTTTCAGATCTTTGTGGTGTAATAAAGTTAGCACATATATAAAGGAAAGTAAATTTGAAAATCAAAATATTATGAAAAAGATTTTATTGGCAGCTGTCGCCATATTAGCAGCGAATGTTATGGTAAACGCACAAGGTAAATTTGAGACTGTCGAGCTAAGTAACTCGACACTGCACGTCTATTACTCGAATGACGTGATGGCTGATGCCAGCTACATCGTGGAGGGTAAGGATGCCCTCGTCGTCCTCGAATCCCCGCTTTTTAAGAGCGCGCTCGCGGAGTTTGACTCCTACATCAAGAAGTTAGGAAAGCCGGTTGCCTCGGCAATCATTGACTATCATCTCGGCGGACAGGAAAGTCAGGCAATCGTGATGCCGCAGGGGATGCACAAGTTCACTAATGAAGGTGTCTATGCGGCGATGATGTCTGGATTCAAGCAGTCATTCGGCGATTCTATGGTGGAACTTGCGGAAGGAAATGTCAGCGAGGTTCCATTCGGGCAGACCGTGAAATTTGCCGGAGTTGATTTCCGTTTCGACAAGGGTCCGGCCAATGACTTTCCGGGATCTATGATTCTCATCGACGGAACCGCCTGTCTTATGCACTGGGCACCTGCAAAGGCTCATATGAACACGCTCCAGATTTCATCTCCGGAGGCTGTGGTTCAGGCTATTGACGGGCTCGTTGCCGCATCTGAGTCCGGAGCTAAAGTTTGGCTCGGATCTCACGGAGGAGTTGCAGACAAGGCCGCGCTTGAGTTCAGGATCGGTTATCTCCGCAAGATTCAGGAACTTCTTGAGAACAAACCGGATGCGAAGACTTTCTCCGCACAGCTCAGAGCAGCATATCCGGGACTCGCAGGAGAGGATGGTGTCGATGCTCTTGCGGAAGCACTCTGCAAATAGCGGGTTGGCATATTCGGTTCATGGCTATTCTCTGTCAGGATTGACGAAAGTCATTTGTAATCAGTAACTTTGA
>DKDJ01000003.1 GCA_002451795.1 Bacteroidales bacterium UBA6851 | reverse complement strand
TCAGTCGGGACTTCTTTTTTTTTGTATGTGGACGGTACGCGGTACAGAATAAGGCCGTTTTATGCACGGAACTCTATAATGAAGGGGATTGACCTTGACGAAAGGCGGACTGATCACGGGTTTGTGACTAGTCCACCTTTAGATATTAGTCGTGCGCGGACTTGGCGCGTTACTTGAGCTGCGATACGTCGACTCCGAGAGTCTTTGCGACAAGTTTAATATCAACCCCCGCATTAATCATCTTTCGCGCAGCTTCGATGATGCCTTTAGCTTTCCCTTCGTCAAGTCCTTGCGCTTTCCCTTCAGCGAGTCCTTGCGCTTTCGCCTGGTGAAGGGCATTTCTGTAATCCATATCGTTCATAAGCGCATTGTTGTATACGATTAGTTCATCCTTGGAGAATCCTGCCAGTTCGGTAGCCCTCGTGAGTTCCTCCTTGAACGAAGTGTGTCGGTACTGCTCCGGAACTGTCTCATATCGCCAACCATTTAGGAACCAATAGAACAGATAGTCCTGTTCCGACACGCACTCCTCAAGGGTCTTGGAGAACCTACCTAACTCTGCGAATGTAATAATAATTGTCGGTTCTGTCAAGTCCTTTGTCCTCTCCTCCATGAAACGGTAGCGCGAGATAAGACGGTTAGTATCCCATTCGCTTTCATCACGGTGCGGCCATTTTCTTTCAAGGAACGAAATGAGGTACACAGGCTTGAGTACGTCGAAGTTGTTACCGGCTTCCATTTGGCTGTGATAGAGGTCTGAGGCATAGAAGACACATCGCTTGAAGAAAGAGGATTCCACATCGCGCTGGATCTCCACTTCGAACGTTTGCCCTCGGTCATCCCTGCAGATAAGGTCAAGAAGAGTCTTCTTTCCCTCGAGGAAAGTCGGAGTGCGTTCGCGGTCAAGATAAGTCTCAATATCCTGGACGTGCGCCTCCGGAGGGAGCACGAGATTCAATAGCCCGATAAGGATGGATTTGTTCTGCGGATTGCCGAAGACGATTTTGAATCCGACATCGCTGAGCAGATTGACGTAGACGCGATGGTCTTTGGAAAGAGTGTTGTTTTTCATTGTAAGTAAGTTTTAGCTCAAAGATACGAAGACTTATGCGTTTATTTGAGAATTAATCGTTTATGTTTAATGAGTTGCCGTAAGTCGCTGCATGTCAATCCTATGCTAAAGATAAAGCAGATGGAAAAAGCCTACAAAATAGTGCTATTTTGTAGGCTTTTACCGACAATAACGGGCAGTGGAAACTGGAAAGTGCTTAAGAAGGGAATATGGTGTGTGTGGAAAGTAGAGGAAGTGAAATGATGGGAGATGTTTGTGTGGGGAGAGAGAGTAAGTGGAATGCGGTTGGAGTAGCCTCGCGTACCGGTGCGTTCTTCACACGGAATGCTTTTAAAATCCCGTGCGGTACTACAGAAGCCATGCGAACCAATTTCCTAAGTTCCCAACGACTCGGGATAGCATTCCTTTTTGTCTTATTTATTTGTATTTAAAGCTTTTCGCCGATTATTATGTTGATATGGAATTGAATTAATTAGTAACTTTGCAACGATTAGTTTTGAATAATGGTGTGTTTAGAGTTTGAATAGCGGCGAGAGCATTATTTAAAGATTACTTAGTTGATTAATAGAGATAATGTTATAGTAATGGCAGAGATAAAGGGTACAATATCACAGATTATTGGTCCAGTGGTTGATGTTCATTTTGACGACGTCAAGAGTATGCCGTCAATATATGATGCATTGAGCGTGCAGCGCGAAGACGGCAGGGTGCTTATCATAGAGGTTCAGCAGCATATTGGTGAGGATACAGTGAGATGTGTCGCGATGGACTCTACTGATGGCCTTAGACGTGGGATGGAGGCTGTTTCTATGGGCGAACCTATTGAAATGCCTGTTGGTAACGTAATTAGAGGTCGAGTGCTTAACGTTACAGGTGATGCCATTGACGGACTTGGTGAGATTCATTCTGATGCAACATTGCCTATCCATCGTGAGCCCCCAAAATTCGAGGATTTGAAGACCTCACAAGAGGTCCTCTTTACTGGTATCAAGGTAATTGACCTTCTTGAACCTTATCTTAAGGGAGGTAAGATTGGCCTATTTGGAGGAGCTGGAGTCGGGAAAACTGTATTGATAAAGGAACTTATCAACAATATTGCCAAGAAACACAACGGATTCTCGGTTTTTGCCGGAGTGGGAGAACGAACTCGTGAGGGCAATGATCTTCTCCGAGAGATGATAGAGTCAGGTGTTATTAAGTACGGAGATGAGTTTGAGAAGTTGATGGAACAGGGGAAGTGGGATCTATCCAAAGTAGACCATAATGAACTCCAGAAATCTCAGGTAGCCATGGTGTTTGGACAGATGAACGAACCTCCAGGGGCACGTAGTTCTGTGGCTCTTTCCGGACTTACTATGGCCGAGTCATTTCGTGATAGCCATAGCGCTGATGGTCCAAAGGACATCCTATTCTTTATTGATAATATTTTCCGATTTACTCAAGCTGGCTCTGAGGTTTCAGCCCTTCTTGGGCGAATGCCTTCGGCTGTGGGCTATCAACCTACATTGGCATCTGAAATGGGGCAGATGCAGGAACGTATCACATCTACAAAAAACGGTTCCATAACATCTGTTCAAGCTGTGTATGTGCCAGCAGATGACTTGACTGACCCTGCTCCTGCCACTACCTTCACGCATCTTGATGCGACTACAGTACTCAGCCGTAAGATTACCTCGCTAGGAATTTATCCGGCAGTGGACCCATTGGAGTCTACTTCGCGTATCCTTGACCCGAATATTGTGGGGGAGGCTCACTATAATACGGCGCAGAGAGTTAAGCAGATTCTTCAGCGCAATAAGGAACTTCAAGATATTATCGCGATTCTTGGTATGGATGAGCTCTCGGATGAAGACAAACTTACAGTCAATCGCGCCCGTAAGGTGCAGCGTTTTTTGTCTCAGCCATTTGCTGTTGCAGAGCAGTTTACTGGTGTGCCTGGTGTGATGGTTGATATAGAGGACACTATAAAGGGATTTAATATGATTCTGGATGGCAAGGTGGATGATGTTCCGGAGCAGGCGTTCTTGAACGTTGGCACAATTGAAGATGCCATCAAGAAGGGAGAAGAGATATTATGTCGAACCCAAGACTGATATTAAGGATACTATCACCGGAGGAAACTCTTTTCGATGGGGAGGTCACGAAAGTGTATTTCCCTGGGGCTTATTGTCCTTTCGAAGTGCTTCCTGGTCATGCGCCCATTATATCAAGTCTGACGGATGGTCGGCTTTTGTGGGAGACCGCTGATGGAAATAGTGGTTATGTTGACATCAGGTGTGGTCTCGTAAGAGTTGATTCTGAGGTGGTTACTGTGTGTGTGGAGAAATGAAAGCAGTGCTCAAATATCTTGCATCCTTGATGTTGATCCTACTCCCGCTGTCAGTGAGAGCAGAAGAACTTGATATGGATGAGTACCTTTACGGTCATGTCGGAGACTCATACGAATGGCATATCACCACTGTTAACGGGAAAGATATAGCTATTCCTCTTCCAGTGATACTATATAGCCGCAGCGGTAATGGCTTTGATTGCTTCATGTCATCAAGATTTCATGATGGCAGTTATAAAGGCTATTGCATTGCTCCGGAAGGAAGTGAGTATGCTGGTAAGATTGTAGAAATGGGAAGTGACGGTACTGAAATACGTCCAGTAGACTTGTCTATTACCAAGAATGTGCTTGGACTAATGATCAACTGTGTTGTGCTGTTGATACTTGTGCTCGTCACATCTCGATGGTATAAGAAGCATGATTCCCTTAAGGAGGCTCCGAAAGGTGTTCCCGGGCTGATGGAGATGTTGGTAATGATGGTGGAGAATGACATCATAAGGCCTTGCGTGGGAAAGGACTACAAGCGCTATTCTCCTTATCTTCTAACAGTGTTCTTCTTTATCCTGATCAATAACCTTATGGGAATTGTGCCTTTCTTCCCGGGTGGTGCTAATGTCACGGGCAATATTGCGGTTACATTTGTACTGGCTCTATGTACTTTCATCGCTGTCAATGTCTTTGGCAATAAACATTATTGGAAAGATATACTCTGGCCTGACGTTCCTACATGGCTCAAAGTCCCAGTGCCGCTGATGCCGCTGATTGAAATTATAGGTATGTTCACTAAACCGTTCAGTCTTATGGTCAGGCTTTTCGCCAATATTCTTGCAGGACACTTCATGATACTTGGAGTGGTGGCGGTGATATTCCTTACAGCTGAAATGGGACCTTTGATTAATGGAGGACTTAGCGCTATCGCCATATTGATAGGAGTTTTTATGGATATACTGGAGTTGCTTGTCGCTTTCGTACAGGCTTATGTGTTCACGATGCTTTCCGCAGTGTTCATCGGCCTCTCAAGACAGGAGCCAGCAAATGAATAAACATTTAAAGATATAATAGTTATGTTACTTTCTACAATTATTCTTCAGGCAGCTGCCTCTCTTTCTTTAGGAAAGGCAGGTGCAGCTATCGGTGCCGGTATTGCAGCTATTGCAGCAGCAATCGGAATTGGTAAAATCGGTAAGGCTGCCCTTGAGGCTAGCGCCCGTCAGCCGGAGCATGCTGATCATTATCGTATGACGGCCATCATTATAGGTGCGCTCGTTGAAGGTGCATGTCTGTTTGCTATCCTCGTCTGCCTTATCGCGAAGTAAAAGATGTCTCTTATAACACCTGATTTCGGTCTTCTGGTATGGATGACACTTATCTTCGCGATAGTGTTCTTCATACTTGCTAAGTTTGGTTTTCCAGCCATCACATCCATGGTGGATAAGCGAAGTGCGCGCATTGAAGACGCTCTCAAGAAGGCAGACGAGGCCCAGAAACGTCTTTCTAGTCTGGCGCAAGAGCATGATGCACTTATTGAGAAAACTAAACTTGAGCAGAGCCGTATGCTCAAAGAAGCATCTCAGGCAGGAGAGAGAATCATAGCTTCCGCCAAGCAGCAGGCGCAGGAAGAGGCTGCAAAAATCATGGAGCACGCCAAGATGGAGATTCAGGCCGAGAGGGAAAGCGCCATGCGCGATATCTGCAGCCAAGTCTCTATGCTGTCTTTGGATGTGGCCGAAAAAGTCATTCGTAAGTCTCTTGAAAAAGACGAAGAGCAGGTCTCTCTTGTGGAACGTCTAATTAAGGAGACGGAGTCCGTTCAAATGCATAGCTGATGAACACCGGAATCATATCTACACGATACGCATCCGCCCTTTTGCAGTATGTTAATCAGACGGGGAATGGTGAAAGGGTATGTGCTCAAGTCAAGAGTCTTCTCGCTGGGACTGAGGGAAACAGTGTCGTATTGGAACCGGAGTTGGAGAAGTTCGTGATGTTGCTTAGAAATCGAGGTAGGCTTGAGGACGTACGTTTCATCTTCAGTTCATTCGTGTCGATGTATTATCACTCCAAGGGAGAGGTGTGCGTTCGTCTTGTGACAGCCGTGCCGTCTTCGTCTGGCTTCCAAGATAAGATATGCAATCTCTTGGAGACTAAGCTTGGGTGCAAGGTTAATTGCGAATGCGATGTGGACTCTTCAATAGTGGGAGGATTTCAAGTCATCGTAGATGATGACTATATCCTTGATGCGAGCGTGCGGCATCAGTTGGACAGCATCCGCCGCCAGTTTGTGAAATTCAATACGAGAATAGTTTAGTCTATGGCACAGAATAGTATCAAGCCAAGCGAAATATCGGAAATACTCCTTGACGAACTCAAGGGAATAGACAGTTCACTGAAGTACGAGGAAGTGGGGAAAGTGCTCACTGTCAGTGATGGCGTGGCTCGTATTTTCGGGCTTATCAATGTGGAAGCAGGTGAACTTCTTGAGTTTGACAGTGGAGTCAAGGCTGTGGCGATGAACCTTGAAGTCGATAATGTGGGTGCAGTGCTCCTCGGTCCTACGGATTTGGTGAAAGAGGGCATGCGTGTCCGCAGATTGGGGCGTATTGCCGGAATACCTGTAGGAGAGGGACTTGTCGGAAGGGTCGTGGATCCTATTGGCACGCCATTGGATGGCATGGGTGATATAAAGGGTGAGACTGTCAGAATGCCTCTTGAACGCAAGGCTCCAGGGGTGATTTTTCGCGAGCCTGTAACAGAACCGTTACAGACAGGTCTCAAGGCCGTGGATGCGATGATCCCTATTGGTCGCGGACAGCGAGAACTTATTATCGGTGATCGTCAGACGGGTAAGACAGCCATCGCAATCGATACCATCATCAATCAGCGGAGTGAGTTCTTGAAAGGAAAACCAGTGTATTGTATCTATGTGGCTGTAGGGCAGAAAGGCTCTACGGTGGCTTCAATAGTACAGACACTCCGTGCCAAGGGCGCAATGGACTACACCATAGTGGTGGCGGCTACTGCCGCGGATCCGGCCGCACTCCAGTATTACGCTCCTTTTGCTGGAGCGGCTATCGGAGAGTATTTCCGAGATACCGGACGTCATGCGCTTGTGGTTTATGATGATCTTTCCAAGCAAGCTGTGGCATATAGAGAGGTGTCTTTGATTCTGCGCCGTCCTTCTGGTCGAGAGGCATATCCTGGAGATGTGTTCTATCTTCACTCAAGACTCCTTGAACGGGCAGCTAAGATTATCAGCCAGCAGGAAGTGGCAGAGCAGATGAACGATCTCCCAGAATGCCTGAAAGGCAAGGTAAAGGCCGGAGGCTCGCTTACTGCACTCCCTATCATTGAAACGCAGGCTGGAGATGTATCAGCTTACATTCCAACCAATGTCATATCCATTACTGATGGACAGATTTATCTGGAGTCTTCGCTATTCAATGCTGGATTTCGCCCAGCCATCAATGTAGGTATTTCCGTGTCCCGTGTGGGCGGAGCTGCGCAAGTGAAGTCTATGAAGAAAGTGGCTGGTACTCTTAAGATAGATCAGGCACAGTTTAGTGAACTTGAGTCTTTCACGAAGTTCTCTTCCGATATGGATAAGGTGACGGCTATGACTCTTGACAAGGGACGCAAAAACGAGAAACTTCTCGTTCAGGCACAGTATAGCCCTATGCCAGTTGGAGAGCAGGTTGCCGTTTTGTACTGTGGTACGCAGGGGCTTATGGCAGATATTGCTGTAGACCAGGTACCTGACTTCCAGAAATTGTTTCTTGATCGTATGAGGTCCTCACATAAAGACGTGCTTGAGGCCCTTTCTGACGGAAAGGTCGGAGACGAGCAGACTTCAACAATCCGCTCTGAGGCTGCCTCTGTCTGTGGACTGCTATCTCACAATCAGTAATTCATGGCTTCTTTAAGGGAAATAAAAGATAGGATTTCGTCTGTCAAGAGCACGCTGAAGATTACATCAGCAATGAAGCTTGTCGCTTCGTCCAAGCTACGTAAGGCTCAGAAGGAAATAGAGAATCTTAGGCCATACGAGCAGACACTTGATGAGATACTTGCTGAAGTGGCTCTTAAGGCACCATCTGCATGCCAGTCTGCTTGTTGCAATGAGGCAGCCCCAGTGGCAATTGTCGCCATTGCTTCTAACAACTCCCTATGCGGTGCTTTCAATGTCAATGTAAGTAAAAAGCTTGAAGAACTTATCTCCTCTCTTGGTGATCGTCGTTTCAAACTTTTCTGCATAGGCCGTAAGATGTCAGAATCCGTAAGGTCAATGGGATTTGACCCTGAGTTTGTTTCCTCTGATCTTATCTCCCATCCGACATTTGATCGTTCTTCTGAACTTTCACGCAGGTTGGTCTCTGGGTTCAATGCAGGAGAATTCTCTGAAGTGGTGATTGTGTATAATAGGTTTATATCTACCTCTTCTCAGAAGCCGGTAGTAGAGCCGTATCTGCCATATAAGATGGATAATGGGGAGCTTGTGCATGATGCTGAGGAAGATGACACCACATGGGATGCTATAAGGTTCAATGAGGAGCGGAAGTATATTTACGAGCCTGATGCGGCAGAAATTGCATCTTCGCTCATGCCGCAGCTCCTAAATCTTAAGTTCCATGCTGCTGTTCTTGATTCTGCTGCAGCTGAACAGGCTGCACGCACCATTGCAATGCAGACTGCTACAGACAATGCCCAGAATCTTCTTGCTGATCTTACTCTTGAATATAATAAGGGGCGTCAGCAGAAAATCACATCAGAAATACTTGATCTTGTGGGTGGCTCTATACAGTGATGGCTTTTGTGGGCTTTCCAAATAGAGTATTTATAAAACGGGCTAGCCAAAATTTTTGGCCAGCCCGTTTTAATAGATATTGTCATTTGGACTTATCTTGAAAGTACAGGGTCTGAAGCAATCTCAACCTTTGAGAGTTCTACGTTGCCTTTGACATCCGATACTGTGAGTCCGCTCGCTGCTGTTTTGCTGGCGCATGCGGCTGCTGCTTGTGCCTTAGTATCATCAGCTCTTGTTACACTTGTGAATTTAACTGCTTCTCCGTATGTGTATCCAAGGAATTTCTGATCTGTTCCGAATAGTCCGTATGTGAGATATTGTCCTTCTCCAAGTCCTACTACGAAGTTGTCTCTATCAGTAACCTGGAAGTAAAGGTCTCCACTTGTATAAGCTGAGTTTCCTGATATAACTATAGGAGCTACATAGCAAGCTGTTTTTCCTGCAGGAAGGTTGAAGTAATAAGCCCCTACATAGTTGTTAAATCCAAGAGGGAAAGCGAAGTAGGTTTCACCTTCTTCCTTAACCATGGTGCCGGTAACTGGGTACTTTGCCCCTTCTTTTTCTGTCTCTCCATATAGGCCCCAGAATCCGATCGCGCTATCTGCTACATATACGAAGTCCCAGTTCTCTGAATAAGCCTCTCCCTTTGAGGTCGTACCAGTAGCAGTGAAAGTACCTGTGTAAAAAGCTACTTCTGGAGCGATAAGTATTTCAGTTTTGTTGAGACTGCCGACTTCACCATTGCTCACTGTTTCAATCTGCAAAGCAATGTCTAAAATGCTCGCTTTGCTATTGATTACTCTTACTGTGAATTCAGGTTTCTCGTCAGCTGAATTTACTACGAGCTCCCTTTCAAGGAAACGATAGTCTGAGTTTCTCTCTGAATATGTGTTTTCGTCATCAGAAGGCACGTCAACTATTTTGACAGTCACTGGGTAGACAACATTTGATCCAGTAACGTTGACTGGTACGCTGAAGTTAGGACCTTCCTCGAGATAGAATACATAGGAGTCTGACTCGAAGTTTGCCACTGCATCACTAACTGGAGTCTTGTCGCAAGATGCGGTGGCGAGTACAGCCAAGCCCGCAATAACAATGTTTCTGATTGCTTTCATAATATTTAACCTTTAACTAACTATAATTTGACTACTGTGCTGCTCGTCTCCAATTTTTCTGAGGTGAGCTTTACTGAATATATGCCTCCGGCGAGTTTGCTCATATCAATCTTCCCTGGATTGAATGGGGCTATCTCCACCTTTTCTTCTATAACACATTGGCCAGAAGCGGAGTATATCTTAACATTTGCCGTGAATGAATCTGAAGACCTAAAATATAGGTTGTCCTTTACGGGATTTGGATACATATCTACAGTTCTGGCTGCACCGTCTCGTACAAGGATTTTAAGTTTTCCAGAGACTTTAGCGCCGAAAGAGTCGGTAGCACTTACTTCTACCTCGTCGCTTCCATACTCTGAAGGTATGAACATAAGTTTCCCTGCTTTGAACGTGAACTTGCCGATAGAAGTTTTGCTTACATCGTATGTGAGATCCTCTCCGTCTGGATCAAAGAAATAGTTGGACAAATTGAGAGAAGACGATTCCCCAATCTTGTCTGCTACGAATCCAGTCAGAGGCTTCAGAATGATAGGTGCCTGGTTTGCATCTATCGAAACTTTGAATTCACAGCTATGCACTCCTTCTTCCTCCTGGTTGCATGCCACACTGATTGTAAGATTATAGACGTTCTCTCTGTCCCAGTTTGACCCTACTGCTGTGCGTCCGTCTACGGTAACGATAAATCGCTTGTTAGGCTTTTGCGGATCTGCCGACACTGTGATTCCTTCGACCTGTGGTGACAACGTTACGTTTAACTTGTGGCCAGTTGGATTATTAACCAGGAATACAATCTCTCGTGTCTGAGACGGCTTCATTGATAGAGAATTTGATAACTCTGGCTCTATCGTATGCTCTGTATCTCTGTTTCCTGAGACTGCGTCGCCAGCATTTACAAGACCTACGCCAAGAGCTTCTGTGTTGTAACTGAGCACATCTTGATTTGCTGACTCTCGAAGAATACCTTCAAGTTCAGTGTTAGTAAATCCTTCTCCTCCGCGGTTAGCGACGACAAGAGCAGCTACTCCTGATACATGCGGGCATGCCATGGATGTACCTTGCATATATCCATATCCGTTTCCAGGTATTGTGCTGAGAACATTGTAACCTTTGTATGCATCTCCACCAGGTGCGCAGATGTCTACCCAATCACCATAATTAGAGTAGTAAGCTCTTTTATAATCTGCGCCAACAGACCCGACAGCAAAAATTGGAGCGTAGTTGGCTGGCGCTCCATTTTTGATATTGTCGTTACCGGCTGCAAAAATGACTATTCCACCTTTCATTGGGGAACTAGCGAGCTGATTTCCGTTATTGTCGCATCCGGCATATCTAATGAAGTAGTCTACTGCCTCCCTGGTATAGGTATCAATCTTGGCGTTGAGTGCTGCAGAAAGTTCGCTTCCAGAGAGGACGCCATCCCCGTTGTAGTCGAAATTGTATCCCCAACTGTTCTGTGAGATTACAGCACCATGATCAGCCGCCCATTTGATTGCCTGAGCGCCATCACCGCCCTGGTCCTGTCCTCCGACGGTCATGAATATCTGGCATGACATCAGTCTAACACCAGGGACGCCTTTTTTCGCATCTCCACCTGCAATGCCGCACACGCCGATTCCATTGTTGTTGACGGCAGCGATTGTACCTGCCACATGTGTTCCATGGTCATGGGCCTTGATTGTCGTTGAATTATTGACAAAATTGTAGCCGTGCTTTCCTGTCTTGGAGTCTGTCCACATGTTAGCCGCAAGGTCAGGGTGGTCGTATTGAATACCACCGTCCACGACTGCTACTATTACGTCTTCACTTCCTGCTATCTTGTTCTTCCATACTGGTAACACATTGACGTCACATCCTTCAGACATACCGTTTTGGCTTCCATCGTTGTAATAGTGCCACTGCTGCGAAAGTCTTGGATCGTCAAAGACTTGAGTCGCCGCTGAACTTAAAACGGGAGTCTCTATCGCAGGAATAACGGTATTATCAAACATTCCTACAATCTCGTGTCTAAACTCCACTTTCTCTATTCCATATTCGCCATAAAAAGCTTCTTCTGCTTGTTTTAGCGATATGTTTTCCGGCAGATCTACTATGAACCAACGGTCAAGTCCGGCTTCATGCGTACGCTCTTCGAACTCGCCAGCATCAGGGAAAAGTCTTCTCAGTCCAACTGGCTGGACTTTGCTGAATACTTTGTCTTCTGCTTTTGTCCCTTGACATAAGACCCCCAGATCTTCGTTAACTTCTTCAATACGTCCTCGGAGGTTCTCGCTTACTTTTATGACCACCTCTCCCGCGCGCATAACACTCGGGTAGATAGTCTCTCCGGTAGCCTTTGAGACGAAGCAGTTGGCTGGTTTTTCTTCCGGTGTAACCACAGCGACTTCTTTCTTTTCGCATGACAATACAACTATAGAAAGAAGAATCAATGAATATAATAAATTGTGTTTCATCGTCAGAATGAATAACCAAGGTTGAACATTAATGTATTAGCCATAGGGTTGTCTTTGGCTGCCATAACATAGGCTATGTCAAGCGATACGCCGAAGATAGACAATCCGGCACCAAGGGTTGCGTACGAAGGAATCGCGCTCACTGAATTCCAGCAATAGCCGCCCGAAAGTCTTAACAAATCCTTGAACAGGTAACTGAGTCCTCCTTTTGCTGACAAGAACGAGTCAGAGATATAGTATCCGGCTTGTATGTCTGCTGCAAGCTTGTGACTCCCTTTGCCAAGGGTATAGCCTGCGCCGAGATCAACATGCATAGGCAGACTATAATCAGCTCCTCCATAGTTAATCGAAGTTCCGAGATTGGATGCTGATAATCCTGCCCGTAGTGCGTCATGGGAGAAAAATACCCCCAAATCTGCAGCAAAGGCATTGGCGACCTGTGGCGCACCAATATCGGAACGAATGTAGTTGAACGCTGCAGATACTGTCAGACAAGGGAGGGCATTAAAGCCCACGCCTGCACCAATGCTCATTTCTGATGGTGTGAAACTTCCCGTGAAGATTCCATTTTCGTCGGCAATATCATAACTGCTATACCTCTGCATTTTTCCTCCAGCCGTAACACTCCATCTCTTTCCTATGCGTCCGAATCCCGAGAGTGCATAAATCTGGGAACTATTCGTATTTGGCTGAAATAATCCGAATGCTGCTGCCGCAGACATTGTCTTCGATGACTGGCCGGCTGCCGCTGCATTATTCCAGAATGAGAACGCATTTGCTTCCGAAGCGACGGACGCGCCACCTGTGGCAAGCGTTTTGGCATCGGGTGTATTGTTTAAAAACTGTGCGGCGCTCTCCTGTGCAAACGCAATGGAAGACCCGGACAGAAATAGCATAAAGAGAAGAACTTTCTTCATTTGTAAAAATTTGGAAAAGAGGGGACCTTCGGAAGTCAATTTGATTCCGGGCCGCCCTCTTTTCAATAATGATCTGTTAATTACTTCGCAGCCTTAGTGATGGTGTTGTTCTTGATGAAGAACGGACCCTGGTAAACTCCGAGCAGCCTTCTAGTCTCATCATAGGAGAATACGCCCTCAATAAGTCCGTACGGATCTTGAATCTGCCATTCTATGGACTTAAAGTCTGCACTAACTTTTCCTACAAGACTTCCTGATGCTACTCTATACTTGCCGTCATCTGTCTTGTATCCGAAATATGGTCCTACGTATGCATTACCAATTCCAGAGAACTGATATGCTCCTGTCATATTATCACCTCCAAGTTCGAAAGTGACGAGTCCATTCTCGTATTCTCCTTCAATAGCTCCGCTCTCTCCGAAGATTCCAGAAATCAAAATCTTTCCGTTTTCGTTAGTAACCTTCCAGTTCTCCTGATAAGATGAACCGTCGTTGGTACCTGAAACTACGTAAGTTCCGCAGATTCGGTCAAGTTCAGACTTGGCGCATTTTACGATGGTGCTTGATACCATGTCTGCTGGTGTCTGCACGTCCTTAAGGTCAAGTGCAAAACGAAGCTCATCAGCATCCTCAGGGTTGATGATCCTAATTTCAATATTAGGTTTGCTTTCTGCTGAGGCTATTACTATTTCCTTTGAAGTGATAAAGTAGTCTACATCCTCCTTAGCTGCAAATTCTCCTGTATAGTCTTTAACTTCGACTTTTACGGTGCATGGATATGCCGTAGCGTCTCCGGCAACTGAAATCGGAATATAGATATATTCACTACCCAAACCTTTCTGGATTTCTGCTGAACTGAATCCAGCTGCTGCAGTCCCTGTTGGGCCTTCAACTTTGTTACATGATGCTGCAAGAAGCAGTGAAGCGCAAGCAACAAGTATTACTTTATTTGATTTCATGTTCATTCGAATTAGTTGGTATAACCAGTATTCTGCTTAATATTTGGATTGGCGTCTGTCTCGGCTACAGGAATAGGCCATACGAAGCGGTAGTCATCAGCTGACTTACTGAGATTCTCAGTAGATGACTGGCCTGGAAGTGAAATCGCTGTCTTGTCCTGTGATGCTGACCTTGAGAATCCATTTCCGTATCTCTTGAGGTCACTCAGACGGAATCCCTCTCCTACAAGTTCGCGTACTCGTTCGTTTTTGAGTTCTGTCTGCAATTCTGCTTGAGAATACAATTTCTCCTCCCATCCTGTGATTCGCTTTGACTTGAGCTCGTTGAGAAGCTTAGATCCTTCGCTTACTCCTGTGCTAAGGCCTGATTTAAGATAAGCCTCTGCTGCGATGAGGTAAAGCTCCGCGAGACGGAATGGCTTTGGCGCATTCTGGTAGTTAACATCAGACGGTGCTGTTTGCATTGCAGGGTTCCCGCAGAATTTGTTAAAAATGTAAAGAGGTTCTGTTACTCCAGCTGACTGTGTCAATTCAGTTTTCTTGAAATATACAGCCTTCCTGAGATCATCATCGGAGTAGAGGTCTACAAGCCACTGCTCTGGGATGAAATCCGGATTGTAGATATTCTTGGCATAGTTAAACCCGATATATCCGTAGTTGTTGGTGCCCGGAACCTCGGTGGTAAGTGCTACTGAAGACTGCATGATGCATTCAGAGAGGGTATTATCATTGACCCACAATGCTGAAAGGCCTTCTGCGGTACCAGTGAGGGCATATATGCCAGAGTTGATGATACCAGTTGCGTCTTGAATAGCTTGTGCGTAGTCCTGGCAGAGAAGTGCTACACGAGCCCTCAATGCTCTTACGGCATCAAGAGTGATGTACTTGCTACCTGCTGCCGAGGCATGTGCAAGTTCGATATTTTCTTCTGCTGCCTCCAAATCTCCAAGAATGAATTCGTATGATGCTTTCAAGGTTGATCGTCCTGGGTACTTGCCCTTGTCAGATGTCGGCTCATATTTAGTGACGATGGCGAGGCCAAGGTCTTCTTTATTCTCGTTCTCCTCTGTGTAAGCTGGGCAGAACCTATCAAGCAAGATGGAGTATGCGTATGCTCTTACAAAATATGCTTCTGAGATCTGTCCCTTAAGCAAACTCAGGTCCTTGTCAGCCCAGTTGGCAGCGAAATCAGCATCCGTAGATACTCTTTCCTGTACAGACGCTGCTTTCTCCAAGAAATAGTTTGCATTGGCGATGCTTGAATAGCAACTCAGCCATATTGATGAAAAGTCGCTATCGGTGGCATCGAATGCCCATCTATATATCTGACCACCTCTGTTACCATAGTTGGTGGTGGCGTGGAAAATGTCAGCCTGGATTTCTGGATAATAGTTGACTGAACCAACCGCAAGGCTTCTAACCTGAGTGTGGAGGCCGTTTGACAACTTGGCTGCGTCCGCTGGGGACTCGAGCGCATTTTCCGGGTCGATTACGCTGTATGGACGCTTGTTCATGTCACAACTTGCTAATCCAAGTACTGCGGCCAATGCAAAAGAAATCTTAAATATATTCTTCATAATGGTCATCTAATTAAAAGTTGATTTCTGCACCGAAAGTAAACTGCTTTGAGTTAGGATAACGTCCGAGCTGAAGGTTTGAGTCAGACTCTGGGTCATATCCTGTGTACTTGGTGAACGTAAGTAGGTTTCGACCTACTGCAAATACCTTTATTCCTTCGATAATACCAAGTTTGCGTACGAGGTTACGAGGAAGATTGTAGGCGACTTGAAGGTTCTTCAGGCGGATGAATGAAGAGTTCTCAAGAATAGTATCATCAAACCGTCTCTCAGATGCAAGACATGGGACATCTGTAACCTGTCCAGGGGTAGTCCACATGTTCAAGAGTTCTGCGGCTCCGTTACCGTCTGTAACGAATGTTGGGTTCATGAGGAAGTAACGGTCATTGTTAATAGTGTATTTTCCTGCAACCCATGAGAACTGTGCTCCCACAGAAAGGCCTTTCCATCCGAAAGTGAAGTTTGCACCTCCTGCCCATGGTGCATACTGCTGCTTGCCTGTAAATACAGCGTAGTCATCGGAGTATGTCTTGGTCTTATTGCCATCTGCATCGTACCACATCTGCATACCATCTCTTGGGTCAACGCCAGCACTTCTAACGTAGTAAAACTCTCCGTATGGCTTGCCTGCTTCAAGTTTAATACCTGTTCCAGAGATCTCGAAACTATCGCGTCCATCAAACAAACTGAGGATTTTGTTCTGGTTGTAGTTGAAGTTTGCAGACAAGTTGAGATAGAAGTCTTGTGGCATTGGAACATCAAATGAAAGCTCGAAGTCAACGCCGCGGTTACGCATATCGGCTACATTACCCCAACCACCTGAATGTCCAGTGGTATAAGAGTACGGAATCTCCATCAGCATGTCTTTTGTGACTTTGTTGTAGAAGTCAACGTCAATGCTAAGGCTATTGAAGAACTTGGCTGATACACCGACATTAAGATTCTCTACTACTTCCCATGTGAGGTCGTCGTTTGAAGGGTTACCAAGTCCCCATGCTGTACCACCTGCATAGAGGTTTTTGTATGCTCCTACTACACCATATGCAAGGTAGTTGCTGATGCTTGAGTTACCTGTGGTACCGTAACTTGCCTTGAGTGAAAGGTTGTTGAGCCATGCCACATCTGAAAGCCATTCTTCCTTGGTGATGTTCCAGCGAGCTCCGAGAGACCAGAAGTTGGCATATCTCTTGTTCTTGCCGAAGAGAGAAGAACCATCGCGACGGAATGATGCATCCACGAGGTATTTGTCATCATGATTGAATCCGACACGTGAGAAGTAGGAGTTGAATACCTCTTCAGATTTTGACCATGTCGGCTTTTTGTAAGTAGTACCATCACTGATCTGCTCCTGACGCATATCTGTGATTCCTTCCACTGATGTTCCGAAAGCATTTGTGTCGCTTATGATGGCTTCCTGTCCAAGAAGGATGTTGATATTGTTCTTCTCCGCGAAATCAAATGTGTATTCGGCAGTGTTGGTGAATGTAATCTGATAGTATCTTGAGAAACTTTCGCCTGCAGTACCTGCTCCCTCAAAAGGACCTACAGGATTGGCTTTTTGGCTGATTCGACGATCATTGCCATTCAATGCCTGTACAGCGCGAAGAGTAAGACCTTTGATAGGGGTCAACTGTTCGTAAAGGTTACCGCTTAAGCGGATATAGTTGGTAGTAGATGGCTGTATTTTCTGAAGATAATAAGTATTGTAAAAACCCATCTCATCGAAATAGTCTCTTTCTTTACCAAGAGTAAGACTTCCGTCTTCATTGACGGTATACTCATAAGGAAGCATCCATGGGAGCATCTGAGATGCGGCGAACATAGGGTTGTACCAACTATTTCTTTTGCTGGAGAATCCTGTAGTGTTTACATCCTGATACGTAAGATTCATGGAGAATCCCGTCTTAAGCCAGTCGTTGAGCTGGGTATTGAGCTTTGTCATCAATGACACACGGGTCATATCAGAGTATGGTGCGTTTCCTTCCTGTGAAAGGGCTCCGAGAGAGACATAGTAGTCTGTCTTGGACGTGCCACCGCTATATGTAGCGTCTGCTTGCCATGTAGGTGCATGAGGCTTGAAGAAGTAGTCCACCCAGTTGGTGTTGATGTTATGATCAAGGGCGAAGTCCTTGTTTGCGGCGTTGCCTGGTTTGTCAAGGAACGTAGGGTCCATCATTTCATTGAAGTCAAACCACTGCTCTGAAGTCATGAGCTGGATATTGTGGTTGACAATATTTGAGAATCCATATTGTGCGCGTACTGTGAACACCGGTTTCTCGGATGAACGTCCTGCCTTGGTGGTGATGAATACGACACCGTTTGCTGCACGAGAACCATAGATGGAAGTAGCAGAAGCATCCTTCATGACTGTAATGTTCTCGATGTCGTTTGCATTAAGTGCTGTGAATATGGATGCCGGTACTGGGCTTCCGTCAAGGATGAAAAGAGGCTCAGTATCTGCGGAGATAGAGTTGACACCACGGATTCTCATGGAAATCGTAGCACTTGGCTCTCCTGAGTTTGACCATACCTGAAGACCGGCGACCTGTCCCTGAAGGGCATCTCCCACACTTGCTACTGGAGCGTTCTGGAGTAGCTTGGCTCCTACGGTAGCTGCTGAACCTGTGATGGCGGAAATCTTCTTGGCAGAACCATATCCTACGACGATAGCGTCTTCAAGAACTTCACTGTCAACTGCCAGCGGAAGGTCAATCTTGGTACGACCTTCAATAGGGAATTCTGCGGCCTTGTAGCCGATAAGGGTCACGACCAATGTGCCGTTTGAAGGAACAGCTGAAAGTGCGTATTGGCCGTCCAAATTGGTGATTGAGTACTTCGTAGCACTTCCTTTTAGCTGGACGGTAGCACCTATTACTGGCTCTCCGTTGCTGGAGTCAATCACTGTACCCGACACGCTGATGTTCTGTGCACCTGCATACAATGCAGCTGCAAAAAGCATCAGGGCTGTGATTAAAAGTCTTGCTTTTTTCATAAGCATTTTCTTTAATTAAACTAATAACTATACTAACTAATCATCTTGTATTTCGCTTGAAGCACTCCTATGGAGCGAATCAGATTGCAAAATTAGAATTATTTTTCACTTAACCAAATGTTTTATGCTCTGATTTGTAGCGGGTTGACTGATAATTTTGCGATTTCGGGGTATTTAAAGAATAAAAATGTAATATTATTCGGGCGTTTTGCGATGAAATGTAAGTCGTGTTTGGGATAAAACGCTGAATTGTGTTTTTAAGAAAATTTATTAAGCGCTGATTTAGAGTTGATTGGTATTTCCTTTTTGGCAGGTGGCAAGTTTTTTCTATATTTGTAAACTCGCATATAATTTATGAGACTATGGAGAAAGTGACTGTGATTCCTTCGGAAAAACTTGTCGACGGCTGGATAGATTCGTCGTTCCTTCCGGAGGGGGAAGACAAATATTACATTAGAAACCGGCAGGTGCACACGCCTGTAGGTGGATGGAGACATCTTACAAGCGATGAGATAGAGCGTCTTGTTAAGAATGATAATACAGCCTCAAGTTGGGATACTATCTGGGTTACGGATGAGTTTATCCCGAGGATGCTTAAAAATAACAATTTCTACGGCACTGTCCGTATAGGAAGAGTGTCCGATAGCGGCCTTCAATTTCATGATCTGCGACTGCCTATAGGCATTACTAACTCGTCTATACATTCTTGCGATATTGGCGATGACTGTGCTATCCATGATGTCCATTATCTTAGCCATTATATAATAGGTGATAGGTGCATGCTTTTTAACATACATGAGATGTCTACCACCGATCATGCTAAATTTGGCAATGGCGTAGTAAAGGACGGCGAATCGGAGAGTGTGCGAGTCAAACTTCAAGTGATGAATGAGACCGGCTGCCGCAGTGTCTACCCTTTTGATGGGATGATTGCGGCAGATGCTTATCTCTGGGCGAAATACCGCGATGACAAGGCACTTCAGTCGAGGCTTGAAGAGATGACTCAGGCGGTGCAAGATCATCATCGTGGGTATTATGGGACTGTCGGCTCCGGATGTGTCATAAAGACATCAGAGATTATCAAAGATGTTAAGATTGGTACTAATTGCTACATTAAGGGTGCCAGCAAACTTAAGAACATCACCATAAATTCCTCGGATAGCGAGCCTACCCAGATTGGTGAGAATGTAATTCTTGTTAATGGTATTGTCGGGTACGGCTGCCGCATCTTCTATGGCTGCACTGCCGTCAAGTTTATTGTTGGTACTAATTGCAATCTTAAATATGGGGCGCGTGTTATTGACTCCATACTTGGAGATAACAGCACAATCTCCTGCTGTGAAGTACTCAATAATCTTATATTCCCGGCACATGAGCAGCATCACAACAACTCTTTCCTTATAGCATCATGTCTTCAAGGTCAGAGCAATCTTGCAGCCGGTGCTACCATAGGGTCTAACCACAACTCTCGGTCCAATGACAATGAGGTCGTAGCAGGGCGAGGTTTCTGGCCGGGGCTCTGCTCTTCTATAAAGCATTCTTCTGTGTTTGCGTCATTTACACTTCTTGCAAAGGGTGCGTATCCGGCAGAGTTGCATGTGCGCCTTCCATTTAGCATGGTAAGCAATAATGAGTCTGAAGGCTGTCTGGAGATAATGCCGGCATTCTGGTGGCTGCACAATATGTATGCGCTTGCTCGTAATAACTGGAAGTTCCAGACACGGGACAAGCGTGTTACAAAGGTCCAGAACATAGAATTTGATACCTACGCCCCAGATAGTATGGAGGAGGTGCTTGAGGGTCGGGAACTACTTGCCCTCTGGACTGCCAAGGCGTGGTTCCGTTCTCGTGGAGAGGATATTCAGTCCGTGGATTATGCGGAACTAGTGAGGAAAGGCCGGGACCTTTTGGAGGGGCCGTCGGAGCATGTGAGCGGACTAGAGGTGCTTGGGGAAGGCGTTGAGAAGTCGAAACGCAAAATTCTCATTCGTAAGCCTCAGCAGGCTTATAAGGCATATGGGGAGATGATTGTCCACTACGCCATGAGCAATGTTCTTAAATATATGGAGACATCTGCCCGCCCGTCTTTAGAATATCTTTCGGGACTTTCTGACTCTGCTAGGGAGAAAGTGTGGGTGAATATGGGTGGACAGTTGATGAAAGTAGGGGATGTGGACAAGCTTCGCTCTGATATAGTTTCCGGTGCGCTTGCGGATTGGGAAGCTATACATTCAAGGTATGATCGTATCTGGAAGTCATATCCTGAAGAGAAATTGGCGCACTCTATCCAATGTCTGGCAGAATTTTACTGCGTGGAGCGGCTCTCATCTGATGGCTGGAAGCGTGCAGTGGAAGACGAGAAACGTATATGCCGCCTTATCTGTGACCAGGTGTACCAGACGAGGCTAAAAGACTATCAGAATCCGTTCAGGCGTGCTACCTATCGGTGCGAGGAGGAGATGGTAGCCGCTATCGGCCCGATTGAGGACAACGGCTTTGTTAGGCAAGTGGCCGATGATACGGAGAGGGAGCTTGTGCAACTTGATAATGTTTTATCTCAAATCAAATAACTATGACACTTACAGAAGAAAAGTATTCGCATTACAGTCTCGTGAAAGAGATGATGGATACAGTATTGATGGTTCTTGACTTTGACCCCAAGTGTGCTGCGGATGTAACCGAATCTGTCCGCCGGACAGGTAGACTCTTTATTTCGGGAGAGGGCTCGTCTCGAATTATGCCTGCCAAGAATGCGCGTCGTCGTGCTATGAGTCTTGGACTTGCACTGAATGTGCAGTGTGATGGAGCTCGTCAGGCTATGGAATATGACTTGAGCGGATATACCGTGCTGATCAACTCCAATTCTGGCCGCACCAAAGAAGCTCTTGCTCTTGCGAAGAAACTCAAGGCTGAAGGACACAAGGAGGTATTCTCGCTCAGCGCTAATCCTGATACTCCGCTCGAGCATGAGTGCGCTCATGGCCATGTGCTAAAGTGTGGATGGGAGAAAGCTGTGGCTGCTACCAAGAGTGTGGTGGAACAAGGACTTTTCTGTGAGTCCATCATTTGGGATCTTGCAGGAGAGAAATTCTCGTCCGCGCTCTACGGCTTCAGAGATGACGTCCTTACGGCTCTAAATACGCCTATAGATCCACAGATAGTGGAGTGGGTAAAAGGTGCTCATACCATCTATTTCAGTGGCCTTAATGATGGAGTGGCCGAGGAACTTACGCTTAAGACCAATGAGATAACCCGTAGGAAGAGCGATTTCCTTGAGGGAACATACGCTGTCCATGGTATTGAGGAAGTGATGCAAGAGGGAGACATAGTATTCATCGTTGATCCTATTGAGAGTGAGTATGATAAGTTCTTATCAGTGCTTGGTGGCGCTGGAGTGCATGCTGTAGCCATAAGCCATAAGGACACTCCTTTCGAGAAGACCATCCGTGTGCCTGCATCTCCGCTCCAAAGCTTTGTCTATCTATGTGCGGGCTGGAATGTGCTTGTGGAAGTGGCGATAAGCGACGGGATAGACCTTGATAACCCTAAGCGTGCCCGCAAGGTCGGTAACGAAATGTAGTTGCATGAGGTTTCTTCTCAATCCTTCGACAGACCCTTATTTTAATATGGCATTCGATGAGTACTGCCTTGAGCATTATTCGTCGGATGCCCCTTTTTTCTATTTGTGGCGTAATGCTCCGTCTGTTATCATAGGACTAAATCAGAACGCTTGCGCGGAGGTTAACCTTTCCTATCTTGAAAGCCGTGACATCAAACTGGCGCGTAGGGTTACGGGTGGTGGTGCCGTGTATCACGATCTTCAGAATATGAACTACACCATCATCGGAAGAAACGTTACTCCGGCACCTTTCGTGGATGCGCTCCGAAGTCTTGGCGTGCCTGCTGAACTCTCTGGCCGCAATGACATAATTGTGGACGGGCGAAAGGTGTCCGGCTATGCCAGAAGGCTGTCCAATAATAGGGAGATTGTGCATGGTACCATGATGTACGATGTGGATATTGACACGCTGACAAAAGCCCTCGATGTGCCTGGGTCAAAACTCTCATCGAAAGGGGTTGCATCTGTGCGAAGCAGGGTCGCCAATCTCAAAGACTATCTTCCGCAGTTCTCTTCCCTTGATGATGTGCAGGTTGCGATCCAATGTGTCATGGCTGATGGAAATTCTTGTATGGAGTTTGGCCGTGACAGGATAGACGAAGTCAAGCGTATGGCTGCCGAAAAATTTTCCACTTGGGAGTGGATATTCGGTCACTCCAGGGAAGCGCAGGTGACGCATAGCGCCAAAATGCAATGTGGTACCGTGGAGGTGCATCTCTGCCTTGACGGTGGAGTGCTGCGCGAAGTGACATTTACAGGGGATTTCATCGGAGACCGTAGTGTGGAGCGCATCTCCTCTCTTCTTAAAGATACCAAATACGACATTCGTTCCGTGCAGGATGCTCTTTCCGGTGTGGATGTGTCAGATTACTTTCCTGGTACCGATGCCTCGTCTTTGGCGGATCTTGTGATGGGGAAGTAGATTAAAGGCTTTTTTAGATAGAGACTTATTAAGTTACGCGTCCGCCACGCAGGAATCTGCTATCTGGTTGGCGTGTTCAAGCGCAGGGAAGATATTCGGGTAAATGTTTCCTGCTCCGATGATTTCGTCCACTCCGAACTTGTGCAGGGTGCTGAGAACGTTGTCATTTACTCCTGAAAGGATGACTTCTACACCGCGTTTGTGTGCCATATCGATGATGTTCTTGAGATTTTTGACACCGGTGGAGTCTATGAACGGCACCTTGCGCATACGAATTATTCGCACGCATGTATTCCTGTTGCGTCTCTCAAACTCTTCGGAACGACTTGCAAGCCCGAAGAAATACGGCCCGTTGATTTCATACACTTCTACTCCCTTATGGATGTCTAGCATCTCTACGTCATCCTTGGCTGCAATGTCATCATCCTCAGTGGCTGCAAGCCTGTTCTGCTCCAATACCGTTATGTTGGACGTCTGCATCATACGTCTTACGAACAGCGCGATAGCAAGTACTACTCCGACTTCGATTCCCACTGTTAGGTCTATGATTACTGTCAGGAAGAATGTTATCAGCAGCACAGCCACATCTGCAGCATCACCTTTAAGAAGGTATTTGAAACTTCTCCATTCGCTCATGTTGAATGCCACTACCACAAGAATGGCAGCAAGACAAGAAAGCGGGATATATACGGCATAAGGCATCAGGAACAAATAGATGAGTAGGAGTACTATAGCATGTATTATTCCTGCGACAGATGTTCTAGCGCCGTTGTTGATGCTTGCCATGGTCCTTGCAAGGGCTCCTGTGGCTGGGATGCCGCCGAAGAGCGGTGTGATGATGTTGGCGATGCCCTGGCCTATCAACTCGGTGTTGGAGTCATGCTGCTTTCCTGTTACACCGTCGGCTACCATGGCTGCGAGGAGGGACTCAATGGCACACAATATAGCGATGGTGAATGCTGGAGATACAAGTCCCTTTATGGTCTCAAAGTCCATTGCTGGTGCCACTGGTTTCGGGAGTGGCAGCCCCTGTGCAAGTTCTGGAAATTTGGAGCCGATGGTGGCGAATTCAATGCCGGCGAAATTGCTCAAAAGAACAGATGCCGCCGTGCCTGCAATTAGAGCAATCAGTGAACCTGGAATTTTTCTGAAGCCCCACTTGTTCCAAAGGATAATTACCAAGAGACAACCGATGCTCAAGCTTGTCTCCGTGAGCGATATATGACTAATATTCTGGAAATAACAGATCCATTCTGGAATAAATCCGGATGGTACAGCAACATCACTCATGCCGAAGAAGTCTTTCATCTGCGTGGAGAAAATAGTGAGTGCAATGCCGCTCGTAAAACCTACTACTATAGGATAAGGGATGAATTTGAATACTGCGCCCATCTTGCACAATCCCATGATGACAAGTATGACTCCGGCCATGATGGTGGCAAGTGTGAGGCCCTGAATTCCATATTGGGCGACAATTCCGGATACGATAACTATGAATGCACCAGTCGGCCCACCGATCAGAAATCGCGATCCTCCGAATACGGAGATTAGAAATCCAGCCACTATGGCGGTTATGAGACCCTGCTGAGGTGACACTCCGCTTGCAATACCGAAAGCGATGGCGAGAGGAAGTGCGATAATACCTACTACAATACCAGCGATGAGATCTGAGACGAAACGCTCACGACTATACCTCCCCTTCTTGAAGAGGTGAAAGAACTTTGGGCTAAAAACCATTTGTTGCTACAAAAAATACTAACTAACCGGGCGCAAATATAGCGTTTTTTATTTGTTTTTATCAAAATACTCCGGTAAAAGCTGCTGTACTGTGGAAATAGAGCCCGTTACAATGCAGAATTGCCACCATGTGGAGGTGGGTATGAATCTAATGAGGCTGTCTTGTTTATGCTGGGTCGTTTCCGGCTTCAAGCCCAGAGATGATGCGGACAACGTCCTTGGTGGACCCTTCTATTTCTACGCCTGCTGCCGTGACCGTGCACGTGAGCTTGTCTTCCCACATCTTCAAGGCTCGAGTGAGAGGGGAACGCTTGATATAGCAGAAAGTCTGGTCAGAACTTTTTTCGAGCTTGTAACCGTGCAGGCCCATTACTTTGTCGAGTCTCGATTTGGCTTCTGACGGCTCTCCAAATACGTGAGCAGTCCGCGTGCAGTATCCCATTTTTGGGTAAAGGGCTGCGAGAGCGGCAGCTATTAGGGCAATCTGCCAGTACGAATCATACCCATTTACGAACATGGTAGACAAATCTCCGTCCACCATCCCGGAAATTACCAACACGGCTATAACTAGTGACAAAATGACAAGAAGGTACAAAAAGTACTTTACGGCTCTTACAAAATATCTCATCTAAATTGTTTTTTTTGGATGCTTACAAAGTTAGTACAATTATTGCTATTTTTGCATCTGTATATTAAGTATATTAAATTGTATTGTTATGGAAAGAGAAGATCCACTAGAGAAGCTCGAAAGAAAAGAGCTTGAGAAGAAGTCAAATGGTGGTCTTAAGACCATCATGATTGTGATGACCGTGGTGGCTGTAGCGCTTGCTGCGGTGCTTGTGTATGTCTGGACATCGAAGAATGCCCTCGTGGAGGACCTCAACGGTGAGAAGCAGGATTTGACAGAGCAGATACTTGCCCTTCAGAATGATTACGAGGGGCTTTCATCTGAATATGATAGTATTAACGCTCAGCTTGATTCTTCAAGGGAAGAGATTGCTCAGTTGGTGGAGAGAGTTAAGAAGACAGAGGCGACTAACCGTACTAAGATACGTCAGTACGAGAAGGAACTTGGAACGCTCCGTTCTATCATGAGAGGGTATATCAGTCAGATAGATTCGCTTAATACCCTTAACCACAGGCTTACTAGGGAGGCGGCCTCTGCAAGACAGGAAGCAGCTGAAAGCAAACGTAAGAACGAAGAACTTTCACAGCAGGTGGAGACCCTTACCGATCGTGTTAATGTCGGCTCTGTGTTGAAAGCGCGTGGGCTTTATGCGGAAGCGCATAATAGCTCTGATAAAAAGACTGATAGGAGCGGTAAAGTGGCTAGACTGCTTGTCAATCTTACGCTTGTGGAGAACGAGCTTGCTACTCGTGGTCCAGTGGAAGTGTTTGTGAGAGTGTTTGATCCTGATGGTAATCAGATCTTCGATGGAAAAGGAACAACCTTTGAGTTTAACGGAGAACTGCTCACTGCTACTGCTTCCCGTGAGGTGGATTATCAAGGAGAGGAGATTGACCTTGGCATATATGTCAACAATATTCCGTCATTCTCCAAAGGCGTGTATACTATAGAGGCGTATACGGCTCAGTCAAAACTCGGTACTGCCGAACTCTTGCTGAGGTAGGATTCGGAGATGATATACGTCCACGTCCCTTTCTGCAGGAGTTTCTGTACGTATTGTGACTTCTATTCCGAGATAGCATGCCGAGGCAGGGATGCTGAGGCTATTGGGAATTACAGTGACGATATATGTGCGGAAATTGACTCCAGAAGAGAAGAGATGGAGAAGACATTGGGCATTAATACCCTTTACATAGGAGGTGGCACCCCATCGGTGCTGCCTCTTTGTGTATTGGAGAGGATTGTTAGACGCATAGATTGCGGCCCGTACGAGGAGCTTACGGTGGAGGTAAATCCTGAGGATATTGTCTCTGGTGGTGTGCACTATGCGGAAGGATTGGTCCGTCTTGGTGTCACTCGCGTGAGTATGGGTGTTCAGTCGATGGATGATGCAGTGCTCCGTAGGATGAATAGGCGACATGATGCGCAGTCAGTATGGACTGCTGTGTCTGTACTTAGGCGTGCCGGTCTGGACAATATAAGCCTTGATCTTATCTTTGGAGGATTGGGGGTGGATGAATCCAACCTTGAACATACCCTTGATGACTTCCTGGATATGGCTCCAGAGCATATTTCTGCATATCAGTTGAGTGTGGAGGAGGGAAGTGTCCTTGCTGAGATGGTCTTAAGAGGGGATTATCATGAACTGCCGGATGAAGAGTGTCGGCATCAATATGACCTGATATGCCGAAGGCTTGCTGATGCCGGCTATATACACTATGAGATTTCAAACTGGTGTAAGCCTGGATTTCGGGCAAAACATAATTCGGCTTATTGGAAAAGAGTACCTTACGTGGGCTTTGGCCCCGGAGCGCATTCTTTTGACGGTGAACACAGGAGTTGGAATACCTCGATGCGTTCAGGATGGTCACCGGAAAGCGAAACTCTTACGTCAGAGCAAGCTCGTGAAGAAATCGTGATGCTTGCTCTTCGCACCTCCGAGGGAGTTGACCCTAGTTTGTGCGAGCATACGGCTGTAGAACGGCTGCTTGGCCAGGGTCTACTAGAACTAATCCCACATTCGAGGAATGTGCGTATTCCGGAGCGGGCGTTCTTTGTTTCGGACTCTATTGTTGAGATGCTTGTATAGTGCTGTCAGGAGAGTCTCCCTTGCGGTAGTCTGACGGGGTAATGCCGGTGTGTGACTTGAAGAACTTGTGAAAAACACTTGAACTTGGGAATTCGAGCTTGTAGGCTATTTCCTTGATAGACAGTTCTGAGTATCGTAGAAGATTTTTTGACTCAAGTATTACGAACGAGTCTATCCACTCCGGACCTGTGCGCCCGGATGTCTCCTTTATAATCTTGGAAAGATATTTCGGCGTCAAACATAGTTTGTCGGCGTAGAACTGCATGCCTCGCTGCGTGCTATGGTATTCTGTGACTAGGGCTATAAACCTGTCTAAGGTCTGGTTCTTGCGGACGGTGTTCTCTTCCTTGTGCGTCTTGGCTTCCGAAATCTGTTTTGTCCAAACATCATCAGTGAAGTAGCTTAATGATGATAGCAGACTGCGGATAATGTCTTTTTTATTGTGCTGGGAAGACTGTAGAATTTTTTTTGCGAGCAGGTAATATGACTCTGCTAGGGAATATTGCTCATCGCTAAGAGAAATGCAAGGGTTGTTCAGCATGTGTATGCTGTCCTGGAAATTCCTGTTGAAGTCCAGGTGAAGTCCGGAGATGAACTCCTTGGAGAGCATAATAAACACCATTTCGGTGCTTTTGAGCCGATTTTCGTCGAGGTATGGTATGCGTATGATATTGCCGGGAACCGTCATCATAAGCGAATGCTCCTTGACATCGTACGTCTTAAGATTAAGGTCTACCTGGAAATGACCTTTCTGTAAAAAGAATATAATATATCCGTCGAAGCGGATTGGGGACTGAAGAGCGGTGAGTATCTTGGTGTCCCTAAGTGCGCTTTCTCCGCTTGCTTCTCCCATGATGAAGTCTCCTCCGAGCGAATATTCGTCCACTATGTATGATAGCTGAAGAATCTGCTGGATATTTATGGCTTGTAGCGATTGTTGCATTTTGGATGAATTATTTTTATGATGCAAATCTACTAAAAAAATATAAAAAATTGTAATTTGGACTTAAAATTCGACCAAAATACAATAATAGTGGCTGATTTGGTCTTTATGAGGTGTATTTTTGTGTATACTTTTGCACCGTGAAAAAAGTAGAATAATCATAAAAAGGTATATATGATGAAAAAGTATGTATGTATGGCCGTCTTGATATCGGCCGCAATGCAGTTTACTTCCGCAGCACAGGACAATGCTCCGGAGTACACGGGCGAACCTCTTGGTATAGAGGACTGCCGTGCCATGGCTGTCCGCTCCTCAAACGAGTTGGATCAGGCAAGGATTGCCGTGGAGATGGCAGGCTATGACAAGAAGACTGCTTTCGCCAATTATTTCCCGAACATCAGTGTGACGGGAGCATATATGTATAATAGTCGCGACATCTCGCTTATCAGCGATAGTCAGTCAGAAGTGCTTCGTAATGCCGGTACTCTTGTTCAGGGACAGCTCAATAATGCGTTCACCGGTGCCGGGCAGCAGATCAATGCGGCGATGACTGACAAGATGAGCCAATTGATGCAGGCTATCCAGACCAACCCTGCGCTTGCCGCTGATTATATGAATAGTCCGATGTGGCAGGCTGTTCTGAATATGCTCAAATCCACCGATATTGGTTCGGCTGTGGCTGGAATGGCGCCAAATATCGCTGATCCGATCAATGCTATCGGACAAGATATTGACAATGCGCTTCATCCAGACCTTCACAACCTCTGGGTCGGTGCCGTGACTGTAGAACAGCCTATTTTCGTGGGTGGAAAGATTGTCTACTCTAATCAGATCGCATCACTGGCCGAGCAACTCGCTGAGGCAAAGTATGATATGAAATATGCCGACATTATTGTGGATGTGGATCAGGCTTACTGGCAGATAGTTTCTATAGCCAATAAGAAAAAACTTGCCGAGTCTTACTCTCAGCTACTTCATCAGATGGAAGAGGATGTCAATGCTTCCATCCGTGCCGGCGTCGCTACTGAGTCTGACGCTCTGCAGATAAAGGTCAAGGCTAATGAGGCTGATATGCTTCTGACCAAGTCTACCAATGGACTTGTACTTGCCAAGATGTTGCTTTGCAAGAGAATAGGTCTTCCTTTGGATACAGAGATTACTCTTGCAGATGAGAACCTCGAGATAATTCCTGTGCCAGATCTCGCTGAAGAGAAGTCTATGGAAGACATATATGCCGACCGTCCGGAGACGCGGAGTCTGTCCCTGGCAAGTCAGATTTATGACAAGAAAGCCCTTGTGGCACGTGCGGATCTGATGCCAAAAGTGGCTTTGACAGGAAGTTATACGCTCACTAATCCGAACTTGTTCAACGGATTCCAGAAGACCTGGCAGGGAGGTATGTTGAGCGCTGGAGTTATGGTCAATATTCCGATCTTCCACGGGGGAGAAAGCATGAGCAAGTATCGTAAGGCCCAGGCTGAAGCTCGCTTGTACACTGATCAGTACAATGATGCACGCGACCTTATCAACCTTCAGGTTACCCAGCAGCGTAAGATTTTCGATGAAACTGCTCAGAAACTCATGATGGCAGAGTCCAATCTCGCCAGTGCCGAGGAGAATCTTCGCAAGGCTACTGTAAGTTTTCAGGCCGGAATCCTTGAGACCAATACGGTGCTAGCAGCCCATACTGCCTGGCTGAGCGCACACAGTGAATATATTGATGCAGGCATTGAACTTCAGATGGCCGCAGCATCACTTTGTAAGGCAGAGGGAAACTATAAAGAGAACGAATAAAAGTATTTACAATATTATGGCAAAGAAAAATTACAACCTCCTTACTGGAGTGATAGCACTAGTTGCTGTGGTGCTGATTGTATCAATAGTAGGATTCATAGTGTCAAGGCCTAAGGCTGTGGTGATTCAGGGTGAGGCCGAAGCTACCGAGTATAGAGTTTCCGGCAAGATTCCGGGACGTATTGAAGAGTTCCGTGCTGATGAGGGACAGTCAGTGCGCAAGGGTGATACTCTTGTCTTTATTGATTCACCTGAGATTAGATCTAAGATTGCGGAGGCAAATGCTGCCAAGGCTGCTGCTGTAGCACAGAAGAACAAGGCATATAACGGTGCTCAGCAAGAACAGATTGCAGGTGCCTATGAGATGTGGCAGAAGGCTCTCGTAGGTGAGGAGGTGATGCGTAAGTCATTCGAGCGTATTAGCGAACTCCATGAGGAGAAGGTTGTATCTGATCAGAAATATGATGAGGTAAAGGCCCAGTATGATGCCGCTTCAGCTACCGCTCGTGCCGCCAAGAGCCAGTATGATATGGCTGTCAAGGGTGCTCGTCAGGAAGATAAGGATGCTGCCGTGGCTCTTGTTGAGCGTGCCAATGCCGCTGTGGAACTTGTTAATTCCTATATGGATGAGATCGTGCTGACGGCTCCTGCTGACGGAATTATCGCTGCCAGATATCCTAAGGTGGGTGAACTCGTCGGACAGGGTTCTCCAATCATGACCATCCAGGATCTTGATGATGTATGGTTTACTTTCAATGTTCGTGAGGATAGGCTCAATGGTATGAAGACAGGAGACAAACTGACTCTGACCATTCCTGCTCTAGGAAATAAGCAGATTACTTCTACTGTCTACTATATGGCTGTGCGTGAGTCTTATGCTACCTGGAGGGCAACCAAGGAAATCGGAGAATTTGACACCAAGACATTTGAGGTGCGTGCACGCCCTGATACAAAGGTTGAAGGTCTTCGTCCGGGCATGAGCGTTATCCTTGAGAGGAAAGAGAAATAATAATGAAACGTATTTATAAAATAATACTTCGCGAACTCCATCTCTGGTCCAAGAGGCCGATCTATTTGCTGGGTTCCATAGGAGTGATGCTGGCATCCGCAGTTTTCTTCCTGACTTTTCTGGGAGAGGGGCTGCCACAGAAACTTCCTATTGGGGTGGTAGATCTGGATAACTCTTCTACTTCCAGGAATTTCATTGAGCAGCTTGATGCGACCCAACTTGGGCAAGTGGAGGGGCTCGAAAGTGTTCCGGAAGCCAGAAGGAAGATGGAGACCGGGCGGATATGCGCCTATGTGGTCATTCCTGAGCATTTCGATGAAGAGGTTCAGGCTTTCCACTGCCCTAAGATGGGAGTTTACGTAAATACCATGAATCCTGTCATAGGTGGAGCACTTTCATATAAGGACATACTCTTCATGGTCAATCTGACCAATGGAGCTGTACAGCGGCAAGTTCTCCGAGCAAAGGGTGTGAACGAAGACGAGATTATGGCTCGTATTCAGCCTGTGACTCTCGATGCTCACAATATCGGTAATGCTCCTACGAGTTATGCTTACTATCTTGGAAATATGATACTTATAGGTATTCTCGGTATGAGTATTCTTCTCGTGGTGTCTTATTCGCTCGCTTCCGAACTTAAGTACGGCACGTCCAAGGATCTGCTTGCCCTATCTGGGGATTCCATTGACATTACTATCACAGGTAAACTGATTCCGTACACCTTGCTGTTTACTTCACTCGGCGTGATCATTCAGTTGATTCTGTTCGGCCCTCTGCACTTCCCGCTTAAGGGTTCCATCTGGGCTGTCATACTTTCAACTCTCTTGCTTGTGATGGCTTACGAGGCGATAGCCGTGTTTGTGGTTTCTATGGTACCGACGTTGCGTTTGGCCGTGTGCATTAGTGCCTTGTATAGCGTACTCGGATTCTCTTTCGCTGGGTTCACCCTGCCAATAGAGTCTTTGCCGGTAGCTCTTCAAGGAGTGTCATGGCTCTATCCGCTACGCTTCTATTATAGGTTTTATGTCCAAGAGGCGATATTCGGAACTGGGTTTGCCGGATGGTGGAATTGCTGTGTGAGCTTGCTCGTATTCCTGTTTGTTCCATTTGTAGGAAGAACTCGTCTGTATAAGGCCTATAAATATCAACTTTATCCTCGTAACTAGATATGGAAGAGAAAATTACATATATTGGACGATGGCTCCGGGATACATGGGGCATATTCGTCAATGAACTGAGGATGATATCCAAGGATAGTGGCGTAATGCTGATTTTCTGCTTCGCGGGTCTTGTCTATCCTATACTGTATAACTGGATATATGAGGATGGTGTCGTCAATGAGATGCCAGTGGCGGTAGTGGACCTTTCTGGTGGAAGTTATAGCCGCCGGTATGTTCGTGAACTTGATGCTACTCGTGAGTGTGCCGTTGCTTACGACTGTGTCTCCATGCAGGAGGCGCAGCGGCTTATGGAGGAGCAGAAGGTACATGGAATCGTGTATATTCCAGCGGAGTTTGATGACAATCTTGTTCAGATGCGCCAGGGTGTGATCTCGACTTATGCTGATATGTCCACCTTCCTTTATTATAAGAACATGACGCTTGCGACCAATCAGGTAATGCTGGATGAGGTGCATCAGATTCAGACAGAGCGTTATGCGGCAGCAGGATATGTAGGGCAGGATGCTACCCAGCTCATAGAACCAGTGCAGTATGATGCGTTCCTGAAATATAATCCGGCAATATCATTCACCATGTTCTTCGTATATATGGCGCTTATGATGATACTTCAGCAGGTAATGTTCTATGGAAGTTCTACACTTGCCGGTACATTGAGGGAGGAAGGCCGCAGTTTTGTGACCTTGACGGATAACCTCAGCGGTCATGGAATGGGACGTGTGGTTCTGGGAAGAGGCTTTGCCTATTACTTGATATTCATACTGCTGGGCGTATATGGTGCCTTGCTTGTGCCGAATCTATTTCATCTTCCTATGCACTGTAGGTGGTGGGAAATGCTAGTATTCTTGCTCTTCTATGTGGCAGACATTATATTCTTCTCTTTCACATGGTCTACGTTCATAGCCAAGAGGGAGACTGTGCTGGTGATGTTGCTTTTCGTGACTCCGATAGCCGTGTTCCTTACAGGGTTTACGTGGCCAGTGTCTAACTTCCCTCCTATATGGAATGCGCTTTCGTACATATTCCCGTCCACTTTCGGATGCCGTGGGTATATGAACTTGTGCAATTCCGGTACGTTGGATGCCATTGCGCCAGAATTGCGTATTATTACCATTCAGACGGTTGTGTACTTTGTGCTGGCCTCCCTTGCTGCTCTGATGGAGAGCAAGCGCGTGGCCTCTGAAAGAAAAAAGCCGGAATTGGATTAAATTTGCAGCGCAGACACCTCTCAGTGCATCTAATCGAACGGTGACACATTCATGAGAAGAGGCTGTAGGAGGGTGTCTGCAGAAAATATTGACATTTTTATTTATTATTTTTTATGAAAAAAATTATTACAATTATTGCGGCAGCTGCTATGATGCTTTCTGCCGGAACAGCTTTCGCACAGGTTAATTTTGGTGCAGGTTACGTTAATTCAGCTGACAAGACAAAGGTTAGTGGTGAGACAACTACTACTGCTGTCAATGGTTTCTATGTAGGAGGTGGATATTCAATTCCTATTGTTGCAGGTCTTAAGGTTACTCCTGGTGTTTACTACAACTTCCTCACCAAGGAGGATGTTGCTTCTGCAGGCTCGCTCGCCAGCGTTACTGGAAATCTTCAGGAGCATTACCTTAACGTACCTGTATCATTCAGCTATGGTTATGAGCTTACCCCAGATTTCAAGGTATTTGCCTACGCTGGTCCAACTCTCTCAGTAGGTCTTGCTTCTAAAACCAAGATTACTGGATCCGCTCTCGGTGTAAGTGCTGACAAGACTATTGATAACTACGATGAGGATTACAAGTATGGTCGCTTCGACGTGCTCCTTGGAGTTGGTGCTGGCGTGGATGTTCTTAACTGCGTTCGCGTGAATGTTGGCTATGACTTCGGTATGCTTAACCGCTATACTGGAGATGGTGACATTACTCGTCATCGCAACCAGTTCACTGTCGGTGTTGCATATCTGTTCTAATTCCCGAAAGATCTGCTGCTAACTGTGTGGCAGAATAGAGGGTGACTGTAAAGCCTAATAGCTTGTCAGTCACCCTCTGTCTTTTTTTGTGTTGTGTTTCTAGAATACCCATTTCATGCCCAGACAAGGTCTTGCGCGGAATCCTTTACACGTTCCAAAGTCATAGGAAAGTTCTACTTCCCCGCCGACGTTGAGGTTGGCGCATCCGAAAAGGTCTCCGACGTTGTACCATAGCTGCGGCTCTGAGATAAATACAAAGTTTGATTTCTCAGGGAGGATGGCTCCGTCCTTGTCAGAGAACAAGGTATGCTCTTCCCACCAGAAGTCGGCAAAGCCGGAAAAACTCAAACCTTTTACTCCGAACAGGTCTTTCATTCCCCATACAGCCGTGAACTGCATAGGAAGTTTGCTCTTTGCGTTCGGATCAGAATAACTGATGTATTTGTAGAGTGCCTTGAGGTTCAGAGTGTATCTGAAATCAGCACTATGCAGGAAATAGTCTACTCCAGTTAGGAAAGCATTGTTGATGGTGTAGCCGTTGTAGACACCTCCGTTATACTCTACATGAAGGCTGAGGGGGGACATGACGGTGTTCTGCCAGAAGTTGAGGCATCTGGCGACCTCCATATATGTTCCGCTTGGGGCCTTGACTGTGCCTTTGTCATCGCGTGAGTTGAAATCATGGTCAATGAAGAAGAATGTGTTTCCCCATGGATCATTGTAGAATCCCTCGAATGTCGTTGTGACATGTTTGCGGTCTGAGCCGAAATCATACTGGATCTGGAGATTTGTCTGCGCTTTTGCGCTGACAGTGAGCGCCATTGCTATACCGATGACGCCACATTTGAGAATTTTTTTCATTTATCTGCCTTAAATTAAGATAACTAACCCTCAAAGATAACAATAAATATCCAATAATTCCGTAACTTTGTTCCTTGTATGAAAAGAGGTAATAAAAGCGAGAAATCCCGCGGAAAGAAGGTCTTCCAGCAGGTCACGGGTCGGGTGCAGATGACTCGCGAAGGTTTTATTTTTGTAATTCCCGATGGGGAAGAGGGACAGGATGATATATTCGTCAAGGCTTCCAGAACGAGGCATGCGTTGAATGGAGACCATGTGCGGGTGGCTGTTACTCGTGAAGGCAGCAAAGAAAGGGACAAGCGCCGTGAAGGTGAGGTGGTGGAGATATTGAGCCGTTCGCAGAAGCCTTTTGTCGGTATTTATCATAGTGTTGGCGCTCAGGCTTGGGTGCTGATGCAGAGTAAGGTGATGCCTTATGATATTGAGGTGAAGCCGGAAGAGGCTGCTGGCCTCGGTGCCCAGCCTGGAATGAAGGTCGCTGCGGTAGTGGACAGCTGGGAGCGCAAAGACCTTACTCCCAAAGGACATCTGACTGCTGTTCTTGGAGAGCCGGGGAAAAATGATACGGAGATGCATGCTATTCTGGCAGAGTTCAATCTTCCATACAAGTTTGAAAAAGAGGTTGAGGATGCTGCAGACATGATTTCTGATGTCATCGGAGAGAAGGAGATGAAGGGGCGCAAGGATTTCAGGAACACCTTTACTTTTACTATTGACCCGGCTGATGCCAAGGATTTTGACGATGCACTTTCTATAAAGGCGTTGCCGAATGGAAATTTTGAGGTTGGCGTACATATAGCCGATGTCTCATATTATGTGACTCCAGGCTCTATTGTGGACAAGGAGGCAAGAGAACGCGGAACTTCCGTTTATCTTGTGGACAGGACTGTTCCTATGCTTCCGGAAAAACTCTGTAATAAGCTCTGCTCTTTGCGTCCTGATGAAGATAAATTGGTGTTCTCTACAGTGTTTGAGATGACTCCAAAAGCTGAAATCAAGTCCAGGTGGATAGGTCGTGCTGCCATTAGGTCCAACCATAGGCTCAGTTATGAGCAGGCCCAGGCATATATCGAGGCTGATTCGGTGCCGGAGAATGATGAACTTGGACAGGCCATCCTGCAGCTCAATAGCCTTTCGGCCATTATGAGGGCTGCGAGGCGCAAGGCTGGGGCCATAGACTTTGACCGTCCCGAAATGAAGGTAGAGGTGGATGCAGAAGGCAAGCCTATCCGCGTGTATGAAAAGATTTCGAAAGAGGCCAACTGGCTCATTGAGGATTTTATGCTCCTTGCCAACAAGACGGTAGCGGAGTTTGTGGCTACAGGAGGTAAGATGAATGGGGTGCCGCAGAAGAATGCGAAGACGTTTGTGTATCGTATTCACGGTGAGCCTAATGAGATTAAACTTGAGGGTCTGAGGACATTTGCCAAGGGATTTGGGTACAAGTTCTCCGACAACGAACCTCTTGCCGGTCGTGCAGCCGCCAAGTCTTTAAGTGCTCTACTTGATTCGGCGAAAGGAAAGCCTGAGTATGAGGCTCTGGAGAATCTTGCTCTGCGCGCTATGGCGAAAGCATGCTATAGTACAGATAATATCGGACATTACGGACTTGCCTTTAAGTTCTATACTCATTTCACTTCTCCTATTAGGCGTTATCCTGACTTGATGGTTCATAGACTTCTGGCACTGTATCTTGATGGCGCTGAAAGCGCTAAGAAGGAAGTCTACGAGAAGGAATGTCAGTATGCTTCTGAGCGTGAACTTGTGGCCGCTGATGCTGAGCGCACATCTATCAAGTATAAACTTGTGGAGTACATGATGGATAAGGTCGGACAGGAGTTTGACGCAACTGTATCTGGTATAACAGAATGGGGTATGTATGCCGAGATAGAGCCGACTAAGGTTGAGGGAATGATTGCCTTGAGGGATATAAAATCGGACTTCTTCGAGTTTGACGAGGCTCGTTACCGACTTGTTGGCCGTAGGTCGCATAAGATTTACCGTCTTGGTGACCCTATCCGCATAAAGGTCAAGAATGCCAACCTCGAACAGAGGCTTCTTGACTATGAACTTGTAGAGGAACACTTGCCTTCCGGCAAATCTGAGACGAAGACTCAGGCAACGGCTGTTACTGATGCTGCCGGGGCTGATGCTTCGAACCCATCTGAGTCTGGTGCGGCAGGCAAGAAACTCTCTCGTCATGAGAAAGCTAAGGCTGCGGCACGTAAAAGCAGGACGGTTGCTGCTGTCAAGAGCGGGAAGAGTGTTTCGCGTAAGCCGAAAGTCACACCTTCGAGCGAGTCAGAAAAGTCTCGCAGGAAGCGCAGCACGACTAAGAAAGATTAGTAGAGATCTGGTATTGTATCAAGAAATTCAGCCATAGCCCGGAGTGCCCTACCACGATGGGATATGGCGTTTTTTTCGTCTTCTGTGATGTCGGCCATGGTCCTTCCTCCGAAGCCGTCAGGAATGAAGACGGGGTCGTAGCCGAATCCCCCGTTCCCGGAGCGTTCTGTTGCTATTGAGCCGTGCACGACACCTTCGAAGCAATATTTTTGTCCGTGTAGAATAAGTGTGATGACGGTTCTGAATCGAGCTCTTCGACCTGCTTCGGGACTACATTTAGCGAGTTCCTCAAGGAGCCTTGACATATTGGCGTCACTGTCGTGAGTTTCCGCTCCTCCTGGAAAACAAGCTGCATATCTTGCCGTCATAACTCCCGGAGCACCATTGAGTGCATCTACCTCAAGTCCTGTGTCATCTGCGAAGCAGTCCATTCCACTTATTCTGAATAGGGCTTCTGCTTTTAGGATGGAGTTGGCTTTGAGTGTGTCGCCGCTCTCTTCTATATCGGCATTGATGCCCAGTTCCGATGGGGAGAGTATTTGCACAGTATCCCCCAATATTTCTTTGGCTTCGCGCAGTTTGCCTTTATTGGCTGTGGCAAAGAGTAGTTTCATTTGAAATTTTTTAAGGAGCGCCAAAGATAGTGAATATTCAGATAATAATCTGTTGATTTTGTAAAGTTGTAAAGAATTCATAAATTCGCTCGACATAGGCTTTGGGTCTATAGGGTAGAAGGGTGAGGGAGGGTTGTGCTCGTCTGAAAGTGTTTCGCGGTGGCGAGTGTGACGTTTTGTTGGTTTTGCGGAACGTTTGCTTTAGTATGAATAATAGGCAATCCCGTATTGACGGGGCGGTTAAGACATTGTTTGAGAACATAGAGTTTACAAGTGAACCTAAGGGGTTGTACGATCCTCTTCGCTATATGATTGAGATTGGCGGCAAGAGAGTCCGGCCCAAATTGTGTCTGACTGCCTACTCGTTGTTTGCGGATGATTTTAATGATGGGATTTTTTATCCTGCTTCGGCTTTGGAGGTATTTCATTCGTTTACACTGATGCATGATGATATCATGGATCATTCTGCTCTTCGCCGGGGGATGCCTACAGTATGGAAGAAGTGGAATGAGGATACTGCTATTCTATCAGGGGATGTGATGCTTATTGATGCGTACAAGCGTATTTCCAAGGCTCCGCACAATGTTCTTGGACGGGTTATGAATCTGTTTTCGGACACATCTGCACAAGTGTGTGACGGGCAGCAGTATGATATGGATTTTGAGGACAGAAGCGAGGTCTCTATGTCAGAGTACAACATGATGATAGGACTGAAGACTGCGGTTCTTCTGGCATGCTCTGCGGAGATGGGTGCCATTATCGGAGGCGCATCGGAGGATGTGTGTGCATCGCTCTACAGGTATGGCTATGAACTTGGCATGGCTTTTCAGGTGGCAGATGATTATCTTGACGCCTTTGGCGATGAAAAGGTTTTCGGAAAGCCCATAGGGGGAGATATACTGAATGAGAAAAAGTCCTGGCTTACCGTCCGTACTCTTGAAAAGATTGGAGATAAAAGCCGTTTCTTCGATGCTTTTGCTATGAAAGTATCAAACGAAAAAGAGAAGGCGGCCAAAATTGATGCTGTGAAGGGCCTTTATCTTGAGTGCGGTGTTGATGCGGATGCTAAGTCGGAAATTGCCGTATTTACTGACAAGGCTCTTGAAGCTGTCGAAGGTATTGGCTTGGGTGAAGGGGATATGATGCTTCTGCGTGATTTTGCGGAGAACCTGGTCGGAAGGGTGCGATGATGGATGTTGCGACAGTCGTGAAGAATGCAGGCAGCCATTTTCTTCTGAGTTGCCTGCCTGAATGGCGACCTTTTCCGGCGATTCTTCGCGGGAAGGTGCGTCTTGAGAAAAGTGGGTCTACTAACCCTGTGGCCGTGGGCGATATTGTCCGCTTTCTGGCCTCTGATGAGGTGTCGGAGCAGAATCCTGCGATTATTACGGAAGTGCTTCCGAGAAAGAACTACCTTATTAGGAAATCCACAAATCTCTCCAGGCAGTCGCACGTGATTGCAGCTAATCTTGATCAGGCTATCATAGTAGCAAGTCTATATTTCCCGGAACTGAAGATGCCATTTTTGGATAGGATTCTTGTTACGTGTGAGGTGTACGGAATACCTGCCGTAATAGCTTTGAATAAAGTGGATCTATATAGGGAGGCTGCTTTTGAACAGTTCCGTTCATTTGTTGATATTTATACGAAAGCCGGGTATCGGGTAATCCCAACCTCCGCCCGGACAAGGGAAGGTGTGGATGAGCTTCGGCAGTTGTGCCACGATAAGGTGAGCCTCTTTTCTGGCGAGTCCGGTGTGGGCAAGTCAAGCCTTGTAAAGTCCATTGATCCTTCTCTTGATCCTCGAGTCGGCAAGATTTCGTCTGCTCACTTGCAGGGAAAACATACTACTTCTCTGTATGAAATGTATCCGGTTAGCAGCGGTGGTTTCCTGGTGGATACTCCCGGTATACGGGGATTTGGGCTTGTAGACTTGGAGAAGGATGAGATATACAAGTATTTCCCCGAGATGCTCAAATACTCGGATAACTGTAGGTTCGTGCCGTGTTCCCATACGCATGAGCCGGGATGTGCCGTGAAGGATGCTGTTGATCGCGGTGATATAAGTCCGGAGCGTTATAACTCCTACCTTGGAATGCTTGAGGAAGACAAAAAATTCCGATAGGAGTTTCGATTATAGTGTCTGGCCCCCGATAAATTCCCTCATTATAGAAGTTGGTGGAATGGCGGCTATCTCCGCAGGCTTCAGGCAGACAATGTCCTTGAGGAATGCCAGCAGCTGTGATGCTTTCTTATATGCCGGGGAGGATTCGCTGATGCCGCAAAGCAGCGGTTCTGCATAATATTTCAGGAGCGGAAGGTCATACAAGGTCGATGAGTTAAATACTACATCAGCGTTCTCTTCGTAAGGGAAGATGTACTTGTCCTCTCCGCGTCTTACGGATGGCCATCGCAGAATATTGTCTTCAGGAGATATTCCTCGCGTGCGGTTGTCCCTTACGATACGTCTAAGAAGTCTCTTGTCTGTGGTGGAGTTGTGTACTTTCTTTCCGCCTGGCAGCGAAGACAGTGCCGAAATGTAAATATGGAATATGCTTTCTTGCGGAATGGCTGGCGTAAGTGCTGGGTTCAGAGCGTGGATACCCTCCATGAACAGCATGTCATTGGCTTCGAGTTTGAGTTTGTTGCCCTCGAAGCGGCGATGTCCTTCCTTGAAGTCAAATTTCGGTATCTCCACTTCCTCTCCGCGGAGGAGAGCTGCGAGCTGCTCGTTCAAGAAGGTTACGTCCATAGCCTCGAGCGCTTCAAAATCATAGTTGCCATGCTCGTCCCGTGGTGTTCTGTCACGGTCCACGAAATAGTTGTCCAGTTCAATCACTTTTGGGTTGAGTCCTAAAACCCTTGCTTGCTGCGCAATCCTTAGGGATGAACTTGTCTTGCCGCTTGATGATGGTCCGGACATCATAACTATGCGGCACCTCTCATGATTCCAATATATCTGGTCAGCCGCTTCTGCGTATTTCCTTTCCTGACGAGCTTCGCAGAGATTGATGAGTTTGATGGCCTGTCCGGCGTTGATGACTTTAGCTAGGTCTTGCAGACTTGTGATTCCCACTGCTCTGCACCATTCAGAGTATTCGCGTTTCGCGGCTATTATTTTTCCCATTGTGATTATAAAACTTCTTTCAAATATTTACCTGTTATGGAATTAGGGCTTTCTGCAACCTGTTCCGGGGTTCCTGTAGCAATAATCCTGCCACCAGCATTCCCTCCGTCCGGGCCCATATCGATGAGATGGTCTACCATCTTGAGTACATCAAGGTTGTGCTCAATAATTATTATCGTATTGCCTTGATCTACAAGTTTCTGGAGCACGTCCACCAATACTTTGATGTCCTGTGCGTGAAGACCGGTAGTCGGCTCATCAAGCAAATATAGAGTGTTGCCAGTAGACTTACGGGCAAGCTCCGTCGCCAGCTTCATTCTTTGGCACTCTCCTCCAGACAATGTGACAGCGGACTGGCCTAGTCTCACATATCCGAGTCCGACGTCAAGAAGAGCCTTGAGCTTCGGAGCGATGGAAGGGCTGGCCTTGAAGAACTCATAGGCTTGAGCTATCGGCATCTCCAGTACCTCACTAATGTTTTTCCCTTTGTACCTGACCTCTAAGGTGTCCTCCTTATACCTCTTTCCTCCGCAGGTCTCACATACGACATTTACGGATGGAAGGAAATTCATTTCTATTACCTTGATTCCTGCACCTTTGCAGTCTTCGCAGCGCCCCCCTGACACGTTGAATGAAAATCTGCCCGCCTTGAATCCTCTTACTTTGGCGTCTGGCGTGTCCTCAAAAAGTGCGCGGATGTCATTGAACACACCGGTGTACGTGGCGGGATTGGACCTTGGAGTTCTTCCTATCGGGCTCTGGTCGATCTCTATCACCTTGTCAATATTCTCAATTCCTTCTAACCCTCCATAGGGGAGAGGCTTAGCCTTGAAGTTGTAGAAATGGGCTTTAAGTATCGGCATCAGTGTCTGGTTAATGAGGGTGGACTTGCCGGAGCCGCTCACTCCGCTTATGCCCACGAGACATCCGAGCGGGAAGGTGGCATCTACGTGCTTGAGGTTGTTGCCGCAGGCGCCAAGGAGTTTGAGGAATTTCCCGTTGCCCTTGCGTCTATGTGAGGGGGTTATGTTGGGGTTGATGAAATGCAGTTCTGGGCCGCTGTAACAGATTTTCCCTCCGTTCACACCGGCTCCTGGTCCCACTTCGACAACCCAGTCTGCAGCGCGCATTGTTTCCTCATCATGCTCCACGACAATCACGGTGTTGCCCTCGTCACGGAGCTTGCGGAGCGAACTGATGAGTTTTCGGTTGTCTCTCTGGTGCAGACCAATACTTGGCTCATCCAGAATATAAACCACGTTTACGAGTTTGGATCCGATCTGCGTTGCGAGCCTGATGCGCTGTCCCTCTCCACCTGAGAGAGAAGCCGATGGCCGATCGATTGTAAGGTAATCAAGTCCGACATCCATAAGAAATCCTACACGGTCCTCAAGTTCCTTGAGGATATCCGAGGCAATGGCACTGCGACGCTTATCGAACTTGCCATTCAGGGACTTGACCCATTCGTACAACTCCGAGATCTCCATGGCGCCTACATCGGTGATTGTTTTCCCATCAATCTTGAAGCACTGTGCCTCCTGATTTAGCCTCGTGCCATGACATACTGGGCAGATAATCCTGTCATCAATATCGTCCACTAGCCCCGGCCAATTTACCATCTCCGCGTCGGCACCATCACCGATACGGAAGAACTCTTCCGAGCCGAATATCAGCAGAGATATAATCTCGTCCGGGAGGGTCTCTATAGGCTCGTAAAGCGAGAATCCCAGCTTACGGGACATTGCGGAAAGGATTTCAAACTTGCGGTTGCTCCTCATCCTTCCCAGAGGAGCGAGAGCTCCATCAGCCACTGAAAGGCTTCGGTCTGGAATAATGTTGTTCGTGTCTATGTCTGGAACTGTTCCAAGTCCCTTGCAGTGAGGACAATATCCTTCTGGAGAATTAAAGGAGAACGAGTGTGGGGCTGGCTCTCTTAGGGAAACCCCAGACTCTTCGTCCATAAGGTGCTTTGAATAGTGACTTACTGTCTGGGACTCGGCGTCATATACGGCAAGGGAACCTTTCCCCATAGAGAGTGCTGATGCAACTGATTTTCGTATTCTAAGTTCGTCTTCATCATTTGGCTTTAGCTTGTCTATCACCAACTCTATGAAATGTGCCTTATATCTGTCCACGGATTCCAAAGAGCCGAGGTCAGTAACCTCGCCGTCTACTCTTACCTGAGTGTATCCTTTCTTGCGGAGCTGTTCAAAAAGCTCTCGGTAGTGTCCTTTGCGACCTCTTACCAGGGGAGCAAGCAGGATGCACTTGCGTGCCTTGAATTGGTGACTGATCATATCCACTATCTGCTCATCAGTATACCTAACCATCTCCTTCCCCGTGACTGGAGAATATGCCGTGGATGCTCGTGCAAACAAAAGTCTCAGAAAATCTGAAATTTCGGTAATGGTTCCCACCGTGGAGCGTGGATTGTTGCCAGTGGTTTTCTGCTCAATGGCTATGACAGGGCTCAAACCATCAATGCTCTCTACATCCGGTTTTTCCAGAATGCCCATGAAATGACGGGCGTATGGGGACAGGGTGTTGATGTAGCGTCTCTGCCCTTCAGCGTATATGGTGTCGAATGCAAGGGAAGATTTTCCGCTTCCGCTCAAGCCGGTAATTACTACCAATTTACGACGCGGAATATCCACGTTTACATTCTGCAGGTTGTGGGCGTGTGCCCCTCTTATTCTTATGAAAGTCTCATTTCCCATTTTCGTAGCAAAGATACATAAAATTAAGTATCTTTGAGGTTTGGTTACGAATCCTGATGGTTCGATATTAAAATAGCGGTTATGTGGCTTTGGCTTACGGTATGCTCTGCAGTGTTGCTGGGCTTTTATGATATAACAAAAAAACAGGCTCTCAAGCGAAACGGGGTTCTGTGGATTCTGTTTTGCTCCACTGCCCTTACGGCATTGTTCTTGTGCCCTTTTCTCAGTGCTGGGTCTGTGAAGGATCATCTGAGGCTGGTGATTAAGGCGTGTCTTGTGTCATCTTCATGGATTTCAGGACTGGTTGCCATGAAAATGCTTCCACTCACTACTGCCAGCACAATGAAAGCCTCACGACCAATGTTCGTGGTTATTTTCTCCATTATTCTTTTCGGAGAGAGGCTTAATTTGATGCAGTGGGCTGGAGTGGTGCTTGTAATCAGTGCTCTGTTCTTTCTCGGTCGCTCAAGTCGAAAGGAGGGGATTAGATTCTCCAAGAGCAAAGGGGTGGTATGGATGGCGTTGTCTATTGTTACCGGTTCGGCCAGTGCCTTGTATGACAAATATATACTTGCATCCATGCAGCCACTTTTCGTGCAGAGTTGGGCTAATGTCTACATAACGCTGGTGCTTGCGGTGGTCATGCTTGTTAGCTATCTTCGTGATAGGAATTCGGTGGGCCGATTGAAACCAGACTGGAGCCTGCTGCTGATAGCGGTGCTTATAACCGTTTCAGATGCGCTATATTTCTTCGCTGTCAAGCAGGATGGAGCCCTGCTGTCAGTCATTTCGATGATCAGGCGCAGTTCTGTCATCATTACTTTCATCGGCGGGGCTTTGATATTCAAGGAAAATAATATTCGTGATAAGGCGCTTGACTTGGGCATAATGCTTGCAGGTCTTGCACTTCTGTTATTTGCATCTTAAAAATATGAAAATCAGAATAATACTTACTTGCGCGGTTTTGGGCGCCAGCTCCTTGTGCCAGGCACAGTCTGACAATTTTCGTCTTGGAAAATGGACAGAGATTCAGACCTCTGTCCTCAAGGAACTCAGTCACTCGTATGTGGATTCTCTCCCATTGGACAAGATAGAGACCATAGGAATTAACGCCATGCTTGGCAGTCTTGATCCGTATACAACGTTTATTCCTGAAGAGGATCAGGAGAGTCTTCAGATGATGATCAATAAGTCCTATGGAGGTATTGGCGCAGTTATATATAAGCCTGATGTTCAGGGTAATGTCATCATCAACGAGCCATATAAGAATTCGCCAGCTGAGAAATACAATCTTCGCTGCGGAGATGAAATCCTTGCCATAGATTCGGAGAGTGTTGTGGGACTTACCTCGCAGCAGTGCAGTGACAAGATGAAAGGTGAGCCTGGCAGCAAGGTGGCTTTCAAGGTGAAGAAAGTATATACTGGAGAGGTGGAGGATGTGGTGATTACCCGTGAGCGTATCCATCTCCCGGACGTGGAGTATTCGGGGATGTTGGATTCCACCACTGGATATATTCTTCAGACAGGATTTACAGAGGGAGTAGGCAAGGATGTGCGTAATGCCGTCGTCCGACTTAAGAAGCAGGGTATGCAGAAACTTGTTCTTGACTTGCGCGGAAATGGTGGTGGCCTTATGGAAGAAGCAGTGGAGATAGTATCCATATTTGTCCCTAAAGGCTCGCTTGTTGTTTCTGCCAAAGGACGGAGCTCGTCAGCCAATTATGCACTTCGCACGACAAAGGAACCTGTGGACACCAAATTGCCACTTATCGTGCTTGTGGACTCTGGGTCGGCATCTTCTTCAGAGATTGTCTCCGGTTCTCTCCAGGATATGGATAGGGCGACAATTATGGGGCATAAGACTTATGGGAAAGGACTGGTGCAGAGTATTGTAAGTCTTCCTTATGGATGTGAAATGAAGGTTACTACAGCCAAGTACTATACTCCTTCCGGACGTTGTGTCCAGGCGATAGACTATTCTCGTAGAAATGAGGATGGAAGTGTTGGACAGATACCTGATTCTCTTACCAGGGAGTTCAAGACTGCGCACGGAAGGGTAGTACGAGACGGTGGTGGAATCACTCCTGATGTGGAATTGGATGCTAGGAATTATAGCCGCATTACTTATTCTCTGGCGGCGTATGGTATTTTGGAACAGTTTGCACTTGAGTATGTACGTAAGCATCAGAGTATCCCTCCAGTGGAGACTTTTGAACTGAGTGATGCAGACTACGATGAATTTGTGGATTATGCTGCCAAGCAGGAGTTTGACTATCGCTCCACGGCCAAGGCATATTTTGATAGGATGAAAGATGAGCTGGAGAAAGATGGGCTTGTCGAGACTATGAGCGAGGCACTGGATAGTATCGAAAGGTCCATCAATATAGAGAAGAAAGATTTCCTTAGGCTCAAGAAAGATGAGATTGTCCCTTTCCTTGAGGAAGAGATAGCGGTGCGGTATTACTTCCAGGAGGCCGGTATCAAGGTAAGGATTAAGTATGATGATGCGTTAAAGCAAGCATTGGAGAGTCCGCTCATTGAAATCCGTTGAATTCATAGTTCTGAATAGTACCAAGACACGTGACAACTTGCTGGTGATTCATGCGCTGGCCCGCGAAGCAGGGCGGCGAAGTTTCATTGTGAATGTAGGAAAAGGTGGTGCAATGTCCCTATTTCAGCCCATGAATATTCTTGATGGGGATGTGCAGGAAAGTCTTCATAGTGAGTTGTGGCGTATTCGTGGTGTCAGTGCTCTGTATCCGTTGAATGGGATTCGGTCATCGCTTCCTAAGAATGCGATGAGCATGTTTATGAGTGAAGTGCTGTATCGTACGCTTCGTGAAGGGTGTTTCGAAGATGGGTTATACGAGTGGTGCCGGAATTCTATCTTGACCCTTGATGCACTTCCGGATCACTATGGTAACTTCCACCTGCGTTTTCTTTTGGAACTCTCTGTCGCTCTGGGTTTCTCTCCGAGGTCGGAAGATTTGGCACCCTTTGCAGGTGAGTACTATGCTCAGCTATCTGATATGGTACGGTCTGACTTTGCATCTTCCATGATGATGCCGCTTAATGGAAAGTCTCGTAGTGAGATGGCTGATGCATTGATACGGTATCTTTCATGTCATCTTGATTATCCTTTAAGCATACGTTCGCTTGGCGTGTTGAGAGAGTTATTCGAATAAAAAGTAGTATTATTGTATTCATGGAAAGAAAAGAATTGGAAATAATGGCTCCGGCCGGCAATTTTGAGTGTCTTCGCGCTGCTATTCAGGGTGGCGCAGATTCAGTGTATTTTGGAGTTGGACACCTTAATATGCGTAGCCATTCGGCCAATAACTTCCAGGCAGACGACCTTCCGGAGGTTGTCCGTATCTGCCGCGAGGCTGGGGTGAAAAGCTATATGACTCTCAATATAGTCTTATATCAGGAGGATTTGGAACCGATGCGGAAAGCTCTTGATTCGGCTCTATCCGCTGGTGTGGATGCCATTATCGCTTCTGATATGGCAGCCATCTCATATTGTCGCAAGATCGGACTTGAGGTGCATATTTCTACACAACTTTCCATTTCGAATGTTGAGGCGTTGATGTTCTATGCCCAGTATGCAGATGTCGTGGTGCTTGCGAGGGAACTGAATCTTGATCAGGTAAAGGAAATACATGAAACGATCCTGCGGGACAATATCTGCGGCCCTTCCGGCAAACTTGTTCGCATAGAGATGTTTGCCCACGGAGCATTGTGTATGGCCATTAGCGGCAAATGTTATCTGTCTCTTCATACCTACGGTGCGTCCGCCAACAGGGGAGCTTGCTATCAGATATGCCGGCGAGGCTATGAAGTTACCGATCTTGAAACTGGGAACAAACTTAATATTGACAACAAATACATCATGTCGCCTAAAGACTTGTGTACCATAGACTTCATGGATCGCATCGTAGATAGTGGGGTGAGAGTCTTTAAGATTGAGGGGCGCGCAAGATCTGCTGAGTACGTCAAGAGGTGCTCTTCTTGCTATCGTAGGGCAGCCGATGCCGTGTGTGAAGGGACTTATACGCTGGAGCTCGCGGCATCTCTTAAAGCCGAGCTCTCGGAAGTGTTCAATAGAGGCTTTTGGGATGGTTACTATCAAGGAGCATATCTTGGACAGTGGAGTGACGTGTATGGCTCTCAGGCTACGTTGAAAAAGGTGTATTGCGGTAAGGTTACCAACTGGTTTGACAGAATAGGCGTTGTGGAAATAGCCGTGGAATCTGCGTCTTTACATATAGGTGATAAGACTATGGCTATTGGCGCTACTACTGGAGTTGTGGAGTTCACTGTGGAAGATATGCGAGTCAACCTTAAGTCCGCTGAGGTTACTGAAAAAGGTACCCGATGCTCTGTGGCTATTGACCCGTCCTTGTGCCCGGAAGGTCGTCTTCGTCGCGGGGATAAAATCTACATTTGGGAGAAAAAATAATCGTATATTGTTTTTGTCTTGGATTATTTGTTCCTTTGTATTGACTGATAGTCAATGGCATAATTAATAACACGCATTATGAAAAGATTTAGTTTAACTATTTCCCTTCCGGCATTGCTGCTTTTCGGTTGCGTGGAGCCGATAGTGCTGGATCCGGGCGAATTAGGGGTTGTGGACGAGAAGCGTCCTATAGTGGCTGAATGTGTAATAAATATTGATCTTGCTGAGAATCCTCAAGAATTGAAACTGAAATTACTATATGTGAAAGGCAAATCTGAGTCTAAGGATGTACCGGTAGAAGAAGATAAAATGACCGCTTGTATAATAGACGGCAATGATTCAATTCCATTTATATATAGCGGAGAAGGGATATGGAAGTCTGAAAAGATCAGTATAAAAACATATCATAAATATAAACTTTATATAGAAATACCTGGTAGATTGCCAATCTGGGCAGAGACTTTAACTCCGCCTATAATATTTTTCGGGATGAAAGCAGATGACATAATTTCTGAGGAGATGACACTATCGCTCTTTAACACTGCTGCCAGAAAATTTCCACCCGAGTCTTTGTCGGGTTGTGCTGTTTGGCTCAATGCGGTGGAATTCACACCGAGTGGCCTTGTTTATTTACCGTATTTGACAGCCAGTGGTCCTAATGTTGATGAAATGACTCTGACAAGAAAGAAATTTTCTGAACTTGATTTTGTCGGAAATCTTCATCCGGAGAACTATCTTGAAGCCTATTATAAGGCTGTCTTTGATAGAGCTAAAGAAAATATTCCAGATTATCTTTTATATGAGGACTTTATAAGACTTGGTCGGCTTGAAGAAGGTGGTAGATATCGTTTTTTTGCTGGTCCGCTGACAATTCCTGGACCATCCCCTGGAGAAGCTGTTCCGAATGATGATTCTGGTTATGCGTGTATGAACTATTATTGTTTCGACAAGGCTTTTGACCAGTACATGCGAAGTGTATATATTTATAATCAGTCATTAAAATCTGATTTAAGTTTTTTATACTCGTCTGCAAGGGATATATATTCGAATATACATCAAGGCTTTGGGATTTTTGGAAGTTATTATTCTAGCGGATTTACATTTCTTAGGCCGGCTATTAATGATGAACTTTGGCATAAAATCTTTCGAGAGTATCATGGAAGTTAATTAGGATGGTAATAATTGAATTCGTGGACATGGATTGACATATAAGCGAGCTCTTTTGTGCCCGCGCATGCAACTGTCAGTTAGGGCATGATAAATTTAGAATATATTGTTTTTTGTCTTGGATTTTTTGTTTCTTTGCATTAATTAATGGCCAACACTATAATTAATAACATGCATTATGAAAAGATTTAGTTTAACTATTTCCCTTCTGGCATTGCTGCTTTTCGGGTGCGTGGAGCCGATAGTGCTGGATCCGGGAGAGAAGGATTTGCCGGTCATGGTGTATTGCGTTTTGAAGAACAATATCATATTTAATCGGGCAGAGAAAACCGTTCAGACACTGAATCTTATGTATGTGAAGGGGAAAGGTCAAGCGGATTATATACCTGTGGTAGAGGCAACTGTCTATCTGGAAGAGGGTGAAAAGAAGATTCCTTTCGCATATAAGGGCGGTGATTTGTGGGAGACGGAGGCGATGTTTATTAAAAGAGGTGTTGAATATGTACTGAAAATAGAAATTCCCGGACGTGGATTGATTTCTGCTAAGACACAGACGATACAAGGAAGGAGTTTTGATGTACGCTGGCTCCATTCTGGGGAAAAACGCGAGCCTTTCTATCAAGTATTTGCGGAGTTCCAGTTCTGGGAAGATGCCCCGGAGAATGAGACTATATGGGTGACGGCTGGGGAGCAGACCGGTCCTTCTGAAGGAGATACGGAACAACATATGTATTTGACTACCAACTATACGCATGTGGATGGGTTCAATATCACGGGGAAACGTTATTCTGAATTGTCTTTTCGTGGGACGGCCGGGACAGATATGGGTAAAATGTATGAGTCGATATTCAATTTTGCGAAAAAGGAAATTGCCGACTATCCATTGTATGATAAATTTGTTCGGATAGGGAATTTTAAGAGTGAGGAGTCGTTCTTTATTGTCCCAGGGCCCCTCTTTGAACCAAGAAATCAGGTGCCAGTGTCTTTTTTTATAGTGACAGTCCTGGCGCTGGCATGCCGTGGCGATATTCTTTTTTGAATGTCTATTGTGTTCCTGAAGAATATGACAAGTACTTGCGCGAAGTTTATACAAAGAGCAAGTCATTGGAACACGATTTGACATCGGCATACGATACGTCTAATCTGCATTCCAATATAGAAGGTGGCGTTTCAATCCGGAAGCCAGTATTCTTGCCAAACTGAAACTTGCCAAATGGCTGTCAATTGAAGCGACTGCTGATTGGACGGTGCAGTATTATCATGCTCTGGAAGGGATTCCTCTTGGATGGTCTATGGATTTGATTGTGCCTACCAATCCGAACCGTCCACCGGAGCATGCGACGCAGTACTATGCGGGAGCTTTTATGTCCTTTGGAAAACACCATATATCTTTGGGAGCGTATGATAAGAAGATGGATGGGCTTGTGCATTTTTCAGATGCCAGTCTTCTCTTCAGTTCGGCAATAGCGGGATGGAGCAATAATGTTAAAGTCGGGAGCGGTACTTCGTGGGGAGTGGAGTTTCTTTACGAGAAAGTGGGGAAGATGTTGAATTATAGAGTGGCATATACTTACTCCAAGACTGACCGCTGCTTCGATGGGGTTAATAATGGAGTGCGATTCCCTGCTAAGTTTGATCGTCGTCACATATTGAATGCGACAGCGAATGTCTTGGTGGCGGACAATGAAAAGATGACCGTGTCATTGAATGGGTTGTTTACTTTCCAATCTGGTCATTGGGAAACGGTCGCGGCAGGAGATTATCCCGCATTTACGCCGTTTGGAGAGACTATCATCATTGACTATTTTACCAGCACCAACAATTACCGTATGCCGAATTATATCAGACTTGATATAGGATGCAATATTGATTTCAAGACGAAATATCCTCAAGAGTTGAAGGTGGGATTATATAACATGCTGAACCGCCATAATCCGTTCTCTATCATATATGATGACAAATCGCGTGAGTGGAGGCAGGTTTCGCTGATCCCGATAATGCCAAGCGTCAGCTATAAGATAAAGTTCTAATGGTGCGTTTTTTGTAGAATAGAACGGTTATGAATAAGGGTAATTTTTATGCTGGCCTTGCCGTAATGGTGGGCTTGATGGTACTTGGAATAATGATTCCAGTAGCAGTGAAAGAGTATCGTTCGTTTGATCGGACGGTGGTTGTCAAAGGCCTTTGCGAAAAGGAAGTGGAGGCGGATAAAGTCATTTGGCCAATTACTTATAAGGTTATGTCAAATGATGTTCAGTCTGTCTATGATATGACAGATAATAGCAATGCGCAGATAATGGATTTTCTAAAATCTGGTGGAATATCCGAAGCGGAAATAACAGTTAGTGTGCCGTCTGTTTCAGACAAACTAGCCAATGAATACGGAGACACCAATCGTGCATTTCGCTATATCGCCACCAATGTGGTAACGGTGTGCTCTGACAAAGTGGATGATGTGCTGGCTCTGCTTTCTCGCCAGTCTGAACTGCTCCGGAAAGGGGTGGTAATCAGCGGAAACAGTTGGGAAAATCCGCTTGAATTCAAGTATGAGGCGCTTAATGAGTTGAAACCGATAATGGTGGAGGAGGCGACGAAGAACGCACGTGAGGTGGCTCAGAAGTTTGCCAGTGACTCTGGCAGCCGGCTCGGTAAGATAAAGACAGCGAGTCAGGGTGTGTTCTCTATCGAAAGCCGCGACAGCAACACTCCTCACATAAAGAAAGTTCGTGTGGTGACATCAGTGACTTACTATCTTAAGAATTAGAATGCCGGCCCCGGAAAGGGCCGGTTTTTTATTGGCTTCTGTGTATGACTACCGGTTCGGCATCAGGGTTGAACTCCTCTTCAGGCTCGTTGAACGGCTCCAGAAACGGGTTCGCGGTGCGCTCATCTCCGATGGTAGTGGCAGGGCCGTGTCCTGGGTACACTTTTACCGATGGGTCAAGAAGTATGATCTTTTCCATTATCGACCGGATCTCATCGTCATATTCCCCATACCCGAGATCTGTTCTTCCTATAGCTCCGGCGAAAAGAGTGTCTCCAGAGAACAATACCGCTTCATCTTCGATTAAGTAGCACACGCCACCTGGAGTATGCCCGGGCGTCTGAATGACCCTGAAACTGATGCCTGCTTCTTTCAGGGTGTCTCCGTCATGGATGTCGGTAGTCTTGAATCCTATATCAGGAACTTCCATGTTGAAACGGTGAGCCATTGCTCCCATAGACTGAACGACTTTCATGTCGGACGAATTCATGTAGACAGGAATGCCATGATATGCACTTTGGATGAATGCAGCTCCGTAGATATGATCAAGGTGCCCATGGGTTAGCAGTACTGCCCTTGGAATCACCTCTTCGTGTGCCAAAGTGTCCATCAAGGACTTTCTTTCGGCTTCGCTGCTGCATCCAGGATCCACTATTACGCAGCTTCCGGCACTGCGACTGACTATGTAGGTCTTCTCTTCGAAGAGGTTAAATGTCAAAATATCTATATTGAGCATATCATGTATTTTCTTCCCCAAAAGTACGAATTTTTCATTAATTTTGCGCGTTTGTAGTGTGATGCCAGACTGGCCACACTCTAAATGAAGAAATCAATGCATATAGGTATAGCTGGTAATATAGGTAGTGGAAAGACAACCCTCACAAGGATGCTTGCCGAGCACTATGGGTGGACACCTAAATATGAGTCGGTGACGTATAATCCTTATCTTGAGGACTATTATCATGATATTCCGAGGTGGTCGTACAACCTCGAGACTTATTTCCTGGCACAGAGATTCAAGGATCTGCTGGAGATTTCCAAATCTGATGATGTGATCATTCAGGATAGAACAATCCTGGAAGGTGTACACATTTTTGTGGAAAACAATAGGGAGATGGGCAATCTTAGCCAGCGTGACTACGAAACATATATGCAGATTTTTTCTCTGATGATGTCGATGGTCAGACTTCCTGATTTGCTGATTTATCTGCGCTCTTCGGTCCCTCATCTTGTGTCTCAAATCCAGAAGCGAGGTCGTGACTATGAGCAGAGCATGAGTCTTGATTATCTTGGAGGTCTTAATGACAAGTACGAGAAGTGGATCGGTGGATATAGCGGACGGCTGCTTGTAATAGATGCCGATGAACTTGATTTTGAGAATAGACCGGAAGATTTTGCATCTATTACGGACAAGATAGATGCCGAACTCTACGGGTTGTTCAAGTAGTATTTTATTGCTAACTTTGCGAATTATAACAACATAACGTATGCATATAGCGATTGCAGGAAACATAGGGAGCGGAAAGACTACGCTCACCAAGATGCTGGTCTCCCATTATGGGTGGATTCCGAAGTATGAATCCGTGGATTTTAACCCATATCTTGCTGACTTTTATGAGGATATGGAGCGGTGGTCGTTTAACCTCCAGATATATTTTCTCAACAAGCGATTTAAGGATGTGGTGGATATCTCCAAGACTGACGATATAGTAGTACAAGATAGGACTATATTTGAAGATGCCAGGATATTTGCCCCTAATCTCCACGACATGGGACTTATGAGCACTCGTGATTTCGAGAACTATTCCGACCTTTTCGACCTTATGATGTCTCTTGTGGGCAATCTGGATCTTCTGATTTATTTGCGTTCTACCATACCTAATCTCATATCTCAAATTCAGAAAAGAGGACGCGATTATGAAAAGAGTATCCGTATCGACTACCTTACAGGACTCAATGAAAAATATGAGAAATGGATAAGCGGATATACCGGTAATCTTCTGGTGATAGATGCTGACCATATTAAGTTCGGCGATCGTCCTGAAGATTTCGAGAAAGTTACAGACATGATAGATGCTCAGTTGTATGGGCTGTTTCCTCAGACTAAAATTGAAAAATAATGGAAAAGAAAAGACCAACTATAATAGATTTCGTCGAGTATTACACCGCCCAATATGGCGATGAAACTTTCCTTCGCGAGAAGGTAGATGGAGTTTGGACCGAGACTTCTTTCAATGCCACCAGAGAAGAGGCTCATATACTTGCCGCGGGCTTCATGTCCATGGGGCTGGAGAAAGGTGACAGAGTCGCTCTTATATCGGAAGGACGCAACTATTGGATTTTCAGCGAACTAGGTATCCTCTATGCTGGCGCGGTGAATGTCCCTCTCTCGTTTAAACTTGAGTCTGATATGGATCTCATATTCCGTATCAATCACTCCGATGCCCGCTTTGTGGTGGCTTCTCAGACGCAGATTGACAAAATCCGTCGCGTAATAGGCAAGTGCCCGAAAGTGGAGAAGGTAATCGTAATGGATCCGATAGAGCTCCGCGAAGGAGAGGTGTATATCGGTGAGGTAAGGTCTGCCGGGCAGGAGTACCTGAAGGAGCACGGAGATCTGCTGAAGGAGAGGATGGAATCTGTCGGCCCGGATGATTATGCCAACATAAGTTATACATCCGGTACTACGGCTGATCCTAAAGGAATCCTTCTTACGCACCGTAACTATACTGCCAATGTCGATCAGGCTCTTTCTGTGATATCTATTGATAGGGGGGATGTTATGCTGATAATACTTCCTTTGGATCATTGCTTCGCACATGTGGCTGGATTCTATGTGATGATGAAATGCGGTGGAAGCATAGCCACTGTGCCTTGCGGAAAGAGCACTGTGTCGCTGCTGAAGAATATTCCTACTGCTATTAAGGAAGTCCGTCCTCATGTCCTTCTTTCGGTTCCGACTCTTTCACGAAACTTCAAGAAGAGTTTTGACGGTGCCATTAAGAAGAAAGGGGCTTTCGTGGAGAAACTTTATGAGTTCGGTGTAAAGAATGCAGAAATATATAACCGCGAGTATTACAATGCGGGCAAACCTTGGTGGAAGATGTGGTGGAGGAAGCCTATTAATGCGGTCATTGACTCTATGGTATTTTCCAAGGTACGCGAAGGTTTTGGCGGAAGGATGAAGTTCTTTGTGGGCGGAGGTGCGCTCCTTGATATCGAACTTCAGAGGTATTATTGCGCTATAGGTATGCCTGTTTTCCAGGGCTATGGCCTTTCTGAAGCTACTCCGGTAATATGTGCCAACTCTTTAGGACACGCACGTTTCGGTTCGTCTGGACGTGTGGTGAAACCTATGGATATAAAGATCTGCGATGAGGACGGAAAGGAACTTCCTAATGGTGAGACAGGCGAGATTGTAATCAGGGGAGAGAACGTGATGGCCGGCTATTGGAAGAATCCAGAGGCTACCGCTAAGACTGTGGTAGATGGATGGCTACATACAGGAGACCGCGGATATCTGTGCAAGGAAGATCCTGAGTACCTTTATGTTACTGGTCGTTTTAAGAGTCTTCTTATTGCCTCAGATGGAGAGAAGTATTCTCCTGAGGGCTATGAGGACAGCCTTGCGGACGGTTCCAAGTTTATAGAGACTTCCATGCTCTATAACAACCAGAGCCCTTATACGGTGGTTCTTGTCATCCCTAACAAGGCCGCCCTTTCGGAGGAAGTCAAGAAAGCAGGACTCAATCCGGATAGTTTGGAAGGGAAGAAAGCTCAACTCTCTATTATCAAGGAAGAAGTGGATGCCTATCGTCCTGGAGGCAAGAAAGCCGGAATGTTTCCTGAGAGATGGCTGCCTGCTTCTATCATAGTGGGTGATACTCCTTTTACAGAGCAGAATGGAATGCTCAATACTACCATGAAGATGGTTCGTGGAAAGGTGGAGAAATTCTATGCCGATCGTATAGAGTATGCTATGACCGTGGAGGGAAAGGATATTATGAACCAGAAAAATATCGATTCGCTTTAGGGTATGTACACTGTCGGGGTTGACATCGGTGGGCAGACTTCCAAGATAGGTATTGTGGACGCCAATGGGAGTATTCTGACGAGAACTATCATAAGGACAGACTCTTATGGTACGGATGCCGATGCTTTCGTGGGTGCTCTACGGGATGCTGTCCTTTCGTGCGTTCATGATGCTGGTGTTGATTTCGGAGGAGTATGTGGTCTGGGAATCGGAGCTCCCAATGCCAATTACTACAATGGTTGTATTGAGTATGCGGCCAATATAGCCTGGGCTGCTGATGGGATTGTACCGATTGCATCTAAATTATCTTCCGTACTTGGCGGTGTGAGGGTTAGGCTTACTAATGATGCCAATGCTGCCGCGATGGGGGAGATGAGGTATGGTGTTGCCAGAGGTATGAGAGATTTTATTATGATTACCCTTGGTACAGGTGTTGGCAGTGGCATAGTTGTTGACGGCAAGATTGTGTATGGCCACGACGGCAACGCCGGGGAGCTTGGTCATATAATAGTAGAGCCGGGAGGACGCTTGTGCGGTTGCGGAAGGCGTGGCTGTCTTGAAACGTATTGCTCCGCTACTGGGGTGGCACGCACTGCGAAGGAGTGGCTGGAGGAAACGGATGAGCCATCTATGCTTCGTGGTACTTCTGTGCTCAATTCCAAAACGGTGTATGATGCCGCCACTTGTGGTGATGCTATGGCCTTGAGAATATTGGAGTACACGGGGAAGATGCTTGGACGTAGCCTTGCCAACTTTGTGGCGTTTAGCGCTCCAGAAGCGATAGTGCTTTTCGGCGGCCTTACTAAGGCACGGGAATTTTTCTATGAGCCTATGGTGAAAGCATTGGATGACAATGTGATGCCGATATGGAAAGGTAAAGTGGCAGTGTTGTTCTCCACGCTTAAGGAATCTGATGCTGCCATACTTGGAGCCTCTGCACTTGCTCTGGATGAATAAAGGAATGTTTAATTTTATAACAATATGAAGAAAGTTTATTTGATTGCAGCCCTTGCGATGGGACTGACAGCAGTTGCCTGCAATAGTCAGACAGCGGCAGATGCAGACGCTGAGGGCGTCGACAAGAAAGTGATGACTGCCAAGGACTATGTTCCTTCCAAAGCAGAGGTGGATTCTGTAAGTTACTTGATGGGTATCAACTTCGGAAGTTTCCTCAAGTCTTATAATTTCGGAGAACTTAACTACAATGAGGTTCTTAAAGGAATGAAGGCTTATGTTAATGCTAAGGGAGATGGAAATTCAGAAGAGTTCTTCAAGCAGTTTAAATACAGCCCTGAGTCCATTAATAATGCCTTTAATGCATATCTTGAGAAGAGAAACAACTATGAGTCCCTTCTCGCAAAGGAGGAATCCGAGAAATTCCTTGCAGCCAATGCAAAAAAAGATGGCGTAAATGTTACCGAATCTGGACTTCAGTATGAGGTTGTCGAGCAGGGTAGCGAGGTCGTTCCGACACTCAGTGATACTCTTTTTGTTAGGTATAAAGGAACACTCATTGATGGCACTGTGTTCGATCAGACTGCTGAAGGCGCAGATCCTGTTTCTTTTGTCCTTAAGGATGTCATCAAGGGTTGGCAAGAAGGTCTCCAGTTTGTAGGAGAAGGTGGTAAGATTAAACTTTATATCCCATCGGATCTTGCATACGGCGAGCGTGGAAATCATGGTATTAAGCCTAATTCAGCCCTTATCTTCGATGTCGAACTCGTAAGGGTTGGAAAAGCTGCCGAAGAAGAAAAGTAGTCCCGTAAGATATTTTTGATAGCGGTGTCCCGCTATCTTTAGATTTCAAATCCGTGCCTGAAAATTGTATTTTGGTGCACGGATTTTCTATTCTATGCCTCCGTTTGAGGCATTTGCAAAAAAATGATTACCTTTGCATAGTGCGAAGTTTCGTTTTGAAAATTCGGCATTTGCTGGCGTTGTATCTGATACTTGCTGGGATAGCATGTACACGTATCGATACGGAGGAGTTAAAAGGCGGAAAGATTACTGTCGGGCTGACGTTTGATGGCAGTGGCACAAAGACCGTTCTTGACCCCTCTGCCGCTGCATTTATTTGGGAGAAAGGTGATAAGATTGCGCTTTGGGCTTCGCCCTCTGATGATGTTTCTGCGTCAGGTTTAAGCGCGCAGCCGTTTACTCTTGTATCAAGGGATGGTGCTAAAGCCTTTTTTACATCTACGCTAAGTTCTTCTATGACCCCTGGAGAATATGTGTATCGTCTTTCATATCCACAGCCGCAGTCTTTAGACGGCGATAATGCTATATTCAGTCTACCTTCTATTCAGGATGGCACGGCTTCCGGCGGCGTGGGAATAGTTGTCTCTGATACATTCCAATCTACGGAGCTGCGCGCATTGGATGAGAGTTCTCCTGTGGACGAGTCCTTGAGTTTTCGAGCCAGACTTCATCATATCCTTCATTATCTGAGGTTTTATGTCCCTCTTGGCAATGACGTTCTGGGAGAGCCTGTCACTCGTATCGAATTCTCTATGCCACAGGCGGTGTCTGGCGATGTTCGTCTCAATCTGTCCGACGGCACGGCCTTGCTTTCCGGTACAAGTTCTTCAAAGATGGTGATTGATCTGGATGATCCGGTTCAGAATGGGGAATTTATCTCCGCCGGTATTTTCCCTCCGGCTTCTGTGTATGGAGAGGGGGATGAGATGAATATCCGTGTATTTTCCTCTCATAAATATTCGGATCTGGATCCTATCAATCTTTCTGGAAGGGACTTTCAGGCTGGTCATATTACCTCAGTGCCACTGAAGGTAAGGTCCGCGGAGGATTTGTATACAATCCGTTTCTTACTTGGCTCTAATAATCTTGGAGAGGAAGTGCAGAATATCACGATTTCTTTTGATACTGAAGCGGTAATTTGCTTTGAAAAATGCCAGACGTTGACTATCAATAAGAAAGATGGTTCCAATATAGGAGTGGGGGAGAGTTTTGAGTTTATGGTGTCTTCCGATAGGGCAGATGTTGAGGCTTTGAGCGGAAAGACGGCAACCATAAAATATGAAAGTGAGAATGCCATAGTGTCGGAGAAGATTACATTCCCTTTGCTTGGAACTTCGCAGACTGTGCTGCCAGTAGTTCTCAACTGTCCTTATCTGATGTATGAAGACTTCCGTGACATAGAGTCATTCAATAACGGGGACAAACATTCCAGCTCCAATGTCGGCAACAAAGACCCGTATTATATACCGAGCGGATGGGGTTTTGCTCGCGCCGGAGGGGCAGCGGGGAAAGCTGTAAGACTTGCCGCACACAGGGAACTGTTCGTAAATTATCCTTCCCGCTGTGATTCACCTGTATTGAATTGCATCAAGGAAGGGAAGTCTGTGGATCTCGTATTTTCGTTTGACTATTCCATGGACCGGCAGGAGGGGGCGGCTATAACGAATCCGGAACTGGGAATAAAAGTTTTTGTGGGATGGACCGACAAGAGCATGAATCTGGTCAGCGGAGACACTGATGGAACGTACGCTGATTCCTTCGAACTGAATGAAACCGGTGGATCTTATGACGTCATAGATAAAGTTCACACGACTGTCTTGCCAGGTATGACGTCTAAGAAAAGATTGTCTATACGTGAGGAAACTGAAACGGCCTATAAAGGAAATGGAACCTACTGGCTCTACATCGACAATATAAAAGTACAAATCAAGAAATAAACAGTAAACGATATGAAAAGAACAATGATTGCAGTGGCACTTGCCTCCATGGCGCTTTTCTCTTGCTGCACCAAGCAGGGGGAGAAGATGGATGGCAGTGTACGTATTGCTCTGGCTCCGGTGACCGACATAGTGGACGTCACGACCAAGAGCAATGTGAGTGATTTTACCTCTCTTCCGCAGGCTTCGGATTTCAAGGTGCAGATCACTGATAGTCATGACAATGTGACTTTGGTAACCAATTTGGATGATGTGACAACTCTCCCTGTTGGGGACTATATTGTAAGTGCCGAGTATGGTAGCCTTTCTGATGAGGGTTTTGACAAGCCTTGTTTTAAGGGCTCTCAGAATTTCACGGTGAAAGGTGGACAGACAAGTGATGTGAAAGTTACAGTGAAACTTGCTGGAAGTGTGGTGAAACTAGCATTTACCGATAACTTCCTCCATTATTACAGTGACTACACATTTACTATCACAACTGGCAATAGTACAGTGATTTCCGTGCCTAAGGGAGAAACGCGTGCTGTGTTTATGGATGCTTATCAGTTCAAGGTGAAGGGCGAGCTAACCAATCAGGCTGGAAAACAGCAGGAACTTGCCGAGATGGAGTTCAAGAACCTTGAGCCTGCTACTTGTTACACACTTAAGTTTGATGCCTCTAATGTCGGTGGCAGTACTATCACTATCAGCTTTGATGATACTGTGGTGGATGCCGGTTTGACGGATGTGGATTTGAATGACTGAGATTATGAAAATGAACAAAATAATATTGTCGGCACTTGCCACACTCTCGCTTGTGTCCTGCGTGGATGACAAATTTGATTACGGGAACTCTTCCTCACTCAAGGGGACTCTTTCCCTGGACGGAATGAGCATTGATTATTCCGAAGAAATGACCTCGCCTACCAAGGCAGAAGCAGCCGATGGCAACTATATGCTCTATGTGTACAATTCTTCCGAAGAACTTGTATGGTCCGGAACTTATGGCTCTGTGAAGCAGGATGCCAAGGGCGGTATCTCTCTGCTGGCAGGGGCCTATAGACTTGACGTAAGGTCTTCGTCTTCAGATGTGCCTGATGCCAAATTTTCCGCTCCAGTGTATGGTGTGAGCGAGTCTTTTACCATTGAGGCAGGGAAGACCACAACTCTTGGAACACTCACTTGCACGCTTCTTCAGAGCGCGGTATCCGTTAGATATAATGACGATTTTCTTGCTATGGTGACTTCTGACGGCAAGTCAACCGTCGAGGTGACTTCCGGGGCTCCACTTGAGTATGTGCTTTCTTACAATAGCGGAAAGCCCAAATACGAGCAGCGTATCGGTTATTTTGCTGTCGGAGAAGGTAATTCCACTATGACGGTTACTTTCAAGGGAGGTATTGAAGGAAAGAATCAGAAGATGACGACCACCATTACAGGAATCAAGGCTCGTGATTACCACATTGTCACTTTCATGAAGAAAGTTGACGAATCTGGCAATGTGTCTGTAGGCGTGGAGATTGACGGGCTCATCTCTGATGTGGAACTTGACAGTGATGTCCCTGGAGCTGAAGAGGGCGATGGCAATGATCCAGATGCTCCAGCGGGCGATGGTGGAATAGACCTTGTGAGCACTTCTGACTTCGATATATCTAATCCAGTGAATGTGCCTGCCGTCGGTACTCCGTTTAACTTTACCATGAAGGCTTTGGTACCTAATGGTACACTCAAGTTTACCGTGGATATTGACTCTACGAATGAGGACTTCATCAATTCAGTAAATACTGTCGGTGGGCAGAAACTTGATCTTATCAATCCGTCTGCGGCTGCTGTGGGTATCTTCGATATCGTTCCGTTCCCTCATGGGGCAGAACTTCTTGGCAAGACCGAGATCCTCTTCGATCTTTCTAATGCACAGACGCCTCTTCGCGGATTTGCGGGAACCCACACTTTCACTATGAATGTAGTGGACAAGAAAGGCTGCAAGAAGAGTATCCCTATAGTGTTGGTTGTAGAATAAGGAGGGCAGAACTATGAATAGAAAATTGATTTATGTGAGTCTGGCTGTACTGGTGGCTTTGCCGGCATGTCAAAATACTCTTGACAATTCAGTGCAGGGTGCTCTTTCTCTTAGTGTTAATACCGAGAATACAAAGGCTGCAATGAGCTCTGATGAACTGCTCGCATCTGCTGATGTGCGTATTTACAAAGATGATTTTTCCGGTATGGTGCGCCACTATAAATACTCCGAGATGCCTCAGGCTATATATCTTCCGGTTGGTGGATATAGAGTGGATGTTGTGGCTGGAGAGGCAGCCAAGTCTGCTCCTGCGGTGGCTTCGTGGGAACAGAAGAGCTATAAGGGTAGTGCGGCAGTTTCTATCAAGGCTTCAAGTACTTCAAATGTGACAGTGGCTGCCAAGGTGAGCAATGTGGTGTCTAATGTAAGTTTCGACGAGTCTGTGGATCAGTTTTTCGCTTCGGACTATTCATGCACCATCGGTCTCGACGCTGAGGATGCAGCGCAGCAACTCGTATATAAGGCTGCGGATAGTGGGAAAAACGGCTTTTTCATTGCTTCTGGTTTTGAACCGTCTCTTGTCTGGAAATTCTCTGGAAAGCTTCTTTCTGACGGGAGTGATTTTACAAAGAGTGGGTCTATTCCGGCTGTGGAGAATGGAAAGCGTTATAAGCTTGCCCTTAAATATATAGAGAAAAACGGTCTTGTGGATGTCACCATCCTTGTAGATGACTCCCTAAATGACATATATGACGATATCATATTTGTGCCTGTCTCTACCGGTATTTCGGCTACTAGCAAATATGACATCTGGGGAGGACATTTCACTGCCTTTGCAGATGTTGACGAGAGCGAATATACCCAGGATGGAGTGTTCTTTGAATACAGGGAGAAGAATGCATCCGACTGGATTCGTACTTCTGCTGCTACTCGCGTGTCAGAAGGAAGTTATAGTTCAGTTGTCAGTGGACTTAAAGGCGCCACTGAATATGAGTACCGTCTTGTAGTGACAAAACAAAGCGGAGAAGAGGAGATCGTGGATGGAGTCTCAGTCATAACTACTGACGCCACTCCAAGTGTTCCAAATTCCAGCTTTGAGACGGTTAGCCATGATGAGAGCAAGAATTATTACTCGTTCTACGACCCATCATCGTCTGATGATTCTCTTAAGAGTAAATGGTGGTGCAGCGGTAACCAGGGCTCCACTACAGTGGGTTCTGGATATCAGATAACATATCCAGATGCGAATGAGAAACAGGATGGCGCTCAGTCAATGTGTCTTGAGTCGCGGTATGTGGTCATTAAGTTTGCTGCCGGTAATCTCTTCTCTGGCCATTTTGGCGAAACTCTTGGCATGGACGGAGGAACCGTATTCTTTGGCCGTCCTTTCACTGCGCGTCCTACTGCCATGCGCTTGTGGACTAAGTATTCCGGAGGGAAAATAGATAAGTGTAATGGCCCTGATGGGGTAAGTGCTGGTGATTGGGATAAGGCTTCTCTTCGTATTGCTCTTGGAGACTGGGATTATAAGAAATACGGAGGAGATGCCAACAGCCCAATTCTTGTGAATACGACTAACGAAAGTACTTTTGTGGACTTTAATACCGATGAGTCTACTATTGCATTTGGTGAGAAAGTTTTCACTTCTGATGAGGCCAATAGTACAGACGTATGGCAACAGATAACCATCCCATTAGATTATCACACCACTACCAAGACTCCAACACATATTGTGATAAGTTTTGCTGCAAGTATGTATGGTGATTATTTCACTGGACATACGGGCAGTAAACTATGGGTGGACAAGGTGGAACTCTTGTACGAATAGCCTATGCGCAGTGCTTACTTGAAGATTTTGTTTGCGATTGTGATGCTGACTGCTCTTGCCTTTGAGGTAGGGGCTCAGCGTTATGATCGTGGATATGATTTCTCACACTCCGGTGTCTTTGTGAAGAAAGGTACTTGGATGGCTGGTGGCACTGCGAATTATTCCATACATCACAACGATGATTTCGAGTTCCTTGTCGCTGATAATATCAATTCTGTCGGATATCGGTTAAGTGTCAGCCCCGCTTTCTCTTATATGATCAAGGACAATCTGGGCATAGGTCTTCGCATGGAGTATTCTCGAAGTATGTTTAAGTTGGACACTGCTGCCGTCAACGTGGCTGGTACCGCCATTAGTGTTAAAAATTATCACATGATCAAGCAGATGTTTACGACCAAGGCTATATTGAGAAACTACATTCCGATTGGAGACTCCAAGAGATTCGCCATGTTCAATGAGACTCAGCTTTCATTTGGATTCGGACAGGGAAAGGTGCTCAATGGCAATGGCCAGTATCCGCAAGGATCATACGACATCATCACCAACTTTGGCATCAATCTTTGCCCAGGATTGATGGCATTTGCGGATGAGCATTTCGCCGTAGAGGTGAGTGTCAACATGCTTGGTCTCAATATCTCGCACGTGGATCAGACTCATAATCAGGTCTATCATGGTAGCCGGAATTCCACTTCCCTTAACTTTAGGGTCAATGTTCTCTCGGTGGGAGTAGGACTATATTATTATCTGTAGGCCTATGAAGAGACAATTGACGTTGGTGCTATTCGTATTTTTGACGGCATTCTTCTGCTCATCTGCTATAGGTAGGGAGAAGACTCCGTTGAAGATGGGGTCTTTGATGGAGTCCAAGGACTCCACTGACTCATATGGCAGACGCCTTGAGCAAAGGCTTTTTATTTCCAAGGGTGAGTTTGGCGTGGGTGCGCAGTTCTCTTATCTGGATCTTACGAGCAGCGATAGCCAACTTCTGATGCTGCTGCAGAATTTTAATGCTTATGCCAAGACATTTAGCGTCTCACCGCTGGTGTCATACGCTTTTGCGGATAATCAGTCGGTAGGTGTCCAGTTGAAGTACTCTACGTCTGATGCAGTAATATCTCAGGCGGATTTTAGTTTGCTGAGTGATGATCTGAAACTTGATATGAAGGATATTGAGGCGCATAATAACTCCATTCAGGCTTCTGCTTTTTATCGTTCATGTATTGGGCTTGACCGTCAGGGACGGTTTGGCCTCTTTAACGATATCCTTCTTTCTTATTCTCGCGGGCGTACTTCGTTTGCTTATAACGGTGCTGGGCTTGATGCCTACACCATTTCCAATAAGGTAGGGATTAGTATTCATCCTGGCCTTGAACTTTTCGTTACCAATAATATCAGTGTCCAGTTCTCGATAGGAATAGGTGGTGTATCATACACGGGGACAAAGTGTATAAAGGCTTCAGAGGTAACTGGGCGCAGGGATGCGTCTAATGCTAGGTTCTATCTTGATATGACTGATATCGCTTTTGGAATGACCCTTCATCTATAGTTTCATTATGAAAAAGATTGCAGTACTTGTAATGATAGCGGTCATTCCGCTCCTGGGATGTATCCGCAATGATATTCCATTCCCTGTCATAGTGGCCGGATTTGAGTCAATGAGCGTCCCTTCGGCCGAGTCTGTCAGTATTGATGCGCAGAAGCAGCGCGTGGATATCGTGCTTAAGGAGGTGTCAGATATTCACAAGGTGGAGGTTAAGGATGTGGTTTATACAGATCCTTCGGTAAAGGCATCATGGAATATTGAGGGCGTGCATGATTTGTCACGTCCGGTTAGGATTACTCTTAGCACATTTGATGACTATGAGTGGACGGTTTCTGCCACGCAGCCGATAAAGCGATGGTTCACGGTTTCTTCTCAAGTGGGTGAGTCTGTGATTGATGTGCGTAACTGTAGGGTTATCGCCAAGGTATCATCTTCTGCGAATCTCAAGAATCTTTCTATAACGTCCTGCAAACTTGGTCCGGAATCTATTACTGCATATACGCCTGAGGTGTCTACAATAAAAGATTTCACCAATGTACAGAGCCTTCTGGTCGTGTATGGGGATACTAAAGAGATCTGGAATATCTATGTTGAGAAGAGTACTTCATCTGTACGCATGACGCGCACGGACGCGTGGACAAAGGTGGTGTGGCTTTCGGCCGAGGGGGTTTCCGGTCAGAAGAATGGATTTAAATATCGGGAGAAGGGAACCTCTCAGTGGACGGATGCAATTGGTGTTGAGGAGGAGGGCGGCTCTTTCAGCGTGAAGGTTGACGGATTGAAGCCTCTCACTGAATATGAGTGCATTGCCTATTCTGGCAAGGATGAGACCGATCCTGTGGCTTTCCGTACTGAGGCTGAGGCCCTGATTCCAAATTCAGGTTTTGAGGTCTATTCTAAGGCAGAGTCTTCCAAGTATTACTCTTTCTATGACCCTGACTCCGCGGTGCCTACTCTTAATACCAAGTGGTGGGATAGTGGTAACAAAGGCTCCACAACGGTCGGTTCTAGTTACACCATTACTATGCCGGATACTTCTGATAAGGTGGAGGGAGAGTCATCCCTGCTTATGGCATCAACTTATGTGATAGTTAAGTTTGCGGCTGGCAATGTGTTCTCTGGTGAGTTTGGTCGTACTATAGGTACAACTGGTGGTACTGTAAGACTAGGAAGGCCGTTCAGTACAAGACCGCAGAAATTGTCATTCTGGGTTAAGTATAAGGCTGGTATTATTACCGAAAAGACTTTCGGAGGGGCTCCCGATGGAGATCCTGTAAGACCTGGTGATCGCGACAGGGGAACGCTGTGGATTGCTTTGGGGGACTGGGACTACCATAAGTATGGAGGCACGGCTGACTCCCCGGTAGAAATCAATACCACGGACAGAAGCACCTTCTTTAATCCGTCTGGAGCCAACGTGATAGCCTATGGGCAGTTTGTCGCCGATAAGGATATTGACGAGTGGACGAAGGTGGAGATTCCTCTTGAATACAATTCCACATCCCGGAAACCTACTCACATAATCATTTCGGCTGCTTCTAGCATGCTCGGTGATTATTTTACAGGTGCGGCAGGCTCCAAGATGTGGATTGATGATATTAGACTCGAATATTAAAGACTATTCCGGTACTGACGAGTCCTGCCCAGGAAGAGTTCCGATATTAGGACGACGGCGTGGTGTGACAAGCACTGGAAGGTTGTTCTCGTCATGTGTCGGCATTCCGTATCTGTCGGAAAGCATGCTTTTCGTGCGAAGTGAGTCTATCGGGATGTTTAGCGGCTTTACATCCTGAGGAAGAGGCATCTTGGAGAATGTCTGGAAATATCCTACGCAGGCATCTCTCCACCATTGTGCATCGTGTTTCTGGATGTCAAGTTTCTTGCTTACTTCTTCGAAGATGGCATTGCTGACATAAGGCTTGAGGCCCGCCCAAGTAGTCTGATATTTTTCCACTTCGGATACGCCTTTGTCATAAGTGCGGCATAGTTCATCCCATAGAGTGTTTCCGTTGTGCATCTTGTAGTCCCAAGGAACGTGATGGAACCATAAGAGAAGATTCTCCGGGCAGGTCTCCAGGGAGTTGAATTTATCAGCAAGTGGCTGGTTGTATTGGTCTACGTTGTCTGATCCTGTTCTCGTGCGGTTAAAGCCTATGCCGTCTTCTCCCGCTTTATGGTAGTACACGCATGACCAATCGGGTCTGATACTCCTTTCCCATGGGCCTGGTCCATAGTGGGAGCCTGCGAAGATATGATGAAGTCCGAGAGGCATGGAGTAGTGGACTGCTGTTTCGCGCGAACTCATAAGGATATCCTTTACCGGGGAGATGAATTTCTTCTCGAAGGCGGATTCTTTCATTCCGTCTGGCTTGTTAAATGTCTGCCTTACCCACTCGTCGGCGATTTGCTCAGCGCTTAGTTCTGGGTTCCATGCAAGGCGCCCGAATGCGTACCAGTTGGCCTGGGCAAAAATGTATCCGCAGAAGTTAGGGTCCTGTCCGGTATTGGCTACTCCGGCGATGGCTTTCACGTTCCTGGCCACAGTTGAGCCCTTGCCATCTCTATAAGTATCGCTATCAAGACATTCCTCGTAGGTGGTGCCATGATATACGAGGTGATTTGAGAATCCAAGGTATTCCTGGGTAATCTGGAATTCCACCATCATGGCGGTGTTCTTAAGCTGCCCGAATAGAGGACTGAACGGCTCTCGAGGCTGGAAGTCAATTGGCCCGTTTTTAATCTGGATTATTACATTGTCGGCGAACTTTCCGTCAAGAGGCTTGAATTCCTCTACCGCCTGATTGGCTCTGTCCGGACTGGTTGGACTATATACGAATGCTCTCCACATCACAATGCCTCCGTATGGCTTTAGTGCTTCAGCCAACATGTTGGCACCGTCGGCATGGGTTCGGCCATAGTCTTGTGGTCCAGCTTGACCCTCAGAGTTGGCTTTTACGAGAAATCCTCCAAAGTCGGGAATTGCTGCGTAGATTTCATCGGCTTTTTCTTTCCACCATTTTCGTACTTGAGGGTCGAGTGGGTCTCCTGATTTGACTCCACTAAGGGCCATAGGACTTGTCCACTTGATGGAGATGTAGGTGGTGATGCCATATTGCCTTAGGATGTCAGCAATTTCTGCCACGCGTGCTATGTGCTCTGAGTCAAGTATCAGTGGGTTAGAGTTGACATTGTTGAGCACTGCTCCGTTGAGGCCCACTGAAGCGCATAACTGTCCATAATGGTGGATACGTTCGGACGGTATCTCGGGAGACGTCCATTCCCACATTGAAAGGCCTGCATACCCGCGTTCTACGGTATCGTCAAGGTTGTCCCAATGGTTGAGGATACGGTATTCATAGTATGGCTTTTCTTTTATGTCCATTCCTGCGCCTGCCTGTCCGAGCACTTCTGCTCTTTGTAAGGCATACACACCGTAACGGATTGCTGCAGAAGAACCTCCTTCGACAAAACGTTTTCCGTCTTTGTCGAATATGTGGAATTCTTCCTTTTCAAGTGAAGTGTCAATTCCTGTCTGTACCGACTCTTCAATCTGTTCGTAGCTCCTGCCGTTGGCCAACCAGAGGTCGGTTCCGTCCTGGTTGCTTGGCTTAGGAGTACTGCATGCAGCAAGGCTTAGTGATAGTGCTGCTGCAATAGTGGATTTTAAATTTATATGCATATAAAGTAATGTTTGTTCGACCATGCAAATATAGTGAATATTGCTGTTTCTTTCTAAATAGGGCCAATTTGAATAAAATGCGTATTGTTAATATATTTATAAATTATTATGCAGAAGATAAATTTAATAGTATATAGTGTTGGATAATATTAAATATTTATTAACTTTGTTGCCTGTTGACAAATATTTCTAACATTGAGTATTAACCACATATTCTAACGTATGTTTAAAAAAGTTTCAATTCACGCATTCAGCGTCATAATGGCTCTGTTTGCATCTGTTCTCTTTCCGAGTATTGCCGCAGGGCAGAATCGGGTGGTCTCCGGTGTAGTTACTGATGAAAGTGGTGTTACAGTCATCGGTGCGGGTGTTGTAGTGGTGGGGCAGAGAACCATCGGTACAACAACTGATATTGATGGCACATACAGGTTGTCTGTGCCATCCGGTGCTACGCTTGAATTCTCATGCATCGGGTACGAATCTCAGACCATTGCTGTCGGCAATCAGTCTGTTATCAATGTGACCATGCGCTCCAATAATGTGATTGAGGAGACCGTGGTTATCGGTTATGGTGTCCAGAAGAAAAGTGATCTTACTGGCTCTGTAGCATCTGTTCGTTCGGAGGACCTCAAGAACCGTTCTACTTCCGATGCTGCGTCAGCTCTTCAGGGAAAGGCTGCCGGCGTGCAGATTCTTACAGACTCTGGTGCTCCTGGTTCTGGTGCGGAGATTCGTGTGCGTGGCTTCTCATCCAACTCTGGTAACCTCGGGCCGCTCCTCATTGTGGATGGGCTCAAGGTGGACAATATTCAATATCTTGATCCCGAGATGATTGAATCTATTGAGATCCTTAAGGATGCCGCTTCGGCTGCTATTTATGGTGCGCAGGCTGGTAATGGTGTTGTTCTTGTGACTACCAAGAGCGGTGCCGGCGTCAGAGGTGAGGGAAGGATATTTTATAACACGCAGTTCTCTTTAAGTTCCTTGTCGCGCAAGCTTGATATCATGAATGCGCAGGAGTATATAGAGTTTGGAAAGGCTAACGGATATCTTACCGACACTATGCTTGATACATATTATGATGGCAAGACTGATGTGGATTGGGCCAAGGAGGTGTTTGTTCCGTCATGGAATCAGAGGCATACTTTTGGTGTGCAGGGTGGAAATGACCGTGGTAATTATTTTGCTTCTCTTAACTATGTAAAGAATGACGGTATATTCCGTGGTGATAAGGATACCTATAACCGACTCACATTCCAGCTCAATGCTGACTACAAGATTAAGAAGTGGTTTACCGTCGGAACGAATAATTCCATCGAGAAATGGTCTACCAAGAGCATATCCCAGAGGAATGATAACGGCTCTGCCATGCTTGCTGTGCTCACTTCATCTCCTCTGTTCCCAGTGGTTTGCGATTATGATGGACTTACTCCTGCCATGAAGAATGCTCTTGCCAACGGTGTCAAGGTTATAGAGGCTCCTGAGTATCCAGGAAAATACTGGGCGCTTCCTCTTATCGGAGAGACCCAGTCTGCTAACCCGTTCATTCAGAGAGATAACAATGAATCCAGCAGTGGAGGTATTAGTGTTCGTGGTGTAGCTTATGCCAATCTTACCCCTATCAAGGGACTTACCTTTACCTCTCGTTTCGGATATCGCATCGCCCAGAGCTCATCGCATAATTACTCTGAGCCTTACTATGCCAATGAGTTTGTGAAGAGCACTACCTATAGCATTTCGGCTTCTGCCAATACGAGTTATTACTATCAGTGGGAGAACTTCGTTAACTATAATGGCACTTTTGGTAAGCACTCCGTGTCTGCAATGGCTGGTATGTCCTTTACTGAAAACAATAGCGACAATGTGTCTGCATCTGCTTCCGGCTCTGATATTCTCAAGGACTATAAGGATAACTTTAGGTATCTCAACTATCTCAAGTCCGGCGACGGCATTACCAAGAATATGACCAATGCTCCGAGCCGCTCTGCTCAACTTTCATACTTCGGGCGTGTCGGCTATACTTATGATAACCGCTATAGTATCCAGGCAAATTTCCGTGCTGATGCTTTTGACTCATCTCGTCTTCCTGCCGAGTCTCGCTGGGGATACTTCCCTTCAGTATCTGCAGGATGGACTATAAGCAATGAGCGCTTCATTAAGGACAATGTGGATAAGGATATTCTCTCTTTCCTTAAACTACGTGCTTCTTGGGGTCTGAATGGTAATATAAACGTCCTTAGCGGATATCCGTATTCGGCTACTATTCGGGTTAACGGACAGTGGTATCAGTTTGATGTTGACAACTCTGGCCTTACATACGGTTCTATGCCGAGCGGTATTCCTAATCCGGATCTGAAGTGGGAGACATCCGAGCAGCTTGACCTCGGTATTGATACCCGACTCTTCAATAACCGTCTTTCTATTGGGCTTGACTATTATAATAAGAATACGAGAGATCTTCTTGTCGGTGTGCCTCCTGTATATGAGATCGGTGTTTCTTCGTCTACAATCACCAATGCAGGTGCTATTCGCAATAGCGGTGTCGAGCTCGAGCTCTCGTGGAAGGATCAGATAGGGGATTTTGCATATTCCGTATCAGGAAATATGGCTACACTCAAGAACAAGGTTACATATCTTGATCCTACCATTGACCGAATCAGTGGGCGCACCCCGCAGGGAACCAAGCTTACCACTACATTTGAAGAGGGTTATCCTATCTGGTATCTTCTTGGTTTCAAGGCTACTGGTATTGATGCAGAAGGAAATGCGGTCTATGAAGATGTCAATAATGACGGTGTGATTAATGACAATGACCGTACCAATATAGGCTGTGGTATTCCTGATCTTACTTATGGTCTTACTGTCAATCTTAGCTGGAAAAACTTTGACCTTACAGTGTTTGGCACTGGAGTGGCCGGCAACGAGATATTCCCTACATCCTTCCGTACGGACCGTCCTTCATGCAATACCTATAGCTACTACTGGAGGAATTCTTGGAAGGAAGGACAGGATAATAGTAATGCCAAGTTCCCTGCAGCCAATAAGTGGACACAGGAAGCATTCAGCTCTTCTCTTACCGTCTTTGATGGCTCATATTTCAAGATTAAGCAGATTCAACTTGGATACAATGTCCCTCGTAACTTACTTAAAAAGGTCAAACTGGAGAGCTGCCGGGTTTTCGCTTCTCTTGACAACTTCTTTACCTTCTCTAAGTATATAGGTCTTGATCCAGAGGTTACTACTTCGGGAGGCTCTACGAGTGGTATTGATATGGGTACATACCCTACTGCAAAGCAGGTTATTTTCGGTGTTAATCTTTCATTCTAAATAGGTTTCCATTATGAATAAAATATTGGTATATATCGCAGGTGTGGCAGCGACGTTGTCGTTTGCTGGATGTGAAGGGCTTCTTGACATTCCTCAAAAGGGAGTGGTGTCTATCGAGAACTTCTACAAGACGGATGAAGATGCCCAGTCTGCTCTTACTGCCGCGTACTCGCAGGCATATTGTTTCTATATCTATAATAATACCATTGGCTGGAACGATTCCCCTCATCTTGCTATCTGGAGTTATCCTTCAGATGATATATATGCTGCGGGAAACAATGCTTCTGACAACGTTGCCCAGCAGGAGATGAATTCATTCCGGTTTGATAACAACAATGCTAATGTCGCTGCGGCATATCAGTCATACTATGTGGCTATCTATGGCGCCAATCTTGTGATTGATCATTTTGATGGCGATAAGGCTGATACTCCTATTAAGAAGAAGTGTGTGGCTGAGGCGAGAGTGCTTCGTGCTCATGCTCACCTTATGCTTGCTCTTGGGTGGGGAACTCCTCCTATCATTGATCACGTGATTTCTTCTACTGAGAAACCTGGCAATTCAGAGAGTCAGGCTCAGGTTCTGAAGTGGGTTGCTGATGAGTGTGATCTTGCTATTCCTCTTCTTGACGAGCGTGAGAGTGTCAATGATAAGAATGGGGCTGTGAAAGTTACAAAGGCATTCGCTCAAGGTATCAAAGGCAAGGCTCTTCTTTCTTTGAAAGACTGGAAAGGCGCACAGGAGGCTCTCAAGCCTATTGTTGAGGCTACTGATAAGTATGAGCTTGTACCGTCAGATCACATGGTGGATCTGTTCCATCTTGAAGGTGATGGCTGTAGTGAGTCTATTTTTGAATTCAATCTTGTATGGGCATCGGATGTTCCTGATTTTTACAACAGGGCAGGACGTAACCAGGCTATCCTCTGGAATTGGCGTATGGATAAGATGAATCCTGTCAATGGTGCTGGTTCTCAGGTGGTGAATAACGGATGGGGTGAAGTTAATCCGTCGAAGAAGTTCATTGAAACCCTTATTGCCAATGATGGTATGAATTCGGCTCGACGCAAAGCTTGGGTGAAGAGTTATGACGAGGTCCTCTATGAGATGCCGTATGCAAGTGATGCTACTGCCACTACTATGGAACTTAAGAAGAAAGATAGTTCTCGTGGTATTTATGCAGGTGACGGACTTTATGGTCATTGCGGGTGGTTTATGTGGAAGAGGAATTATCGTCCTTCTGATCTTAATCCAAGCAATCAGAAGATGTATAATTTCCCTATAATGAGGCTTCCGGAAGTTCTTCTTATGTATGCTGAAGCATGTGCCATGCAGGGAGACCCTGACGGAAGCGGTCTTAAGGCTCTTAGGAGAATTCAGGATAGGGCACAGTCTGCACACAAGAGTACGGCTTGTACCATGGATGAGGTGAAAACTGAAAAGTACCTTGAGTGCTGGCTTGAATGCACTCGTCTTCAGGACCTTATCCGCTGGGGTGACGCCGAGAAAGAACTTGGTGATAACGGTAAGTATTATCCTTCATACTGCGATGCGTTCTTTACCAAGGGTGAGCCTGAACATAGAGGATACCTTGTAGAGACGGATGCTGCATGGTGTGAGAAAACTTATGGAGACAAGGTAGGATTTAAATCCGGTAAGAATGAACTCTTCCCATTCCCGTTCAACGAGACGCAGATTAACAAGAATATTGTCCAGAATCCAGGGTGGTAGGGGAAGCATAATACTATGAAATAATTCGTTTGGTCGGCCGGTTTTCCGGTCGGCCTTTTTTTGCCAACAAAAATCTTGTTCAGAATCCAAATTGGTAGTATATTAGTAAGCATCAAAACTTGATTAAATGACTAACAAAACACTTATTTGTTCCGCTGTAGCGCTACTAATGGGCGTGGCGGGCATGGCGCAGAGCTCGCGCTATTGTAATCCTCTTCCGATGCCTATCGGAAACGGTGGTAATGCTGCCGGGGACGTGACGGTTATCGAGGATGGTGGAAAATACTACATGTATTGTACCGGAGGTGGTGCATGGGTGTCCGACAATCTCGTGGATTGGACCTTTCATGAGGTGAAAGGTGTCCCTGTAGCTCCTGATGTGGTGAAGTATAATGGGAAATTCTATCTTTCCGGCAACAGCGACAATCTTTTTGTCTCGGATAGCCCTTTGGGACCATTCAAGGATCTCGGACCGTTCAAGAATACATACGCCATTGAGGATGGATGGAATGGCGGCTTTGACACGAAAATTTATGTGGATGATGACAATACCCCGTATCTTTTCTGGCCTGGACGTGGAATCAGCGGCATATACGGGGTTCGTCTTGATCCTAATGACTTGACACGTTTCCTTGAGAAGCCTACACATTTATTTGGCTTTAATCCTATGCATGCATGGGAGAGATACGGTGAGAAGAATGAATATCCAGGCGTTGCGTGGATTGAGGGTCCGTGGATAGAGAAGAGAAACGGAATATATTATCTTGAGTATTCGGCTTCCGGAACACAGTGGAAGACATACGCTGAAGGATACTATACGGCAACATCTCCGCTCGGTCCATACTCGTATGCTCCGAACAACCCGCTCCTCCGCAAGACAGAGGGACTCGTGACAGGAACCGCGCACGGCTCTATTGTCAAGGGACCAGACGGAGAACTGTACCAGTTCTACACTATCGTACTTTCCAACCCTCCGGGAGGAAGACGCATCGGTATGGACAAGGTCACGTTTGATGAGGAAGGCCTCATGTATGTCACTGTGACAGATAGCCCTCAGAAGGCTCCTCTTGCCAAGGGGGCTAAGACTTCTATTCCGGTGACTATCAATAAAATGAATGCGATGAACGCCCTGTCAAAGGCGTCTTCGGCACAGACTGGATTCCCTGCCGCTTATGCAGTGGATGACTACAGCGGTACCGTATGGATGCCGGCTTCAGACGACAAGCAGCCTTCACTTACAATAGAACTCTCTCCGGCTACCCGCTTTGATGTCGTGCAGCTGTTCGAGGTGGACGGTATGAGAATCCTGTTTGGGAACGGTCAGGGCCGCGGTTGGAGAGCGGCAGGCGGACCTCTTCCAGTGTACAAGTATAAACTTGAAGTCTCCATGGACGGAGAGAAGTGGTCGACGGTTGTGGATCAGACGCGCAATACTATATCCCGCGATACAGTATTTGATGACTTTACCCCGACTACGTGCCGTTTCGTAAGACTGACGGTGACTGACTGGCCAAAGAACACCCAGCTTGGAATCATTGATTTCACTGTGTTCGGGACTCCGTCTGGACATCTTCCGGCAGCTGTGGCAACTCCTACATACTATCAGTTGCCTCTTGACAAGCCAACCAACGAAAGGAAATAACTGTTCTTAAAACTTGATATGGTTTCGGCCCGGTAAGTCTGTTTACTTGCCGGGCCGATTTATAAAACTACATGCCTTATTGATTCTAGAAGTACTTGCTTTCCTTTTCGAAGAGGACTCTGTCATCGCGAGTCGGATCTGGCTTGAAGCTGCTGCTATCTCGCATATTCTCTATGGCCTCCTTCTCGCTGCGACTTAACTTGTGAGGGATCCATACGAGAATCTTGACATAAAGATCGCCCTTGCCGTATCCGTTGACTGAAGGCATACCTTTTCCGCGTAGACGTTCTACGGTTCCGGACTGTGTGCCTGCCGGCAGTTTCATCTTCTGCGTTCCATCAAGGCACGGAATGTCAATTTCGCATCCAAGCATAGCATCGGCCACACTTATGACACGAGTATAGAATAGATTGCCCCCATCTCTTTTGAGTCTTGCATGAGGAATCTGCTCAATCTGCACATACAAGTCACCATTGACGCCTCCGTTGCGGCCTGTGTCTCCCTCTCCACGTACCGGAATCTGCATGCCAGTCTCCACTCCTGCCGGGATGTTTACCCGAAGGGTGTCCTTGACCCTGGTAAGACCTGTACCGTGGCAACTGCTGCACGGATTCATGACCACCTTGCCTGTGCCTCCACAATTTGGGCAAACATCGTATGACACTGATCTTGTGAAGAGGAAGTTGCTGACATGCTGTACCTGACCGCTTCCGTTGCAGGTAGGGCAAGTCTTGATATCAGATGCATTCTGGGTACCCCTGCCACCACAAGCCTTGCAAGGACGTTGGCGCTCTACTTCTATATCTTTAGTGCAGCCTGTAGCAATCTCTTCAAGGGTGAGCCGAAGTGTGACGTAGACATCATTGCCTCGTATTGTCCCGCGACCCTGTCTGCCTCCTTGAGAAGTCCGTCCTCCTCCGAATCCGCTGAACCCACCGAATCCTTCAAATCCGCTTCCACCGAATCCGCCAAAAAGGTTGTTTAGCAAGTCGTTGAGGCTACTAAATCCCTGACCCCAATCCTGGCTGCCTGCCGCACCATCCACTCCAGCAAATCCAAACTGGTCGTATTTTGCTTTCTTGTCCGGGTCGCTGAGTACGGAATATGCTTCTGATGCCTCCTTGAATTTTTCCTCGGCTGTCTTTTTCTCTGCATCTGTACCGTTTACCCAACGGTCCGGATGCCACTTGAGGGCTGCCTTTCTATAGGCTCCCTTGATATCGTCAGCGCTCGCCCCCTTGGTGAGGCCGAGCACTTCATAATAATCTCTTTTTTCTGCCATTGTCTATTACGCTCCTACAACTACCTTGGCGTAGCGCAGTACCTTGCCATTGAGCAGGTATCCTGTCTGCACTACATCAATTACCTTACCTTTCAGCTCCTCGCTTGGAGCAGGGAACTGTGTCACGGCTTCATGGAAATCCGTGTTGAAGTCCTCACCTTTGGCCTCTATTCTTGTAAGACCTTTCGTCTTAAGATAGTCCATCAACTTGGTGTATATGAGTGACGTCCCCTCTTTGGCTGCTTCATCGGACGATTTTTCAAGTATCTCCAGAGCCCTTTCGCAGTCATCCAGCACAGGGAGCAGTCCCTTGATTGTATCGGCTGCGGCTGAGGAGATGAGACTGAGTCTATCTTCAGAACTACGCCTACGGAAAGTCTCGAATTCTGCCATGAGCCTGATGTAGTCATCTTTCTCTTTGGCTAGAGCGCCTTCCACCGCTTCTATCTTCTTTTTGAATTCCTCCTCCTGCTTCTTTAGCTCTTCTTTGCATGAAGACTGCTCTTTTTTGCATTTCTTCTTGCTCTCTTCTGCCTTAGGGGCTTCATTCACTTCTTCTTCTTTCTGTATTTTTTTAGTATCTGCCATAATCAAATCTATTTGTGCGCTAACTAACAATCAAAAGACTTGCCAGTGACAATATGTCAATATCGGGGTGGTTACTTGAAGAACTTGTCAATCTCCCTGATGGACTGAGGCATTGTGAACACTGCAACTCTGTCGTATGCTTCAATCTGTGTATCTCCTACGGCTATATATGCCTCATTGCCACGTATAACTCCTCCTACAAGAGCATTCTGAGGGAAGTCGAGTTCCTTTAGGGGAGCTTTGGTGACGGCGGAGTCTGGAGCCACCGTGTACTCGATGACTTCAGCATTTGAGCCGGTCATGTATCGCACGAACCTTGCCTTTCCGGAAAGCGTGAGCCTGAATATTCTTCCGGCGGTGAGGAGTTTCTTGTTGATGACATTGTCCACGCCCATCTCCTCTGCAAGTTTGATGTACTCGATGTTCTCTACTTCCGCCACCGTTCTTGCCACACCGAATTTCTTGGCTACCACGCACGACAACACGTTGCTCTCATCATTGTCAGTCAGAGCGATGAATGCATCGAACTGCTGGATGCCCTCATCGTAAAGGAAATCCGAGTTTCTGCCGTCCCCGTTGATGACTTGTACGGAATCTGGAAGCCTCTTGGAAAGTTCGATACATCTATTCCTGTCTTTTTCTACTAGTTTGACACTTACATTCATCCTTGCAAGGGACCTTGATAGCATCTCGGCAATGGGACCTCCTCCTACAATGAAGACTCCGTTGATGTCAATGTTGCTCTTGCCGAGAAGCTTGTTGAGGGCTTCCACGCCTTCGCGCCTGCACACCACGAATACAAGGTCTCCATACTGAAATTTGGTGTCGAGCCTCGGGATGATGGTCTTTTCATCACGGGTGATAGCAATGATACGGAACTGCTTGATGATATCCTTGTCCACGTTTTTTATGAACTCGGAAAGCTTCAGATCTAGGATGGGGGAGTCTTCGTTGAGTTTGAACACGGCTATTTGGAGTTTGCCTCGTGCGAACTCCATGGTTTCGGAGGAAGAGTTGTGCTTCAGGAAGTCCACGATTTCTTCGGCTGCCGTCTTCTCTGGGTAGAATAATAGTTCGATGCCCATCTCCTTGAACAGCAGTTTATTCTCGGATGACAAGTAGTCCTCGTCATTGACCCTGGCGATTACTTTGGCTGCTCCTATTCTCTTGGCAAGCAATGCTCCTACGATATTGACTTCCTGCGAAGACTGGGGATAGACAGCTATGAAAAGATCTGCCCTTCCGGCACCAGCGTCCTTGAGAGTTTGTATGGACGTGGGACTGCCGATGACTGTCTCTACATCACTGTATGACGACAGTACCGATATTCTCTGCTGGTCGGCATCAATGACCGTGACTTCATTACCCTCTGAACGGAGCATCTTGGCAAGATGAGAGCCTACTTCTCCGGCCCCTTCAATGACGATTTTCATGCTTCCTTATGTATTTGAATATTCTTTTCCCCCTTAACGCATACTGGAGGATGATACTTGTGCGAAACCACCCTTCGGGACTTGTGCCCGGCGCGCTTTTCCTTATATTTCTGTGCATCTCGCTATACTCGAGGTGTGCGGCCCTTACTGCTTCTGCCGAGTCTTTCCTCCCGGTCAGAATGAAAATAAGCTTTGTGAGGTTGTCGATGGATATCCTTCTTTTCAGAAGAGATTCTCCTTTTTTGCGGCCGATGCTTGCTTCAAGGTTTTTCTCGAGCATCAGCAGGCTGTTGCGGTAGTTGAGTTTCAGTTTTAAGGCGGACTCCCGTGATAGTGTTCCTCCTCCTATATGCCATACACTGCTCTGCGGAACTGCGAATACTGAGTGGCCGTCAAGAGCGGCTCTCCAGCAGTAGTCGATTTCTTCCATGTGCGCAAAGAAACTTTCGTCAAGTCCGCCGAGTTTTGTCCAGACGGAACTCCTTGTCATCATGCATGCTCCGGAAATCCAGAAGACACGGCATGGATCAGGGTCATACTGTCCAATATCCTCTTCTGTGCTTGACATTACCCTTCCACGGCAGAACGGAAATCCGAACCTGTCCAGATATCCCCCGGCGGCACCGGCATACTCGAATTGTCTTGAGCGTTTCCACGATGCACCAGATTTCTCTAACGCAAGAATCTTGGGCCCACATACGGCGCAATCCTCGTGCGAGTCCATGAAGTCGTATAGCGGTTCGAGCCAATGCTCTCCGACCAAGACATCAGTGTTGAGCAGCACTAAATACTCTGGAGCATCCTTGCATTCCATGATCCTAGAAAACGCCCTGTTGTATCCTCCTGTAAACCCGTAATTCTTGTTTAGGGCGATGGTGAATACTTCGGGAAATTCCCTCTCAAGCATTTCTACACTGCCGTCAGTACTCGCATTGTCTGCTACGATGACCTCTGCATCGTGCCCTTTGATGCTTCGAAGTAGTGGCGGAAGAAATTCCCGGAGGTAATCCCTTGTGTTCCAGTTGAGTATTACTACCGCTATTCGCTTCATGCTATATTATTTACCGCATCCGCAGTCGCAGTCATCCCCGCATGAGCACTCTCCATCTCCATGGCAGCCTCCGTCACATCCGTCAGAGCAATGACCACCGCAGTGGCAGCCCTCCTGTGGAAGATATTCACCATGAAGACCCTCTGTGAGTTCCTTATCAGTGGCCTCGCGCACACTCTCAACCTTTCCTGTGAAATGCAGTGTCTTTCCTGCCATAGGGTGGTTGAAATCCATGGTGACAGTATCATCTGAAACAGCCTTTACCGTACCATTGATAACCTGTCCTTCTGAGTTGAGCATAGGGATGGTGTATCCAACTACCAGAAGATCCTCTCTGACCTTGCCGTCAGGTCCAGCGAAAGAACTCTTTGGAATCTCTATCTTCCACTCGTCAGAGTATTGGCCGTATCCTTCTTCCGGGGTGAGTGTGAATTCGAATGTGGCTCCAGGCTCCTTGCCCTCAAGTGCTGATTCGAATTTCGGAAGAAGCATTCCTGTACCATGAATATACTCAAGCGGCTTCTCCGAGCCTGCTTTGTCGGCAATATTGCCCTCAACTTCAAGTTCGTAGCTTACTGCTACTACTTTGTTCTTGTCAATAGTCATATTATAATATTGTATTAATTTCCACTGAAATCCACATTTGCGAACGCTAAGGTAGGAATAAGTTTTGACATACAGTCCCTCGCGTCATCCGCAGACGCGATAAAGCCTTCCCAAAGTCGCAGGAAATTGCCAGTTACGAGCATCTCGCTGACGGGCTGGAGTATGACTCCGTCCTTGAACAGGAATCCCTCTACTCCATAGGAAAAGTCTCCAGTGACGCTATTGCTATTACCCCCGTTAAAATCGGTCACGAGTATGCCACTGCCGCACATTTTCAGGATGGCGTTGCGGTCAGCCCCTTGAAGCGTCGGCATTAGTCTTGGCCGTGTGGCGTCTTCTGTGGTCTGAGGCATGTTGAGCTTGTGGGACATATAGGTGTTGATGAAATACTCCTTGACTATACCATTTTCTATGATGGCGTGTTCTCTGGTGGCTACTCCTTCCGAGTCAAATAGTTTAGAACAGGTTTGTCCCTTTATGTGGGGACAGTCCATTATGGTAAGACTTTCAGGAAAGACTTTCTTGCCGAGACTATCCATGAGGAAAGAATTGTTCTGCTGAATCGCAAACCCGTTGAGCGCCCTAAGTATCGGTGATACCACCTTGGATGCGGCTTCGGAATCTATCACCATGGTATACTTACCGCTTGATATGGCTTCTGAACCTATCTGACTCACGGCTCTTTCGAGTGCTTTTAGGGAGCAGGCGCGAGGGCTGATTCTGCTGGCTCTGGATGACGAATCCCACCAATATCCGCTGTATCTCTCGCCCTGACTCTCTATGGTTGTTTCTACTCCATAGTCAAAGGAAGTCTCGCGATGTGCGCAGTATAGTCCGTTGGTGTCCATCAGGATAACTTCATATATGCTATCGGCATATTCGCCTTCTTCCGATATTACGGAGTATGTCGCACCTTCCGGAATTTTCTCCTTGAAGACACATGCCCCAAGGGCTGTGCTGATCCTGTCTTCCGGCCTAATGGCATCGCGTGTCATGTCGCACAGGTCGAGTTCGTCTCCAGTGACGGCATCTGTACAGCAGAGTTCCGATGTGGGCAAATCCCGGCATTGGTCCGGTGAGATGTTCTTTACTATTTCCACTGACTCACTTATGAATTTGAGTAGAGACTCCTTGTCGAGTTTGTTAGTGGAAAACGTGCCGTATCGGCCGTCGGCAAATAGGGACATACATAGAGAGTTGTCTTCGCATCTGGTGATTCTGTCAACCTCGGAATTGAGGGTGGCCACCATGTTCTCTTCGCTCCTATTCAGTGTCATTCTGGCCTTGTCTGCGCCGTTTTTTACAGCGGTGTCAAGGCAGAATTCCAAAAGTTCCTTGTATTTCGTTCCTGTCATCTTATTCTCCTCCAACCGTTAGGGCTTTTATGAGTACTGAAGGTATCCCGCATGATACTGGCACGCTCTGCTCCTTACCGCAAGTCCACGTACCTTCGTCCACCTTGAGGTCTCCAGCTACGGCTATAATATCTGCGAGAGCCTGTGGACCATTTCCAATGATATTAATATCTTTGACTGGCATAGTCAGCCTTCCATTTTCTATGAGTGCACCGTTTTTGACATAAAATGTGAAGTCCCCTTCTCCTATCTTGACCTGTCCGTTGGCAAATTGGTCCACATAAATGCCTCTCTTTACGGATGCTATGAGGTCCTCAAGCCTACCATCGGTGCCGCTTTCCATGTAGGTGGCACGCATACGAGGAATAGGGTTGTATCTGAATGATTCACGTCTTCCGTTACCGGTAGGCGTGACTCCGAAATATGAGGCGCTGATACGGTCATGAAGGTAAGAAGTCAGAACTCCGTCCGTAACCATATATGTCTTCTGTCCCGGTACTCCTTCATCGTCATAGCGGCATGCCCCTCTGCTGGAAGGGAGAGTGCCGTCGTCCACTATGTTGATACCTTTACGGCAAATCTGTTCTCCTAGTCTACCTGAGAAGATGGATTGCCCTTTGCGGTTGAAATCAGCCTCAAATGCGTGTCCCATTGCCTCGTGTAGGAGAATCCCCGATGCTCCGGCACCCATCACAACTGGCATTCGTCCGCCCTTTGGCCGTTTGGCTTCAAATCTTGCATCTATGCCTTTGACTGCACGGCTTACAATGTCTTCGATAAGGCTTTCATCCATCATCTCTGGACCTCTGCGTAGACTCCTGGATACGCTGCTATCCTCGGTTCTGTCTCCTTGTCTGAAAATGGTCTGTACCGAAACGCTTCCCAATGGGCGAGAATCGGATGTGAGTTCCCCGAGGGAATTGTACATCATAATCTCACTTATGCTATATGAAAGGGATGCCACAACCTTAATGACGCGGCTGTCCCTTTGCCTTATCCCGCTATCTATTCTCTTCAGGAAGGGTATAAATCCGCTAATGCAGGCATTTCTCCAGTCAAGCCTTGCATTGTAGCATTTGTCGCTGACTTTCATTGCACTTGTCGGTGTGCCCCTAAATGTCTTTGCCTCGTCGCCAGCCATACTTGCGATCGCTGCTGCCGTACCAGCTGCGGCAAGAAGTGACTTGCGGTCAGTTGTCTCTGCATAAGCATAACCGGTCTTGTCTCCTTTGAGTACTCTTATTCCGGCTCCGAAGTCGATGTGATGTCCTCCGGAAGTTACTTCTCCATCACGAAGAAGCAGTTCGTAATAACTACTGTCTTCAAAATACAGGTCGCACCAGTCTCCTCCGTATTTGAGACCTTCCGCGACCACCTCTTCAAGCATCCGCTCTGTGACGGAAAACCTATTGTCAATCTTCATTTGGATGAACTATTCTTCTAATCTGTTTGAATTTCTCGTTGTCCTTGATGTAGGTGAGATTGCCTGTTCCCTCTGCCACCACGGTAAATGGTGACTTGGAGTTGTCTGCGAGAATCCACCTGTCGCAAATGGGAATGTAGGTATCGAAGAAATACTGCAGTCCCATCACGTATCTGCGTCTGACCACGTTATCAGGGATGTTGTGCCCTCCTGATGCTACTCTGTCCTTTACTCTCTGGATTGCAAGTTCCGGGGATGTAAGCCAGAAGTAAAGGATGGTGACCTCATAGCCGAGAGAGTGGGCCTCTTCAATGATTTTAACAAGGGACCGCGTGGCAAGAGTAGTCTCTATACTGAAGTCTTCAAAGCGGCCGAGCAGATAGTTGATCTTCATGAGCATGTATCTGCTTGCTGTGATGGATGCTGCAGATGGGTCAAATGGTGAAAGGCTTTTGGCGAATTCGTCTGAATTGACGAACTCCCTGTATCCGAGAAGGTCCGGAAGCAGGGTGTAGGACGCCGTTGTCTTGCCTGAACCGTTGCATCCTGATATTATATATAATTTAGGCATTATCTATTCCGTATCCGAATAACGCAAAATCCCCCTTGCATGGGTCATTGGGGAATATTTCCTTGAAAGCGTTTGTGATTTCCTGCGCCGTGAGGAGGTCTTTCTGTCTTCTGGCGGTAAGTCCGATTGATGTGGCTTGGGTATAGACGTGCACGTCAAGGGGAATTATCAACTCTGAAGGGTCGCTACTATGCCATATTCCGAGGTCTACCTTGCCGTCTCTGCGGACCATCCATCGTTGCATCATACGTATCTTCTTGTCCGGAGCGCGTCTGTCTTCTTTCTGACCGAATATGAGAGTGCGTATTTGGGCTGTATTATACTCTTCCAGGCTCTTGTGTGTAGTATAGAAGTCTTTGAGTGTGTGGCATATTCTAGCTGTATCTGACCACTTGACTGTCCTATGGATGCTTGTATTATCGTCTCTCCAGCATCCGGATATTACATAGTCGTATGGCTTCCATTCCATGAAGTCGAATAAACGCTCGCAATCCCTTACTATCATTGCCCTACGTCCCCACGCAAAGTGCGCAGCGAATATCGCTGCAATTTCCACATCTTCCAGTCTTGCCTTTCGCCGTACAAACTCTTTTGGAAATGCAATTGGGTCTGTGGAAAAATAGACTGGGTCGTTGTATTTGTCGGCCCAGTCCATTAGTTGTGTCTTAAGTTCTTCTGTCATCCGACTATTTCTCAGGAATTTCCCCGAGAACGGTCTTGAGGAACTCCCAAACGTTGGCTACGGATTTGATGTTCACCTTCTCGTCAGGGGAGTGTGGGTACATGATGGTAGGTCCTATAGATACCATTTCCCAGTGTGGATACTTGCCTCCGAGAAGTGCACATTCTAGTCCACCATGTGTGGCGAGTACATTCAGCGGCTTTCCAAACATTTTCGTGTGGGTGTCGTTGAGAAGCGCGATCATCGGTGTGTCAGGCTTCGGAACCCATCCGCAGTATCCGCCTACGAATCTGATGGATGCTCCAAATGCTTCGAAGATGTACCTTACTCTGTCGGCGAGCTCTTTCTTGGACTCGTCTACTGCACTTCTTAGAAGAGAAGCGACTGTGAGTTTGCCGTTCTTGCATCTTACGACCGCAAGGTTGATGGATGTTTCAGTAAGACCAGGCATGCTCTGGCTCATTCTGATGACATTTGAAGGGCAAGCCATGATGGCCTTGAGTGCATTGAGCATTACGTCGCTCTGGATATATTTCTGCGCTGGCATTACGGCCCTTTCGATGGTAGCGCTCATGGTCGGGTCGCTCTCCTTATATCTGAGTGCGAGATCTGCAAATATCTTTCTGACAGTTCTTACTACAACGGTTGCCTTATTCTGAGGTACAACGATTTCGGCCTCGGCTTCGAACGGAATGGCGTTGCGCAGACTACCGCCTTTGATGTCAGCCACTTTAACTCCGAACTTGCTGATTACTGGGATAAGGGCTGCTGCAAGGACCTTGTTGGCATTGGCTCTGTATAGAGATATGTCCATACCTGAATGTCCGCCGGAAAGGCCCTTCACGGTGAGTCTGTATCCAACATATCCTGCCGGAGTAGCCTCTTTCTTGTATTTGAATTCAGCGATGGCGTCAAGCCCTCCAGCGCATCCGATGCAGAGTTCCATCTCATCTTCAGAGTCAAGGTTGATAAGGATATCCCCTTTAAGAACTCCTGGCTTCAATGCTTCGGCTCCGCTCATTCCGGTTTCCTCATCATAGGTGATAAGTACCTCTATAGGTCCGTGAGGGAAACTCTTGTCTTCCGCTACTGCCATTCCCATGGCTACGCCCATACCATTATCTGCTCCGAGTGTGGTGCCTTTGGCTTTAACCCACTCTCCGTCAATCCATGTCTCAATAGGGTCTTTGAGAAAATCATGTACGGTATCAGCGGTCTTCTGCGGTACCATGTCCATGTGCCCCTGAAGTATGACACCGCGTCTGTTCTCGTATCCAGGAGTGGCAGGTACCCGCATGATGATGTTGCCTGTCTCATCTGCGAAAGCATCGATATTACGCTCTTTAGCCCAGTTGAGGATATATTCGCGTACGATTTCCTCGTGCTTGGAAGGGCGTGGACAACGTGTGAGTCCGTAGAAGTTGTTCCAGACTATTGCTGGCTGAAGATCTTTGATTGTCATAATGTTATGAATTATTGTCTATTTCCATCTTTTGTGTGTCCATAGATAGTTCCATGGCTGCTCTTGAATATCATTCTCAAGCAATTCGTAGTATCTGTCTAATATTTCTTTTACACTCATTTTGGAAGAGTCTTCTGCAATGAGTGTGTATGTGATGCTATAATTCCCGTCTGGGTTCTCTTTCATGCCCAGATATACGGCCGCTGCTCCGAATTTGTGGGCAAGCGCTGCCGCTCCGTCCATGGAGAGAGTAGGCTGGTGCAGAAAATCCTTGACGTGCACGCATGACGTGGGGCTGTATGGGTGCTGATCCGTGATGAAATTATATAGAATCTGCCTATCCTTGTTGCGTATGGCATAGCGAAGTACGGAGTAGGTTTCGACCATTCCATCGTAGTGCTTCTTGTCCTTCAGCGCCGCTATCCTATTGAGCCTCATGAATTTGTCCCAGGCATGGCTGCTCATTGCCCTATACACCACGCATATATCCTTCTCGTCAAATTTTAGCGGTTCTTGGTAGGAATAGTGTGGGTATCCTCCGATAAGCTCCCAATTACCACTGTGCGAGGCCAATGCGAAAATGCTTTTCCCTTTGTCGTGGAGACCGTTGATTAACTCCGGATTGGTGATTTCTACAATGTGTGACTTGAAAATTCTGTCTCTGAAGTTTCCTGCTCCGAACCAGATGGTTTCAGTGATGAGCTTGCCAAAATGCTCATAGGCGCGGTGGCAGATGTTTTCAAGCTCTTCGTATTTCTTATCCGGAAAGCTGCGGGCAAGATTGGTCATGACCACGTCCCTGCGATACCTTGCTAAACTGCCGGTCGCCCGGCCTATCACCTTGCCGCAGGCTCGGTGAAATGAAAGCGGAAGAATGGCAAGAGGCCTTGTCAGGCATCTTAGCAAGAAACATCCTATGTTACCTTTACGTCCTTTCATGAATCAACAAAGACACATAAGCACAAATATACAATTTTTCCGATATAATTCCTATATTTGTCTATGGTACGCCTATGTCCATTGGGTGGCGGCCAATATAGACTGAATTTTCAATATGTTAAATTCATAAATCAATCAATTATGTTCAAAGGACAACCAAAAGGCCTATTCGCTCTTGCTCTCGCCAATACAGGTGAGCGCTTCGGCTATTACACCATGTTGGCCATTTTCATGCTCTTCCTTCAGGCGAAGTTCGGTTGGGATCAGGCTGTCTCCAGTCAGGTCTATAGTATTTTCCTTGCTGCCGTGTATTTTATGCCGGTGGTCGGAGGTTGGCTTGCTGACCGCATAGGATATGGAAAATGCGTCGTGGCTGGCATCTCAGTAATGTTCCTCGGCTATCTTGCCCTTTCCATTCCTACTGCTGCTGATGGTTTGGGAGTGGCGCTCATGATAGGTGCTCTTCTTCTTATCGCCATTGGTACTGGTCTGTTCAAAGGCAACCTTCAGGTTATGGTCGGAAATCTCTATGATGATCCTAAGTATGCCTCCAAACGTGACGGAGCGTTCAGCCTTTTCTATATGGCTATCAACGTCGGTGCCATGTTTGCACCGTCAGCTGCCACAGCTATTACAAATACCTTCCTTGGTAAGGCTGGTCTTATCTATAAGGCCGATATCCCAGCACTTGCTCATCAGGTGATGAATGGGACGATATCTGCTGCTAATGCCGATAAGTTTGCCGAATTGCAGGCTATGATGCCGTCTGTTGACGTGCAGTCCATGACAGCTGCTGATTTCAGTTCATATTACATTGAGAATCTCTCTACCGCATATAATATGGGGTTCGCTGTTGCTTGCGTGTCGCTTGTCCTTTCCGTCCTCATCTATTTCTGCTGCCGCGGATGGTTCAAACATGCTGATGTCAATGCTAAGCAGGCTGCTAAGTCTAATGCTCCTGTTGAGGAACTTACTCCAAAGCAGACAAAAGACAGGATCGTGGCACTTTGCCTCGTGTTCGCAGTGGTAATCTTCTTCTGGATGGCATTCCACCAGAACGGTCAGTCTCTCACATGGTTTGCTCGTGACTATACTATGGCTCATGTTGAGGGCGCTGTCAGGGCTGGTTTCAATATCTGGATCCTTGCTCTGCTTGCGGCTTCTATCTATACCCTTTTCGGTATATTCCAGTCTGAGTCAGCCAAGGGACGCTTGTCTTGCGGAGTAGTTACTGCTCTTTTGTGGGGTGGAGCATATTGGATCTATTCAGGTCTTCCGGTATCTCTTGATATCCAGCCTCAGCTCTTCCAGCAGTTCAATCCTTTCTTCGTCGTGTTCTTGACGCCTATTTCCATCTCTATATTCAGTGCTCTATCGGCATGTAAGTCTGATAGGCACCCTCATGGAATGGAACCATCTGCTCCGAAGAAAATCTGTATCGGTATGTTTGTAGCAGCTATAGGCTATCTTATCATGCTTCTTGGCTCGTTCGGGCAGCCTTCTCCTGCTGATATTCAAGGAACGGTTTCGCCTGATCCTGTGGTCCCTATGTATCTTATCGGTACTTATCTTGTACTTACTTTTGCCGAGTTGCTTCTTAGCCCTATGGGCATTTCGTTCGTTTCTAAGGTGGCTCCGCCTAAGCTTAAGGGCCTCATGATGGGACTTTGGTTCGCTGCTACTGCTGTGGGTAACTACCTCAGCTCTATCCCAGGACTTCTCTGGATGAATGTTCCTCTGTGGGCTAACTGGGCTATTCTCATGGCGCTCTGCGTGATTGCTGGTGTGATTATGTTTGCAATGCTCAAGAAGATTGAGGCTGCTACCGAAAGTTAGTAAATACTTGATGAATAAGAGACTTTTATTCTATAGGATAGCAAGTTCGCTTGTATTCGCCCTTGTTACCATGGTACTTTCCATGGTAACAGGGTGTTTTAGTGCCATTCAGTCAATAGGTATCGCTGCCTTGGTGTGTGCTCTTCAGTTTGCTTTGTGGAAGCTGACACGGAAGTGTGGATTCATCAGTTATGCTATTGCGTTCTTTCCTTCAGCCAGTGTGGTAATGGCTTTGCTGAGGACTTCTTCAATATGGTATGGTGTGGCCTTGGGTACTGGATTGGCTATAGCGCTTGTGCCGGGGAGAAAACTGCCTTTGCCGAGGCCTTCCACTTCCATTTGGGTGGGCATATTGCTTTTTATGGTGGAGGTGGCGCTGATGGTGGGCGTTGTCGTGGCTTAACAGACGGTCAATAATAATACAAAAGAGAGGCTGACCATATTGGTCAGCCTCTCTTGGCTATAGGTATTCAGTACAGAATTACTCTGCTGAAACGGTTACCTTGACTGTGGCGAATACGCCCTTGTAGCATTTAACCTTGCCCTCGAACTCACCGAGTTCCTTGATTTCAGGAAGGGTGATGTTCTTTTTCTCCACCTCTACACCAGCAGCAGCAAGTGCGTCAGCAACCTGGCTTGCAGTGATGGCGCCGTAGAGCTTTCCGCTTTCTCCAACTTTAGCGGTAAGAGCCACTGCAACAGACTCGATTTTGGCTGCTACAGCCTGAGCGTCAGCTACGAGCTTGGCTTCCTTGTGCGCTCTCTGGCGAAGGGTCTCTTCGTGCTGCTTGAGAGCAGATGGGGTGCCGACTACGGCAAATCCCTGAGGAACAAGATAATTGAGCGCGTAACCAGTCTTTACTTCTACTACCTCTCCGGCCTCGCCGAGATTAGCAACTTCTTTCTTAAGGATGATTTTCATAACGCTTCAATTATTTGAGGAGGTCAGTTACATATGGAAGAAGTGCGAGGGAGCGAGCGCGCTTTACAGCCTGCGCTACCTTGCGCTGGAACTTCAATGAAGTACCTGTGATGCGGCGAGGAAGAATCTTTCCCTGCTCGTTGAGGAACTTCTTGAGGAACTCAGGATCCTTGTAATCAACATATTTGATACCTGCCTTCTTGAAACGGCAGTATTTCTTCTTGCGAACCTCTACGGTAGGAGGGTTCAGAAAACGAATTTCGTTGTTTGATACGTTTGCCATAATGCTTTTCCTCCTTCTTTAGGCTTCTTCTGAAACTTCAACTTCTTCTGCAACGGTCTCCTCAACCTTAGGCTCTTCTACAACCTTAGGTGCTGCAGCCTTGGCGGCGCGAGTCTGGCGACGGTGTTCAGCGTATGCAACTGCGTTCTTGTCAAGGGCTACGGTGAGGTAGCGGATGATGCGCTCGTCGCGGTGATACTGTGTCTCGAGAGTGGCTACAAACTCTGGAGTTGCTTTGAACTCAATCAGGTAGTAGAATCCTGATGTCTTGTGCTGGATAGGGTAAGCAAGCTGCTTGAGACCCCAGTCCTCCTGGTACACAACCTCTCCACCATTGTCGGTGATGAGCTTGACGTACTTGGCAACCGCTTCCTTCATCTGGGTGTCAGACAAAACGGGAGTTGCAATGAAAACGGTTTCGTACTGTTTGATCATTTTACTGTAAATAATTGTTAATTAATCTAATCCCAAAATTTGGGGCTGCAAATATAGTGAATAATTCTCTATATTCCAAATGGTGCGAGCCCAGGTGAGAATTTTGTGTCCTCTAAGAAGCCGGGCGGCTTTTGCTGAAACTTACGAGTAGAACTCCGCCGACTACTGCTGCAAGTGCTACTATTTTCGTGATGGTAAGAGAATCCATTCCTGCGATTATGCTTATCAAAATGGCAATTATCGGCTGCATATATGAATACAGGCTGACCATTGTTGGCCTTACGAACTTCTGCCCGAATGAGATCAGGAAATATGATACGAAAGTCGCACAGATTATCAGTACTGCAAGATCAACTATCATGGCTCCCGATAGTCTTCCGTAATCGAAGGTCAATAGTTCTTTCCCACAGAAAGGAGCGGACATTAAAAATGCAAACAGGAAGATCCACTTCATATAGGAGACCACGGAATATTTGGAAATTAGCGGCTTGAATATAGCGAGGTACGCCGCGAAGCTAAGTCCGTTCACGAGCATGAGTAAGATGCCCTTCAGGTTTGAACTCTGCGCTCCGCTGCCTCCAGTGTTGCTATTGACGATAAATATGACTATTCCGCAGAAACTGAGAAGAACTCCACCCGCTTTTTTCCAAGTTATAGGCTCCTTTATGGTCAATGCTGCAATGAACATTGTATATATTGGAGTCAATGTACTTATGATCGAGCAAGTCATAGGTGTGACATCCGGAATTGCGCTGAGAAAAGAGAACTGCACAAGAAAGAAACCCACGAATGAAGCGGCGAATATCTTCGGTAAGTCTTTTGGCGCTACTTTCTCTCGAGGAAAGCACAATGACAATATCCAAAAAAGAATACCCGCACCAAAAGCTCTGAGGCAGAATAATGCCAGAGGGGAGAGCAAATGGCTGTTTGACAAGTCTTTGCATGTCACGATGTTAATGCCAAAAATCGTGTAAGCGATAAAACATGCTAAATTCCCCAATAACTTATTTTTCGCTATCTTCCCGAAATTCATTCTAAAATATACTTCTGAAGATTTTGCAGATACATGCGGCAGAGTAAGTTGTCGGAAAAGGAACTCTGCCTTGACTTCTTATCAGTGGGTGATATATCCCTCTGGGTTCTTGCCGACGAGGTGGAGCTGCTCATACTTCTTTTGGATGAGTTCTGTGTCGACACGGGCATCTTCGCTGCAGATGAATCTCTCTCCAATGCTGATGTGCTTGTTGCCCCAGTTGAAATATCCGAGATATACAGGGCAATCCATGGCTCTGGCTATGGCATGGTAGCCCATTTTCCACCGTTTTACTGGTTTGCGGGTACCTTCCGGTGCGATACATAGATGGAATTCGCCCTTGGCCTTCTCCATTTCAGAGATGACGCTTCTTACAACGGTAGCTCCATTCTTACGATCTACCGGGATGCACCCGAACTTGCGCAGAATGGGACCTAAAGGCCAAAAGAAGAATTCCTTTTTTATCATCACATGGGCGGTGTGCCCTAGACTCTTGTAATAAAAATATGCTACCAGAAAATCCGCGATACTTGTGTGTGGCACTCCAAGTATAATGCATTTCTGCTCTGGGGCTGGGCCGCTGTCTGCCTGCCACCCGAGGGCTTTCATTATGCGCGCGTATATGTTGTTCTTTTTCATTTTATGCAGGGATGTCTATATCTTCAAGTTCCTCTTCGCTGCGGAGGTTGCGGCAGGTAAAGTGCTGCCTATCCACGGTGTTATCTCCCATATAGAATTCAAGAATCTCGGAGATGGACTCTTCGTCGTTAAGTTCCACGAGGTCCAATCTCATGTCTTTCCCTATGAAATGAATGAACTCTTCGTAGGAAATCTCTCCAAGTCCTTTGAACCTTGTGATTTCTACTCCTGTCTTGAGTTGTGCGATAGCCTTCTCCTTTTCTTCCTGGTTGTAACAGTAGATGTTGGACTTCTTGTTCTTAACTCGGAATAGAGGGGTCTGGAGTATGTGTACGTGTCCGCGTCTTATTAAATCCGGGTAATACTTGAGGAAGAAAGTCAGTACAAGCATCCTAATATGCATACCATCGTCATCGGCATCAGTGGCAACCACGATGTTGTTGTATCTGAGATTCTCAAGGTCATCTTCCACTCCGAGGGCTGAAATAAGGAGGTTGAGCTCCTCGTTCTCGGCTACACGCTTGCGGCTCTCCTTGTAGCAGTTGATTGGCTTTCCCCTAAGGGAGAATACGGCTTGGTAGTCCGCATTGCGAGCCTTGGTGATGGTTCCGCTAGCGGAGTCTCCCTCGGTGATGAAGATAGAGGAATTCTCAATATTGTCCTGAGTTTTCTCGGTGATCTTATCATTGTAATGATAGCGGCAGTCGCGCAGTTTGCGATTGTAGACTGAGGTCTTTGCGTTGCGCTCACGTGTCTTCTTCTGGATGCTTGATATATCAAGTCGTTCCTGCTGTGAAGCCTTGATCTTGTCCTCGAGCACAGGAACGATCTCCTTGTGGATGCGAAGATAATTATCCAGATTTTTGGCGACAAAGTCGTTGACGTAAGAGCGTATGGTTGGTCCTACTTCGTTGTGCAGCACACCGTTGGCATCAGCTTCCTGTCTTTCCCACATATAGGTCGATCCGAGCTTGGTCTTGGTCTGTCCCTCGAAGTTGGGCTCCTGAATCTGCAGGCTGATTGCGCCCACAACGCCTTGACGGAAGTCTGCCGGCTCATAGTTCTTCTTGAAGAAGTCCTTGAGTGTCTTGGCAATGGCTTCTCTGTATGCAGCCAGGTGTGTTCCTCCGTCTCTGGTGTTCTGCCCGTTTACGAATGAAGTTATGTTTTCTCCGTACGAATTGCAGTGGCTGAGCACTATTTCTATGTCCTCTCCAACCAGATGAATAGGAGGATAGAGAGTAGGCTCAGTTAGGTTGTCATTGACCAGGTCAAGCAGTCCGTTCTCGGATTTGTATTTAACCCCATTGAAATTTAGGGTAAGGCCAGTCTTGAGATATGAGTAGTTCTTGACCATGGTCTCCACATAGTCAAGGTTATATGCGAAGTCTCCAAACATGAGATCGTCTGGAGTAAACGTCACTAGTGTTCCGTTCTTGGCGGAAGTAGCTTCGGTTCCGCTCTCTTTTAGCTCACCCCGCTCAAAACGCGCCCATGAGCACTCCCCGTCACGATGGGAGCAGATGTAGAATGATGATGAAAGGGCATTTACTGCTTTGGTGCCGACACCGTTGAGTCCAACGGACTTCTTGAATACGGCGTTGTCAAATTTGGCTCCAGTATTGAGCTTGCTTACGGCCTTGACCACAGAGCCGAGAGGAATCCCTCGACCATAGTCCCTGACAGTCACTGTCTTCATATCCTCAACGGTGATGTCAATCTGCTTTCCGAATCCGGCGGCAAACTCATCTATGGAGTTGTCCACAACCTCCTTAAGGAGTACATAAATGCCGTCTGCTGGATTTTTTCCGTCGCCCAAACGTCCAATATACATTCCAGGACGCCGGCGAATATGCTCCACACCCTCGAGGGTGCGTATATTGTCGTCTGTATATGCTGTGCTCATTTCACGACTCCCCTTAGACGAAGGATGAATGGCTTCTTCTGAGAAGAAGTGTAAACTGTTATACTTTTATCGAATGGGTATGGTCCGTCTTCGTTGGCGTATGTGGCCTTGATGATGCCTTGCTTGCCTGGCTCGATGGGCTCTCTTGTCCATTCTACTGCGGTGCATCCACAACTTGAGATCACTGCATATATTTCAAGAGGTTCTTCGGAGTTGTTGGTCAAGGTGAAAGTGCAGCTTAATGCGCCATCTTTCCAGCTGACTTCTCCGAAATCGTGAACCATTTTGTCAAATGTGACAGGGCTGGACGCCGCGAGCATCAGAGCGGTTATGATCGTTATAAAACTCTTCATGTATGCAAAGATAATTGACTTTTTCAAAATTTACTATTATTTTTGTGAACTGATTAAGAACGAACAGAACGACATTATTTATTATTATGGCTTACAAAATCAATCCGGACACCTGCGTGGCATGTGGAACTTGCCAGGGTGAATGTCCTTCAGGGGCTATCAAGGAAGGAGACGTTTACAGCATTGATCCAAACGTATGCGTTAGCTGCGGAGCTTGCGCTGACGCTTGCCCTATGGGTGCAATTTCTCCAGATGAATAGTCTTTGATAAGACGTGATACGACTAGGGTCGGAAGCGCTCTGCGTTGCCGACCCTGTTTTTTTTAAGGATAACTTGAGACCACTTATGATAGAGGATTTCAGAATGAAGGTTTTTGAGGCTGCCTCGGAACTGGGCAGTTTCACGGCTGCAGCCAAGGCTCTTGGTGTGACGCAGCCTGCAGTGAGCCAGAATATTGCGGAAATAGAGAAACTTGCTGGGACGAAGTTGTTTGATAGAGGGGTAGGGCGTTGTACTTTGACTCCAGAGGGGAGATCTTTTCTAAACCATGCTAAACAGATCAATGCGGCTTACGGACGTATGAATTCAGTCTTTAGCCATCCGGAATCCACCTTGCTGAAATCCGTAATGCTTGGCGGAAAGCCTTGCAACATACTTATAGAGAAAGGCTATTTCTCATCTATCGGAGTCCCTGATGATACTCAGGCAGAGAGGGTCATAGATGCCTCTGGGACGGCTATCCTGCCATCGCTCTTTAATACACATACTCATGCAGCAATGACTTTATTGAGGGGTTATGCTGATGACTTACCTTTGCAGCAGTGGCTAGAGGATTATATATGGCCGTATGAGGATAAACTCAGTCCTTCGGACATACGAAAGGGAAGTGAGATTGCATGTCGTGAGATGATGTCCTCTGGTACTACGTTCTTTTCTGATATGTATTTCGATATAGAGGAGACAATCGGGATAGTGGAAAAGACTGGAATGAGAGCTGCGATAGGCATTACCGTGATGCAAAATCATAGCAAGGCGGTAGAGGATAAAAAGAAGGATTTCATCATGAACTGGTCTGACCCTACCGGTGGAAGGATACAACTTGTGATGGCGCCTCATGCCATTTATACTGTGGGAACTACTAAACTGAGGAAAACTGCGGAGTTCGCCCGTCGTCACGGCTTGAAGATCCATATACATCTTGCAGAAACAAAGAAAGAAGTGGACGATTGCATAAAAGAGTATGGAACCACTCCTGTAAGGTATCTGGATAAGATAGGATTCCTCGACTCGGATGTCATAGCCGCGCACTGCGTGTATGTGGATGAGCAGGAGTGGGGGATATTGGCAAGGAGGGGAGTAACGGTTTCCCATTGTCCGTGCTCCAATATGAAACTCGGCAGTGGACGTTTTCCATATGAACTCGCGCTTGAGTCTGGGTGCCGGATCACTCTCGGTACTGATGGGGCATCATCCAATAACAACCTTGATCTTCTTGAGGAGATGAAGTTTGCCGCCCTACTTGCTAAAGTGGAAGGCAATCCGACTCTTCTGAAAGCAGACGAGGTGTTCCGCTGGGCAACTATCAATGGAGCACAAGCCTTTGGAATAGATGCCGGTGAGATTCGGGAGCGGAAGGTTGCCGATGCTATGCTTGTGAACCTCGATAGCCCCCGACTCCAGCCAGGGCATTCACTCGTGTCAGATATGGTATATTCTGCTGACTCATCAGTCGTATCCAGAGTATTCTGCTGTGGCCAGGAGATATATGGCCCTGGGAGATAGAACTTTGTCAAAATGTCGCATTGTCTGCCAAAATGTCCTGATTTTCAGTTATTTGCATTTAGAATTATGATAAATTGTCAGTAGGAGCCTTGATTTAATTGCTGGCCCACCATTTGAAGTTAAGTAAGTCGTTGCGCCGAAGAGCTATGAGGCTCGCAAGTGCGGCAGATAATAAATTGAATTTAAAATGGAGGATTATATTATGTTACCAGTAGTAAACAGAAATCAGGCATGGTTGCCAAGTATTTTTAATGATTTGTTTGATGGTGATTTTGCAGTGATGCCAGCAAAGCAGTTTGCTTCACCAGCAGTAAACATCAAGGAGACTGAGAAGGATTTTGAGATAGAGGTGGCTGCTCCTGGTATGACCAAGGATGATTTCACAGTTAGCATCGACAATGATAACGAGCTTGTTATCGCGCTCGAAAAGAAGTCCAACAAGGAATGTAAAGACAATGGCAAGGATTGCAAGGAGGATAAGGAATGTCATGATGGTAGATGTAGGAAAGTGAACTACCTGCGTAAGGAATTCTCATACACCTCATATCATCAGAGTTTCACTCTTCCTGACAATATCGACCTTGATGCCATCAGTGCTGAAATGGTGAATGGTGTGCTTGATATCACTCTGCCTAAGCGCTTAGAACAAGAGAAGGTCCCTGCTCAGCGTCGCATCGAGATTAAGTAATCTTAGGAAAGCGAAGTAGCTTTTGAAAGAAGGCGACGGTTTCTTTAGAAATAAACGGAGGTCGGCTAAAGGTAGTTTTAGCCGACCTCCTATTTTGTATTTGTATGACTTATGACTCACGTGGACCTGCGAAAGGCACAGGGAGGGTGAGGGATTCTTCACCATCTGCACGCTTGCGAGGCATTATCTCTGGAAGTTTATTCCCAGACTTGATGTAGTAGAGACAGCTAAGAAACTGTTGACTTAGCATTGAACTGATCTTATCGTCAGTGAACTCTTCAGCATCAGCAGCGTTGAGAAGTGCTAGACCACAAGTGAACGTCCATACCTGATGTATAAGTGTCATGGACTGCTCCTTTGTTAGGCTGTAGTCTTTCTGGAATGCTTGGAGGCATAGTGAAACCTGCTCGTTGATTCCTTCAGCTGCGGCTCCCTTGGTGAGGAAAACCATCTTGAAGATATTGATGTCCTGTTTTGCGAATTTAACTATTCGCATGCCGTACTCCTTGAAAGCCAGCACATAGTTCACGGAGTCTTTTACGTACTCGCGAAATGACTCGAGGGCAGCCTGATGTATGGCTTCCTTGACTTCATCAATGCTGTTGAAAATTGTAAAAATCGGGCTTGTCGAGCATCCCAGAGCAGCAGCAAGGCTTCTTGCCGTGAGTGCGGATTCTCCGTTTTTGCTGATGACACGAAGGCCTGCAGCAACTATTTCGGCCTTGGTGTGGTTGGCTTTTCTTGACATGACGAATTGATATTAATTATGTTATTTAAAAAGCATAGGTGCGAATTGGTGAAGGGATCTTCTCCATGTCAGCCATTCGTGGGATGTGCCTGGGGATTCGTAGTATATATGCTTGACGCCGTTGTCCTCAAGCATCTTGTGGAACTCATATATACCAGAATACATATTGGTTGGCTCGTCAGTTCCAATGCTTACATAGAGGAGTTTCATCTCATCGTTGAGGGTTGCAGGGAAGTTCTCTGGGTTGCCAGGGCGTCCGGAACCGCTGAATCCTCCCACCCATGCAAACATGTCTTTGTGGGCTAATCCTATGTTCCATGCCTGGAATCCTCCCATGGAAAGCCCGCTAATGGCGCGGTGGTCGCGGTCTGCAATGGTGCGGTATTTGGCGTCAATCATAGGGACAATCTCCTGTGTCATCACGCGGTCGAAAGCCGTGAAATTGAACATTCCGCCTTTATTGGCAGCCTCGTCTGGTTCTGCGAGGGTGGCATATCCGCGGTCCATCACCACAATCATAGGAACGGCTTCCTTGTCAGCAATGAGGTTGTCCATGATGATATCCATACGTCCCTGATTTGACCATCCGGTCTCGTCCTCTCCAGCTCCGTGCTGAAGGTATAGAACCGGATAGCGTTTGTCAGGCTTACTATCGTATTCGGCCGGGGTGTAAACATAGCATGTCCTCCAACTTTGAGTGAGGTCTGACCAGTAACGCTGGAAACGCACTTCCCCGCGCGGAACATCTCTCTGTAAGTAATAGTCTACGCCCACTTCAGGTATTTCTATTCCGCTAGCCATTAGACCACATCCGTAGAAGAGCTGGCTGTTGGGGTCAGAGATGCGAACACCGTCTACCACGAGAAAATAGTAGTGGAATCCCGGTACGAGTCCTGGATCTGTGGTGACTTCCCAAAGTCCGTCATCGGCTTTTGTCATGGGATACTTTTTATCACAGATGTCTAGAACCACGCTCTGTGCTTCAGGCGCAGACACTCTGTGTGTGACGCTTAGATCCGGGTTGATTTTAGGGTATTCGTGGCCGAGAATATTTGTGGTGGCGCTGGTCGGCTCTGTGATGACGCCGATATTCGGGTCGGTAGTTTTCTTCTGTGAGCATGATGCGAGCAATGCTGTGGATACGACAGTTGCTGCTAATATTGAAATGTACTTGTTCATGGGTATCATGGATTATTTGAAAATTTTCATCGCAAACTCTCTGAGGCTCCTTCGCCATGTGAGCCACTCGTGTGCCGTCTTCGGCGAGCAGTAATAGTCATTCTTGATGCCGGCGTCAAGGAGGATGTCGTGCATCTTGGCGATATGTGTGCCTTCCGCTTCTCCGCAAGTCAGAAGCATATAGTGGAAGTGGCTGTTGAACTTGTCCGCATCGGCGAAAATCCCGTTATAGGCGGCTTTGAACTTCTGTGGATCTGCAAACCCGGGATTGGTATGATTGAATTCGCCTATGACAATGATGCCGCTGAAGCCGGATACATAAGAGAAGTACTGAGGATAACCGAGTGCAAGGTCGTATGCCTGTTTAGCGCCCCACGAGAGCCCGGCGACAGCGCGATGGTCGCAGTCTGCGATGGTGCGGAAACGCTTGTCTACAAGAGGAATTACCTCTTCTGTAATCATCTCTTCAAATGCATCGAATGAATCGGTGCTCCCTGGATGCTTGGCGTATCCGTTGTTCATCACGACGATCATTGGCTCTGCTTTGCCCTCTGCGATGAGGTTGTCAAGAATAACATCCGCGTGTCCTTGATAGATCCACCCTCTCTCGTCTTCGCCGCCTCCGTGCTGGAGATAGAGTACCGGATATCTTTGCTTTTGGTTCTCGTCATATCCGGCTGGCGTGTAGACATACATCCTTCTATATTCGCCGCATGCTTTAGAATAGAATCTTAAGCTGCGGACGGCTCCTTGAGGAACGTCTTTCTTAGGGGTGTAGTAGTCTGCTTTTTCTGCGGTTTCTGGTACTTCCAGTGCGCTGCAGTCTCTCCCGGTACCATAGAATGTGTATGCGTTGGGATCCGTAAATGATATCCCTCCCACTTTATATGAATAATAATGGAATCCTTCTATCATTGGATCAGTGGTTGCAGTCCACACTCCATTAGCGTCCTTTACCATCTGGTAACTCTTGCCGCAGTCAACTGTGACAGAACTTGCGTCAGGAGCGGTAAACTTGAACGTAACTGACTTGTCCGGATTTATACATGGATAGGACTTGCCGTCAAGATTAAGCGGTGAGGGCGTCTGGGCGAATGCTGAAGCGCATACGCACGTTACCGCCAGAATTGAACAGATTGTTTTCTTCATATTGGTTTGTGATAAAATAACATGCGAATTTAATCAGTTTTTTAATTTTACCATAGAAAAGCGTCATTATTTCCAGAATATCTGTTATTTTTCGCTCGTGTCTGTGGGGCTAAAGGCTGCTGGGTGAATATTTGTTGTCGATTTTTGGCTTTTGAAAGATGATTGCTCCTAAAAAATATATATATTGCGAGGTTGTTTTATGGCTATTGAGTTGCTTTAAGTATGAATGCTATTGAATCTCTGCAGGAAAAAGGTCTGTATTCTCCCGAGTATGAGCACGATGCGTGCGGTGTAGGTCTCGTTGTTAATATCAATGGAGCAAAATATCATGACATTATCGAGAAAGGTTTGTCCGTACTCGAGAATATGGCCCATCGTGGTGCCGAGGGAGGAGATCCTAATACTGGTGATGGCGCCGGTATTATGGTCCAGATTCCACATGAATTTATCCTTTTGCATGGTATTCCGGTCCCGGAGAAGGGCAGGTATGGCGTGGGTATGGTATTTTTCCCGAAGGACAGAGCTGATGCAGCGGCATACATGGAGATAATCGATGAGTGTGTCCGTGCCAATTCACTGAGTATAATGCATGTGCGTGACGTTCCTGTCAATTCCGATATACTCGGGAGTCTCGCGCGAGAGTCGGAGCCAGACATAAAGCAGATTTTTGTGGAGGGGTGTGATCGACAGGACGAGCTTGAGAACAAGTTATATCTCGTGCGTAAGGAGGTAGAAAGAAGAGTTACAGCTTCTTCCATATCAGACAAGAAGTCCTGCTATTTCGCTAGTCTGTCTACCCGGACAATCGTCTATAAGGGTATGCTGACATCCCTTCAGCTGCGGCACTATTTCACAGACCTGACGGATAGATATTTCACGAGTGCAATAGCCTTGGTTCACTCAAGGTTCTCTACCAACACTTTCCCGACATGGAGTCTTGCTCAGCCTTTCAGGATGATAGGCCATAATGGGGAAATCAATACTATTAGAGGCAACAGACTCTGGATCAAAGCCAGAGAGAGCCTGATGCGTACCGACCATTTGGGAAGCGTGACCGAAAACATAAGCCCTGTCGTGGAGCCTGGGATGAGCGATAGTGCATCCTTTGACAATGTACTTGAGTTCTTTACTCGTGCTGGCTATTCCATTCCGCACGCATTGTCAATGCTCGTGCCGGAAAGTTACAAGGAAGGCAATCCGTTGTCCCATAAGTTGAAGAGTTTTTACGAATATCATTCCATATTCATGGAGCCGTGGGATGGACCGGCTACCATCTTGTTCTCCGATGGACGCTATGCCGGAGGAATGCTCGACCGCAACGGGCTCCGACCTTGCCGCTATTTCGTCACTAAAGGTGGTATGCTGGTAATGGCCTCGGAGACAGGTGTTTGTGACGTTCCTGCACAGGAGATTGATTCTAAAGGACGTCTACATCCTGGCAAGATAATGATGGTGGATACTCTTAAGGGTAAAATACTTCGCGATGATGAGATTAAATCCGTACTCAGTGATGCGTATCCGTATTCAGATTGGTTACATGCCGGTCGTATAGTTCTCAAAGATATACGTTCCGGTCGTAAAGTGGACCATGATCTTAAAGATTTTAGCCGACTCTTGAAAGCTTTTAATTATACCCGAGAGGATATTGACCGTATCATTGTCCCTATGGCAAGGGATAGTGCCGAGTCTCTGTATGCTATGGGTGACGATACGCCTCTTGCTGTGCTTTCAGAGAAGCCTCAGCGCTTTTTTAACTATTTCAAACAGAAGTTTGCACAGGTAACGAATCCTCCGATTGACTCAATACGAGAGAGTACGGTCATGTCTCTTACAAGCTATATCGGTGCTGTCAAGGGGGATATTCTCAAGCCGTCTGCCGATCTGTGTAAGGTGGTCAAACTCGCTTCGCCTATTCTTTCAAATGCCGAACTGGAGACGCTTAAGAATCTGAGATACAAGGGATTCAAGACTATTACTCTCCCGATGCTGTTCGAAGCGGATGGTGGAGCATCCGCTCTTGAGTCTGCACTTTCCTCATTGTGCAAGGATGCCATTAAGGCGGTGGATGCCGGGTACAATTATATAATCATAAGCGATCGTAATGTGGATGATAGGCATGCTCCGATCCCATCTCTTTTGGCTACCGCTGCCGTCCATCATCATTTGATACACAACCGTAAGCGTTCGCAGACAGCTATAATAGTGGAGTCCGCGGAAGTGTGCGAGGTAATGCATGTCGCTTTGCTTGTGGGCTATGGTGCAAGTGCGGTCAACCCGTATATGACATTTGCCATACTCGACTCGCTGGTTAAGGAAAAGACTCTTCAACTTGACTATCCTTCGGCCGAGGAGCATTATATAAAGGCGGTAAACAAGGGGATGCTAAAGATTCTGTCTAAAATGGGCATTTCTACTATACGTAGTTATAGAGGTGCGGCACTTTTTGAGAATCTCGGCGTCAGTCAGGAAGTCTTGGATAAATACATGGGAGGAGGTGTGTCCCAGATAGGAGGTGTTACTGTGGAGGATATCGCCGGGGATGTGCTCAAGGCCCATAAGTCAGCCTTTGTGGAGACTGGTGCTTCCGTTCAAAGTCCTTGTGCTCTTGAGGACTGTGGGTTCTATGCGTGGCGCAAGGATGGGGAGGCGCACGCGTGGAAACCTTCCCGAGTGCGCCTTCTGCAAAAGGCAGTACGAGAATGTGATTATGAAGCATTCAAACAGTTCTCGGACAGTAGCGCCAATCGCACTTCGCCTATGTACCTCCGTGATCTCATGGAGATAGAAAGTGATCGCGGTCCTATAGATATCTCTGAGGTGGAAAGTGAAGAGTCGCTTATGAAGCGTTTTGTCACCGAGGCTATTTCGTTTGGTGCTATAAGCAAGGAAGCTCATGAGACCATTGCTCTGGCAATGAATGCTATCGGAGGACAGAGCAATACGGGAGAAGGTGGAGAGGACCCTCAGAGAAACATCACTCTTCCGGATGGAAGTTCAAAGCGTAGTGCTGTCAAGCAGGTAGCATCCGGCCGTTTCGGGGTGGATGCGGAGTATCTTGTAAATGCGGACGAAATTCAGATCAAGGTGGCTCAGGGAGCCAAGCCTGGGGAAGGCGGGCAGTTGCCTGGATTCAAGGTTGACGAGCTGATAGCTCGTACCCGTCATTCAGTGCCTGGAATTACACTTATATCTCCACCGCCTCATCATGACATTTATTCCATCGAGGATCTCGCCCAACTCATATATGATCTCAAGAATATCAACAATTCCGCTCGTGTTAGCGTCAAGCTCGTGTCAGAGTCCGGGGTTGGAACCATAGCCGCTGGCGTCGCCAAGGCTAAGGCTGATGTGATACTTATCAGTGGTGGCGACGGTGGAACCGGAGCAAGCCCGGCAAGTTCTGTAAAGCACACTGGAAGTCCGGCCGAGACGGGACTTGCACAGGTTCAGCAGACCCTCGTGGTCAATAATCTTCGTGGCAAGGTCCGTCTTCAGGTGGATGGCGGGCTGAAAACTGCCCGAGATGTGCTTTTTATGGCTATGCTTGGAGCGGAGGAATTTGGCTTTGGCACAGCTTCTCTCGTGTCGCTCGGGTGCCTTGTATGCCGTAAGTGCAATACAAATACCTGTCCTGTGGGCATTGCAACACAGGCTCCAGAACTTAGAGCAAGGTTCGCGGGGAAGAAAGAGCATCTTGAAACTTATTTCAGATTTATTGCGAGGCAACTTAGAGAGTTTCTTGCACTTATGGGGTATAGTACTCTGCAAGAGGTGATTGGGCGAGCAGATCTTCTTCACAAGAGAGACTTCCATGATGGGTCTAAAGCAAGAAAAGTGTCCCTTGATAGGGTCCTTTATATTCCGGATGGATCTAGAGACAATGCGAGGATCTGTACGGTTGGACATGGGACCTCATTGCAGTGTGCTAAAGATCTTGAGATAATGGAGATGATTCGACCTGCCATAGACTCGAAGAGGAGAATCAGTCTTGGGGTGCAGATTGTCAATACGGATCGCAGCGTTGGCGCTGTTATTAGTGGGACGGTTACCAAATTGTATGGAGGCGTCGGTCTTCCGGAGGATTGCATTACCCTGACTTTCAGAGGTTCTGCCGGTCAGAGTTTTGGGGCTTTCCTATGCCATGGGCTGACGTTTAGACTTGAGGGTGATGCTAATGATTATCTGGGAAAGGGCTTGTCTGGAGGGAAAATTATTGTGACGCCTGACCCGGATGCCCTGTTCAACGCTGAGGATAATATCATAGCCGGAAATACTATCGGATATGGTGCGACCTCCGGAGAGATGTATATCAACGGACAGGTTGGAGAGCGGTTCTGTGTGAGGAATAGTGGTGCGAAAGCTGTCGTAGAAGGTGCGGGGGACCACTGCTGTGAGTATATGACTGGTGGGCGTGTGGTGGTGCTCGGAAAGACGGGACGCAACTTTGCGGCGGGAATGAGCGGCGGTATAGCCTATGTATGGAATCCTGGTGGAGATTTTGACTATTATTGCAACATGGATATGGTAGAACTCTCTCTGCTTGAAACAGATGAAGACCGTGCGGAAGTGAAATCAATGGTTAAAGCTCATTTGAAATACACTGGGAGTCCATTGGCGGAGAGGCTTCTTTCAGAATGGGATGCGCACGCGGCGGAGTTTATCAAGGTTATCCCGGTGGAGTACAAGAAGATTGGCTCTACCGGTCGATAGACTACTTTATGGAGGAGTTAACGAAAAAGAGGATGACCAAGTCCTAATGGACTGAAAGGTCATCCTCTTTTGGGGTGCGATGTGGGGCTCGAACCCACGACACCCAGAACCACAATCTGGTGCTCTACCAACTGAACTAATCGCACCGTATCAGTTTGGGACGACAAAGATACAAAGATTTTTCGTGATTCCAAGTATTTCCCCAAAAAAAGAGTTATCTTTGTATGATTTGAATAAAAACAGATTTAGATATGTCAAAGGAGATCAAATTTTCTCTCGTTTATAGAGATATGTGGCAGTCCTCCGGCAAATATCAGCCGCGAGTGGATCAGCTTGTAAGAGTGGCACCTGCCATTATAGATATGGGGTGCTTTGATCGTGTCGAGACCAATGGCGGCGCTTTTGAGCAGGTTAACCTCCTTTATGGAGAGAACCCTAACGTGGCAGTGCGTAAATGGACGGCACCTTTCCATAAGGTGGGGATCCAGACACACATGCTTGAAAGAGGCCTTAATGGATTGAGAATGAACCCTGTTCCGGCTGATGTCCGTGAACTTATGTTCAAGGTTAAGAAGGCCCAGGGTACTGATATCTCCCGTTCTTTCTGCGGACTTAATGATCCGCGCAACCTCAAGCTTTCAGTAGAGTTTGCCAAGAAGGCGGGTATGATTTCACAAGCAGCGCTCTCTATTACCAATTCTCCGATACATACCGTGGAGTACTACATGAGCCTTGTGGACAAATTGGTTGAGTACGGTGCTGATGAGATTTGTCTTAAGGATATGGCTGGTGTAGGTCGTCCTACATTCCTCGCGGAACTTACCAAGCGCATCAAGACTAAGTATCCCAAAATCATTGTTCAGTATCATGGACACAGTGGCCCTGGATTTGCCCCTGCTTCAATGCTTGAGGTAGCACGTGCCGGCGCTGATTATATCGACGTGGCAGTGGAACCTCTTTCATGGGGTAAGGTACATCCGGATGTGATTACTATCCAGCAGATGCTGAGGGCAGACGGATTCCTCGTCAAGGACATCAATATGGATGCATACATGGAAGTGCGTAGCCTTACACAGGAGTTCATTGATGATTTCCTTGGATATTGGATCAACCCGAGCAACGCCAAGATGACTTCTCTCCTTGTAGGATGCGGTCTGCCTGGCGGAATGATGGGCTCGATGATGGCTGACCTTAAGGGATTCAAGGCTGCAATCAATGCCTCCGAGCGTGCTAACGGAAAGCAGGAGAGTACCCTCGATGCACTTATGGTCAAGTTGTTCAATGAAGTTGAGTATGTATGGCCTCGTCTTGGTTATCCTCCTCTCGTAACACCGTTCAGCCAGTATGTGAAGAATACTGCGCTCATGAACCTTCTCGCGCTTAGCCAGAACAAGCCTCGTTTCAGTACTATTGACAAGGATACATGGGGAATGATACTTGGAAGGATGGGAAAACTTCCAGGAAAACTTGCTCCGGAAATTGTTGCTCTCGCCAAGGAAAAGGGTATGGAGTTCTATACTGGCAACCCTCAGGACGAGTATCCTAATGAACTTCCTAAGTTCCGTCAGATGATGAAGGATGAGGGCTGGGACTGCGGTCAGGATGATGAGGAGCTCTTCGAGCTTGCCATGCACGAAAGACAATACCGTGACTATAAGAGTGGTATTGCCAAGGAAAGATTCAACAAAGAACTCTCTGAACTTAAGGCAAAGGCCGGCGCTCCGATAGTTGTTACTCGTCCTGTGGTGGAAATGCCTGAATTTGATGTCAACGAGTACGTGAAAAAATTCCCTAAAGCTCGCCCTGTGCAGGCTCCAGTCAAGGGAAAGATGCTTTGGCAGGTGGATGTCATTGATGATTCCAAGGCTCCGGTTGCAGGAACTACGGTAAAAGCCGGGGAAGCATGCGGCTATGTTCAGACATATTATGGTATCGAGGAAGTGATTCCTGCTGTGGGTGGACGTATTGTTGCCGTTACCGCACCTCAGGGTAAGGATGTTGTCAAAGGCGAAATCGTAGCATTCGTAGAATAATGTAATTATGAAGCACATACGGCTTTGGGCTATATGCGTATCAGCGTTGTTGCTGCTTTCTTGCAGCGGCGGCGCTGATTCGCCTTATACGGTCACTAAGATTGACCGTGGCATATACAGGATAGAGGATAGTAATGCGAAGAATCCAGCTGGAGAGACTTTTGATGAGGATGGAAATAAGACCCATTTCAACAATTGCTCGGATATGTACCTTCTTAAAGGAAAGGATAGTGCTCTCCTTATAGACCTGTCTAACGATATCAAGTGGGCAGACAATGCAGATGAGCATTTGCGTAGTATTATAAGGAAACTTTCAGGAGGTAAGCCCCTTACCATTACTTTTACTCACAACCACGGTGATCATACTGGGATGTTACATGCTTTTCTTGATGAGCCAAATGTGACATTTGCACTTCCTTGTACTGATTTTGGAACACTTGTCGATCGTGTACCATCAGACAGGTCTTATGTCTATGATGAGGGGCATATCTTTTCTCTTGGTGGAACCGAGGTAGAGAGCCTTAAGGTGCCTGGACATACTGCTGGCTCGGTGGTGTTCTTTGTCAAGGAGAAGAACCTTGCCTTTGTCGGAGACGCTATTGGCTCTGGGCACGGTGTATGGATTTTTAATAAGGAAGGATTTGAAAACTATATTGACGGCTTCACGTCTTTCCTGACGTATCTTGATGAGAAAGGCATATATAAAGATAAGCTGAGGATATATGGTGGCCACTATTGGCAGCGAGACTGGCTTACTGGACTTGGAGATAAGGAGATGGGTATCCAGTATGTGTCTGATATGCAGGAGCTTATAGGCAGGATATGCCGTGGTGAGGCGGAGTCTGAGCCGTCTGGCCTTGATATGAAGGCCATAGATACATATTACAGATATGGAAGTGCAATCGTAGCTTCCAATAAATCCATTATCAATCAATAGAAAATGGCAGACGAAACAATAATTTTTTCCATGAACGGGGTGGGGAAGACTCTTCCCGGCAACAATAAGGTAATTCTCAAGGATATATATTTGTCTTTCTTCTATGGCGCCAAGATTGGTATCATAGGACTCAATGGCTCTGGAAAGTCAACCCTCATGAAAATCATCGCCGGTATCGAAACGCAGTACCGAGGCGAGGTGGTGTGGAGTCCGGGATATACAGTGGGATATCTTGAACAAGAACCTCAGCTTGATCCATCCAAAACGGTCATAGAAGTCATACGTGAGGGTGTTCAAGAAACTATGGACCTTCTCAAAGAGTATGAGGAGGTGAACATGAGGTTCTGCGAGCCTATGAGCGATGACGAGATGGCGGCTTTGATTGAGCGTCAAGGGGAACTCACAGAGAGGATAGATCATTGTAACGGATGGGAGGTGGATTCTATGCTTGAAAGGGCAATGGATGCACTCAATTGTCCGCCTCCTGATGCTTCTGTTAGCACTCTTTCTGGAGGCGAGAGACGACGTGTTGCATTGTGCCGTCTGCTTCTTCGCCAGCCAGACGTTCTTTTGCTGGACGAGCCGACCAATCACCTTGATACGGAGTCTATACAATGGTTGGAGGAGCACTTGCGCCAATACAAGGGTACTGTTATAGCTGTCACTCATGATCGATACTTCCTGGACAATGTGGCTGGCTGGATTCTTGAGCTCGACCGTGGAGAGGGCATACCATGGAAAGGTAATTATTCTTCTTGGCTTGAGCAGAAGAGCAAACGACTGCAGCTTGAGGAAAAACAGGAAAGTAAGCGCCGCAAGACCCTCGAACGCGAGTTGGAGTGGGTTCGAATGGCTCCTAAGGCTCGTCAGGCTAAGAGTAAGGCAAGGCTTGGGGCATACGAGAAACTTTCTGCACAAGATGCTAAGGAGAAGGAAGCGTCACTTGAAATTTATATCCCTAATGGGCCAAGGCTTGGTAATAAGGTCATAGAGTTTCATGACGTTTCCAAATCATTTGGCGACAAACTCCTTTTTGAACATCTCTCATTTGTTCTGCCTCCAGCTGGAATAGTTGGCGTGATAGGCCCTAACGGTGCGGGTAAGACTACCTTGTTCCGTATGATAATGGGGCTTGAATCTCCTGATAGCGGAAGCATAGAAATAGGCGACACGGTAAAACTGTCCTATGTGGATCAACAGCATAAGAGTATTGATCCGGAGAAGACTGTATATCAGACGATTGCTCAGGACTCGGATTTCGTAAGACTCGGTCGTCGGGAGGTTTCGGCTCGCGCTTATGTATCAAGATTTAACTTTTCCGGTGCCGATCAAGAGAAACTCTGCGGTGTGCTGTCTGGAGGAGAGAGGAATAGGCTTCACCTGGCGCTGACCTTGAAGGATGAGGGCAATGTCCTGCTTCTGGATGAACCGACCAATGATGTGGATGTCAACACGATTCGTGCGCTAGAAGACGGTTTGGAGAGTTTTGCAGGCTGCGCTGTGGTGATTTCTCATGATAGGTGGTTTCTTGACAGGATAGCCACTCATATACTCGCTTTCGAAGGAGATGGCAGTGTCTATTTCTTTGAGGGAGACTATACGGAGTATGAGGAGAATAGGAAGTCAAGACTTGGAGATGAACCAAAGAAATTCAAGTATAAGAAACTGATGGAATAATCATGAGAAGAAAGCTGTTTGTGTTTGCCGCACTTTTGATCCTATGTGGCATTTCGTGCCTTGCTGCTACTGGTGGTGGGGTGGATGAGATATCTGTAGATACAAGGATGACATTTCATCAGCAGAATAGTGAAGGCGGCACGTACAGCTCTCATTTTCAGGGAGATTTCTTTAATTTTCATATTCGGGGAACTTTGTCGGAGAGTGTCTCTTTCCGTATTCGTCAGAGGCTGAATAAGGGGATTGATACCGCCAATCCGTTCAATGCTACCGATTTCCTTTATCTTCATTGGGCTCCTTCTGAAAAGTTTTCTTTTACCGCCGGGAAGCAGGCGATTCTTATAGGAGGGTATGAGATAGATTCTCCGCCTATTGACGTGTATTATTATGGCGCGTTTAGCAGCAGGCTTTACCAGTATTATGCTTTCGGAGCCTCTATGACATATACGCCAGCAGTGGGGCAGGATATTGTGTTCCAGTTTGTCCCGTCTCCTATATCGCCAAGTGAGCAGAATAGATACTCTTACAATCTATATTGGAACGGAAGTTTCACTCCGTGGTGGAAAACTATCTGGAGCGTGAATCTAGTGGAGGATGAGTATGGACGTAAGATGAATTGGATAGCGCTTGGAAATAAATTCTATACGGACAATTTTTTTGTGGATGTGGATTTTATCAACCGTGCGTCTTTCTCTCAGGATCAGTTTTTCCTTACGGACTGGAGCCTCATCGCGAAGGCGATATGGTCGGTGGGGAAGTGGAACTTGTGTACTAAGTTTGGCTATGAACGCAATGACGCTTCCAATGTGGATGATGATGGTCTTTCTTATGATCTTGTGCTTCCTGCCGGGCATGACTATTTGTATGGTGGGGCCGGAGTGGAATTCTTTCCTCTTGGAGACGAGCGGCTTAGGCTTCATGCCGTTATCTTCAGGGACAACCATGACAAAATCAGCAATTTTGATATTGGCTTGACATGGAGAATTTTGCTATCCACCTGAATATCTGGCACCACATCCAGAAAGAATGAGCACAAGAAGTAAAAATCTCTTAAAAATAGGTTTTGCTGTCTTCCCCGTCTTACATTCAACCCCTAAAAAAATTTTTGATAACTCTTTTCATGAAAGATTTGTCAAAAATTGGTAAAGCTTTCATCACATATTTATAATTAAATGTTTTATACGTAAAATATACTTCGTCTACATGACCTTCAGTAGTAAAATAATCGCCTATTTCATAGGTATCAATAGTTCCGAACCATTCATCAAATCTATGCATTATATTGGGAAACGGATAATCACTGCTTTCTTCTTTCTCGATGACCAAGCATAGTAAGAAAGATTCCGGCTTATTGATAAAACGTATTATTCTCGTGGAATCCGACAGGTTTTCACATTCATAACAATGTTCTTCCCACTGGTAAAATCTTGAGGATGAATAGTCTGCAGCAAACCCTATCCTACTTTTATTTGCTCTATGTTCGCAAGTGACGTATTTTTTAGGGGACAATAATTCAATAAAATTTGAATTTGAAGACGGATTTGTCCCTATGAAAGGGTGCGGAATCATATCGTAGGATGATACGAACCACCTTCCGTTGTATTCTACTATTGCTGGATTTTCAATCTTGATTTCATCCACATAATACCCTGTGGCTATGCCTGAAGGGAACTCATACATTTGGGGAATTATGTACCGATAAAAAAACTCTCGCGACCTAACGGCAAAAAAACTTAAAAAATCGTAAAAAGGAGATTGGAATTTAACCATATCGGGGTCTTCACTGTCTTTTTCCCAGGAATATTTTTCATACATGTATGGAAAATATTCCACATAAAATAATGTAACAGGGAACCCAAGGAATACTATCACAACTATAACTGCAATGATCTTAATGGCTTTTTTAATCTTTTCATCATCATTATATCTTGAGTAATGACGCATAAACTCTTCAGCGTCTTTTTTTTGATTTCTATTTCATTTTTTCCAAATATTTGTTGCATTCTGATTCTGTAAAAAAAGGCATATATTTTAAGACAGAATCCGTAGGAATGTCTTTCTCGTCATTGTAGCTTCTGTGCATACCCTCTACATATAATGTCCATAAAGTGCAATCAAGCAAATTAGTTATCATTATATCGCGCTCCTCTTCACTGAACCAGCCAAGTATTTTACGTAGATCCGCGCTTGTTTGTTCGGAGTTCATAAAAAACATCGCAATATACTCTGCAAGAATTTCAGACGTGAAGGCATCATTAGTCCATTCTTGAAGTCTATATAAAACATTTGCAAATTCTTGACTTGTTTCTATTCCCCTATGTTCATGGTATAAATCCATAATGGCGACATTTAGCAAAGAGTCGTTGTAATTCATCCGTATGGAGTCAAGTGCGTGGAACAATTCTGCAGAATCCACTTTGCCTACTTTGGTATAATGCTCAATATATACCGTATCCACGATACGACGCTCAATATAAACCGTATCTGGGGTGGGGCCAGCTGCTGCAACTTCGCTTCCTACGGTAGTTTTAACGGTCTGTTGAGACGTTATGTTGCATTTCTTTCCTGTAAGTCTGCCACAGGACATGGTCCCGCATAGAATTATTAATAATAGTAAAGAGTGTTTCATATTGTTTTTATTTTATCACAGAAGATTTGTCTTCGTACGTCGCTTGAGGAAACCCTAATGATGGAAGTTCTTTACGACTTCCTACAATAACGGCTTCATCCAGTTGTTCCATATAAGTCCAGCGATACTTTACATTTTTTCTATCAATAAAAAAAATGGGAGTCTTTAGGCTGTTATCAACTATCATTCTGCCCATTGTGTCCTCCGGGTCCAAGGCTGTAAGCATGTCCGTCACTTCTTTTAGTTCTTTAATATCTTCATCGGCTATCCTTATGCAACCATGTGTAGGGATTAAATGATCGTCTGTTTGTTCCCTTCCGCCATGTATATGCATACCATCTCTTGTTCCTCCTTCTCCTGCTTCATAGTGCGTAGCTATATATTTGTTGGGGCCAAAAGACTCTATTGAATGATTCTCATCCAAGCCAGGGGTTCTCCATTCTATTAGTTTGTATCTACCTTGCGGCGTATCACTATTCGTTACGTTACGTTCTCGACCTTTTCCCTGCACCATTACTACTGTTCGGTAAATGACATTGTTGTTACGGTCGGTAACAGTCATTAATGCGTATGGGAATTTTTCTCTATCAGGTGATGCTTCAACCAATATGTCCCATCTCCCATCCGGGTCTATAAAGTTGACCGGGTCTCCATCACAATAGGCGTA
>DKDJ01000007.1 GCA_002451795.1 Bacteroidales bacterium UBA6851 | reverse complement strand
GGATTCAAAGTTACTGATTACAGCGTGACGAAAGAACCTGACGGCCTTTCGATACCCTCGCGGTCACATCCCCTGCAGAACCCTTGAACTCGTTGAACGCTATTGACGGAAGAACTTTCATTATCTTATCTCCTTAAAACCGAAGCCAAGATAGACATAATATAAACCATTGGAACAGATATGGTTTCGCTTACTTTGCAATACTTCACATTGCTGTAATCCAAGCTGAAATCTCTGTGATTTCAGACTAATCCATTCTACAGAATTGTGGCCAATGCTGACAGCGAGTGATATTGCGACCGATACCCAGTCTTTGAGTCTATCAGTAGGTATCGCAAATGCAGTTGGAATATATCAATGTCGAACCTTTTGCGTGGAACGTTGAACACGATTTCAGACACAATTCCGGTTGGAATTGACTCCGACAGATAGTTTCTCATCATACCGGGATTGCGCCCTACACCAGGAGCCTCAAGCTGGATCTTCCCCAAGACTCGGTATCTTGACGGCTCGTCTGTTCCACACATCGTGAGACTAAATCTCAATCCCATATCGAACAGAGAGGCCATCGAGCATCCCACGAAATCAAGGCTAAATATCGGGAACGGCTCGAATGGTCTCGGTACGGGCACTTGCTCATTGCCCAGCTGCGCGAATCCGTGGTAGGCCGACACGAATAGATTGTAGCCGCTTATATGATTGCCGCCACCGAACGGAGGACGATGTGCGGCCACTCCAACGGCAAGTTTTCTCCACTTCAATTGTTGCCTGTTACTCAAACCTTGCCACGCAAGAATCGCCCGATGATGGACTTGTTTCTGTTCCAATTGCCCAACGGTTCCAGCAAACTCCGAATAAGCCTTGCTCCTGAAATAGCAGATGCCATTCCGATGATAGAACGTGACATTGCCGGCGGACGACCAGCAGTCTGAAAGAAGAGCATTTGGAAGAAATCTCGGCATAGGGCGAAAGCGCGTTACAAGTCTTAACCACATAGGTGGCATATAGCATATTAATGGCAATCAACAATATATCGAATCGGAATACAATGTTGATAAAACGAGTCGCAGAAGCACGTGAGTGCTTTCTGTTGCTTATGAATATACTCTTTGTCCTCACTCCTTGCGTGTGATGTAGTTCCACTATTCACTGACATTGGTGCGTGCGGTCACCTTCCGCTCGACTCGCAGGAAGTCGGAAAGGGCGATGCGGAAGCATCGTTCTTTCTGTCATCCGGAGAGTGAGCAGGCAAGCCGACAGGCGCGGCAGGAGCCGGACGGGAAGACGATTGAGGCGAGAGATGACGGACTTTCCGGCTCTTGCACGGACGGTTGAATCAAGGTGGAACTGCAACGCACTTCGGACGTGTGAGCCGGGCCGGCGGAAGGGGCTTGAGTGACGGAGTGGTGGCAGAGGGATTGGAGCCACAAACGGAGACGAGACCGAAAGGCTCGGCGCAGTCGGCGGAAACCGACGTAGCGAGCGAGAGCAGATCAAAACTCTGTTTTGAATCTGCCGAGCCGCAAGGAGGAGAAGCCACGGCTTAATCCCGCAGCCGCAAAGGAGGAACTGAAGCCCCTGGAGCGTCTATGCCCGGCACAAATGGAGCGGAGTGACAACGGAGCGATTCCGCTCTGCGAGTCTGTGGCTGACGGTGTGGAGAAAAACGGAACACCGGCTGTCGCAGTCTCGCGTCTTCGCTTGCCCTCGGAGGATGTGTCGGGAACGAAGTGGACAACACTTCCGGAGAGGATGAAGCGAGCGTCAAGGAAATCAAGGCGGAGCCTTACCTCTTTCCCGGCAGGTCTGGTGCGGACGCAATGGAGCGAAAGCAGAATGGAGTCCGTGCCTGTCCTGCCCATAGGGAGTGGCGAGTCGCGCTTCTCTGGCCGCAAGGCCTGTAAAGCGTAGATGAACGAGCCTCTCCCAGACAGACATTGCGGAAGTGGACGGTGACGAAAGGAGCCGTCGTCTTCCGCAATACCGCTGACATCCAGTGAGCGGACGCGAACGATCAAAAAAAGCCATCGGCGAAAGCCGATACCTTGCCGACGTAGTGATTCCTTGAAGTTGAGAGCTCCGCTCGAAGACTTGAAGAACTCACGGAGAAGGCCCGCAGCTGTGCTGCTAAGGCTGGCGACTCTCTCGGACTTCCGGCCATCATTCAAGGGATAAGGGAAGAGTTCGGACAATGCTGAAATTGAAGAGACAACCCACGCACATCACGCCAGAAGTCCTGAACTCCCTGACGGGCCTGGAGGCCGTTGGCCCCTGAAGGGAGTTCAATGTCGCCAGCCGCCTCGACGGAGCGGATTCGGAGGCAGGACGGTCGAACTCGCACTGACGGAGCAACTTAACATAATCTAGATTGCGTGCGGAGCGAAAACAGACGGAGGGAAGGAACCCGCCGATCTGTTACGCAATCTCGATAGATTATGTTATGATGCGGTATTCGATGGATAACGCTCGCGTCGCACTTTGGGAGCGGAGTCGGTTATGGCCCCTGTGGGGCTGTGGGGCTAAGAAAGGGTCGAGTCTTCCGGCTTTCGGAGAAAAACGGAGAAAGACGGGAGTCTCTACACCGCTACTATATTATCGAGCGGAGCGAGTCTTGAAAGGCCGGAGGTTTTGACGGTCGGAGCATAGCGGAGGACGTCAATCTTCCGGTTCCGCTCTGCCCGTTGGGGCAAGTCTTTCGGCATCACAGCGTAAGCGGAGAGGGCGAATGTCTTGCCGGGCGTTTGGTTCGGAAGTTTGACTTCCGTCGTTGACTACATCAGCGGACTGACGGCAGGAAGTCGGCTGATTCCTTTCTGCCCATTGGGAAAGTCTTCTGTCATTGGAGCGGTAGCGGAAATGGTAGAGGGCTTTCAGGCGTGTGATAATTGGCTCGCTAATGGCTCAAACTTTATAAGCGCAGAAACAATCCATGATCGTATAAAACAATGACTATTAATAGAATATTACCATATGAAGGAACAAATAATTGGCTCAGAATCGGCTCATATTACAATCAAACAGCTCTTGTATTAGAATCAAATGGTTAGATTTTCTTGTACAATGCAAAACCTACGCATAATACGGAAATCCTGAAAAAGTCATCACATCATTGCATAAGGATTACTCGGGTAACACTCCAATACAGATCAAGGTATATTCAAACAAGATAGTCTTCTGGAATCCGGGGCAGCTTCCGGCGCAGAGGTCGATGGTGAATCTTCGAGAAGAGCACGTGTCTATGCCTTTTAACAAGAAGATGGCGCACGCATTGTATTTGTCTGGAGACATCGAGGCTTGGGGACAAGGCACGCTGGAGATTATCTCAAGTTCATTGAGGCATTCAGTCATCCCACCTATATTCAGTGACAAACTGTCCTGGATAATGGTTAGCATCTACAAAACGGATGATGCCTTTTATGATGAGCTTGAACTGGATGACAGGATGATCAAGATCATCAAGCATATTCAGAAATCAGGGAGGGTGTCGAACAAGAACGTGCAAGCCATAGTAGGCGTGTCCAAAGCCACCGCCATGCAACTGCTTCAGGCCTTGTCTGAAATGGTGCTGGTCAGACGTGGTGTCGAGGCTGGGGCCTACTACTGCTTCAAGTAGGGTTTTAGACAGGCCACAGATTTTTCACATCAAGACAAGGCAAGTGTAGATGCTTTTGATGAACTATTTCTGTGTTCCATGTATTTTTGAAGACAAATTCACATATCAGTCCTTGATTTCGGCTTTTATATCCATCTTTAACTGTTCCGTTTCCTTGCAATCATTCGGGATTTTGTCTATAACTTCAAGAAGAGATTTATCAAAATCTTTATCTGCCCGGGCTTCTTCTCTTGTGAAATTTAAAATTGCCGTGTTCATGATATATGGCTCAGAAAATGAATTTTTTGCCAATAGAATAGCTTCCGTGTATAGTTTACGACCTTCTTCAATATTGCCTTTTCTGTACTCCGTCAACCCCTCAGTAGCTATTAGGCAGACCTTTGTATCTGCTGATAATTGAAGTTTTTTAGCTTCTTGAATTATACGTCCTGCTTCCACTGTTTGACCAGATAATGCACACGCATATGCTTTGTTATTTAAGAGCATAGGATTGTTAGGATTAGACTTCAAACCAAGGTCAAGAATGTCAATGGCAGTATTATATTCCTTGAGAAAGGAATATGCTATATTAGCCGCAAATTGTACTGGTCTTCTAGTAAATGGCATATCTTCGATCCAATCAATAGCTGTAACCAATGATTGGGAATAATCACCTAAAAAATAAGCCGTAATTGCATCTGCTTCAAAAGAATTAGGTGCCGTAATGCCATTCCCGAAATCAAATGTCAAATCTGCATTCTTCGAAAGAAGGAATCTCGCCTGTGCAAGACTATTGTCGTTGGGGTTTTGCAAAGCAGCCTTGAAATATGAGCGGCATTTCTTTTTGTTGCCATTTATCATCTCAACTGAACCTATGGCACTAGATAGTTCACTAATGCTGAATGAGGAATAGTTATGAGATGATATCAATTCCGAACCTCTTTTGATATGACGAGATGTTCTCTCCATTAATGTGTTAATGGCAATTTCAGAAGCAAGAAGCCATGGGTCGTGAAGCAATGTGGGATTCTTGGCGATTATATATCTAGCACGATCATCTTCATGAATGTGCAGATAAAAACGAGCTGCAGAGCGACATATATATCTATGGGTTGGTGCAAGATGAAGTGCAATATCCATAGCCTCTTTTGCCTTTTCTAATTGTCCCAACGTGACATAACATCGTGCCATTTCGCAATAAGCAATCGGATTATAACAGCAATAATCCCGACTCTGTTTTAGCAACCTAATTTTACTCCTTACAGCTTCCTCTTGATCTCTGACTTGTGCAATTTTTTGAGGTATGGTCAAATGTTCCGCGATGGCCTTTTCTTCTGGTGTTGCAATCATTGATTGCGCAGTATGAATGAGAACATTTGTCGCCTCATCCTTGTGATCAACTATAAACCTTGCAGCTTCAATTGCATCTGGATTTGTTTGATGCCCATTTAGTATGGCTGCCGATAATAAATCACCTGCATAAGAAACGCTCCTGTTATTCTGCCAAGCGACAACATATTCATCAATCGGGAAAAGTTTAAGAGGATGGGCTGCGATAGCAGAACTGCCAAATTCGCCGAGTTTAGCAGTCTTGTTGTAGTCTCTCCAATTAGGAACAACATTCCTTCTTTCATCTTCTTTTAATGATGCCATACTACTTCTTCATTAAAGTCAGTTCCGCTTTCTTCTGCAAAACATCAAGTTCCTGAATCGTTCTCTGCAAATCATAATTCGGGGTACGGGAAGTCTCTGCAACATTCTTGGGATGACCACGGCGAGTAGGATCTGGATTACATAAATATGACACCAATGAAACGAGACCATGTTTTACTTCATCAACTGGAACCTCTGCCTCAAATTCCTTCAAAGCGTTTTGATAGGCGTTAATCATATCTGGTAGGACATTTGAGTAAACTTCATCTTGTCCAACTTGCAAAAACCTATAATCATCTGGTAAATAGTTATGCATCAAAAGATTAAAAGTTACGCCTGTGATGTAGAATGTGACAAGGCCTCCAAGCATATAATTATCCACCTGATAGAGAGACTCCTTTGTCGCACTAAAGGTCGGATAAAAACATTCTGGAGCAGCATAATTCCTATCTCCATTAAATCGCAGAGGATATGGACACATTATGTCTCCTTCAAAAATTAAGGAACGACCAAGGTCTCCAATTTTTGATTCGCCTTTAAACGAAAGAATATTCGATGGTTTAATGTCTTGATGGGATATGTCATTATTGTGAAGTTGGCTAATTCCAACAGATACGTCATGAAGAGACTTTAATTTAGCTGTTAATGAATTGATTTTCGCAGCAAATTCCGCTTTCGTTGAAAAATCCATCACTTTTCTAACATCGCCGTCAGCCATTTCATAGACAATGAATGACACGCTTCCATTTACGAGATAACCATCAAACTCAACATCACCAGAGTCTATATAATGAACAACTTTTGAGATTCTTCTTGATAGACATAGTTCAGAAAGAGCCTTTTCGTAATTAAATTCAGTTGAAGCCTGTTGCATAACAGCAGTTGGTTGATGAATTCCCTGCCTTAATATTTTAGCATAATCAAGGACTTTCATAAATGCCCTCTTGTCATCCTTTTCAACTATATAGCAAGTTGAAAAGTTGCCTCCAGTTTCATTCCTCAAATGATTGGGGCCATCTAATTTCCGTACTATCTTCCAGCCTGAAACTTCTTTTCCTTCGAGGTCTCCAGATGCAAATATTTTTATCGAATCAGAATCCATATTGTTGATACAATTATATTTGACGCAAGTTGCAGAAATATCGTCATCTGCAACAAAAAATCAAAACTTAGAGCTTTGAGAATAGTCCGAATTATTTTAGTCGTATCTGAAGGTTTAGCTTGAATGACAGGGAACCGTCGTCTTCTTTGATGATTTGAGCATACTCATGTCGTGTTGTGCTGGAGCGCTCCAGATATGCATTGTTGTAAAGGAAATCCTCAAAGCGGTTGCGGTCGTAGAAATGATAGCAGAGGACATCTCCACTTTCTTTTACCACAAGATAACCGCCGTTAGCGTCATACTTTCCATTCCAAGCCTTTCCTGGCATCATTCCAAGTGCGGATGATGTTAGGAGGTTCTTCACTTTATATGCATAGTACGGAATACTCTGTGACATATCAAAGTGCAGAGGATTCTTTTCAGATAGAGTCCGAACCAGATCCTTTAACATATTCGTGTCTTGTTCGAGTTGTTCAAGAAGCAACAAGCCGATGATTTCTCCAAGACTGCTGTCAAGCATTGCCAGATTGTTCCTAAAAATGGGATTATCAACCTTGTCGTATACAAGGTGGCATCCTTTGCTTTCAATGGCTTGAACTCTAAGGATTACTTTCTTCTGCTTTGGATTGAGGGTGTTGATATATTCAATGTCAGCATAGCTCAGTTTGTTACCGCAAATCTTAAAATTGAAATTTGTGGTCTTGCCAGCATTGAGCAATGTTGAGTCCCCGCCGAGTTGAGACTTAATGCTGAATCCCATCTCTGTATTCAGTTTCGTTCTCCTGTCGTGAAGGACAATTCGTATGTCTGTCTTGTCAGAAGATTTAGCCTTCAATGTGTGACAATGAATCTTTGTCATGAAGTCTTCTGTATAAGAAATGCCAAATGCGCCCTTTTTGATGGAGTCTTTTTCATTCACACTTCGCAAGGTTAATAATAAGCTCATCGCTTGATGTTCGAATTCCTTTGCTGGCAGACGAAGTAGTTCTGTTCCGTCTGATGTTTGAATTACGACATCACTGTTTTCTGGCAAGTATTTCAGTTTCCCATCAGCCTCTTCCCTCAATATCATAATAATCGGATACACGAGATTCTTGATCTCATTCAAGTTTTCGTCTCCTGCGTGGACTTCTCCATCGCCTAAGAGTTTCAGCAAGACATATATCTCACTCCACTCGCCTATATTTCCCGTAATTGACATGGCTATTTCGTTTTAGAGAGTTTGATTTTCTTTAATAATTGAGCGGCCGTTGCCTGAATGGCTGGCACAGCAACGGAGTTGCCGAACTGCTTATACGCTGAAGCATCGGCGACTCCAATTATGAAATTATCTGGGAATCCTTGGAGGCGCGCCCACTCTCGTGGGGTCATTCTTCTTATTCCGTCGTGATTCACTTCGCCTTTAATCCTCGTAGTTGGGGTAAAATCTTTCAGTCTCTTGTCTATGACAAGATTTCTTTCTCGTCCCATTCCTCCGACTACAATTGCATTGGAAACGCCATCGTCAGGTATGATTTCATATCCGAATCCATTTCCTTTTGCAGCGTGACGCTCTTTGTGAGCAACAAGAGTTTTTATGTATTGAGTAGAAAGATAGTACTTCGATGGTACAACATCTTTCTCTTTTATATCCGCAAATGTTTTAGTCGTGTCTGTTGGTTCTGGATATGTGAAATCCGTCACATTCTGATCTTTCCTGAATCCAACAATATAAACACGTTCCCGATGCTGCGGAACCCCGAAATTCATTGCATTCACAATTTGTGGGTCAGGAACATAGTAGTTCAAATCTTCTCGAAGGACTTTCAAGATGGTTTTTATTGTATTTCCTTTGTCGTGAATTAAGAGTCCTTTTACGTTTTCCAGAAAGAAGGCTTTCGGCTGCTTCCTCTTTATAATTTCTGCGACATCGAAGAATAGTGTTCCTCGCGTTTCTTCAAATCCTCTGCGTTTGCCAGCCAGTGAAAATGCCTGACAAGGGAATCCAGCACAAAGGACATCGAAGCCATCTGGAATATATGATTTAGTTTCCTCTAGTGTGATGTCTCCAAATGGGATTTCCCCATAATTCAGCATATATGTTTTCTGTGCTTGGGCATCCCATTCAGAAGAGAACACGCATCGTCCACCAAGGTTTTGCATAGCCATCCTAAAGCCACCGATACCAGCAAACAAATCGATGAATGTGAATTTAGGGTTAGCTATAGGAAGGAATGGCACTTCAAAGAAATCTGGGAATAACGATTGATCGAATGCGGAATCCTCCAATACGGAAGCATCCTCATCATTTGGTGCCGCTTCAAATACATCTTGCAGAATACCTTCAGCTTTCTTCCGATACGCAGAATCCGTCTTCTTGCCCATATTGTGACAGTGGTGAGAAAGAATAGCAAGTTGCATATTCAATGGCATTAGCTCGCCATCTGACATGACACAATGTGGACCAGATAATGATGCGGAGCTCTTCCCTTTCAAGAAGTTCTCAATCAGAAGTTTCTTATGAGCGTTATAAGTATTCATGTTTTCTCTCAACAAGTGAGCGTCAAAATTTATAATCATTACCGCCTTGTAATCTTGGCGTATATTTGAATCAACAAAGTTACAAAAACAATCCATACAATTTATAGTTTAGTTCAAATTCATTTGAGTACGATTTGATTACGCATTATACCATTTCTTCTTCCGATACTTTCCGTGCGAGACGTTCTCAAGCTGGCCGGTGTCGCACCAACGGCGGATGATGCGGTCGGCGGTGCGGGGGTTGATGCCGAGGGCTGTGGCGGTCTCTGTGTAGGTCTGGCGGTCGAACTCTGACGGGAGGGCTTCGAGGAACTGACGTTGCTGGAGGGTGGTTCTCGTGGTGGTGGCCGAAGATGCAGCCTGAGCAGTGTCGGCTTTCGGGAGGGTGAGGAATACGTGGGTGTTGTGGCGGAGAATCACGGAGGCCATCGTCATTGCGCTTTGATAGTCGGTGTCGAGGCAGGTCAGTCCGTCCTTGATGATGCCGTCCTCCATTATGCGGAGGGCGGAGAGGATCATCGCGAGGCGGAACGTTATCAGGCCGAGACGGCGGACGGAAGCGACGAACTCGTCCCCGCAGCGGTCGCTGTATTCGGTTTGCCATACGGAGAAGCGTTCGTTGAAGTCGCTGGCCTGGGATGGCGTGAATGAGAAACGGATATCAACGGACTTTTCGAGGATGGTATTAAAGTCGTGAAACTCCTGCCCGAGTTTCTGGAAATGTTCGTCAAGAGTGGTGTCGGCGTGGGTGCTGAACACGTCGTTCCATACGAGGCGTAGGTCGAGGAAGTAGAAGATGAAGCGGCTGAACAGGCCGTTCTCTGCGTCTGTGATGAGATTCAGGACCTGCCTGGGCGTTCCGGTGAGGAGAGTTGAGAGGCGCGGGTTCTTGATGTTCACATATTCACGGTCTTTGCGACGGATATAGGAAATGGTCTCGTGATGGAATGCTTTGCGGAAGCCGTCGGAATAGTTGCCGTAGTCGGAGCCGAATGTGTTGGCGAGGGTGTCGCCCTCGGTCTCGAACATCAGGCCGGTGCCGCCGTTGTCGCCGAGGACCTGATAGACAGCGGTGGCGGAGGAGTTGGCCGGGATGAAAAGCATACGCATCGGCGGCTCCTCGGGCTTCTCCATATCGACCTTCTTCTTGCCGGCTGCGTTGTATTCGGCTATCTTGTGCTTGTACTCGATGGTCTCGGCCTCGTTGATTTCGCGGAGGCTGTCGTGGATGGGTTCGACGATGTAGCGGCAGAGGGCGAGGCGGCCTTTGCCGGAGGATGCCTTGGCGGTGACGAAGAGGAACAGGTTCGGATAGACGGTGCGGTCGGCATAGACTCCGAAGACGTGTGGGAGACAGGCGGAGATGACGGCCATTGTGCCGAGGATGAGGATGTCCGCATCTTCCGGGGAGTTTGACTTGGCCACTACCTTTTCGAGGAATGACGGGAGTGAGCCTTGCAGGTTCGGCGAGAATGTCGGGAGGGGCAGGTCTTCGTCAATATTGACAATATTGTCAGAATGCGCGGTATTGACAGCTTGCGCAGGTTGAGGATTTTCGTTCTTCGTGGACGGCTTCTGTGAATATGCGTATTGTGCATATTCTGTCATTTTTGTCGATTTTGTCGTTTTCGCGCATTTGGCGGTGGCGAGGCTGATTCCGTGCTCCTTGGCGAGCTGGAAGAACGTGCGGATGGTTATGCCTGAACCGTGGGCGTTGAGGCAGCGGTCGTATTGCCTGTCGCATTCCTCCGAGGTGTAGCCGTTGTTGAAACGGCTGATGCGGTGGTAGGTGGAGCGTCCGCTTTCGCCGAGGGCATCGGCGAGGGCGAATCCGAGGTCACGCCAGTTGGAGTAGCCTGCGGTGATGTCTGTGTGCGTCGCTTCAATACGCTGGGTGATGAGTTCGATGTCGTCTTTGGGTTCGGGATGTGAGGTTTGCGGTTCAGTGACTTGCCTGATGTCTGACGGGAGCCAGTCCGAGGGTATGAATGTTTCTTTCTGCATATTGTTATCTGTAGTTGGGGTTTATGTATGCGCCAGAGTCGTGCGGCAAGAAACAGGCTCTGGCGATGTCCTTGCCGGATTTGTCGGGTTCAATGCCGTAGGCTTTGGTAATGTAGCCCGCGACTGCCCGGAAGTAGTCTGAATGGGAGGTCTGTCCACGGTTGATTTCGATTATCCATTTGAGCCCGTCTCCGGACGGGCTTCTGAAAAGCAGCGCGGTCTCGAAGTAGCGGTCTGTCAGAAGCCTCGCGAATAGCCCCTCAACATCGGGAACATGGTCGAAGTCGATGCAGAGGAGGCCGGATTCGGTTACGCAGCCGGCGTTGCTCCGTGAGGTGAACTCTCCGCTGAAGGTGGCGTAGTCGAAGTTGGCGGCCTTGTACATTCTTGCCCTTGACTTGTCCGCTATGCTTCGGAGGGTGCTGGTACGTTCCTCGGCGTAGCGTCTGGTGATGTAGTTCCAGGCATCGAGGACGGTTATGCTCTTGTAGGGGCTGATGTTTGTTATCGGTGCCTTGTAGAACGAGAACCTTGGGCCTTTGGAGATCGGGAGCGGTGGGATGTTCTTGTACTGGTGGTTCTCTCCGTCAAGGTTGAGGCTCATCTCACGGTTCAGTGTGGCGAGGAGTTCCTGCCCTGTCTGGCGGTAGTACATCGAAGCAAAGTCAAGCGCATCGCCGTCGGGGATCGCCCCGCTGATGTCGTGGTGCCGGGCACATTCGTCGGAGAGACGTTGTTCGGGATTGAGCTTGTCAATGCGGACTTGGAGTGTCCTTACGCCTCTGGCGTAGGGGTTGCGGACGGTGCCGCAATCCCTGCCAGAGACGCGCATCACGGTTTCGCCGGGATAGAATTTACGGAGTATGTGGCAGTAGATGTCCGCACCCCAAAAGGTGTGCCTCAGCATGGTCTGCTTATTTATCGTCCTTTCCATAGCGTTCGCGGATGTTGAACATCACATAGTTGTCTTTCAGGATCCGTTCTATGTCTTGACGGAAGTAGTAGATTTTCCTGCCGATACGAGTGTAGGGTATCGTACCGTTCGAGCGGAGGGTCTGGAGGGTGCGGGGGCTGATGTGGAGCCTCATCATCACGTCCTGACCGTCAAGAAGGGTGTCGAGGATACTCTCTCCGTTTCTTTCGCATTGGCACTGGAGGACTTCCTCCTCAGTCATCTTTCCTTGCCTTAAGAGTTCATTCTGTATGAACGGACATTGACGCAGGATCTTAGAGTACGGCTCGGTAGGGTCAGCGGCCATCCGGAGGATGATGTCGCCGATTGGCTGCGGTTCGTGGCGTTTCATAGCTCTTCCCTTTGGGCGAAGAGTCGCATCGCCTTGTCAACGTCTATTACTATCTTCCTGCCGTTCTGGATGATGGCTTCCTTGAGGAACGTGTTCTTGTACCTCTGTGCCGTCGCGTGGGAGCAGCCGAAGATGTCACGTATGCCTTGAAGCCCATAGACGTAGCGTGCCGTCTTCTGTTCGGGCTGCCTGGGCTTTTCTGTGTTCAGTCCTGCTATGAGGGCTTTGAGGTCGGCGACAGTCAATGCCGCTATTGGTGTCGTGTCATCGTAAAACATCACTTTACACTTTATTGGTTTTTACTGATGACTCAACCGGTTGGGCCGTTATTGTTTTTGATATATCTGTGGCAAAGGAAAGCATATTCCAGATGCCGTCAAATAGGTGATATCCGTGGTTTTACAGTATTGTGGTTTCCTTATGGGAGTGTGGTTATATTCAGTATCATACGGTATGAAAAGGAGAAGACCACTTGACACTTTTCATCGAAAATCTGAGAAAGTGTCAAATGGTCGATATGGTTTGGTATGTTATTGTCTGTTTTGTTCGGGAACCCCGTCAGTTCTGTCCAATGAGATGTAAAAGGAGCTCCCAGAGAAGTGCCGTGTCCCGGGTGCGGATTTTGGCGCGGTCGGAGGTGAGGATGATGAGGCCGTCGTTCATCCAGTTGTAGATGGTCTGGCGGCTGACTTTCAGGTAACGGGCAAATTCGGCCTTCTTCATTTCGGGATGAAGGTCTGCGGTGCCGCGGAGGCGTGATATGTCCTCGGAGGTTATGCCCACCTTGCGGAACGATATGTCCACGAGGTCGTGGAGTGTTATGTGGCTGTAGCCTTTGTCGGAGAACGCCTGGAGGAACGGCAGCAGCCTGTCGATGTCGAGGCGGAGTCCGAGGAGGGCTTTCAGCATCAGGGAGGTTTCGGGATGGGCTGGCATAGGCTGGGTTATTTCTTGAGGTTTTCGTCAAAGAGGCTCATAGCGGCGGCCTTGGTCTTCTCGGCGATGTCGATGTAGGGGCGCATGGCCTTGTAGTCCGAGTGGCCGGTCCATTTCATCACTACCTGAGGAGGAATGCCGCTGGCGAGGGCGAAGCAGATGAATGTCCTGCGCCCGGCGTGGGTGCCGATGAGCGCCCATTTGGGGTAGGTCTCCTCGACTTTCTGTCCGGCGCGGAAGAATACCTTCGTGATGGGCGTGTTGAAGCCACAGAGCTCGCAGAGGTCTTTGAGGTAGTAGTTCATCTTCTGGTTCGTTATCACTGGCAGTGCGAGGCCGTGTGGATATTTCCCATCGTCGTACTTGTCGAGGATGGCCTTGGCGAAGCTGTTGAGGTCAATCGGCAGCCTGTCATTCGTTTTCTGTGTGGTCACGTAGAGGCAGTCTCCGATGATGTCCGTTCTCTTGACTTTCGCCATATCGGAGTATCTGAGAGACGTGAACGCACAGAAGCAGAAAAGGTCTTTGGTCTTTGCCAAGGCTCCAGCTTCGTGAACTGTTTTTTCGTATTCGTTGCCATCCATGTCCTTTAATGTCACTTTCGTTCCGTTTGCTGGAATGTCATAATGATACAGGTGAAGCAGCTCTTCTTTTGTCAAGAAGATGACGGGCTTTTCAAGGACCTTAAATTTTGGTTGGAATCGGCTGATGGCATCTTGTTGGCAAAGGCCTTTCCTTATCGCCCAATTGAGAAACCATTTGAGGTTGTTAAATTGTTTCTGGGCGGTTTTCTCTTCAAGTCCATCGGACATTCTCAAGAATCGGACAAATGCCTGAAGTCCTTCTTCGTTGAAGTCTTGATATGTGCAGTCTTTCTTGAATCTTTTCAGACGTTTGGCGAATGTGCTCCAGTTTTGAGTCGTGGAGCTCGCCCACTGGCATGCAATGCTTTCTTCTTTCACAAATTGCTCAATGTCATCAAAGATTGTTTTGACTTTGGAGTATTTCTCTATGTCATCTGGTTTTATACCGAGAGCTTTTTTCATCTCAAGGCGAAGTTCGTCTGGTGTCGGCATTACCTTCACTTCGTTAATGTAATTAGTAAAGTGTGACAGAAGATTGAATATGTCTTTGTTGATTTCTGTGGCGGATTCTCCTTTTGAGTTTACATATTTTGCTCTGCTGACCCTGGAACCGTTCCAAACTTCTGGCAATACGCTGTGGCCGATTGTTGGAAAGAATCTTTTCTTGAAGATGATGACCGACATCTTGATTGGACATTCTCCAGCTTTATTCGGATGAGTGTCGAGGTAGAAATTTACTGCCGCCATATCAGAGTTTATTTTGTTATCAGTTCAATTATTCACGAACAAATTTACGAACAATACTTGATATATCAAAATAAACTTCGCTGAACTATGTGATAATTTATGTTTTGATTTTCAGATATTTATAAATTGTTCGATATTCAGTTAAATTATAACTTTAATCCCTCCCTCTCCGCAAACAAGCAGAAAAGTAAATCAGCAGAGTGTTTGCTCTGCTGATTTTGTTTTATGGACAGTCTGTCAAAATCGACAGATTTAAAGTATACTATCGCCAATCTATCCGATAGCACCTATCGAAAAAAACTATAGGCAATGCTTTGCCGTGCATTCTGTCAGCATTACTTTTGTCGCTCGAAAAAAAGCACAAAAGTATGATACTTGAAATTTTAACAAACCAGATCAGCGAGAGCTCCGCCGCCATAGTTGCGGCCTGCATATTACTATCAGTCGGAGCCATGATATTCGATTCGCTATTTGAGCACAGAATCACCAAGAAACAAGCTGCCAAAAGAAGCCCGGAGCACACATGGCACAACGGAAGTGATGGCATAGACCCTTGCGGAGTACCATTCAAAGGTCTTGAGCCTATGACTGAGGACATGAATCAGGTGGTGAGCCCAATCGTGACTCCAGACGGCGTCCCATGCCTTAACGATGATCCATACATAGATTTGACAATATCCAGATCGAAGAGCATTAAAGACAATGAACATGCAGCAGCAAAGCACGCAGCGGTTACAAAACATGGACTCGCTTAAGGATAAAGGAGAATTTCTCTGCCTCTATGCCTCCACGCTGTATTCCTGCGGCGCCACCGCTATGAGGATTGACAAGAATCTGCAGCGCATTGCCTCCTGTTGGCATTGTTCTGCGGATTTCTCCGTCTCCCCCACATGTGTGCTAGTGACTCTTATCGACTCAGAGGGAGGCTCTTTCACGATGTCGCGTTCTATTCCCAAGGACAAGATCAATTTCGACACCATCACAAGTCTTAGCGCACTGAGTTGGGAAGTTCATGATGAGGAACTTGACATCAGTCAGGCTTCGGAGAAGTATGTAGCCATTATGGAGCGCAAGAGGATGAATCCGTGGCTTGTCACGGTACTCGCCAGTGTCGCCAATGCCTCGTTCTGCGAACTTTTCGGTGGCGATTGGATAGCTATTCTCATAGTGTTCGTAGCCACTCTTGACGGTTTTTTCCTCAAATCAGTTCTTCCCAAATACGGGGTTGACCACAAAATAGCGATCATCGCCGGATGCACCGTCTCGGCAATCATCGCCTGCACAGGCTTCGTGCTCGGTATCAGCACAACGCCTGAAGTAGCATTAGCCACCAGCGTTCTATACTGCGTACCTGGCATTCCTTTCGCCAACGGTATCAGCGATATGCTCTATGGACACCACCTATCATCCATCAGCCGAATGCGCAACGCATTCATCATAACTGCCTGCCTCTCCATCGGATTGTGCCTGGCTTTCGTTATCCTCAATATAAAGTTCGTATGATAAGCATTTTGTTGTCTCTGCTTAAGGATGGTTTCTTCGCCGCATTGGCAGCGATGGGGTTTGCCGCCATCAGCAACCCATCGCCCAGAGTTCTACCGTGGTGTTGCCTTGCCGCAGCCTGCGGACACATGACACGATTCCTGCTGATGACCTATGCTGGATGGCATCTTACCATTGCAAGTTTCATCGCCTCCTGTGTCATCGGTCTCATATCTTTGCCGATGGCTGGACACATCAAGACGCCTGCAGAGTTCATCTCGTTTCCGGCACTGCTCCCGATGGTGCCTGGCATGTATGCCTACAGGGCGGTACAAGCCATAGTGTATTGTATTCAGATTCCAGATGAGGGGGCGTTCATGCACTATATGTACCTGCTGACTTACAACGGAATTATATTCATAGTAACGATTCTCGGGATGGTAGTTGGCGCAACTCTTCCTATATTTGCATTCACAAAATATTCGTTTTCCGTGACAAAACAAACAAGACGATGGAACTCAGACAAATAAGATATTTTCTCCAGATTGCCGAGACCTCAAGTTTTTCAGAGGCTTCGAGGCAGTTGTGCATATCGCAGAGCACAGTCTCCCAACAGATCAAACAGCTTGAAGATGAGCTCGGGGCAGAGCTGTTCATCAGGGACTCACATAGCGTAAAACTCAGCGACTACGGAATACAGTTCTTTCCGTATGCCAAGAACATCGTTGAGGACGTACAATCTGGAATAGCACGAATCAAAGATGTCTCTGGTCTATCCGTAGGCACGATAAACATAGGAGCCACCTATACTTTCTGCCCCCTGCTGGGCAAGACAATCGAAGACTTCATGAAAGAACACCCTGGCATCTCCATCAATCTGACTTGCAGTTCAATGGAAGAACTAATGAAGATGCTGGAAGACGGAGAACTTGACACTGTACTATCCTACCGCCCGAGCCGGATGTTTGATAACATCGAGTCACATATTCTCTTCAATAGCAACCTCTGCGTCATCGCACGGCACGGCCATCCTCTCTCGGGAAAAGGCATCGTACGGCTAATGGACATAGAAAAATACCCTGTGGCGCTGCCGTCCCGTGGGCTTCAGGCGCGAAATGAATTCGACCGATTGCTCTTCGGCCAGAATTACAGATTCGACGTCAGACTGGAAGTCAACGACTTGAATATGCTTCTGGACTTGGTAAGACGTACAGAACTTATAACTTTCCTCTCTGCAGCCACTGTCAAGGACAAACCAGAGTTCTGTACGATAGAGATAGACCATAGCGAGACGGAAATGGTAGGCTCTTATCATCTTCTAAAAGGGCAATACATAAAGGTGGCGACGAGGGCTTTCCTCAAAAGCCTGGTGGAAAACAACGCCTTCATGATCTCCATGGATGCCTTAACCGCTTAGAGACGTCAGATTCTCACGCGAAGAGGAAGCAAGGGGAACCGCGTCCAAAAGAAACGCTCCACACCCGACGCAAAAAGCCCTCAGGATCAGGAGCATTCGAGAATTCCTGATGCTCTTCTAAAAAGACTGCCGACCAGCAGTTTATGGAACATCCATATTCCTATGAAATAAACCCTTCCAAGTGTATTGTGAAATTTCACTACCGTGCATACCTCTGCTTTACCTGTCCGCGGACAATATAGTGAAACCCAGAATGCAAGATGCTTATCATCCATTCCAAGGATGATTTCCTCCTCATTCTTTTCAATTATCTTATCTTTGAAAGTTCCCCCGCCCTTGAGTCTTAATGGCTTCACCAGAAAATTCCTAAGTCGGAACAACCAACGTACCGGTGCCGGAAAGTCTTCAAACATCAGCGAAAACAGAGTCTCAGCATCGCCATTAAACTCTCTCTCGAAACAATCGCAATAATCAGCCGGGAGATATTTGTCAATCAATCTATACACAACTACAGCTCTCTCTAATAATATCCAAACCGCTCACACGATAACACTCTCTATTTTCTTGCACTCCGCCCTGCTTGGACAGTCAAAGCAAGTCTCATACCCTTTGGACATGGCACATTTGCGGATTTCACACATAGAATCGCAATAGACAAATTTAACCCCGTCCGCACGACAACCCAGGCAATTTATAGTCTCCGGTGTAATCTGATCAGTTTTGTTCAACTCACACCACTCACGAGAAACCTCCTTGCGAAGTTCATCATCATTTTTTAGAGTTGCGATACGCGCCTGGCAAGTTCCACAGTTGAGTCCGCAATAAGCAATAAGAATATCTTTCATTTTCCATTCAATAAACTGCTGACAACCATCCAAGGGCTCTCACAATGACAATTGCAACTTAGGAAGCCGCCAGCAGCACTCTTTACAAACAACATTTCGTTACAAAAGTAACAAAATAATTTTAGTGTAACAAATGCTTCAAAACCATCTCGCAACCCGATTGCCATTCCACTACACCGAATAGCATTAATTTCAGAATCAACATAGAACCCAAAAGGGCGACTTCCAAGTCCATAAAGACTCTTCAGTCACCCCTTATAATGCTATTGATACGGCGGACCCTATCTTACAATATGCCCGGTTATCTCTCCGCTGCACGCAGCCGCATTAGCTTCATCAGTGTCAATGTGCATAGCAAGCGCATATTTCTCGGAGACCCTTATCACAGTGTCTCCGAACACAAGTTTCCTTCCAGTAGGCTGCTCTACCTCCACATTCACAATCTGCCCGTTCTCCACGCCAAAAGTAGCAGCATCAGATGGAGTCATATGCACATGTCTCTTGGCAATGATGACACCTTCCTTAAGTTCGATCTCTCCACATGGTCCAACTATCTTGCATGGAGCAGATCCCTTAACATCACCACTCTCCCTAATAGGAGCCACAATTCCAAGGGTGCGAGCATCCGTAAATGAAAGCTCCACCTGGTTCTCCGGACGAACAGGTCCAAGAATGGAGCATTTGAGCGTAGATTTCGGTCCTACCACATCCACTTTCTGGGCAGAAGCGAACTGACCCGGCTGAGACAGAGGCTTCTTCACCTCAAGTTCAAAGCCCTTGCCAAAAAGAATATCCAATGCCTCACGTGTCACATGAACGTGCCTTGCAGATGTTTCAATTACAAAATTTGCCATTTCTATATCAGATTTAATTTTCCATTTCAGATACGATATGCATCGTATCCCTTGCTATCACGAGTTCCTCATTTGTCGGAATAAGCGCCACTTTTACGGTAGAATCAGGTGCAGAGATAATAGTCTCGCCCTTGGCATTTTCGTTGGCCTCCACATCTATCTTTACACCCATAAATGAAAGGTTGTCACAGATATGTCTACGCAGGCGGGCATTGTTTTCACCGATTCCTGCCGTGAACACGATAAGATCAACACCATTCATTTCCGCAATATAGCCGCCCACATTCTTGATGGTGTCGAATGTAAGTTTCTTGAGTGCTATCTTGGCTCTCTGGTCACCATCGGAGGCAAGCTGATTAAGGTCTCTAAGATCCGAACTCTTGCCGGACAGTCCCAAGAAACCACTCTTCTTGTTCATGACATCCGTCATTTGATCTGGAGTCAGTCCCTCTTTCTTCATGATGTAAGGCACGATATTAGCATCGATGTTACCGCAGCGCGTTCCCATAATCATACCCTCAAGAGGTGTGAATCCCATGGATGTGTCCACACACTTTCCATCCTTGACGGCAGTGATAGAACTTCCGTTGCCAAGATGACAAGTAATAATCTTGGAATTTGCAAGATCCAGACCAGCAAGAGCGGCACCCCTGCGAGATACATACTGATGTGAAGTACCATGAGCACCGTAGCGGCGAACACGATACTTGGTATAGTACTCGTATGGAAGAGCATACATATAAGCATACGGTTCCATGGTCTGATGGAAAGCCGTATCGAACGTCACCACCTGTGGAACATCTGGAAGCACACTTGAAACGGCATGAATACCAAGGAGGTGGGCCGGATTGTGAAGAGGAGCAAATTCACAGCATATCTCTATCTTATGAAGCACATCATCATTGACAAGAGTACTGCCAGAGAAGAAATCCGCACCCTGCACAATACGATGACCTACCGCTTCAATATCTTCAAAACTGCGGAGAACGCCGTGAGATGGATCCACAAGGGCGTCAAGCACGAGTTTCATACCCACTTTGTGGTCAGGAATAGGTTGGGTAAGGACAAATGGCTCCTTACCACTTGGCTTATGTGTCAGACAGCCGTCAGGAAGGCCTATTTTCTCCACAATTCCTTTAGCGAGAAGGTCGAAAACATCGTCGCCCTTCATATCAAGAAGCTGATATTTGATAGATGAGCTTCCGCAATTGATTACTAATATTATCATAATATCTGAAATGAGGTGCAAATTTACTAATATTTTACTTATTTTTGGGGAAACTTGCTATGAAAATGACTTACGACTTCAAGACGCTAAGCTTGTCATTCACTTCGGGCGTAGCACTCGGCCTATTCCTAAACTTTCCGCATCCTATGATAGCGGCATCCATAGCTGTCTCAAGTGCAGCCATCCTTATTGCACTATATTCAGCCCATTTCGCATCGGAGCTACTTCCTCACGCAGCACTGCTACTCCTCGGCTTCAATTCAGGCCTAAACGTCGGCATAGGCCCGCAATTATCGCTGCTAACCACCTGCATGCTACCCCAAAAGGCCCTATCAACCCTAAAATCAGCCATAGATAGTCTATGCCTTGACGGATCGGAAACGGGAGCACTCGCCACGGCCCTCCTCACTGGAGACAAAAGCCTTCTCAACGCACAGACGATCAAGGAGTTTCGCATAGCTGGGGCGGCTCATATCCTGGCACTTTCAGGACTGCACCTCGGCATCATAAGTTCCATCCTGCGAAGGTTTCTCTTCTTCATCGGGAATAGCACAGCCGGCCTACACATCCGTAGCGTCATCCTCATCGGAGCATGTCTATTCTATTGTCTAATGACAGGGGCATCTCCTTCTGTCGTCAGGGCATTCCTATTCATCACTCTCGCTGAAATAGCACGCCTATCCCCAGAAAGGTCTACAAACAGACTCAACTGCTACTGCCTCGCTCTGATGATCCAACTCATCATTAGCCCAGAAGCCATCACTACACCCGGATTCCAGCTGTCATATCTCGCAATGTTAGGGATATATACTATCTTTCCAGTTCTTGATGCATGGCTGCCAGCAGGTAAAGGAACACTTCACGTAAAAAAGTTGTGGAGTCTCGCGGCCATGAGCATTTCATGCCAACTAACCACATCCCCAATAGCATGGATTCTATTTCACTCATTTCCAGTCAACTTTCTTCTCACCAACATCATAACTCTCCCACTATGCGAACTGTTTATTTGCTCATGCATCGGGTGCATAGCACTCGACAGCATTGGAATATGCCCAGAAATAGCAAAGAGCCTGACCTCAATGGCAGGCCAGGCTCTTTGCTATTGCATTCATGTACTTACTCTGATCTGACGCATCGCACGGATGCCGCAAAAGAACTCTTATCATATTGGCCAGCATAAACGGTATCGCTATCCCTATAGATGTATTTAAGAATACCTTTGTCGTCATTCTGGTCTGAAGTCCAGAAAGCAGCATACTTGTACATAGAGCTAAAAGAAGCATCATCTCCAGCTAAAGACACATACCCGGCAGGCAGTGCAGAGAGGTGAGTCTCGTCAGTCAACTTGACATATCTCGAGAACTCCCACATTCGCGTGTCGTTGAAATAAATATCAGCCATGACCTTTCCAGCCATGCCATTTATAGATCCATCTGCGCCAACTTCCTTGCCGCAACTCTCAGCGAGCGCACTCCAATCAGCCTCTGTCGGAAGCCGCCAACCATCCGGACATGCTGTCTGAGCCTCTTCCCAAGTATAATATCGGCCAAAAATATCGGAGAGCACATCATAGCGCAAATAAGGAAGACCTGATCCATTCCAGGCAAGATTAGAACGCATCCAGAGAAGATCTCCCGCTTTCACAGCCTTATATGTTCTGCCATCTCGCGTATCGGTGAAAAGAATATCTTCATCATAGCTACGGAATCCCGTAATAGATCCTCTGCCATCAAGACCTTTCTTAACTACAGTAAAAGACGTCGTGGTACTCTTCCCATAATAGTCATCGCTACTTACCGCACCGAACACAAGAGACACAACGCCAAGTGTATCCTCCACCTCAAATGTGTATGACTTCTTATCAATCTTTCCGTCGGCGGTAATCACAGTATCATTTTTCTCCTTAAAAGGATTGGCGAAATAATAGCCTATCTTGGCACCATCCGGTCTTGACAACACTGTCATCGTATCCAAGCTGAAAGTCTTGGTATAACCAGGCTCCACATACGCGGGCATCACAAGCTTGAGGCTTCCATCAAGGGTCCCTTTGGTAGTACTATTATCCTTCTTGCAGCCACCGGAGAGAATGCTTCCCATGACAATAACGGCCGCAGTAATAATCAAACTCTTCTTCATACAAAATACAAATATGCACAAAATTGCTCGAATTGCGTTAACTTTGTGCAAATACTTTGCCGAAAAAAATGAAGAGAACCTTTCTTTTAGCATCTCTCGCAGTGCTTCTTACATCCTTTGGCTGCTCCCAAAGAAGTTATGAGTCATTCTCAGGATACGCTCAAGGCGGGACATATCAGGTCAAAGCCAATCTCAAAGGGGTCAGCGAGACGCACGAAGCCATCGCAGCAGCCATAGATTCCCTGCTTGAATGCATTGACTTCAGCATATCCGGATACAACCACAATTCCCTGCTGAGCCAGCGCAATGCAGGAAAGGAAATCGTTCCGGACAGATATTTCACAGAACTCTTAAGCCTGTCTGAAAAGTACAAAGAGTTGTCCGACGGGGCATTTGATGTTTTTAGCGGGCCCCTTTTCGACATTTGGGGGTTCGGCTTCACCACAGACAGTCTGCCGTCAGATGAAGCGGTAAAGGCGGCCATGGCTGACTGCGTCAGCAGAAAGACTTTGAATTTCAACGCCATAGCACAAGGATACAGTTGCGATGTTATCGCAGAGTATCTGCACTCGCTCGGAGTAAAGGACATGCTCGTGGATATAGGTGAAATCTACTGCGAAGGGTTCAACCCGTCTGGAAAAGGATGGACAATCGGAGTTGATAATCCAGTGGACGGCAACAACACTCCAGGAAAGGACCTCAAAGGAATCTGGCACTCTGACGGCACGGGCTGCGGCATAGTCACATCAGGCAATTACCGCAAATTCTACATAAAGGACGGAAAGAAATACGCACACACGATCGACCCACGTACAGGATATCCCGTACAGCACAATCTGCTCAGCGCCACTGTCACTGCCCCATCAGCAGCGGAAGCAGATGCTCTTGCCACAGCTTGCATGGTGCTCGGTCCGGATGACGCACGCCGTCTTGTGGAGTCCCTTGATGGGGTGGAAGCCTACCTGATATGCTCAGATGGAACTTGGAAATCTGAAGGATTTAATCTTGAATAATTCCTTTGACAAGGAGCCAAACTTTAACTATATTTGTAGTTTATAACAATCTATCACGGATATGACAGAGAACAATATAGGACTTGACTACAATACGTCAAGAGAGAAAATGGCGATGCCGGAATACGGCAGAAACGTGCTGAAAATGGTGGAGAGCCTGAAACTCATTGAAGATAGGGACAAACGCAGCGAGCAGGCACGTGCCGTTATCAAAGTCATGGAAATTCTCAATCCACAGGTGCATCAGCAAGAAGACTACGAGCACCGCCTATGGGATCAGCTATACATGATCGCCGGATTTGACCTCGACGTAGACTCTCCTTATCCATGTCCGCAGGCTGAAGTCTTTACGAAAAGCCCGGTGCCGCTTCCCATGAAGGATAGCCGCATCAAAGCGGCACACTATGGCCGGAATATCGAGAAGATCATCAACCTGCTGGCTTCCGAGCCTGACGGAGAGGTTAAGACCGAAATGCTCAGAGGACTTGCAACATACATGCGTCAGCAGTATCTGATATGGAACAAGGACAGCGTGGCTGACGAAACGATCTTCAACGACATAGAGAAGCTCTCAGATGGAAAAATAACCATTCCCGAAGGGCTTTCGCTAGACAGACTGTCCAACAGCATTAGTTTCAACAGGCCAAGTCTGGGAGTCAATGTCGGTCAGCCTTCAGCCAAGAATCACAGAAAAAACGGAAAACAGAGAAACAAGAAGAAATAGTAGCCACAAATGAGGATTTGGAAGAACTGGGACGAAGAAGAGAGGGCTGTAGTCATCAAAGTCACCGGCGTCTGCTTTCTTATAGCAGCCGTTTTCGTTTTTATAGCCATCTTATCATACCTTTTTAGCTGGAAGCAAGACGCGAGCCTGCTTTCGGACGGTGGAACTATGGAGAAAGCGGCCAATGCTGCTGGCAGTCTGGGATTCAGGACCGGGCATTTCCTTGTAAGCGAGTTATTTGGCATAGGCAGTCTCGCACTTCTAGTCATCCTTGTAGCCATATCCGTGCGACTATTGTCCGGCAAGTGGCAGAGTTCTCTCGCCAGGACAGGAGTCATAGCTCTTTTCGGGGCATTTCTTGCATCATTGACATTCTCCTACATAGGCAATTTGATTGGCATGGACACTGTGTTCGACGGAGGTCTTGGTGGGCGTTGCGGCTCGTTCTGCACAGCATGGCTCACACAGACTATCGGCAGTATAGTAACTGGGCTTGCCATACTCGTGCTTATCATTATATTCTTGATTCTGACTTCAAGAAAGTTCAGCAGATGGTTTTCTTCACTCGGTAGCGGAGAGAGAAAAAAGAAAAAACGCAAGTCTTCACCAGAAGACAAGCCGGAGCAAGTTCCTACCATGCAAGAAGATAATGCTGACGTATCCGTGACGGAGAGCTCCACTGACGAAGCAGCCTCTCCTGAAGATGCGGCCGAGGGTCTACTCTCTGATGCCATTACGACAGAGCCAGTATCGGAGCCGATCACAGAATCACCTATAGAGTCCACACTTGTCGAGGAGAAGCTGGAACGACTGCATGAAACAGCTAATTACGATCAAGAAGCAACCGGCACAGAGGGCAACTTCGAAATCATTACAGGAGACACCCTCAATACGGAAGTTACCGAGGAGCTCAAGCCTATAAACAACAGACTTGACCCGCCTGACGGGCTGCCGAAATACAAGTTCCCTACCCTTGACCTTCTCGAAGCCCACTCAAGCGGTAGGCGGGAGGTTTCCAGCGAGGAGCTCACCCGCAACAATAATAAGATTAGGGCTGCCCTTGCAAATTACAAGATTCAGCTCAATGACGTCAAGGCTCAGGTTGGCCCTACAGTTACACTCTATAAGGTATATCCCGCCCCAGGCGTCAAGATAGCAGATATCAAGAAACTTCAAGAAGATATAGGCATGACCCTCAACGCCCGAGGGGTTCGCGTCATACAGCTTTCTGACTGCGTTGGTATTGAAGTGGCCAACGACTATTCTTCCATTGTTCCGCTCAAGGCACTTCTCAATGACAACGCCTTCCGCGAGAGCAAGGCCGAACTCCCTGTCGCCATAGGTTACACTATCACGCAGAAAGTCAAGGTCTTCGACCTGGCAGACGCACCTCACCTTCTTGTAGCCGGTGCCACAAAACAGGGTAAGTCAGTGGGACTCAATGTAATAGTATCATCCCTGCTATACGCCAAGCACCCATCCGAACTGAAATTCGTTTTCATTGACCCTAAGATGGTCGAGTTCTCATCATACGCCAAACTGCTCAAACATTATCTGGCCGTCCTTCCAGATGCCGGTTCAGAAGAGGATGAGATGAACCGTGCTGTGGTGAAGAACCCGAAAGATGCCGAGAAGATTCTTCGCTCTCTATGCATAGAAATGGACGAGCGATACGAACTGCTCAGCAAGGCCGGAGTCAATAACATCAAGCTCTACAACTCCAAATACAAGGAGCGCAAATTGCGCCCGGACCATGGACACAAGTTCCTCCCTTACATCGTGGTAGTGGTGGACGAGTATGCCGACCTTACCATGACAATAGGTGGAGCGCCAGAAGCAAGAGCAGCGAGTAGGAGCATCACCAACTCCATCATACGACTCGCGCAGAAGGGCCGCGCTGCCGGACTGCATGTCATTCTCGCCACACAGAGGCCTTCCGTAGATGTCATCAATGGTCTTATCAAGAGCAACTTCCCTATGCGAATAGCATTCCGTGTGGCGTCCCGCGTAGATTCCACCACCATCATTGACAGTCCTGGAGCCGAGAAGCTCATCGGAAAGGGAGATATGCTGTTCTCCGCCGGCATCGAATCAGAGCGAATACAGTGCGGATATGTAAGCGGCGATGAGATTGACTCCATTAACAGATTCATCTGTGAGCAGCAAGGTTATGGGCGGTGCTACAACACCCCATACTATCTGCCAGATGTTTCCGAAGCCGGAGGCGAAAGTGGAGGTGCAGGAAACCTTGACACCAAGAACCTCGACGAGCGTTTTGCTGAGGCAGCAAGGATGGTAGTAAGCACCCAGAAGGGATCGACTTCCGACCTCCAAAGAAAACTCGGTATGGGATACGCCAAGGCAGGCCGTGTAATGGACCAGCTAGAAGCTGCAGGAATTGTGGGACCGCAGGAAGGCTCCAAGCCAAGGCAGGTGCTTATCGCCTCGCTTGAAGACCTTGAACCGATCCTTGAAAGTGTAATGAAATCATAGCCCATGCGCATATTAAGGCGAATATCCGTTTTATCCGCAGCCATACTGATGTGCTGCGGTGTCTTTCCTGCGACAGCGGTACCAGATCGAGACACCGACTCCGCAAAAGAGGTTCTCAAACGACGATTCAGCGAGAGAATATCCTTGTCTTACAATTGTATCGTTACGGCAAACGGTACTGATGTGAATTTGTCCGGGACTCTGCTTCTGCAGGGGAACTGCTATTATGCCAAGGGCAATGGGCTGGAAATCTTCAGCGACGCGCACACAAGGTGGACCGTGGACCGCGAGACGATGGACGTATATATAGAATCATCCACTGGCACGGAAGAAGTTTTCATGTATGAGAATACTATCAAGGAGTTGACATTGTCCGATATCAGATACTTCCCAGCAAACACAGACTTGTCTCCTTTCACTTTCAGCACAGAGAATCTCGGATCTGAATGGGTTGTCACCGACCTTCGCGAGGAATGATTATCTCGTAGGTCTTTCCTGCCTTGTTTGTTAGTTTGCTATCACGAAGCCACAAATTAGCTCCTTTAAGGCTGGCGTAGCGAACTCCATGCTCCTCAGCGAAGTCCACAAGATTATCTATTGCCCCACTTACGCAAACTACTTCTTTCGGCGCGGGCTCTATGGGATATTTCTCTTTCTCGCTAACATGGAATCCAAATGAAGCCGGATTCTCAAAGAACATCTTGGCAGCCAGGATCCTGAACATGTACCGGGAAGTTTCCTCCACAAGCCATAAATCCATAGCCTTACTCTGGTGTTGAGCCTCAATACGCCTCGAGATACCGTTCTGACCTCCATTATAACTGGCCGCCACTGTCATCCAGTCACCATATTTCTCATAAGCCTTCAATAGATAATCGCATGCAGCGTGCGTCTCTTTTTCTATATGATACCTCTCATCAACTTCCTGTGTGACCTCCAGTCCATACTCCTTGGCCGTAGATTTGGTAAACTGCCACAATCCTGCTGCGCCAGCAGCAGAGAGTGCTTTTGGATCAAAATTACTCTCAATTGCCATAAGATATTTCAGATCTTCCGGAACCCCATGAGCCTTGAGAATAGGCACAACCTGTGCAAATATCCTCTTTGAGCGCTTCAGCATCAGCGTAGAATTGGTATGCATATAGGTAAAGGAGATGAGCTCACGGTCCATGCGCTCATAAATATCCTGCCTGTCAAAATATATCGTATCTCCGGCAAAAACCATCATATCAGGCACGGAAGGTGCCTCTGGATGCTTCTCGGACGCAGGGAACATCCCTGAAATGAGCATCATTAAAACGAACAGTATTTTCATACCTCTACAGTCTTGTCTGATTCCACATACCAGAGCGATGCCGATATCACATTATACCCTAACGAGCGATAAATATTGGCATAACTCCTTATCTGATCTTTATATTTATCCATTTCCTCTCCGAATTTAAAGTCCACAATCCGTACATTCCCCTCTCTGATGAGTACCCTGTCAGGACGTCGTGGCTTGCCGTCTTTTCGGAACACCGTCCACTCGTTCAATATCCTGCACTCATCCCCTACCTGAGGGAACCACTCCGGATGAGCGGCAATCCTCTTGGACAATAGGGCTTCGACCGTGTCACGCAGAGCAGAATCAATCTCCCCGTTACTTACAGCCACATTGACGGACTTCGCAAGATCCGAGGCATATTTCACTGAAGCAAGTATATCGTGCATGACTATTCCCTTGAGCCGATGGGATACAGAGAACCCTGCCTCTCCGCTATCAGAGAAATAGTCCCACGAGTCGGCGGACGGGGAGAGCCTTCCGCCAAGGCTTACAGACTCGTAAGAAGCTTCGAAAGGTTCGTTCAATGCTTCTGGACGCTTTATTTCATGGAAATCCGGCATCTTGCCTATTCTTGTCTCATCCATGGAATTGGCATATTCGTACAAAAGATCACTAACTTTCGAATATAAAGGGGTGCCCTTATTGAGAGAGTCCTTAAACTTCTTTGTCGGCAAGGCGGAAATTATATGAAGCCCTCGAACAGCGCGCGTGAGCGCCACATAGAACACATTAAGATTATCCACCAGCTGCCGTTCCAACTCTGCTTGATACTCTTCAGAGAAGAACGTATTTGCAGTTCTTGAACTTAGGCGCACCGGATAGATTCCACCGAACACATCGTCAAGCCCATATTTCGCCGCATCCAGCTTGCACCAGCGCGTTGTATCCTTGAAAAGTCCTACCTTCTCGGCAAACGGGAAGATGACATATTCATACTCTAGTCCTTTAGACTTGTGTATGGTTATAACCCTCACCGCTGACTCTCCCTCTGGCGAACTGATGGACAAGTCCGATTCTGTCCAGTGATCAAGGAAGCCACGAAGGCTATTGCCATTGGTGCGAGTCCAATTCTGAAGATCATCCATAAAAGCCTGAATATATAAGGTCTCCGAACCAAAGCACTCAGGCTCCTTGTCCTTCACTGAACGCAGCAGCGATTCAGCCAAATCCACTAGCGAATGACAGTTATCTGGGAAATTTACATCCATTGATTCTGCCAGATATCGTGAGATGCTATCCTGCGGATTATCGTAGGCCTTAAGAAGGGACACGACTTTCCTCACAACCACAGAAGATGAGATTTTGAGCGAGTCATCAGAAATTACAGGTATCTCGCTATCTATCAGCATAGAGGCAATCTTCGAGCCTTCCGAATTGTTACGTACAAGCACGGCTATGTCATTCCACAGCGCTCCATTTTCTCTGGCCATGAATATAGACTCAAGCACTTTAGCATTCTGATCCTCACAGAAACTTATCTGCACGAATCCGGCATCCTCATCCATGTCCTTGTTCTTCGGTGTCTGATCGACATCGGAATAAAGGTCCGACAAGCCGAGACGCCCTGACGCCATTTTGAAGAACGAGTTATTGAACCGGACTACACGTGGAGCACTGCGCCAATTCTCTTTCATATTCTCGACATCCGAAGACGGGAACTGCTCCGCAACCCTACTTCCAAGAAGACTCCAGTCAGAATCCCGGAAGCGGTATATACTCTGCTTGACGTCACCTACGATAAGGTTGTAGCCTCCAGAGGCCTCACTCTCCTTAAGCAGTGGCAGGAAATTATCCCATTGGATATTAGAGGTATCCTGGAATTCATCCAGCAGGAAATTTTCGAAGCGCACGCCAATTTTCTCGTACACGAAAGGAGCATCAGAGCCATTAATGATATCTTTCAGTATCACATTGGATTCGTCCAGACACATAAGGTTCTTCTCCTTGAGGAGTTCGTCAAAAGCGGTGTAGAATTCTCCCGCAAGGCCAAGGCTGAATATAAGCCCCCGCACAAGCACGGCCGTATTGTACCGTTGGAGCACCTCGTCCACATATTCTTTTAGGTCCGGGTTCTTCTTGAGGAGAGTCTTCTTGTTGGAGAAGTCAAGTGGCTTCCCGGGCTCGGTTTTTACCCCGAACTCAGCAAGCCTTCCGGATACAGTATTTATTATGGTATCACACTCGGACCTAAGACGGGACAGCCTTTCCTTTGTATATAGTTCCCTGTCATCAATACCAAGAGCCACACTCAAAGCGCGATGTTCTTCTGACTTAAGTAGAGACCCTATCTGGTAGAGCCTATCCTCAAAATCAAATTTGCTTCCCTGCTCCAACGAGCCTTTCACACTATCCTTTATCCAATCAAGCAGTTCCTTCTTGTCCGGAGTTAGAGAATCAAGAATTCTGTCCATCGACTCTTTTATCAGAGACTTACGGTCAAGTTCTATCTGATAATCAGCAAACTGTCCAATCTCTCTTGAGAACGCCTTGAGGGTCTGCTGGAAGAATCTGTCTATGGTACTCACAGCAAAAGCCCCGTAGTCATGAAGCATGCGGACAAGCATCTTCTCCGCATCCGTGTCAGACTTCGCGCACTCCTTCAAATCTTTCAGAATACGACGCTTCATGTCGTCAGTGGCCTTGTTAGTGAAAGTCACTGCAAGAATATGCCTGTATGCATCAGCCTTCCCGGAGTCAAGAAGCAAATCAATATATTTGTGCGATAGTCTATATGTCTTGCCAGCACCGGCACTCGCTTTCAGAATCTTCATCGTCCACAAAGAGTTTTGAAATCACAATAGCCGCACACTCCGTTATCACTTGTGCGACGGAACGGCACATCCGTATTGGAGATCTCTGCAAGAAGACTCTTCAGTGCATCATCCATCAAGATGCAGAACTTCTCGCTAAGACGCACATTTTCCACTTCTTTAGAGAAAAGCCTCAACGGCTGATAAATAGAATTCACTACCGTCTTTCCCCTATTTGACTTATCACTCCTTATGAAACGGTCATATATATATAGCTGAAGGGCCTTCGTAGGCCGTTTGGAATTATCCTGACCGAACAAGGCTGCCACCACCGTCTCGGCATTGTTGTCATTTATAAGGAAATCAGCATCCTCCACCTTCCCGGTCTTATAGTCCACTACGCGCACCATATCGTCCCGAATACTATCGAGACGATCAATGATACCGAAAAACTTAAAGCCCTCTACGACCATATTCCTTTTCATCTCCAGTCCGAGAATGCGCATCTGCTGAACACCTTCAGATTTCATAAACTCAATATCTCTTCTGACTGTCTGCCTGACGTACCGGCATATCATGTCTTCATAGATAAGATTGCGCCCGGTAAGTTCGAATGCTTTAAGTTGCTCAAGTATCTTCCTGTCCACGACTTCCTCCACACGATTTCCTTTCAGCAGTCCAAGAAGATAGTTTATTGACAGCACCCCGTCCGGAACTGTATAGAGCTCCTGCATGGCTGCATGAAAAGCATTTCCAAACATACCGAAATCAAGAGAGTCCACCACCTCATCCTGCGCGGAAAGTCCCTTGACCATCTCGAAGTAGAATTTAGCCGGACAGTTAAGATAATTGGTCAGGCTGGAAGCAGATAGCGACTTACTCTTAATAACCTCCACATCCTCTGGGAGTTTGGGTATATCGCCCTGCACCTGTGCGGTAGCGAGTTTCGAGACAAACGAATAACGCGTAACCGGAGCACCGAAATGGAGTTCAAGTTGCTTGATATATCTGCTCTCCTCACCCACATTAACGCCTTCGGTACGGGAGTCATATAGAAGCCATACATTCTCCGCCCTCTGTATCAGACGATAGAAATAATATGCCCAGATAGCATCCTGATACTCGTATGTCGGAAGAGAGAAGCCCCTCCTCAATTCAGCAGGGATAAACGATGAGCTTACACTTCGACGAGGGAACATTCCCTCATTGCAGCTCAATATAACGACATTCTTAAAATCAAGAGCCCTCGTCTCAAGTGGGCCCATGATCTGCAACCCCTGAAGAGGCTCACCGCTGAACGGAACAGCAATAGGGCTGATTAATCTGTCAAGAAGCTTAAAATATGTGACCGGTCTCACCGGCAGCTCATAGTTGGAGAGTCGGCCCACGGCAAGGTGGAACTCCTTGGCAAAGTCAAGCTCTACCGCCATATCACTCCTGTCCTTCAGACGAGGTCCCAAAACGGACAACACATTCCTCTGGTATTCCTCTATACTGCGGACCAATTCCGCATTTGGGGTGGAAGAGTCCTTAACCACGGGCCTAAACATGGCCTCAAGGAGAGGGTCGGATGGAACCATATCAGTGCAGATGTAGTAGAGAGACTCTGATTTAAGCTCTTCGAGCGCTGATGCTGTAGGCTGATCAATTAGGGCCTTTACGATTCCATTGGAGATAATAGACCAGAATTGTTTATGATAGAAATACCACTTGTCACCTTTCTGCCGAAGGTGCATCTGAAGCGATGACAAGTCATTCATAAGCGTCCATAATGCACTCGAACGCATAGGATACCCCATGGTAACATTGATATCCGTGATGTGCTCAGGAATGGAATTGAGCACAGGTACAAGCAGACCCTCGTCCGGGAGCACCACAGCAGTTTCCATTCCGGAAGCGCCAAGCCGCTCAAGAATATCAGGCAGTTGCTTGGCTTGCCCGACAGAAGACGGCACGCTCAATACATTGATTTTCGGTACCCCAAGCCCATCCTGGTCAAGAGCGAAACACTGCCCAAAACTCTTTATATTGTCCTCAAGAAAAGATGAAGACCTATTGTCATTGTTCCTTATCCACTGGCTGCTATAATCCCAGCAGAATTCCGCCACATGAGCATTGCGCATCTTGGAAAGCAGCTTGTGCTCACATTTGTTGAGTGCATTCAGACCGACGAACACAAACCTGTCGATGAAGGGATATTTCTCAGAAATAATGTCCCTGACAGACTCTGCATCAAGTCGTTCGGCAACTCTTCGATACACCATTCCTTCGTATGAAAGCCCCTTCTGTTCCAGCACTTCATTGAATCCGCGGTACAACGGCAGCAACATATCCCATATCCTGCGGAACTCATCCTTATATCGCCCGCCTGTGCTGAAATGAGATATAAACTGCTCAATAGCTTTAATCTGAGTCTGGTCAAGATACGACAGCGAATCCTGCATCTTGCGATAATCGGATATGTTGGTAAACAGAGCCTCCGGCTTCACAAGATATTTGTCCACATCATTGAAATCAGACAATATGACATTACCCCAGAATATGAAGTCGTCCAGGCTCTCAGCCTTAGGATTCAGTCTCTTGTACACGCCGTAAAGCTCAAGGAGGAGATTTACCTGATCAGTCTGAGTAGCGGAAGAAAGGCCATAGAAAAAGTCGTTCATAGTCACCATCTCAGGGCCCATGAGCGCACGCCCAGCGGATTCCACACACTCCCCGATATACTTTCGGAAGAATGAAGCAGAACGCTTGTTCGGAAGAATGAAGCATATACGCGACATATCTCCCTCACCATAATAGTGGCAGGCAACCTGTTTAAGAAAAGGTGTCATTCAGAATGGTCTATTCATCAAGAAACATAGGGTCCCACGCAGGGAGCATAACCGGCTCCTGCTCAAGCATTTTCATGACATCCTCAGGAACGAAGCGTTTCTCTACCACTAGACGAAACATATACTCATTGAACCACTCGTCAGTCATGATGATATTGCCCTTGTATCCAGATGAAGAGCCCCAGCTATTCTCAACCATCCACTTGACAGGAGCACCGTCCTTTACATCCACTGCAATCAAAGTCATGGCATGGGACGAACCGCTTGCATGTGTCATCACCCTCTGCTTCTTGTCCATGGACAGATCCACTCCGAGAAGAGACTCATAATCAAAATTAGCAAGGTCGGCCACACCTTTCTTCCTATCAAGGAATTTGTTTACATCACAGGAGAAATACATGGCTTTATTGGCTCTAATAGAGGCGACTGCCATCTCCTTGATACGTTCAACAGGAAGGTTGACATAGAGCCAGTTCTGTCCGTCATATAAATGCCTGTCATATTGTATCTCATACACCTTGCCGTACTCTCTGCAAGGATCATTCATGAGCATTACATAATTGTGCTGCAAGTCATAACCGAGCAGTTCCTGATAGAACTGAGTCGGAGTATATGTCTTCCCTTTCCACTCAAATTCTTTTGGAGGAACACCAAAGGAAAGCGCAAGTACCCTGTACACCTCCTTAAGCATCTCCACTTTCATGCCTTCGAGTTGGGATGGCACATTCTTTTTCCTTACGCCAGGCAGTTCTTCGCGGAGTTTGAGGCCATCTTTGCGAAGAAGTGTCTTGAGCTGGGTAGCCATCGCGGAGGTATTGTTTGCAATATAACTCTCAGGCATAACGTCTGAAGGGACAAGTCCGTACTTGGTCACAAGATCAGCCACACCAGTAAAGGTTCCGCCGTCACTTATCGGATTGGAGAAGAGCCAGTCCACCTCACGGGACTCAAAAGGCAGGTCTCTCGTGTCAATCACGGCCTGAAGGAAAAGATTGGCTTTCTCAAGCTGATCCCAGAAAAAGCAATAAGACTGCGAGAACTGAAAGTCCCCGAGGTTGTACTTATCAATGGCAGCAGCACGGAGCACGTTCAGACCCGTGAAGAGCCAGCACCGCCCTGACGACTTCTGGTCCGTAATTCCCACGGTCTTCACCCTGTCGGAAAAGTTGGTATCAATCATAGCAGCATTTTCAGCATTCTCCGCCAAAACGGCTATTGATGTGGTATTCAGAGCATTCCGAATAGCTTTATCAGCCGGAGTCCCCTTATAGGACGATTCGATTTCCCTCAGCATATCACCGCTGATGGAGCCTTTAGGCTGGGCATAGGCACTCATTCCTACGAGGGCCAGAGCAAGTACTACAATCTTTTTCATTAACTGCCTCTACTTCCGCAGACTTGTTGATATTCAGGAATTGTGCGCCCCGCGGAAACTGAAATACACACAAATCCAAGACTTATTACTCTTCCAATGTACCGGACAACTCCTTAGGGATCACAGATTCTGTACCCTCCACAATCCTTGCACTCGGATCAATCTTAGACCTTGACCTCTTCGGAGCTATCTTTAGGCGCTCGAGTTTATCTATTTTCTTGATGACAGACTGATTGGAGTCTGTTAGCTTCTTCTTGGAGTCGTTATACGCATCCATTGCCCGGGAAAGGCTCTCCCCTACCTTGACGTAGGAATCCATCCACCCTTTGAGCTGCGACATCAGCTCTGAAGCGGCCGCATAGACCTGCTCTATATTCTGCTGCTTGTCATGCTGCTTCCATGTCATCATGATAAGGTTAAGGACTATCATTAGGTTCATCTGACCGGCAATGAGCACCTTCGCATCCTTGGCCTGCTGCCAAAGCATAGGCTCTTTCTCAAGCATCAGCAGATATGCGCCTTCCACGGGAATAAACATGATATTGTAGTCCACCTTCCTCTTCCCCTCTGATATGTATGACGCATAATCCTTGGTTTTCAGTTCGTTGATGTGATTCGTGATGCTCCTTATGTGCTCTTGGGCATACTTCTCCCTCTCACTCGGATCTGTAGCGTTCACATAATCCGCATACGCTTTAAGGCTGAGTTTAGAGTCAATCACTACTTCAGTGTCATCTGGATAATAAACCAGCACATCCGGAATCATCCTTGCTCCGCTATCGCTTCTTACCTCATGTCCGTTTTCATCTCTTATAACTCCTTGGCTAGAGAAATGAACCCCTTCCTGTAAACCGGACTTCTTCAACAGATCCACTAAAAGCATCTCCCCGAAATCACCTTGCATCTTAGACCGGCCCTTGAGTGCCTCCGCAAGGTTTCGCGCCTCATCCCCCACGCTCTTGGACTGTTCCATTAAGTGGGTAAGCAGTTCCTTTAGGGATGTTTCCTGCTCGATACTACGCTCGCGGGAACTCTTTACCGCCTGGTCAAATTCACCGAATTTCTCCTTCACCGGCTTAAGAAGTTCCTCAAGAGATTCAGCGTTCTGACGTCGAAGTCCAGAAAGATTCTGCTCGGACTGAAGCCTAAAAGACTCTTCCATCTGGCTCTTCATCAGGCCAAACGTTCTCTCACGCTCCCTTGCAAGTTCCTCATAGTGCTTCTCCTTCAGATGCATCTGAGAGACAAGTATGGCCACAATAACGACAAGGGCCAGCACTACAAGAAACAATATGGCAAGTACAAGGGGACTCATATTACTTTACAATTATTCTCTCTATCCTTCTCGGCACTGAAGTCAGAATCTCATAAGGAATCGTGTCCAGTATTCTAGCCAGTTCGGATACAGTAGGGTCAGTCCCGAATACAGTCACGGTATCCCCCACTTTCACATCCACGCCGGTAACGTCAAGCATGCACATATCCATGCAGATATTCCCTATAGTAGGCACCCTCTTTCCATTTACACTGAAAGACGCTGCACCGCATCCCAGATGCCTATCTATTCCGTCAGCATATCCGACAGGTATAGTGGCGATTACGGAACCATCCCTTGCCACATGACCGTGCCTTCCATAGCCTATTGTCCCATCTTCCGGGCGAAGGTGCTTGACCTGAAGCACTTTTACCTTCAGAGAAGCCACTGGTTTAAGATGCCCTTCCGGAAGCGCACTTATGCCGTATATCCCGATACCGAGTCTAACCATATCATATTGATACTCAGGAAAGCGCTCTATTCCGGCAGAATTAAGGACATGCCACATAGGCTTATAACCAAGGCTGCGAGTGAGCTGACCAGCATTGTCGGTGTACATTTTTAGTTGTCCGCGAGTGAAGTCATCTTCTGAAGGGTCTTCCGCCGCTGCAAGATGTGAGTAGATTGATTTCACCTTCACCTCATCGTGCACTTTCAGAAAATCCATAAGTTCTGGAAGTTCGCTCGTCATAAATCCGAGACGATGCATTCCAGTATCAAGCTTTATATGCACGGGGTAATCCTTGATTCCCCTTGAGTGCAATACCTCACAGAAGGATTCAAGTGTTTGAATATTAGGAATACCGGGTTCCAGACGATTGTCTATTATTTCAGGGAAGAAGTCAGTACCAGCAGTCAGCACCAATATAGGAAGAGATACTCCGCTACGTCTCAGTTCTACTCCCTCCACAGGCAGTGCCACAGCGAGATAATCAGCTCCTTCAGCCTGAAGCATGGAAGCAAACTCCACTGCCCCATGCCCATAAGCATTAGCTTTCACTAGCACAAGCATCTTAGTGGAAGGCCTAAGCAGAGACCGGAAATATCGGTAATTGTACCTGCAGCCGGACAGACTCAGTTCTAGTCTTGAAAAGTCATTCGCTCCATTCATATTACTTTAGAGTACGGATACCTTTGTCTTAATAGAAACTCTCAAATATACGAAAAAACTTCCTTTCGTCATTGTATATATGCACTCAAGTCACCTCTTTCTTTCGCTCTTTTCCAAAACAAAGAGGCGACTTTCAAGTCTTTCGACTGTCAAGCCACCTCTTTGTTCTCAGAAGACTGATTTCTACCAGCGATCCTCTGAAGAAACAGTAAGTTTCTTGCGTCCATGAGCACGACGAGAAGCAAGTACTCTGCGTCCATTCGGTGTGCTCATACGCTCGCGAAAGCCATGCTTATTGACTCTCTTACGATTTGACGGTTGGTATGTTCTTTTCATTATCTAATTTTTTTAATTATTCGGATTTGGAAAGGCAAAGATAGTCTTTTCCTATTTCAATTACAAATTTTTCGGCAAAATAATCATCTTTCAGCCATTCACTAATGTTCCAAGCGCCAATTTGAGCTGGCTGAAGCCGGCACTTGCGGAGCAACTCAGAGATTTCCGCATTAACATCTCCTCCTTTCAGATACAGAATGCTATGAGAGAACTTCCCCTTAACCCATGGATAGAATTCCGAAAGTGTGGTCACGGCTCTGGATACCACCCAATCGAAGTTGTCAGGAAGAGACTCTGCCCGTGCATTGACGCAACTGACATTCTTCAGGCCCAACTCCGAAGCCACAGCTTCAGCAACGGTAATCTTCTTCCTGATGGAGTCACACAGCACGAACTTCGTATTGGGGAATTCCATTGCAAGCGGAATCCCTGGAAATCCGCCACCCGTACCTACATCCAGAACAGTAGCTCCATCCCAAACGCCCTCCGGATATCTTCTCCGAAGATACTCTGATATAGACAAAGAATGAAGCACATGGTGCTCGTAAATATTGTCAATATCCTTTCGCGAGATAACATTAATCTTACTATTCCACTCCTTGTATAGTTCTATGAGTCTGCTATAATCCATATACCAACTACTCTTCTTCTTTACACATCATTTTATCTATCATCTGCTTGGCTCTCCTAATACGAGTCCTGACCGTATTCAGCGCAAGACCAAGTTCCTCCGATATTTCCTTATACGACGCCCCTTCGATGAGCCGTCTGCGAGCCACTTCCCGATAAAGTTCCGGCATTCCTTCGATATATGACGAGAGTTTCTCTTTCCCCTCATCCTCAATAATTGTTTCAAGGGCCGTGACTGTATCATCCCCAATATTGTCCATCATGGACTTGTCATCACAGTCTTCAATGGACACCAACCGACTCCTATTCTCTGACTCAAGTATATCAAGCGCCGTATTTCTAGCGATCACCTTCAGCCACGTAAAAAAACGGCTTATTGATGGATTGTACGTACCTATCTGACGAAACGCCTTTTCAAAACTACGCGAGCAGATATCATCAAGATAGAAATCATCAAGTTGCTTCAGCGATGATGACAGATACGCCCTAAGGGCATCGATATTGGTGTCCCACAATTCGGTAAACGCAGTTCCATCGCCTATTATTGCACGCCTGACGAGCTCATCAGTGGGCGTCGAGCCAATTTTCACCATGATTGCATTCTATTGTGAGAGGAACAGACAGCTCCACAACCCCTTCCATTTCCTCTTTAAGTATTCTTTCCACTGCTTCGGTCTCCTCTTTCGGTACATCGAGAAGCAACTCATCATGTATCTGCAGAACCATCCTTGCCCCAAGCCCGTCCTCACGTATACGCCTGTCGACTGCTATCATGGCAAGTTTAATAATATCAGCAGCCGTCCCTTGAATAGGAGCATTGACCGCATTTCTCTCCGCAAAAGCCCTAAGTGCGGCATTTGCAGACTTAATCTCAGGGATATACCTTCTACGCCCAAAAAGCGTCTCTACATACGCATCGTTTCGAGCCTTATCCACAGCTGATGCTATAAACTGGCGGACAGAAGGGAAACTTCCAAAGTAGTCTTCGATAATCTGCTTGGCTTCGGACCTCGAACAGTGTAAACGCTGAGCCAATCCAAATGCCGAAATTCCGTACATAATACCGAAATTAACAGTCTTGGCCACTCTACGCTGCTGATCCGTGACTTCGCCAATGCTCACGCCGAATATTTTGGATGCAGTGGCACGATGCACATCCTGACCGCTGCGAAAAGCAGTTATCAAATGTTCGTCACCGCTGAAATGTGCCATTAGACGAAGTTCTATCTGTGAATAGTCGGCTGACACAAGTACATTGTCCTTAGACCCTGGGACAAACGCTCTTCTGATTTCACGCCCCTGCTCTGTGCGAATAGGGATATTCTGGAGGTTGGGATTGGACGAAGATAGACGACCAGTCGAAGTAAGTGCTTGATTGAATGTCGTATGCACTCTTCCATCAACCTTTGACACAAAAGATCCAAACGGTTCAATATAGGTAGAAAGCAATTTCCTCAGTCCTCGATAGTCTAGAATTGCTTCTATAACCGGACTTCTGTCCGAGAGTTCCTGAAGCGTCTGCTCATCCGTAGGCCAGTTGCCTTTCTTCGGTTTTTTTGCTTTTGGGTCAAGACCGAGTTTCTCAAATATCAATTCTCCGACCTGCTTAGGGGATGACACGTTCAAATCAGGATCTCCGGCGATTTCTCGAATCAGTTTTTCCCGTTCTTCCATCTGAGTCCTCAAGCTGACAGCAAACTCATAAAGCGAAGTCATGTCTACCTTCACACCGGCAAGTTCCATACGTGATAGCACCCGGACAAGAGGCTCCTCCATGTTGTAATACAGCCTTTTCAGTGCGGGGCTCTTCTCCAGTTCAGACTTCACCTTATCCGCTACCGGCAGCACCAGAGACAACTGCAGAAGCGCTTCTTCCATCACCTCATGCTCATCATGCTCATCATCAAGGCCAAAAAGCGACGGTTCCTCAGCATCAGGGCGAGAAGGTCCCGCCACAGTACCAAGGTAAGACCTCACTAAATCTTCCCTCTTATGGCTTTTCTCAGGGTCTATCAGATAATGCATTATCTCAATGTCTTCAAGATTCCCCTCCATCGTAATTCCACTCTCGGCAAGACGGTTCATAACTGCTTTCAAGCCATACCCTACTTTCGTCACTTTGCTATCCTGCATAATCGAGCGGAACTGTTCCACGGACGAAGCGGCATATCTTCTGCCGTCAGTCACATAAAATAAATCACCTTCCAATGCGCAGGCTACACGGCTAGAACTTTCAAGTGCAGCAGGCTCCACTTTTTCAAGTACTATGGGCTCATAAGAAGACGACTTGTCAATATGGTCTGGACACTGAATAGAAGCAATGGATCTCACTAGCCTCTTTAGAGACGGAAATTCATACCTATCCAGCAATGCATCAATATCTAAAGTATATGCAGTATCTATCACCATACTTTCCATAGTGACATCCACTGGAACATCCGTTTTTATCGTAACAAGACGCTTGGATAATTCAATATGAGATTCAGCTTCCATGAATTTCTCTTTCTGCTTGGCAGTAAGATCATCAAGATGCTGATATATACCTTCCACTGAGCCATACTTTTCAAGTAATTTTGCCGCGCCTTTAGGTCCTACTCCGGATACACCTGGCACATTATCTGAAGAATCCCCACACAGTGCCAGCATGTCAATTACCTTAGACGTCCGATCAATTTCCCACTTAGCACATACTTCAGATACTCCGAGAACCTCATTTTCGGACCCTGATTTTCCAGGGCGGAACTGAAAAATGTGATCGGAGACCAACTGTCCGTAGTCTTTGTCTGGAGTAACCATAAATACATCTATATCTTCAGATGCAAATTTGACAGCTGCAGAGCCTATGACATCATCAGCTTCAAATCCAGGAACCATAAGCACTGGAATATTCATTGCAGACACTATCTGAATCAATGGCTCCAGTGCCTGAACGATCGGGGTAGGAGTCTCCCCTCGATTTGCCTTATACGCAGGATACAATTCGTTCCTGAAAGTTCCTCCTGGTGGGTCAAAGCTCACAGCAATATGAGTAGGATGTTCTTTGCTTATCAGTTCAAGGAGATACTTTGTAAAACCATACAATATAGACGTATCCTCTCCTTTCGAATTGACCATGGGCCGGCCGAGAAAGGCATAATACATCTTGAACACAAGAGCATGTCCATCTATCAGAAAAAGTCTCATATCCCACAAAGTTAGCAATAAAATCATTACCTTTGTTTTATATAGAAAAGCTTCTATCGAAGCACACAGCGAAAACTCAATCCAGAGACATGGAAGAAGATCTGAAATATATGGAGGCAGCACTTCGCGAGGCTGAATCTGCAGCAGATGAAGACGAAGTCCCAATCGGAGCCGTGATAGTCTGCGGTGGAAAGATTATTGCCAAAGGGCACAATATGACAGAAAGACTTAATGACCCCACTGCACACGCAGAGATGATAGCCCTGACATCTGCCACAGAATTTATCGGAGGAAAATATCTAAATGACTGCACATTATATGTAACCGTCGAGCCTTGCCCCATGTGCGCAGCAGCTCTTGGATGGGCTCAGCTCGGGCAACTCGTTTATGGTACTTCTGACCCCAAAAAAGGATACACCAGATACACTCCAAGCCTGCTTCACCCCAGAACAAAAGTCAGAGCAGATGTCATGAAAGACAAAAGCTCTGAACTTATGGTAAACTATTTTACGAAAAAACGTTGAGGTACCAAGATTCGAACTTGGGCAGGCAGAACCAAAATCTGTAGTGCTACCATTACACCATACCTCAATTCCGCTACAAAGATACAAAAAATACTAATATAAACCCACCATAGTCAGCAAGAATGTCGAGGCAAACGCGAAGTTAAGGAAAGAAGTCGAAGGAGAAGCGTTCCTTACAGATTCCAAACTATTCGGATAGCGACCTAATTCCAAGGCACAAACACACTGTCCAAAGTCCCAAGTACCCTAAAACGCACTCCGAATGCGGAAGAGGCGACAAAGAACGCACATAAGTAGCGCATTTTCCGGAGTGTTCCGTGCATAAAACGGCCTTATTCT